>NZ_JBPCHX010000002.1:0-769345 GCF_051011775.1 Chryseobacterium amylolyticum
TAAAACAGTGACTTCGATAACTTCCGGCCTCCAGCTTCCCTCTTCCTTTCTATTTCTAAAACCTGCTCAGAATTCCCCAGTGGATTTTTGTATCATTAAACTTAAAAGGACTTTCCAATTCATTACCGTTAGACAGCGCTGAAGAGGGAGGCAGGAAGTTATTGCGGTGTTGTCAAGTTCTTGAAGCCCTCAGTAATAAGTTTTTGAAGAAAATCTTTCTATAGAAATAACAGGATAGTAAAACAGTGACTTCGATAACTTCCGGCCTCCAGCTTCCCTCTTCCTTTCTATTTCTAAAACCTGCTCAGAATTCCCCAGTGGATTTTTGTATCATTAAATTTGAAAGGATTTCCAAATTCATTACCGTTAGACAGCTGGAAGCTCATCAGGCCGATAGGAATAAAGAAATTGAAACCAAGCCCGACACTGTAAAGTTTAGGTCTTACATTCAAAGATTTATTATTGAGCTGTCCATATTGCCCGAAGACATCGAAGAAGGCCTGATTACCGATAAGATACCGGTATTCCAGGCTTCCATAATAATAGAAGTCGGCGGCGAGCGAGTTTTCATTGAATCCACGCATGGAATTCCACCCTCCGAAACGGTATAATTCATTGGTGGAGAATTCTATTTTTGAATCCATCATGGCTCCTTCCCCTTTAATATTCAGGAAATGGTTTCCGGAAATATGATAATTGTGTTCCCCAAAGAAATAAAACTGGTTTTGATTAGCTTTGATATTATCTTTAGAATAGGTGGTTGTCAAAAAATCATATCCTGCATTGATCCTTGTCTTATAAAGGAAAAGATCAATATCGGTAGGTTCCGTCATTTCAAACCATACCCCGATCCCTTTTTTGTTATAGTCTTTCCCCTGAACGTATAAGGAGTCAATAATGGTAGAGCTTTCCAGGGTTCCTCTTAAACCTATTTTGTTCCGGTTATTGATGTGATAATAGAAAGCAGGAAGGAACTTCACATTGGCAAACGTAGAATCCTGCCTGTAGATATTCACTTTCGCATTCATCCCGACATTGGATTTGAACAGGTACGGAATATCCACCTGGAGATCGAAAGTCTGTCCTTTATCCGGGTTTCTCTGCCAGTATAAATTGACGGTTTCAAAACCGTTGAACATATTCCTGAAATTCACATTCATCGTTCCGTTTAAGGTAAACTTGGAAGTTTTATCGTTCCCGAAACCGATTACCCCGTCAAAAGTATTGGTCTTTTTCTTTTCCAGGAACAGAAAAATGCTGGTGGAATCTTTTGTGAACAGAGTTTGCGGCTGCCGTTCCAGCGTTAAAAAAGGATGGCTCTGGAAGGTTTTATTGATGGCTAAAAGGTTTTTGTCATCATAATTTTTGCCTTTAAATTCCTTTTCAAGGTTTTTAATAAATCGTTTGGGAACTTTTTCATATCCTTTTACTACAAATCCGTTGATCGTTCTTTTATCGTTTTTATTGATGTCAAGTTCTACGATCGGATAGCCGTTTTTCTGACCTTTATATTTAGATTTGATTCTGCTGAAAGAATAGCCCTCATCAATATACGTCTTGTTGATACTTTTTTTGGTGGAATCTAAATTTTTAGTGAAAAAATCTTTCTGAATTTTCAGTTTCTGAACGAGAGAATCTGTGAGGTTTACATAAGTTTCATTAAAGTTCTTTCCTTTATCATAGAAAATTTCAGTACTGTCTCCCTTTACTTTTACGTCTTTCAGTCTGGTAAAGAAATAGTTATTCTGTGCTAATGAATCCAGGAATTTTACTGCAGAGGTAGAATCTTTTACTTTTTTTCTGATCTTGGTTTCTGTATCAATCAGCCAATACTGCTTCTTCTGCGCTTGTGTAAAAACGCAGAACAGTACAAAAAATATTTTCAGAAACAGTTTCAATTTATCATTATGAATGTTAAGGGAATTGAAATCTTCAGTAAAAAGATTCTTCACTGCACTTCTGAACTATGTCCGCAGACTTTCAGTCAGTGTTCAGAATGACAATGCGCCTTATCAATCAACTAATTTTTATCCAGTTTATTATATTTTTTCATCAAATTCTCATAAGTTCCCTGCGGAAGAATCCATTTCAAAGGAACCCCGATTTTCTGCCCGAATTTACCAAAATAATAATGAGCTTTCCATTTATCTTTTGCTAAAAGTTTTTCAACGTATTCTGCTACTTCCAAAGGATCAGTTCCGTCATTTACGTGGGAGTTCATCAAAGCATATACTTTGTCAAAAACGTTTTTGTAAGGCTGGGAAACCTGTGCAATCACTCGGTTGTCTGCTATATTGGTTTTTATATCTCCAAGATGCAGAGAGCAAACGTCGATATTCCATGGATATACTTCATATCTCATTGCTTCGGTTACTTTATCCAATGCCGATTTTGACGCTGAATAAAATCCACGGAAAGGAAGACCCATTTCACTTCCGATGCTGGAAACATTAATGATCTTTCCAAATTTATGCGCACGCATGTTCGGAAGGACAGCACTCATCATCTGTACAGGTCCGGCAAGGTTCAGGCTGAACAATTTTAAAATATCTTCTTTCGTAGAATCTTCTACTGCGCCTACCATTCCCATTCCGGCATTGTTGATCAGAACATCAATTTTGCTTTCTGTTTTTAAAACCTCCGCAACGGCATTCTGTACAGCGGTATTATCTGTTACATCCGTAGGTATGGATTTGAAGTATTTACTTTCTGTATGCTTCCGGCTCAGGCCATATACTTTATGTCCTTTTTTACCAAAATATTCTGCCAATGCAAACCCGATTCCTGATGAGGTTCCTGTAATAATGATGGTCATTGAATTCGTATGATGTTTAATGTTTTATTTTTCTTCTGATGTCAAAGAGACGTTTTTTAAATGTCTTTGTTCAAAAGTAAAATCTATTTTCAGCAAATGTAAAAAAAGAAAAATGAACTCAGTTATTTATTATTCCTGAAATAATTTTAACGTTTTCTTCATTTGTTTTTCTGTTTTGCATAAACTTAAAGTAAACTTAATCTCAACCATGCATACAATATTTGAGGAATGATTACTTTTAATTACATATATTACTGAAATACAGTTGTTTAATTTTGTTTTATGGTAGAGGGTGTCTGAAAAAAGCCAAAATTTCTTAATAAAAACATAAGAAAACCTTAATGATAGGTGGGTGCAGGCTGTTCTAATTTTGCACCTAATCAAAAAGGATATCATGAATGTATTTAAAATCCCTGTCTCTGTAACTTATTTAACAGGTAGGGTATTACTTATTGGTGCAATATCAGCTTCACCGATGTTCCTCGCTCAGAAAAAAGACAGCTTAAAAGAAAAATCCATCGACGAGATTGTCGTGGTTGGGTACGGAACGCAGAAAAAAAGTAAAGTTTCCGGGGCTGTTTCGGAGGCTTCACTGGATAAGCTTACTTCCAGATCTTTATCCGGAGTAGGGGAAGTTCTTCAGGGCAAGGCTCCCGGAGTAACTGTTGTGAATGAGGGTGGAGATCCCAACGGATCACCTAAGGTCAATATCCGTGGTTTGGGGGGGATCAACGGAGAAACTCCTCTGTATGTAGTGGATGGGGTAGTTTTCAACGGAACACCGTCTATCAATCCAAACGATATTCAGGATATTTCTGTACTGAAAGATGCTTCTGCAGCCATTTACGGAGCCAGATCCTCCGGAGGGGTTATCCTTATTACCACTAAAAAAGGAAAGAAGGGAAATCTTACCGTAGATTTTGATGTTAAATATGGCGTAAACCAGGCATGGAGGCTGAAAGAATCCCTGAATGCAGCAGAATTCCAGGATGTCATGTACAAAGCCTATGAAAATGCCGGAAAACTGGGAAGCTTACCGATGGCTTTTAATCCCAATCAGTATCCTGACGGAAGAATTACCAGAACAGACTGGATGAAAGAAATTTTCAGAACAGGAACTATTCAGGAATATAATGTAAACCTTAGCGGAGGAAGTGAAAAATCCAGATATTTTGTAGGGATGAACCACAGAAGCCTAGAGGGAATTTTATTGAATACCCAGGCAAAACGATACAATTTCAGAGTGAATTCTGAACATAAAGTTAAAGACTGGCTGACGATCGGAGAAAACATGTACTACAATTACTCTGACGGAAATACAGCCGATACCAAAAGTGGATATACAGGAGCTTTGGTTGCTGCCATGTATTATCCGCCGAATGTTCCGGTATATACACCCAGTGGTGCATTTTCAGGACTTCCGATTGATGTGGCTGGTGGATATGGAGATATGATCAATCCTGTTGCTTATCTTAAAAGGATCAGTATCAGAAATCCTACTCATGAGATTTTGATCAATCCTTATGCTGAAATTACGCTGGCCAAAGATTTAAAATTCCGTTCCAACTTCTCACAGACTTTTAAACTGGGAGATGTAAAGAACTTCACGTACAGAGTTCTGGAAGTCGGGAAAATTTTTGATACCAATAATTTGGAATACCAATCCAACAATTCTTCTACAGCACTTGCAGAACAGTTGCTGACTTATAAAATAGCTTTAGGACAGCATAATTTTGACTTCCTTGGAGGTTTTACTTTCCAGAAAACGATTGATGACGGCTTTGTAGCAAAATCGTATGATTTCCGAAGTGAAGCTGAGGTTTTCCAACATCTTCAGAATGCAGCAGACACCAATAAAGATGTTTCCAGCTACCGGTTCAAACAGTCTTTGGTTTCTTATCTGGCAAGGGTAAACTATGACTATGCAGGAAAGTATATCGTGAGTTTATTGGGAAGACGCGATGGTTCTTCACTGGTAGCCAAACAAAACAGATTTGCTAATTATTATGCTGTTTCCGGGGCATGGGTGGTTTCGAAAGAAAACTTTATGAAGGATATGTCATGGCTTTCAAGCCTGAAGTTGAGAGGAAGTTATGGTATTCTTGGGAATCTTGGAGGAATTTCACCACAAGCTGTAAATCCTTTGATGACGAGAGATAACAACGTTATTTTCGGACAGGATCCTTCTCAGAATATAGCTTATTATGCCACCACACGTCCCAACCCGGATCTGAAATGGGGTAAATCTGAGCAGACCAACTTCGGGGTAGATGCTTCATTTCTTCATAACAGTCTTTCTTTACAGTTTGACTACTTCGTGAAAAATTCCAAAGATCAGATCTTCAACGTAAGCTTACCGAGTACGGCAACGTACAATAATCAGTATGTGAATGCCGGATTATTCCAGGATAAAGGATATGAGCTGGGGATCAATTACAACAAAGTAGTTTCCGATGATTTTACTTTCTCAGTTGGAGCGACAATGAGTCAACTAAAAAATACGGTGAAGCAGCTTGCCAATGTAGATGAGATCTTTATCAATGACAATGGGGTAAGAGGAGTGTTGAAACCAACCCGCGTGAAAGTAGGTGATCCTCTGTATTCTTTCTATGGTTATAAGACCGGAGGAATTTTCCAGACTCAGGAAGAGATCAATAATTATAAAGATGCCAACGGAAACCTTATCCAGCCGAATGCAAAACCCGGAGATATCAAATTCCTGAAGAAAGAAGGAAATACTGGTGTGCTTAATAATAACGATTTTGTCAATCTTGGTAGTCCTTATCCTAAGTTCTCTTACGGATTTTCTTATAACATGACCTGGAAAAACTTTGATCTGAACTTATTCTTCCAGGGAGTTTACGGTAATAAAATATTCAACGGAATGAAGTTTATTTCCTTGAATCCGGGCGGAACAGGACAGAATTATAATATGGACAGAGATATCCTGAATGCATGGACTCCTCAGAACACCAATACCGATATTCCAAGGCTGGTACACGGTGACCCGAGTGGTAATTACTCCAAAGTATCAGATTTCTATGTGGAGGACGGGTCTTACCTAAGACTGAAGAACCTTACCATCGGATATTCATTACCAAAAGAATTGTATAGAAAACTGGATGTAAACAAAGTGAGAATTTATATGACTTCTAACAACCTGTTTACGATAACGAAATATACAGGATTTGATCCTGAAGTAGGAATGAACTCCTACGGAGTAGATACCGGAAGATATCCTCAGGCACGTTCATTCATCTTTGGAGTAGAGATCGGACTATAATTTTTAACCAACAAAAAGTAAGAAAATGAAATTTTTCAATAAAATATTTTTAATATCAGGAATATCCGTAATGCTTTTATCCTGTACAGGAGAGCTGGATGTTCAGCCGGAAGGAACCCCTACTGAGGCCAGTTTCTGGAAAACGGAAAACGATCTGATTACCGGAGCAAATGCCATGTATAAGCCTTTGTTTGACGGAGAATTCTACGGAAGAGGTTTGTTCTGGTTTATCAATGCCAGTGATGATATGGTAACAGGAAGGGCAAAAAGTGAAGCAGATAATGCAAAAAACTTCAGCAGCAATTATATCGCAGCAGGAGACCTTGAAACCCAATGGAATAAAAGATACAATGTGATCGGAGTGGCTAACCGTGTGATCCGTAATGTTGACAATATCCAGACTTCACAGGCTATTAAAAACAAATACCTTGGAGAAGCTTTGTTCATGAGCAGCAGAATGTATTTTGAACTTGCCTATTCTTACGGAAACGAAAAAGCAGGAGTTCCGATTATCGACCGTTCAAAGGATCCGGATCCCAATCCAATTCCAAGAGCAGCCAACGTAATGGAGAATTACACTTACATAGTGAATGATCTGAAAAGAGCTGCAGAATTATTACCTGCCCAGGCAGAGCTTCCTGCAAAAGATTATGGAAGACCTCATAAAGCGGCAGCATGGGCATTGTTAGCAAAAGTATATCTGTTTATGAAAGACTGGAATAACGCAGAATTCTGGGCCAACGAAGTAATGACCAAAGGAAACAGAGCTTTATTGGGTAACTTTGCTGATGTTTTCAAAGCTGAAAATAACTACAGCTCAGAATATATCTGGTCTGTTCCGGGAACACCTAAGTTTACAGCCTGGGGCAGTATCCTGCCGGGAGTAATGCTTGAAAACAAAGGTTGGGGAGAATATAACGGATGGGGATATTTCCAGCCGACAAAAGAACTGTATGATGAATACGAAACCGGTGACCAGAGAAGAAGTGCTACCATTCTTAAAATTGGGGATAAGTTTACTTTTAATGGAAAGGAAAGAATCTATGCTTCCAGTAATTCTCTTACCGGATACCAGTTCAATAAATATATGGATGCCTTCAAATATCAGCTGAACAGCGGCCACGTGAGTGCCAACGGAGATTATCCGTGTACAGACCTTGCCGTTCCGATTATGCGTTATGCGGAGGTTATCCTGATCAAAGCAGAAGCTTTACTGATGCAGGGGAAATCTGCAGATCAGGAGATCAATATGATCAGAGTGCGTGCAGGTCTTTCTCCGAAAAACGGATGTACAATGGCAGATCTGAAGCATGAAAGACGTTGCGAACTGGCAGGAGAATGGGCAGACAGACACAGAGACCTTGTGCGTTGGGGAGATGCTCAGGCAGCTTATGCTAAACCTCTGCATGGTATCAATGGGCAGGTAGTCTGGGCCGCAAGAAACTTTAATCCGGCTGTACATAATGTTTGGGCAGTTCCACAGGCTGAAATCGTAAACAGTCACGGGATCATTAAACAAAATGAGGGCTGGTAAAATTTAATCTATATATAAACCACTATATCATTGCAGAACACTCTGTGATGATATAGCTTTTTTCAAAGGTATGGAGATAGGTCGTTCCATCTGACCTATAAAATATAACGATAAACGAATGAAATTATCAAAAATTTTAGCCGTTCTGGCCCTGGCTGTTTTTTCCGAAAACCAGGCACAGAATTATTTAAATTACAATGTAGGGAATGCACATTCGCATAATGATTATATGCAGGAGATCCCTTTTTGGCAGGCTTATTATGCCAATTTTGGTTCTATAGAGGCAGATGTATTTCTGGTCAAGGGAAAACTTTGGGTAGCCCATACCGAAAAAGAGCTTTCCGCAGACAGAACCTTAGAGAATCTCTATCTTGACAATATTTCAAAACAGATTAAGCTGAATAAAGGAAATATCTATCCTGATGCCGGTAAAAAGCTTCAGTTGCTGATCGATATTAAACAGGATTATAAAACGTCATTGGCAGCTTTGGTCAATACTTTAAAAAAGTATCCTGAGATCACCGGAAATTCAGGAATTAAAATTGTGATTACCGGAGGCCGTCCTCAGCCGGAAGATTTTAAAAGCTATCCGAGCTACCTTTATTTTGACGGAGATCTTGATAAAAACTATTCGGCAGATCAGCTGAAAAGAATCGGAATGTTCAGTGCAGACCTTCCCGGATTGGTAAAATGGAATGGGAAAGGAATTCCAAGGGATGAGGAAACTGCAAAAATTAAAAGTGCGGTTAACAAAGCTCATGATCAGCAGAAACCAGTTCGTTTTTACGGAGCTCCGGACTTTCCGAATGCATGGGTAAATCTGATGGATTTAGGAGTAGATTATATCAATACCGATCATATTCCTGATCTTAAAAAATTTATGAACACTATTCCGAAAAACTTTTATAAAAATACAAAAGAGTACAGTACGTATACGCCTACCTATAAAACAGACGGGGTGGAGAAAAAAGTAAAGAATGTGATCCTTCTTATACCTGACGGAACTTCTTTACCACAATATTATGCTGCCTTTACTGCGAATAAAGGAAAGCTGAACGTTTTCAATATGAAATCCACAGGACTTTCCAAAACCAATTCATCCAATGCCTATATTACAGACTCGGCACCGGGTTCTACAGCATTTGCAACCGGTGTAAAAACCAAAAACACTTTTGTCGGTGTTGATAATATGGGAAAAGCACTGGCACAAATCCCTGATATTATTGCGGAAAAAGGACTGGTTTCCGGACTGATTTCTACAGGAGATGTTACAGATGCTACTCCTGCAGACTTCTATGCTCATTCAGATAACAGAAACAGTTCGGAACCTATACTGAAAGACTTTGCCGCCTCCAAAACAAAAATTCTGATCGGTGGGCCTACAAGCGGATTATCCCAGGAAAATCTGCAGAAATTCAAAGCAGCGAAAATTGACCTTTACCAGGATCTTAAATCGGTAACTAAAATAAATAACCGCATTCTGGTGATTGATCCTTTGGCTTCACAAAGGGTTACCAATGGAAGGGGAAACTGGCTTGCTGATGCATTTGATCTCACTTTAAATGATTTAAAAAGCAATAAAAAAGGCTTCTTTATGATGATTGAAGCTTCGCAGACAGATGGCGGAGGCCATAGCAACAATATAGAGCAGCTGGTCACAGAATTACTGGATTTCGATCATGTGGTAGGAAAGGCTATGAAGTTTGCTGATGAAAATAAAGAAACATTGGTCATAGTTGTAGGAGATCATGAAACTGGAGGCTTAACGCTTTTGGATGGGAGTCTCAAAGATGGGTGGGTATTCGGAAACTTCAGTACAAATGACCATACTTCCATTCCATCAAGTGTTTTTGCTTACGGACCGAATTCAAAAGAGTTCACAGGACTGTTTGAAAATATAGAGATCTTCAACAAAATACTGGCAGCTTACGGAATTCAGAAGTAACTTTTGATTTACACTTTTTTACTTTGTAAAGAAAGACTGTTTCAATCCGAAGCAGTTTTTTTTCTCAATTTCATTTTAAAATAAAAAGGCTGCCTCAAAAAGAGACAGCCTTTGAATAAATCTAACAAATAATAATTTAGAAATTGGTGTTAACGATCAACTGGGAAAGTTCAGCATTCACAAAATCAATCGGCATGATTCCGAATGTTCCCTGAGTATTGGTCTGGAAGAATGTTTTAAGTCTTGGATTAATATTATTGGATACCGTAGGAATACTTGGAATACCGAAGATTCCAGGCTTATAGCCGCTGGTGAAATTAACGAAAAGCTTGCCATTTGTATCATTCTTTGCTTCATTAAGCAGACTGGAGATTCCATTCCATTTGTCATCATTGTTTGTTACCTTATAATAATCCTGTACTTTTAGCTGTACGCCTGAATTGTTGATGTCAAACGTTGTATTGTCGGCCCATGGTGAAGCATTGATCCCTTTCGTTGTTCCCGAGGAGAATCTTCTGAACAATTTGATCTTGCCTCTTACAGATCCCAGCGTAGGAATATTCGCTCCTAGATCCCACTTAGACGGGTTTTTCTGTACATAAGAATCAAAGGTCTGTTCAAAAGTTCTGGTGGTGTTGGAAGCATCATATTCTTCTTTTACAGACATGATAATTGTTTCAGACGGATTGCTTTGAAGGAATGCATAACACGCATTTAATACGTCATCAAAATTCATATTCTGATAAATGGAGCCATGATGAATGGCGAAAGCGTTGTCAATATGTCTGCAGCGGATATCCAGAAAACGTACACCGGCATTCAGCTGTTCTGCAATGCTGAGGTCTTGGGTTTTAGCTGTACCTGATACAACAGGGGCATCGATACGTGCTCCGGAATCATGAGTACCGGGTATAGAGATCTTTGAAATAGAAATATTATCCTGAAGACCGGACATCCAGTTATTCAGGGAAACAGGTAATAATGAAGCCCTGTTGTTTGCTTTTGCTAAAGAAGCAGTCCTGATTTCATTAGAATCCCTTTCCATCATACTGTCATTGGAACAGGAGAAGAAGACAGATGCAGTTACCACCCCAAGAGTAATGTTGGTGAAACGTTTCATGCTTTGTTTGAACATAGTTTTTTTATTTTTAATGCAGCTTAAAAATAAGAATATATCAAAGTATAAGGAGTTAATTTAACTTTAAGAGATAATTAAGTTGGTATAAAGTCGGGAAGTTGGAAGGCTGCTCATATTGAAAAGCTTTCAGTATTCAAAAAAATAACAATTTTACTATGAAATATGGATCAATAAGTAGTTACCAGAGAATAATTTCGAGCATCCAGCTTCATGCTTCCATCTTAAAAAACAAAATCCTCCTTCAAACCGGGAAGTCTGAACTTATGTTCCCCGATAATAAAGTCATTCATTTTAATTAGAGCCGGGAATTTATGGATAAATTCTTTGTGGGAGTTTGCTGGTATTTTTGCGTTTTCGTCGCAGGATGAATATTCCCTGTCAACAATAACTTTACCTGTAGAAAAATTGATTTCATTCGTAAAGCTGAAATCACAGGTGTCTTCAAAATGGTCATGAGAACCTATCAGATAGAAATCTCCGTTCTGAAATCTGAAGGTATGTTTGTATTTCTGAGTATGTCTGGAATTGGTAAAAAAGGTTTGTCCGATATGAAGGCTGTTATTTTTTATGCTGAGTTCAAGTATATTGTCAGAAGGATAAAATCCGGTTCCGCTTGAGAAAAGAACGGTGGAATTTTCTTTCCAGACGGTAAGGGTGCCGTTTTCATTTCTGAGAATATAGAAAACCCTTTTGTAGTCGGCTGTTCCTTCCAGGTTTCTTTCATCTGATGCCTTTATGTTTGTATCGAATACCAGTATGGTTTCCTCTTTTCCATCTTTGTCAAGGTCACCTTTTGCTTCTGCAATTTTATTATATCCTTTTGGAACTGAAAAGTTTTTCAGATTCTGAGCATATAAGTTTGAAACAGATAAAACAAACAAAAAGGAAAAGAAAGATTTTATCATAATTATTCAACTTGATTAAACTGAAACATTAAGATTATAACAAGGTGTTGAGGGTATTAAGGCAAGCTTCGCTTTAAGGTTAAAAAAAATAGACATAATTTTAAGCAGATTCATTATTAAATGTGGTTACCCGAAAATACAAATCATCTTCGGATTACCACACTTTATAGTATTCATTAATGGGTCAGTATACTTTCAAGATCTTCCCAGAACATTGGATAAGACTTCTCCACTACATCTTCATCCTCAATAGTAAGTTCTTGAATCAGACAAAACGGAGCAAAGCTCATTGCCATTCTGTGATCCTGATAGGTTTTGATAGAAATATGGTCCTGTGGCTCTGTGAAACTGATTGATTTAATGGTCAGATCTGTAATTTCTGTTTCAGTACCCAGTTTCTGAAGTTCATTGTATAAGGCAAGAAGTCTGTCGGTTTCCTTTACCCTTAACGTTCCCAGTCCGGAAATCTCAAAAGGAATTTTCAGTGCTGCGGCTGTTACACAAAGAGTCTGTGCAATATCAGGGCAATTATTCATATCCAGAACAATTTTTTCCGGAAAAGAAAAATCATGCTGAGGTTCCAGCGTTAGCTGATGTTCATCTTCAGAGAATGTAGTTTTGATTCCGAAGAATTTCTCGTAGATGCCAGCAATTGCAGAATCTCCCTGTGTTGATTCTTTGTAAAAGCTTTTCAGATGAATGGTTTTTCTTCCCAACGCACAGATAGAGTAGAAGTAAGAAGCCGAGCTCCAGTCACTTTCCACTTCATAATGTGCCACCTCTGAATTATCGGGAGTGAAAGATTCTACTTTGATGGTATTCCCTTCAAAACGGCTTCGGATTCCGAACTTTGTCAGAATATCCAGTGTCATTTCAATATAAGATCTTGAGGTCACTTCACCTACAAGATTAATTTGCAATCCGTTTTCAAGCTTTCCGGCAATAAGAAGCAGAGAGGTGATAAACTGGCTTGAGATATTCGCAGGAACATTTACTGAAGTATGAGCGATCTTTCTTCCTCTGATTTTTAAAGGAGGAAACCCTTCATTTTCCATATACTCAATTTCTACTCCAAGATCCCTCAAAGCACTTACCAGATTTTTGATGGGTCTTTCTTTCATTCTTCCGGAACCGGTAAGTATTGTCGTTTTACCTTCCTGAATAGAATAGTAGGAAGTAAGAAAACGCATTGCGGTTCCTGCATGATGAATGTCTACAACGTCTGTATTCTCAGATAGTGCCTTTTTCAGTAACTGAGTATCCTGGGAGTTGGATAAGTTCCCGATTTTTATATTGCTAAACAGGCTTTCCAGAATCAATAAACGATTCGAAATACTTTTCGAACCGCTGATCTGTACTGTTTTATCTCCTGATAATTTTGATTTTTCCAGCTTCTTCATTATTATTTTCTACATTAAAAAATGATGAGTTAAAAATATAGGAATAATTTAAAACTCATCATTGATCATTATTTTAATTTTTCATTATTCTGATGCCGGTCTTTATCCCGGTCAGTTTTGATTTTCATTTTTCTGTCGAAAGCATCCTGCAGATTGACTCCGGTCTGATTGGCCAGGCACAGCGTTACAAAAAGTACATCTGCCAGCTCTTCACCAAGATCTTTATTCTTATCGCTTTCCTTTTCGCTTTGCTCACCATACCTTCTGGCAATGATTCTTGCAACTTCACCTACTTCTTCTGTCAGCATGGCCATATTGGTCAGCTCATTAAAATATCTTACGCCGATGGTTTTTATCCATTCATCTACCTGCTGCTGTAACTGAGTAATTTCCATTATTGATAGGCTCCTAAAGTTGGGTTAGTGGTTCTGGATACGTTCACTATATCAAAAGGGACCGTTGCTGCAACAGCCGCATTTCCTTTTCCAAGCGCCGGAGAACCAGGTTTTACTCTTAAATTCATTTTAGCCATAAAATAATTGACAAACTGTGGATCTGTATTTTTGGTAGTTTGAATCACTCGTGGATTATTGTCAAAAGTGAAGCCCGATCCCGTTGCACTGGTATATTTTATTAATGAATTTTGAAGCAGGAATTCAAATTGCTGTCCCGGAGTCTGTTCAAAATGAATAGCATCATCCCGGTCAGAATACACAATACTGTTTTTGATGTCAAGCAGTTGTAAAGCTCCCTGCTGTGTCTGCCCTGCATCATTCTTCCATTCATTGGCTGCAAAAATCCCGGTTCTGTCAAAAGAGCTCATTGTTTCAGAATAGTTGGCAATGGTAGCATGGGTATAGCTGTGTTTTCCGCCAAGGAAAATTCCGATACATGATAAGCCGCAGTTATTCATCACCAGGTTGTTGGCATTCACCGTAGAACCTACCGCATAAATTCCGTATTCAAAGAATGTATGGATAAAAGAATTGGTAATTGTCGCATTGGTCTGTCTCATATCAAGCCCTCTTGTTCCTCCGAAAAGTTTTGCATGGTTCATTTTAAGGGTAGAATTGGCTTCCATTCTGATAGAATTCCAGTTTTTAGGAATCGTATCATAACGAGGATCATTTCTGTCTCCACGAAGGATAACCTGGTCAGCCTGGGTTCCGTTGATATTCAGAACAGCTCCGGAAGATACCTTCATTCCGCTGTTTTTATGGAAATACACTTTAGTTCCTGCATTGATATCAAGGGTGACATTAGGATTAACGGTTAAATTTCCGTAGATGATCTTTGCTTTATTATTGTTCCATGTCGTAGAAGTGGCAATTACATTTGGATTTCCGGGTGTCTGGATAAAAAACTCGGCATCCTGAACCACAGAAAATAAAGTCACATGCTGCTGCCCGGTTGGGCCGGTGAAAAGAATTTTGTCTTCAGCAATAGCTTCCGGTCCCGTAGCTTCCGGTGCAATCTCAACAAATATATAAAGACTGTCCTTTTTTCTTAAAGGAACATTATTGAAATCATATCCCGGTTTTCCATCTACGTTGATTCTGTATAATGAGGCAGCTCCCTTTTCAAGATTTACCCTTGGGATCATGATATCCTTATCTTCATTATTATATACTTTTACAACATAGGTTTCTGAACGTACCTGATGGTATACCGTATCACAGAATACCGTGTCGCTGGAAAAACGCAGTTCCTGTGTAGGGCTGTCGAACGTAATATCATCTTTATTACATGATACCGCTGCAAGTAACATCCAGAAGGAAAAAGCCAGTAATAATTTGAATTTCATTGAAATTAAGGTTTAAGTAAGTTCCAAATTTAACGAAAATACTTTAAATTTCTTATCTGTAAAAAATATTGAATCGAGTATTTGGAATTTAGAAAAAATGTTGTATTTTTGCAACCTAAAATTTAGCAGAGAAATATCCATTACTATTTCGAAAGCAAAGTTTAATTTTTTTAAAAATAGTATTATGAAAAACGGAATCCACCCAGAAAATTATAGACTTGTTGTTTTCAAAGATATGAGTAACGACGAGGTGTTTCTTTGCAAGTCTACTGCAGAAACAAAAGACACTATCGAGTATGAAGGACAAGAGTACCCTCTAATCAAAATGGAAATCTCTTCAACTTCTCACCCTTTCTACACTGGTAAAGTAAAACTAGTTGACACTGCAGGTAGAGTTGATAAGTTCATGAACAAATACAAAAAATTCGCTAAGTAATTTTTGTACAATTAAAATATTAAAGTCTTCCAGTTCTGGAAGACTTTTTTTTATTGTAAATTTGTTAACCTTGAATTTTAAACCTTAAACTTAAAAAACTGAATGATGCAGTTAGTATTTTCAGACGCACAATATTGGGAAGATTTCCTTCCGCTTACTTTTACCCGTCCGGTTGCCGCTATGCGATGCGGAATTCTTACATTCGCTGAAAGATGGCAGAAAATTCTGGAAAACACAGAAATTACCTACTTCACAGAAACATATCTTCAGGATAAATTTAAAAGTCCGGAGGAAAAAGAAAGTCTTTTTTTAGTTCCTAATTTCCTTCCCACAGAAACTGTAATTCAACAGATTAAAGATCTTAAGCAGGGAGAAGCATTGGTCTATGAGGACGAATTGATCGCTGCAAAAATCAATATGAAAGGGTTTTCTCTGAATCAGATTGAGAAAATGACAGATATTAAAGAAGATCTTATTTTCTTTAAAAGACCGAAAGATCTGTTTACCTATAACCACCACGCCATTGATTTTGACTTTGATCTGCTGACTAAAGGAAGAACCTCACAGGAGCTGTCTTCAACCAATGGATTCCTAGGGGATAAAAAAGATCTGTTTATTGAAGAAGGAGCGTATGTGGAATTTTCTACCATCAATACAAAAACAGGTAAGATTTATATCGGTAAAAATACTGAGATCATGGAAGGCTGCCATCTTCGCGGACCTATAGCGCTTTGTGATGATTCCAAATTTAATCTCGGGGCAAAAATCTACGGGGCAACTACAGTAGGACCACATTGTAAAGTAGGAGGTGAAGTAAACAATATCATTATATTCGGATATTCCAGTAAAGGACACGAAGGTTTTGTAGGAAACTCTGTAATAGGAGAATGGTGTAATTTCGGAGCTGATACCAATTCTTCCAATATGAAGAACAACTATGGAAACGTAAAATTCTGGAGCTACAGAACCAAAGCTTTTGAAGATACGGGATTACAGTTTGCAGGTCTGATCATGGGAGATCATTCCAAAACCGCGATCAATACCCAGCTGAATACAGGAACAGTAATTGGAGTAGCCTCCAATATCTTTAAGCCGGGCTTTCCACCAAATCTTGTAGAAAACTTTTCATGGGGCGGACTGAAAGATGACGAAAGGTTCAAACTTGACAAAGTATATGAAGTGGCAGAAAGGGCCATGGCAAGAAGAAAAGTAGCTTTATCAGAAGAGGACAAAGCAATTTTGAAACATATTTTTGATACGTATTAATTCGGTTATAATAAAAACTTCAAATTTTTTTGAAGTTTTTTTATTTTTGATGTAATAGATCTGTAACGGCAATTGTCTTACCTATAAGAAACAAAACTCATGACCCAAGAAACTTTCAAGAATACGGTGTTTATTCTCAAAGACGAGATGTATCGTTTTGCGAAACGGTTTGTCATGAGCAGTGATGAAGCAGAAGATGTCGTACAGGATCTCATGATGAAGTTTTGGCAGAAGAGGGATGAGCTTGAGCAGTTGGGGAATTTTAAATCCTATGCGCTGAAGTGTGTCCGGAACGAATGCCTGAACAGATTGAAACATCACGATGTAAAGATAGGCTTTGCGGATATGCAGCTTCACCGCTCGGAGCTTTACAGTATGGAAGTTGATAACCTTAAGGAACATATTGTAGGATTTATCAATCAGCTCCCCGAAAAACAGAAGATGGTCATCCACTTGAAAGATGTAGAAGAATATGATGTTTCCGAAATTTCTGAAATGCTGGAAATGGAGGAAAATGCAGTAAGGGTAAACCTGATGCGTGCGAGACAAAAAGTAAAAGAACAAATCTCACAACTGATGAGCTATGAAAAAAGATCAATTACAAAATAAATACGACGAAATCTTCCGGGAGATGAAGGAAGAAAAAATGGACTGGAGCTTTGAGGATTTTCTTCAGACTGCAGAAGGTGCGGAACCTGAACAGGATACTACACCTGTTATTCCGCTGGACGGAAAAAAGAAACCCTCCTTTCCCAAATGGTTCTGGATGGCAGCCGGAGTAATACTGGTTTTCAGTATCGGGTTTTTCCTGAATAATTATAATACGGATGTTCAGGATAAAGAAAAGCTGGTAAAAGATGAAATCCTGAAGCAGAAATCGGGGTTTATTGAAGAAAACAGTGATCACCAGGAACAGGTTGCCGTTAACCATACCGATTCTATTTCCGGAACAAAAAAAGATTCCGTATTTCAGGATAATCAGGTAGCGGAAAAAGATGTAATGGATGAAATCCTTCCAAAAAGAGGAAGACTTAAAAAGGAAACCAGACCAAGATATGTCAGCAATGCCTCAAATAACAAAAATTTAAGTGATTCCGCAGCTGCGTACAATGACTCTTATGTGATTGTAAACGGAAAAAGAATCAGCAGTGAAAAAGAAGCCATAGATGTTGCCAAATATTCCTTTATGAAATTAGGAAATGAATTTAAAAAAACAGTAGCATCTTCTCAGAAAAACGAAAATCTTGACAGCGAATACTAAAAATCAGATCAATCTCATGAAAAGAATATTTTTTATAATAGCCATAATGCTAAGCAGCTTTGCAACTTCTTTTGCACAGACTGATAAACTGAACAAGCTTTTTCAGGATTTTGAAAAAAATGGGGGAGTAACATCCATCAATATCAAAAAACCGATGTTCAAACTATTAAACACCATCGATGTTGATGATGCTTACGTAGGAAAAATAAAGCCTATTTTGAACGATGTTGATGGTCTTAAAATTCTGATCATCCCCAAAATTACCTTTCCGGACCGCCTGAAAGATGAGAATCTTGCCAATGTAAAAATGAACGAAGAGAAGACAGACAGGGTGAATAAAGCTTTGAAATCTCTCAATTTCAATGAGCTGATGTCAATGAACAGTGACGGGACTTCGATGAAGTTTCTTGCAGAAGATGAAAAAGATAACTATCTGGAAAATCTGGTGTTCAACGTTGATTCCAAAGAAGAGAATATTATTTTTATTCTTAACGGAAAAATGAAATTGTCTGATGTAAACAAGATCATCAATTCCGGAGAAACAGCAACATCCTCTGTTACATCTTCGGTAAGAAGCAGTCTTACTTCAGATAATACATCCTCCTACCTGAACGGCGACAGCAGAAATGTAGGTGAATTCTCAAGAATAGATGCCAGTGTAGGGGTAAATGTTACCTTTAAACAGGAAAATCCAAGAAGTGTAAAAGTAATTGCTGATGCGGACAAGCTTCAGTATGTCATTACTAAGGTGGAAGATGGGGTTTTAAAGATATATGTTGACAATAAAGGTGTAAGAAATCTAAGATTTAAAAACCTGAATATTAATGTTTCTGCTCCTAATATTAATAGTATAAGAACATCATCAGGAAGCGTCTTTACAGCAGTGAATCCTGTTACAGAAAACAGCCTGGCAATTGAAGCGGAATCCGGTTCTATTATTAAAGGAAAATTCAATGTAAAAGAAGCAGCAGCAGTGGAAGTAAGCTCCGGTTCTGTATTGGATGTTGATATAAAAACCTCAAAACTTGTATTGGATGCTTCAAGCGGAGCCAGTATAAACTTATCCGGAGAAGCGGCTTCTGCAGTAGTTGATGCCAGCAGCGGTGCTTCCTGTAAAGCAGATGATCTTAAAATTGCTACAGCGGTGGCAGAATCTACTTCAGGCGCAAGTCTCTCTCTGTTAGTGACCGATAAATTAAAGGTGAGTGTTTCATCAGGAGCCTCTGTGAAGCTGAAAGGAAATCCGGAAGTAGATGCGAAAGTAGACAAAGTTTCCGGAGGAAGCTTCAGACAAATCAAATAAAAACTACCCTATGAAAACTCTTAAAAACATTTTCTTCGCTATTCTGGTTGTAGGTATGCTTCAATCGTGTATCGTTTCAGAAAAACCGAATATTGATTTTTTTCAGAATTCAGAATATGATTTTAAAGGAGCACAGTTTGCGAGTGTTAATGTTCCCATGTTTCTTGCTAAATCTTATATTAAAAAGGCTTTAAGGGAAGAAGGGGAAAGTGAAGAGACAATCAGTCTGATAAAAAAGGCCTCAAAAATAAAGGTGCTTACTGTGACCAACGGAAGCAGAGAAATGCTTAATGACTATGCCCGGTATCTGAATGATCACCATTATGAAGAATGGGCCACTATACATCATGACGAAGATAATATCAATGTAAGGGTAAAGCAGGATGGAGATGTGATTAAAAATATGCTGCTCACCGTAGGCTCTGATACTAATGAAATGGTATTTGTAGATGTGAAAGGAAATTTCACACCAGATGATATCTCAAGAATGATTAATTCTGTTTCCGTTAAATAATCCTGATAATTCCAAATCTTCATCGCATGGAAAAATTAATAAGAGAAGTCCGGATCCTTAAAATCTATGCAGCTGTGCTTACCATATTATGTCTCATGTTTTTCTTTCTGGCATTTAAAAACCAGGCATCAAGCGAACGCTTTAAAGAAATAGATGTAGAACGGATCAATATCATTGAGAAAGATGGTACTTTAAAAATGGTGATCAGTAATAAAGAACGCCAGCATCCCGGATTGGTAAACCATAAAGAAATGAAACCGCGTGAAAGAGAGGCAGGGCTTATCTTCTTCAATTCTATGGGGGATGAATGCGGAGGTCTGGTATATGATGGAAATGACAAGGGATCCGGAATGGTATATTCTGTAGATCAGAGGAATACAGATCAGATTATGCAGCTGCAGTATTCTGAATCAGCAGGAAATGATAAAAAAAGAGCATATGGATTGAAGCTTTGGGACAGACCGGATAATTTTCCATTGGAAGATCTTATTAAAGCGGGAGATTCTATCAAAAAACTGAACAATCCGGAAGCTTCAAAAAAAGCATTTGCACAACTACAGGAAAATGGCAAGCTGGGAAGTGAACGTTTCTTTGCAGGTAAAATGGCTAATGGTGATGTGGGCATTTTTATCCGTGATACAAAAGGTAAAATAAGATTAAAAGTGTATGTGGATAAAAATAATCAGACGCATATTGAAAATCTGGATGAAAATGGAAACTTGGTTAAATAACCTTTTATCAAAAATTATAACACGTAACAAGTAGTTTCTACATATTCAATTATTTTGTACCGTAACCGTTCTGCTAAAAAGAACGGTTTTTTTTGATTTAAGTTATTGATTATTAAATTTTATTTAAACTATTAAAAAGGATTTTCATATCTCACCAAAATAACCTAATTTTGCAAAGAAAGTAAAGATGTCTATTCATAACAAAATTGTAGAGACAGCCATCACTTTCGATGACGTTCTTCTAGTCCCTTCTTATTCAGAAGTTTTACCTAATCAGGTTTCATTAAAATCAAGACTTACCGACAAAATTACGCTGAATGTTCCGATAGTTTCCGCTGCGATGGACACTGTTACTGAAGCTGATCTGGCTATCGCCTTGGCAAGAGTCGGAGGGTTAGGCTTTATTCACAAAAACATGACGATCGCTGAGCAGGCTGCTCAGGTAAACCGTGTGAAGCGTTCCGAAAACGGAATGATCTCGGATCCGGTTACATTATCTAAAGACCATACTTTGGGAGAAGCTAAAGATCTTATGTCAAGATATAAGATTTCAGGGCTTCCGGTAGTAGATGCCGATAATGTTCTGATCGGAATTATTACCAACAGAGATGTAAAATATCAGGAAAATCTTGATATGAAAGTGGAAGAGATCATGACCAAAGAAAACCTGATCACTTCAGACAAGGATACCAATCTTGAAAAGGCGAAAGAAATCCTTCTTAAGAACAGAGTTGAAAAACTTCCTATTGTAGATAAAGATAATAAACTTGTAGGGTTAATTACCATCAAGGATATTGATAATCAACTGGAGTATCCTAATGCTAATAAGGACCAGAACGGTCGTCTTATTGTAGGGGCAGGAGTAGGAGTAGGTGAAGATACACTGGCGAGAATTGAGGCTTTGGTACAGGCTGGTGTTGATATCGTAGCAATCGATTCTGCACATGGTCATTCTAAAGGGGTTTTAGACAAAATTTCAGAAATCAGAAGAGCGTATCCGAACCTTGATGTTGTAGGAGGAAATATCGTAACTGCAGAAGCTGCTAAAGACCTTATTGAAGCTGGTGCTAATGTACTTAAAGTTGGAGTAGGGCCGGGTTCTATCTGTACAACAAGAGTAGTTGCAGGAGTGGGAGTACCTCAGCTGTCTGCGATCTATAACGTTTACGAATATGCTAAGTCAAAAAATGTAACGGTAATAGCTGATGGTGGAATCAAGCTTTCAGGAGATATCGTTAAGGCTATTGCGAGTGGTGCAGGAGCAGTAATGCTTGGTTCTCTTTTAGCGGGTACGGATGAAGCTCCGGGAGAGGAAATTATCTTCCAGGGTAGAAAATTCAAATCTTATCAGGGAATGGGAAGCCTTTCAGCAATGAAAAGAGGAGGTAAAGAGAGATATTTCCAAAGTGAAGCTAAAAAATTCGTTCCGGAAGGGATTGAAGGTAGAGTACCGCATAAAGGAAAACTGGAAGATGTGATTTTCCAGTTGACAGGAGGTCTTAGAGCAGGTATGGGATACTGTGGTGCAAAAGATATTGAAACACTTCAGGAAGATTCTAAACTGGTAATGATCACAGGAAGCGGATTAAAAGAATCCCACCCTCATGATGTAATTATTACACAAGAAGCTCCGAATTATTCTTTATAAAACGATAATTCAAAATTAAATAAAAAAACCGCACTTATTGTGCGGTTTTTTTATTTTGTGACTGTTTTATAATGATTTGATTTTCAGTGTTTTGTTTTCACATTTCGGTTTTATTGTATTGTTGATTTATTTATTTCTTTGACTATTTTTTGATTATAATTTAAATAAAATAACTGCTGTTTGTGACTGTGTTAATTTTATTTTTTATTTAAAATGTAACAATATTTAACTTTTTTCTACTAACTGTAATAAATTTTAAATTATTAGCCTTTTTTTTAGTGAGTAATATTACTGATTTACATTTAGTATTAATAAATTTGCAACTTGTTTAATTTTTTTAAAATATTGAAATGAAGAAAACTATCCTTTGTGGGGCATTGTTACTATCCCTTTCATTATCTGCACAGCAAAAAAAAGAGTGGTGTGATTTTGATAATGAACAGAGAGTACACCAAAAACAAAATGAGGAAATTGATGAAATGATTCGCAATATCCGTAACAAAATTATTAGCAGTAATCAGAATACCGCTGCTAAAAATGGAAGCGCATATAAAATTGTAAATGGAGTTTATGAAATTCCTGTAGTAGTACACGTGATAGTACCTACAGGTTCTGCTCTCGGAACAGCTTACAATAAAACGGATGCACAAATTCAGGCTTGGCTTGATCGTTGTAATCAAATGTATGCAGGTACTTATCAATGGGCGCAGGGAATTCCTGCTGATTTTGGTACTGCTGCTACAATGCCGATTAAGTTGGTATTGGCTAAAAGAGACCCGAACTGTAATGCCACTACAGGGATTGTCAGATATAACGGTGGGACTCTTACGGGATATGATACGTATGGAGTAAAGCGTAGTGGTACAAATGGTGTTACTACAGATGAGGTAAAAACAATTGCTCCGCACTGGCCTGAGGCTTCTTACTTTAACATCTACATCATGAATAAAGTAGATGGTGGAGGACAATACGGAATTATGGGCTGGGCCGGACTGCCTCAAAATGCTGATGCTAACTACGAGTCCTTCATGAAATCTTTTGTGGTTACACTACAGGACGATATTACGCTTGCTCACGAATTTGGGCATAGTATGGGACTGCTTCATACATTTGGTAATGCTAATGCTCAACCGCCACAAGGAACAACTTCTACAACTTACTGCCCGGCAGCTACCAATAATTGTGCTACAGCTGACGACCAGGTTTGTGATACAGAAAGATCAAGAAGTTTACTGAATGATTTTCCTGCCCCTACCAACAGTGACATGAATTATTGTACAGGATCAAATTATCAGGGAGTACAGTATAACATGATGAATTATACCAATCCAACGGCATTTAAATTTACAAATGGACAACATGACAGAGCTGCTCTTTACTTCTTTTTAATGAGAGGCTCTCTGAGTACTTCATTAGGGGCAACTGCTCCTTCAACTGCAGCTTCCATTGGTACACCTATTGCCGCAACCTGTAATCCAAGTGGTATATTAAATGCATCAAGTAATTATTTTGTAGGGCCAACTCTTGTAAAATTGGGAAATATTAATAATGCCACAACCGGATATTGGCAGGGTTCTACCGTTTTTTATGAAGACTATACAGGATCAAGCTGTTTAAAAGCTACATCAACTGAGCTTTCTGCAACTGGAACTCATACTCTTCAGGTAAATGTAACGGATTCAAATAATGAAGTAAGAGTGTGGATCGATTATAATAATAACGGTACTTTTGAAGCTTCTGAATTGGTTGCTTCAGCAGATAATATTGTGGCAGATCCGGTTACAGCTATCGGTACTTACAGTACTACCATTACGGCTCCTGCTTCAGTGGTGCTTAACACTCCGCTAAGAATGAGAGTTCTTGTAGATGATGAGAACCCTAATATGACTCCTTGTGGACAATTAATGTATGGTCAGGTTGAAGACTATACAGTGAAATTTGTGACCAACTTAGGAACAAGCGAAGTAAAAGCAGATAACGGAGATTTAACTATTTATCCTAACCCGGTTGCAACCGGAGATAAAATCTTCATTAAAGCTAAAAATGGTAAGAACCTAAAAGTTTCTATTTCTGATATGTCAGGAAGACTGATATCAGCTCCATCTGTAACTGAAGAAGGAAATGGTGTTTTCAAAGTTGATCAGCAGTTAGAAAAAGGAGTTTATATGATTCAGGTTTCTAATGGAAAAGATTCTAAATCTTCTAAATTGATTATTAAATAAGCTGATTATCACTTACAATAAATATAAATGTCTCCATTCTTATGGGGACATTTTTTATTCAATCTTAACATATTTAAATCTGGGCTTGATAACTTTGTTCAGGAACTGCCCTTTAGATCTTGCCTTTCCGAACTTTTCAACAATATCTGCGGAGACCTTCAGATAGTCATAAACCGCTCCTGACTGATATATAATTCTCAATATTTCAGTCTCAGGGAAATAAATGAAATGGTTGACAACACTTGATGGCATAGTATGATCCATGCAAAAAATATTCCTTATCCTGAAAATAAAAAGCCTCCGGAAATACCGGAAGCTTTAATTATGTGTAAAAACAGCTTATTTTTTCACAAATTTAAATTGATAAGTCTGAAAATTTCTGGTATTTATTTTTAATATATAGCCGCCAGGCACAAGCTGCGAAACATCAATTCTGGAATCAAACATATCTGATTTTACAAGACGCCCATCCATATTATAAATCTGGACAGACATACCGTTATCAATACCGGAAATACTGATAAAATCTGTTACAGGGTTAGGGAATACCTGAATTTTATTTTTCGTAAATTCTGATGTTCCTAGCGTTGTAGTCTGCACATCACCCGTCATTGTAGAATTTGCTGTGGTAAGATTTCCATTACAAAGCCCAGTCGTAAATGCTGTATTCTCAATCCAGGTACCAATATTGTTGCCAGGAGGAAAAGAGACTGTATTATTTCCTGTTGAATTATAATAGATGAGTTTAGGATTTGTAAATGTACCATATCCCTCATCAGCAAGAAACTCCCATCTTGTAAGAGTATTATTCCATTGTATTTTAAATTCACAGGTGCCTAGGCCGCTGCAGGGTTCTCCGTCTACAGGAGTGGTAACATAGATGCTTTTGTTATTTGTGTCAACTCCGGTTTTATTAAAAATAAAAGTTTGATCATCAAATAAATTAATGCATCCTTTAAAAGTTATAGTCTGAGCAAAAGCTGTGCTTCCGGTTATCAGACATAATAAGTAAAGAATTTTCATAGGAATTAATTTTGTGATGGATAGACTCCGGCCAATGCAATGATACATTTCAGGGTAATAAAAGGAGGTCTGTTCTCATGGGGCTGGTTTCCTCCTGTATTTCCTACCATCGTACTTTTCATCGTAGTGTTAGCAGCCGTATCAGAATATTCTTTATCAAGACCTTTTGTATCAGCAGGTAAATTATTGGTAGGGGTACTTTGATTTCCTTCCGCCGTTACAGCATTTACAGTATGATTGTGAGCCGGCATTTGTGTTATCAGTAAGGTTACACTTTCAGTTCCGCCGGTCTGTCCCATTGTGTAGGTAGTAGGCCCTCCCGGAGCCTGTCCGTTATGAACAAGTACCCTTCCTCTCATATCAGGTAGGGCAAATGTGGTAGTTCCGTTCCCTCCATAAGTGGTTCCTAACAATGAAAAAAGTGCTTGATTCTGAGCGATGGGCAGGAGCTGCCCATTACATTCTGCCCAGTATTTTGGAGCAAAATTATAAGGTACAAAGGCTATTTGCCCTAAAAATGGTTCTGATGCCTGAGCTTTTAGGGCAGGAGCAAATGCACTGCATATCAGCAGCGTACATGCAAAAAGTAAGTTTTTCATGATAACAAGGATTTTAAGTAATATAAAATTAGAAAATATTTCGCATAAAATACTTAAATAAAAGAAAAACCTTTCACTATAAAGTAAAAGGTTAGATTTTATTTATTGAAAGTGATATTATTATAGATTTTTTCTCTAACAAATAGTGCTAATGTACTCTACTGATTTTTCAAGCTATCTTTAAAATCCTCAATTCTGAAATCTGTCAGTGTATTTCCTTTTTCAATTTTTTCCTTGGAATACAGTCTGAAATCATTTTCTGTTTTTTCTAAAAGATAGTCATAAGGTCCAATATGAGAAATTAACTTTACCAGAACCGGAGAAATCTCAAGACATATAAATAGCCCCATGATAAAGGCGGCAGCAAGTCCTATAATAGCAGAATTTTTACCAAGCTCATCTAATGCCTGAAGTCTGGCTGCAAATCCGTTGAACTTATCTTCAAAAGTTTCTGTAGATTTTCTTTCTGTTTCCAGATTGGTGTATACTTTGGAAATTTCCTTGTCTAAATATTCCAGTCGTGGAGCTGACTGTTTTTGGAAGTTCTCAAGATCCTGTCTGCGTTGCTCTTTCAATTCCTGCTTACGCTTGGCATTGGGGCCATAACCTTCTTTTCCGCTGGTTAACCCGGACTGCTTTCCCAGGATTTCCTTTTCAAGTTCTACAGAAGCAGAATCATAAGCCTTCTGATACTGAGCTATTTTTCCTGAGATCTGTTGTTTTTCTGTCTCAAAAGGGCCGCTTTGCTGAAGAATTCTCCCGTTCATTTCTCCCTGAAGCTGTTTTTTATTTCTTTGTATAATGGTGTTCAGCTGTTTGTTTACTTCTTTTTCAAAAATTTTAAGTTCCAGCGGCTTTGAAATGATAATTCCCAGAAATGTAGCAAGTATAAGACGCGGAATGGCCATCAGAATCTGATTCCACCACGTTCCGGTTTTTTTAATGGAAGAAACAATATAACGGTCAAGATTAAAGATCATCAATCCCCACAGAATTCCAAATCCTACGGCTGCCCAAATATTGTCAAATACCGTATACATAGCATAACCTGCAGATAATGTGGCGAACACTGCAGTAAAAAGCACAATCCCCCCAATTCCGGAAAATTTATTCCATTCGCTTGGAGTCTTTCTTAAGATATGGATGTTCCCGCCTGAACATACCATCAGAAATTTTTGGAACCAATTTATTTTATGAGTCCCTTGATTTATAGTTTGTTGGTTTGTTTTCATACCTGAAAATTTATACAAAGGTAGTACTAAAAATCATACCAATGTAAAAGATAGTATTATGTTTTACCAAGTAATTATGTGTGTTTGTATAAAATACTGTCTTTGAGAGGATTAAATTTTCTTTAAAAGATTTGTGAAATAATAAGCATTACTTCAATCTGTCAGGATTCTGTTTTAAAAAACTTTCCCATCCGGAATATGATTTGGTATCCGTAATGGTTCCGGAATTGAAATGATGGCATACAGCAACCGCAAGACCATCAGAAGCATCTAAATATTTGGTAGGAAACTCTTTTAATTTAAGAAGATTCTGCAACATTCCTGCTACCTGTTCCTTACTGGCATTTCCGTTTCCGGTAATGGCCATTTTGATTTTCTTTGGAGAATATTCTGTAATCGGGATATTCCTGTAAAGACTGGCTGCCATGGCAACTCCCTGGGCGCGCCCCAGCTTCAGCATACTCTGTACGTTTTTTCCGTAAAAAGGAGCCTCAAGGGCCACTTCATCAGGATGAAACTCATCAATAAGAGACAGTGTCCTTTCAAAAATATATTTAAGCTTGGTTTCGTGATTGGGGTATTTTTTTAAGATCAGTTCATGGATAGAAACCAGCTCCATTTTTCCTTTTTTTACGGAGATGATACCAAATCCCATTACAGTTGTTCCCGGGTCAATCCCTAAAATTATTTTCTCTGAAATCATTGCTTCAAAGATAAGACTTTCTATGTTGTAGTATAAAAAAGTATCTTCAACGATTTTTATTCTTAAAGTTTAGTAACTTTAAAGAAAAATAATCATGAAAAATGTATTTAATGTACTTATTGTTCCTGTATTTCTGTTATGCAGCTTTCAGAAAGAAAATAATTTAGCCCAAAAGAAACATTCAGAAAAAGTGACAGCAAAGAGCGACCGGATTATTTACTTGTTTTTCAAGGCTGGTAAAGATCAGTCGGGCAATACAAAAATTACTCTCCAGAGCACAAAAATTACAGAAGGAAGATTAAAATATATGCCTTCTTTTGAAAGAGATAATGTCCGTCAAGGCGATCTCATCATCACACTTACAGGTCCTGATGGTAAAGAATCGGGAAAACAGCTTGTAAAGGATCCTTTTAACCCGGAATTGGAAGTGTATGAAAAAGAAGGGATTTCCAGACATAAGGCTTCTCTTCAGAATACAGAATTCAGTACCCGGTTTTCTTATTCTGAAAATGTTCAGTCCGTAAAAATTGAAAAGGCAACTGATGATGGTGTACAACTAATATTCACCCAAAAACTATAATTATGAAAAAAATTTTATTATCCCTTTTGATAGGTGGCAGCTGTTTTGCCCAGACATTTGAGACCGTTCCCCTTTTACAGAACGGAGATAACAGTAAAAGAATTGTTATTGCAGTGTTAGGAGACGGGTTTACCTCGGCACAGCAGTCTGCTTTTACCACATCAGCTCAAAATACCGTCAATTATCTTTTTACAAAAAGTCCCTATACAGAATATAAGAATTACTTTAATGCCTATGCAGTAAAAGTAATTTCTACAGAATCCGGGGTAAAACATCCGGGAACAGCAACAGATGTTACAGAGCCTGTAATTCCTGTAACCAATCCTGATAATTATCTGGGTTCTACCTTCGATGTCGGAGTTCACAGATGTATATACAGTAATACAACAAACAAAGTAGGACAGGTTCTGGCTGCTAATATCCCTGATTACGACATCACCTATGTGTTGGGTAATTCTACAGAATACGGAGGTTGCGGAGGTACTTATGCTTTTGCTTCATTAAACGGTTCTTCCAATGAAATTGTTGTACATGAGCTGGGGCATTCTTTTGGAAAACTGGCCGACGAATATTGGTTCTCGGGTTCACTGGAGTCTCCGAATAAAACACAGAATTCTAATCCTGCAACGATTAAATGGAAAAATTGGGTTGGATTGAATGGAGTAGGAGTATACGCTCATGCAGAAAGCCCAACATGGTTCCGCCCACATCAGAGCTGTGAGATGAGATACCTTAACCAGCAGTTCTGTTCCGTATGTAAGGAGGCAATTATTGAAAGAATTCATACTCTGGTTTCTCCTGTAGACTCCTATACACCCGCAAATAATGCGACTGTTGATGCTGCTTCCAATGTTACTTTTACGGTCAACGAAATTCTTCCTATTCCAAATACTCTTGTGAATACCTGGAGCTTAAACGGAACAACACTGGGAACGACAGGGAACAGTGTTACGATTACTCCGGGACAGCTTAATAGCGGAAATAATACCTTAACATTCTCTGTAGTGGATAACAATCCGCTTTTGAAAGTAGATAACCACAGCACACTTCACGTTACCAATGTTTCCTGGACACTGAGCAAATCAACTCTAAAACTTTCAGAAGTGAAAGCAGAAGAGAGACGATTCAGTATCTATCCGAATCCTACAGACGGAGAATTTTTCATTAAAGGAAAACAGGAATTTGCAAAAAATGTGAATGTTGAAGTGTATGATGCTTCCGGAAAACTGATTCCATCCGGATTTGAACTGAAAGATTCTGTAATACGGGTTGATATTAAAAACTATCCTGCAGGGACTTATCTGCTGAATGTAAAAGAAAATAAAAACCTTATCATTTCCCAGAAAGTCATAAAAGAATAATTATAAAAACCGGCTCTTGCAGCCGGTTTTATTTTTCCAGTCCCTTTTCTGCAATAGGAACCCATCTTCCATCATGACGTAAAAGTAATATTTTATCAACTAAGAATTTCGTTTTATATTCCTTCGTTTTATATTTTTCCCACGCTTTGAGATAATTCTCCCAGGTTAAATTTCTGTATCCGACAGTCATATGTGGATTAAAAGAATATTGACCAAAATTAAAATGTTCTTTTATCTTATGGTAAAGTTCTGTTAAATGTACATTTTCCTTTGGATGAATATAAAGTACGGGATTTTTAGGATTGGGAAAGCTCCCGAATCCATCCAGTTCAATTTCAAAAGGACCCATTTCTGTATTGATTTTCTGGAAAGCTGTGTGAATATCACCTTCCAGTTCAAGTTCTCTTGAAAAAGGTGGGAGAAGAGTAATATGGGCCTCATTCTGCAGTGCTTTGGAATTGTCATAATGAAGGGCCAGATCCCTTTTAAAGTTTTTTACTTCTTCAATAATCTCTTGTGGAGGATAGACTGCTATGAAGTACATTTTTTTCATAAGGAAAATTAAAATTTTCTATAGTAAAATCATATACATAAGAAAATTATGCATAAGTTTGTAATGTATATAAACCGTTCCATGAAAAAGAATAGTCTTTACAAAGGTACTCTTCAGAATATTATTTTGAAGCTTCTTACAAAAGAAGTTAAAATGTACGGATATCAGATTACCCAAAGAGCGAAAGAGCTTACTCTGGGTGAGCTTGAAATGACTGAAGGTGCACTCTATCCGTTATTGCATAAGCTGGAAAGTGATGGAATGATCACTTCCGAAATCCAGAAAATCAATGGAAGAGACCGGAAATATTACCTGCTGACTGAAAAAGGGAAAAAACAACAGGCGGAACAGGAAACTGAGATGAAAAGTTATTTATTCAATTTACAGACAATATTCAATATATGATTACTGAAGCACAGGAAAATAAGATTACAGATTATCTGGTAGCCCAGGAGCTTTCATTGGATATTCTGGTAGAAATCAGAGATCATATGGTTAGCCAGGTTTCGGATATTCAGTTCAATGAAAATGTCAGTTTTGAAGAAGCTTTTCTAAGAGTGAAAGAATCCTGGAATGGCGAGTTTAAGATGGTGGATTATCTGTTATTTTATCCGGCTAAAATTCCTTTGATTGCGAAAAGAATTATTCACGAGAAATACAACTTACTTTTCAAAAAATCTTTAATGGTAGGATTACTGGCTTCAGGAATTAATGTATTGTTACTATTTATAGCAGGAGACCAAGAGGAATATACATTGTTTTTCAGGCTTCTTAATGGATCATTTGTATTGATAACAGTATTGATCTGGATTTTTAATTATAAAATATGGAAATATATTAAAGCTGACTTTAAATACAAAGGAAAATGTCTTTATACAATGTATCAGCAGAATCTTGGATTAATGGTTGTATGCGCCAGTTCTATGACACAGGTGGCAATAAAGAGCGGGCATTATGCTTATCAGTTTATCCGTGAACAAAATTATAATGATATTTTAACGGCTATGATTACATTAATCCTCCCATTAATATTGCAGATTGCTCTTAGCTTTTCTGTACTTAACTTTATTGAGCACAAAAAGAATCTGGTAAAAATGCAGGAATTTCTAAAGTCAGTATAAGCAAATTGACCACAGATATTATTGTTTCGATCTCAGTTGTGTAAGCGTATTTTCAAGATGATCAGTGATCTTTTTTACTTCAATGTGAGGTCTGAAAATTACTCCTTTTCCTCTTTCTTCATCAGCAATATTAGACAAAATTATAACAGAGGTTTTGGTGTCCGGATAATAGATATTCAGAGAAGGTGAACCTTTTACATAACCACTGTGGAAATAAGAATTGGGCTGGCCGATATTCAGCATAATTCCATAGGCATAACCCATTTTTCCAAAGATGGCATGATGTCTTTCCGCACTTTTGGCCATAAAAAGTTTCAGTGTTTCCGTTTTTAATATTTTTCCGCCATACAGAGCATTGTTCCATGCATGAAGATCCTGAATGGTAGACAATATTCCGCCGGCCGGAGTCCCGATTTCCTTTCCTCCCAATCTTTTCGGCATGTTGGGAACTTCCTGGAATTTGCCGGGTGTCCCCATATAGGCACTTGCAAAATTATTTCCTTTAAAAATATCTCCAGTGGAAGAATGTGCCATTCCTGCCTTTTTGAAAAGTTCCTGAACATTCTCATCATATGATTTCCCGGAAACCTTTTCCACAATTTTTCCAAGAGTATTGAAGCCGTCGTTTGAGTAGAAGAAATCTGATCCGCTCTTAAACATCAGCTTTCCGCCCATGATATTTAACCCTGAGGTGTGGTTTAACAATTGATGAATCGTTACATTCTCATATTCTTTGGTCTGAAATTCCTTCAGATATTTTGAAACTTTATCGGTTACGTTCAGTTTTCCCTGTTCCATCTGCAGTAAAATTAAAACGGCAGTGAATTGCTTGCTTACAGAGCCTATGGCAAAAATAGTATTGCTGTCAATTTTTGTTTTTCTTTTAAAATCCGAATAACCGTTTTCTCTTCTGTAAAGAGGTAAAGAATCCTTGAAAACGGCAATGCTTCCATTGAAGTGATACTTTTTGAAAGCAGAATCAATCTGTTGTTCCAAAAGTGTTTTCTGAAAAGCTGAGATGGTAGAGTCTATAATTGCTTTTTTATCAACGGGAGTGGCTTTTGGAGTTTCAGTGGTACAGGAAAATAAAAAACAGAAAAGGGGCAGGAATATTAAATTTTTGATCACAGGTGTTGTATTTTTAAATGATGATTGTATTCTTAAAGATACTAAAATATCCAAAAGAGCATTATAGGATGCAAATTGCGTGCTAGAAAGGGTTTTTATACCGGCTCTTTATCATTTTATGGTTCCCTTTTAATATTTTTGAATAATATTTGTCACAAAATTATGAATGAACATTTGAAAAATGATTCAGTAAACGTACACCATCTGCTGAATATTGTCAAAGAACAGGGAATAGAATACCTGAACTCTATTGAAGAAAGACCTACATCTGTAACCAATCATACATTAGAAAAATATGCACTGCCTGATGCTGGATATGGAACAGAAGGGGCTCTGAGGATTTTCAATCAAAAATTTGAACCGGTAATGGTAGCTTCTTCCGGGCCAAGATACTGGGGATTTGTAACCGGCGGCGCTACTCCGGCATCAGTTGCGGGAGACTGGCTTACGACTATTTATGATCAGAATACCCAAACTATGAAAGGTCAGGGTGATATTTCAGGAGTCATAGAAGTGGAAGCAATACGGCTTTTGCAGGAGCTTCTTCAGCTTCCGGAAAGCTTTTTGGGAGGCTTTGTAACGGGTGCTACCATGTCCAATTTTACCTGTCTTGCTGTTGCCCGTCAATGGCTTGGGAAAGCACTTGGAAAAGATATTGCCAGAGAAGGAGTTTCTGAGAAAATAAAAGTGCTGGGTGCCACTCCTCACTCCTCTTCCATTAAGTCACTTTCGTTATTGGGGTTGGGGAGCAATAACATGATTCAGATTAAAATTCAGGGAGGAAACAGTGAAGCCATCTGCCTACAGGATCTTGAGGAAAATATCCTGAAACTGAACGGAGAGCCATTTATCTTAATTTCCAGCGGAGGAACGGTGAATACAGTAGATTTTGATGACTTTAAGGCAATCAGCAGGCTAAAAGAAAAATACAATTTCTGGTGGCATATTGATGCAGCTTTTGGCGGCTTTGCAGCCTGCTCAGCAACACACAGGCATCTTGTAGAGAACTGGGAATTTGCAGACAGTATTACAGTAGACTGTCACAAATGGATGAATGTACCTTATGAAAGTGCTGTATTTCTGATTAAAGAACAATATAAAATCCTGCAGATTGAAACTTTTCAGAACTCCAATGCTCCTTATCTCGGAGACCCTTTGGATAATTTCAATTATTTAAATTTCCTTCCTGAAAATTCAAGAAGGCTGAAGGCATTGCCGGCCTGGTTTTCTCTCATGGCTTATGGTAAAAAAGGATATCAGGAGATTGTAGATGATAATATATCCTGGGCTGAAAAATTTGGAAGCCTGATTGAAAACAGTAGTGATTTTAAACTGCTCGCTCCGGTAAGATTGAATACCGTTTGCTTTACATTAAAAGATGAAGCAAAGCAAAATGAGGTTGATTTATTTCTGGAAAAGGTCAATGATACAGGAAAAGTCTTCATGACTCCAACTTTTTACAATAATCATAAGGGAATAAGAGCAGCTTTTGTTAACTGGATGACCAGTGAAAAGGATATTCATACCGTATTTGAAATTATGAACGAAATTTTCGCTTCATTAAGATAACATCTTGAAAAGCCTGTGAATAATAATCCACAGGCTTATTTTGCTAAAAGATCACAGAACCAGAAGGTATATTCCCCGTCTTCCTCTTCAGGAGTTGTTTTGGGTTTAGGATAGGTTTTCTTTACCGTTTCTCCGATTTCAAACCGGATCGGCTTTCTGAAAACAGGACCGTCAAAAGTAAAGGTGTGAAATTCTCCGTTTTCTCCGCACGGATCTACATTTTCAGGAAGATCATCAATAAACTTCTCATCAATAATCCGGCCTGCAAAACTTTGATCAAGGTAAGATCCGTTCACACACGTTACAATCGTTTTAAAACCAAGGTCTAAAAATTCATGGATGAGGTCGGATGTATCTTTTTTCCAAAGTGGGAATATGGCTTTCATACCGACCGCATTTAATTGATCTTCTCTGAATTTTCTCAGGTCCTCCAGGAAAATATCCCCGAAAATGGAATGGGTAACTCCTTGAGCCTGGATCTTAGCCATCGTTGTACTCATGATTTGCTGATATTCTTCCATAGATGGTTCTTTAGGAAGTTCCATTTTAATTAATGAAATTCCCAGGCTTTCAGCTTGCTTTTCTAAAAGAGAAATAGGTACTCCATGCATGGAAATCCTTTGAAACTCCTGATTAATACTGGTAAGTAGAGTGCGGATCTCATATTGATCCTCCTGTAATATTTTGTAAAGGGCAAGAGCAGAATCTTTTCCGCTGCTCCAGTTGAATAAAGCTTTTGGTTTCATTGTAAATAAAGATCTCCCAAAAATAAGGAGATTCAATGGATTATTTTTTTGATTTGAAGAATTGATTTGGAAACAGGTGAAATGAATGATGGGTAATTCTGTTGATTATTAAAATAAAAACCTCAAAGAATTACTTTGAGGTTTGATTTATAAAAAATGTATGTCCATTAAGGTTTACATATTTCTTCTGTACTTACCGCCCACTTCAAATAAAGCATTGGTGATCTGTCCTAAAGAACAGTATTTCACAGCATCCATCATCACTTCAAATAAGTTCTGCTGGTTGATGGCTGCGTGCTGAAGTTTTCTTAAGGCTTCCTCAGACTTGTTTTCGTTGGCTTTCTGGAAGTTATGAAGAGATTCAATCTGTGCCTGTTTTTCCTCTTCTGTAGAACGGATAACTTCTCCCGGTAAAACCGTTGGTGAACCATCTTTTCCTAAGAAGGTATTTACTCCGATGATCGGATATTCACCGGTATGCTTCAGCCATTCGTAATGCATAGATTCTTCCTGGATTTTTGAACGCTGATACATTGTTTCCATTGCTCCGAGAACACCTCCTCTTTCCGTAATTCTGTCAAATTCTGCATATACTGCTTCCTCTACAAGATCCGTTAATTCTTCAATGATGAATGATCCCTGAAGCGGGTTTTCATTTTTAGCTAAACCTAACTCTTTATTGATGATCAGCTGGATTGCCATCGCTCTTCTTACAGACTGCTCAGTAGGAGTGGTAATGGCTTCGTCATAAGCATTGGTGTGCAGTGAATTACAGTTATCGTAGATGGCATATAATGCCTGAAGGGTTGTTCTGATATCATTGAAATCAATTTCCTGAGCGTGCAGAGAACGTCCGGAAGTCTGGATGTGGTATTTCAACATCTGGCTTCTTTCATCAGCTCCGTATTTTAATTTCATTGCTTTTGCCCAGATTCTTCTTGCCACACGGCCGATTACTGAATACTCAGGGTCGATACCGTTGGAGAAGAAGAAAGATAAGTTGGGTGCAAAATCATTGATGTCCATTCCGCGGCTTAAGTAATATTCCACATAGGTGAATCCGTTAGCCAGGGTAAATGCCAGCTGGGAAACGGGATTGGCTCCTGCTTCAGCAATATGATATCCTGAAATGGAAACAGAGTAGAAGTTTCTTACTTTTTCTCTGATGAAATATTCCTGAACATCACCCATTAATCTCAGGGCAAATTCCGTAGAGAAGATACACGTATTCTGAGCCTGGTCTTCTTTTAAGATATCTGCCTGAACAGTACCGCGAACGGTGGCAATTGTTTTGGCTTTAATTTCTGCATATACTTCTGCAGGAATTACTTCATCACCTGTTAATCCTAAAAGCTGCAGTCCTAAACCATTATTGGATGGAGGAAGTTCACCATTGTATTTTGGTCTTTCCAAACCTTTATCATCAAATTTTTCTTTAAGTTTAGCCTCTACTTTAGCTTCTAAACCGTTTTCTTTGATATATTTTTCAACATTCTGGTCGATGGCTGCATTCATGAAGAAAGCCAGCAGCATCGGTGCAGGACCGTTAATTGTCATTGAAACGGAGGTCAGTGCATTCACAAGGTCAAAACCGGAATACAGCTTTTTAGCATCATCCAGCGTCGCGATAGAAACTCCCGCATTTCCGATCTTACCATAAATATCCGGTGGTAAAGCAGGATCCTGACCATACAATGTTACAGAATCAAATGCTGTAGACAAACGTTTTGCAGGCATTTCTGCGGAAACATAGTGGAATCTTCTGTTGGTTCTCTCAGGACCTCCTTCTCCTGCAAACATCCTTGTCGGATCTTCACCGGTTCTCTTGAACGGATAAATTCCTGCCGTATAAGGGAAACTTCCCGGAAGGTTTTCCTGTCCTTTCCATCTGATCAGATCGCCCCAGTCATTGTATTTTGGTAATGCTATTTTTGGAATTCTTAAATGAGATAAAGATTCAGTTGAGGTTTCAACTTTAATTTCTTTTCCTCTCACAAAATAAGAATAGAACTCGGCATGGAAGGCTTTTTTCGTATCATCCCATGTTTTAAGGAAATCGATGTTCTCCTGCTGAAGCTCTTTTTCTGCTTTTTGGTATTCGGCATCCAAAGCTTCATTGGAAATTATATTTTTTACTCCTTCAATATGATACATTTTTCTGGCAAGCTCAGCCTGCTTTTCAACATTGGCATCATATTGTTTGTTGTTTTCAACAATTTCAGAAAGGTAACGGATTCTTTTCGGAGGGATAATGGTTACTTCATCTGTGATTTCCTGCTCTACAAAAGTATTTAAGTGTAGATCAGAAAACTTTTCGTTTACTTTTGAAACTAATCTGTTGTATAATTCAGTAGTACCATGATCATTAAACTGGGATGCTTTTGTTGCATAAACCGGCATATCTTCCAGCTGGCTTTCCCATAAAAGGTGGTTTCTCTGGAATTGTTTTCTTACTGCCTGAAGAGCATCCAATGCACCACGCTTGTCAGATTTATTTAATGCGACAAGATCTGCATAATCTAACATATCGATTTTTTCCAGCTGTGTGGAAGCTCCGTATTCAGGAGTCATTACATACATGGAAACATCAGCAAAATCTGAAACTTCTGAACCGGACTGTCCGATCCCTGAAGTTTCAAGGATAATAACGTCCGGATGAGCCAGTTTCAATACATTCAGTGCAGAATGAATAAACGGAGAAACAGAAACGTTATTTTCTCTTGTTGCCATGGAACGCATATAAACTCTTGGATCATTGATCGCATTCATACGGATTCTGTCTCCCAAAAGAGCACCTCCCGTTTTCTTTTTCGAAGGGTCAATAGAGATAATGGCTATTTTTTTATCGGTATTTGAACGTAAGAAGCGTCTTACCAATTCGTCTGTTAAAGAAGATTTACCTGCTCCTCCTGTACCTGTGATACCAATGATCGGAATGGTTAAATCTTTGGATTTCTCATCGATGGCTTTTACCAGCTCAGGTTTCTCTTCTGAAAAGTTTTCAACCGCAGAAATGATCTGCGCAATGCTGGAAGGGTTTTCAAAGCTGATATCATCAAGATCTTTTGCCGTAACATCTTTTCCTGTAGCAAAATCTGATCTTTGTACCAGATCATCAATCATTCCCTGAAGACCAAGCTCACGGCCGTCGTCCGGAGAATAAATTCTGTCGATTCCGTAAGACATAAGGTCTTTGATCTCTTCCGGAAGGATTACACCGCCGCCGCCACCAAAAATCTTGATCTGAGGTGAGTTCTTCTCTCTCAACAGGTCGTAAATGTATTTGAAATATTCATTGTGACCTCCCTGATATGAAGTTAATGCAATGGCATTGGCATCTTCCTGGATCGCTGTATTTACAACTTCCTCTGCAGATTTATCGTGTCCTAAGTGGATCACTTCGCATCCTGTTCCCTGTATAACACGACGCATAATATTGATCGCAGCATCATGCCCATCAAATAATGAAGCAGCAGTTACGATTCTTACCTTGTTGGTTGGAGTATATTTTTGGGTTTCCATAAAAATTCTAGACAGTTTCTAAGTTCTCAAATATAGTAATAAAATGAAAATCTGTATTTTATAGTTAATTGTTTGGTTTCTAAATGTTTATATTAATTGCTGTTTTAGTCTGACGGACTTTGATGGAGGTTGCGTCCGGATTTTAAAGTATAAATAGCGGCAGATAAAAAATCTGCCGCTATTTCTTCATGTCCTAATCCGATGCCTGATCTTCTTCTGGAGGATCTTTATGGTTTTATTTTTCTGAAAAAAGTGTTTTTCTTTTACTGTCCAGTCCCCAGTTTAATCCTAAAAATGTAATGAGATTATTCTTGTCGCCATAATTTTTTCCAAATGCAGCATTGATGTACACACTGTCAGATACTTTATAGTTGATGATTCCGTTGGAACGATAAGTGTCATCCAGATCACTGCTTCTGTAGATGAACTCATATCCAATAGAGAACCTGTTGTATACAAGCTCTATTTTCCCGCCGACATCATAATTGTCAGTTCTGCTGAATCCGCTGGCTGCATCATAAACCGTCTTATCCTGCAGGTATCTTGCGACGGCATAGAAGTTTAATCTTTTCTCAATTTTTGAGGCGTCTGTGGTGAAGGCTTCTTTGATGATTACTTTTGATTTTCCATTATTTTGATCTTCTTTTTTCTTTGGAGTTTTTGTTCTTTGCAGATTGATCCCGGAACTCATGGTCATCCAGAATCCTAGTTTTCCAAACTGATTATTTTTGAACTGATTATCTAAAAAGAAAGTACTGTAGGCAGAAGCAATATCTAATTGAAAAGCAGGTTTTTCGTCAAGATACTTTTTATAATTTTCGGTTTCAGTCTTGTAATAATCCGGAACAAACTTTTCTAGTGCTTTTGCTTTCATTTCATTTTTTTCATCCGGGCTGGCATTGGATGCTTCTATATCATTATACTCCTTTGATTTTTCAAACACTGCCTGGATATCGTTTAATTGCTTTGAAATGTTATCATTTGAAGTGGTAATAGCTTCTATATTTTTTTTATTTCTTATTTTAAATACTGTGGTTCGTAAAGAAAAAGATACCGAAGGGTTTTCCGTGTCAAGATCTTCAATTTTATAATTTCTCAGAAAAGCAAATGAGACAGAAACGTTTTTTGCCTCACTGAAAATGTTATTTTTATACTCATAGCTGTTATCTGGTTTTTTAATGCTTTTAATGCCGGCATACTTTAAAGCATCCATTTCCGTCAGCGTAAATAAATGGGTAGGAGTAAGTTCTACAGCATAGGCATTGGGAAGACCATCATTTTCACTGAATGAATTGACAATACTGGTCATAAAAGCCTTTTTTGATTTCGGGGTCTCCAGATCAGAACTTGCCAAGCCGAGAAGCATTACACTTGGTGCATTGGAGAGTTCCAGTTTGTTTAACTCTGCGTTGATCTCTTTGTTCTGAGCAAACAATAATGCCATATTAGACACCAGCGCTGCTAGTAATAATGTCTTTTTCATAGCTCAACTTTTATGTATTTATAAACACCATAGATAAATTTACCGGATAGATCATCGGTTGTTTTACCTTCAAAAGGATTGAAATGAAAATTTTTGGAGGGAATCTGAGGGAATTCAAACTTTATCCTGCATGTATTGATTAAGATCTGCAGATGGTTCACCTGCATATTAATATTGAAAGAAGTAGCGAAAAGTAAATTGTCTGATGTTAAATCTGCTTTTGGAATGGTAAAAGAAAATTTATCATCATTTGAATTGTTATCATCTATTCTCTTTCCGTTAAGGATAAAATGCGGGTCGCCAAATTGTGTGTTGGCACTTATTATTACATTCACTTCAACATTATTTTCTTTAAAGTGCGTAATTTTTACTGTTTTTTGAGGGATTTTTTTCATGTCTGTTAATTTTGGTTTTGCTTCTCTTCCAAATCATATCTTCCAATGGTGGAAGAAATTTTAGTTTTGATTATACTCCAAATTTATGGTTTGTAGTATTCGTTGTCAATTACCTTTTGGGTACTATTTATTTAATATACTATAATGAAGTTAACCGGATTTTGTTTTATCAGGTTATAAAGCCTGCTTTTTAATTCATTCATTAAAATATTTACAACGATTCCATAGCCCGTTTAAATTCTCTACTTTTGCAGAATATTTCTACAGACATGCAAAAAGCTTTGATGTATTTCGCTCTGGGAACCGTAGTAAGTTTCCTTATCAATTATTTCTTTTTAAGTTCTGAAAACATTGGACTGGACATTTATTATGCCTTTGCCTTTGGCTCAGCATGGGGAATTGCTTATTATCTGGATACTCCTGATTTTACACTGCCAAAGAAATTAGGCCTTTCATTTTTGGCTATGGGACTTCTGGTTCTTTTAGGAACTTTGATTTTTACGCTTGAACAGGCAATCCCTTCTATTCTGAAGTTTTCAACAGTTTTCGTTGCCTATTATTTATTTGCAAGTTTCAGAGGTAATAAATCCCTTAGAAACTAGTGCAGCATAATAAAGCTCAGATACATCAGCACCAGGAACATCAGAAGCAATCCGATATAATTAACAATAAATAATAAGGAGCCTTTCAGTATACTTATTCTTTTTTTGGTTTCATATACCCTGTGGTGCGCTACAAAGAAATAGATTGTCATATAGGTACCCAGTGCCAGGCATGCCAGAACATATAGTAAGGTAAGTATATTATTGTCCGGCAGGAAGCTGGTGATTTTTTCTCCTACGATAAACATCAGCACTCCCAGTAAGAGAAAGGAAAAATAATGAAGGGTGAAAATCCCGTGATCAAAATACCACCATTTTTTCTTATTATGGAACAGCCACAAAAAGAATGCAAATATCGGCAGGTACACAAAAAGTGCTTTGGGAATAGTATGAATAAAGTTTTCCTTATATTTTTCCCAGATCTGATGTTTACTGTATCCTTCTTCCTTTAGATCAAACACTTTATTCGCAATGGGGCGCATCAATGTATAGATTCCCGTATTATCTGTAGCACGGATGGAATCATACTGCTTCATCGTGTAGGCCTTCATAACGGATGCTTCATTGGTATCGAATGTGCTGTCAAAAATCTCATCTTTTTCCTGCCCGTCTTTTATCTTTAAAGTATCCAGTGTTTTTTGTGCTGTAGCAGCCGTTTCATGAGATAACAGTCCTTCTTTCTGCAAATCTTTTACAACGTCTTTAGAGATCTCTTTCTGCCTTTTTGCTTTTGCTTCCGTTTTAATATGGCCGGGTCTTTCAGCCTCCTCTTTGGCATGAGGTATGATATTGGGAAGAAAGAATGTGATGAAACTTATGAAAATATATAGCTTTACAGGTGCTACATATAATTGTCTTTTCCCTTCCAGATATTCTTTGGTAAGTCTGCCGGGACGGGTAAAAAGATACTGTATGGTTTTCCAGAACTGTCCGTCATAATGGGTGAAATCCTCTATGAAATGAGTAAAAAGAAAATGAAAAGGCTGTCTGCTCTCAACGTTTTCCTGCCCACAGTGGGGGCAAAACCTTTCTTCAACCTGATGTCCGCAGTTAAGACAGGTTTTATCATCTCTTAGTTTTCCGTGGCTCATGAATTATGGAATATGATTGCCACAAATATAATTATTTCGGTGAAAATATAATGATATTGATGTATTTTAAGAGGAACGTTAAAGTAAATTTAATAAAAGAAAGAGTTGAGGGAATAAACTCTTTACTGTTTCATTGGTGTTTTCAGAATCTTCGAAAGTGTTTTTTCATCGGCCTACAGTTCGCAAGATTTATGCCAAAACTATAAATAGTGTTAAAATCTATTGATACTGGGCTATATAACGAATAATATATAGATTAAATAAAATATGTTTTTGGGTTACAAAAATAATTTGTACCTTTGCACACCCTTTTAGGGGTAAATTATGTTTAATCTTTAACTAAAACGTGTGAATACATTAAGTTACAAAACTGTTTCAGCGAACAAAGCTACTGCTAATAAAGAATGGGTTGTGGTAGACGCTGAAGGACAGCCGTTAGGTAGATTAGCTTCTACGGTTGCAAAGATTTTGAGAGGTAAGCACAAAACGAACTATACACCTCACGTAGATTGTGGTGATAACGTAATCGTTTTGAATGCTGGGAAAATTACACTTTCCGGAAACAAGTGGGCTGATAAGACTTATATCTGGCATACAGGATATCCTGGTGGACAGAAGTCTATGACTGCGGCTGAACTTCAGAAGAAAGATTCTTTAAAGGTATTGGAGAAGTCTGTAAAAGGGATGTTACCTAAAAACAGACTGGGAGCTGCTATCCTTAAGAACCTTTACTTATATGAAGGAACTGAGCACAAACATGAAGCTCAACAGCCTAAAACAATTAATGTTAACGAATTTAAATAATTAATTATGTCTATAGTTCACAAAATCGGAAGAAGAAAAACTTCTGTAGCTAGAGTTTATGTAAAACCAGGTTCTGGTGTTATTACAGTAAACGGTAAAGACGCTAAAGAATATTTCTCTACAGATGTAATGGTTTACAAATTAAACCAACCGTTCATCCTTTCTGAGACTGTTGGTCAGTATGACGTTACCGTAAACGTATTCGGTGGTGGAAATACAGGTCAGGCAGAAGCTATCAGATTAGGTATTTCAAGAGCTTTATGCGAAATCAACGCTGAGTTCAGATTAGCATTGAAGCCAGCTGGTTTACTTACAAGAGACGCAAGAATGGTGGAAAGAAAGAAGCCAGGTCAGAAAAAAGCAAGAAAGAGATTCCAATTCTCAAAACGTTAAGAATTGCGGTAAGCTTAAAGCAATATGCAATAAGCTTTTTGAACAACTTATTAAAATTTTTAATTCGCTTCAAAGCCTATGGCTTACTGCCTGAAGCTTAAAGCAAAATTGCCCGTTACGTTTAGCATCCAAACGCTTCTCCCATCTAAAGAAGTTGTTGATTGTTTAAAAGACGGAAAGTAAACTAACAAAAACAGAAAACATGGCAAAAGCAAATGTAAAAGACCTTTTAGAGGCTGGCGTACACTTCGGTCACATGACCAGAAAGTGGAACCCAAATATGGCTCCATACATTTTTATGGAGAAAAACGGTATTCACATTGTAGACTTACATAAAACAGCGGTTAAATTGGATGAAGCTTGCAACGCTTTAGAAAAATTAACTTCTGCAGGTAAAAAAGTTCTTTTCGTAGCTACTAAGAAGCAGGCGAAAGAAGTAGTTGCAAAACACGCTTCTGAACTTAATATGCCTTATATTACAGAAAGATGGCCAGGTGGTATGCTAACGAACTTCGTTACTATCAGAAAGGCTGTAAAGAAGATGAATGCTATCGACAAAATGAAAAAAGACGGTACATTCGAAACTTTATCTAAAAAAGAAAGATTACAGGTTGACAGACAAAGAGCTAACCTAGAGAAGAACTTAGGTTCTATCGCTGACATGGTTAGACTTCCATCTGCTGTATTTGTAGTTGATATCTTAAGAGAGCACATCGCGGTAACTGAAGCTAAGAAACTAGGTATTCCAGTTTTCGGTATTGTTGATACAAACTCTGACCCAAGAAAAGTTGACTTCGTTATCCCAGGAAACGATGATGCTTCCAAGTCTATTGATATGATCCTTAGCGTAGTTTCTGAATCTATCAAAGAAGGTCAGTCTCAAAGAAAAGCTGATAAAGAAAAGTCTAAAGAAGAAGGAGAAAAAGTATCTGCTGATACAGATGCTGATTTCGATGCAGAATAATTGAAGATTTTCTTTAATATAGGAAAAACGCTGGATTTAGGTCCAGCGTTTTTTTATTGTCTATATTATATTGGAGCTATAAGCGGTCTTAGGGTACTTTAGATGTATTGGTTTATCTCTCTCTCCATTAAAAATAAAACCTGCAGAATCCTGCAGGTTGTATTTAGTTTGAAAGCTTTATAGAATAAGAAGTGGTTATAAATTTTGTAGACTGGTATGTCGAGTTACACAAGACTCCTGATAATCTGTAATTCTGATTTTTTGCAACCATAGTATATCCTATTTTTCCGGCACCAATAGGGATTTTCTTGAAAAAGTTATTTCCGCTTACTGTAAGTACCATATTGCAAGGTGATTTGTTTTCAACTGAAATAGAGGTACGGGGATTCTTTGGGTCATCATTGTTAAGAAGATCATTAAGAACTTCAGCTGTTTCCGGTTTGTAGGTCTTTATAAGTTCATTATATTCTCGTTCTGTATTGGCTCTGTTGCCTGTTGGGCTACCGGTAGGGTAAGGATAGGAGGTTCTTCCCGGATAACCGCCGTAATTTACATTACAGCCGGCAAAGATTATTGAAAATCCGGCAAAAACTAATAGCTTTTTCATACTATTTTATTTTTTGATTTTTCTTTTGTTTGTTGGCTTCTCTTTCTGAACTTCATTCTTTTCGGTTGTACTGTTTTCTGTTTCTGCCGTTTTCGGACTGCCAACCGTCACAAATATACTTTTTTTAATATCTTTCTGGGAGAAGTATTTTATATCACAAATATTACTGCTGAGCGTGTATGAACCTTTATTGATCACAATAAAATTTTCCCCGTGAGCAGGAACAGCAAGGTTATAATAATCTTTTCCCTCAACCCTCAATACAATATTACAATCTGAATTATTTTTAAATAAGAGTATTGCCTCTTTGCGTGTAATATCTTCATTGAACATTGCGTTCAGAAGCTTCACTGTTTTTTCCTTATGTTCAGCAGAAGTTTCTGCGATAAGCTTTTTAAACTCTTCAGCATCATCTGAATTAGGATTTCTCATGATGCTTTTAGGAATATCGGAGATAACAGGCCTTGCTTCCATAGGTTTGGCTGTACGGGCTCCTTTTGTCCATTCCGCATTTTTTAAGGCGATGAGTTTGGGTTTCAGTACGCTTTTCTTCGGGTCGTCAGGATGAGTATTCTTTATATACTCTTCAATTTCTTTGATATCAGTGCTTTTCAGGATGTCTTTATTTCCTTTTTTCTGCGCAGATATCAGGTTGGGGAACAGAAATGTGAAGATTAAGAATAAAACGGTTAAAAGCTTTTTTTTCATCAATCGTTATTTTTATTTCATCAGCTTATCCGGAATTTGATATAAGTAATAGTTTTTCCTTTAGCTGAGAAAAGTTCTTCATAATAAGTTTTGATATCTCTCAGGTGTTCCGTGTTGGGATCATATTCCGGAGCTCCATAGATATCATGGTGAGCACTGATGATTTCATAGCCGGCTCCCTGTAAATACCCTAATGTATAGCCATGTAAAAACTCTGAATCTGTTTTCAGATGGATGATACCACCAGGTTTCAGAAATTTTTTATATCGGTTCAAAAAGTCAGGATGAGTTAATCTGTGTTTTGTTCTTTTGAATTTGATCTGCGGATCAGGGAATGTAATCCAGATTTCGTCCACTTCATTTTCAGCAAAAAAATAGTCGACAAGTTCAATCTGGGTTCTCAGGAAAGCAACGTTATTCATATTGTTTTCTACAGCTTCTTTAGCACCGAACCAGAATCTTGCGCCTTTGATATCGATTCCGATAAAGTTTTTCTCAGGAAATGCTTTTGCGAGTCCTACAGAATATTCGCCTTTTCCACATCCTAGTTCTAAAACGATTGGATTATCGTTCTTAAAAAAGTCTTCTCTCCATTTTCCTCTGAGTTCGAACCCTTTTAAGGCATCTTCTCTTGTAGGTTGGATTACATTTGGTAATATTTTGTTTTCTGCAAATCTTGCTAATTTATTCTTGCCCATTGAGTTATAAAATGAGTGCAAAAATACTAAAAATTTATGGAGAATCTCTGTCTTTTGAAGGTAAAAAGACAGGAAGATACTTCAATTAGAATTAAGATTAATGGCTTCCTAATGCCACCATAATTGGTCTTTCAATGGTTTTTTGTGAGGCATATTGAGCCCCGCACACCAGGCTGGTGAAAAGATACTGGCCTTTTTCCACAACAATAGAGCCTTCACCCTGGGCCGGAACTGCCAGCCTGTATCTGGTGGTTCCCACGCCTTCAATTCTGACAATAATATTACAATCTGATTTATTCTGAATCATAACAATACATTCCTTGGCATTAGGATCATTGTCGAATAAAGAATTCAGGATCTTTACGGTTCTGTTCTTATGCTCTACCGGAGACACTGCCATTAGCATGTTGAATTCTTCGGCTTCGGAATTGGGAATTGCTGTATTAGCTGCTGCATTTACAACAAATGTATTCTGAGCATTACTTGGAGTGTAGACCGTTGTGGGTTGTTTTGCTGCCAGTTCAGCCTTGTATTTCGCAATCTGTTTTTGTTTGATGATAGCGTTCATTTCATCAAAGGTAATCTTTGTAGAAGGTCTTCTTCTCAGCATGGCAAGCATTTCCTGCATATCTTTTACTTTCTGATCAGCAGGATGTGCATTTTTGATGTAATCTTTCATCATTTCCATTACCCTTGGTTTCAGGACGGATCTGCGGGGATCATCAGGATGAGCGTCTCTTAGAAAGGCATTGATCTCATAGATATTTTTACTTTTCAGAATATCACTGTAGTCTTTCCCCTTTTTTTGGGCAGATACAGTAAATAAAAACATGCAGCTAAGAAGTAAAAGTACTTTTTTCATTAATTAATATTAAATTAGATATTCGGTGCTCTCCCTTAATTTGTGCTTTGATTGATTAGTTTTTATTTGGATAACGAAATATCCGGTGTTTTTATTTTAAACACTTGTTTGTGAGATAAAATTAAGCATATTTTTGAATAATGAAGAATTATACATCGTAAAAGTTGAATAATTCATATTATATGTGTTGTGATAGGGCTTTGGAAGGCATTTTCCGGTTGTTTGAAAAAAATAATCCATGTGATGAACATGGATTATTAAATATTTCTGTCTTATTTTACCCGAATTTCTAGTTGTTGCTTACAACCTCTTGGAGATGAGAACTTCTAAGTCTTTTCTGATAGATCGGAAGATATTTTTCGATAGGAATTTTTATTGCTTCAAAATTGCCCGCCAATACATAAGCCTGAATATTTTCAGACGTATAAACAAACTGGAGGAAATTATCAATCAGATTTTCAGGAATTTTAAATTTCGCAAAATAGTCTTTTCCCAGATAGTTTTTGATCTGTGCTACAGAACTGTTCATTCTTTCATAAGCCTGATAACGCTGTTTTTTCTTTCTCTCCCCGGAAAGAATGTCATAGATACTTTCAAGGCTGAAGGTAAGACCTCCGTCTCTTAGCCCGGCAACAGGAAGTTCAGGAGGTGTTCCGTCACCTTTCGGCTCTGGAAGACCGATTACTTTTTTAAGTGCATATGCTTTGTCTTCTTTTCTTAAAGCGTTTACATCATAGCGAAGATTCCCTGTAGGCTTGAACCTGCTGAGAACGATTTCCTGAATTTCATAATACGCGATTTTAAGCTCAACAAGGTTTTTTTGTTGCATTAACTGAGGAGTCAGCTTAATATCTTTTCTTTCGGTAACAATAGAGGTGAACCGGATTATATCCCCTGCGTTGGCAGGAATATTAAAATTACCATTGTAGTCCGTAAGAACGGTTTTCTGTGTATTCAGGTTTGTGACATAAACCTGATTAAGATATAAAATAGAGTTGTCTCTCAGAAATACCTCGCCGGAATATATTTGTGCATTAATTTTTGCCAGAAAAACCAATAGCAGCAGAGTAAACAGTTTCTTCATATAATGCGCAAAATTACGTAGAAATAAAGCAATTCTGCCTTGTTAGATGAAGAATAGTGGTTAAAGTTATATTAAACTTTGGGATTTAATTGTTAAGGAGTGTTAGAAATTTGCCATTCATTTAAAAAATGGAAGATTTAAGTGAAAAAGCCGGAAGAAAAAAGCAACTGAGATACTTCACTCTTTTCTTCTCGCTTTTTACTATTGTCTGTGTTTTACCAACAGCCAGCTCGAGTATTTTACCAGTAGGGTAGAGCCATATTCTGTCCAGGTGATAAAGTACCAGTAAGTTGCTGTAGGAACATATCTGCCGCCGACTCTTCCGTCCCAGGTATATCTGTTTTCAGGAGTTCCTCTGAAGACCTCCGCACCGTATCTGTCAAAAATACGGAATACCAGATTTTCATTCTTCATTAAGGCTGAGTAATCTATTCCTTCATTATGGCCATCTCCGTTCGGAGTAATGGTGTTAATCAGATTAATGACAGCAAATGATTTCTTAACATCTGCGCACATTCTGGAATCTTTTACAAATACATTGTGAGCTCCTCTCGGGACATTGTAGAACACATTGGAACTCTGCCATACCACACCATCCAATGAATATTGATAAGGTGGGGTGCCACCGCTTACCCCGATTTTTACTGTTGTTCCGTCAATCTCAATAGACGTAATCATAGGGAGGGGTAATTCTGTAACGTTTACATACTGTTTATATACACAGCCATTAAAGGTAAGTTCTACCCAATAACTTCCCGGAGGAACATTGGTAATGGAAGGCGTAGTAGCGGCCGTACTCCACAGGTATCTTTCAAAACCAGGTCCGGCATCAAGTTTCGTAGTGGTGTTAGGGCAAATAGTTTTATCTTTTAATATATCTGATTTTTTAGGCACTTTAATGTTTATTTTAAGAGTACCTACTTCAGGACAAACCCCGTTTTTTTCAAAACGGATATAATAAGTCTGCGAATTTGTAATATTAACAGGTGATGAAACCATATTTACATTGTTCTGGGCATCTGCTAAAGTAGCATGGAAAGTGAAAGTAACACCCGGGTCCAATGTAAACTGAGGAATAAACTGAGCTAAATTGACACTTTTTGTTCCATCCAGGTCATCATCACAGGTGCTTTCTGTAACGTTTTGGGTAATCAGTGTTAGTTTGGCCCCGATACTGAATTGCAATGGCTTGATTACAGAGGCACATCCATCCGGAGAATCTACTCTGATGTAAATCGTAGTAGTAGCTGTATAACTCCAGTTGTTAGGCAGTGTATTATTGTTTCCGGCGTTGGCATCAGCCAGGTTTGCATAATATCTTACATTGGTAAAATAATTTGGATTGTTAAGTACAACAGGGGTAATACTGGAAAGTATAACAGTGACTGTCCCATCCAGATTATCATCACAGAAAACTCCATTGTAGTTATCCAGAACAATAGCTTTATTGAAAAGAGATAGTGTTATTTGCGCAATACTTTTACAGCCAATATTGTTATTTACAACTGCATAGATGATTGTACCATTAGGTGCGGTATAAGCTGTTGCATTGGTTATTAAAGCTGCTGCATTTTCATTCTGAGCATCTACAAGTGTAGGATAATAGGTAATGGTAGCAGGAGAGCCGCTGCTGACATTTGCTGTAGTCAGGTTAAAAGTTCCCTGTCCATTGATGTCGCAGGCATGTAATGTTGTATTTGTTACTGACAGAGTCTGAATATTGATGGTAACAGTTACCGTTTCACAATCCGGAAAGTCAGGATCATTTCCGCAGAATGTATACGTAAATGTATCTGTTCCTGGTGTACCAGGATTATTAACAGTGTAAGTAATAGCGCCTGTAGTGGGGTTTATGGCAGTTGTACCCAGCGAAGGTGCAGTTGTAATTGCTACAGTGCCGGGATCCGGAGTTTGTGATGAACTACTGAATGCAGGAATTATAGTTTTAGCATTACAAACATTGTATGATATATTGGATAATTTGGTACAGTTCAGAACTTTAAACTGCTCAGTGACTAAAGGCGCACAACTGCCCATTGTTACAGAGCAGGTATAATAACCCGGTAGTGTAGGAGTAATAGAAGAAGCAGTAGCTCCAGAAATAATAGTACCGTTTCTGTACCATTGGTAGGTATCATAGATGAGTGGATCCACAGTAAGAACTACTCCAGGAATACAACCACCGCCAGATTGTAAAATAACGGGCTGCGTAGGAAAACCTGCAAAAAAACCTCCATACCCTACAGCATCACTTCCTGCTGTAATTCCGGCCATAATTGCCTTGTCTGAAACTACAGTAATATTCCCCGTTACATTGGGGAGCCCATAGGTAACCCAGTTGGTGGTACCTGTCATATTATAAGGTCCGGTAAATGCAGGAGGATTCACTCCGTTTACTGTAATATTAGCCCCTCTTTCTGTAATAAGGTTCAGTTTTGTCGGAATGTTCAGAATTCCCCCGGGATTACCATTGGAATGGACAAAATTTTCATTAATAAGTCCCAGCTCATTAATTTGTTTGGGAAGGTAACAGTTCAAGGCTGGAATAAAATTGAATCCTCCGGTAGCGGTTTGATTTCCTGTATTTGAATCTCCGGCTAAAAGCTGGTAGACATAAGCATTCTTGGATGTTTTGAGATATAAATTATAGTGGCCGTTTCCCTGGAGAATATATTTTGAATCAGGAATAACAAAATATTTTCCCGCATTAATGGTAGCTATAGGGGGAATTTCATTATTGACAAAAATCTGTGTATTATCTTCAGTAGCAATTACAATGGCTCCTTCCATATGGGAACCAATCGGGCCATTGCCTTTTACAAGGGCAAATTCATTTCCAAGCCTGTTAACAGGCACCGCCTGATCCATTAAAATATCTGAACTGGAAGGAAAATTACCGGCATATTGCCCGTTAAAGTTTCCATTAGTGACATTGATGGGTTTGTTTGACGTAATTTTTGAACCAATAAAACCATCAAAGTTTCCAGCTATATTTCCGATTCCGTCAATAATGTAAGATTGTCCTTTATTTAAAGTAAAAGTCATTGTCGGGTTGGTAGCTCCGGTTGTTCCGTTAGAAAACTGAACGGCAGGATTGTATCCGGAAATGGTGACTGTTGTGTTATCTTCAGTGGCCAGTACGCTGGTCATAAAGTTAAGAATATTGTTGCTTACAGAAATAGGAGCCGAAGCTGCATAAAATTTTAGCCCTGTAGAGGGAATTCCTTTGGACGTGATGATTTCTGCATGATTAAATACTGAGAATCTTAGATTGGCATAAAAAGGAAATTCTGCCTTTAGATATAATCCTTTGGTTGTTGGAGTAAATAAATCGGTCTGCAGTTTGGTAATAATATAACTTCTTAATACATCAAATTTCTGTGGATTATTCTTACTTATGTTTACAGTTCCGATCAGTGTATTATTATTATAAATACTTACAGGGAAAGGAGTTGTTCTGTTGGTAGATAAATACAGTTTCTGATAGGGATTAGTGGTGATTGTTCTATCTATCATTGGAGCAAACCAATGCTCTCGGTCCAACTGGGCAAAAGCAAAGGTGAAAATGCAAAACATAAACAAAAAAGATAAAATTTTTTTCATTCAGCGGTAGTCTTTCTCACAAATTTAGTAATAAAAAGTATTAAATTTTTGAAAACAGAATAAAAAAACATGATTTCGAAATTGTGGTTAAAAATAAATTAAATCTATATTATTTTTATGTTGAGTATGATCTAACAAATAAATTTAATCAGAGAACTGAAACAAAAATAAGCCACGATTGTATAACCGTGGCTTATTAAATATAGTTTTAAACTAATTATTACTCTCTGTTCTTAACAAGAATCCAACCGGTATATTTTATTGGAGTTTTCACCTTATTGGATTCATTCCAGGAAATCTGATGCCAATATGTTGCGGTAGCAGCTCTCTTTCCTCCATCAAACGTTCCGTTCCATTTGTATCCGTTCGTCTTATCTGCCTGGAAGATCTTATTTCCATAGCGGTCAAAAATATTAATTACCAGATTATTTTTTACTGCCAGTGAAGAGTAATCTATAACATCATTAATCCCGTCTTCATTAGGAGTAATGACATTGATCAGATTAGGAATGGTGATATCTATTTTTACAGGTTCACAATTGTTATCATCCTTTACATATACACTTGCATTTCCTTTTGCAACATTGGTGAATACATTAGAATCCTGCCAGTTAATATTGTCAATAGAATATTTATAAGGAGGTGTACCTCCGGTCACATTTAGTGTTATGGTATTATTTGAGATATCAATATTTGAAATAACCGGATTTTCTGAAGAATAAACTTTCACTGTTTGTGTGACAATACACTCACCGGTTTTAAGTTTAACCCAATAAGTTCCCACTCCAGCATCTTTAATGGTCTGAGTTGTAGCTCCGGTGCTCCATTCGTAGCTTTTAAAACCAGGACCTGCATCAAGAGTGGTTTTACTTTCCATACAGATGGTTTTATCTGCGAGAATATCAGACTTTACAGGAGGCATTACAATCAGAGTTATTACTGAAACACTATAACAGCCATTTCCGCTAATAACCTTTACATAAACGACTCCATTGGGAGCAATGTAATTGCCCGGCGTCAGAATTTCATTGGTTCCCGCATGGGCATCTGTAAGGGAAGGGTAATATTTTTTAGTGATGTTTGTAGCTGTTGTTACATTCACATTGCTAAGATTAAATAATCCTGTTGCGATATTGGATTCAAGGAAGCAGGTTCTTACGGATGTATCATTTACTTTGGGCTTTTCAGATACTGTTATATTCAAAGTTACTTTTTCACAATCTGTAAAATCAGGATTATTTCCGCAAAATTGATAAACAATAGTTTCTGGTCCCTGATAATTAGGGTTGGGGGAATAGCTTATAACTCCGGTAGTTGGGTCAATTGTTGCTGTGCCATTCGCAGGAGGGGTAATGATTTTTACTGTTACCGGAACTACGGTTTGTGTAGAATTGGTAAACGTAGGAATAATCTGCTTCACTCCATCACACATAGTTTCATTTACTGTTGTGTTAGTAAGGCAGGTGTATGCTTTGTATACCGGAGTTACAACAGGAGGGCATGATCCTATGGTAATTTTTACTGTATAATTTCCTGATTGGGTAGGGGTGTAGGTATTGTTATTAGCTCCGGGAACAGGAACGTTTTCTTTATACCATTGATAGGTATCATAACTGTCATCTACTTCCAGTATGATTCCGGGAATACAATCACCAGAATGTTTGGAAATAACGGGAATGGAAGAAAAGCCGGCAAAATATCCGCCATATCCTACAGCACCGCTTCCGCCGGCAATTCCTGCGGTTACTGCTTTATTGGAAGTCACTGTTATATTTCCCGTAATATTAGGAATCGAATAAGAAACCCAGTTACTGGTTCCGCTTACCGGATAGGGACCTTGTGCAGCAGCAGGGGGATTCCCGTTAACCATAACGGTAGCTCCGGTTTCTGTTAGAATATTTAGTTTCACAGTATTGGTAGAAGGAGGAAGAATATTAATCATTCCGATTTCATCAATTTTTCTGGGTAAGAAACAATTGAGGGGAGGAATATAATTGAATCCGCCTGTAGCAGCCTCGCTATCATTGACAACACCTGCTAGCAGCTGATATACATAAACATTTTTAGTCGTTCTGATGTACATATTATAATGGTTGTTACCCTGGTTGATGTAGTTTGTGTTTGATACCTCATTAACCCTGTAACTTTGTCCCTCATCAAGGGTTACTGCAGGTGTGGCGGCATTATTGATAAATACCTGCGTGTTATTTTCTGTTGCGATGATCAGCGCATCCTCCATTCGTTCACTGATATTGGCATTTCCTTTTACTAGCACGAATTCATTGCCAAGTCTATCCACCGGAACAGATTGATCCATAATAATATCCGTTCCGAAACCCAAAAAAGAACTGGGAGTAAGAGTAAATTGTCCGTTGAAATTACCATTGGTAACAGAAACCGGTTTGTCTGCAGTAATCTTTGCACCGATAAAACCTTTACGGTTCTGAGCTAAAGTCCCATCACCTTCAATGATGTATGATTGTCCCTTATTAAGAGTAAAAGTCATGGTAGGATTCGTGGTACCTGTCATATTATTAGCAAATATTACATCTGGCGAATATCCGGAGACTGTAACCGTGGTATTGTCTTCTGTAGCTAGTATTCCTGTAGTGAAATTTATACCGGCGGCGGGGTTCGCATCTGTTATAGGAGCTGTCGCAACATAGAAGATTTTTCCTATTCCGGCCTTACCCTTAGATGTTAATATCTCTGCATGATTTGCTGACGAAAATCTAAAGGTTACGAAATAGGGTTGGGTTCCCTTTGTATACAATCCCATTTGGACAGGTTTAAATAAATCTGCCACAGAAGTCGTCATCATGTTTTGAAAAGGAACATTAAATACCTGTGGATTACCCTTGCTTACTGTAACTGTTCCTATCAAAGTATTGTTGCTATAGATCTGTATGGGAAAAGGAGCTGCAGAGTCTGTTGAAAAATATAAACCCTGCTGTTTTGTTGCATTTATATTTCTTTTCATCATCGGGGCAAACCAGTGATCTGTATCTCTTTGAGCATAGACCGTATTCAGTGTGAGTATGATGAGTAAGAAAATAAGTGTTTTTTGGCGGAGTGCAGCTATTGTCTGCAGTTTCTTAAATACTAATGTTTTTAACATATCTTCAGTGTTTTTTGTAAATAATTTTGATTCGCAGGCAGATAAAAATTGCAATAGCAGAGACTTAATAAGGTATAGTTTGAAATACCGTTTCGTTCTGTAATACAATGCCAATATCAATTTTTGAAGAGATAGATTTTTATAAAAAATGAAATCATTTTTTTGAAAAAGAAGAACAATATCCCGCCTAAACAAGAATGGTTTTGCAGGGAATGTTAGAATGCAAGTAAGCCAGGTCGTAATTGCTAGAAATATAAATCTAATCAATGTGTGTTTTTTTTGGTGGTGGGTTTATTGCAAATGTATTATAATAAATCCTTGATTTATAGTAATTGTTCAATTAATTGAGTATTTCGTTGTATATAGATTTATTATATGTGGTTTTGATTGAAAAATTAATTATAAAGAATCATTTAGTTGTATATTTTTCATTAATTTCTTTATCTCTTCATTGAGAATGCTGAAGAAATGATTTATTATAGTCTGATGGAGAAACTTTTATACTATTCAGTACAAGATTATTACTGAAGATGCAGAGATACTATTAATAAAAAAGCCACGATTATGAAATCGTGGCTTACCAATATGGTTTAAAATAATTATTACTCTCTGTTCTTAACAAGAATCCAACCTGTATATTTTATTGGAGTCTTTTCCTTATTGGATTCATTCCATGTAATGTGATACCAGTATGTTCCTGTTCCCAGCTTCTTATCAAAGTGTTTTCCGTCCCATCTGTAATTATTGAATCTGTTTCCGGTGAATACCATATTTCCATATCTGTCATACACTACAAAGCTTAGGTTTTCTTTATAAGCAAGCTCACTGTAATCAATATAATCATTTACATTATCTCCATTAGGGGTAATGGCATTTAACAGATTAGGAATGGTAAGTTCTACAGCAATAGGGGTACAGTTATAAAAATCTTTTACATAAAAAGTATGCTGTCCTCTTGTCAAGCCCGTAAAGGTATTTGAATCCTGCCAGTTAGCAGTTCCGTCAACTGCATATTTGTAAGGAGCTTTACCGCCGTTTACAATTACAGTTGCTGTATTGTTATTGATCTCAACGGTTTGGATTACCGGATCTTCAACTTTTTTAACTTTTACTGTCTGTGTAAGGAAACACCCGCTCTTACCAAGAATTACTGTATATTCTCCAACGCCTACATCTCTGATACCTGAAGTGGTAGCACCTGTGCTCCATTGGTACGAATCGTATCCAGGACCTGCATCCAGATTAGTTTTTGCATCCATACAGATATACTGATCTACAAGTACCGGTGACTTTTTGATAGGAAGTACAATCAGTTCAATTTTCGCATTTGCTGTACATCCTTCGGCAGTTGTTACTTTTACATATACAAATCCTCCTGTTGATGGGAAGTTTTCCGGAGTTGTGATTTCATTGATACCTGCAGTAAGATCATTCAGGGTACGGTAGTATTTTTTTATAACAGCGTTATAGTCTGTTACCTTAGCTTTCGTAAGATCGAAATAAGCATAAGGTGCTACATCATACCAGCAAGCTTTAATAGAGGTATCCGTAACAACGAATGGTACTACAGTAAGGTTTAATGTCACCTGTTCACAATCTGTAAACTCAACTGAGTTTCCACAGAATTTATAAACTATTTTATCTGGCCCTAAATATCCGGGATTAGGTGTATAAGTGATTGTTCCGTTTGGATTCACTACAGCTGTTCCTTTCGTAGGAGGAGTTAAAATTACTACTGTACTTGGAACCACTGTTTGTGTGGAAGAAGTAAATGTAGGGGTTATAATTTTTGTTGAACAAGCATTTAATGCCTGAGTTGTTTCTTTCAAACAGGTTTGTACTTTATAGATCGGAGTTGTCACAGGCGGACACGTACCCATTGTTACTTTTACGGTATAGTTTCCTGACTGTGTAGGGGTGTAAGTATAAGTAGTTGCTCCGGAAATAGCTACTCCGTCGCGGTACCATTGGTATGTTTCATATCCGTCATCTACTTCCAGGATAATTCCCGGAACACATTCTCCTGCTTTCTTGGCAATAACAGGAATGGATGAGAATCCGGCAAAATACCCTCCGTATCCTGCTGTGCTATATCCTCCGTTAATACCCGCTGTTACGGCTTTTGTAGAAGTAATCTTAAGGTTTCCTGTTACCCCTGTTATTCCATAGGTAACCCAATTGCTGTTTCCTGTTAACGGGAATGGTCCGTCTGCAGCCAGAGGAGGGAAACCGTTTACCATTACTGTAGCTCCTGCCTCAGTCAGAATATTTAATTTTACAACTAAGTCTCCTTGTGTAGTACTTGCTCCGCCTGGACCAAGAGGCATCTCATTAATCTTACCAATTTCATCAATTATTCTTGGCAGGAAGCAGTTTAATGGCGGGATGTAGTTGAACCCGTTGGTTGCAGCGTTTGATCCGATTCCTATAAACTGGTAAAGATATACATTCTTGGTAGTTGAAATAAACATATTGGAATGTCCGGTACCTTGACTTACATAACTTGTTTCATTGATTCTGTACCATTGTCCGGAAGCAAGGGTTGCAACAGGAGTGGTTCCGCCGTTTAAATAAACTTCAGTGTTATCTTCGGTAGCAATAATAAGTCCCCCTTCCATATTCAGGTTAGGAGCTGTAGATCTGGTTTTTACTATAGCAAATGTATTTCCAAGTCTTTCAACCGGAACTGATTGATCCAGAATAGGGTCAGTACCGGATGTTGGGGTTGAGAAGTTACCGTTGCAGCTCCCGTTGGTAAGAGTTACAGGTTTATCTGCAACCACCTTGGCTCCCATGAAGCCTGTTTTATTAGCAGATTGTGATCCGGAGCCTGCGAAAATAAAAGATTGTCCTTTCTGTAATGTAAAGGTATGAGAATTACTGGTTGGAGCTCCGTTGATAAAAACTACTCCGGCAGTAGGGTTCCATGTTACGGTTACGTTGGTATTATCTTCAGTGGCAAGGATACCGGCTGTAAAGTTATAATAAGGGTTGGTATCAGTATTGGGACTTTGAGCCACAAAAAAAGTTTTCCCGATTCCAGCCTTTCCTTTGCTGGTAATAATTTCCCCGTGGATATCCTGGGCAAGCCTTAAACTGCAGTAGAATGGTTTTGCTCCTTTCAGATAAAGTCCTTTATTGATAACAGTAAATGCATCAGTTGTTGTGCCTGTTGAAATAAGGCCGTTGGCAACCTTATAGGTTTGTGGGTTACCTTTGCTGATCGTAACTGTAGTAATAGGAAGATTGTTGTTATAGATCGTTACATCAAAAGGTGTCAGCGAGTCAGTGGAAAGATATATCATATTGGTATAGCTTCCGTAACTGTCATAATAGGGAGCAATCCAGTGCTCGGTATCCCTTTGTGCAAAGAGTGTATTAATTGTCAAAAAAATTAATACCAGACTGAGTAGAAATCTTTTCATGAGTATGGAATTAGGATTTCTACAAAAATAAAATAAAAAATGAATTACTTTTAATAAAATTTAAATAAATGTTAAAAAACCGGCATCATTTTTTAACTAAAAGCGATATTGGGTATGAAACTTGTAATTAAGAGTTTGGCTGGTTACTGCTATATAATAATATAGATACTGAATTGTTTTTGATTACGAATGTGTTTAAGAATAAAAAAATCCCGGTGAAGTTCACCGGGATGCAATATCTTTTTGGAAAGGTTGATTAAGCTAAACTTACTCTTACAAATCCTGTTACTTTTAAGTCTGCGTTTACAGATTTTACATAATCAGCAACTGAGATACTTCCGTCTTTAATGAAATCCTGGTGTACCAAAGTGTTGTCTTTGTAGAATCTCTGCATTTTACCTTTAAGGATGTTATCGATAATATTTGCAGGCTTACCTTCTTCTGTAAGTTTGTGTCTTTCGATCTCTAATTCTCTGTCAATAGTTTCCTGAGAAACAGCGTTTTCGTCAAGAGCAATTGGGTTCATTGCAGCAACCTGCATAGAAACAGCTTTAGCAACTTCGTCAGCTCCGTCTACTTTAGCAGAAAGAGAAGTGATAGCAGCAATTTTGTTTCCAGCGTGGATATAAGCTCCTAAGAAAGCTCCCTGGATTCTTTCGAAAGAACCGATTTCAATTTTCTCACCGATAACTCCTGTTTGCTCAACTAATTTCTCAGCAACAGTAATTCCGTGGAAGTCAGTAGCTAAAAGTTCTTCTTTAGTAGCAGCGAAGATTGCCATTTCAGCTAATTCGTAAGCTAGCTCAATGAACGCTTCATTTTTAGCAACGAAGTCAGTTTCACAGTTTAAAGAGATTACAGCACCTAAAGTGTTGTCTTCGTTTACTCTTGCGATTACTGCACCTTCAGTAGACTCTCTGTCAGCTCTGTTAGCAGCAACTTTCTGTCCTTTTTTTCTAAGGATATCTACCGCTTTTTCGAAGTCTCCTTCAGCTTCAACTAGAGCTTTCTTGCAGTCCATCATACCTGCACCTGTTTGGTTTCTTAATTTAGCTACGTCTGCAGCAACTGGTGTATAAGACATAATATCTATTATTTTTTATTTAAAGATTAGTATTAATTTTTAGCTTAATTTTAGAGCAGTGCAAAGATAATGATTTTAATGATAAACTAAAAAATGACTTTTCACGTTATTAATATATTTAATACTATTTTAAAGGTTTGATTAATGAAAAAAATCTTCTTCCTTCTATTTATATGCATTTTTGCTCTAGGTTTTTCCCAAAAAAAGAAAAAAACAAAATCTAAAGCTGTTGTTGAGAAAGAAACCGTAATTATCTATACAGAACAGGAAGCTGAGACTTCAAAAGAGGCAAGAGTAATTGCCGGCTTTTTAAAACAGAATCCCGGACATGCCAAAACAGACTATTTCAAAAGAAAACTGATTGATATTATTATGGCGGATAATTCCCCTGAAGCAAAACCAACCATTAAGCCTATCAGTAAGGAAAAAATTGAAAATATTGTAAAGAACAATGATCTGAACAGCGGTAAAACCATAGCTGCGAATAATACAACTACCGTAAACGGTAAGACGGTCTCTAAAAATACGGCTGCCGCTATTGAAGCTTTAAAAGAAGAAAGGCGAGCAACCTATGCGTCGGCAGGTTCTGCAGGAGCAGCAAAAAGCGCAGGTGCTTCTATAGGATCAAAAGCTGGTCCAAGTGAAGAAAATAAAAGAAGAGCTGCCATGCTTACCCATTTATTTAATAATGATATCAATAAAAGCGAAGCGTATGTCAATATTAAAAACAGGTCATCCTGCAATCTTATTGTAAAAATTAGCGGAAAAAAATATTACAATCTCAGCGTTCCTGCCAAAGGTGAAAATTTTATTCTTGTGGATAAAGGGGAATATGTGCTGACAACAATGGTATGTGATGCAAAGTATTCATCCTTGAAGAAAATCACCCAGGATATAGAAATTGCACTGAATGTTGAATAGAATTAAATTAATAGAATAGAAGAAGACTAAAGCAAAAAAAAGGTTAAGAAATTTTCTTAACCTTTTTTATTTTTATCCCTTAAACTGTCCCATCGCAATGAACTTGTCCTGTCTCTGGGTTTCAAGCTCCTGTCCTGTGAATTTGGAGAAAGCTTTGATATTTTGTAAAATTGAATTTTTCAGGTTCAAATAAGTTGTTTCCTGATCATAATGAGCGCCACCAAGTGGTTCTTCAATAATTCCGTCAATGAACTTTTCTCTTAAGGCATCTGCCGGAGTAAGGTTTAATGCATTGGCTGCATCTTCCTTGTGATCCCAGTTTCTCCATAAGATAGAAGAACAGCTTTCCGGTGCAATTACCGTATACCATGTGTTTTCCAGCATGTATACTTTATTTCCGACACCTATCCCAAGTGCTCCGCCGCTGGCTCCTTCCCCGATGATATAAGTGAAGATTGGAGTTTTCAGCTGTACCATTTCAAAAATATTTCTTGCAATAGCTTCTCCTTGTCCTCTTTCTTCAGCTTCCAGTCCGGGGTAAGCTCCCGGTGTATCTACTAAGGTTACCACAGGGATATTGAATTTTTCAGCAAGCTTCATTAGTCTTAAAGCTTTTCTGTATCCTTCCGGATTTGGCATTCCAAATCTCCTGTGCTGTCTTTCTTTTGTCGTTCTTCCTTTTTGAGTCCCTATGATCATTACTCTTTGACCATCCAGGGTAATCAATCCTCCAATCATTGCCGGATCATCAGCGAAATTTCTGTCTCCATGAAGTTCTAAGAAACTGCCTTTATCTGCCATTCCGTGGATGTAGTCTAATGTATAAGGACGATCCGGGTGACGGGACAGTTGTACTCTTTGCCAAGGTGTAAGATTTCCATAGATTTCTTTTTTCTTTTCTAAAATCTTATCCTCAATCTGGCTGCATGCTAATTTTACATCAACACCACTTTCTTCTCCTACTAAAGAACACGTCTGGTATTGGTCCATCAATTCTTTGATAGGAAGTTCGAAACTTAAATATTCCATTTCTTGAAGTAAATTAAATCTTTCAAATGTATGAAAAATTATGGTTATTCTATTTAAAATTATTTATAGCAATGTTTATTCTGGAGATACTTTCCTCTTTACCAAGGGTTTCCAGGATATCCGGTACGTCCGGGCCTTTCAATTCTCCTACTAAGGCAAGACGTAAAGGCATCATCACTTTACCCATGCCTAATCCTTTATTTTCAGCAAAGTCATGCACAGTTTGTTTCAGGGACTCAGCAATAAAATCTGCAGATTCAAACCTTGAAGTCAATTCACCTAAAATAGCTGATGTTTCATCATTCCATGCTTTTTTGGAAGCTTTTTCATCATAGGAAGTTGGTGCTTCAAAGAAGAATTTTCCGTTTTCATAGATATCTTTAGGGAAAGTTGCTCTTTCTTTCAACAGGTGAATGACTTTTAATAATTTTTCATCAGATACACCGGAAAGATCAAGGTCTGTATTTTTCAGGATCTGAAGAAGTTCTTCGTCAGACTTCATCTGAATATACTGATGATTGAACCACTCCGCTTTTTCTTTACTGAATCTTGCTCCCGCTTTGTGTACTTTATGAAGATCAAATTCCTTAATCATTTCCTCCAAAGGAAGAATTTCCTTATCATCTGCCGGAGACCATCCCAATAGCGCTACCATATTGATGAAAGCATCAGGAAGATAACCGTTTTCTCTGTACCCTTTAGAAATTATGCCAGTAGCAGGATCTTTAAAATCAAGGGGAAATACCGGGAATCCGAATTTATCTCCGTCTCTTTTGCTTAATTTCCCTTTTCCTTCAGGTTTTAAAATTAAAGAAAGGTGCGCAAATTGTGGAGCTTCCCACTGCATGGCTTCATATAATAAGGTATGAAGTCCCAAAGAAGGAAGCCATTCTTCTCCACGGATGACATGTGAGATTTCCATTTCATGGTCATCGATAATATTGGCAAAATGATACGTTGGCATCCCATCATTCTTTACCAGAACTTTATCATCTAAGGTATTTGTATTGACAGAGAATTTTCCACGTATAATATCCTCAAGATTCAATACTCTGTCAACAGGCATCTTAAATCGTACCACATAAGGTGTTTTTTCGTGCAGCAATCTTTGAACTTCTTCTTCTGAAAGAGCAAGACTGTTTCTCAAACGGTTTCTCGTTTTATTATCATAGGAGAAAACATCACCTCTGGCTTCATATTCTGCACGGATTGCATCCAGTTCTTCTGCAGTATCAAAAGCGATATAAGCATAATCTGTTTTCAGGATCTGTTCAGTATATCTGTCATAGATATCTCTTCTTTCAGATTGTCTGTAAGGAGCGAATTTTCCGCCTTTCTTAGGACTTTCATCAGGGATGATTCCGCACCACTCCAATGCTTCTTCAATATATTCTTCAGCTCCTTCTACATATCTGGCGGTATCTGTATCTTCGATTCTCAATACAAACTCACCACCCTGATTTTTAGCAAAAAGGTAATCATATAATGCGGTTCTTACGCCTCCCAAATGTAACGGCCCTGTAGGACTTGGAGCAAAACGTACTCTTACTTTCTCCATTTCAATTTAAATTTTTGCAAATTTACTTAAAATTATGCGTTTAAGAGATGATTTATGACCTGGTATTCTTTTTTTGAATCTAACTTTTTTATGTATTTCTACAGATAAATACTGTTTTAAAGTTCTCACTCTTATATTTCTGATCATATTTTTAATTCATAGATTGTAATCTGTGATGGGTTGTACTATGGATATTAAGTCATAAATAATAAATGTCGAATTTAATGTACATGTTTTTTACAAGAATGAAAAAGTTGATTTTCATAATTTATATTTTTACTTAAATCACTAGTTAGAGGTTGATTTTTTAATTATTCATGGGGTTTTATGCGTGATATAAAATCACTGGTAAATGATATATGTCAGTTGTGTTTTTATATTCCGCTAGATTTTGAAGTTTATATTTGTGGGAATTTTAAAATAATACAATGAAAAAACAAATTTTATTTAGTCTCGGTGCTTCATTGATGCTTTTCATGGGGTCATGTTCTTCGGAAGATCTGAATAATGAATCCACTCAGGATAGCCCGGCACAAGCTAACCGCTTATCTGCTGCGAAATTCGCAGGAGATGGTGTTTATGATATTTTAGGACATGGTTATAATGCTACTGGAGAATATGCGAATGCTAGTGCTGCTGGTTTTAAAGTGGTTGATATTGATCGATTTAAATCTGAACAAGCAGGAAGGTTGTTAGCTGAGAATACATTTTCACAGGAATATGTAGAAGATTATGGGGAAAATGCAGAATCATATTCCAAAATGATATCCAATAAAGTAGATGTAACTGCTGGTATCCCATTATTTAAGAAAACCCTTTCAGTTGGATTTAACTCTGCTGTGACGACTAATAATAAATTCGATGCTAAGTATATTTATGGGAGTTACAATCTTTTAATTAAACACAGAAGACTTAGGATCAATGCAACAAGCGATATGTTAGCTGATTATATAACTCCTGAATTTGCACAGGATTTACAAGCTAAGACACCACAACAAATTGTACAGGATTATGGAACCCATGTTGCTGTAGACATTTATACAGGGGCTAAAATGGATATTATTTTCCAATCGGAAACAACTAATGAAAGCCGTGACCGTGCTGCAAGAATTGGTGTAAAGGTAGGAATGAAGGATATCTTTGATGTGAATGTGACCAATGAAGTTAGTACGTCAGAATCTAACAAAAATTTTTCTAAAAAATTATCATATAGAACAAGAGGCGGAGATCCTTCAAAAGGGTTAGTCGGTGAATTGAACCTTGATCAATCCAATCCTAAAATTAATATTTCAACTTGGCAAAACAGTTCTACAATAAACAATGCTGTATTAGTAGACTTTGGAAATAATGGGTTGATGCGCATTTACGATTTAGTAAAAGATCCAGCCAAAAAAGCCCAGCTTAAGGCTTATGTAGATCAGTATTTGATTGATAATCAGGTTTCTTTAGATTTTACTAGCTCGCTGTTATATGCTTATAAGAATGAACCAAGTAGCGACCATTATTTTTCCTTTGAGACTAATTTACAACCTTCTAGTTATTGGACAAATGAAGGGCCAACCTTTAGAGCTTTTAAATATAAGGCCCCCAATACAGTTCCAATTTATTCTTATAAAAGCACTTCAGGTACAGAGCATTACTTTTCTCAAAATAGTTCTATGCAACCTAGTTCGTACTGGAATATATACATGGGGGTTGCATTTTATGCTTATAAAGAACCTGGAGTAGGAAGAGTTGCTGTATATAATTATAGAGGAATAAACGGAGGACATCATTATCTTTCTACGTCCCCAAATTTAGGTCCATCTAGCTATTGGATTCGAGAGAATTTAGAGTTTTATGCACCTGTAAATTAAGGATTGTATTATTGAATACATTGTAATGTGGCTAGCCTTTAAAAGTTTGATTAGTTTACAGATTAAAGTACTGAAATCAGAGTAGGAGTTTTCCTATTCTGATTTTTTGTTATTAAAATTGGCTAAAAGTTATTGACTTTATACATTAAATTTACTTAACAATGATATTTATCATTGTTAAATCTTTTTTTTCACTGGTTGTTGAATATTATATTTGCGAAAACTTTTAAATAACCTATGAAAAAACAAATTTTATTTTGCTTCAGTAGTCTACTGATGCTTTTTATGAGTTCATGTTCTTCAGAAGATCTGAATCCTGAAGTAACTCCGGAAAATTCTGCTAAAACCAATCGTTTGTCAGCTGCTAAATTTGCAGGAGACGGAATTTACGATGTACTGGGACATGGTTATAATGTTGCCGGTGAATATGCCAATGCTACTGCTGCTGGTTTTAAAGTGATCGACATTGATCGTTTTAAAATGGAGCAGGCAAGCAGATTGATCAGCGAAAATACATTCTCACAGGAATACACTGAAGAATATGGTGAAAATGCAGAATCATATTCTAAAATGGTTTCCACCAAAGTTAACGCTACTGCCGGTATTCCATTGTTCAAGAAAACACTTTCAGTAGGATTCAATTCTGCAGTAACTACCAACAATAAGTTTGAAGGAAAGTATATCTACGGAAGCTATAACCTTACCATTAAACAAAAAAGAGTAAGATTCAATGCTACTACTGATATGCTGGGAGATTACCTGACTCCGGAATTTGCCCAGGATTTGCAGACAAAGACCCCGCAGCAGATTGTACAGGATTATGGAACACACGTAGCAGTTGATATCTATACAGGAGCGAAACTGGATGTTTTATTCCAGGCGGAAACAAGAAGCCAAAGCCGTGACCGTGCCGCAAGAATTGGTGTAAAGGTAGGAATGAAGGATATCTTTGATGTAGATGTTACCAATGACGTGAATACTTCAGAATCATCCATGAACTATTCTAAAAAATTAGCTTATAAAACTAGAGGAGGAGACCCTTCAAAAGGCCTTGTGGGAGACCTGAATCTTGACCAGACCAATCCTAAGATCAATATTTCCAACTGGCAGAACAGTTCTAATGCGAGCAATTCAGTCCTTGTAGATTTCGGGAACAACGGATTGGTTATTATTTATGACTTAGTAAAGGATGCTGCTAAAAAAGCTCAGCTTAAAGCTTATGTAGACCAATATCTGATCGACAATAAAGTGTATATGGAATTTAATACAATTCCAATTTACAGATATTACAACGGAGTAGACCATTACTATACAAAAACTCCGGGAAGCTACAGCGGGTATTCTTTTGAAGGAACAGAGTTTAATGCATTCTTATATAAAGCTCCGAACACTATTCCTATTTACAGATACTGGAACGGCAGAGATCACTATTATACAAGAACTCCGGGGTATTACCAGGGATATGTAGATGAAGGAATTGAATTTAACGCTTTTGCTACTCAGGAGCCTAATACAGTCCCTATCTACAGATATTGGAATGGTAAGGATCACTACTATTCAAGATCAAGTGTGAGACCTTCCGGATATGTATATGAAGGAATTGAATTCTACGCATACTAAAAATATTGATATTTAAAACAAAGAAACCGCCCTAGCATGAGGCGGTTTTTTTATGAAAAACTTGGATTTCTGTTTACATAAAGACTGTGATAAGAAAGAATTAAATTAAAATAGGATAGTGATTATCTTATACAGTTATTAATATTATTTATTAATATTATTCCAAATATTCACAGTATCATTTATTTCATTTTTTAAGCTATAATTTTCTAAGATAAAATGAGAAGAAAGTTTTCCTTTACTTAATATTTCCTGAGAATTTTCCTCATATATTTTTATAGCTTCTTCTATTTTTTGCACAAATTCGATAATATTGCCATCCTCTACAGGCATAGAAAACTCAGGTTTTAGATATTCTTTTCCACCCTGACCGGAGTATCCAATTACATAGCAACCACAAGACATAGCTTCAGCAGGAGGAAGCCCAAACCCTTCTTTATGATTAAAACTTAGGAAAATAGCACTTTCTTTCATGATTTCTGCTACTTCCTGCTCTGTTTTATTATCTATAGCAACGAGGTTCCATCCTTTTAATGCATTTCTCTGTTTGAGTATACAAATAACCTGAGTTACATCATCACCAAGCTTTCTCGGCATAAAACAAATTTGTTTCTTTTTTGTTTCACTGTAATTAAATATTTGATTGTCAATACCTAGCCGCATTTTGAAAACGGTAGAGTTGGGAAAAGTATATTTTAAATATCTTTCAGCATCTTCTGAAGCTACTATGGTTGCCAGAGTTTTAGAATGAGTGTAAGGAGTCTCCCGATAGTTTTCGTAGATTGAAAAGTAACCAAATGTATAATAACAATTTTGATTAAATATCACTTTGGAATTTTCAGGTGCTAGTTTATGAATATTCGGGCCATAAATTTCAGGAAAAACAAGAATGGCATCTTTTTCAATATCAACACTTTGGGTTTTTAAAAAGCTTAAGGTTAATTTTTTAAAGAAATTGATCTTTTTTCCTTTATAAAGATATTTGAGCTCCTTGAATAAATATGGGTTAACCTTTATTGGAACATTATTATTAAACCAGCTTTCTTTTTTCCCTTTTTTTTTCAATAACAAATAAGCTTCGAATCCATTTTTGTTTAATGTTTCGACTTGTCGGTAGATTTGTTTTACACCTCCGCTCGCAAATTTATTAGTGGGGCATACAAAATAAATTTTAGTTTTCATGAAATGAAAGTATTGTTTTTATCCAGTTCTTAATATAATACTTTTCTTTTATCCAATCCTCAGCTTGTTCGTAATCTTCCGATAAAAAACTCTCGGGGATTGTAAAGTTTGAAATATCTTTAATGACAAGAATATTCTTTGGATTATAAAAATCATATGTAATGATTTCCTGATTGGTTGTTATCAATTTTTTATTTAAACCAATGGCTTCGTATGGCCTAAATGATAATCCTTTCTGGTGGGGATGTGCTATATCAAGAATGATTTTACTATCTAAATAGTATTTATATGAATCTGAAAAAGGGATAATTTCATAAATGATCTGGATATTCTTAGGAAGCTTTTCTTTTATAGGAATAGACTTATATGTAAACAATTTTCCTTTTGCTGAAATATTGTTATCATTAAAATATTCGAAAAGAATTTGGGCTTCAGCTATTCTCTTATCATAGGTTGCTAAATAGCTAACATCAAAATTTGTAGTTGTTTTTTTTTCTTTGATAAAGTAAAAATTGGTCACATAATTTAAATTATAATTTTTACAGTCATCGGTATCAAAACTGCAGCATATATCAAATTTTTGAATATATGATTCCTGAGAAGGTATTTTCTGAATACTGTCCCAAAAGAGAACAATAGACTTTTTAGATTTATTAAGAGCAGAATTTAGATCCTCATTACTCAATACATCAGGTCTGTTTACCAACAATACATCATAATCATGAAGATTAATAATACGTTGAATATGCTCCCCTTTTTTTATATTTTTGAGATTCTTTTTAAGAAATGTTTTTAGAAAAAAATTATATATTTTTTCTAAAATATTTTTGTATTGGTAGTTTAGAGTTGAATTTATATGTACGACATCATAACCACTATATTTTTTCAAACCTTCAAAGACAACATCATTAAACCCATAATAACCGGGAGCGATAAATAAAAGTTTTTTTTTCATAAATTATTGCCATTATCACTTATTTCAAAAACTTTGTTCACCCAACTATCCAAAGTGTATCTGTAGTAGATTTCTTCCGGAATTTTCTCGTAAGGCTTTTCAAAAAAAGATTTGTCAAGATTACTAATATTTTTGTTTAAAATCAAAATATTATTGGGATTGTAAAAGTCATAGGTTTTAATAGCTTCATTATCAGTGATGATTTTCTTATCCAGAGCCATGGCTTCAAAAACCCTGAAGCTGAGCCCATATTGCCCTTCACGCATGAGGTCCAGCAAAACTTTAGAGTTTTTATAATATTTTGGAAGATCATTATGTGGAATCTTTTTGATACTGAAAATCAAAAAAAGATTTTTAGGTACCGTCATGAAAATATTGGTCAGCTGATGCTTCCATGATTTTTTTCCGATGATCATAATCTGGAACTTTAGCCCCTGTTCAATCAGCTTTTTAGCCAGTAATTTGATGAGTGAAACCCTTCTGTTATCATAAGAAGTAATGTAGAAAAGGTCCATTTCAGGTTGCTGAGTTTCTTCCGAGCAATGCGGAAGGTAAATATAATTCGTTAATTTTTCGAATCCGTGTTTTTTTACATCGATATGATCGAAGGAAAATACTTTGTCAAAAAGATACAGCTTATCTTCTACAGGAACTCTTTCAAGATTATCATAAAGGTAGGTTACCAGGCGGTCTGTATATTTACGGATTTTTTTAAGGGTGGAAAGATCAAATGTGTCAGGATTCATCACCAGAATCTGATCCTGATGTCCTAATTTTTCAAGGGAATCCAGAACGTATTTCTGTCTTTTTTCGGTCTTAAGATTTTTATTTAAAAAAGTTTTGCTGAGAGCATTTACAGCCCTTTCATTAAAGTTGGAATGAGTAACGGTACTGATCTTTATATGATGAGCATCAATACCGCGTTTGCATAATGTTTCAACAATATACTTATCATAATCCCAAAAATCATAACTAATGATACAAATCTTCATTCAACTAATTTTGCTCTTTTTTTAATGATTCATAGGTTTCATAAACACTTAAAGATTGCAGGTATGATAACTGGTACCCTTCTTTTCCGTCTAAAATGCCAAGTCTCATTATATAGGCTTTAAAGAATTTAAAAGCTGTTTTAAGATATTGAACTAAAACACTGTACTTTTTCCCTCTTGCAGCCAGTTCTTTCCCCTTTAAAACTCCGTAATGAATCATTTTTTCTTTGTAGGATTCATAATCTGAAACGGAGTAATGGAGTAATTTATTTTTTAAAATTCCGATGGTTCCTTTCACCTCCAGAGTTTCGTGTACCTTTTTCCCTGCCATATATCTGGCCTTCGATTTTCTGAAAAGTCTGAAGTTTTTATCAGACTGAGTTCCTGAAAAATGAATGGGTTTCTGGGCAAAAAAGAATTTCCTGTAAAAATAGTAGGCATCCTTTTGCCCGGTTTTTTTCAGCTCATCGATGATTTCCTGCTTCAGGGCCGGTGTAATTCTTTCATCACCGTCCAGAAATAAAACCCAGTCGTTGGTTGCAGCATCCAGAGCCAGATTTCTTTGCTTTGTAAAGTCTTCAAATTTATTCTGAATCACTTTTACATGCGGGAATTTCTTTGCAATTTCTACAGTTTTATCCGTACTAAAAGAGTCAACGACTATTATTTCATCACAAAAATCAAAAGACTCAAGGACATCCTGTATATTTTTTTCTTCATTATATGTTATGATTAAACCACTTATATTCATCACAACGCTTTGTTTGATAGAGAAGTACAGAAATACTTCCCTTAATATTGTTTTTTAAAATAGTTTTAATCTGCCAAAGATAAGTTTTAATTTGAATTTTATGATCGAATCTTTGCCTTTTATATCAATTCTACACAGCTCGTAGGGATGCCGGGTAGGGTAATAATTCACCTTATTTCCAATTCTTACTGCAAAATCAATTCCTAATTTTTTTAAAATTGAAAAAAAAGCGGATTTATCTTCTTTTTTTTGTGGATATTTACCATAAGGATATGCCAGAACCTTGGAATAGCTGATGTTTTGGGCTTCCAGTACCTCCATGTTTTTTTTTAGATCTTTTTCTGTAAAATCAGCAGAAGCATTGCTCAGATTTTCATGGGCATGGCTATGAAGCGCAATCTCAAAGTATTTTTTATCCAGGCTTCTGATTTCGTCGAAGGTCATCATAGGATAATTTTTATATCCTTTTTCTATAAATCCGGTTGGAATGAAAATAGTTGCCTTCAGATTATACTTTTCCAGTAAAGAAGGCAGGTATTCAAAATTATTTCTGTATCCGTCATCAAAGGTGATGATAATATTCTTTTTTGATGAAATAGTAAGTTCTGAAAAAAATTGCGGAGTATACTTTTTACGGCTCAGGTAAGAAAACTGCTGCTCAAGATTGTTTAAGCTGACTGTAAGGTCTTCATGGCTTTCTTTCTCAACCTGGTGATACATGAGAATGACCAGTCTGTTATGCGGAAATACAAAAAGATACAGACGGAAATACACAACGATAAATATCGTCAATACAACAGGAATAAGGTATAGGATCATACTATTTACCGTGTTTTTTCAATTCCGACAGTCTTATTTTTTCACGAAGCTTAATATATTTTAAAAAGGTATAGTAAGACATTGTTTTAGCGATATAAAAACCGGGAAATCCATCCAGAAACCCAAGTCTGAAAATAAAGACCTTGATAAACTCGAACACCGGACTTACAATGATCTTAAATCTTTTGACTTTCATCCCTCTTTCAAACATTTTCTCAGCCATCATATCAGAATATTTATTGATTTTTGAGACATGATGATGGATGCTTTTGTAGGTATAATGGTCCAGTTTTCCTTCCATAAGACAGGCTTTCTGATCAGTAATCAAAAACTCATGAACTTTATCATCGGAATACCGTGCATACTTTTTTCTGAACAGCCTTTCACGGTATACATTTCCCCATCCTCCGAATCTGATCAGATGAATTCCCAGATGATTATTAAATTTTGCTTTATACACATTACATGCTGTACTTTCTGAAGAAACAATCTTTTGTATGGATTTTTTCAGAGTTATATCAGGAATTTCATCTGCATCCAGAAACAGAACCCATTCATGGGAGCATAAATGAAGGGCATGGTTTTTTTGTTCACCATACCCGTTAAATTTTTTCTCGAAGAATTTTACCTGAGGATACTTTTGAGTGCAAATCTCTTTTGTCTTATCTGTTGAAAAGCTGTCGACAATGATGATTTCATCAACGATGTCTGTTAATGAATCTAAAAGTCTTACGATGTTCTCTTCTTCATTATAAGTAATGATTGCAAGGGAAAGAGCCATTTTTATTTAAACTCAAGAATAGTCTTTTCAATAATCTTCACGCAATCCAGTAATTGCTCTTCAGTAATTACCAATGGTGGTGCCAGTCTGATGATATTACCATGGGTAGGTTTTGCCAGCAATCCATTTTCTTTCAATTGTAAACAAAGATTCCACGCAGTGGAACTTTCGGGAGTATCATTGATAAGGATGGCATTTAGAAGGCCTTTTCCTCTTACTTTGGTGATCAGGTCTGTCTTTTCGATCAGTTTCTCTATTTCAGCTCTGAAAAGTTTCCCTAATTCTTCAGCTCTTTCAGATAGATTTTCTTCAGCTACTACGTCCAGTGCAGCAACGGCTACAGCACAGGCAATAGGGTTACCTCCGAATGTAGAACCATGTTGTCCCGGTTTAATGACATTCATAATGCGGTCATTCGCTAAAACAGCTGATACAGGATACATTCCTCCGGAAAGGGCTTTTCCTAAGATTAGGATATCCGGCTGTACATCTTCATGGTGGCAAGCAATAAGTTTTCCTGTTCTTGCAATACCGGTCTGAACTTCATCAGCAATAAAAAGGACATTGTGTTTTTTACACAGCTCAGAAGCGTTTTTCAGGAAGTTCTCATCCGGAACATATACTCCGGCTTCTCCCTGAATAGGTTCTACCAGGAATGCTGCAATATTTTCTGCCTCTCTGCTCAGAACTTCTTCTAATGCTGCGATATCGTTATAAGGGATTTTGATAAATCCCGGTGTAAAAGGTCCGTAATTCTGGTTGGCATCCGGATCATTGGAGAAAGAAACAATAGTGGTTGTTCTTCCGTGGAAATTGTTTTCGCACACGATAATTTTTGCCGCGTTTTCTGCAATTCCTTTTACTTCATAGCTCCATTTTCTGGCTAATTTTACAGCGGTTTCCACAGCTTCAGCCCCGGAGTTCATAGGTAAAACCTTATCAAATCCAAAAAGATCGGTAATCTTTTGTTCGTATTCTCCCAGTTTGGAGTTGTAGAATGCCCTTGAAGTTAAAGCCAGCTTTTGTGCCTGCTCTACTAAGGCCCCTACAATTTTAGGATGAGAATGCCCCTGGTTCACAGCGGAATATGCTGAAAGAAAATCATAGTACCTTTTGCCCTCCACATCCCAAACAAAAACACCTTCTCCGCGGTCTAGAACGACCGGAAGCGGGTGATAATTATGTGCTCCATGTTTGTCTTCAAGGTCAATAAAATACTGTGAGTTTTTTGTTTGTTCTGCTGTTGACATATATTTTGGTTTTCAACAAATTTACACAATATTAATGAGACCCATAAACAAAAATAGAGTAGAGTATAAGGCGGTGATTAGAGTATATTTTGATGGAAAATGAATCCTTAATGGAAAATATTTTCTTAACGGATAAACAGTTGCAGGTATTCTATCTTTAAGAATAATAAAATTTATACTGAGAAGGCAATTCTACATTTTTTTAAGATTCCCAATCATTCTGATATTGATTTGCTGTTCTGTCAGGACTATTATATTTTTAAATGCTGTTCAATAAGCAGCTTTCGGGTTTTCTTATAAGTTGCTCTGGTATGAAATATCAAAAACTTTTTCCATTTGTTTTTCGTTTATAGAGCTAGGTGTTGCCTTTAGTAAAGTATTGCGGAGCCAAACTGCCAGACTGTTTTCATAATGAGAAATTTTACCGATGGCTGAGCTTATATTGACGATGTAATGTGCTTTTTTCATACGCAGTTTTTCGTATTGAGTGAAGACTTCATCCACGTTTTTCCCTTCACCAAAAAGTTTTCCGAGGATATAAGCATCTTCAATGGCCTGGCAGGCACCTTGCCCCATATTAGGAGTCGTTGCATGGGCTGCATCACCAATCAGGCAAACGTGGTCTTTTTGCCATTGATAAACCGGTTCCAAATCGATAATATCGCTGACAAATATTTTCTCGCTGGGTGTTCCGGAAATCATTCGGGGAATTTCAGGATTAAATTCAGCAAAAAGCTCAGCAAGATTATTGGGATTTTTAACAAGGTTCTCGTTAACCACAGCGTACCAATAAACTTTGTGATCATTAATTCTCACGAAACCGAAGCGTCTTCCTTTTCCCCAGGCCTCATAAGCCTGATGATTATATTTTTCTGTCCAATCGAATTCGATGACGGCACGCCAGCATTTTTGTTTGGAAGATCTCAGTTTTCCAATGTTTAAAATCTGATGACGAACTACTGATTTAATTCCATCTGCACCAATAACAGCGTCTGCATCAGCGATAGTTCCGTCTTCAAAAGTGAGTTGATAACCATTTCCCTGTTCGATTTTGGATAAGCGTTTAGAAAGTTTAATATTTTCAAAACCAGTTTCCTCAGCCAGAATCCTTTGCAAATCAGCACGATGGATGGCAATATTGCTTACTCCGTATTTACTTTCGAATGTATTCAGCTGTACATCCGATAAGGTTTTGAGCTGTGGATCAGTAATTTTAATAGTTGAAATTTTATGACCTGCTTTTTCGATTTTGTGGCGAATGTTAAGTTTGTCAAAAATCTGCATTGCATTATTAGCCATGATGATTCCGGCGCCTACAGGTTTTATTTCGGGTGCGCTTTCGTAAATGGTAACGTCCAGATTATTTTTTTGTAAAGCTAAAGCTGTTGTCAAACCACCAATTCCGCCACCGATAATTGCTATTTTCATTGTGATTGCATTTATATTATGATACAAAATTAAAGACCGGGAAAACCAAAAACGTTCACCTAAGTTAATTTTCTGGAATTAGTAAATTCTTTTTCGGATTCTGCTCAGCGATTGTGGCGTAATTCCTAAATAGGACGAAATATATTTCTGCGGAATTTTGTTCAGAATTTCGGGTGATTTTTTCAGGAGATTGATATAGCGTTCTTCCGGTGTATAAAAAAACAAATCGTCCAGCCTTTGTTTTGCATCCAGAAAAGCTAAATCGGATATGCGTTTTGCCAGCCCAAGCCAGAAAATATCTTTCTGAATTAAAATTTCGACCTCTTTTTTATTAAAATATAAAATTTCGGTTTTTAGAAGAGCCTGTATAACCGCCATTGTTTTTTTTCCGGTGATATAGCTTGCATAATCGCCGATAACATCATTGTTCACCTGTAAAAGGTAGCTGATGTCCTCACCTTTTTCGTTGATGTAATAGGTCCGGACAGCGCCATTTAAAATGAAACCTAAACGATCAAAAATTCCATTTTGAGGCTCTATCATTTTGTTTTTATCATAAGTTACGATGTAGCAAATGTCCAAAAATTCCTCCGCACGCTTCATAGAAATTTGAAGTGTTTCTGCTAATTTCTCTTGTATTGCTGATGTCATCGGCCTATGTTGATTTTAAGTGATACTGCAAAAATAACTTTTCCTGCTTTATTAGAATGGGATAGTATAAAACTGAAGAAGACGCCTTTTCAGACGCCTTCTTTTATATAAATGATAATTCTTTTTAGTGATTATCGTATTTTCTATCCATTACAAAATCTTCCATGAATTTTGTAGTATAGTTTCCTGAAAGATAATCTTCATTATCCATCAGCTGTCTGTGGAAAGGAATAGTTGTTTTTACTCCTTCAATATAGAATTCTTCAAGGGCGCGTCTCATTTTTGCAATAGCTTCCTCACGGGTTTGGGCCGTCGTGATAAGCTTGGCAATCATCGAGTCATAGTTGGAAGGAATTGTATATCCGGAATACACGTGAGTGTCTACTCTGATTCCGTGCCCGCCAGGAATATTTAATCCTGTGATTTTCCCTGGAGACGGTCTGAAGTCTGCGTAAGGATCTTCTGCGTTGATTCTACACTCAATTGAATGTAATTTAGGATAATAGTTGATTCCTGAAATAGGAGTTCCTGCAGCAAGAAGAATTTGTTCTCTGATCAGGTCATAATCAATTACCTGTTCAGTAATAGGATGTTCTACCTGGATTCTTGTATTCATTTCCATGAAATAGAAATTTCTGTGCTTGTCTACAAGGAATTCGATAGTTCCCACACCTTCATATCCAATAAATTCAGCAGCTTTTACAGCAGCAGCACCCATTTTTTCACGAAGTTCATCCGTCATGAAAGGAGAAGGAGTTTCTTCAGTTAATTTCTGATTTCTTCTCTGTACAGAACAGTCTCTTTCAGAAAGGTGGCAAGCTTTACCGAATTGGTCACCGGCAACCTGGATTTCAATATGTCTTGGCTCTTCAATCAGTTTTTCCATATACATACCTCCGTTTCCAAAGGCAGCTACAGCTTCCTGAATTGCAGATTCCCAGTGGTCTTTAAGGTCTTCAGCTTTCCAAACGGCTCTCATTCCTTTTCCACCACCACCTGCAGTAGCCTTGATCATTACAGGATATCCTGTTTCTTCAGCGATCTTTACAGCATGCTCATAAGATTCAATTAATCCATCAGAACCTGGTACACATGGTACACCGGCAGCTTTCATGGTAGCCTTGGCATTTGCCTTGTCTCCCATTTTTTCAATCTGTTCAGGAGAAGCACCAATGAATTTGATGCCGTTCTTCTGGCAGATTCTTGAGAAATTAGCATTTTCAGATAAGAATCCGTAACCTGGATGAATTGCATCGGCATTGGTAATTTCCGCAGCAGCAATAATGTTAGGGATTTTAAGATATGAGTCTTTACTCATTGCAGGACCAATACATACCGCTTCATCAGCAAATCTTACATGAAGACTGTCTTTATCAGCGGTAGAGTATACCGCAACGGTTTTGATCCCCATTTCTTTACAAGTACGTAAAATACGCATTGCAATTTCGCCACGATTGGCTATTAATATTTTTTTGAACATCTTAATACGATTTGAAATTTGAAAATTTGAAATTTGAAATTGATTTTATAATCAATCATCAATCATCATTAATCAATATTTAATTAAGATGGATCTACTAAGAATAATGGTTGGTCATACTCTACAGGAGTAGCATCGTCAACTAAAATTTTAACAATTTTTCCGCTGATTTCAGATTCAATCTGGTTGAATAGTTTCATGGCTTCAATAACGCAAACTACTTTACCGGCAGAAACTTCATCACCTACATTTACAAATACATCTTTATCAGGAGATGGTTTTCTATAGAAAGTACCGATCATTGGAGATTTGATCGTTACATATTTGCTGTCATCAGATGCAGCTTCAGCCTTTTCAGCAGCAGGTGCAGCAGCCTGAGTTGCAACAGGTGCCGGAGCAGCTACCGCTTGCGGAGCAGTGTGATATACTGCAGGTTGTGCATAAACAGCATCGCTTCCAGCTAATGGAGTTTTAATAGTGATTTCGAAATCTTTAGTTTTGTATTTCACTTCTGAAACTTCAGCCTTAGATACAAACTTGATAAGATTTTGTATGTCTTTAATGTCCATAAATTTGATATTTGATTTGATGCCAAAGATACCAAAAAAACGTAAAAAACAACAAAAAACCGCCAAATTTTATCAAAATTGGGCGGTTTTTGTATTAAAATGAGGCTTTTTCAGCGAAAAGCGACTCTTAGTTTTCTTCAGTAGCAGCTACTTCTTTTTCCAATACTACTTTACCTCTGTAGTAAAGTTTTCCTTCATGCCAGTGAGCTCTGTGGTATAGGTGAAGCTCTCCTGTTGTTGCATCTTTAGCTAATTGAGGAACTACAGCTTTGTAGTGAGTTCTTCTCTTATCTCTTCTTGTAGACGACTGTCTTCTCTTTGGATGTGCCATTTTCTAATAACTTTTTTAATTGATGAGCGATGAGATTCATCATCTCATCATATTTAAATTATTCTATTTAATTATTGTCTCTTAATTTTTTTAAAGCATCCCATCTTGGATCGCTTTCATGTTCTTCCTCTTCTGCTACCTCAATATCTTTAGGACTGAACTGGTCAAGAATTTTAAGATCTTCATCACTTACATTCGGTGAGATCTTTTTCATCGGGATAGAAAGCATTACATTTTCATAAATCAAATGTGCTACATTGAAAGCATGCTCTCCGGTAGGAATGGTAATCACATCTTCATTGCTGTCATCATATTCTTCCCCGAAATTCACCAGAATCTTGATCTCATTCTCTATAGGATAGTCGAAATTTTCATTTGTGATGTCACAAACCAATTCAACCAGCCCATTAATTTTAATATCAAACTCCAGGAAAGTCGTGTGTTTATCAAGCGATACATTCACTTCTATTCTGGGATTTGTAAATTCCTGCTCAGTGTCAAATAATTGAAAGAACGTTTTATCTATCTCAAACTTGAACTCGTGTCTTCCGTTTTTAAGTCCGGAAAAGCTTACGTCATAGTTTCTTAACTTGTCCATAAAATGAGTGTGCAAAAATATGCATTTTTTTTATAATAACAAATAAAATCTGAAACAAATTAATTTAAAATTTGTTTTAAAGATTTATGCTTCAGTTTCCTCCGGTAGATCTTCATCTATTCCGTTGTCTACAGCCATTTTTCTAGGCTGCAGGCGGTCGCTCATCAGTTCGCTGTATTCACTTCTGTTTTTGAAAACTTTAATAGCAGTGAAGATGGCTTCCGTAAAGCTTTGTTCGTCAGCGATGTTTTTTCCTGCAATATCATAAGCCACCCCGTGGTCCGGAGAGGTTCTGATAAAAGGAAGCCCTGCAGTATAATTCACCCCTTCTTCATACGCTAATGTTTTGAACGGAGCCAGCCCCTGATCGTGATACATTGCCAGCACTGCGTCAAAATTTTTGTATTTGTTTGGCTGGAAAAAGCTGTCTGCCGGGAAAGGTCCGAATGCCAGTATTCCGTTGTCAGAAAGTTCTTTGATGGCCGGACTGATGATTTCAATTTCTTCATTTCCGATAACACCTCCATCGCCAGCGTGCGGATTTAATCCCAATACGGCAATTTTAGGTTTTTGAATACAGAAATCTTCTACAAGCGTTTGGTTCAATACTCTGATCTGCTTCTTTATTTTTTCTTTGGAAATATTTTCAGCAACCTGTGCAATAGGAATATGATGTGTAGAAACAGCTACTTTAAGATCTTCAGTCACGAGGAACATAAGTCCTTTTTTGCTGAATTTTTCCTCAAAATATCCTGTGTGTCCGGCATGTTTAAAGCCCATCTTTACCATTTCATCCTTGTTGATCGGTGCGGTTACCAGCACATCAATATCACCTCTCATCAAGGCTTCAGTAGCTGCTTCCAGAGAATCAATCGCCATTTTAGTAGACTCTTCAGTGGGAACTCCCAATTCTACATTCACGTTTTCTTTGGTGAGATTCACCATATTAAGCTTACCGGCCTGGGCCTGTGAAGATTCATTGATGTAGTTGAAATTGAGATTCAGCTTAAAAATATTTTTCTGATAAGTGAATAGTTTCCCCGAACCAAAAATTACAGGAGTGAAAAAATCTGTAATAGTTTTGTCTTTCAGAGACTTCATAATGATCTCCGGACCGATGCCGTTGAAATCACCGATTGAAATTCCTACTCGTACTTTATGGTTTTTTGGGCTCATTTTGATTATCTTTGAAGATTATAATTTACAAATTTAGCAAAAAATAATATGTTCACAGGAATTATTGAAGCAGTTGGTGTTATTGAGAAGATTGAAGAAAAAGGAAGCAATATAGATTTTACCCTTACATGTCCTTTTACAAACGAGCTGAAAATTGACCAGAGCCTGGCGCACAACGGCTGCTGCCTTACGGTTGTAGAAATTAAAGACAATCATTATGTGGTTACAGCAATCAACGAAACATTGGAAAAAACCAATCTTGGGAAATGGGAACTGGGAACTGTTGTGAATCTTGAGCGCTGCATGAAGATGGATGGAAGACTGGATGGTCATATTGTTCAGGGACACGTTGATAAAACCGGTGAAGTGGTAAGTATTGAAAATAAGGACGGAAGTTATTTCATTACCATGAAATATGAAAATGACGGAAGTTTTGTAACGGTGCCTCAGGGTTCCATTACAGTAAACGGGATCAGTCTTACTGTTGCTAAAAGCGAAGATGCTCAGTTTTCCGTTGCCATTATTCCTTATACCTGGGAATTTACGAATATGAAACATTTGAAAATTGGTGATAAAGTAAACCTGGAATTTGATATCATTGGTAAGTATATTGCTAGGTTAATTAAAAAGTAGAATGTCAATTAATAAGTATAAAGGATATAGCTTAAGGAATCGGGTGTTTTTCGGTTTTCTGCTGGTATGCTTCTTAAGTGTTGTTGCCACTTCGCTTGTTCCTTATTTTGTGTTAAGGAATAACTCCATGCAGCAAAGTAATATTGACATGCAGGAGAAGACCAATGCTGTAATGCGGTATCTGGACTATGCGGTAAGCCGTACATTGGTGGAAACAGAGGATCTTCCCACAGTTTTGGGAAACAAAATTTTTGAAATTGCAGATATTAACCAGCATGATATTGTTATTTATGATCTGAAGGGGAATTACTTGCTTTCCAACAAAGATGAAAGCCTGATAGACCAGAAGACGATTTCCATTGATATCATTAATAAAATTCTTTCTACTGATGCAAGAGTTGACCTGACAAGGTATGATGCTGCTAAAGATGCCAAGCTGACCTCTTCCTATCTTCTGCTGAAAAATAATGAGCTTGAGCCAATCGGGATTGTTTATATTCCTTTATATCATAACGAGTCTGCTTACCTGGATGTTCTTCATCAATATGTAAAATATATTCTTCTGGTCGATATATTCCTCATACTTTTTAGTATCTGGATCAGCTGGGTTACCTCTAACAGCCTTGCAAAAACCATTACGAAATTCTCTGATATGATTACACGTATTACCTTGTTTGAAAACGAAATGCGTCCTATCAGATATTATAAGAATGATGAGCTTAATGCGCTGGCGAGAGCTTATAACAGAATGATTCTGCAGATTCAGGATCAGAAAGAGAGGCTTAGATTTAAGGCCTCCGAAGAAGCCTGGAGAGAGATGGCAAAGCAGGTAGCCCATGAGGTGAAAAACCCGCTGACTCCGATGAAGCTGACCATCCAGAATTTTGAAAGGAAATTTGATCCGGAAGATCCGAATATCAGAGAGAGGGTGAAACAGATGAGTAAAACCATTGTAGATCAGATTGATCTGATTGCTACCGTAGCTTCTGCTTTCTCGGAATTTGCTAAACTTCCTGAAAAAAATAATGAAGTAATCAACCTTAATACAGAAGTTGAAGATATTCTCCGGGTATTCAATGATGACAGTATTTTCATGCACGCCAATAAGAGCAATATTATGATCAATATGGACAGGATTTATCTTTCCAGAATCATAACAAACCTTGTTACCAATGCAAAGCAGGCGGAAAGCGACCAGAGAAAACTGATCATTAATGTAGATGTGGAGCAGCATCAGAGAAGAGTGATGATCTCTGTCCAGGATAACGGAATAGGAATTCCTGAAAACATGTATGAAAGAATCTTTGAACCGAACTTTACGTCTAAAAACAGCGGAATGGGACTTGGGCTTTCTATGGTAAGAAAAATGATTGAAGATTATAAAGGTGAGATCTCTGTGAAATCTGAAGTAGGGAAGGGATCCACATTCATTATTACACTGCCTACCAATTTATAGTGAAACCTTTTATATTTAAGCAATTTGAAATTCAGCAGTCTAAAGACGTCTTCCGTGTGGGTACAGATGGTGTCCTGCTTGGAGCTTTGGCTGACGTAGAATTGGCTTCCCGTGTTTTGGAAGTAGGCACCGGTACAGGACTGATTTCTCTTATGCTGGCCCAAAGAAATCTTCATGCTGAATTTTTAGGACTGGATATTAATGAAGATGCAGCCCAGCTTACCAGGCTTAATTTTGAAAATTCCCCTTTCCGTGTAAGGTTGAAAAATAATCATCAGGATTTTAAAACTTTTGAAACGAGAGACCGGTTTGATCTTATTATATCTAATCCTCCGTATTTTGAAGAATCAGGATCTGAAAAAGATAAAATAGCCCGTCAGACAGTAGAATTGAATTTCAGACAGTTGATAACCAAGGCAGCAGAATTGCTGTCCGGCAGCGGAATCTTTTCCGTGATCATACCTGTTGAAGCAGGAGAGATTTTTGTTTCCATAGGTAAAGAGAATAATCTGTACCTGAGAAGGAAGATTAATATTAAAGGAATTGAAGGCTCAAAGACTAAAAGACTTATTCTGGAGTTTTCTTCAGAAGCAAAAGAGATTGATGAATCTGATTTTATTGTAGAAAAAAGTCCGAGACAATACTCGGACCCATATCTTGAACTCACCAAAGAGTTTCATGTTTTTAAATAAGGAAGTTAGAAATTAGATTTTAGAAGTTAGTTATTTCTGGCTTTCTTAATCTTTTAGTTCTTATTCGAATAATTCTGAAGTATCCAGCACAGAAACTTTTCCGTCCTCACATCTGATCGCTTCACCAGGGAAGTTCTGGATCATATGGTAATCATGGGTTGCCATTACTACAGCGGCACCGTTTTCAAGGGCAACCTGCTTTAATAACGTCATAATCTCGTTAGACGTTTCAGGGTCAAGGTTTCCGGTCGGCTCATCCGCTAAGATGAGATCCGGGTGATTAAGAAGAGCCCTTGCAATAGCAATACGCTGTTGTTCTCCTCCGGAAAGCTCATGAGGCATTTTGTGCTTTTTGCTTTTCATGTTTACGCTTCCCAAAACTTCGTTGATACGGTCCTCCATTTTTACTTTGTCATTCCAGCCTGTTGCTTCGAGAACAAATTTTAAATTCTTTTCAACGGTTCTGTCCGAAAGTAACTGGAAGTCCTGGAATACGATTCCTAATTTTCTTCTTAGGTTAGGAATGTCGGAAGGCTTTAGCTTTGCCAGATCAAACCCTACAACCGCTCCGTGTCCTGATGCCAATGGAATGTGTCCGTAAAGCGTTTTCAGAAGAGAACTTTTTCCGGAACCTGTTTTTCCGATAAGATAGCAGAATCTGCCTTTTTTAATGTTAAGATTTACATCAGAAAGTACAGTAAAGTTTTTTTGCGCAATCTTGGCGTGTTGTAAACTTATAATATTATCTCCGGAGATATGTGTATGTGGCATAATTAAATTTTAAAGGCTGTTTTCTAACAAAAAAATTTCAATCTTTAAAAATAGAAAAAAGAAGTCTATCTGACTCTAATTTTAGTAAATTTTAACAACAAAAAATGCCTGAAAAGTAACTTCTCAAGCATGTTTTGTATATGATAATGTAGAAATTATCTCTTAGCGCGTGCAGCACTTACAGTTAATCTCTTTCTGCCTTTAGCTCTTCTCGCAGCCAAAACTCTTCTTCCATTTGGCGTAGACATTCTTTCTCTGAAACCGTGTTTGTTTCTTCTCTTTCTTTCTGATGGCTGGAATGTTCTTTTACTCATTACTATATGTTTAAATCGTAATTAATCTATTAATTTTCAGGTTGCAAAGATATATAAAATTTTATAAGTTACAAACTTTAATTATCTTTTTTTAAAATTAAATTTAATGTTTTTCAGTCGGGCTTTTACAAACCCTCATAGCAAACCCGTTTTCCGGTACAAAAATAATATTTAAATGATTTATATAAAAGCTCTATCTTTGAAAACTTTAATTTTAACGAAAAATAAACACCGGATGTTTACACCAGCAGAACTTTTAGATATCAATACATTACTTACCCAAGAAAGCAAAATAGTGATCCTTACCCATTATAATCCGGATGGAGATGCTATTGGTTCAAGTTTGGGATTGAAACATTATCTGAAAGCAAAAGGAATTCATGCCGAGGTTATTGTCCCTAATGATTTCCCGAAGTTTCTGAAATGGATGCCGGAATCTAAAAAAGTTATTATTGCTGAGTATAAAAGAAAGCTGGCTTCTGATATGATTGCAGGAGCAGATGTTATTTTCTGTCTGGATTTTAATTCTCCGTCAAGGATCGGATTACTGGGTGACTGGCTGGTAAAAGCCCCTGGAAAGAAAATCCTTATCGACCACCACCAGCAGCCGGAAAAATTTGATTTTGTGTACTCGGATACGGTAATCCCTGCCACTTCACAGATGATCTATCATTTCATAGAGGCAATGGATGATGAAAAACTGGTGAATCAGGATATGGCAGAATGTCTTTATACAGGAATTATGACGGATACCGGTGGTTTCCGTTTTCGTTCTACCAGTGCCACCACACACAGGATTATTGCTAACCTGATTGAAAATGGTGCAGATCCTGCCATGATCACCTCCAATACCTGGGATACCAATACGGTTTCCCGCCTGCATTTGCTTGCCCTGGTTCTTGGAAGAATAGAGGTGGTGAATGACGGCACAGTAGCGGTTTTGAGCCTTACCAGAAACGAGCTGAAAGAATATGGTTTCCAGAAAGGAGATACAGAAGGTTTTGTGAACTATGGCTTAAGTATTGCCGGCGTTAAAATGTCAGCATTTTTTATGGAAGATCTGTATGAAGATTTTGTTAAAATCTCATTCAGGAGTAAAGATGATGTAGATGTGAATCAGTTTTCAAGAAAATACTTCAACGGCGGCGGGCATATTAATGCAGCAGGCGGAAAATCTTTAGATTCTCTGACAGGAACGATAGAAACCTTTAAGGATAAAGTTAAGGAGGAAGGCTGGTAGGAATACCCAAAGACAAATTATAAAAGTCTGTAAATTTCTTTATCTAAACTCCTGGATACTTTTACGATATCCTTTTTCTTCAAGTTCCTCACAGGTATATTCATACACCTGCTGAAACATTTCATCCAAATATCTTTTGTTGAAAAGACTGTATTTTGTCATTTTGGGTGGATCCAGAAATATATTGCAGTATTTCGCTTTAGAATATACAGACTTTGCAATTGCTAGGTGAAGGATTCTGTCAAACTCCTTCATCAGGCTCATTTTTTTTAATTCATCGTAGCTGATGGAGTTGACATGGGAAGCAATCAGGAAATTACATTTATCCATGATGGGTTCAATGGGAAGGTTGTCCAGAACACCTCCGTCTACATAAATTTTTTCTCCCATCCTTACCGGAGGAAGGATAAAAGGAACACTTGATGAAGCCAGCAGCGGTCCGAAAAGTTCTCCTTCAGAAAAGAAATCTACAATACCGTGCGTCATTTCAGTAGCCGCAACATACACAGGAATTTTTAAAATACTAAAGTTATCTTCCGGGAAATAATCTTTGAAGAGCTTTACAATAAAATTAGAACTGAAAATTCCGTTTTTTGATAATTTTAATGCTGATCTGGAGAAAAAAGAAGTCTGTCTTACAATTTCCATCATCTCATCCGGTGTTTTTCCGAAAGAATAAAAAGCACCAATAATAGAGCCTGCACTGGTTCCGGAGATAATGTGTGGTTTCAGGTTATATTCTTCCAGAGCTTTCAGTACGGCAATATGGGCAATTCCACGCATTCCTCCGCCTGAAAGTGTAAGCCCGATAACCGGTGGTGCCGGTGGTTTCTTCTTTTTAAATGAAAATAAAGCCATTACCAAAATTATCCTCTACTAATATACAGGATTTTTGTTAAATAAGACTTTAATCTATCAGGAGAGAATGTTATAAAACCAGTTTTTTAGGAAGATTATGGAGGAGTTCCGTATTGATGATTTCTGCACAGATACCCGGCTTTTCCCAGTGTCCGTTATGTCCGCAGTCCAGAATATAAGATTTGATATTCGTCCTGTCCGGAAGATGTTTGATCATCATATCGGTTTTTACGGCGTTATCATGTTTACCGGCTAATACTAAGATTTTAGCTTCCAGGTTTTCAAGGACATGTTTTTTGTCTGTTCTTTCTACCATACCTTTCACACAGGCAAGAGCCCCTAAGTTGTTGGTGGAAAGGGCCGTTTCAAGAGCGGTTTCAATTTTTCCTTCCAGGATGTCTCTTTCGTTCGGATTGAATAAATTGGGTACTCCGGCTCTTGCATAATGGGCAAATGCATCTTTAATGATTCTGTAACTTTTGATGCGCTGTTGTTTTTTCTCCTCATCATCCGGAAAATAAGTAGAGAAAAATAAAGTTAAGCTTTTTAAAAGATCAGGATATTTTTCTGCAAAGGCAAGTGCCGTATACCCTCCCATGGAATGTCCCAAAAGGTGAACTTTTTCTAAATGCTGGTCATCCAATACTTTTTTTACTTCCTCTGCCATTAGTTCCATGGTGTGAACCTCAGCCAGAATCTCAGATTGTCCGTGACCTGGAAGGTCAATTTTAAGGAATGAAAAATCTTTGGAAAGATGAGATTCCATATCGCTCCAGATGGATAGATTTTCCATAAAACCGTGAAGAAGCACCAAGATTTCTTTTCCGTTTCCTTTTCTTTCAAAGTTCAGCATGATTCCAAATTTAGAAGGTTAAATGATACGGTCTTTATATACTGCAGATCCGTTTCTCTTTTCAAATTTAATCAAAAAAAGGGCATCCAAAAAATGCCCTTGCCTTTTATTGAGTTAATTCCTTGTAAACCTTTGTTTCCCAGGGTTTGATATCTGTTACACCATATTTTTCCTTTTTAGAAATCGCAAGATTATCCAGCATATCTACAAAATTCTTGTAAGTGGCTTCATCCGATGGTTTCACAATAACTGTGAATTTATCAGGTGCTGGAGCATTTTTGTAAGCTTCAGCAATGATTTTTGAAATTTTGATTCCGCTGAAATCGGTTTCTTTAAGATTTCCTGTATTTAAATCTTTAGCATTACTTTGATGATAAAATACCCGATTGTCTTTCCCCAGGATAAATGTGATCTGGTTTTTGTCTCTGATTACATTTTCAGTGGGCTTCTGATCAGGATCTTTTGCCGGTAGTCCCAGATCCATTACGTTTGGTTTTGTAAAGTTAGTGGTGAACATAAAGAATGTGATCAGTAAGAATCCCAGATCTACCATAGGAGTCATGTCTACTCTGATCATTTTTTTCTTTTGTTTGCTGCCTTGTTTTTCTTGTGCAATTACTTCTGCCATGATTTAAAGTTTTTAAATGTTAAACGGTATTTTTTGAATAATTCAAACAAAACGCATGCCTTGTTTGTTGAATAATCAATAAATTCATGAATCTATTGATTGTTTTTGTGGTGAATTTTAAAATTCCGTTCCTTCTTTTTAAAAATGAATAACCAATGATTCTTTTGGCTTTCTGATAATTGTATTTTTCAAAATGGATTCTAAAATTTTCATCAACTGCTGCAAAAAAAAAACTCACACGGCAACGTGTGAGTTTTTAAATGATATATAAATAATTTATTTATTTATTCTTTTTATAGTAATTAACCCCGCATTCAAGGAATTTTTTGAAATCTTCTTTTGGCATATATCCTGAAACCGGAGTGTTGATTACTTTTCCGTCCGGAGTGATCAAAACATAGTGAGGCTGAGAGTTATTGTTAAAGTTAACCTGCTGGAATAAGCTCCATCGGTCACCTATTGTTTTTACCTTTTTGATCTGTCCGTCACCAAGGTCAATTTTAGTTTTCTGATCTTCAGGAAGCTCTTCCTTATCATCTACGTATAAAGAAGCTAATACCACATCATTCTGAAGGATAGGTAAGATGTCTGCTTCACTCCAGACAAACTCTTCCATTTTTCTGCAGTTTTCACAACCATAGCCGGTAAAGTCTATTAGAATAGGTTTATCCTCTTTTTTGGCCAGTTCCACAGCTTTGAAGAAATCGTGTTCAGGGTGCATTCCCAGGATTCCGTCTTTTTCGTCATGGAAATAACTTACATTCAGTGGAGGTAAAATTCCGCTTAATAATTGAAGTTTAGGGCGGTCAGATGGAATCAATCCCTGGATCAGATAAACCACAAAACCAATTCCCAATATTCCCAATACCTTTCTTGTAACAGAGATTTTAGGTTTTTTATCATCATGCGGGAATCTGATGAATCCTAATAAATATAAGGCTAATCCTAATGCAACAATGATCCAGATAGCGATGAAAAGCTCTCTTTTTAAAAAGAAAGTTTTGGAGACAAGGTCTGCTTTCGATAAGAATTTCAATGCTAATGCCAGCTCTACGAAACCTAAAACTACTTTTACGGTATTCATCCATCCTCCTGATTTCGGAAGACTTTGCAGAGCTTGCGGGAATAAAGCCAGCAGTCCGAAAACAATAGCCCAGGCAAGACCAAATCCCGCTAAAGCAAATGTCAGCAACATAGGAACGTTTGTAGAACCTGTTACCGCACTTCCTAGTAAACTTCCTAAAATAGGTCCTGTACAAGAGAAAGAAACGATCACCAGCGTTAATGCCATGAAGAAAATTCCGATAATTCCTCCCGCTTCTTCAGCTTTGGAAGATTTGTTGGCGATAGAACTTGGCAATGTGATATCATAATACCCGAAGAAACTTCCGGCAAAGAAGATAAATATAATAAAGAAGGCAATATTCAGCCATACACTTGTGGAAATTTCGTTGAAGATATTTCCTGCAATGCCGTCGATAACGTGAAAGGGAATACTTAACAGCACGAAAATAAGAAGAATGAAAAACCCATAAATAAGAGCATCCCTTTTTCCTTTGGCTTTATTTTTAGTTCCTTTTGTAAAGAATGAAACCGTCAGCGGAATCATCGGAAAAACACAAGGCGTAAGCAATGCGATTAATCCTCCGATAAACCCTAAGAACAAATAAGTCCAGTAATTTTCATCCATTTTTGCGGAAGCTGTACCACAATCCGTTAATGGTTTTTTGAAGTCAATAGTTTCGATTTTCAGCTGCTTGGGATCAAGCTTTGAAGTTTCTGTGATTGTAGCTTCTGTTTTTGCAGGGTTTTCAGTAACTGTCTCAGTTACTTTTACAGAGTCTTTTACAGGAGCTGCAGTTTCTTCAGTGGCAGTCTCTTCCGCTGCACCCTTTGGAGTGACTTTTTGGTTGAATTCTAATGTGTTGGGAGCCAGACAAACCCTGTCATCACAAGTCTGATAAGTAATTTCAGACGTGACATCTGCAGGTTTTGCCGGATCTTTTAGTTTAAATTTCTGCTTAAAGCCGGCTGAATTAGAATAATAAACAATTGTTCCACCGAATGCTTCAGAAAATTCCTCATGTTTTTTACCCACTTCGGTAAACTTTCCGATCAGTTCAATATTTTTTCCGGTCACCTTATATTCTGTAGGAATTCCGGTATCTTCCGGTAAATCTTTGGAATAGATGTGCCATCCGCTTTCCATTGTGGCATTCAGTACTGCTTCATACTGGTTGTTGCCAAGATCGTTGATGGTGAATTTAAACTTTACAGGATTTTTTATCTGCGCATTAATCCCCGTCGCTAAAAATAGTAGAATTAATAAAAACCAATTTCTAAATTTCATTGTTCATTTCATTAAAAATTTTGAGACTCCATTTCGTCTTCTCATACTTTGCATATCGTCTGTCCTGCCTGAAGGGGATAACCCCAAGTACAGAATCATTGCTGTCAGTCAGTATCCAGATTTTTTGCCTCGCTAAAATAGATAATTTTTCGTCCCTAAAAAATTTAGAAACTTTCTTTTTCCCCGAAAAACCTGTGGGATAAAATTCATCACCTTCTTTTTGTTTTCTTAAACGCAGTGGGAAATGAAGTTTTTCAGCATCAAAGTCCCACTCAAAACCTTTATTGATTCCATCAATGCTTTCAATATGATCTACGAGATTAATGTTACTCTGGTTTTCGGAAAAATCAAAATGATCGATCAGGACAATATCTTCCTCAGATTCCTTTTCCTGGCTTCTGTCAATAAAAATCAGTTCGTCACGGTTGACAATCAACTGATATTCTTTTGAAAAAAAAGAACTGTTGTTTTCTGCTTTGAAAATTTTGGGGATTTCTTCCTCCTGGTTGAAACCGTATTTTTTTAAAATTTCAAATTTTACGAAATCGCTTTCCTGATCCAGCTTTTCCTTTGATAAGATTTTATAGTCTTGGTTAAATACGGTAAGGTTATTTTCTATTTCCTGGATCTGTTTCTGAACAAAATCTTTGGTTTGATTCAGCAGAGAAGAGCTTTTTCTGAAGTTGTCCAGAAAATGGTCATTGGTTTCCATCAGCTTTGGAACAATCTCATTTCTAATCTTATTCCTCAGATAATCATTTTTTTTATTGGAGAGATCTTCCCGGAATTCGATACAGTTCAATTCTGCAAACTGGTAAATTTCTTTTTTTGAAAAATTTAAAAGCGGTCTGAGAATATTATTGTCATGGGAAGGAATCCCGCTTAATCCGTTGATGCCGGCAGCCTTGGAAAGGTTGATGATAAAAGTCTCCAGCTGATCATTCAGATGATGGGCTGTTACCAGAAATTCCAGTTTTTCCTTTTCCTGGATTTCTTTGAAAAACCTGTATCTGAGTTCCCGTGCCCAAAGCTGAATAGAGTTTTCCGGTTTCTGATCTTTTTCTGAAACTTCATACAGATGAAATTTTATATGATTTTTCTCACAAAAATCCTGTACTGTTTTCTGATCCAGATCCGAATCATTACCACGGAGCTTATAGTTGATGTGAGCAACCTGAAACTGGAACTTTGAATCCTGAATTTCCTGCTCAAAATCCCTGAATAAGGACGTTAAAACCATAGAGTCGGCACCTCCGCTTACTGCCAGAAGATAGGTGTGCTTTTCCGGCTTGTGAACAAGATTTTTTAATTGATTGATAAAGGTTAATTTTTCCAACATATATGTTGAGAATTTCTTTTATGCAAAGATAACCGATATAATTCAATTGAATTTCCCTAACTTTGAGTAGTCTAAAAATGATTATTTATGAAGATTTTAAAAATTTTAGCAGTTTCTGCAATGGCGCTGGGAATGACATCTTGTGTCAGCAAGAAGCAGTATGATGCTTTAAGCACAAACTATAAGCAATGCATTGAAAATATCGGGGAAAGACAGAGAGAAATTCAGGATTTGAAATCTCAGAACTCTGCATTGACAGGTGAAAACAATTTGCTGAAAAGTCAGCACGATGCTTTAAAATCATCATTGGATGCGTGTTTGTCCAATACTGGAAAAAGTTCTGCCAACATTGATAAGTTGGTAGGAGAAATCAATGCTTCCAATTCTTATATCAAGCAGCTGATCTCCAGTAATGCGAAGAATGACAGTCTGAACCTTGCATTGTCTAACAAGCTGAAGAGATCTTTGGATAATGTATCAGATGAGGATGTACAGGTAAAAGTATTGAAAGGAGTAGTAATGATCTCTCTTTCTGATAAAATGTTATACAAGACGGGAGATTACAATATTTTACCTGCCGCTCAGGAAGTGTTAGGTAAAGTCGCAAAAGTGATCAATGATTATGATAAATATTCAGTGCTGATTGAAGGGAACACGGATAATGCTCCATTAAACTCTCCGAATCTTCCGAGAGACAACTGGGATCTTTCTGCGCTAAGAGGTACTTCTGTTGCTAAAGTTCTTCAGACTCAGTTTGGGGTGGATCCTGCAAGAATTACAGCCGGCGGACGTTCTGAGTATAACCCGAAAGCTACAAACATGAGCGTTTCAGGAAGAGCAGAAAACAGAAGGACAGAAATCATCATTATGCCTAAACTTGACGAGTTTATGAAACTGATGGATATTGCTCCTAAAAAATAATCAGCCATCATACATAAAAAAAAATCCCGAATTGCTTCGGGATTTTTTTTTATGTAATTATCAATCTTAAGTTATTAATTTTTAAGTTTCAAGCAAAGTACTGTTTAAACAAAAATAAACCCCGAAGGTGGCCGGGGCTTATTTTTAATCAAATTAATTCTTCCTTTTTCAGGAGTGAAATAATTCGTTGCAAAAATGAAGTGGATATTTCTGTCTTGCTTTTTGCTGCAGAAGAATCAGTTCTACTTTTCAGTACAACTTTTTTGTGATTCTCATGGTTAGTTTGTGTCTCTCCTGCAATCATCTTGTTTTCTCTTAGTGTTTTTACCCCTTATTCTTATGGCAAATTTAACACTAGTACCACAAAAATACCATCCGTGTTTTCCCGGTATTTTATATGGGGTTTTTACTGATTTGTTGTGGTTCGATATTTTTATATCAGTTTTTTTACCCTGTAATTGTTTGGTTAACAATAAAATGTTTATATTTAAATCTCCATACGAGGAAATAATTAAAAAGAGGTTCCCGAAAATCTAAAGAGTAGGGGTTAATACTAAACTACAATAATTATGAAAAATTTAAAAAAGCTTTCAAGAGGGGCAATGAAAACTGTACAAGGTGCTATTAACGGGTGTAATCCACAGATATTTTGTACCAGTCTACAAACAAAGTGTTGCCCAGGATGGGTTTGTGCTGGTATAAGACAATATTGTGTAGCAGTATAATAAACTTTTAAAGTATATAGATGCATGTAAGAGAGAGTAATTTCTCTCTTTTTTTGTATCTTCTTCCTGAATTAAAAAAGTAGCTTTAAAATCCTTAAATTTGTTTAAATTAAAATGGTATGAGTTTTTTTGAAGAAAAGAATCCTGAAATGGACAGATATTTGGAGGCGCACGCTTCTTCGGAATCCGAAATTCTGAAAAAGCTGAGAAGAGAGACATATCAGAAAACAACACAGCCTCATATGATTTCCGGATATCAGCAGGGAAGACTGCTGACGATTATTTCCCAGATGTTGCAGCCGAAAAGTATCCTGGAAATAGGAACTTTTACAGGATATGCTACTTTATGTCTTGCATCAGGATTGGCAAAAGACGGAAAAATCACCACGTTGGATGTGAATGAGGATCTTGCCTATCTTCCTAAAAAATATTTTGAATCCAGCGAATATGCCAGCCAGATCGATTTTAAACTTCAGGATGCCAAGGAATATTTAAAAGAAACAGATGAATTTTTTGATCTGATTTTTGTAGATGCTGATAAGGAAAACTATGCCGAATATTTCAGATTGATTAAACCTCATACAAAATCCGGAACGGTGGTGTTATTTGATAATGTATTATGGTATGGGAAAGTGCTGGAAGAAAATCCGAAACTGAAATCTACCCAGTCGATCCAGGAATTAAATGATTTGGCAGCAAAAGACGAAGATTTTGAAAATCTTATTTTACCTTTGCGTGATGGAGTGAACTTTCTTCGCAGAAAGTAACTGAAATATTCAAGGATTAAACATTTAAAGAGATACAACATTGTATTTTTAATCTTTAAATTATTCAATCTTTAAATTGAAAATTAATGAATAAAGGAGTTTGTATTGTTACAGTAGCGCCGGTTCGTGCAGAAAATTCTGACAGAGCTGAAATTGTTACGGAAATATTGTTTGGGGAAAGTGCTGATATTTTGGAAGTAGATAAAAACTGGACCAAAATAAAGATGCACTATGACGGCTATGAAGGATGGATGGATACCAAACAGCTGAAGCCTGTAACAGTCGAAGAGCTGGCCAAAAGAAAAGTGACTGTCGTTACCGAAGATTTTTCTTCCGTATTAATGAACGATGGGAAAACTTTGCTTTCTATGGGTTCAGAAGTTGAATTTCCGGTAGTCGCTTCAAGAAGAAGTCATGATGTGCGTGAAAGTATCGCTCTGACGGCAAAAGAATTCCTGAACGTACCTTATCTGTGGGGAGGCAAAAGCTTTTTTGCAGTAGACTGCTCCGGATTTACCCAGTTGGTTTATAAAATTCACAATATAAAGATACCCAGAGATGCTTCACAGCAGGCTGAGGTAGGGGAACCGCTTACTTTTGTAGAAGAAACACAGCCTGGTGATCTTGCTTTTTTTGAAAATGCAGAAGGAAAGATTATCCATGTAGGAATTATGCTGGAGAATCAAAAGATCATCCATGCTTCCGGAAAAGTAAGAATAGACACGCTGGATTCCACCGGGATTTTCAATAAAGAAATGAACAAGCATACTCATAAGCTGAGAGTGCTGAAAAGTGTAATATAGTTCAGCTAAATCTCATTTAAAATGGAAAATATTCTCTTTATAATTTTTGATATTTTTAATTTTGGATGGGTCGCTTTTTTGTGGTGGTTTACCCTGAAAAATTATAGCGCTTTACCAGACCGGATTCCGGTGCATTTTGATCTGGATGGAAAACCAGATGGGTTCGGAGGTAAAATCTATGCCTTTCTGATGCCTGTGCTGGCTCTGGGACTGTATGCTGTGTTCACCTATGGAACCAGACATCCTGAAGATACTAATTTCCCGGTAGAGATTACAGATCAGAATATGAATGCCCAGTTTTTAATTATGAAAATCGGGCTGAGAACTCTCTTCCTTGTATTGGGAATGGTTTTTTTGAATATCCAGGATTATATGTTCAGATATGCTGCTGATGATAATGCTAAACCTAGAATCTCAATTGCCACCATCTTTTTATCTGTTGTATTGTTTGTTCCCTTGTTGCTTTTTATTACTCACTTGTTTAAATGATACATTCTAAAAAAAATTCAGAGCATTATATCTGGGGGAACCAATGTGACAGCTGGGTCCTTAAAAATACACAAAACTTATCTGTAAAGCAGGAGAAGATGCCTGCCGGAACTTCAGAAAAACTGCACTACCATGAGATGGCGGAACAGTTTTTCTACCTCCTGAAAGGAGAAGCCGTATTCTTTATCAATGAAGAAAAGTTTTGGGTTAAACAAAATGAACCTATTTCTATTCCACCGGGAGCAAAGCATTTTATCTCCAATGAATCCGCTGAAGAAATTGAGTTTTTAGTCATATCCAATCCTCCTACGGATCATGACAGAATTGAAATTAAAGAATAAGTAAAATGGCTTTTTTATACAATCTATTTATCAGTCTGCTGACTTTTGGAATGAAGGTTTTTGCCTTGTTTAATGATAAAACTAAAAAAGGCGTTGAAGGAAGAAAGGAGTCTTTGGCTAAAGTGAAATCTGCATTTTCACAAACAGATAAGGTCATCTGGATGCATGCTGCCAGTTTAGGAGAATATGAACAGGGATTACCTGTTCTGGAAAAGCTTAAGGAGCGTTTTCCGGGCCATAAAGTTTTGGTAACCTTCTTTTCCCCGTCAGGATATGAGAATGTAGTTAAAAAGAAACACATGGCCGAGGTGATCTGTTATCTGCCTTTTGATAAAAAAAGTACTGTTAAAGAGTTTATATCACAGTTTAATACTGAACTATTTTTTACGGTTAAATATGATTACTGGTATAACCTTCTTGCTGAGCTTAAGAATCAGGGGACGAAGGTATATGTAATTTCTGCACTGTTCTATGAAAGACAGTCCTTTTTTACGTCGTATGGAAAATGGTTTGTAAAGCAGCTTCAGAATAATGTAGACTGGTTTTTCCATCAGACTCAGTTTTCCATGGCCCTTGCGAAAAGTGTAGGGTTAATAAAGTCTTCCGTAACGGGAGATACAAGGTTTGACAGGGTAAAACAACTTCGTGAGCGTAACAATCATGTAGACTTTATTTCTGATTTTAAAGGAGAAAGCAAAGCTGTTGTTTTCGGAAGTTCGTGGCAGGCAGAAGAGAAAATAGCAGAAGTGGTTTCCCGTAAAAATAGTGCGGTGAAGCTTATCATAGCACCTCATGACCTGAAAAGGGTAGAGCATCTTAAAAATATATTCCCCGATGCCTTATTGTACAGTGAAATACAAAATTTTCGGTCTTCAACTCTTAATTCTCAGATTCTGATTATAGACAGTATAGGCTTGCTATCAAAATTATATTCATATTCAGATGTGGCTGTTGTGGGAGGAGGATTTCACGACGCAGGGCTTCATAATATTCTGGAAGCGGCAACCTTTGCTGTTCCTGTAGTCTTTGGAAACCATTACAAAAAGAATCCCGAAGCTGATGATCTGATTGCTGTGGACGGCGGGAAGTCTTTTCCAGACGAATATACGGCTGCAGAATTTGTTTTATTTCTTACCAATGAAGATAATAAGGAAGAGCTCACAGAAATGTCCCGGAATGCAGGGAAATTTATAGATGACAAGCCTGATTCTACCAGAATGATTCTCCAGAAAATTTTATCTTAAAAATCCCTGGCTTTTAATTTCTTTCATGATCTGATCGATATTGGAGGGGATTTTGCCGCATTCAAACCAATTGAAATCAAGCCCATTATTAATACACAGCTTTTGCAGGTAGTGATTTTCTAAGATTTTATCTGAAGTTTCACGAAGATATTCATCAATTTCCATCCAGTAATCTTCATCCAGTTTTTTAATTAAAATCAAGGATTTAAATACTTTGTTGATCATATAAATATAAAGCTTGTAAACATTATCAAACCTCTGCCTGCTGAGGTCGCTGTTGTTTTCCAGTACTTTGTTGATAAGAAGAAGATTGAGTGAGACTTCCCCGAATTTGTCAGTGGTGATTTTGACGTGTTCAGTAATTTCAGCGCTTATTTTTCGGATGAGGGTCAGAAAATATTTGGCATTTCCAATATATTTTGAAGCCAGAAGAACCTGTTCTTCCACATATTCTTCCATAGCATTTCTTTTATCATCTGTAGTTTCCGGGTCTATCAGTTCGAAATACAGCTTTTTAGATAACAATTTATCCTTCCTCAGGAGTCTGAAAATGAGTTTGTCTTTCTCGGTACCTGAAAAAGCACTCAGAGCGGCTTTGAACTCTTTTGAATACTCCATTAATTAAAAATTTTCGAATATTTTAGGAATCCGTTTAACGCCCAGTTGGCCGTGTAGTATAATGATTTTAATGTTGAAAATCCCATGAAATCTTTATAGACAAGGTATTGATCTTTGATGATGTTTTTTTTATTTCTGGAAACACTGTTTTCCCGCATTCTGTACTTTGCCAACGTTTTTTTTACAGGCATCCCTTCCGGAATCACCTTTAAAAGATTAAGCCACATCACATGGTCTTCGCGTTTGCTTTTTACAGGGAACAGGAATTTGCCGACTCTTTTGGTATCATACATGGTAGAGACCGGAGCAAGACGGCATGTCTTCAGCAGATTGGAGAAAGTAACTGTTTTGTCAGCCAGAAAGTCTTTCAGAATAGGCTGCAGCTGCTCATTACATCTGGAATAATTACAGTAGACAAGCTCTACATGGTGTTCCTGCATATAACCGGTCATGGTTTCAAGATATTCGGGATACCAATAATCATCAGAATCCAGGAATGCGATATATCTTCCCTGGGCTCTTTCCAGACTGTTGTTCCTTGCATTTCCTGCGCCTCCGTTTTTCTCCAGTACCTGTAGCTTTATTCTGGGATCATTATATTTTCTGATGATCTCAACAGTATTATCTTTAGAAAGATCATCAGTGATCAGCCATTCCCAGTTTTCGTAGGTTTGGTTAAGGACAGACTGTATGGTTTCCTCGATAAATTCTGCAGAATTATAACAGGGAGTAATAATGGAGACAAGATCTTTCATTTATGCTTTTTGAATTGTAAAATTATAAAAATCTTTTTTCATAAAGATGCCAGGAAGCAATTCCTACCCCGATTACTACCAACATGCATACCAATCCCATGAAATAAGGATTATAGCTGGCAAAAAGCCCCAATGCTGCAAATACCCTGATAATAGGGAAGTGGAATATATAAATGCCGTAAGTGAAATCTCCGTACTTTCCAAAATTGTTCAGGAACTTAAAAGAATAAGCAATATACAGAACAATAATACTGATCATCATTGGAGAGAATAGTTTTATTTTAAAAATAAGATCTATCCAAACAGTCATTATCGCAATAATGAATAATGCATTTTTATGTTTGATAAACTTATCAAAATTAAAGTAGATCAGCATTCCGCCGATAAAATAACATAATGATCCCGGTAATTGTCTCGAAAGGGCAGCTTTTCCGGCCATTTCAAAATAATTGAGATAAATCAGTGAGAGAAAATACAATACAATCAGGCTGGTATTCCGGTATTTGTTATTTTTTCCAAACAATAAAAACATCAGCGGAACAGCAATATAAAAGCACATTTCTATTTTAAGGGTCCACAATGCTCCGTTTACCGCCTGGTTTCCGAATACTCCGGGAAGCCATGGTGCTTTAAAATTCATGAAAATTGAATTCCAGAATAGGTATTTATAAACCTGTGTGTTGCCAAAATATTCAGAAAAAGGTAAAGTGCTGACCAGGCTTAATAATGTTGCACATAGGAATACAACTAATAAATAGGCAGGAACAATTCTGTTAAACCTCTTTTTGGCGTAACTTTTCAAACTGGAAGATCTTTCATAGCTTCTTGCAATAAGAAATCCACTCACAATGAAAAACGAAAAAACGGCTACTTCTACCGGGCTGTATGTTAAAATGGCGAGCTGATCGGAACCACTTAATGCTCCCAGGTGTCCTACAAAGACGATGAAAGCAAGGAGAACGCGTATGAAGTCAAAATTGTTTTTCGTAATGTCCTGCATTTGTATTTTCTTTCTTACAAAAATAACTTTTTTAATAAAATGAATGGTGCCCCATTATTCATTATTTGTTAAATAAAGGGAAAATTGCATCTGAGTGTTTTAAAATATATATAAATAAAGCCCGATGAAATAATTTTTCATAAAAAATAGTAATATAAATCAAAAAAATTATAATTTTAGCGCTTGAAAAAATTGATCTATGAAGAAATTAGCATTACTATTTGCAGGTTTGTCTTTGTTTGCAGCTACAGGATGTAGTGATAATAATGATACTGTTCTGGAAGCTCCTCTGGTTGGGACCTGGCAACCATTAAAAGAAGTAGTTACTACTGTGGAGACCGGCGAGGATCCGGTTTCTAACACAATTACTTATACTGACTGTCAGAAACAGACCAGATGGTGGTTCAGCGCTGACTCCAAGGGAGGGAAAACAAACTGGGGAGATACTGCTACACCTGGTCAGTGTGCTATTCTTTCAGAGATAAAATTCAACTATACCTATAATAAAGAAGGAAAAGATGTTCAGATGAAAATTCAGGGAATCGTAGAGCCGCAGAATGCAAAGATTATTACTTTGAATGAAACAACGCTTAACCTTGCAGTAAGAGAGGAGACTCAGGATCCTAAAATATTCCAGACAAGAACATATACCTTCAAGAGAGTTACTCAATAATAGTATATACTTCAGGATATAAAACAGATCTCATCTCCGGATGGGATTTTTTTGTTGAAGCCGGAATTGCAATTCATCATAAATTAAATTTCTATTTCCTTTAAAATCATTATTTTTGTGATTCTTGTAAAAAAGGGAAAAATAATTCAATATTTAAAGTCTAACATATAACATCTATATAAAGTGTTTTACGATCATCAGCAGATAGAAAAAAAGTGGCAGAAATACTGGGAGGATAATCAAACCTATAAAACCTCTAATAACACAGATAAACCTAAGTTTTATGTACTCGATATGTTTCCGTACCCATCAGGAGCAGGACTTCACGTAGGTCACCCGCTGGGATATATTGCATCGGATATCTATGCGAGATATAAAAGACATCAGGGGTTTAATGTGCTTCACCCGGTAGGATATGACAGCTTTGGTCTTCCTGCTGAACAGTATGCTATCCAGACAGGACAGCATCCGGCAATTACTACAGAACAGAATATCAACAGATATGAGGAGCAGTTAAGAAAAATAGGTTTTTCATTTGACTGGAGCAGAGAAGTAAGAACTTCAGATGCGTCTTATTATAAATGGACACAATGGATTTTCATCCAGCTGTACCATTCCTGGTATAATAAAAATACTGACAAGGCAGAAGCTATTGATTCTTTAATTCAGCATTTTGAAGAAAAAGGAACAGAAGGTTTAAATGCAAATCAGAACGACGAATTAAACTTCACAGCAGAAGAATGGAAGAATGCTTCCGATCTTGATAAAGAAGATATCTTATTGAACTATCGTCTTGCTTACAGAGCAGAGACTACCGTAAACTGGTGCCCGGCGTTAGGAACAGTACTGGCAAACGATGAGGTAAAAGATGGGAAATCCGAAAGAGGAGGATTCCCGGTTTTCCAAAAGAAAATGATGCAGTGGAGTATGAGAATTTCTGCATATTCTGAAAGACTGTTACAGGGATTAAATACTTTAGACTGGCCTCAGCCATTGAAAGATTCCCAGGAATACTGGATTGGAAAATCTCAGGGAGCGCAGGTTCAGTTTCAGGTAGAAGGTCATGACGAGATTGTTGAGGTATTTACAACAAGACCTGATACCATCTTCGGAGCAACCTTTATGGTATTGGCTCCTGAAAACCCTTTAGTGGAAACGATTACTACTGATGCTCAAAAAGCCGAAGTAGACACTTATATTGAAGAAACTTCCAAAAAAACGGAGAGAGACAGAATGTCTGACGTTAAAAACGTCAGCGGAGCTTTCACCGGAAGTTATGCGATCAATCCGTTCAGCAATGAAAAAATGCCGATCTATATTTCAGACTATGTATTGATGGGATATGGAACAGGTGCGGTAATGGCCGTTCCTGCACATGATGAGCGTGATCACAGATTTGCCAAGAAGTTTAATCTTGAAATTAAAAAAGTTGTAGAGACTGAAGAGGATGTTCAGGAGAAATCTTTTGATTCTAAAGATTCCGTTTGTGTAAACTCTGATTTCTTAAACGGATTACATTATAATGATGCGAAAGCAAAAATAATTTCCGAGATCGAAACCAGAGGAATAGGTCATGGAACAACGAATTACAGACAGCGTGACGCTATTTTCTCAAGACAGCGTTATTGGGGAGAACCTGTTCCTATATATTATAAGGATGGAATGCCATATACGTTGCCAGCTTCTGCCTTACCTTTGGAGCTTCCTGAGGTTGAAAAATATTTACCAACAGAAGATGGAGATCCGCCATTAGGAAATGCAAAAGAATTTGCATGGGATGAAGCCAATCAGAAAGTAGTTGCTACAGACTTAATAGATGATAAAACTGTTTTCCCTTTAGAATTATCTACAATGCCAGGCTGGGCAGGAAGCTCCTGGTACTTCCTTAGATATATGGATCCGCAGAATGACGGGGAATTCTGTGCAAAGAACCTTTCAGACTACTGGGGACAGGTAGACCTATATATAGGAGGAAGCGAACACGCAACCGGACACTTGCTGTATTCCCGTTTCTGGAATATGTTCTTAAAAGACAGAGGGTGGATCAGCCATGATGAACCGTTCCAGAAACTGATCAACCAGGGGATGATCTTAGGAATGAGCGCATTTGTGTACAGAATTGACGGTACAAATCAATATGTATCCAAAAATCTGGCTAAAGATTATAAGACTCAGCAGATCCATGTAGATGTATCCTTATTAAAAGGAACCTCTGATGAATTGGATACAGAAGCTTTCAAGGCATGGAGACCGGATTATGCTGATGCAGAATTTATTCTGGAAGATGGAAAATACATCACAGACCGTGAAGTAGAAAAAATGTCCAAGTCTAAATATAATGTAGTAAACCCTGATGACATCTGTGAAGAATATGGTGCGGATGGTTTAAGATTATATGAAATGTTCTTAGGACCATTGGAGCAATCCAAGCCTTGGAATACACAAGGGCTTAGCGGAGTATACGGTTTCCTTAAAAAATTCTGGAACCTTTATTTCAATGGAGAGGTATTTGAAGTTTCAGACGAAGAACCTACAAAAGCGGAATATAAAGTTTTACATACCTTAATAAAGAAGGTCGTATATGATATTGAAAACTTCTCTTTCAATACATCCGTATCATCATTTATGATTGCTGTAAACGAACTTCAGAAAATAAAATGTAATAAACGCAATATTTTGGAACCGTTAGCCGTTATCATTTCTCCTTATGCTCCTCATATCTGTGAAGAACTGTGGAATTTATTAGGACATGATACTTCGATAGAATTTGAGAAATTCCCGGTATTGAATGAGGATTATCTTGTTGAAGACGAAATTGAGTATCCGGTAAGCGTAAATGGCAAAATGAAGTTCAAAATTTCACTTTCAGCTCAATTATCTGCCAAGGAGGTGGAAGATTTGGTGATTTCGAACGAGAAAATGCAACAGATTTTGGAGGGTAAAACCCCTAAAAAAATCATTGTAGTCCCTCACCGTATTGTGAATATCGTAATTTAAAAAAAAATTAACATTGGGAAATTAAAAAAAATGGGAGTCTAATTTTTTTGATTTTTTAATTGAAATGTTAAATTTGGAAAAAATAAATAAAATAATTTAAAATAATTATTATTTCGAAATCGTATTAAAATTTCTTTATCAAAAAAAAGCAAAATGTTTAATTAAGACTCTTGCATTTTAATTAATTTTGCCTTTAATTTACACCCTGTAAAATTTTAAAACAATATAATTTAGTTAAATATGGAAATGAATGTTTCAAAAAATGATGAGCAAGTAGTTGCTAGAAAGGCAGGAGGTTTAAATCCAGCTGTTATTATTCCTATTCTATTTGCTATAGGAGTATGTATTTATTTATTCGTTCTTGGTAGCCCAGGAAACTTTAAAGATGCAGACAAACTAGGAAGTGGATCTGTAGCTTTTTCAAGTGTTGAAGGAAAAGACATTCACCCAGAATCGTTTTTAGGTATTATCTACAAAGGAGGGGTTATCGTACCAATCTTGATTACTTTCATGATTACTGTAATCGTTTTCTCTTTTGAAAGATATTTCGTTCTTGGTAAAGCAGCTGGAAAAGGAAACTTAGACAACTTCGTTGTTCAGGTAAGAAGCTTACTAAACCAAAACAAAATCGACGAAGCTATCGAAGAGTGTGACAGACAACAAGGTTCTGTTGGTAACGTAGTAAAAGAAGGTCTTACTACTTATAAAGCACTTGCTCACGATACTACATTAAATAAGGAGCAGAAAATGGTAGCACTTAACAAAGCTATCGAAGAAGCTACTACTCTTGAGATGCCAATGCTTGAGAAAAACATGATGATCCTTTCTACTTTAGGTACAGTTGCAACGTTAGTAGCACTACTAGGAACGGTAATCGGGATGATCAAGGCGTTCTTCGCATTAGGTTCAGGAGGTGGTACTCCGGATGCTGCTGCTCTATCTACAGGTATCTCTGAAGCCTTGATCAACACGGCATTAGGTATTGGTACTTCAGCAATCGCTATTATCCTTTACAACTTCTTTACATCTAAAATTGACGGATTAACTTACAAGATCGATGAGATCTCTATGAGTATCCAACAATCTTTCGCTGAATTCAACTAAGAAATTAGCAAGATATTTGCATTAGCAATTAAAAGAAGTTTAATTAAAAATATTTTATAATAATGGCGAGAGTCAAACCAAAAAGACATGGAGTAATTACGGACATGACTGCAATGTGTGACGTTGCGTTCCTACTCCTTACGTTCTTTATCTTGACCACTCAGTTTAAAAAACCTGACGTGGAGCAGATCAAACCGCCATCTTCAATTTCGGAAAAATTGCTTCCTGATGCTAGTTTAATGACTATCAATGCTACTCCGGACGGAAAATTCTATTTCCAGCCAGTAGAAAACGCATCAGAAAGAGTTGCTCTTTTGGATAAAATGGGACAAAAGTATGGAATTACTTTTAACAACAATCAAAAGGCTGCTTTCCAGAAAGTTCAGGCAATCGGTGTTCCAATGAACCAGCTTAAAGGCTACTTGGATATGTCTGAAGATGAGCAGAAAAATTATAAGAGTCCTACAGGAATTCCTATGGACAGTACAAATAAGCAATTAATTGATTGGGTAAAAGAAAGTTTGAGCGTTAATCCTGACTACAAGTTAGCAATTAAAGGTGACGTTACTACTCAATACCCTAAAGTGAAAAGCTTATTTGAAGGTTTAAGAGATATTGATTTTCTTAAATTTTGGTTGATTACATCACAAGAAGGTAAACCTAACGAATAATATCGATAGAAATGGCAGAAGTACAAGTACAAGAAAAAGGCGGCAAGGGCGGCAAGGTCCGTTCCAAGAAGCAGAGTACCAGAGTCGATATGACTCCGATGGTGGACTTGGGTTTTCTATTGATTACCTTCTTTATGTTCACAACTACGTTCAGTAAACCGAATGTTATGGATTTGGGTCTTCCGGCTAAACCGAAAGATGAAAAACAAAAACCACCTCCAACAGAAATTAAACTTTCTAACTCAATTTCTATCTTATTAGGAAAAAATAACAGAGTTTTCTGGCACCAGCAGGATGCTACATCCTTGAATGACCAGACACTTATGGAAACTACCCTTGATAGAGAAGGAATCAGAAAAGTAATTCAGCAGGCAAAATCTAGAGCTGCAGATCAAACGAAATTTACCGTGATCATTAAGCCGACTGACGATGCTGTATATAAGAACTTTGTTGATATTCTTGACGAAATGGCAATTACCAAGAGTGAGCAGTACGGTGTTACTGATATCAAGCCTTGGGAGAAAGCTGTGTATGAGAAAAAAGTAGGAGGTGCTGCTGCACCGGCTGCTGCGACAAAGTAATTTAACCATAAAATTGTTATATCTAATCTATGGCAGATGAAAATGTATACGGTCAGAATCTTACTTTAGACGAAATCGTATTTGAAAATAGAAACAAGGAATATGGTGCCTATGATCTTAGACATCAGTATCCGAGACTTTTAACAAAGTCTTTTATCATCGGAACAGCTTTATTCCTTTTGGCAGCTTTGTCTCCGTTCATCTATCTTACGATTAAAAATCTTACAGCTCCGCCTAAGCAGGAAGTAAAGGCAGATCTAGTAGATATTATCGAAGAAGATCCGATTATCGAGCAGCCTAAAGAAGAAGAACCACCTCCACCACCTCCACCTCCAAAAGAAGAGGAGAAAATTGAGGTTATTCAGAACGTGGTTCCTGAGCCTGTAAAAGCTCCGAAAATTGAAACTCCACCACCACCGATTTCTAAGCAGTTGGAAACGACAACTGGTTTACAGAATCAGGAGGGGGTAAAAGCTCCGGCTTATACGCCACCACCGCCGCCACCATCTACAGGTACTAAAGCAAGTACAGTAGAAGTAAAAGCGAACAACCCTAACGAGATCTATAAAGATGTTGACCAGTCTGCAGAATATCCTGGAGGTATGGGAGCATTAAGAAAGTTCCTGGGTGATAACTTCGATACTTCCCTGATGGAAGGAGGTGAAGGAACACTTAAAGCTAAGCTTAAGTTCGTTGTAGAAAAAGACGGAACTGTATCAAACGTTACTATTGAGGAGAAATCTCCAAATGGTGACTTCAACAATGAAGCTGTACGTGTAGTTAAGAAACTTAAAAAATGGACTCCTGCGAAGAGAAACGGGGAGAGCGTTAGATCTTACTATAGTGTACCATTTACTATGAACTTTGAATAAGACTTATTTATTCAAAATATAAATAAAAAGAGAGGCATATGCTTCTCTTTTTATTTTTTTTGGTATTTTTGTTACATGATGTTCAATTGGTTATCCCTGGTTACGGGATTGTTTTATATCGTTTTAGGAATTGTAGTGATTGTCTACAAATTCTTCTTTACTATTTTAGAACCTGCTGTTGCCTATGCATTAGGAATAGTACTGGTTATTTATGGTATTTTCAGAATTTACAGGGCGATCTCAAGAATTAAACAATCGAGAAATGAAGAATAGTTTCAAGCTTGCAGTAATTTTTGCTTTGAGCATAATGCTGGCAGGCTGCAAAAAGGAGAAAAATGCTCCTTCCTATCACAAAGGTGATCTCACAATTTTTACTGACGAATCCTTTCAAAGCGTTACAGAAGCATTAGCTGAAGGCTATATGATCAACTACCCTGAAACCCACATCAAAGTAGAAACCAAGAAGGAAGATTTAGGGCTTCTCGATCTTTTAAAAGGAAGTGCTAAAGTGGTGGTAATGTCCAGAAATCTTACTCCCGAAGAAATAAAAACATACGAGGAAAGAACAGATTTAAAGTTTCTTCCCGCCAGATTCGCTGCAGATGCAGTCGTTTTTGTTGTGCCTAAAGATTCTCCGAAAGAAAGTATTTCTATGGATGAAATCAATAACGGGCTGATGTCTGATAAAAAAGAATTTATCTTTGACGGAACCAATTCAAGTAATCTGAATTTTGTTGCTGAAAAATTTAAAAAACAGCCAAAAGACCTGAAATTTTCCATTATTCCCGGAAATCAGAAGATTATTGAGGAACTGGGAAAGTATCCGGATAAAATAGGCGTTATTGGCCTTAATACTTTTAGCCGTCCTTATGATAAAACTTCGGAAAGATTAAGAGAGATGGTAAAGGTTCTTCCTGTAGTAGACAAAGGAAAATCATATAACGCAGATTTTGATGGACTCCGTACTATGGAATATCCGTTTACAAGAGTACTTTACTTTCTGATTAACGAAGGTAATTTTAATATCGCCAATGGATTTATAAGATTTTCATGTACCCATTTGGGGCAGAAAATTGTACAGAAAGAAGGTTTGCAGCCTTATAATCTGTATAAGAGAGAAGTGCAGATGCGTTAAAAAAAATTAAATTCACAATTTATTCCCACTAAAAATAAGGATTTGGTCTGAAAATTGTGTAGAATATAACTCAATTATTTAGAAAATATAAAATGAAAGATATAATGAATATGAATGTAAAGAAGATTGCTTTTGGAGCAGCCGTGGTATTTTTTACCGGTTTCGCCTCTGCACAGACACTGCAGGATGGTATCAACAGTATAGACAGTGATAAATTTGCACAGGCAAAAACAAACTTCACTGAAATGATCGCTAAAGAGCCTACAGCTGAAAACTACTTCTATTTAGGAAATACTTTCTTAAGACAAGGAGAGCCGGATTATGCTAAAGCAACTGAGAATTTCAACAAGGGATTAGCTGCTGACGGTAAAAGCTATCTTAATAAAATTGGTTTAGCCGCTGTTAAATTAGGAAAGGGTGATAAAAATGCCGTTGCTGAAATTCAGAAAGTAGTAACTGATTCAAAAGAAAAAGATGCTGAAGTATTATTCAGAGCTGCAGAAGCTTTAACTTTATTCGAAAAGAACAGTTCCCCTGATCTTGCTATTCAGTACCTTAATAAAGCTATTGAAAAAGCTGAGAAAAAAGGAGTTCCTGCACATTATTATTATACATTAGGAGACGCTTACAGACTGAAAAGATCTCCGGGAGAGGCTATGTCAGCTTACGACAAAGCGTTACCTGTAGCTAAAAATAAAGCTTCCGTTTACACGAGAATGGCTACATTATGGATGGCTGCACAGGTATGGCAAAAAGCGAAAGAGAGCGTTGATAAAGCAATTGCAGTAGACCCTACTTATGCTCCGGCATACAAAGCACTGGCTGGTTATGATATCAGATACCAACAAAATGCAAAAGCTACACAAGACCTTATCAACTATACAAAATATGCTGATGAGGATCCATATACTCAATTAGAAATTGCTAAATTATACTTCACAAATGAAGACTACGCAAACTCTAAAATGGTGTTGGACAAGATATTTGATAAAATTGACGATCCTATTAAGTTCAAGCTAAGAGCTTACAACGCATATGCAGACAGAAACTATGCAGATGCCAAGCAAAATATGGATACTTTTGTTTCTCAGGCTGAGAAGACAAGAATATTGCCTGCTGACCAAGGTTTACAGGGACTTATTGCTGCTGGTTTAGCAAAAGATGAAAAAGATGCTGCTAAAAAATCTGCTCTAATGGCTGAAGCTCAGCAAAAAGTGGGTATTGCAAAAGCGGCTAAGGATGAAACAATGAAGTGGGATCTTGAATTGGCTAATATCGCAGGTGGTGGAGGTGCTTCTCAGGCAGAAGCTGACAAAGGACCTACTAACCCTACAATTGAAGCGTTGAAAAAGCAGGTTGCTGCAAACAGCCAGGACTCTGATGCTTTATTTAAGCTGGCAACGGCTTACCAGGATGCTAAAAACTGGAACGGAGCCATCCTTACATGGCAGAAAATGTCTGCTCTTCTTCCAGACTGGGCGCCGGCATATTACAGCCAGGGATATTCTTACCAGCAGGCAGGAAACAATGAAGCAGCAAAATTGGCTTATGAGAAATTTATCAGTACAGTAAAACCTGCTGATCAGGAAGCTAACAAGCAGACCCTTGCTTACGCCTACTTCGCAGTGGCGTACATGAGTAAAGATTCTGATATTGCAAAAGCAAAAGATTATGTTGCTAAGTCTTTACAGTTAGATCCTACTTACCAGGATGCTGTAAAATTAAATGCAGAAATCAACAAGTAATTTAAAATTTAAATTATAGATATTAAAACTTCCCATTCGTAATGTTTGGGAAGTTTTTATTTTAAATCCTATATTTGAATCTATGAAAACTGATATACTTGCTTTTGGTGCACATCCTGATGATGTGGAACTGGGATGTGGAGGAACTATTGCTAAAATGGTTTCTGAAGGAAAAAAATGTGTGGTTGTAGATCTTACAAGAGGTGAGCTCGGAACAAGAGGAACAGATGAAACCAGAAAAACGGAGGCGGCTGATGCTGCCAAAATCCTGGGGCTTTCCGCAAGAGAGAACCTGGGAATGAAAGATGGTTTTTTGGTGAACTCAGAAGATTATCAGATGAGGATCGTAAAAATGATCCGCAAATACAGGCCAGAAATCGTTTTAGCCAATGCAATTGATGATAGACATCCGGATCATGCAAAAGGAGCGAAATTAGTGTCGGATGCGTGCTTTTTGTCCGGACTGAGAAAAATTGAAACGGTTTTGGAAGGAGAGAGCCAGGAAGTATGGAGACCGAAGCATGTTTTTCATTACATCCAATGGAAAAATATTCAACCGGAATTTGTTATTGACATTTCTGAGTTTCTTGACAAAAAGATCGCTGCATGTATGGCCTACAAAACCCAGTTCTATGATCCGACTTCTAAAGAACCTGAGACCCCAATTACCACAAAAGACTTTTATGAGAGCTTAACTTACCGTGCGCAGGATCTAGGCCGGTTATCGGGAGTTACTTATGCTGAGGGGTTTACGTCTGAGAAGTTAATTTCTTTGAAAAATTTTGACGGAATTGTTTGGTAGTTGAGGAAATTGTCCTATATTTGCACTCAGAAAACGGTGATTGTAGCTCAGTTGGTTAGAGCGTCGGATTGTGGTTCCGAAGGTCGTGGGTTCGAGACCCATCATTCACCCAAAGAAAGTACACTTTTTAAAAGTGTACTTTTTTATTTTCTATCCATTTCAATCATTGGCAACTCTGTTTTTGTTTACTTTTTATTGAATACTTTTTTCAGTCTGTACCTTTAAATCTTGTGTAGGTATGCAAAAATGGTTTTTACTAAAACCTTGAAGTACTCTATGGGGAGTTGAAGTTGATATTCATATTTTTAGATAGAATGTCTTCAGAGCATAAAAAAAGCATCTTTTTCAGATGCTTGTGTTTTTAGATATTCTTTTTTTAAACCTCGTCGTCAGAATCTATTGTGTAAGATCTGCTTTTGAAGTCCTTGTCATGTTTTTCTGAAATTACATCCTCACCCTTTTCATTAATGATGAAATCTGTGGACTCATTAAACATCTCCTGGAAACTTTTAAAATCTTCCTTGTAAAGGTAAATTTTATGCTTCTCGAATGTAGCTTCCCCATTCTCTCCGAAATTCTTCTTACTCTCAGTAATTGTAAGATAATAATCTCCTGCTTTCGTCTCGCGCACATCAAAGAAATAAGTTCTTCTTCCTGCTTTTAACACCTTCGTGAAAATCTCATTTTCATGGCGTTCCTTGTATTCACTCATTGTTAGATATTTTTTAATCTTGTTAAGAACAAATATAAAAGAATTCTTTTAATCACAAAATTTTTTTTATGATTTATTTAACAATTGAGAACGAAATGGCTATGCGGTTACAGAATTGGTAATTTCAGTCAGGTTGATAATTTGGTGGGCTTTTTGAGCGCTAGACTCTCTGTGTGTGATAATTATGGAAGTAGCGTTACTGATTTTTTTATCAATATTCTCCAGAATATTGTGCTCTGTTTCGGTATCTAAGGCAGACAGAGAATCGTCAAAAATAATAATATTAGGGTTCTTAATTAGAGCTCTTGCGATACAAATTCTCTGCTTTTGTCCCCCTGAAAGCATGACGCCACGTTCACCTACAAGTGTTTTATATTGCTCTTTGAACTCGACAATATTTTTGTGAACATCTGCAATATTGGCATACTCTATCACTTTCTCATGAGAAGGATAGTCGATGGCAAAACCAATATTATTTTCAATAGTATCTGAGAATAAATAGCTTTCCTGGGGAATATATCCCAGAAAGTTTCTGTAGTTATCCAGATTATGATCTTTCAGGTTTTTACCATCAATCAGAATTTCTCCTTCACTTGGGTCAATCAGTCGGCATAAAAGAAGGGCAATTGTTGATTTTCCGCTTCCGGTTTTACCCATAATAGCCAAAGATTCCCCGGCTTTTACTTTGAAACTTAAATTATCCAGTGCCTTGATTCCCGTATTAGGATACACATAAGAAACGTTTCTGAATTCTATATCTCCTTTAATAGGATAGTTTTCAAAATTAGTGTTAATGATCTCAGATTTCTTATCCATGAATTCATTGATTCTCTGCATAGATGCTTCAGCTCTCTGGTTCACGGAAGTTACCCATCCAACCATAGAGAATGGGAAAATCAGCGTGTTGATATACATGAAGAAATCAGCAATCTTACCAATGCTTAACTCTCCGGCAATGTATTTTGTGCCACCTATCAATATAATGGCAACGTTCAATAATCCGATGACAAAAAGAATAATGGTGAAGAAGTAGGCTTCTGTTTTAGCCAGGTCCAAAGCTTTATTCTGATAATCAGTAACCTTAATTCCGTAGTTTTTTCCAATGTATTTTTCTCTTGCGAAAAATTTTACGACACGGATTCCGGAAAAACTGTCCTGAACAAAAGTGGAAATTGCAGACTGGCTTTTCTGCATGATCTTAGACTTTTTATTGATGATCGAACTTACCTTATAAATAGCATATGATAAAATAGGAAGCGGAAGTAAAGTCCACATCGTCATGGAAGCATCCGTTTTTACCATATAAATAGCGGTAATCAGTACAAGAACAATCAGGTTGGCCACATACATTACTCCGGGACCGAGATACATTCTTACCGCCACTACATCTTCACTCAGTCTGTTCATCAAGTCTCCAATGGTGGTCTGCTTATAATCCGTTAAAGATAAATCCTGATAGTGTCTGTAAATTTTATTTTTAAGTTCGTATTCTATCCTTCTGGAAGCAACAATGATAGTCTGTCTCATCATAAAGGTAAAGAATCCGGTCAGAAGAGAACATCCCACGATAATTCCAACATAGATTAAAACCTGTTGGTTAAAGCCAAGATTCCCGCTTTTGGTAAGCTCATCTACAGATTTACCTACAAACTGAACCTTATATATATTAAAGAAATTACTGGCAATGATAAATAGTACCCCCCAAAACAATAGTATTTTGTGTTTCCAAAAATAAGGGTTTAAGGTTTTTAGCGCTTTCATATAGTTTGACAAAATTACAAAAATGTCATCACACTACGAATTTCATCAATTTTAAATTTTGTATCTTTGCACCCATAAAAAAGCTCTTTGAATGTTAGGAAGACGACAAATCCGTGAAAAAGTAGTACAGACAGTGTATTCATACTACCAAAACCCTGTAAAATTTGATGTTTTAGAGAAAAACATGTTTGCCGGGATAGAGAAAATCTATTATCTGTACATCTATCAGCTCAATTTTTTGGTAGCGCTGAAAGAATTGGCAGAACATCAGATCGAAATTGGTAAGAATAAGTTTCTTAAGACTGATGCTGATATCAATCCTAACCAAAAATTCATCAATAACCAGGTATTGCTTAAACTGGAAGAAAATCCTGAAAGATTATTTTTTACTGGCCAGCACAAGCAGTTGAAATGGGATATGCATGATGATTTATTGGTAAAGACTTTCCAAAGAATTACTGCAGGGAAACGTTATCAGGATTTCATGAAAGAAGAAGGTTACTCTTTTGAAGAAGATCAGAAGTTTATTGGTAAATTATTCTTGAGATATATTGCTGAGAATGAAGATTTTCATGATTATTTAGGAGATAAGGAACTTTCATGGTATGATGATATCCACATTGCCAATTCAATGGTACAGAAAACAATTGGTTTCCTGAGAGAGGATGAAGAAAGCAGAACTTTGATCAAGATGATTAAAGATGAAGATGATAAAACTTTTGCTGCAAAACTGTTGAAAGATACGTTGAACAACTGGGAGAACAATGAAAAGAAACTGGAAGAAAGACTTGAAAACTGGGACCTGGAAAGAGTTTCTCTAATGGATAAAGTAATTTTGTCTACAGCAATTGCTGAACTTGATAACTTTGCTTTCACGCCTTCAAGAGTCATCATTAATGAATATATTGAAATTGCAAAAGTATTTGCTACAGACCGTTCCAATATTTTCATCAATGGTATTTTAGATAAATATTGTAAAGATCAAAATAGAATATAAAATGAAAAAGACGTTATCAATTATCGCCTTGTCAATTATAGGCTTTGGGTTAGTTTCATGCAAAAAAGAAAACAAAGAAACTCAAGGTACTGAAACTGCAACGACTGACTCTGCAGCTGTTGCGGCTCCTCTAACTACTGATTCTGCAGCAACACCTGCAACTGGTGAAGCAGCTGCTCCGGTTTCTAATCAACCGTCTACTTCTGTTGCTTTATCTGAAAGCAGTTTTGATTTCGGAAAAATCAAAAAAGGAGATAAAGTAGAGCACGTATATGAAATTACCAACACGGGGAAAAATCCATTGATCATTTCTGAAGTGAAGCCAGGATGCGGATGTACAGCTCCGGACTTTACGAAAGAACCCATTATGCCTGGCAAAAAAGGAAAAGTTACATTGCACTTTGACTCTTCAAGCTTTGACGGAAACGTTCAGAAGTATGCAGATGTTTTTGCAAACGTAGAAAAAGCGCCGATCAGATTAACGTTCACTGCGAACATTCAACCATAATAATTAAAATATGCTGACATTATTTTTACAGGCACAGCCTCAGGGATCTTCATCAATGATGCTGATCACGATGGGTGTAATGTTTGTAGGGTTTTATTTCCTGATGATAAGACCTCAGATGAGAAAACAGAAGCAGGAAAAAAACTTTCAGGAAAACCTTAAAGTAGGAACGAGAGTCGTGCTTACATCAGGTCTTCACGGAAGAATTGCTCAGGTTCAGGATGACGGTTTTGTAATTGAAACTTTATCCGGAAAGCTGAAATTCGAAAAAGCAGCGGTTTCAAGAGAAATGACAGAAGCCCGCTTTGGAGCAAAATCTGCTGATAAGGCAGATGATAAAAAAGAAACAGTAACTGAAGAAAAAAAATAATTCAGTCTGAAAATATCTGTCTGCGGCGGGTGAACGAAGTTCACCCGCCGCAGCTTTTTTATGCATAATGATAAAAGGTAAATTGATCCTGTGTTTATTTATGAAAACAATGGGTGAAATTAGTGGTTAATAAAATTTATCTTTGTCACATGAATCAAAACACAAACAAAACGGTCCTTATTTTGGGAGCCAATTCAGATGTAGCCAAGCAATGTATAAAGCAATATCTGGGAAAAGGGTTTTCAGTAATTGCTGCTTCCAGAAATACAGCTTCACTGGAAAATTTTATCGACTCGAATAACCTGGATCATTCAAAAGTTTCTGTTTTGTATTTTGACGCCTCAGATTTTGATTCTCATCAGAAATTCTATTCCGGCCTTTCCATAAAACCTCATATTGTGGTCTATGCCGCAGGGTTTTTAGTAGACAATCAAAAAGCGCTAACTGATTTCAAGGGAGCAAAGCAAATGATGGAGGTCAATTATATGGGAGGGGTGTCTGTTCTCAGTATTATTGCAATGGATAAAAGCAATAAGAATCTGGAAAGGATTGTCGGGCTTTCTTCATTGTCCGGAGTAAGAGGAAGGAAAAGTAATTTTGTCTATGGAAGTACAAAAGCCGCATTTACACAGTTTCTGGCCGGATTGAGGCAGGAACTGGCTTCCCGTAAAATCATTGTGAATGCTTTGGTCATCGGTTATATCAGAACAAAAATAAATGCAGGACTGGATTTGAATGAATCTCTGATCATGGAACCGGAGTATGTAGCGAAATTCATTGTTAATGCAGGAAATTCTTTTACCATTGTTCCAAACTTTAAGTGGAAAATTATTTACCATATCCTTAGGCTTTTACCGGAAAATCTGGCGGCAAAATTACCTTAAGTACTGTTTATTTAATATTATTTTCTTCAAGGTTGATACACTTCGGTACCGTTTTTGTAATTCTATGACCCGAAAATTATTTCTTCCTGCAAGATTCAGTTTCTGAATGATTATTGAGTAAAGCTGAAACATTCCGTTCTGCTTACAATCTGTTTTTAAGGATCAATATAATTTACTTTCACTCCGGGAGTGTAAGGTAAATTTCTGTTTAAATTTTGCAGGAGATGTCAATACCTTATAAATAGTAAAACACATACATAATACAAAAATGGACGATTTAGAATTGAACAATATCCAGCAGCACTGGGACACATTAATCTCTTCAGCAATTTCCTGGGCTCCGAGAATTTTTACCGCAATCATTTCTGCATTATTAATTTACCTGATTGGATCATGGATGATAAGAATGATCAAAAAACTGGTTGAAAAAGCCTTCAAAAAGCGGAATATGGAAGCTTCTCTGCAGCATTTCCTTTTAAATATTATCAATTGGGGACTGAATATTCTGTTGTTCATTGTCGTTGTAACTCAGCTGGGAGTGCAGACTTCTGCATTTGTTGCCATGATTGGTGCGGCAGGTCTGGCTGTAGGTTTGGCATTGCAGGGCTCTCTGACGAACTTTGCCGGTGGAATTTTAATTTTATTATTAAAACCTTTTAAGATTGGTGATTTTATTTCTACCAGTTCAGGCGTTTCAGGAACTGTAGAGGCTATAGATATTTTTCATACGAGACTGATTACACCACAGAACCAACTGATTGTTATCCCTAACGGAGTAGTGTCCAATAATAGCATTACCAATTTTACCCAGCTGGGAACACGAAGAACCTCATTGGATATCGGAGTTGCTTATGATGCAGATTTAAGACATACAAAAGATCTTTTAATGAATGTCATTAAAAATAATCAATACGCTCTTGCAGCACCTGCTCCACAGGTAGTAGTAACAGAACTTGGAGAGAGTGCGGTCAATTTATCTGTAAGGGTAAGCTCTTCGACTGAAAATTTCTGGGCGATGAACGAGGAACTGATCATCAGTTGTAAAGAGGCTCTCGACAAAGCAGGAATCGGAATTCCTTTTCCACAGAGAGATGTACATATTTACAATCAATAATTATATTTAATTTTTTTAAGAGACTCCTGCATGATACGATGTGGGAGTTTTATTTTAATCCATATCCTGCAGCAGGTCCAAGGCCTTCATCATATCAATTCCCTTGCCCAAAACCGGCTTGAACAAATCCCCCTTTTCTTTAATTTTTTCAAGAGCATTATCAATATTAAAATCCGTAGGTTTCACTCCAGGTTTTAATTCATCCCAATCCAAAGGCATAGAAACTGAAGCTCCCTGTTTGGGTCTTAAGCTGTATGCACTTGCCAGGGTTTGCCCTGTTCTGTTCTGCAGATAATCAAGATAAATTTTTTTGTTATCTCTTTTCTGAAGGCTTCTTTCTAAGGTGGTGAGTTCAGGGAGTCTTTCATTCACCTGCTTCATCAGAATATGGGCGAAGTCTTTTACCTGGTCAAAATCATATTTACCACCCATCGGAATATAAACGTGAATACCGGTGCTGCCTGAAGTTTTACAGTAACCTTTTATTTTAATTGATTTTAAAACTTCATTCACCTGAAGGGCTGTTTCAATCACATCATCAAATGTATTCTTTTTTGACGGATCAAGATCCAAAACGAGGTAATCAGGATGGTCAAGGTCAGGAAGTGAACTGTTCCATGGATTCATATCAATACATCCTAAATTATTCAGATAGGCTAATGTGGCTTTATCATTACAGTAAATATAATCAATGTATTTGTCATTCGATTCAGAATATACCTGCGTGGTTTTTATCCAGTCAGGTATGGTGTCTCCTGCATCTTTCTGATAAAAGCCCTGTTCTTCAATTCCGTTTGGAAACCGGTTGAGAGAAAGAGGGCGGTTCTTCAGATAAGGCAAAATATAAGTCGCCACAGACTGGTAATAGTCAATAACCTCTCCCTTCGTAATACCATCTTTAGGAAAATAGATCTTATCCTGGTTGGTCAGTTTAACTTTATGCTTATCTAATGTGATCTCCTTTTCTTTTTCAGAAACTTCGGTTTTTTTAGATGATGTTTTTGTCTTCATTTCTTTAGGTTTTTCGGTGAAGGATGATTCCTTGATATCTTCTGGTTCTTTATCCTCTCTGACGGTTATAAATACAGGGTGCCTGAATATTCCATCCCGGGTAATCTCAGAATATTTGATTTCGCATACCAGTTCCGGCTTTATCCAGGTTACAGGCATATTCGTTTTAGGAATTTTTTCGAAAGGTGAAGATTGTACAATTAATTTCTCAAGTCTTTGATAGAGTTCCTTTAAAGACGTCTTATTAAATCCCGTACCTGTATGGCCGCAATACGTAAGCTTTTGATTAATATATCTCCCCAGGATCAATGCCCCGAAACTTTCACGGGATCCTCTCGGTTCTGTAAAACCGCAAATAATTACTTCTTCAGTATTTGAAAATTTTATTTTAAGCCAGTCACTGGTTCTGTGGTTTTCAATATACAGGCTATCTGCCCGTTTTGCAATCATACCTTCCAGCTGCATTTTTTTCATTTGCTTAAAAAATTCAATACCTTTTTCAGGAATATGATCGCAGTATTTAATGGCATCAGTTTCAATTAAGGCTTCTTTTAAAAGTTCTTTCCGCTGAATGAGCGGAAGTTCTTCAGTAGAATGACCATTCAGCCAGAGAAGGTCAAAAACCTGGTAAACAAGTGGAGCACCGGGATTATCTGCGATTTGCTGTAAAAGCTGGAAATTGGGTTTCCCCTGTTCGTCATAGGCTACAACTTCGCCATCCAGGATCATTTGATATCTTTGTCTATCAAAATCCTGGCTGATTTTATCGAATTTTGATAAAAATGAAATTCCGTTCCGTGAATAAAAGAGTGGGGTTTCATGGCTGAGGTCTGCAATGGCTCTGTAGCCGTCCCATTTTATTTCGAATATCCAGTCTTTATCGTTGAAAGCATCTTCAGAAAGCTTGGCCAGCATTGGTCTGATGAAAGATGAAAGCTTTTTTTCGTTTGTTAGAGAATTAAAACTTCTGAATGGTTTTTCAGTAGTTATGACTTCTTTTTTTCTTTTATTTTTAGGCTTTTTTTTTCCTCTAAAAACTGGGAAACCAAAGATTTTGGTGATGTATTTTCTTCAGCATCATACGGACTTTCCGCAAATTCATCTTTATGCTTAATGAGCAGCCATGAATTGTCCTCCGTATTTTTCATTTTAACCAGGGCAAATTCGCCTTTCAGCTTTTTACCGTGTAAAATGAATTTTAGAGATCCTGAATGCAATTCTTTCAGAAGCTCTTTTTCATCAGAAAGTTTACTGTTTTCTTCCAGAGGTTCGTACGTTCCGCTGTCCCAGATTTCTACCTGTCCGGCACCATAATTTCCTTCCGGAATATTTCCTTCAAAATCTTTATAGTCATAAGGATGATCTTCTACCATCATGGCAAGGCGTTTATCTTTAGGATCTAAAGAAGGCCCTTTCGGGACAGCCCAGCTTTTCAATACCCCTTCCATTTCAAGGCGGAAGTCATAATGAAGTCTGGTTGCAGCATGCCTTTGGATTACAAAAATCAGCTTATTCTTACTTTTCTTTGTTTTTCCTTTGGGTTCGCTGGTTTCATCGAACTTTCGTTTTTTATGATAATCTTTGAGAGCCATTACGATGCGGATTTGGATTTAGAAGTATTTAAGCTGGCTTTTAACTGCGCCATGAGGTCGATCACCTTACCTTCTTTTGCAGGCTGTGCTTTTCTTGCTTTTATATTTTTGCCTTTGGCTTTCTGCTTGATGATTTTCATCAATTCATCAGAATAGGTATCTTTATACATTGTGGGGTCAAATTCCTGGGAAAGCTGTTCAATCAGGCTTACTGCCATTTTAAGCTCTGCAGGTTTGGGTGCCTTTTGAGCAGGAATTTTTAAATCGGCATAATCTCTTATTTCCTGGTCAAACCTTAAGCGGTTCAGGACCAGAATTTCATCGTTGTAAGGACGTATCATTCCGATCGCTTCGCTTTCACGGAGTACAAAGGTCCCTATGCCCACCATGCCGGTCTTTTCAAGTGCCTTCAATAAAAGCCTGTAGGCACTTTCTCCATTTTTCTGGGGTTCCAGGTAATAAGGCGTTTCAAAATAAACACTATCCACTTCCTCTTCTTTAACGAACTGGTCAATGGAAAGTATTTTTGTTTTTTCAGGGCTTGCTGCTTCGTAATCTTCTTCATCAAGAACGATGTATTTGTCGTCCATGAGATAGCCTTTGACGATGTTTTCCCATTTCACTTCTTTTCCTGTATTTTCATTGACTCTTTTGAAGCGGATATTGGAAAAATCAGATTTATCGAGCATATCGAGATCCAGTTTTGTGGTTTCCGTTGCTGAGTAAATTTTAACAGGAATGTTTACTAAACCGAAGCCAATGGCGCCGTTCCAAATTGCTTTCATTGTCTTACGTTTTTAAAAATCAAGCAATTAATATGCCGCCAGAAGCTTATGTGGTACCTTTTGTGAACTTTGTTACCAAATGACAATTGTTTTTAGCGGTGACTTTTATACCTTTATATTTCCGCAATCCGTGGTTGATAATAGATATGGAAGAGCTTTTTACTTATATCAAAAAATTCGTAACACTGAATCCTCAGGATGAGCTTTTGATTGCTGAAGGAATTCAGGAAATTACTGTAAAGAAGGGGGAACTTTTTGTAGAAGCAGGGAAAGTAAGCCAAAGAATTGCTTTTGTGAATAAAGGTGTTTTCCGGTCTTTATATTATAACAGACAAGGAGATGATTTCACAAGGTATTTCATTTATGAAGGGCGGTTTATCGGGGATTTTCAGGGCTTTACTGATCAGCTGCCCGCCCATGAAGATATTGAAGCGATTACTGATGCTGTCCTGTTGGTGATTGATTTTAAGCACTTTAAAATTCTTGAAGATAAAATTGCTGTATGGCCGGTTTTGTTTGCAAGAATCCATGCCTTTGTTGCTGAAAACAAACTCAAAGTGGCGAGCATCATGCTGAATCAGGACGCAAAATCGCGCTATATTCACTTTTTAAATCATTATCCCGGCCTTGCTAACAGGGTTCCGCAGTCTATGCTGGCATCTTATCTTGGGGTTACTCCTTCATCGCTGAGCAGGATCAGGAGAAATATCTTATAAGGTTTGAGAGCAGGAGATAATAGAGTTTGTGGGTTTTACTACTTCTGATATCTCATAATCGCTTTTTGTCAAATGACAATGGTCTTTCCTGTTGACTGTCATAGCTTTGCTTCATAAAAATTAAGTACAAATATGGATATTGTATTAGGACTACAATGGGGAGATGAAGGTAAAGGCAAGTTCATTGATCTTATCAGTGAAAATTATGACATTACAGCACGTTTTAATGGTGGATCTAATGCTGGACACAGCATAGAAAGAAACGGTCGAAGAATCACGCTGAAAATGATTCCTTCCGGGATTTTTATGCAAGGAGTACAGAATGTGATAGGGACAGGCACTGTTCTGGATCCTGTAAGCTTTAAAAAAGAAATACTAAATCTTCAGGTATTTGATAAAACCATTCAGCCGGAAAACAATATCATTATTTCTCAAAAAGCGCACCTGGTAATGCCAACGCATAAGCTTCTGGATATTTTTATGGAGGAAAGCTCTGAGTATACCACGGTAGGAACTACAAGAAATGGAATTGCTCAGGCGTATTCAAACAAAATATTAAGGCAGAATCTGAGAGCAGGGGATATATTTTCATCAGATTTTCAAAGCAGGGCACAGCATATCTTAGACAGAGATTACAGAATACTGGAAGAGGGAGGAATGATTGTTTTGCCTGCTTTAGAGGAAATCAGTAAAGAGTTTTTTGAAGCGGTGGAATTCCTTAAAAAATTCAATTGTACAGAAACTGAGATTTATCTTAACAAAGCTCTATCTGAAGGTAAAAAAGTGTTGGCAGAAGGATCTCAGGCAGCGATGCTGGATATTGATCACGGTACTTATCCGTATGTAACGTCTTCTTCAACGACGGCATCAGGGGCGAGCAGCGGATTAGGTGTTTCACCGAAAAAGATCGGTGAAATTTACGGAATTGCGAAAGCATATTGTACCCGTGTTGGAAATGGTGCATTCCCTACGGAACTTTTAGATGAATTTGGAGATGATCTCAGAATGAAAGGGAATGAGTTTGGTTCCAATACAGGACGTCCGAGAAGAACAGGATGGCTGGATCTTCCTGCTTTAAAATATGCAGTGATGATCAATGGGGTCACTCAATTGGTTCTGACAAAAGCCGATGTTTTGAGTGGATTGAAATCGGTAGCAGTTTGTACTCATTATGAACTAGAAGACGGAAAAGCAGTATCCGTTTCGGGGTTACTTCCGGAGAATGGAAAGCCGGTATTCAAATGGATGAATGGCTGGAATGCTGATTTTTCTGCAATGAAAAGTCCTTCAGAGCTGCCCCAAGAAATGAATGAATTTCTATCATTTCTGGAAGCGGAATTGGGAATTCCGGTGGCTTATCTTTCTACCGGACCGGGAAGGGAACAGATGTTGAAGTTGACCATTAAATAATTTAGACCAGTTTGCATATACTGATCTGATAAACAGAAGAGGCTGTCTCAAAAGTCAAATAAGCTGACGCTGCCACTCTGAACAAAATGTAATGGAGTGAAGAATCTTGTATTATCAATTGTGATGAAACAGCCTCTTTATCTGTTAAAATAGTTTAATTAACTTTTGTAAGGATAAAACGCTGCTTTGTAGAAGGCTGAACCGTTTGAACCGTAGTGCCGATTACAATAGGAGTAAGATTGGTCGTTAAGCCGTCTTTTACCTCTAATCTCAAGGCTGGTGCATTCTTTGGGGCAAATCCAAAACCATTGTTTCCCAGATTGAATAATAGCCATTTCTGGGAATCTGTATTAGCATGGGTTCTTAGCTCAACAGCTGTTCCACTTGTTGTTCCGTTACCTTTTACAGTCAGAACTTTTAAAGGATCCAGTATGGATTTGATGATATAATACCCATGATCTGATTTGCTGAAAGTAAATCTCTGGTTATTTCCTGTAGAAGCAGAATACAGAATTACGCTGGTGCCGTCTGTAGTGGAACTTCCGGTAATATCAACATTTTTATCATTCGCTAAAGCTGTTGTCATGGTATAAGTTCCGTTGATTGCAGCACTGGCATTAACAGGTCCATACAAATGATTTATTCCTGCATAATCCCCTGCAGACAATCCTGTCCTTTGCTTGGTAAATGTGGATCCGTCAAGTTTAGTCATTACAGGCTGGTTTGGGTCTATGGCAAAGTCTGTAGACCCATATACCATCACTGATCCGAAATCAAATGCACCATATCCTGCGTAATCATTGTAAAGGTTGAAGTTATGACGGCTGCCTTCCACGGCTTTGTTAACATCTACAATAATATACTGATCTCTGTCCGGACGGCACTGTTCATGCAGGATTCCCATTGAGTGCATTATTTCGTGGGCAATAATGCCGGGAGACATGATATTATAAATTTTAATGCCGTTTACTCTGTTTTTTTGCCATCCAAGTGGTGAGCTGTTGCTTCTTGTATAAGTAAAGGTGATATATTCTGCTTGATGGGTACGTTCAACAAACTGCATACTGGTTTGGGAAGAGATCATATCAAACGCTTTGTTGATATTGGTAAGGAATTTATTGTAATTCTGAGTACTCAGATTTCCCTGGCTGGGTAATGTATAATAGACTGTTGCATTCGGCCAAGTCTTAATAAAAGAACTTACAAAGGTGCTTTTCTCAGCTGTGGATATTCCGGAATTGGCCTGCATCTTTAATTTGTCAAACTGCTCAGCACTAATAGTAATATCATCTGCATAAAAATATTCACCATTCACTTCATTAACATAGGTGTATTTTCCATTAATTAATAATTTGTGAATCTTTGCATTGTCCAGCTTCGTTGTTGTTTGATCTATTGAATCTGCCTGTGCATTTTCAATATCTGGCCTACATGAATTCAGCGCCAGAATAAGGTATCCTGATAAGAGTAATAGTTTGCTTTTCATATTATTAAATATTTGTACATTTTAACAGCTCTATTATTACCTACGCAAAACTTATTAAATTTAATCAATTCCTAAATTGGATTAAGTCTTCATTATAATTAAGCTGTGTTTGTAAATATATTAATAAAACATTATGCTTGTATATAACATAATATAATGATTGTTTTATTAGTGTTTTGATTAATAAATGTATTTAATGTGCTAATTAATTTATTGTGTTTTATTTTTTACTATTAAATTTTAAATCAGGTTACTTCGCTAATATTTGGTCTGCAAATAAAAATTGTACTTTATACTGATATAAAGTCTATTCTATTGATAAATTATTAAAGAGTGTTGAAATTGGTAAAGTCATGAACCCGGCATCATGCTGCCTCATGAACATATATTTTTGTAAAATTAAATTGAAGATTCCTTTAATTGAGGATATAAAAAAAAGCGAGGTAAAACCCCGCTTTATATTTATGCTTTTAAGTTCAATTGTAATTCCAGTTCGTCGAGCTGTGCATCAGCAATAGAAGCTGGAGCGTCAATCATTACATCTCTTCCCGAATTGTTTTTAGGGAAAGCGATGTAATCTCTGATGACTTCGTTTCCGTCAAGGATCGCTACCAGGCGGTCAAACCCGAATGCCAGACCTCCGTGTGGCGGTGCGCCATATTTAAAGGCATTCATAAGGAATCCAAACTGAGCTTCTGCTTCTTCTCTGGTAAATCCTAGTAAATCAAACATTTTAGACTGAAGATCTCTGTCAAAAATTCTGATAGATCCTCCTCCGATTTCATTTCCGTTAAGAACCATATCATAAGCGTTGGCTCTTGCTTTTCCAGGATCAGTTTCCAATAAATGGATATCTTCCGGTTTTGGAGAGGTAAAAGGGTGGTGCATTGCATGGTATCTTTCAGTGTCTTCGTCCCATTCCAACAGAGGGAAGTCAACAACCCAAAGTGGTGCAAACTCGTTTCCTTTTCTTAATCCTAAACGGTTTCCAAGTTCCATTCTCAACGCAGAAAGCTGAGCTCTTACTTTGTTTTCGTTTCCGGAAAGAATCAACATGAGGTCTCCTTCTTTTGCACCGAATTTTTCGATAATTTTCGCTAAATCCTCTTCACTGTAGAATTTGTTTACTGATGAGGTCTTTACACCATCATTCTGGAATTTTACCCAAACCATTCCTGAGGCACCGATCTGAGGACGTTTTACCCAATCAACAAGTTCATCGATCTGTTTTCTTGTATATTCTGCACAACCTTCTACATTGATTCCGACAACCAGTTCAGCATCATCAAATATTTTAAATTCTTTTCCTTTTACCAGTTCATTCAGTTCTACGAACTCCATTCCGAAACGGATATCCGGTTTGTCATTTCCGTATTTTCTCATCGCATCTGCGAAAGTCATTCTTGGGAAGTCTCCGAATTCCTGACCTGTAATATCTTTTAAAAGAGTTTTAGTCATTCCTTCAAATACGTTCATAACATCTTCCTGCTCTACAAAAGCCATTTCACAGTCGATCTGTGTAAACTCCGGCTGTCTGTCAGCTCTTAAATCCTCATCACGGAAACATTTTACAATCTGAAAATATTTATCCATTCCACCTACCATCAAAAGCTGTTTGAAAGTCTGTGGAGACTGTGGTAATGCATAAAATTGTCCCGGATTCATTCTGCTCGGCACGACGAAGTCTCTTGCTCCTTCCGGAGTAGATTTGATCAGTACAGGAGTTTCCACTTCAATGAAACCTTCATCAGACAAATAATTTCTTACTTTCTGCGCCATTTTGTGACGGAAGATCAGTTTATCTTTTACCGGATTTCTTCTGATATCCAGGTAACGGTATTTCATTCTTAATTCCTCACCGCCGTCGGTTTCATCCTCAATGGTGAAAGGTGGCAGCTGAGAATCATTCAGAATCGTCAGTTTTTCCACAAGAATTTCAATTTCTCCTGTCGGAATATTAGGGTTTTTGCTGACTCTTTCAATAACTTTTCCGGAAGCCTGAATCACAAATTCACGGCCCAGTTTTTTAGCCTCTTCCATCAACTGTGCTGAAGAACGCTCCTGGTCAAAAACCAGCTGGGTAATTCCGTAACGATCTCGAAGATCTACCCAAATCATAAATCCTTTATCACGGATAGTCTGTACCCATCCTGATAGTGTAACTTCTTCATTCAGATTTTTCAGAGATAGCTCTCCGTTGGTGTGTGATCGAAACATAATTATTTGTTTAAAGTTCAATGTTTAAGGCCCAATTCCGGACCTTGAATTTTTCGTTGGCAAAGATAAGATTTTTGCAGGTTTTATAAATAAAAAAAACTTCCTTTCGGAAGTTTCATATATTGTTTTTAGATTTTTAATCTCTATTGCCGCCTTTCGCTATCAGAATTTTCTTTATTTCTTCACTGCCTTTTGTATCATCAGCAACTTCAAGAGGTGTTTTGTTCTGACATTTTTTGTTAACATTGGCTTTATTGTCCAAAAGGAAGTTCAGAATATTCTTTCTGTCAGCCATCACACTGAAACCAAGAGGTGAATAAAGTATATCTCCAACAAGGAAACATTTGTTGTAATCTCCCGGGGCAAACTGTTTTTTAAATGTTGCTATATCATCAGAATAAATGGCTTTCATCTTTTCCTGAGTCATTCTCTGGGCCGATAACATGCTTCCGGACAGTAACATTCCAAATAGAAAGATAGTAGAGATTATTTTTTTCATAAGAATAATTTTTAAGAATATACAAATCTAAATTAAATTTTATTACCAATTGCTAAGTTTTTCTAATAATTGGATTTGTATTTTTGGGATTATCTAAATTATTAATTGTGAAATGACAAAATATATTGAGTTTTTGAAAAAAGCGTTTAGCGGGGAAGAGACAGATTTTACCAGAGTGAATATCAGAAGTGCTGTATTGCTTTTAGCCATCCCTATGATGCTGGAAATGGCTATGGAGTCCGTATTTGCGCTTGTAGACCTTTATTTTGTCGGTCATCTGAAAGAAAGTGGTTTCGCTATTCAGACAGTTGGGCTTACCGAATCCGTACTTTCAGTAATGTATTCTATTGCGATAGGCATGAGTATGGCAGCAACGGCTCTGGTGGCAAGACGGATCGGGGAGAAAAATCCGGAGCAGGCTTCCAGAAGTGCTGCGCAGGTATTGCTTGTTTCCTTTGCTATTACGTTTATTTTAAGTTTACTGGGAGTGATCTATGCGGAAGAAATTCTGATTCTGATGGGGGCTAAACCAGAGGCTGCATATTATGGAAAGAATTTTACCAGGATTATGATGGGAAGCAGTACGATTATCATGCTTTTGTTTTTAATCAATGGGATTTTCAGAGGAGCAGGAAATGCGATGATTGCGATGAAAAGTTTATGGATTGCCAATATTGCCAATATTATTCTTTGTCCGGTTCTGATAAAAGGTCTGGGACCTGTGCCTGCTTTGGGATTGACTGGCGCTGCTCTGGCAACTACAATAGGGCGCAGCATAGGAGTTGTTTACCAATTATACCATCTGTTGGTGGCGGATACTCAGATAAGAATTAAACTTTCTTATTTTAAACCCAATTATGAATTGATCCAATCCATCATCAAAATTGCAACACCGGGAATTTTTCAGTTTGTCATTGCTTCATGCAGCTGGATTTTCCTTGCAGAATTGGTCGCAACAACCGGGGGCGAAAATGCTTCAGCCGGTTATCAGACTGCTTTGAGACTGATGATGTTCTTTATGCTTCCGGCCTGGGGATTGAGTAATGCAGCCTCCACTTTGGTAGGACAAAATATGGGAGCTAATGAAATGCTGAGAGCCGAACAGTCCGTAATGAAAACGGTGAAATATAATGTCATCTTTATGCTGGTGGTAAGCCTGATATTTATTTTTATGGGAAATTTTTTAGTGGGCTTTTTCACTCAGGAAACTGCTATTAAAGACTTTGCCAAAAATGCCCTTCAGATTATGAGTACCGGATTTATTTTTTATGGAATCGGAATGGTGATGATCAATGCATTCAATGGTGCAGGTGACACGTGGACACCAACCTGGGTTAATCTTTTTGGGTTCTGGCTGTTTCAGATTCCTCTGGCCTATTTTTTATCGAAATATTTTGAACTGGGTCCCAAAGGAGTCTTTATTTCAATTCCCGCTGCAGAAACCTTAATTACCATTGTCGCTTTTATTTTATTTAAAAAAGGAAAATGGAAAACGATAAAAGTTTAAGAGGGTGGGTGCCGGAAGCTGGACAAAAGAAGTCATGGCAGCCTGAAATATTAAATAGCCTTTTGTTGGCAAAATGGAAAAAAAAGATAAGTGATCTGCAGATTAAGAAACGAAACTGGTAACCTGATAATAACTTCCAGCCTCCCTCTCCCAGCTTCCCTTCTTAATTTATAAAATTTTAACAGCTTCATTAATTGGATTTTAGCGCTGTATTTTTTAATTCGTAAGACAAAAAATCAAGAAGAGGAAGGCTGGAAAAAGGAAGTCCTGGCAGCCTGAAATATTTAAATAGCCTTTTGTTGGCAAAATGAAAAAAAATAAGTGATCTGCAGATTAAGAAACGAAACTGGTAACCTGATAATAACTTCCAGCCTCCCTCTCCCAGCTTCCCTTCTTAATTTATAAAATTTTAACAGCTTCATTAATTGGATTTTAGCGCTGTATTTTCTAAATTCGTAGAACAACAAATACATCATACTATGGGAAAAGGTGACAAAAAATCAAGAAGAGGAAAGATTAATTCCGGAAGTTATGGTAAAAGAAGACCTAAAAAAGCCTCAAAATCTTTTGTAGCTTCTGAAGAAAAATCTAAAAAGTAATTAAAAATAAAAAGACCGAAGATTATTATCTCCGGTCTTTTTTATGAAAATTAAATTAATTATTTACCTCCAAGAATATTGCCAAGGATGCTGCCTAAGCCGCCACCTCCTTGTTGTTGGTTTCCACCGCCGCCCAATACACTTCCCAGTATATCGTTCAGTGGATTTCCTGATGACTGGGATTGCCCGCCGCCTAAAACGCTTCCAAGTATGTCATTTAAAGGATTAGACTGCTGAGTCTGAGCCTGGTTTGAAGCATTTCCAAGGATTCCTCCCAACAAATCTCCCAGGCCGCCTGCTCCTACATTATTTTGTTGCTTTTGCTGACCGATGTAACCCATTACAACAGGTGCAAGCATGGCAAGGATAGGTCCTATTTTGTCTATTGAAATCCCTGTGTTTTGTGACAGCTGGTTTTCAACAGTACTTTTTTGTCCGCCAAAGATATGATCAAGGATAGATCCGCCTTCAGCCTGTCTTGCTTCAATTTGTGAAGCGTCATTTAAGATACTTCCGTTATGGTCTTTATCTAAAGCATTATTTAAAGCTTCTGCTTCTTTTGCATCCTGAGATTTATTTCTGAGATAAGAAATGATAAGAGGGGTCGCTACAGCTAATAGGGCGATCACCTGGTTTTTGCTGATTCCGAATTTGTTTTCAGCCTGTTCAGCAACCTGGTTGCCTGTATTCCCTGTAAGTAGGTCAATTAAACTCATTTTTGTGTTTATTAAGTATTAAGTACACCAAAGTTATCAAAAAATATGCCTCATAAAATGACCGCCTTTCATAATTATTGTTAAAGTTTTCTGATCTGATCTTCTGTATATCCTTTGCTTTTTAACAGCTTTATATATTCTACTGCACTAACGGTCATCCATTCAATAGGTTCTGGAGCCTGCTTTTTATCAATGGTGAATTCCAGAATACCTACATTGTTATTCATCCATGGAAGTATATAATAAGAGAGCCCGCCTTTATACTCCTTAAATGAATGGAACTCTTTTCCTTTCTCTGTTAAGAATATGACTTTATACAGCAAAAAATATCCCACAGGAATCAACAGGCAAACCCATGAAAATTTTCTTAGATGAGCATATTTGATAGAAGAGAGACCATAACCTATAGACAAAGCAAAAATGATATTGAAAGGCAAAAAGAAAACATAATTGTCTGATACCGCATAAAACGTTGAAAATCCATACACACATACGGCTCCCGCAGCAAAAACAGAAAACATTTTTCTGTTGGTCTTGTACAATAGAAAAATTCCAGCGATACCAAAATAGGTGAACAGATTGAAATTATAAATAAGATATACGAAAGATTGAAAAAAATCCTTTACATATTGAATGAAATCTTTTTTCAGGGAATCTTCTACCCATGTTCCCTGGTCAGAACTATAAGGAGATTTGAAAGGAAGCCCCTGGGAGATATTCAGAATGAATAAAGAACTGAATAGCACAACAAAAATCAATAGTGAAGCTGCAGCATATTTTTTTTCATTTCTGAAATAAAATAGAAAGATCAGTAAAGCTGGGATCAGGAGAATATTCTGAATATGTACCCATAAGCTTATCCCTAGAAATACACTGCTTAACAGGATATAGATTCTTTTGTTTTCTGTAAAACTTTTGATAACCGAAAAGAAAAAAAGGCTTACCCAAAACGAATTATAAGTATATACTTCCACGATTTCCGCATTTCTCCAAAAGGTAAAACTGAAACCAAATACAAAAGCAGCCGTAATAGAAGCCCATTCTGTTTTTGAAATACTTTTCACCGTGAGATAAATGACAGAAACTGTGGCGGCCCCTGAAGAAACTACTAAAAACCTGCTTGCTTCAATAGCGTTGATCCCTGCCAGATTTTTAATGAAAATAACAGTATTAATATATAAAAAGTGACTGGTTGCGGTAGCCGTTGTTTCCCATATGCCTTTTTCTGCACTCAGCACAAATCCCACACAGTCTGCAAAAGGAATTTTTGAAAAACTCCCGCAATAATAGATACCAAGAAAAATAATAAATAAAAATACGGCTGATAAAGATTTGTTCATATTAGTTCTTTACAATAGGAACATTAGAGCAAGCTTCTCCGAACATCAGGGATTTTACTATTGGTTTTAACTGTTCTACCAATTCAATATAAGCATTTTCAGGGATTTCTTTATCAGAGCAGCCTTTTACAAGCACTCTTTTTCCTCTCATTTCCTCAAAATCATAAGTCTGGATGGCATTATGCATTAAAATAACCTCCAGATCTTCGCGGCTTCCAAATACTATTTTCTTGGCTACATCCGTAAGTTTTGCCGTTAACACAAAATAAGCCCAAAGAGGAATAATAGTATCTACAGAATTGTAGATGTATATATAAGCATCTTTATATTGTTCAGTATCGATTGCGTCTACCTTTTCACGGAAATCTTTTTCTTTGAGGATCATCTCCTGGAAAAGAAAATCTTTAAGGTCAATACCCTTTCTTTCCCCTTTTGGCAGTAAAGTGGTAAGGTCAAAATTGATAAGGCCGCTTTCTGCAACTTTATTCCTGATTTCAAATTCTTCTGACATTTTTTATCATTATCTTTGAACAAATTTACGAATTAAGATCATATCTGTCTTAATTTGTTCTCTATCCTTACTATAGAAATGAAGTATTATATTATTGCAGGAGAAGCTTCCGGTGACTTGCATGGAAGCAACCTGATGAAAGCCTTGAAACATAAAGATCCCAATGCGGAATTCAGATTTTGGGGAGGTGATCTGATGAAAGCTCAGGGGGGAACACTGGTAAAACATTATCGTGACCTTGCTTTTATGGGATTCCTGGAAGTTGTAATGAACCTCCGCACCATTCTGAATAATATTAAATTCTGTAAAGAGGATATTCAGAAGAACAGACCTGATGTTTTGATTCTGGTAGATTATCCGGGTTTTAACCTGAGAATTGCCAGATTTGCCAAAGAGCTTGGAATCAAGGTCGTTTATTATATTTCCCCACAGCTTTGGGCGTGGAAAGAAGGACGTGTAGAGATTATCAAAAAATATGTGGATGAAATGATGGTGATTCTTCCTTTTGAAGAGGATTTTTACAGAAAGCATGGTGTTCACTCTCATTTTGTAGGCCATCCTTTGCTGGATGCTATTTCAGATTTGCAGGAAATCAGTGTTGAAAAATTCAAATCGGAAAACGGACTCAATGAAAAAGAAATCATTGCTCTTTTACCGGGTTCCAGAGAACAGGAAGTGGAAAAGATGCTTGAAATGATGCTTTCTGTAAGACCGCAATTTCAGAACTATCAGTTTGTAATTGCCGGAGCGCCGAGCCTTCCGAAAGAATTTTATCAGAAATATGTGGATGATAATGTTCACTTTGTTTCCAATAAAACCTATGATTTGCTAAGATGTTCAAAAGCAGCTCTCGTAACTTCCGGAACGGCTACCCTGGAAACTGCTTTGCTGAACATTCCTGAAGTGGTGTGCTATCGCGGAAGCAAAATTTCTTATGCCATTGCAAAAAGACTGGTGAAAAATATCAATTACATTTCTCTGGTTAACCTGATTATGGATCGAGAAGTTGTGAAAGAACTGATTCAAAATGATCTGAATACTAAAAATCTGGTAGCAGAACTCAATAAAATTCTGGCAGGAGAAAAAAGAGAGCAGGTTCTGAATGACTACCATCTTCTGAGAGAAAAACTTGGTGGAAAAGGAGCCAGTGAACATGCTGCTGAGGTAATATTGAAAGTATAATTTTTACCAGGGTCTTTGAGAATTTAATTACTTTTTAACTATGAATTATTTTAACCGTTTCCTGTTATTACTGACCATTACATTATTTTTTTCAAACAGTTTTGCACAGCAGAATAACGAAAGAGATAAAGTCCAGATATTTTATTACGGCTGGTACGGAAATCCTGCAACAGACGGAAGCTATCATCACTGGAATCATGAGATCCTTCCTCATTGGAATAATCCGAAATGGAACAACCTGGGGCATCACAAAGGAGGAGATGATATTGGAGCTAATTTTTACCCGGCACTGGGAAATTATAGTTCCAATGACCCAAAGATCATTGAGAAGCATATGAAAATGATCAAGGATGCCGGGGTGGGAGTCGTTGTAGTAAGCTGGCTGGGGAAAGATTCGTTCACAGATAAGAGTCTTATCAAATATCTGGATATTGCAGACCGGTTTCATTTAAAAATAGCATTCCACATAGAGCCTTTCTATAAAAATACATCAGAATTAAAGGAGCAGCTTTCTTATCTCATAAAAACCTATTCTCACCACCATGCTTTCTATAAAAAAGAAGGGAAGCCCCTTTTTTATGTGTATGACAGCTATAAAATTCCCAAAGAAGAATGGAAAAAAATACTATCCGAAAATGGGGAGAAAACAGTCAGGAATACAGATTTAGATGCTGTTTATATCGGGCTTTGGGTTGAAAAGGATGATGCTGAATTTTTTGATTCGTCAGGATTTGACGGTTTCTATACCTATTTTGCCAGCGAAGGCTTTGTGTATGGAAGTACTGTTGCCAACTGGAATTTTATGGCCGGTTTTGCCAAAGAGCATCACCTGATTTTTATCCCTTGTGTCGGGCCGGGTTATTCGGATACAAGAATACGTCCGTGGAATGAAGCCAACTTCAAAAGCCGAAACAATGGAAAGTATTATGAAAATATGTTTGATGCTGCCATCAAAGTTAATCCGGATTTCATTGGAATCACATCATTCAACGAATGGCATGAAGGAACACAGATAGAGCCAGCTGTTCCTAAAAAGGCAGGGGATTTCAAATATGAAGATTATGGGAAAGATCCTTTATTTTATATTAAAGAAACAAAGCGTTTGACGGATAAATTTCTGAAAAAATAAACCGCTGAAAAGCGGTTTATTTTTTATTGTCTTGTTAAATGTATAATCTTATTATCTGGAAGAGTGGTTTTAAAGTTACTACAGTCCTGAGTTACAATATCATTGTCTGGATGAAAATTAACTCCCAATTGATTGGGGGGGTCTGGTTTTATCCACATGTAAAAATATCCATAATCAATACATCTTACCTTACCGCCAAGAAAATACATTAAATATACTTTTAAATCTTTCTGAAAATTAAATCCAGTAAATTTGATTTTAGTATCAGGAGTATTAAATTATCATATTCTACGACACCATTAGCATTTGTTATTTTTACCCTTCCAATAAGCATGTCCCATTTTTGATTTTCTCCCACATTTTCTTTTTTGATAAAATTAAATTCGTAATTTTTACCATCTCTATTGTCTTTCCAAGTGCCAATATATTTGTTTAGTGAATTATTAATATCTTTCACATAAGTGGCATTGGGACATGTTTGAGAGGGAATGCATTGTGCCATTGTTTCAAGAGAGGCAGTTTGACCTATACAACCTGTAAAAGCGGCAAGGCATATAATACTTAAAATATTTTCATCTTACTGCTATTAATTAAAAATATCAATTCAAAAAAAACGCTGAAAAGCGGTTTTTTATCTATTGCCTTGTTAAACTTATAACTTTTTCAGCTGGCATAGTTGTAGTAAAATTAGAACAATCTTGGGTTACTATATCATAATCAGGTAGAAACAGAACGGTCATTTTGTTTGGCTCAGATTTTATTCTAAGATATAGGAATCCATAATCAATGCATCCCGATTTATTACCGGAGAAGTTCATTAAATAAGCTTTTAAATCTTTCTGAAAATTAAAACCAGTAAATTTGATTTCAGTATCAGGAGTATTAAAATTATCATATTCTACGATACCATTAGCATTTGTTATTTTTACCCTTCCAATAAGCATGTCCCATTTTTGATTTTCTCCCACATTTTCTTTTTTGATAAAATTAAATTCATAATTTTTGCCATCTCTATTCCCTTTCCAGGTACCAACATATTTGTTTAGTGAATTATTAATATCTTTTACATAAGAGGCATTTGGGCATGTTTGAGAGGGAATGCATTGTGCCATTGTCTCAAGAGATACAGTTTGACCTATGCAACTTGTAAAAGCAGCAAGGCATATAATACTTAAAATATTTTTCATAATTTCTATTTTATAATCCGGCACATCCGGTAGTCATTTTATTATTTTCAGGTGTTAGTCTTAATTCATAATTTGTATTATTAGAAGCATCCATCCTATAAAGATTTACAGCTTTTACATTCATTCTTTCACTAATGAATCTTAAGAAAGTTAGCTCCAAATCAGTGGACTTTAACATGTCGGTTTTATATATTTCGTGTAAATTTTCAACCTGAGCCTTTGTAAATGTTTTGATTTGATACTGATTTCCTGTAAATCGAATTTCATAGTTCCCTGTGCTTGTAACCATTACGGCATATACATCTGATAAAGGTCTACCTGCATCTTGAGCATTTTTTAGCATATCCATAAAATATGCCACATCAGCAGGAGAAAACATTCTTATACCTTTTCTTATTACTTCGTCTCCGTTTTCATCAGTATAAGTATGATCGTTAACGTGCGTATGAAGATAGCCCATTATATCTTTGTTTGCCTGTAAAGTTGCGTTTGGAAGAGATAGACTGTTTTTATTTTCTGTTTGTGTTGCTGCATCTTGATACGTGTAAGATCCATTTGTTCTTTGAATATACCCTGTCTCTTTTTTTAGACCAGTATTATTTTCTAAATTATTGAGATTATTTTGGAAATTAACATTTTGTCTTTGTTCCCGTAATAACTTACAATAATCAGCAAGAGCCTGCTCCTCTGGTGTATATGGATAGCCACCGTTGCCACCACCACCTCCGCCGCTTCCGCCGTCACCTCCGTTTCCACTACCACATTGTGAATCGGGTGACATATCCAGACACTCCAAGTAAGGACCGGATGGTGAGCAACGTGTTTCTACGAAATGATCAACCTGCAGTATGGCTCCGGTTACAGTATCTGTCCAGGTAACTGTTTTTTCAATAGTTATACAGTCGTTCTTACTTTGAGCATTTCCCGAGTGTTCTTTAATAGTTCCGGAAAGATCTTTCCTGTCTTTAAAAACTAATAGATCAAAAAACTTTTTGGAGTTTTCATTACGATCTATTTTAAAAAAGACTCTATCACCTTCTCTTTTTACTACAGCTATAAAATTCACCTTTCCGTCTTTTATAACGGGAACTTCAAGGAAACTTTCTTCACCTGCTGTTGTAGCATAATTCCAGGCGATTTCATCATGTTTGGCCTTAACATAATTGGGGTCTGAATAGGTTTCAAATATTTTCTTTACATTTTTAATGTATTTTTCGTCTTCTTTCCAAAGACTTTTTGAAGTGTATTCCTGTGATAGGATAGAAGCCTCAGAAGCAGATGAGGTTTCATCATGAATGCAGGAGGAAAGAGAAAATGTGATGATTGCCAGCAGCAGCAACCAATGAGTTGTTTTTTTCATCATACGATTTCTGTTTTTTAGATTTTAAATATACAAATTTTATCACATTAATGTGATTTTGTACAAAAATATATTTTTCCGCCTTTCTAGAACTAGAGGTTGATATTAATGATTTACTCAATGATAGTGCTAATAATGTCATGACAAATAATGAATTTAGCGATCATGCTGTTGCTGCTGTTAACCAATACAATCCTGTTTTCAATATGCAGTCTCCAGAATTATTAGAGAGTATTCTAAAAAATCAGGAACAGCTTGCCAGGCTTATGGAAATACAAAGTAAGCTGATAGAAAACCTTCTCAAAAAATAGAGCATAAGAACAATTTATAAAAAGTCTGGAACCGTTGTTTCAGACTTTTTGCTTTTTAATACAAATTGCTTTTTAGTAGCAAAAAATCAGGTTCTCTATTAATTTTTTTATGATGTTTTGAGTTGGTATTTAGTTGTTAAAGAGGAGATGATTTAAAAAGTAATTGTCTATTTTTCTGAGATAACTTAATCAATTGCAAAAACAGCCTCTTCTTATTCTCGCAGTATGTTTTATTCTTGGAATTTTTTTTCAGGATAAAATGATGTTGGCAGAATGCACTATTTATTGGACTGCCGCAATTTGTTTGCTTCTTCTGATCTTAATATGCTTCCATTCTTATTTTCTGTACAAAACCAAAACCGTTTTACTGATGCTTTTGTTTTTTGGAGCAGGAATTATTCTTCATTTTTATAATTCCTTTTCATCAGGTGAACATTTGCAGGTAAAGCAAAAAGAAATAATAATTTTTAAGATTTCTCAAAAACTGAGCTCTACTGAAAAATATAGAAAATATGAAGGAACAGCACAAACTGGAAACAAAAGTTTACATTCAATTTTTTATGTTCCAAGAGATTATAAAGAGCTGAATTTTATTCATTATTACAAGACTGAGGCTTATATTACGCAGCCTGAAGCTCCTCAATATGATTTTCAGTTTGATTACACCCGGTATCTCGGAAGAAAGCATATTTATTATCAGATTTATATTTCAAAAGAGATCGGATCTGCATGGCGGGATGATTTAACAATTACAGATAAGCTGCGGCAATACAGGTTTACAGTTCTCAATAGAATTGATGAAACCGGAATGTCAGGAAAAAGCAAAGAATTTTTAAAAGGCATTATTCTCGCAGACCGTACAGAAATTGATGCAGATACTGCCAGGGATTTCAATAAGTCAGGGCTGGTTCACTTTTTGGCGATCTCCGGAACCCATATCGTTGTGATCTTTGGAATGCTTTACTTTTTGCTGATCCGTTTTACTCCATTAAGATTCAGAAAATATGCAGTAACTATCAGTTTGGCTTTTATCTGGATGTTTGCTGCTTTTATTGGATTTGGAAATTCGGTTCTGCGTTCGTGTATTATGCTGAGCGTTTATTTTATCTTCATGTTGCTTCAACGGAAGCCGGATTTGCTTCATTCATTGGCTTTATCAGCCTTTTTTATTTTAATTGCAGATACACAACAGCTTTTTGATATAGGATTTCAGCTTAGCTTTTTAGCCGTTTTGGGGATTTATTGGCTGAATCAGCCCTTTTTAAAATATTTTCCCAAACAGGATAATTATATTAAAAAAATACTGTTTAATACCATTACAATATCTCTGTCAGCTCAGCTGGCAACATTACCTGTGGTACTGTATTACTTTCATCAGTTTTCATTGGTCTCGATCTTTGCGAATTTTGTTATTGTTCCCTTTTCTGAAATCATCATTGTTTTTTCATTCTTAATGACCGCGCTCATTTCTGCCAGCGCTGATTTTGAATTGATAAACCGGGTCTATGATTGGGTTATTCATATTTTACTCAAGGCGATCCATTGGTTTGCTGAGGTAGATGTATTGTTCTTTGAAAATATTCCGATGAATGGGATGGAAGTACTGTCAGTTTCAGCAGCCGTTTTTTTACTAAGGTCTTTGATGCTGAAATTCAATTTTAAAAACTCAATGGCATTGATGATGGCTGTTTTAGTATTTCTGATGATAAGAACAGGAAGTACGGCTTTTGAAAACCGGAAAGAAGAAATACTGGTTCATACCTTTGGTAAAAATAAAATTCTCTCCATAAAAACGGGGAACAAAGTGTCTTTCTGGATTTCGGATATGAAAAATGAGGCGAAGATTCTACGGTATGTTATCAACCCTTATTGTGCATCCAGAAGGGTGGGCGGTTTTGAAATAAAAAGCATGTCATCTTCTGCCCAAAAAGCAGTTTTCAGAGATAAAATTTATGATCTGAAATAATGGTTCTTAAGTTAGAAATTTTCCCGCATCTATAATGGATAAATTCTTATTTAGAAAGATTACAAACTGTCTAATTGTGAGATTTCTCACTTTTTGATATTGTTAAACTTTCTTAATTTTGTGGAAATTCAAATTTAAACTTATATGGCAGGTTTAACGAGTTCTACGATAGGTAGAAAATATGCTATGGCATTATCAGCTCTATTTTTGCTGATTTTTCTTATACTGCATTTGACGACCAATTTGTTATCAGTTCTGAATCGTGATGCATTCAATACAGCATCAGATTTTATGGGCTATAATCCTTTTGTGCAGTTCTTAATGCAGCCTATTCTTGGTTTTGCAGTAATTTTCCATTTCATTATGGGGTTTGTATTGGAGATCAAGAATAATAAAGCGCGTCCGATCAAGTACGCATCTAACAATCCTTCTGTGAACTCTTCATGGATGTCCAGAAATATGATTATTTCAGGAGCTGTTGTTTTAGCTTTTTTAGTGCTTCACTTTTACGATTTCTGGTTACACGAGATCAACTACAAGTATGTAGAAGTTTTGACTCCTGATGCAGAACGTTTCTGGCCGGAGCTTCATGAGAAGTTTGCGGATATCTGGAGAGTCGCTTTGTATGTAATTGCTTTTGTTTTATTAGGCTTACACTTAGCTCACGGATTCCAGTCTTCATTCCAGTCTATTGGAGCAAGACATCCAAAATATACACCGGTAATCAAAGCTTTCGGAAAATGGTATTCAATCCTTATTCCTGCAGGGTTTATTTTTATCGCAATTTTTCACTTTGTAACTCAATAATATCAATATACTAATATGAGTAAATTAGATTCAAAAATTCCAGCGGGTCCTTTAAAGGATAAATGGAAAAATCATAAAGACCATATGAACCTTGTTGCACCAAACAACAGAGATAAGATTGATATTATTGTTGTAGGTACAGGTTTGGCAGGAGGTTCTGCAGCAGCTACATTAGCTGAGCAAGGCTATAACGTAAAAGCATTCTGCTATCAGGATTCTCCAAGAAGAGCTCACTCTATTGCAGCTCAGGGAGGGATCAACGCAGCTAAGAATTATCAGGGAGACGGTGACTCTACTTATAGATTATTCTATGATACCATCAAAGGTGGCGACTATAGAGCAAGAGAGGCCAACGTTTACAGATTAGCTGAAGTTTCTGCAAATATTATTGACCAGTGTGTTTCCCAGGGGGTTCCTTTCGGTAGAGATTACGGAGGTCAGTTAGATAACCGTTCATTTGGTGGGGTTCAGGTAAAAAGAACTTTCTATGCAAAAGGACAAACCGGACAGCAGTTATTATTAGGTGCTTATTCTGCAATGAGCCGTCAGATCGGTAAAGGTAGAATCAAAATGTACAACCGTCATGAAATGATGGATCTTGTAATTGTTGACGGAAAAGCAAGAGGAATCATCGCAAGAAACCTTGTAACAGGTGAAATCGAAAGACATTCTGCCCACGCTGTAGTTATTGCTTCGGGAGGATACGGAAACGTATATTTCCTTTCTACCAACGCAATGGGATCGAACGTTTCTGCAGCATGGAAAATTCACAAGAAAGGAGCTTACTTCGCAAATCCTTGCTATGTACAGATTCACCCGACTTGTATTCCTGTTCACGGAACACAGCAGTCTAAACTGACTTTGATGTCTGAATCATTAAGAAACTCAGGAAGAATCTGGGTTCCTAAAAAGATTGAAGATTCTGTGGCCATCAGAGAAGGTAAACTGAGACCTGAAAATATTAAAGAAGAAGACAGAGATTATTATTTGGAAAGAAGATATCCTGCATTCGGTAACCTTGTACCTAGAGACGTTGCTTCAAGAGCTGCTAAGGAAAGATGTGATGCCGGATTCGGAATTGAAAATAATGACACCAAAGAAGGCGTTTACCTTGATTTCTCTACAGAGATCATGAAGAAAGGTAGAGAAGCCGCTATCGAAAAACATATTCATAACCCAACAGATCAGCAGATCTATGACCTTGGTAAGAAGTGGGTAGAGGAGAAATACGGTAACTTATTCGTAATGTACGAAAAAATTACAGCAGATGATCCTTACAAAACTCCAATGAAGATCTATCCTGCAGTTCACTATACAATGGGTGGTGTATGGGTTGATTATAACCTTCAGTCTACAATTCCTGGATGTTTCGTAATCGGTGAGGCCAACTTCTCAGATCACGGTGCAAACAGACTTGGTGCTTCTGCATTGATGCAAGGTCTTGCTGACGGGTATTTTGTACTTCCGTACACGATTGCAGATTACCTTTCTGCAGATATCAGAACAGGAGCTATTCCTACCAATTCAGGAGCGTTTGACGAAGCTGAAAAAGGAATTAAAGAGAAAATTGATTTCTTCTTAAATAATAAAGGAACTCATTCAGTAGACTATTTCCATAAGAAACTGGGGCACATTATGTGGAACAAAGTAGGTATGGGAAGAACTCCTGAAGGGTTGAGAGAAGCAATCAAAGAAATCGAAGAAGTAAGAAACGATTTCTGGAAAAACGTAAAAGTACCTGGTGAAGGAGAAGGGATGAACACTGAGCTTGAAAAAGCATTCAGAGTAGCAGACTTCCTGGAACTTGGACAATTAATGGCTATCGATGCACTACACAGAAATGAATCTTGTGGTGGACATTTCCGTGAAGACCATTCAACTCCGGACGGAGAAGCGGAAAGAGATGACGTAAACTACAAATACGTCGGAGCTTGGGAATATCAGGGAGCAGATATCAACGCGGAAGTGTTGCATAAAGAAGAACTGATCTACGAGAACATCGAGGTTAAAACTAGAAGTTATAAATAATCTCCAACCTATAAATATAACATTATGAGTGCAAAAAAAGGCTTACATCTTACGCTGAAAATTTGGAGACAAAAAAATAGTAAAACTAAAGGTCAGTTTGAGACCTATAAAATATCAGATGTATCTACAGACTCTTCATTTTTAGAGATGCTGGATATCCTGAACGAAAATTTAATTAACGAAGGTAAAGAACCTATCGCTTTCGATCACGACTGCCGTGAAGGGATCTGCGGAATGTGTTCCCTTTACATCAATGGTAGAGCTCACGGGCCGGATACAGGGATCACTACCTGCCAGCTTCACATGAGAATGTTCAAAGATGGTGAAACAATCGTTATTGAACCATGGAGAAGTGCTGCTTTCCCGGTTATCAAAGACTTAATGGTAGACAGAAGCGCATTCGACAGAGTAATGGCAGCAGGTGGTTTCATTTCTGTGAATACTTCTGGTAATACATTGGATGCTAACGCTATTCCGGTTCCGAAAGAAGATGCAGACAGAGCAATGGATGCTGCGGCTTGTATCGGATGTGGTGCCTGTGTAGCTACCTGTAAAAACGGATCTGCAATGCTTTTCGTAGGAGCTAAGGTTTCTCAGTATGCATTGCTTCCTCAAGGTAGAGTAGAAGCTAAAAGAAGAGTTCTGAACATGGTGAAAGCTATGGATGAAGAAGGATTTGGTAACTGTTCAAACACTGGTGCATGTGAAGTAGAATGTCCTAAAGGGATTTCTCTTGAAAATATCGCAAGAATGAACAGAGAATACATGGCTGCTCTTGTAGATCAAGGATAGAATTGATTCAAATACATAGAAAATCGCCTTCATTTTTGGAGGCGATTTTTTTATGATAGGGATTAGCCTGTTAAAGTTTGTTAACTTATTGACTGGTTTTTGCTATTCTTTATTTATTAAGTATATATTTGGAGCGTAGTTGAATGGTTTTCAGAAAACACTTTCAATTGCTTTTTACCATGAAAAAGAGATTGTTAAACAGTGCAAATCCCGCTTTTGAACGGTAATAATAAAATTTTTAAAAAAAATAAATAGTGTGAATTAGCAAGCCCTAAAAAGCGTATTTTTGTGTAATATTAAAAATTGAAATGAAAAAATATCTTTTATTGTTTATCATCACATTTTTTGTGATGTCTTGTTCAAAAAAAGTAGAAGTAAAAGGAAAAATTACTGGAAGCTCACCTTTAGAAAGAATTGAATTTGTAGAAGCTTCAGGGGTAGGAACCCTGCCTTTAATTAATATTGGTCTGGATAAAGACGGAAACTTTTCAGGAAATTTTGACGCTCCTAAAGACGGGATGTACGTGATCAACTATGCAGGCAGACAAAACCTGATCTATCTTGAAGGAGGACAAAAAGTAAATATCTCTGGAAACGGGGCTACTTTCCCAAATGAATTCGTAATTACCGGAGATGCTAAGAAAAATAATGATTTCCTTACAGCTACTCAGAAATTTTTAGCTGACTATGGTACTAAAGTTAACTTACAGGTATTAATGAGTGGAGATGAAGCTGCATTTCTGAAAGGAATGCACAAAATTGAAACTGATATTAATAAAAATGTAGATGATCTTGCAAAAAAGAATAATCCAAGTAAAGCACTTTTAGAATGGAAGAAAAACGATGTGAAAGTAACCATTCTTAATTTACTTGCCAACTATGAAATGTCTCATGGACCAATGTCCGGAAATCCTTCTTACAAAGCTTCCAAGGCTTTCAAAGATTACGAAACTCAGTTAGAAACCGACAAAGATACGATGGTAAAAACCATTCCTCTTTACAGACAATATCTTCTTGTAAAAATGACTCCGGATTTCCAGAAATATGCTGAAGCCAACAGCAAAGGAAAAACAGGAATTACAACTTCTGAGATGTTCGCTCAGTATTTAAAAACAAAGAAAGATTTATCCCAGACTGCAAAAGATTATCTTTTGGCATTTGTAATGGCTCAGGCTGATATTCATCCTACAACTCCTGCTGCAAATATTGACAAGATTAAAAAGATTATCGATTCAGATATTAAAGATGCTACGATTAAAAGTGACCTTTTAAAAATGCAGGTTGCTATTACAGGACTTAAAATTGGTGAAGCGGCTCCTAAAGCGGCTTTGGTAAAGCAAGACGGAAAGGCTTATAAACTTTCTGAAAACAAAGGAAAACCTTATATGCTGTTCTTCTATGCTTCATGGAATCCTTACATCAGCGAAGCTACAGTACCTGTATTGAAAGAAGTGGTGAACTTCTATAAGTCTAAAATGAATTTTGTATATGTAAACGTTGACGATACAAAAGACCAGTTCATTAAAACAAGCAACGCTTTGTTGAAAGGAATTCAGGGAGTGAATGTTTACGGAGAAGGAGGCCTGAACTCTGATATCGCAAAGAAATACGGGGTATACGGATTCAAATTACCTTGCTTTGTCATCATTGATAAAGACGGTAAAATCGCCAGCAGATCATTTGTGAACCTTGGTGAGCAGGAATTAGTGACTATTCTGGATAAGCAAACAGGCCTTTCTGCACCAAAAGTAGATCCGAATGCTCAAATGCAGCCACAATTGCAGCTTGATCCTTCTGCGGCACAGCAGCAAGCTCCACAGCCAGCAAATCCGCAGCCGGCTCCGACAAAATAATAAACTTTAACACAGTATAGAAACCTTATCTGCGGATAAGGTTTTTTTTATTGTATTTTTGCAAACTGAAACGTAAGGTTTCAATTAGGAAAATAGAAAATTTTAGAATGAGCAGGAAGAAAAAAAGAGATATAGTTCTTGAAAATATAAAGCTGTTAACAGCCGGTGCAAAAGGCGTGGCAATTGGAAGAACAGACGAAGGTAAGACTGTAATGGTCTCAGGTGCAATTCCAGGTGATGTTGTCAATGTGAGAGTGAAAAAAGCGAAGTCAAAATATTATGAAGGCGAAGCTGTGGAAGTGCTTGAGAAATCACCTTACAGGGTTGAACCTAAATGTGTTCATTTCGGTACCTGCGGAGGGTGTAAGTGGCAGAATATGAGCTATGAAAAACAGCTTGATTTTAAGCAGGAAGAAGTATACAATAATATTAAAAGAATAGGCGGTATTGATGCTTTTGAAACCGTGCCGATTCTAGGATCTGAGGAGCAATATTTTTACAGAAATAAAATGGAGTTTTCTTTCTCCAATGCAAGATGGCTTACCCAGTACGAAATCAGCTCTGAAGAGAATTTCGGAAGCAAAGATGCTTTAGGTTTCCATATCCCGGGAATGTGGAGCAAAATTCTTGACCTGAAAGAATGTTTCCTTCAGGAAGATCCTTCCAATGCAATAAGACTGGCAGTAAAAGAATATGGAGTAAACAATGGTCTGGACTTCTTTGATGTGAGAAATCAGGAAGGGTTTTTAAGAACCTTAATGATGAGACAGAATTCCAAAGGAGAATGGATGGTTCTTTTCCAGCTTTACAGAGAAGAAAAAGAAAACAGAGAAAAGCTTTTTGAATTCCTATTAGAGAAATTCCCTCAGATTAAAACGTTGGTGTATGCTATCAACTCTAAACAGAATGATTCTATTTATGATTTAAATATTGAAGTATATTTTGGGGAAGGATACCTTATGGAAGAAATGGACGGACTGCAGTTTAAGATCGGTCCGAAATCATTCTTTCAGACCAACTACAAGCAGGCTTTGGAACTGTATAGAAAAACCCTGGAGTTCGCAGACCTGAAAGGAGATGAAGTGGTGTATGACCTTTATACAGGAACGGGTACTATTGCACAGTATGTGGCAAGAAATGCAAAACAGGTAATCGGAATAGAATCCGTACAGGAAGCGATAGATGCAGCGATAGAACATGCTGCATTGAACGGACTTACCAACACAACGTTCTATTGCGGAGATATGAAAGATATTTTCAATGATGAATTTATGGCTAACCATCCTAAAGCAGATGTGTTAATCACGGATCCTCCAAGAGACGGAATGCACCAGAAAGTTGTAGAACAGATCTTAAAACTTTCACCGGAAAAAGTAGTTTATGTAAGCTGTAATTCTGCAACACAGGCAAGAGACCTTGCTTTGATGAAAGAACATTATACTTTAGTAAAGATCTTACCGGTAGATATGTTCCCGCAGACACACCATGTCGAGAACATCGCATTGCTGGTTAAAAAATAAATTATTTAAATTTGAATTTCCAAATCTTACTATGAAGTACTTTAAATTTCTCATTGCAATCTGTTTTTTAGGGATGCTTTTTTCCTGTGGCGGTGATGATGATATTTGTGAAAGCGGAGAAGGAACTCCCAGAATGAAGGTAGGCTTCAGGACACTGGCAAGCGGAAAAGATACCACCATAGATACTTTGTATGTATCAGTAGACTATGGCGCAGGAAAGGTGGATCTGGGAAAACTTGCAAACATTGATTCCAGGTTAATTCCTTTACGTGTAGACAACTCACCGTATACAGACGTTTATTTCAAAACCAGATTCAAAGGCCCGGAGTCTCATGTAAGAATCGGGTATAGTACAAAGTCAACCTATGTATCTCCTGGATGTGGGATCAAAAAAACTTATGAAAATTTAACTTCAGAATTAGTAACTCCGAATCCTGTTCTGAAACTGGAAGCCGGACAAAATCAAATAGAGAATGAAGACAAGACTAATCTTTACCTTTCTTTTTAGTTTATTGGGAATAATAAGCTGGGCACAAGAGAAAAAAAAGGAAGCAGAGAAGAAAGTTCATGAGAAATATGAGCCTAATTTTATGGTTGGGCTTGATGCATTGAATACCGGAGTTGGGTTCTTTTCGGACAGAAAGCTGTATCAGGGATTTATTTCTTCGAAAATCAGAGGAAATGTACACGCCATTGCAGAGGCTGGTTTTGAAAAAAATATATACCAGAAGAATGGTTATGATGCTAAAGTAAATGGTCCTTTCGTTAAGTTGGGTGCATTCTATATGCTGGCAAAAGATGCGGAAAATGAATTCAACGGATTTTATGCAGGAGGGAAGGCTGCCGGATCATTCTACAACCAGGAATATATGGCAGTACCCGTTCGTGGATTTGGAGGAAGTAACTCTTCTGAAGCTTTTCCTTCATCATCACAGTCTTCTTTCTGGCTTGAGGGGACTATAGGCGGCAGAGTGCAGTTATTCAATTCCAACTTCTATATTGACGTGAATCTTCAGCCAAGATATTTGGTATACACTTCCAAGCAGGATGATATCTCTCCAATGATTGTTCCCGGATTCGGAAGAAGTTCTTCAAAGTTTAATATGGGATTTGCATGGAATATTGCCTATAAGTTTTAAAAATAGCCATCCTTAACTTTTAAAATATATAAAATACAAACTTCAGTACATTCTGGAGTTTGTATTTTTTTTAATGAATAAGCTTGAAGGGTGTATAATATTAAAAAATATTAACTTATTTTATCTGTGTGAGTTATAAATTAGCTATATTTGGCGAAAATTATAATTGTGTTTTAATTTATGAAAAGAGTATTTACTGCTTTAATGTTTACTTTTATAGGAGGAGCAGTGTTCGGCCAATGGACACCAACTTCTTTTAAAAAAGGAGACGATAACAAAAGAAGTACAGGATTTAGAGTAGATCAATCTAATGTAAGAGGTAATGGGTACTATAAGTTAGACCTGAACTTACTGAGATCTCAGCTGAAGAATGCACAGGAAATGGGAGCAAATTCCACTCCTGTAGTAATTTCTCTTCCTACTATGAGTGGGAAGATTGAAAGATTTAATGTATACAGTTTTCCAGTGGTTGTAAAAGAACTGGCAGATAAGTATGAACTAGGATCTTATGTTGGAACAAGTGTTGATGATCCAACCAAGTATTTAAGATTCAGTATTGCTCCTAATGATTTTCAGTCAATGATCATTCATGGAGACAAGTATGAATTTATTGACCCTGCTTCTGCAGATAAAACAGTTTATGCTGTTCACCCGAAAACAAAAAAGGAAAAGAATGGGTTCTTATGTTCTACAGAAGAATCTCCTGCTGCTAAGAAGGAAATAGATGCTTTACTAAAAAACGGACAGTCATTCTCAAACCAGCCAACAATTTTTAATAAGAGTTCTGATAAAAAATACAGAACAATGAGATTGGCAATGTCTGTTACAGGTGAGTATACTCAGTACTTTATGACGCTTGCAGGTGTACCTGCTACCGCTACAGATGACCAGAAAAGAGCTCCTGCACTGGTTGCTATCAATAATACTTTAACCAGAGTAAACGGAGTTTTTGAAAAAGATTTTGCATTGCATTTGAATTTACAGAATTTCCCAAATGTAATTTATATTGATCCGGCTACAGATCCATATGCCGCTGCTGCAACTGGGGCACAAGGTGCATGGAACGGACAGCTGCAAGCGGCTTTGACAGCCAATGTTGGAAATGAAAACTATGATATCGGGCACTTATTCGGTAAATCTGGAGGTGGAGGAAACGCCGGATGTATCGGATGTGTATGTGTTAATCCTACCACTACAGTTCCTAAAGGGAAAGGTTCAGGGTTTACTTCTCCTGCAAACGGAATTCCATCAGGTGATAGCTTTGATATCGACTATGTTGCACACGAGATGGGGCACCAGTTAGGAGCTAACCATACCTTCTCTCATAATATTGAAGGAAGTGGAGTAAATATGGAACCTGGTTCAGGATCTACCATTATGGGATATGCAGGGATTACTGGTCCTGATACAGATATTCAGCCAAATTCTGATGCTTATTTCCATAAAGCAAGTATCGGGCAGGTTCAGGCTAACTTAATCGCAAAAACCTGTGATGTGGAGACTACAATTACCAACAATCCACCGGTAATTAATGATCTTCCAACATATACTATTCCTAAGGGTACTGCTTTTGCTTTAACGGGTACTGCTACAGATCCTGAAAATGATCCGATGACTTATTCTTGGGAAGAAGTAGATGACGCAACCCTTTCTATTGATAAATATAACTTAGGAAATACTACGTCAGGAGCTTCATTCAGATCGGTTGCTCCAAGCACAAGCCCAACAAGATACTTCCCGAAATTTACATCCGTAATGAGTGGAGTATTGAATAATGCAAACAATACCTGGGAAGCTGTATCTACTAAAGCAAGAACTACAAAATTCGCATTAACAGTAAGAGATAATAATCCTGTTGTATCTCAACAGCAATCAGCTTTTAAAGTTCAGACAATTGTTGTAGGAGATAATGGCCCTTTCAGATTAGCTAACCAATATGCTGATGTAAATACTCCAACTCCGGTTCAGTGGATTGTTGCCAATACCAATGCAGCTCCTTATAATGTTGCTAATGTAAAAATTGACTATACTACAGATAACGGAACAACCTGGACTGTACTATCTGCTTCAACTCCTAATGACGGATCTGAAAACTTTACTTTCCCTTCTTCATTGAACGGTCAGACTATTAAGGTAAGAGTTTCTTCAATAGGGAATGTATTCTATGCTGTAGGGCCTGTTAGTATTGCGCCTCTATCTGCATGTAGCAGTGCTGCGCCAACTAATGTTGCTGTAAGTAATATTACTGTATCTTCTGCAAGTGTATCTTGGATGTCTTATACCGGAGCAACGTATAAAGTACGTTACAGAAAGGTAGGTACAACTGTATGGACTGAAGCTGATACAGCAGTTCCTTCAATCAACTTAAGTAATTTAATTGATGGTACAACATATGAAGTTCAGGTAGCTTTAGTTTGTGGTACTGTAGTAGGGACATATTCTGCTTCTGTAAACTTCAGTACGCCTGCAGTTACTTATTGTTCAGCTTCTACAACTGATACGAGCTATGAGTATATTGCAAATGTAACACTTGCCAATATAAATAATACTTCTGCAAGCAGTACATATACAAACTATACAACGAATTCAGCACTTCAGATTAACATGACAAAAGGAAATGTTTATCCTATGTCTGTTACGGTTGGAAACCCTGATGCTGCAGATTATGATACAGTAGCTGCATTTATTGATTTTAACAAGGATGGTGTGTTCAGTGATTCTGAAAGAGTACTGAATTACCCTGTAGCATTAACACAACCATCAACTGTAGTTAGTGGAAATGTTGCAATTCCAGCTGATGCAGTAGAAGGACAGCCGTTAAGAATGAGAGTGGTAGCTTTCTATGTAGGTGCTGGTACTGGAAACGGAAATGTTGGTCTGTCATTACCTACAGATTATATATGTGGAGATAATTTTGACTACGGAGAAGTTGAAGACTATAACGTAGTTATTACAGGTAACCTTGCTACTGCTGAAACTGCTGTTAAAAATAATGGTATTCAGATTTATCCAAATCCGGTAAGTGATATTCTAAACGTTACTAAGGTTTCAGATAAAGCAACTTATAAAATTTATAGTGCAGCCGGACAATTAGTAGATAAAGGAAATATCAATAATGGAAAAGTAAATGTTTCTACTTTAGTTAAAGGTGGTTACGTAATTACAATAGATGATAAAGGAATTGAGCAATTCAAATCTAAATTCATTAAGAAATAAAGATAACCTTTAAATATTAGCAAATCCCCGGAAATCTCCGGGGATTTCTTTATTTAAAGCATAAAGAGTTAATTTGCTGTTTTTTTTCAAAAAAAACCTAAATGCACTTATAAATTAATAATAAAAAATGATTAGATTTGTCTGATTAATATATAATGAAAACATTATGAAGAAACTCTTTACCTCTTTAATTCTGTTTCTCTGTTTGATTTGCACAGGCTTTGTATCTAAAGTCTCGGCTCAGGCAGGCCAGATCGGGACAGGAACGGGTACCTCAGTGTATCTCCCCATACGTTCCTATTACGGGTATAGTTATTCCCAGCAGATTTATACTGCTGCGGAAGTTTCGGCTGCCATTGGTACGTCGACCTATATCACAGCCATAAAGTTTTATGTAAACACCGTATCAAACTCTCCGGATTCCTACAAGGATTGGGTTGTTTACATGGGGAACACTACCCAGAATAACTTTACATCCAACACAAACTGGATTCCATTAGGTTCCTTAACTCAGGTGTATGCAGGAGACTTACCTGCTATATCGAATGGAAACTGGGTTACTCTTCAGTTGAATACTCCGTTTATTTGGAATGGGACAGACAATCTTGCGATTGCTGTAAATGAAAAAACGCCAGGTTATTCATCCTCTCCGGGGACAGCCTGGGGAACATATAATGCTGGGCCTAACAGAGGTATTCTTTATTATGAAGATACAGCAAACCCAAATCCGGCTTCACCGCCTTCTGCATCAGACAGATATTCTGACATTCCAAGAATACAGCTGGTAAGCCATCAGCTGACTCCATGTACTACTGCTCCGCCATCAAATATTACTGTGAGTAACATAACTACTGTATCGGCAGTTGTTAACTGGTACACGGCTACAGGGTCTACTTATGTAGTAAGATATAGAAGTTTACCTTCAGGGGCATGGCAGCAGGTTAACGTTACCGCCCCTCTTTCAGGGAGTGCCACAATTCCCGGACTGACAGAGCAGACCCAGTATGAAGTACAGGTGGCTACTATCTGTGGTGGTACTCAGGGAGCATTTTCTTCCAGTGTAAACTTTACAACTCCGGCACTTAGTTATTGTAATTCGGGTGCTACGAGTACTTATATTGATGGATATATCAACCAGGTTGCAGTTAACGCACAAGGTGCTCCATCTATGTATAGTAACTCTGATCAGAGTGGTTATACAGATTACAGTACAGACCCTACAAGAGTGGTTACTTTGGTAAGAGGTGGTAGTGCTACCGTTTCTGTTTCAAAAACGTGGCCAGGTTATCAGTATGGCTTCTTAACAGGAGTTTGGATTGACTTTAACCGTAATGGTACTTTTGAAGCGTCTGAAAGAGTACTTACCTCACCAAGTAATACCACCACTCCGGTAACAGCCACATTTACAGTACCAACCGCTGCCGGTGGTGCTTATACAGGAAACCTGACTACAAGAATGCGTGTTGTATTAAACGAATACAGCCCTATCAATGCTTGTGGAACATATTCTTACGGTGAAACTGAAGACTATGCGGTAAAACTGATAGATTTGTCAGCGTGTAATACAGCGCCGCCTTCTGGCATCATGGTGAATAACGTAACTCCTTCTTCAGCTAATGTTACCTGGGTTTCTACTACAGGAGCTACTTATATTGTAAGATACAGAGTTTCTCCTTCCGGAGCATGGCAGCAAATTGCAGTCAACACACCATTAATCAGTAACCAATTGCTTTCAGGATTATTGGAGCAGACAACATATGAAGTACAGGTAGCTACTATTTGTGGAGGAACAACAGGTGCTTTCTCACCAAGTGTTACCTTTACAACACCTGCTCTTACCTATTGTACAGCTGGTCCTACAAGTAATACTGCAACAAGCGGGTATATTAATAATGTAACGGTTACTCCGACGAATACTCCTATAATGATAAGTAATTCCGTATCTGATAATTATAAAGATTATACCACAGATGCAACAAGAGTAGTTATCTTTGAAAGAGGTTCAGCAAATAATAAAATTTCTGTAAACAAATACTGGCCTGGTTCTCCTACATCATATGGAGTTTCAGCATGGGTAGATTTTAACAGAAACGGAACGTTTGAAACAAGTGAAAGAATTCTTAACACAACTTATAACACAACTACTCCGGTAACGGCTACTTTCTCAGTACCTACTGTAGCAAGCGGTAATGTATATACAGGAAATCTTCCTACCCGTATGCGTGTTGTAATGAGATATTTTGATAATGCTAACCCTTGTGGAACATTCTCCCAGGGAGAGGTGGAAGACTATGCGGTAAAATTTGTAGACTCTCAGAACTGTTCAACGGCTCCTCCTACAAATATCACAGTAAACAATATTGGTGCAACTACAGCAACTGTATCATGGGTTGCTACTGTAGGAGCTACTTATAATATCAGATGGAGAACTACTCCTGGAGGTGTTTGGCAAACTGCTGCAGTTCCTGCCGGTCAGAACTTCTATGGGCTTACCGGTCTTACAGAACAGACCAATTATGAAGTTCAGGTTTCAACAACTTGTAATGGTTCTACAGGATCTTACTCCGGATCAGTAACATTTACAACACCACCGTTGTCTTACTGTCAGATGACAGGTACAGGAACAAATGACCATATTTCGAATGTAACAGTTACCTCTTCGAACCTTGGTGTTCCACCAATGAATAATACTTCGGTACAGGGTAACTATACCAGCTATACTACTCCTGAGACACTGATTACTTTAGATGTAAATTCTCAAAATAATAAAATCTCAGTAGCAAAAGGCTGGACGGGTTCAACAGGAAACGATGCTGTAACAGCCTGGATCGACTTTGACAGAAACGGACAGTTTACAGATGCAGAGAGAATTTTAATCTCTCCGGCTAATACAACTACTCCTGTTACGGCTACATTTGCAGTTCCTTCAACAGCTTATACTGGTGCATTGACAACAACAATGAGAGTGGTACTGAAACGTTCAAGTGCTCCTGTAATGTGTCAGAATGCTGTGGATGGAGAAGTTGAAGATTACAGAGTAAGAATCAGACCTTGCAGCAATGCAACTCCAAACGCACCGACATTTACAACCACTCATACAACAGCTACTGTTACGATCACAGGTGGAGGAGTAAGCTACGTAGTAAGATACAGAGTTCAGGGAACAACAACATGGACAGAAGTATATGCTTCTACACTATTGGGTAACCTTCCGTTAGTCATCAACAACCTGACACCAGCTACTACTTATGAGGTTGAAGTAGCCGCTATTTGCGGGGATGTTGTAGGAACAGCTACTCCAATCAAGACATTTACAACCAGATGTGACCCTACACCTCCTAATGTAACAGTAAGTAACATTACGCCAACAACAGCATTGATTACATGGGCTCCATTAGCGGCAAGCTCTACCTATACCATGAGATGGAGAAAAGTGGGTACAACTACATGGACAACTGTAAGCTTACCTGCACCACCAGCAAATACTTATGTTTTAGGAAGTACAACTCCATTAGAGTCATATACAACGTATGAAGTTCAGATCGCTAACCAGTGTAATGGTGAAACGACACTGAATCCATATTCAAACCCTAAAGTATTTACAACAGAAAGAATCTGCGAGATTCCGCCACCAGGATTAACAATTACCCAATTGCTTCCTACATCAGCGGCAATTCAGTGGGATCCTTTCCCTGGAGCAACGTATGTTCTTAGATATAGAAAAGTAGGGATTCCAAGCTGGACAGAAGTACCGTCATTAGTTAATAACCTTGTATTGACAGGTCTTACAGAATTAACAAAATATGAAATGCAGGTAGTGAATATCTGTAACGGTACGCCAGGAAACTATACTCCTCCTTACTACTTTACAACACCTACAGTAATCTACTGTAAGATGAAGGCTGAGAACTCTACAGGAGAGCATATTTCTAAAGTGACTGTTAAGCCTACCGGTAAGAAAACAATGGAAAATGAATCCGGAGCTTCTACCTATACAGATTATACAGGAGTGCCTAAAACATTTATCGAGATGATTCAGGGATCAACGGATAACGAGATCATCATCGAGAAAAAATGGACCGGAACTACTTACAACGAAGGAATCGCTGTATGGATTGACTTCAACAGAAACGGAGAGTTTGACATCAATGAAAGAGTATTCACTTCTTCACCTAACTCAAACAGCCCGGTTTCAGGTAAATTCAATGTGCCGTCAGATGCATTTGTAAGTATGACAGACTATAAGTACGTCGTGATGAGAGTAGCAATGTCCAGAGATGGTATCCCGGTAAACTGTACAGACTTCAAAAACGGAGAAGTAGAAGATTACACGGTAAGAATTTCTAAACCTGCTGTTTCCAATCCGATTGATCAGACAAGCGTTATGATTTATCCTAACCCTGTAAGTTCAGTATTGTTTGTGAAAAATGTTAGCAAGAGAGCTAAATATAAGATCTACAATGCTGCAGGACAGGTAATCGCAGACGGTATCTTATTAAACAACCAGATCAACGTAAGCAGATTGATTAACGGTGTTTATGTAATTGATATCGATGATAACGGTAACACTACACAAAAGAAATTTATCAAAGAATAAAACATAAATTTCAAATAGAATAAGCCTCCATTTCTGGAGGCTTTTTTTGTGGCGGATTCTCTTATCCACATAAATTGTTTTAGCGAAAAAAAAACTCGTTAGAAGCTTCTAACGAGTTTTTTTTTATTCAATACCGAAGATTACTTTTTCGGTCTGTTCCTTTAATTCTTCCAGATTGGTGTTATTGTAAATGATGCAATCTGCCATTTTAATTTTATCCCTTTCAGGCATTTGTTTTTCCATGACTGCTTCTACCTCACGGTAGGTCTTGTTGTCTCTGTCCATTACTCTTTTGATTCTGATATTATCCTCAGCGGTTACCAAAAGAGATTTATAGCATTGTCTGTTCAGTTTGAGTTCAAAGAGAAGAGCTGTTTCTTTGAAAACTAAATATTTGCTTTGTTGATTTACCCAGTTTTCAAAATCAATTCTTACCGCAGGATGAATGATTTCATTTAATTGTTGAAGCAGATCTCTGTTATTAAAAACTTTATCCGCAACAAATTTTCTGTCATACAATCCGTTTTCATCGTAAGCATCTTCACCAAGAAGGTCCTTGATTTTTATTTTCAGTTCTTCACTTTCATTGACAATAGCTTTGGCCCTGTCATCAGAGTAATACACCGGAAAACCGAATTCCTCTATAAAATGAGCCACTGTAGTTTTTCCGGAGCCTATTCCGCCGGTTAAACCTATGATCTTGGGTGCTGGTTCAGGCTCTGTCTGCTGTGTTTCTGAATGTAATTCTTCCATAATTAAAAATTAATATCCAAAAACATCATTAAAGCTGAACGTCTCATCAAGTCTTACCCCTTTATCGGTCATTTTTAAACTTGCAAGTTCATTGTGGGCATCGTGTTCAAAGAACAATAAATATTCATTATCTACACACTGCTTAAGGAATTTTCCTTTTTCTTCCAGTGTTAAAAGAGGTCTGGTATCATATCCCATCACATATACCTGGTTGATATGACCTGCCGTAGGAATAAGGTCAGCTGCAAAAACAACCGTTTTTTCCTGGTACTGAATTACCGGAAGCATTTGCTTTTCCGTGTGGCCGTCTACAAAGATCACATCCATTTTAAGATCCGGTGCAAAACCGTAGTTTCCGGTGGTAGGAAGAGGTAAAAAGTTAAGCCGTCCGCTTTCCTGCATCGGCATAATGTTTTCCTTCAGGAAGCTTGCTTTTTCTCTTGGATTAGGTTCTGTTGCCCATTGCCAGTGGTTTTCATTAGTCCAGAAGTTGGCATTTTTAAAAGCAGGTCTGTACCCGGTTCTGTCATCGTTCCATTCTATAGCTCCACCACAGTGGTCGAAGTGGAGGTGTGTAAGGAACACATCTGTAATGTCTTCCTTTACAAAGCCGTATTTTTTAAGATTTTTATCAAGGGTATCATCTCCCCAAAGAGAGTAGTGACCGAAAAATTTGTCATCCTGTTTATTCCCAAGACCGCAGTCTACAAGGATCAGTTTTTTTCCGTCTTCAATGAGCAGGGAACGGGTTCCCAATTCGATCAGGTTTTTTTCGTCTGCCGGGTTGGTTTTTTCCCACAGACTCTTCGGGACGACTCCGAACATGGCACCGCCGTCCAGTTTAAATTTTCCACATTGTATCGGATATAGCTTCATATGTATATTTTGATTATTTTTTTATTACTTTCATTTTCTCCGCAATTTTTCTTGCGTTATCATCAGATTGCCCAAGCTGTATGATGATATTGTTAAAATCATTCTCTTTTCTGTTCTGAGAAAGTTTTTGTTTGATAAATATCTCAGTTGGGATGATCTTAATCCCAAAAGCTCCCTTCATTTCCTTTTCTACAAACTCTCTTCCCATATCTTTCACCATCATCGGACATTGCTGGAAACTTTCATATTTGAACGTTAATTTATCCAAATGGGCATACAGTTCATCATGATCCATTATTTCAACTTTTCCGCGAATCTGTACTGCTTCATAATTCCAGGTGGAAACATTAATATGATCATACCAGCTGCTGGATATATAAGTGTGAGCTCCCAAAAAGTCACAAAGAACTTCATCTCCGTTTTTTAAGGTTTTTGCCTGAGGATTAGCCCTTGAAATATGGGTTTCAATATAACCATTTTCAGGATCATCTTCATTGAGCATCATCATTGAATGGGTTGCTCTTATCTTGTCAACAGAAGAGATCAGTAAAGCAAAAGAGTTTTCTCTGATGATCTCTCTCATCAAATTATAATCTTCACTTTTGTATAATTTAGGGATAAACATAAATTAATCAATTCTTGAATTTTAAACTTAAAATAGCTCTCCCGGGTTTTTAGGTCTTGTAATATTCAGATGTCTGTAGGCTTTGTCCGTAACTTCTCTTCCTCTCGGTGTCCGGATAATAAATCCTTCCTGAATCAGAAACGGCTCGTAAACCTCTTCTAATGTTTCCGGATTTTCACCAATGGATGTTGCCAGGGCAGAAATACCAACAGGCTTTCCTTTAAAATTTTCAATCATAACACGCATGATCTTATTGTCCATCTCATCCAGACCAAATTCATCTACATTCAGAGAGTCCAGTGCATATTTAGTGATCTTAATCTCAATTTCACCATTTCCTTTAATTTCAGCAAAGTCACGAACCCTTCTGAGCAGGGCATTGGCAATCCTTGGAGTTCCGCGGCTTCTTCTTGCAATCTCAATGGCTGCATCTTCATAAATGATGACTCCCAGAACCCTCGCACTTCTCTGAATGATCATTGACAAGAGCTCAATAGAATAATATTCCAGCCTGCTTTGGATCCCGAATCGGGCAAGCATTGGCTTGGTAAGCATACCACTTCTTGTAGTAGCTCCTACCAAAGTAAAAGGATTTAATCCAATCTGTACGCTTCTGGCATTGGGACCTGTCTCCAGCATAATATCAATCTTGTAGTCTTCCATTGCAGAATACAGATATTCCTCTACAACAGGAGAAAGACGGTGTATCTCATCAATGAAAAGCACATCATTTTCTTCCAGATTGGTCAATAAACCGGCTAAACTTCCGGGTTTATCCAATACAGGACCGGAAGTAATCTTGCAGTTTACTCCCAGTTCATTGGCAATAATATTGGCTAAAGTAGTTTTTCCAAGGCCCGGCGGGCCATGCAGTAAAACATGATCCAGTGCTCCGCCACGCCTTTTCGCAGCAGTAACAAAGACCTCAAGGTTCTCCAGCGTTTTTCTCTGTCCCGCAAAATCTTTAAAGCTCTGGGGACGGATCTGCTCTTCCTGCATCAGCTCCTCTCGTGAGTAGTTTTCCTTATCTGGATGTAAAAAATCTGGCATTAATTCATTTCATTTACCTCAAAGATAGCAAATTTAGACTAAGATTAAAGGGCAGATTGAGAAAAGGTTTGGATTGAAGCCAAGGTTCAGGCTAAGGTTAAAAATGAGAAGACCTAAGATTTAAATAATTGGGATATTTTAAGTATTTTTGAGAGAAGAAATTATTAATAAAAAATTAATAAAATTTTGAATGTTTAGCAGAAAGGTACTGATTGTAAAATGAGTAAATCTCAATCTAAGCATTACATTAACTTTAAACTAATGAAATTAATAGGACCATTCAGGCAGGTGGTAACACTTGCTGACCTTCCTTTAAGAGGAAAAATTTCCGATGAACAGCTGGAAATTATTGTAGACGGAGGAATAATAGTAGATCAGAATACCATTCTTAAGGTTGGAAATTTTGAAGCATTAAAAACAGAAAATCCTGCCATAGAAATGGAGCAGATTGAAGGAGACCAGGTCGTTCTTCCTGCTTTTGTAGATTCTCATACCCATATTTGTTTCGGAGGAAACCGTGCCAATGATTTTGCCATGCGTAATGCAGGTAAAACTTATCTGGAGATTGCAGAAAGCGGCGGTGGAATCTGGAGTTCTGTACAGCACACAAGAAATGCGTCTGAAGGAGAACTGCTGAAAACCTTAGCAGAAAGAATCAACTTTTTGATGGGTTTGGGAATTACCACAATTGAAGTAAAGAGCGGTTATGGCCTGGATGTGGAAAACGAACTGAAAATGCTTAGGATCATTAAAAAAGCTCAGAATGAAACCAAGGCAACTTTGGTTCCCACATGTCTTTCCGCCCACTTAAAACCAAGAGATTTTGAAGGAAGCAATCCTGAATATCTTGAATATATTCTTACTGAAATTTTACCAAAAGTAAAAGAGGAAGGATTGGCAAACCGGGTAGATATTTTTATTGAAAAATCTGCATTTCAGCCTGAAGAAAGTAAGGAATTCTTACTTAAAGCAAAAGAACTGGGCTTTGAAATTACGGTTCATGCGGATCAGTTTACTCCCGGAAGCTCTAGAATTGCAGTAGAAGTAGGAGCGAAGTCTGCAGACCATCTGGAAGCAACCATTGATGAAGATATTCAATTCCTCGCAGAGTCTGACACTGTAGCAACAGCTCTTCCCGGAGCGAGCCTGGGATTAGGGGAGAAGTTTACTCCTGCAAGAAAATTATTGGACGCAGGCGCTATTGTAGCCATTGCTAGTGACTGGAATCCCGGATCTGCACCTATGGGAAATTTAGTTACTCAGGCTTCTATTCTGGCCACTTTTCAGAAGCTTACAACGGCTGAAGTATTAGCAGGAATGACTTTCCGTGCTGCATATGCATTGAATCTTAAAGATAGAGGGCAGCTGCAGGCAGGCAAGAAGGCGGATTTTGTCACTTTTAAAACAAACAACTTCCAGAATATACTGTATAATCAGGGTAGTTTAAAAGCTGAGAAAGTGTATATTGATGGAAATCTGATATAAAAATTATAAATTAACCATATTTGTTCTTCAGGCAGCCGGTTCCCAATGTCTGCTGAATGAAGAACAGACAATAGGCAAATGACTGAATAATGAATAATATTTGGCAAGGCAGATTGGACGGAGAAGAACTTCTCTATCACAGGATATTTCAAAGAGTAAAGGAAGAGCGTAATTATGATAACATTTCTACAGGTGATTTTGCATTGCATGGTTTTGCTGTAGATGAAGGTGTCAGAAGAAATAAAGGCCGTCAGGGCGCTAAAGATGCTCCCGATGTCATCAGAAAAAACATGTCTAATTTTCCTGTAATCCTTCCGGATTTTTCAATGCTGGATTTTGGAAATGTCACCTGTGAAAACGGCAATCTGGAAAGTACACAAAATGATCTTGCTAAAAATGTTTCAAAAGTACTTTTAAAAGGCGGAAAATCCCTTGTGCTGGGTGGAGGACATGAAGTCACTTATGCCCATTATTTGGGGGTTAAAACAGCTTTCCCGGAACAAAAAATCGGGATCATCAACATTGATGCCCATTTTGACAACAGACAGCCTGAAAAAGGAGTCGGGCCAAGTTCCGGAACCGGATTCTGGCAGATTGCTCAGGAGGGACCGATCAATTCTCTGCATATTGGAATTCAGAGAAACTCAAATACGCTGAAACTTTTTGATACGGCTCATCAATACAGGATGAAGTACATCCTGGCAGATGAATTGTTTTTTGAAAATCTTCCTTCCATTTACCAGCGTATTGATGATTTGCTGGACAATGTGGATTTTGCCTATCTTACTATCTGTATGGACGTTTTTAATGCATCAGTTGCTCCCGGAGTTTCCGCTGCAGCGTATAATGGTATCTTTGCAGATACAACCTTCATGCATTTTTACAGGCATATCTTAAAAAACAAAAAACTGGTTGCACTGGATGTCGCAGAAGTGAATCCTTCTTTTGATATTCAGGACAGAACCGCAAGGCTGGCAGCATGTCTTGTGAATGAATGGCTAATGATTTAAGGCAAAGCTATATTCTTCCGATAGAGAAAATCATTATTTTATTGACCCCTAAGGAATGAAATTTGCTGATTTCACCGTGCTTTTAAAATAAAAGCACCTATAAATTCATTAGCTGAATTTAAAACAGAAATTTATATTATGGAACAATTAATTGAAAGCAAGCTTATTAAAGCAGATAAAGCGTTTTCAGTGTGGAGAAAAGTGCCGTTTGAGGAAAGGCAGAAGTTAATTGCAAAAGCAGCGGAGATTTTAAAGAATAATTCGGAGAAATTTGGAAGGATCATTACAACAGAAATGAATAAGCCCATCTCGGAATCGATTGCTGAAGTGGAAAAGTGTGCATTAATGATGAATTATTATGCAGCTGCAGAAAATATATTAAAGCCTGAAAAAGTAGAATCTGAATTTGCTTACTCTGAAGTTCATTATGCTCCGAAAGGTGTGATTTTAGGAGTAATGCCCTGGAACTTTCCTTTCTGGCAGGTACTGAGATTCGCTATTCCTGCAATTCTGGCTGGAAATACAGTGGTTTTAAAGCATGCATCAATTTGTTTCGGAAGCGGAAATGCTATTGAAGATGTTCTTTTGGAAGCTGGCTTCCCCGAAGGGATTTTCCAGAATCTTGAAGTGGGGCACAAGGCTGTAAAAGAAATCCTTGAGCATGACACTGTAAAAGGAGTGAGCCTGACAGGTAGCGGAAAAGCAGGTGGGGAAGTAGCTTCAATAGCAGGTTTAAATATCAAGAAATCTTTACTTGAACTGGGAGGAAGTGATTCTTTTATCATTTTTGACGATGCTGATCTGGAAGAAGCGGCAAAAGCCGGAGCAAAATCAAGGCTTCAAAATTGCGGGCAAACCTGTACTGCGGCTAAAAGATTCATCATTGATGAAAAAATTGAAGATCAGTTTTTACCTGTTTTCATTGAGGAATATAAAAAGTATGAGATTGGGGATCCTTTAGATAAAGAAACGAAATTAGCCGGAATGGCAAGACCTGATCTGGCAGATGAGCTGGAAGCCCAGTTCAACAGAGCACTGGAAAATGGTGCAGAGATTATTATTCCTTTGGAAAGGATTTCAGAGAATGAATTTAAACCAGGTTTGATCAGAGTTCAGGAAGGAAATCCGATCTTAAAAGAGGAACTTTTCGGACCGCTTGGTATGGTTATGACTGCAAAGAATGAGGAAGAAGCTTTACAAATGGCCAATGATATTCCTTTCGGACTTTCCAATTCTGTTTGGACCAAAAATAAAGAACGTCAGTTATTCTTTATTGAAAACCTTGAATCAGGAACGGTCAACATCAACAGAATGACAAGCTCTGATCCGCGTTTTCCGTTTGGGGGAACAAAAGCTTCAGGATATGGAACAGAATTGTCTCTATTAGCTTTGAAAGAATTCGTAACAGCTAAAACAATTGTAGGTAATTAAAATATATTGGGATGTCATTCCGAGCAACCGGAATCCGGAGATTCTTCACTTCACCCCGTTCGTTCAGAATGACAAACTGTCTTTTATAAGTTAACAGTATACCTTACACTATAAATAAAAACTCCCGGAAATTAATTCCCGGGAGTTTTTTATGCTTTTACAAAAAGTAATTTTGCTTATTGCTTATACTGTAGTCAATCTCAATGTATTGGTTTTTCCACCTTCATATGATGGAGTAGCATTGATGTTGATTACAAAGTCTCCTGTTTCAATATAACCATAGTTATGAGTCAGCATATTTACCTGGATGATTGTTTCATCTGTAGACTTTTTCATATCATAATAATAGGCGTGAACACCCCAAAGCAGGTTCAGCATTGTGATCACTCTTCTGTTACCACTGTATACAATGATGTGTGAGTTGGGTCTGTGTGCTGCAAGCTGGAAAGCCGTATATCCCGAATGGGTAAGTGTTACGATAGCAGAAACGTTTGTTGTTTTAGCAATTCTTACCGCCGCAAGACAAACCCTGTTTGTAATGAATCTTTCATCAATACAGTTATAATCTTTTTCGATAGGCTCATTTTTATGTTGATAGAAATGAGTGGTTTCGATATTCTTTACAATTTTAGCCATGTTTTCCACAACCTGTACCGGATATCTACCTACAGAAGTTTCTCCTGAAAGCATTACGGCATCTGCTCCATCCAATACAGAGTTAGCTACGTCATTTACTTCCGCTCTGGTTGGCGTTAAGCTGTTGATCATCGTTTCCATCATCTGGGTAGCGATGATTACCGGCTTGGAGAAGAATCTTGCTTTTTCTACCAGGTTTTTCTGGATCGCAGGAACTTCTTCCATCGGAACTTCTACACCAAGGTCACCACGTGCAACCATTAATCCGTCACACTCAACAAGGATTTCTTCAATATTTTTAACCCCTTCAGGTTTTTCAATCTTCGCAATAATCGGAGTCTTGAATTTACCATTCGGATGGCTTGCAATTAATTCTTTCAGGTCAATGATATCCTGAGCATGGCGCACAAAAGAAAGAGCGATCCAGTCTACTTCCATGTCAAGCATGAAATTAGCATCCTGAATATCCTTTTCTGTCAGTGCAGGAAGAGATACCTGTGTATTAGGAAGGTTAACTCCTTTTTTGGAACTTAGAGGTCCCCCCTGAATGGTTTTAGCTTTTACAGTATCCTTTTCATTGGTTTCGGTAACTTCCAGTACCAGCTTCCCGTCATCGATAAGGATTCTTTCCCCTACTTTTACGTCCTGTGGAAACTGTTGATAAGTCATGTATACCTTTGTAGAATCTCCTTCCATCTTTTCATTGGTGAAAGTAAGAATATCACCCGGGTTCAGGTAAGATCCTTCCTTTACGACACCTACTCTCAGCTTAGGACCCTGAAGGTCTCCCAAAATACCCACTGAATAACCATACTCGCTGTTTAGCTCTCTAATTATTTCAATATTTTTTCGGACTAAGTCGTAATCTGCATGGGAAAAATTTATTCTGAAAATATCAACACCCGCTTTCATTAAATCTAACATTACCTCCTTTGACGATGAAGCAGGCCCTAGTGTTGCGATAATTTTTGTCTTCTTTAAATACTTATTCATAATACTGGATAATTTGATAAAGTTCCTCTTCAGAACTCAGTGTATAATCTTGAATTGGAAACACAAGATTTTCAGGGAGCAAAATTACGGAAAAATCAGGAAACTGTTCCGAACTATGCAAAATATATTCTACATCTACCTGATTATTTAATAAAAATTTAATGTTTTCTTCTTCTGTAAAGAGTTCTGTCTGAATTTTTTTTTGCTTACTTTCAGAAGATTTATTTGAAATGAAGGTAAAACAGGTCTTTGTAGACTTGTGATAAGCCTCAAATCTTGGAAAAAAATAATCATAATACCCTCCGTGAAAGACAAGATCTTTCTTTCTTGAAAAACAGAGGTTGTTGGTTTGATTTATTTTATAGAAAAACTCATGAGCGGGTATATCTTTTGCTAATCTTACCAGTCCTATGGCAATATCTTCAAATTCTATATCATCAAGATCATAAAGTTTTTGAATTTCCAAGTATATTTTCTTTTTTGTTTAAAATATAAAATGCCCTCTGTGCTGCCTTTTCCTCTGCCTTCTTTTTGGAAGTCTCTGTTGCGTTAGCAATTTTCTCTTCTCCCAGCCACACGTGGCACCTGAATACGACAGATTTATTGGCCTGTATTTCCTCACAGGTTTCGTACTTTATATTGACCTTCTTTTTTTGACTCCATTCGAGCAGAAGACCTTTATAGCTTACAATTTTATTTTCCAGCTTATTGATCTCGGAAGGAGTCAGCAATTTTTCCAAAATAATCCTTTTGCAGGCATCATAATGGAAGTCTAAATAAACGGCACCTATTAAGGCTTCGAATAAATTTCCGGAGATATTCTCTCCCAAAGCTGAAGAACTGTTTTGCTTTTGCAAAAGGCTGGTAAGCTTGAGATCTTCTCCTAGTTTATTGAGGTTTTTCCTATTAACAATCTTAGATTTCATTTGTGTCAGGTATCCTTCATTAGCCTGAGGATAGGTCTGGAACAAATGACAAGAAATAATTGTACCCAAAACAGAATCTCCCAAAAATTCAAGTCTTTCGTAATTGCTGTCTTGATTTTTAGAAGAATTTTTCAAAGAAAAAGCTTCACGGTAAAGAGCAATATTCTGTACCTCTGTACCCAGCACTTTTTTAAGTTCGGTACTGAGAAAATAATCTCTCTCCGTTAATTGTCTTTTTCTTTTTTTGAGAAGGAATTTAGAAAAGTATTTCTGTAACTCCATTCATTGAATTTAGATTTTCTTAAATAGAACGCAAGCGTTGTGCCCGCCAAATCCAAAAGTATTGCTCATGGCTACTTTTACATCTTTCTTTACAGCGGTGTTAAACGTAAAGTTTAATCGGCTGTCAATGTTTTCATCATCAGTAAAATGGTTGATGGTAGGAGGAACAGTACCATGAATAATAGTTCCCAATGCAGCGATAGCTTCAATAACTCCTGCCGCTCCTAAAAGGTGGCCGGTCATTGATTTTGTAGAATTAATCTGAATATCATACGCATGCTCGCCTAATAATTTCGAAATTGCATTGGATTCTGCGATGTCTCCTAATGGAGTAGAAGTACCATGCATGTTGATATGATCTACTTCATCAGCAGTTAAGCCTGCATCTTCCAAACAGTTTTTCATTACCAGATAAGCGCCAAGACCTTCAGGATGTGGAGCAGTCATGTGATGTGCATCAGCACTCAGACCTCCTCCCAGTAATTCCGCATAAATTGTAGCACCACGTTTTACGGCGTGCTCGTATTCTTCAAGAACGATACATCCTGCCCCTTCACCTAGCACAAATCCATCTCTGTCTTTGTCGAAAGGTCTTGAAGCTGTTTTGGGATCGTCATTTCTTGTAGAAAGTGCCATCATTGCGTTGAATCCACCGACACCACTTGCTGTAACGGCTGCTTCAGAGCCTCCGCACACAATCACGTCTGCTTTTCCTAACTGGATCAGCATTTTGGAATCAATTATAGCATTTGCTGAAGAGGCACATGCAGATACAGTAGTATAATTAGGTCCGTGGAAACCATATTCAATTGAAATGTGTCCAGGAGTGATATCCGCAATCATTTTTGGGATAAAGAAAGGGTTGAATCTCGGAATTTCCGTATTGGCCCATCCTAACACTTCAGTTTCAAAAGTCTCTAATCCTCCGATTCCGGAACCCCAGATTACACCGACTCTGTTTTTATCCACATTGTCTTCAATAATTCCGGAATGCGCTACTGCTTCTCTTGCAGCAACAAGTCCCAATTGAGTATTTCGGTCCATTTTCTTAGCCTCTTTCTTATCGAAATGCTGTAGCGGATCGAAGTTTTTTACCTCGCAAGCGAACTTTGTTTTAAAGTTTGTGGCATCAAAAAGAGTAATCGGAGCGGCACCGCTCTCACCTTTCACAAGATTTTCCCAGTATTCTTTTGCATTATTTCCTATTGGTGTTATTGCTCCAAATCCGGTTACAACTACTCTTTTTAATTCCATAAACTTTGTTTAATTTCTTTTTTTGTTGAAGAATATTATTTATTTACTACTTCTTCGATGTAAGCGATAGCGTGTCCTACAGTAGTAATTTTTTCAGCTTGGTCATCAGGGATCTGAATGTTAAATTCTTTTTCAAATTCCATGATTAACTCAACTGTATCTAGTGAATCAGCTCCTAAATCGTTAGTGAAGCTAGCTTCAGGAGTTACTTCTGTTTCTTCAACGTCAAGCTTATCAGCGATGATAGCTTTTACTCTTGATGCAATGTCTGACATAGTAAATTATTTTTTTAATTGTTAGATGGTGCAAATATATAAAATTCTTTACGATAAAACATTTTTTTAGTCTTTTTTGTGGACCAGAAGGTTTTATTTTGGGTTGTGGAGTTTTAGTCTTTTAGTTTTCAGCAGGTTATATTTGTTGCCTGAAGATGAATGTAAAATCAATATTTAGAAAGACTGGAAGAGTCCCGGAATGATATGCTTTCAATTTCCATCTTATGGACTTCAGTTTTTAGAATGTCATCTTGCAATTAACTACTTATTCAGCTAAATAGGTTTTTATTTTTTGAAACATACTTATATAGTATATAATGCATAGAATTCTTAAATACTAAAATGTATAAAGAGTATAATTAAAAAAAACATCGAGAAATCGATGGTTTTGTGGAGTTGGAGGATATAAAACTCTTCTTTATCCGTCAGTGGTTGCACGTGTTTTTTACATTCTGCTACCACTGTTGCTACCACAATTAAATTTGATTTATATAAAAGTATAAGTATATTGGACAATAATTTAATCAAAAGGAAAATCTCCACAATCTGATCCGGTTGTATCGGTTAAATCATCAAAATCTTGTAAAATCATGTGTGAAACTGTTTGCTCTATCTTAGTATAATTAACAGCTGTTATTTTATTAACTGCAATTGATTTAATATCTAGTCTTAAACTACATTCTCTAAGATCGGTTGTAATTTTTGATTCTTTATTTGTTTCATTTTTATCTTTCTTCTCAATAATATAAAATTCTTCGTATGGATCGTCAGGATCACCAATACTGAATTCTGCCTCTAAATAATTACCGGGTTCCGGCTTAAATTCTTCGACACGGGATGACTTGTTAAATAAAACAACATTATTTCTATCAATTAAATCAACTTGAACAGATGGGAAAATTATTCCATCATATAATTCAGTCAAATAATCGGCAATTGCCTGCGTTGGAAGATATTCTAATTCCTCGTCACCAGGCATAACCGGTTGCGTTATCAAACTTGAGAAATGTGTTAGAAATGCCACTTTTTCCATTCTATTTTTATAGTTTGGATCAAATACACTCAATCTAGCAATGACTTTATTTAAAAGTTCAAAGTTTAACAGTTTTAATGGTCTGATAAGGTCGAATTGTGCAACAATAACATTGCTTCCAACCGGTGGTCTGACTTCAGCTATCGCAACTTCTTTATTAGTGGAACTATAGAATACTGAAATTCCTTTCGCATTCATTCTACCAGTAGTAGCAATTGTTGGTGGGGGAGGTCCTAATAAGTTACTTGGATTGGTTAATGTTTCAATCACTTTATCCATAGAAAAAAAAGTTCTTGCTCTATAAAGGGATTTTATTTCATTGTTAGGACCAATTGTAGTAACTACCGAAGCACCATCTCTAGTTGTTATTTGTTCAATTTCATTGAAAATGTTCTCTAATGTTTCATTTATATTTTTATTAAAAAACCGGGACTCATATTTTATGATTTTTTTAAATTGTTCCCATTGACTTAACCATCGATGGCTTGATATACTTTTAATTTCGTAATGTGTGTCAGGCCCAAAGTCTGATTCTTCACCTATTTCTGCTGCGGAATGATTATAATGTTTTTCTTGCAAGAATTCTGAAATTTCGATTGCTGCATCAGGATTGAAATCAAAATTATTAATTAAGATATCATTTACTGTTTGACCGTTCCGGTACCACCCATCTTCTTTTGACATTAATTCTTCCCAAAAATCTGGATATTCAGCAGTACGCTCATAATTTTCTAAAATAGTATATTCAACTTTATTAATTAGGTCTTTGAGAGTAAGACAATTATTTTCTTCTTCACAAAAATAGCATTCGTTAAAATCTCCTTTTATTAAAATTTCTCTATTTAAATATTCTTCACCAACGCAATCACAACAAATATATTTCATACTCGATTTATCTATTTCATATCTTAATGTACCATTATTATTGTTCTATCCATGTTCCAATGAAATCTCCGGATAAATATTTTGACATAGTTAACTCTAATCGATGGGGATTGTTAATAACTTCAATCAAAATAGGTTCAGTACCTAGCAAATAGCTATGATTTAAGATAAACTTTCCACCCTCTTCAATAATTTCATAATGTACAGCAGTGCGTAAATCGTCTTTTAATCTTAAAGTGTTTTCAGGTATAAATTCGTAATATATACCATTTGTTGACATGAATGTCTTATTTTTTATTTGAGCTTTGAGCTCGATTAGGCTTATATTATCTGAGAGATTATCTGATAATGAGAATATTATATCACCATTATCGTTAACATCTGAAATTATTGCATCCAAATCCGAAATTTTTCCCTCATAAATTAAATAACTATAGTCATCTATATTAGGAACCAAGTCTTTATAAATTTGGCGGATTTCAAATATATTCATTGTTTTTTTTAAAACGGTTCGTCCGACGATTGAATTTCCTTCTATTTTTGAGATATAAAAAAGACCGGGAATATTTTTAGCTCCTACATCCAGATCGTAATCGAATCCGTATGAATCGAATTCATATATAGTTCCTGATTTTCCTCGTAAGTCGGAACCAAAAGGTAATTTTGCTGAAAATGAGTTTATTGTCATAATTATTAATTTAGTTCTAATATACAAATAATTAATCCTAATTTAGGTATTTAAAGGATAGGTATGACCTTAAATAATTAGTATCGATGAGTATTTATTTTTATTGATAATTATTATTTATCTTTTATTTAGGAATAAAAGAGGTAAGGGATAGCAATTAAAATAATTACCCAAAAGGGTAATTGTTTTAATATTTATAAAATAAGAAATTTACACTCATAAAGATAAAACTTAAAGTTTTAGCAGAAATAATATTTAAAATCACATATTAATCAAAAAAAAGACCATGAAAATTTTAATAACCCTTTTATGCACAGCCTTCACTGTGGCGAATTTCTATTGCCAAAATAGTGACGTTTTAATTTTATCAGGTAAAATTAAATTTGGTGACATACCTTCAAAAATTACTAATGCCGTAATTTTAAGTACACAAGATGACTTAACTCAAAGATTAAATCAAAGTGGAACTCTGATTCTTAGGAATGTAGAACTAAATCTTGGCAATATTGCACAAAATGATTCATTATTTGTATTGGCAATTGATAAGTTAAAATTGGAAAATACTAAAATAATTACTAATGGAAATTCACTCGAAGTGTACGCAAATAAAATTGAATTTGATAATAGGTCAAGTATTCAATCATTCGATCAATATTTTGCAAAAAACGGCTTGAATGGAAATGAACAATATATAAATGGTACAAATGGAGATAATGGAGATAATGGTGGTTTAGTGAAATTCTTTGTACTGGATAAAATTGAAAGTTTAATTACAATTAATTTAAATGCTCAGAATGGAGGGAATGCAGGAAATGGTATGCCTGGTAAAAATGGTGTTAAAGGTAACAATGGAAGAAATGCAAGAAATGGTGATTTTGGTTCGTGCAGAAGGGGTCCGGGAAGAGGTAGTGATGGAACTAACGGAACTTCCGGGGGAAATGCGGGTAATAGTGGGAATGGCGGAAATGGAGGATTGTTTTTTGTAAATTATATTAATAAAAGCCCTTCGACTGAAAATCTTTTTAACTTAACTTCTGAAAAAGGCTTAGCAGGTGAATCAGGTGTTATTGGTATTGGGGGAAGAGGTGGTGATGGTGGGGAAAGTGGTTCAAATGCTGGAAATTGTACACATTTAAGTACGGAAAGAGGACGAGGACGAAAAGGAGTTGATGGGACTGATGGTTTAAAAGGGATTGACGGGAAATCTGGCGAATCGGGTAAATTGATTGTTCAAAAATATACTTTATAGTCTATCTATTTGCTAAATATAAATAAGTAAAGGGTTTCACAAAAGGGGGAACCTTTTTTTTGTGGAAATAAATTAACATTCTTTTGTCTTGAGAGATATACCTGAAAAAGATTAAAATAAAGTTACATAACCATATAAAAACTTTTTTAAAAGAGTTATAGATTTTTTTATATGACTTGGTATAAATCTTTAAATAAACACAGAAAATACACTCAAAAAATGTATATTTCTTCAAATGGTTAAGTGTCAATTTCTATTCTTAGATGATTAAGTAATCCAAACCACCATTTTAATATTGAATCATTGTTTATTATTCTATGAATGTTGGTCTCATCGTTTTGCCAATTACCATTCATTGCAAAATGTATCTGCTTGACATCGAAAACTTTACTTTTTTCTTCCTCTAAAAGATCAATAAAATCTTTTTTTTCAAAATCATTGGCGTACGACGTGAAAGTTTTTTCTAATTCTTGACTGGAAGTAATATGCCAGTGAGGCTGAGAATGATTTTGGTGTTCGGTGTCGTAATCGTCCCATTCTGCTCGAAATAATTGGTATTTGTCTTCATCTAATATATCACCTTGAAATACACATATTGATAAATTTAAGTGGAAATTAGTTGTGTTGGGTACGATTAATTTTTTTATTTCAAAAAACATCCAGTAGTCATTAAACCATCTGAAAACTTTAACTTTTTCCAAAGGGATTTCAAATCGATTAATAGCATAAGATGTTCCATCAGCTCGAAACACTGAAAGTTTTGGAGTCCGTGATATTTCTCGGATGTTAAAATGATCATCGAAGAACAACGTGCTTTTTTTGTTTAAATCTTCAATTAATAAATCAATATCTATCATGTTAAATTTCTGGATAAAAGAACGATAATGAGTTTTTAGATAGGTTTCTTACAAACTTATTTCCAGATGATAATTCTTTGCCGATATTAACCAATTTTAGATATGGGGGTGAATTACGAATCACATCATTATGAACATTAGGTAATGGTATATTTTTAATAAAATTATTACCTAAATCGTATTGCTACCACAGAAGTGATATTTAAAGATAATCAATGAGTGAAGATGAGAAATTAAAAACCCTCTATATCTTTGATATAAAGGGTTTTTAGTCGTCAAAAGGTTTCATAACCTTTCATTTAGGTGGAGTTGGAGGGATTCGAACCCTCGTCCAAACAAGCAATACATAAGCTTTCTACATGCTTATTCTGCTATTGGTTTTCGACGGGAAGCAGAGAGCAGACGCCCAACTTCCGGCTTATCTTCTGAGGTTTTCGTGCTTTAGCCGAAGCTTCTAAAGCCTTATTTCCGCATTCCTATATCCCAGGATCAAACGCCGCAGAACAGAGCATTTGTGGAATATCTTGCTTCCCTACTGAAATCTTCGGGAAAACGCTTGAATCTACTATACTTCGATATTAAGCTGCAAGAGCGAACTCTTCGTTGCCAGTTAAAATTCTGTAGCAAGGGATTATAGAGATCGCGCTACGGTTCTCTGCATGCTTACTTACCCATTGGTCTTGCTGTCGAAACCAGTCAACCCCATGAATAAAGTGAATGCAAAGATAGCGTTTTTTTGTTTATATTTCGTTAATATGAATGGGTTTTAATGGAAATCAGGGTTGAAATAATTCACTGAAGTCGTTAAGAATAAAAAATCGGATTGTTGCTGATAAAAATTTTATTATCTGTGAGGGCCTTTTATTACAGTATTTTTTAAAGATCCGAAGTACAGTGGTGATTGTTTACTGTAATATATTTTGTGTTCTCATAAAAAATGTCTACTTTTGCAATCCAAAATGAGATGTAAAATATGTTAATAATTCCAGTAAAAGATGGTGAATCCATCGACAGAGCTTTAAAAAAATACAAGAGAAAATTTGATAAAACAGGTACAGTTCGTCAATTAAGAGCTAGACAACAGTTTATTAAGCCTTCTGTGACTTTAAGACAAGCTAGACTAAAAGCTGCTTACAAACAAAGAACACTTAGCAAAGAAGAGCAGGCTTAAGATTTTTTCTTAACCATATATTAATTCATTTCTTAAATTCTTATATTTGAGAAATGAATTTTTATTTTTATACCCCATGATGCTGGAAAAGTTTTTAGAATACCTGGAATTCGAAAAAAGGTACTCTCCTCATACTGTCACAAGCTACAAAAAAGACCTTGAAGACTTTTCCCATTTCTTTCTCCGAACAGAATCTTCCGACAATTTAGCCAGGGCAGACAAGAAAATAATCAGAAATTTTATTGTCGAATTGAGTGAACATAATATTTCCAAGAGAAGTATCAACAGAAAACTCTCTTCTCTCCGTAGTTTTTATCTTTTTCTTTTAAAAATTGGTGAAATTAAAGTTTCTCCCGCTGAAGGGATTTCTTCCCTGAAGTTTTATGCTGAAAAACAGATACCTATGTCTAAAGAAGAAATGACAGATCTTAATGAGAGGGTTTTTGAACAGGTGCATGATGTACTTGAACAATGCATTATGGAAGTTCTTTATCAGACCGGCATGCGTAAAGCTGAACTTTGTGGCCTGATATTTGAGAATGTTGACTTATACGGAAAAGAATTAAAAATAATAGGAAAAGGGAATAAAGAAAGGGTAGTTCCCATATCCAATGAACTGGCTGAACTTCTTACAGGTTATCTTGAAATAAGAAATCCGCAGACAGAATATAAATCATATTTTTTTGTCAATAAGAAAGGGAAAAAACTCAACGAAAAATTTGTTTATGTGGTAGTTAATAAGTACCTTAGTCTTATAACAACAAAAGAAAAAAAAAGTCCTCACATCCTTCGGCATAGCTTTGCTACACACGTTTTGGATAATGGGGCGGAGATCTCCAAAGTGAAAAAAATATTAGGGCATTCCAGTCTTGCCAGTACTCAGGTCTATACGAATGCTAATATTGAACAATTGAAAAAAGTGTTTAATCAGGCTCACCCTCGAGCATCAAAAAAAGAAGAATTATGAAGATTTCAGTACAATCAATTGGTTTAACTCCACACGAACCACTAGAATCACACATCGACAAAAAAGTAAGCAAATTAGATACCTTCTATGACAAGATTCAGGAGTGTAAGGTATTCTTGAAAGTTGAAAATAATTCGGATAAAGCGAATAAAACAGCCGAGATTATTTTAGCGGTTCCGGGAGACGATATCGTAGTAAAGAAAACTACTACAAGTTTTGAAGAAAGTCTGGACCTTTGCGTTGATACTGCTAAAAAGCTATTAATCAAGAAAAAAGAAATGGCATAGGAAAAAAAGTTAAAAAAAGTTCATAAAAAATTTGAGAATTCAAAAAATCCGTTCTATATTTGCACTCGCAAAAAAGGAACAGCGATCTTTTGAATTCTTTTTTATATTTGCCTCCATAGCTCAGTTGGCCAGAGCACGTGATTTGTAATCTCGGGGTCGTGGGTTCGAATCCCTCTGGAGGCTCATAAAATATAAACTTTTGGGGAGATTCCAGAGTGGCTAAATGGGACTGACTGTAACTCAGTTGCTTCGGCTTCGTAGGTTCGAATCCTGCTCTCCCCACTTTATATTTTTATAAAAAAAACTTGCAGGATTAAATAAGTTTATTTAGTTTTGCACAGCGTTTACCAATAATTTTGGAAACAAAATTGCGGAAGTAGCTCAGTTGGTAGAGCGTCAGCCTTCCAAGCTGAATGTCGCGGGTTCGACCCCCGTCTTCCGCTCAGAAAATCACTCTTATTGTGTGATTTTTTTTTAACACTGAAATGTGTAGAGTAGAGTTTCTCAATCGCTTTCAGTCCTTATTAAAATGCCTCCATAGCTCAGTTGGCCAGAGCACGTGATTTGTAATCTCGGGGTCGTGGGTTCGAATCCCTCTGGAGGCTCATTTTAATATAAACATGAGGGGAGATTCCAGAGTGGCTAAATGGGACTGACTGTAACTCAGTTGCTTCGGCTTCGTAGGTTCGAATCCTGCTCTCCCCACATTTTATATTATAAAAAAACTTGCAGGATTAAAGAAGTTTTCTTAGTTTTGCACAGCGTTACCAATAGTTTTGGAAACAAAATTGCGGAAGTAGCTCAGTTGGTAGAGCGTCAGCCTTCCAAGCTGAATGTCGCGGGTTCGACCCCCGTCTTCCGCTCAACGAAAAATCACGCTACTCAGTGTGATTTTTTTAGTTGATGCCGACTTAGCTCAGCGGTAGAGTGCTTCCTTGGTAAGGAAGAGGTCACGGGTTCAAGTCCCGTAGTTGGCTCTCAATTTTCCCGAAGTTGTTCGGGATTTTTTTTTACCCATCAGGAAAAGAAATTACCGGTCTACCTATTTTTATCGTTAAACATCTGATGGGATAAATTCCAGAGATTACTTTCCATTCTTTCATCAGCTTTTTATTGATGAGCTGAAATGCAGGCATCATTGAAACTTTTACTTCACCTTTAGAATCACAATCATAAATTTTCTTTAAATTCGTGTAAAATAAATTTTGATGAATATCCTTTTATTGGAAGATGATCTCATTCTGTCTGCGGAGCTTTGCAGATTTTTAGAATCAAATAATTTTAACTGTGATAAGATCTACGACGGGGAGACTTTTCTCCGCCAGATAAAGAACAATGCCTATGATCTGTATCTGCTGGATATCAACGTTCCTAAAATAAACGGCCTTGATGTCTGCCAGACGATCCGTTCTTTTGATAAAAATACCCCGATCATTATCATTTCTGCTTATGGAGATATCTCTGATAAAAAAGATGCTTTCACAAGACTTGCGGATGATTATCTGGTAAAACCTTTTCAGTTTGAAGAACTTCTTTTAAGAATCAATTCACTGTTGAGAAGAAAGGCTCCTTCCGATAATGCAGATCAGGATATTCTCAGAATCGATGACCTTATTATTAACAAGACAGAGCAGAAGGTGTATCGTGGAGGAAATGAAATAACCCTTACACTAAAAGAATTCCAGCTGCTGGTTTATCTTGCCGAGGCGCAGGGAAGAACAGTTTCCAAACAGCAGATCACAGAACATGTCTGGGAACATAATTTCAATACGAATACCAATACGGTGGAAGTTTATATCAACTTTCTGAGGAAAAAGATTGATAAGGATTTTAAAATAAAACTGATCCATACCCGTTCAGGGTTCGGATACTACCTAAGTCCATTATAAATGTCTTTAAAAAGAAAGATAGCTTTAACGATCAGTATCGCCTTTTCATTGCTTTTTGGAATGGTGATGGCGGTCATTTATTTATCTTTTAATGATTTCAGACGAGATGAATTTAAAGAGCGGTTCAGGCAGAGACTTGAATTTACTTCCCATTTTATCTCAAAATCCAAAGACTTTGAAGAAGAGGCACCCGTTTTTTTTAATGAGAATTCTGATAATATTCTTTTGAATGAAAAAATCTTAATTTTCAACGAGAAAAAAGAGCTCATCTACAGTACGATCAAAGACCGGAATGTTACCTGGGACAGCGCCATGCTGAAAGAACTGGATAAAAAGAAAATCATTTATACCGAAAAAACAGTTCCGGAAATTTATGCAGCACTCAGGAATATTAATGGTGAAAATTATTATATCCTTACCAGCGCCTTTGATACCAACGGAAAATCCAAGCTGGGATACCTGAAATATCTTTTGATTACCGCTTATGTGATGAGTACAATGCTCATTGGTTTTTTCAGTTATTATTTTGTTGAAAAGTTTCTTCGTCCGCTGGAAGACCTGAACAAAGAGATCTCCGAGGTTACTGCTCATAAACTGACAACTCAGATTCCTGTTGAGCAGTCTAATGATGAAGTAAGCGTTCTTGCCAAATCTTTTAATACAATGATTGCAAGACTGGATGATGTATTTCAGTCACAAAAGGATTTTACGGCAAGTGCTTCGCATGAAATCCGGACTCCTATTACAAGAATGGCCTTTCAGCTGGAAAACTTAATAAAATTTGAAGAACACTCACCGGAAACATTATCTTCTTTAAAACAGATTCAACGGGATATCTACCAGTTGTCAGATCTTACCAATTCGCTTTTGCTGCTGACAAAGTTTGATAAAGAAAATATTCAGAGCATTTATGAAGAAGTAAGAATTGATGAAGTTATTTTTGAAGCTTTTGAGGCTGTGGAAAAAAGTTATCCACAGCTTAAACTGGATTTCCTGATTAATGAAGACAGCTCCGAAAATGCATTTCTGACGATAAATGGAATCCAGTCACTCTTGGTGATTGTCTTTATCAATCTGTTTAAAAATGCTGCCGTCTATTCGGACAATACGGAAGTAAAAGTTTTGATTACCGAAACAAATGATAACCTTTCCATTGAAGTTATTTCCCACGGTAATACTATTCCTGAAGAAGAGCAGGCTAAACTGTTTGAAGCTTTCACAAGGGGGAACAATGCCCAGAATATTGCAGGATCAGGTTTAGGTCTCAGAATTGTCAAAAGAATCCTGGAATATCATGATGCGGATATCATCTATTCTTCACCTGAAGAATATATTAACAGGTTTACCCTGTATTTTAAAAAATAAATTAAAACAGCTGATCTGAGCAGCAGTTCTTTTTGTTAAACTCCGGATTAAATTTTTAATAAAAATATCAACGTTCCGGGAAAAAAGATTTCTTTTTTATCCGTTAAGCTTTCATAAAACAGCCTGTTTAAGGCTATTTTAATATTTTTTTAAGCGTCATTTAAGTTTCTTTTAATCGCATCAAAGCAATTTTGTAATTTAAAAAGAAAAATAATGAACAGAATTGCAGTGCTGTGCCTTGCCGTTTCCTCATTCATGGCGGCACAACAGCAGATGTCTCTTTTGGAATGCGAAGAAGCTTTTCAGAAGAACAACCTCCAGCTGCTCGCCGAACAATATAACATCAATATGGCTGATGCGGATATTCTGCAGGCTAAAATCTGGGAATTACCTCAGTTAAGCGGGCAGTTCAATGCCTATAATCCTCAGGATAAAAAGTTTTTTGATGTCGGACACTCAAAAGGAGCAGGAGTTACACAATTGATTTATATGGGTGGTAAAAAGAAAAATGAAATCGCTTTTGCCAAATCCAATAAAGAACTGGCGCAGCTTCAGTTTTCCCAACTGCTTGCCGACCTGAGAGCCCAACTCCGTTCTGCTTATTTTAATCTTTACTACGAAAAGCTAAAACTTGAAAATACCAACAGGCAGTTAGGGTATATGAATGAGCTTTTAAATGCTTATCGTGTACAGTCAGCAAAAGGAAACGTTTCCCTCAAAGATGCTGTAAGGCTGCAGAGTATTGTAATCCAGCTGAATCATGATAAACTGGAGATTAATAAAAATATTCTGGATTTTGAACAGAATTTAAAAGTTTTAACGGGGGTTTCAGAGGATATAGAACCGACAATGTCTGAGGCAGAAGCTAAAGAAGCCTTGGCTGCACAGCCTTTTGGTGATGAAGAAGAGCTTAAAAGTAAAGCCCTCGAGAATAATGCCGATTACCGGTATAATCTGAAACTTATTGATAACAGTAAGCTGTATGCGCAGTGGCAGAAATCTTTGAATGTACCGGATGTCACAGTAGGTGCTGCATGGGATCAGGCGGGAGGAACCTTTAATAATGAAGCGAATCTGACTTTTGGAATTCCATTGCCTTTATGGAAAGCGAACCAGGGTAATGTGGAAAAAGCTAATTATGCTGTTCAGCAGAATCAGAAAAATGCTGATTTTCAGAAACTCACTCTTGAAACCAAAGTACAGTCTGCCTATAAGACCTGGAAAGCTCAGTATGACCAGCTTCAGGATGTGAAAACTACAGATCTGCAGAATATGGAGCTTGTCTACAACGGAATGCTGAACAATTTCAGAAAAGGAAATGTGAATCTGATTGAGTTCACAGATTTTATGGACAGCTACAGGGAAACAGCCCTTCAGATTTATGATATGAAAAATGAGATCATGCAGTCCGCAGAACAGCTTAATCAACTAGTACAAACGAAAATCTTCTATTAAATCATGAAAACATATATTATTCCCGTATTGATGGTCCTTTCGTTAGCGGCCTGTTCAAAAAAAGAAGAAGAGAAAACCAGTCATGCCAAAAAAGGATTTGAACTGAGCAACACCATGTTGAATTCTATTTCCTTAGCCAAAGTAGAAAAAAAGAATATAGAAGATGAATACAGCTTTTACGGTAAAATCTCTGCAGACAAAAACAGTTATATAGACGTATACCCATTGGTAGGAGGGAACGTGATGAGTGTCAATGTGGAGCTGGGAGACTATGTGAAGAAAGGACAGGTACTGGCAACCATCAGGAGTACTGAGCTTGCAGAAATCCAGAAAGATGTAAGTGATGCGAAAACCGATCTGGTAGTGGCAAAAAATAACCTTCGTGTTGCCAAAGAACTCTACGAAGGAAAACTGAATACCGAAAGAGATGTTCTGGAAGCCAAAAGCCAGCTGCAAAAAGCCGAAGATCAATTGCAGAGAGCAACAGCAGTGAGTACGGTTTATAATGTGAAAACCGGAAATATATACAGCGTAGTAGCACCTATCAGTGGCTATATTGTCCAGAAAAGTATCAATAAAGATATGCAGCTGAGAAGTGATAGGAGCGATAATATTTTTGACGTTGCCAACACCACCAATGTATGGGCCATTATGAATGTCAATGAGTCTGACATTGATAAGATCAGCCTTGGAATGAAAGCCCAGGTTTCTACCCTTTCTTATCCGGATAAAGTTTTTGATGGTAAAATTGATAAAATATTCAGGATTATTGATCCGCAGACCAATGCTATGCAGGCAAGGGTAGTCCTGGATAATGCCAACGGACTTCTGATTCCGGACAGTAAAGCAACGATAAAAGTTTCCAGCCTGGAAAGTAATACAACCTTAACGGTTCCTTCCAAAGCCGTAATCTTTGATGACAATAAAAGCTTTGTTGTGATTTTTAAATCCAGAACGGATGTGAAGATCAGAGAAATCAAAGTATTGAAACAGGTAGGTGATGTCACTTATGTTTCCGACGGACTGAAAGAAGGAGAAGAAGTAATTACCAACAACCAGCTGCTGATATACCGCTCGCTGAACAGCTAATCTTATGAAACCCTTAAGAATGCTACATTTTTTTTAACGGCTTTTTTAGGTCATCAATGTATCTGTCATGAATAAATTCATAAAAAATATAATTGCTTTTTCATTAAAAAATAAAGCGTTTACCTTTATCTGGGTAGCCATTTTGGCCATCTCCGGATTTATAAGTTTCAAAAATATGCCTATTGAAGCTTTTCCGGATGTAACCAATACCCAGATCGTAATCATTACCCAATGGAATGGGCGCAGTGCAGAAGAAGTAGAACGCTTTGTCACCACACCCATCGAATTGGCGATGAGCCCGGTTCAGAAGAAAACAAGTGTGAGAAGTACCACCATGTTCGGACTTTCTATTGTTAAAATTCTGTTTGACGACGGGGTGGATGATACTTTTGCCAGAAATCAGGTCAATAACCAGTTAAGAACCATTAGCCTTCCTGATGAGGTAGATCCCGAAGTACAGCCACCCTACGGGCCAACCGGGGAGATTTTCCGATATACGCTGGAAAGTAAAACAAAAGATTCCCGGGCGTTGCTCACCCTGCAGAATTGGGTGATAGACCGTGCTTTAAGAGGAGTACCCGGTGTTGCTGATATCAATGTCTTCGGCGGACAGGATAAAGTTTTTGAGCTGAGCATTGACCCCAGAGCATTGGATAAATATAATCTGACTCCGCTTCAGGTATATGATGCCGTTACCAAGAGTAACCTGAATGTAGGCGGTGATGTTATTGAAAAGAACGGGCAGGCTTATGTGGTAAGAGGAATCGGTTTGGTAAAATCAGTTGCGGACATTGGCAATATCACTATCCAGAATGACAGTGGAAACCCTGTGCTGGTAAAAAATGTAGCAGATGTTCATGAAAGCTCTATGCCAAGGGTAGGACAGGCTGCACTGAATCATCATGATGATACGGTGGAAGGAATTGTTGTGATGAGAAAAGGAGAGAATCCCAGAGAAGTCCTGGTAGGAGTAAAAGCTAAAATCAAAGAGCTTAACGAAAAAATCCTTCCCAAAGATGTTAAAATGGTCACTTTCTATGACCGCGACAATTTGATGGACTTTACCACCCATACCGTAATGCATAACCTTATTGAAGGAATTGTACTGGTAACGGTAATTGTTTTAATTTTTATGGCCGACTGGAGAACAACACTTATTGTTTCCATCATCATCCCTTTATCTCTGTTGTTTGCATTTTTATGCTTAAAACTGGCTGGTATGAGTGCAAACCTCCTTTCGTTAGGAGCAGTAGATTTCGGGATTATTATAGACGGAGCCGTCGTCATGGTGGAAGGTCTCTTTGTGATGCTCGATCATAAAGCACACCGGTACGGAACCGAGAAATTCAATAAACTGGCAAAAGGAGGCTGGATCAAGCAGACCGGTACCGGATTGGGAAAAGCCATCTTCTTTTCAAAATTAATCATCATTACCTCTCTGATTCCTATTTTCTCATTCCAGAAAGTGGAAGGGAAAATGTTCTCTCCGCTGGCATTCACACTTGGGTTTGCATTAATGGGAGCACTGATATTTACTTTAACTCTGGTTCCTGTTCTTTCCCATATCCTTTTGAATAAAAATGTGAAGGAAAAAAATAATCCCTTTGTTAACTTCTGGGACAGAATCGTTTTGAAAGGCTTTAATTTCACATTTAAACATAAAAAAATCAGTATGATCGTAGCGGTCTCCTTCCTGGCAGTTACCCTGTTTTCCGGAAAATTCCTTGGAACAGAATTCTTACCTCAGTTGAATGAAGGCTCACTCTGGATCACTGCTGAAATGCCGATGAGCTCCTCACTGAAAGAATCTCTGAAAACGGCAGACCTTCTAAAAAAAGACATTATGAGCTTCTCTGAGGTAACGGATGTGCTTGCCCAGACCGGAAGAAGTAACGATGGAACGGATCCCAACGGATTCGGATTTGTACAGTTCGCAGTGAATCTCAAACCAAGAGAAGAATGGAAGCGTAAAATTACTTACGATGAGCTGATTAATGAAATTGACAAAAAACTCAGAAGCTATCAGGGAATTACCTTCAATTATTCCCAGCCTATTTCAGATAACGTGGCAGAAGCAGTGGCAGGCTTTAAAGCAGAAAACGGAATTAAAATCTATGGTGATAACCTGGAAACACTGGATAAACTGGCCCATGAAGTTTTATTGAAAATCAAAGATGTGGACGGCGTAAAAGATCCCGGGATTATTAAAAATATCGGCCAGCCGGAAGTAAGTGTTGTTTTGGACAGAGATAAAATGGCAGCTTACGGAGTAATGCCGGCAGACGCACAGGCTGTGCTGGAAATGGCTTTTGGTGGTAAAACTGCTTCGGAAATGTTTGACGGTGAAAGAAAATTTCCGATCCGCCTCCGGTATTCGCAGGAATACAGAACCAATGAAAATGACATTGCTGCTTTGATGGTTCCTACCCAGGATGGAGCAAAGATCCCTTTAAAGGAAATAAGTACGATTGTTAAAGATAACGGAGCTGCATTTATTTACAGGGATAATATCAAACGTTATATTGGGGTTAAGTTCTCAATCCGCGACAGGGACCTGGGAAGTACCATTGCTGATGCCCAGAAAAAAGTAGCAGCAATTGAGCTGCCGGATGGCTATTCCGTAGGATGGACCGGTCAGTTTGAAAATCAGCAGCGCGCCTCTCACAGGCTCGCCCAGGTGGTGCCGGTGAGTATTCTTATGATCTTCTTCCTGCTGTTTATCCTGTTTGGAAATATGAAGGACTCTCTTCTGGTATTGGCCAATGTGCCTTTTGCTTTAATAGGGGGAATTATCGCCTTGCATGTTACGGGAATCAATTTTGGAATCTCTGCCGGAGTAGGAATGATTGCTCTTTTGGGAATCTGTATCCAGAACGGAGTCATTCTTATCACAGAATTCCACCAGAATGTTAAAAATGGCCTTGATATAGATACTGCTATTTTAAATGGAGTGAAATCCAGAACAAGACCGGTGATTATGACCGCGCTTATGGCTTCTATCGGGCTTATGCCGGCGGCATTGTCTACAGGGATCGGTTCAGAATCCCAGAAACCCCTGGCCATTGTTATTATTGGAGGATTAATTACAGCAACCGTGCTTACCCTGCTTATTTTCCCAATTATTTTCTGGATTTTCAACAGAACCAAAAAACTCAGCCAAATCTGATCTTATCTTTCATTTATATTAATTGAGCCTGGAATATTCTGTATTTCAGGCTTTTTGGTAAAAGGTTTCAGAAAGTTTTTTTCAATCCGGAAAAATGTGTAAATTTGCAGTCTCAATACGTTAAAATATAAGGTTTGTCCTTCACTGGATGAGAATATTGAAAGTTTTTTTAATAAAAAGTTTTTGGTATTTAAAAATTCATTATATTTGCACACCGAAAATTTGAAAAACAATAAATAAATAATTTTAAATCATGGCAAAGGAAACGTTTAATCGTAACAAACCACACTTGAACATTGGTACTATTGGTCACGTTGACCATGGTAAAACTACACTTACTGCAGCTATCAGTAGTGTATTAGCTAACAAAGGTCTTGCTGAGAAAAAAGACTTCTCTGCTATTGACTCTGCTCCAGAAGAAAAAGAAAGAGGTATCACTATTAATACAGCTCACATCGAGTACGAAACTGAAAACAGACACTATGCACACGTTGACTGTCCAGGTCACGCTGACTACGTTAAGAACATGGTAACTGGTGCTGCTCAGATGGATGGAGCAATCTTAGTATGTGCTGCAACTGATGGACCAATGCCTCAAACTAGAGAGCACATCCTACTTTGCCGTCAGGTAAACGTACCAAGAATCGTTGTTTTCATGAACAAAGTTGATATGGTGGATGATGCTGAGCTTTTAGAGCTTGTTGAACTTGAACTTAGAGATTTATTATCTACTTACGAATATGACGGAGATAACTCTCCAGTAATCCAGGGATCTGCTCTTGGTGCTCTTAACGGAGACGAGAAGTGGGTTAAAACTGTAGAAGAATTAATGGATGCTGTTGATACTTGGATCGAGCAGCCGGTAAGAGATCAGGATAAGCCATTCTTGATGCCAATCGAAGACGTATTCTCTATTACAGGTAGAGGTACTGTAGCAACTGGTAGAATCGAGTCTGGTGTTATCAACACTGGTGATCCGGTTGATATCGTTGGTATGGGTGATGAAAAATTAACTTCTACAATTACAGGGGTTGAGATGTTCAGAAAAATCCTAGACAGAGGTGAAGCTGGTGATAACGTAGGTCTATTGTTGAGAGGTATTGAAAAAACTGACATCAAGAGAGGTATGGTTATCGCTAAGAAAGATTCTGTTAAACCACACAAAAAATTCAAAGCTGAGGTTTATATCCTTTCTAAAGAAGAAGGTGGACGTCACACTCCATTCCACAACAAATACCGTCCTCAGTTCTACGTAAGAACTACTGACGTTACAGGTGAAATCTTCTTACCAGAAGGTGTAGAAATGGTAATGCCTGGTGATAACTTAACGATCACTGTAGAATTGTTACAACCAATCGCTCTTAACGAGGGTCTTAGATTCGCGATCAGAGAAGGAGGTAGAACAGTTGGTGCTGGTCAGGTTACTGAAATCTTAGATTAATATCTTAAAATATAAAAGCTTCCGTAAGGAATCTCTTTACGGAAGCTTTTTAACTACGGGCATCGTCCAATGGTAGGATACCGGTCTCCAAAACCGTTGATCAGGGTTCGAATCCTTGTGCCCGTGCAAATATAAATTATGAGTTCATTTGTCGATTTTTTAAAAGGTTCTTATAACGAATTCAGACATAAAGTTGAATGGCCAAAATGGGCTGACCTTCAGTCTTCTACAATTGTAGTGACTATTGCGACAGTGATTCTGGCTTTATTTACCTTTGGAGTTGATGAATTGTTTTCAAAAGCAATCAGCAACATAATAGGAATGTTAATCAACTTGTTTAATTAACAAAAAAGTATTTTCCCATAATGAGCGAATTGAAATGGTATGTGCTGAAAGCTATCAGCGGACAGGAAAATAAAGTGAAAAACTATATTGAGACAGAAATCAAACGTCTAGGGTTTGAGCAGTATGTTACTCAAGTGGTTATTCCTATGGAAAAGGTGATCCAGATTAGAAACGGTAAAAAAGTTCCTAAAGAAAGACCTTACTATCCTGGCTACTTAATGATCGAAGCTGATCTGATGGGAGAAATTCCTCACGTTATCAAGAATATCCCTGGAGTTATTTCTTTCTTAAGCTTAACAAAAGGAGGTGATCCTGTTCCAATGAGAAAATCAGAGGTTAACAGAATGCTTGGAAGAATGGATGAACTTTCTGAATTTGCAAGTGATGTTGAAATCCCTTACGTAGTAGGTGAAAACGTTAAAGTAATCGATGGACCTTTCAACGGATTCAATGGTACAGTGGAGAAAATTCTTGAAGACAAAAAGAAAATTGAAGTTTCTGTATTGATCTTCGGTAGAAAAACTCCAATGGAACTAAGCTACATGCAAGTAGAAAAAGTATAATATTATTTTATAAAATATAAAAAAGACTGCTATTAAGCGGTCTTTTTTCATTGATGGCTTTCTGGCATTTCTGCAAAATTCAGTTAAGTTTAAGCGTTACGAGATCTGCACACTTAAAAGTCATATGAGGTTACCAGTCTTGGCTTCCTGAAAATAGAATACAGCAAATGGAATCCTTTGCTTAAATATTCTGATCTCTACAGCTTTTAAGATTGAACTCACAATTCTATTAACTCATAATAAAATATAGGTATTTAATTTCCATAATTTCTCCCTATTGTTAGAGTTTTTTTAAGTTTATTAAGATTATTTTAACAATGTTTTAAATTCAGAAATCTGTTAGCTCCTTGTAAAGAACCGTTTGCCTTAATAGTTTAATCACTGTTAGGTGATCATATTTGTTTTTTCAGCGGAGAACGTTTTCAGATTGTTTAGTTTAATTTCGGATGGCATGTTTCTTGCAGCCAAGGTGTTAACTAATCCATTAATTTTATATTTTTTATTTCATACACTGATTACAGTTGTAGTGAAATTTCATGTTTTTAAGCAAGAAATATAAAAAATGGGCTGGTTAAAAACACAAGTCTTATATAAACACATAACCCAATGACAAAAATTATTTCGATGATCACTTTGGTGAGTGCATCTGTGCTCACGAGTGCGCAGGTTGGTATCAATACTGCGACACCGGAAAAGGAACTTACCGTAAACGGTACGATGAAGACATCAGGAATTGTTTTCAAGCAGCCTATGGAAAAACTGAAAGCGGATGAGAACTACACTTTCATTATCAAATCTCCGGCTCCTGAAAACAAAATTACAGCGTACAATGATTCTTTTGTACCTAATTCACCGGCTCCCATTAACCTTATTCAGTTCAAGATTACGTGTGATCCTGCAGACAAGGATTGGGTGAATCAGTTTGATACAAAAATCAATTCTAAAAAATTTCTGGTGGTCATTTCTTCTTTTGGTTTTACACAGCCTACAAGAACGTTTTCTGCCAACTGGCTTACTCCCGTACCTCAGATTTTTGCCTATTCATCGGGAGGGACATGGAAGCTTAAGGCAGACTATCATGGATTCTCGCCGGATTCATCACTTCCTACAGGGGTTTGGACACTGAATCTGTTGGTATTTGACAGATCATATGCCAAGGATTTCAATTCTACCCAAAACCTTAATGCTTCAGGAACTGGTGCTGCAGCAGCACCATTAATTCAATAAAAACATAAATTATGAAAAAAATTATTGCGGTACTCTTTATGGGTTTTGCTGCATTAAGCATACGTGCCCAAGTAGGAATCAATACAACAACACCGAAAGGAACTCTTGATGTGGAAGGGGAAACACTGGTAGAGTCCTATTTAATAGATACGGAAAATACGAAGGCGGCAGGAAACTACCTTCTTCTTACCCGTTCAAAAGACAGTTCACCGGTAGGTAAAGTTAAGCTGCTGGATATATCGCTTCGTAATGTAGCGCCTGTAAATATGTATAATCTGGTATTGAAAAATGTGAGACAGGATGAAGTAGTGAATCTCAATACAGGATTGGATGCAAGTAAATATGTTGTGGCTATTACAGGTGCTGTTTTTACAGAAGCGGTTTCTGCAGCAAATATGACGACAAATCCAAAATCGTATGGATCTTATTCCACAGAAATTACTCAGGTAACCAGTGGAGGCAAAAGCTACCATGCCATTAATTTAGCTTTTAAAGGAGCCGGAACTGTTTCATCTCAAAACGGTACGTGGACGTTTACTTTAAATGTTTTTGAAAAATCATTAGTTAAAGACTGGGGAACTTTCAACGGTTCTGTTTCAGCATCAGCTTCGCCTGGCTACTCAGGAGTTTCCACCAACACACCTTTAGGACTTCAATAAAAAGTTATGAAAAGAAAAATTTATATCACAATAATCATGTGCCTGGGACTGTTTATGAATGCCCAGCAGGGGAAGGTAGGAATAAATACAGCCAATCCTACAGAAACACTTGATGTTAATGGTAAAACATATACCAATACTTTATATCTGAGAAATCCGGGTGAACCTACCATGTCTGGAGGGAGTTTTCTGGCAACTTCAGAAAATGCCTTGCAGCTGTATGACCCGGCTTTGGAAAGCAGTGGACTGTTTAATTACCTTAAACTTACCCTTACCGGAGTGCCAGGTACAGGAATTGAAGATTATGACACAAAGATAGATGCCAACAATTTTCTTGTTGTACTTCATAATTATTCATTCAAGCTGAATGACGGAACTACCAGTGTAATGCTTGATTATGGAGACAACGGTATTAATGATAACAAACAGGGATCCCCTAATGTTGTTGCATTCAAAAGTAACGGCACATGGCATATCAGAGCAAAGTTTACAGACAGCAGAATTATTGCGATGAATGCTTCCACTCCCTCAAGAACTTACAACAACTTTACTGTTGATCTGTATCTGATGGCATATAAAAGATTAATTGAAAAACAAAACATCAACGATATCAATGCTGATCTGGGAGGAAATGACGGTTCTACCCAAACCATTACCAAACCTTCTGGCTTTTAACAGATTTTCTCTGTCAGAATATATGAAACGGCTATTTAAAAAGTAAATAGCCGTTTTTATTTTTGTTGCTCGGATAATTTTAAAATACTTAAGAATTTATTCCCACAGGATAACAAGTATTTTATAAAACTTTTTAAAAATCAGTAATTTCCATTTGCTATTTCAAAAATATTTTATACTTTTGCAGTCCAAAAAGTAGGTTTGTCATAGGTGAGTACGATAACCTGCTGAATAATAAATGCTTCCAAACTCATTAATTATTCAAATTTAAAAAACAAACAATGGCTAAGAAAGTCTTTAAAATGGTAAAGCTTCAGGTGAAAGGTGGCGCAGCTAACCCTTCTCCACCAGTAGGTCCAGCATTGGGTTCTGCAGGTGTGAACATCATGGAGTTTTGTAAGCAATTTAACGGAAGAACCCAAGATAAGCCAGGGCAAGTTTTACCTGTAGTAATTACAGTATACGAAGACAAATCTTTTGAATTCGTTATTAAAACTCCACCTGCAGCAATCCAGCTAATGGATGCAGCTAAGATCAAGGGAGGTTCTGGTGAACCAAACAGAAACAAAGTAGGTTCTGTAACTTGGGAACAAGTAAAGAAAATCGCTGAAGATAAAATGGCGGATCTTAACTGTTTTACAATGGACTCTGCTCTTTCTATGGTTGCAGGTACTGCCAGATCTATGGGATTAAGAGTAACAGGAACTAAACCAACTAACGCTTAAAACTTAAAGAAATGGCAAAATTAACTAAAAAGCAAAAGGAAGCTTTAAGCAAAGTAGAAAAAGGAAGAATCTATAACCTTGAAGAAGGTTCAGCTCTTGTAAAAGAAGTGAACACTACAAAGTTTGATGCTTCAGTAGATATCGCTGTAAGATTAGGTGTAGACCCTAGAAAAGCAAACCAAATGGTAAGAGGTGTTGTATCTCTTCCTCACGGAACTGGTAAAGATGTTAAAGTATTAGCTCTTGTAACTCCGGATAAAGAAGCAGAAGCTAAAGCTGCTGGTGCTGACTATGTAGGTCTTGACGAATATTTACAAAAAATCAAAGAAGGTTGGACAGATGTTGACGTTATCGTTACTATGCCAGCTGTAATGGGTAAATTAGGTCCATTAGGTAGAGTATTAGGTCCAAGAGGTTTAATGCCAAACCCTAAATCAGGAACTGTAACAATGGAAATTGGTAAAGCAGTAGCTGAAGTAAAAGCAGGTAAAATTGATTTCAAAGTAGATAAGTATGGTATCATCCATGCTGGTATTGGTAAAGTATCTTTCGATGCTGCTAAGATCAAGGAAAATGCTCAGGAGTTAATCCAGACATTGATCAAAATGAAGCCAACTGCTGCTAAAGGAACTTATGTGAAGAGCATTTATTTATCTTCTACAATGAGCCCGGGTATTGCAATTGATACTAAATCTGTTAACTAATATTTAATCCTAAAACAATGACAAAAGACCAAAAAGTTGTAGCAATACAAGAGATCAAAGATTTGCTTCAGGATGCAAAAGTAGTATACGTAGCAGATTTAGAAGGTTTGAACGCTGGTAAATCTTCAGATTTCAGAAGACAGGCTTTCAAACAAAATATCAAAGTAAAAGTTGTAAAAAATACACTTTTACAAAAAGCAATGGAGCAGATTGAAGGAGTAGATTACTCTGAAATGTTCCCATCTTTCAAAGGAAACTCAGCGTTAATGATTGCTGATACAGCAAACGCTCCTGCGAAACTGATCCAAGGATTCAGAAAGAAAGAAGAAAAGCCGGCTTTGAAGTCTGCTTTCGTTCAGGAAACTTTCTACGTTGGTGACAATAACCTAGACATGTTGGCTAACATCAAGTCTAGAGAAGAAATGATCGGTGAAATCATCGGATTACTTCAGTCTCCAATCCAGAGAGTTGTTTCTGCTCTTCAAAACAAACCTGAAACTGTAGAAGCTAAAGCTGAAGAAGCTGCTCCTGCGGTAGAAGAAACTCCTGCTGAAGCTCCAGAAGCTGCTGCAGAAAGCACTGAAGAAACTAGTGCTGAATAATTACACTCAAAAAATTAAATAAATAATCAACAAAAACATTACAACAATGTCAGATTTAAAAAATTTAGCTGAAACGCTAGTAAACCTAACTGTAAAAGACGTAAACGAATTAGCTGCTATCCTTAAGGATGAGTACGGAATTGAGCCAGCTGCTGCTGCTGTAGTTGTTGCTGCAGGTGGTGCAGGTGATGCTGCTGAAGAAAAGACTGAATTCGACGTAATTCTTAAGTCTGCAGGTGCTTCTAAATTAGCTATCGTTAAATTAGTAAAAGATTTAACAGGTGCTGGTCTTAAAGAAGCTAAAGATATCGTAGACGGTGCTCCAGCTCCAATCAAAACTGGTGTATCTAAAGACGAAGCTGAAGCTCTTAAGAAGCAATTAGAAGAAGCTGGTGCTGAAGTAGAATTGAAATAATTTCAATTTTATTATAAATATAGAAGCCCGGGCATATTGCCCGGGCTTTTTTGTTGTAAACTATTGTAAATCTGTATTTTAATTTGTAATTGTATTTAAATATTATTAATTCCTGTTTTGCTATATTTTGTTATGATTGAATATTTTATAAAAAATAATGGGTTATTTTATTGTTTGTGTATATATTGTTTATTTTGTGTAAATTTTTATTAATAAAAATAATTATTGTTTGAAAAAATAGTATATTTGTATCGAAAAACACATATACTTGGATAGAAATTATTTTCTTTCTTATAGTCATAAGATAGCACTTCTGCTGCTGCTGGTGGCTGTGGGAAAACTAAATGCGAAGTTTATACCTGTAACGATGAGTAAAAATGTATTACCTTATTGTGCAGATATACAGACTCAACGGTGCCTGGCTGGTACTTCGGTTCGTCATTGGGCAGATGGCTCGGTTTTGCATCAATCTGCTGATCAGAATTCGGCCAATTCATTATACATTGGCTCACAGCATAATTTCTCTAACGATATTTATATCAGGATTTTATTTCTTAAAGATATAAGGACTGTTGTCAATAACTATAACCTGATATATTCATATCTTTTCCACAAAGGAAATACTTTTTTCACCTTTAAAAAGGCTGCAAAGTTTCATATCAATTCCGTTAAACTTATAGACGGGTTTAAATTTATTATTAAAATTCCTGATAAGCTGGTCTCCACGCTTAAGCACTAATTCTGTAACAAATTTTTAGCGTTTTCATCATAAGAATAGTCATGATTTCATTTATTATCAGATGAAAACACCTGAGAATTTTACTTCCTGAAAAAACACATACATAAAAACATAAATATCATTTGAAATGAAAAACAAATTATTCACATTAGCGCTTTTATCTGCTGGTTTATCAATTAACGCACAGCTAGGGATTAATACATCTTTGCCGCAAGCTACTTTTGATATAGTAGGATCACCTTCCAATACAAGTAAACTTGACGGACTGATTGCTCCCAGGATTACGGGTACAGAATTAAAAGCCAAAAATTATACTGCAGCTCAAACCGGCGCAATAGTATATGTTACTGCAGCAGAAAGCGCACCTACCGGACAGACAGCAGAAGTACTTGCATCAGGTTATTATTATTTTGACGGTACAAAATGGTTAAGTCTAGGCGGAAGCTGGCGTACAGTTGGGAATTCCGGAACAACAGCTGCATCGGCTGCTTTAGGAACCAATATTGGGACCGGAAACTATCTGGGAACAAATGATGGTCAGAATCTGGTTTTGGCCACTCAGAAGAATGTAAAAGGCATATTAGATATTAACGGAACATTGCAGGGAGGAAATGCCAATTCTGCAACTGGTCCTTACGCATCGTTTACATGGGGCTCCAATAATATACTTACTAACAGTTCATCTTCGAATATTGCATTAGGAAAGGATAATACGGTTTCTGCACAGGGAAACTTTCCTGCTGTAGCTATCGGACTGGGAAACACGGCCAGTAATGGAGCTAAAGTAATTGGAAATACCAATACTGCTACAGGACCTAATAATTTAGTTTTTGGGAACCTGAATACGGTAACAGGACTTACCGGGCTTACAGTAGGTAATAATCATAACAACAGTGGAGGAATAGCTATCGGAAGCGGAAATACAACCTCTTTAAATAATATTGCTGTAGGTTCTGCCAATACAGCTACCGGTACAGAGGCTTTTGCAATAGGGTTCTCAGGTCAGGCAGCTGCAGGGCAGATGGTTTATGCCAATAAACAGCATGTTTTCTTCAACAAAAGTAACGGGACAGATACCATTTTAGGTATCAATATGATCCCTACTGCTGCTACTTCTACGGGGGCTGCTATTCAGATAAAAGGGATTGCATCCGGTGCCAATGCAGCCTGTTCAGCGGCTGAAGAAGGGGCAATCCGGTATAATACTACATCAAAAGTACATGAAGGCTGTAACGGGACTAACTGGAAAGCTCTTTATTAATTAAAAAAACACACAAACCTTAAAAAAATAGAAATGACCAGAAAATTATTCGATAAATCTGCTGCTATGCTCATGACCTTAGTGATGTCTGTAGTATTATTTGCGCAGCAAGGTTATGAGCCGATCCGCGGGATGGGCGTGGAGGCAAAACCTGTCAATAACTCAGGGATCTGTCTTGCATGTTATAACGGAAGTATGAATCCGGTGGTAGATGCCAGCCTGGATAACAGCGTGAGTATGGGAAATTTTGCTTCCTTGTTAAGTGGAAACGGAATATCTGTAAAAAATAAGAATACAACTTACCCTGCAGGATACATCACCGGTTTCAATGTAGACCTTGGAACAAGTTTTATTACTGTTGATCTTTTAAGCTCATTGAGAATCAGTACTTATAAAAATGGAGTTTTGCAGGAAACCACTACCAGCAGTACACTTTTATCAGTTCCTGCATTCGGTGGAAGCAAAAACAGGATTTTCCTGCATTTTAAAACATCAAAGGAATTTGATGAAGTAAGGCTGTATCAGACTAATGTTCTTTCCGTGTTCAGTGCAATGAATGTTTACTATGCATTTGCATTTGATCCTGCAAAGGTTCCGACAGACAATAATGGTATTTGTGATGATATCATTGCAGGAAGTGGTGTGGATGGTAATGTATCCGGAAGCAGCAGTTTCCTGGCTCCGCTTTCCTATGTTCAGAATAAAGAAAGAATTGGGGATGGAAATAAAAGTTCTTACGGATCAATCGTTCTTCCTGTCGGATTACTGGGATCTTATTCAGTGGGAGTTCTTGATAAAAACCAGGTATATCCTGCAGGCAACAAAGCCGGATTTGTAATTGAGCCGGATGACCAGGGGAAGCTTTTAAGCGCTGAGTTTTTAAAGAATATTACCATTGAGACCTATCTGTATGGACAGCTGCAGGACTCAAAACAGCTGTCTGACGGTGGAGGCCTGATTAATATTAAAGTACTGGGATATGGCTCAGGGAAACAAAAGGTAGCTTTAACAACAACCAAACCTTTTAACGAAGTAAGATTAAAAGTTACCCAAACGGTAGGATTTAATTTGGGAGCATTAAAAGTATACTACGCTTTTGAAGAACCGGTTTCTTGTGAATGTGATGATAAGATACAGACAAGCGGCTCGTCAGTTCCCGGAAATTTGGTCACTGGTGCTTCATGGACATCGGGGCCGGGATTTCTCGGGCTTATTTTAGCTAAAATGACCAATCCGGAGGCTATTGTGGATAATAATCCTTCCAATTATGCCACCGCTACCGTTCCTGCTGCATCTATTCTGAGTATTTTCTCAGCGTTTGCAACAGTAAGCAGCAATACTGTACTTCCTGCCAACACAATGGCCGGTTTCACTGTAGAAAAAGCAGGAAACCTTCTTGGGGTAAGTGTTCTGGAGAATATTACCGTAACATTGTACAACGGAAATATACTGACAGATACTTTTACAAGCTCAGGAAGTCTTATCAGCGGAAATTTTTTCACAACAAACTCTAATAAATTCTATGTGGGAGGAAAAGCGACAAAACCTTTTAACCGTATTAAGATTACTTTCAACAGCGGAACGGCAATTCGTATTCCTCAAAACTATTATATCTACAATGCTTTTGCAAGCAGGGATGATGATAATGATGGGGTTCCCAATTGTTTCGACCAATGTAACGGCGGTGATGACAACATAGATAATAACGGAAATGGTATTCCTGACTGTGCAGAAGGATGTACAGCGGTAAATGACAAATCGCCGGCGTTGGATACGGATGGCGATGGTATCGTAGATGCCTGTGATCAGGATTCTGATAATGACGGAATTCCGGATGCCGTGGAAGATTTTGATAAAAACGGGAAGTTCCAGGATGATGATAATGAAGGGGATATTCTTTTAACTCCTGTACTGGGAGATTCGGTTCCGAATTATCTTGATCTTGACTCTGATAATGATGGTATTTTGGATTTATTCGAATCAGGAATTCCTACATCTGTTATTAATCAGATTGATGCAGACCATAATGGAGTGATTGATGCCGGTGTTCCGGTGGGTAAAAACGGAATTGCAGACATTCTGGAAACTTCGCCTGACTCAGGAGTATTGAAGTATCCGATCAAAAATACAGATGGAGATGATAAACCGGACTTCCTGGACATTACCTCCAATGGCTCAGACCTGGATCTTTATCAGATCGGAAAAGGAAATCTTGATACTTTAGGTGGTGGATTCATTTCTACTATTGATGATAAAGATAAAGATGGTATCCAGGCTGTTGTAGATACAGATCTGGTGAAGAGAGGATCTCCTGATTCCCCGCTTTCACCTTATGCTTCATTATTAAAAGCTGCCAATACTGCAGCAAAAATTACTGCAACAGAAATTACTGATGCGGCGAATGATGTAAAAGTATATCCAAATCCGGTAAAAGCAGGGGAGAATCTTAGAATTTCATCAGCAGAAGAAGGAGTATATACATTGTTCTCAGCACAGGGACAGGCAGTTAAAACAGATAAGTTTAATGCCGGTACAGGTATTGATACATCTTCACTTCCCGCAGGAGTGTATATTATTAAAATAGAAACCCAATCAAAAATAAAATCTTATAAGGTTATTGTGAAATAATCATAGGATTAGCTTGTGTTGTGGAGGGGTTGCTCAATATTGGGCAGCCTCTCTTATTTTAAAAGCCTCAAAATGAGATGATTTATTTGTTATTGTGGATAATTTTTTGTATCTTTGCCCCTCTTTTGGCGCGAAAAATTGTTTGTAAATTTATAAAATACTGAAAATCAGCTCTTTCATTGTGTAAAGCATGGAAGGGATTTCGTGTATATAAATACAGCAGTCATGCTGCCTCAAAAGTAAGAAAAATATTTTGCATTACGCTGTGAAAAGATATACCAGTGTTGCAGTTAGAAAGAGCCAAGTACAAAGTGGAAAGAGCCTAAGGTCTTTCGTGAGCGCCAAAAACACTTCTACCTTTACTTTTACCTTGTTTCTTGTTCTTTTCTGATATTTTTTAATGAATCAAAATATTTTTTAACCCTTTCTTAAAAGTTTTATGAGTAAAACAAAATCAACAACTCAAGGAAATCCGAGAATTAATTTCTCATCAGCGAAAGGAAAAATCATCACTCCTGACTTTTTGGACATCCAAATCGAGTCTTTCAGAGAGTTTTTCCAGCTTGATACACTTCCTGAAGCCAGAAAGACAGAAGCTCTTTACAAGACTTTCCAAGAGAATTTCCCAATTACGGATTCAAGAAACCAGTTCGTATTAGAATTCTTAGACTATCTGGTAGATTCTCCACGTTATTCAATTGATGAGTGTGTGGAAAGAGGACTTACTTATTCAGTTCCTCTAAAAGCTAGACTTAAACTGTACTGTACTGACCCGGAACACGAAGATTTCCAGACTGTGGTTCAGGATGTATATTTAGGTCCGGTTCCTTATATGACACCAAGTGGTTCTTTCATCATCAACGGTGCTGAGAGAGTTATCGTTACGCAGCTTCACCGTTCACCTGGTGTATTCTTCGGACAGACTTACCACGCTAACGGAACCAAACTTTACTATTCAAGAATTATTCCTTTCAAAGGATCTTGGATGGAATTTACAACGGATATCAACAGCGTAATGTACGCGTATATCGACCGTAAGAAAAAATTACCATTAACAACTTTATTAAGAGCTATCGGGTATGAGTCTGATAAGGATATCCTTCAGATCTTCGACCTTGCTGAAGAAGTGAAAGTTTCTAAAGCTGCGCTTAAAAAAGTGGAAGGGAGAACATTGGCTGCGAGAGTATTGAACACATGGTTCGAAGACTTCGTAGACGAAGATACAGGGGAAGTAGTTTCTATCGAAAGAAACGAGATCATCCTGGATAGAGAAACCATCCTTGAAAAAGAACACTTGGATCTTATCCTGGATGCTGGTGTGAAATCAATCCTGATTCACAAAGAAAACAGCAATGAATTCTCTATCATCCAGAATACATTACAAAAAGACCCTACCAACTCTGAAAAAGAAGCGGTAGAGTACATCTATCGTCAGTTAAGAAACGCAGATCCGCCAGATGAGGAAACGGCAAGAGGAATCATTGAAAAATTATTCTTCTCTGAGCAGAGATACTCGCTAGGTGAAGTGGGACGTTACAGACTGAACAAAAAATTAGGTCTTAACATTCCTACAACAACTGAGGTTCTTACCAAAGAAGATATCATTGCTATCGTAAGACACCTTATCGAGCTTGTAAACTCTAAGGCTGAGGTTGATGATATCGACCACTTATCAAACAGAAGAATTAAAACTGTTGGTGAGCAATTAGCAGGACAGTTCGGTGTAGGTCTTTCAAGAATTGCAAGAACAATCAAGGAAAGAATGAACGTTAGAGATAACGAAATCTTTACTCCGCTTGACCTTGTAAATGCTAAGACATTAACGTCTGTAATCAACTCATTCTTCGGTACCAACCAGCTGTCTCAGTTCATGGACCAAACCAACCCTCTGTCAGAGATCACTCACAAGAGAAGATTATCGGCACTAGGACCTGGTGGTTTATCAAGAGAAAGAGCAGGTTTCGAGGTTCGAGACGTTCACCATACTCACTACGGAAGAATCTGTCCGATTGAAACTCCGGAAGGACCAAACATCGGTTTGATTTCATCTTTAGGGATCTATGCAAAAATCAATAATCTAGGTTTCATCGAAACTCCATATAGAAAAGTGGAAGGCGGTAAGGTCGATCTTAATGCTGATCCTATTTACTTAAATGCAGAAGACGAAGAAGCTAAGGTAATTGCTCAGGCAAACGTTGAATTGAACGATAACGGTGATTTCGAAACAGATAGAATTATTGCAAGATTGGATGGTGACTATCCGGTAGTGGAACCTAATCAGGTAGACCTTATCGACGTAGCGCCAAACCAGATTTCCGGTATTTCCGCTTCATTGATTCCATTCCTGGAGCATGATGATGCGAACCGTGCATTGATGGGATCCAACATGATGCGTCAGGCCGTTCCTCTGTTGAAGCCACAGGCTCCGATCGTGGGTACAGGGCTTGAGCAGCAGGTCGCAAGAGATTCAAGAATCTTAATTAACGCTGAAGGCACAGGTACTGTACAGTACGTAGATGCTGACAAAATCGTTATTAAATATGAAAGAAGTGAAGACGAGGATTTAGTACAATTCGAGTCTGCTACGAAAACATACAACCTTACTAAGTTCAGAAAAACCAACCAGAGTACAACCATTACCCTAAGACCAAACGTAAGAGTAGGTGATGTAGTGGAAAAAGGACAGGTACTTTGTGACGGTTATGCTACTGAAAAAGGAGAATTGGCTCTTGGTAGAAACTTAGTGGTAGCGTTCATGCCTTGGAAAGGATACAATTTCGAGGATGCGATCGTAATCAACGAAAAAGTTGTACGTGAAGACTGGTTTACTTCAATCCACGTAGATGAATATTCCCTTGAAGTTCGTGATACCAAATTAGGTATGGAAGAGCTTACAGCAGATATTCCAAACGTATCTGAAGAAGCTACCAAAGATCTTGACGAGAACGGTATGATCAGAATTGGTGCTGAAGTGAAGCCTGGAGATATCATGATTGGTAAAATCACTCCAAAAGGTGAATCTGACCCGACTCCTGAAGAAAAACTTCTTAGAGCAATCTTCGGTGATAAAGCAGGTGATGTGAAGGATGCTTCATTGAAAGCTGACTCTTCATTAAGAGGAGTTGTTATCAACAAGAAATTGTTCTCCAGAAATATTAAAGACAAAAAGAAAAGAACTGAAGAAAAACTTAAACTTGAAGAAATTGAAAACACTTACAAGGCTAAGTTTGATGAGTTGAGAAATACTTTAATTGAAAAATTAAATACACTGGTAAGCGGTAAAACTTCTCAGGGGGTACATAATGACCTTGACGAAGAGATCATCGGTAAAGGTGTGAAATTCACTCACAAGTTATTAACTTCAGTTGAAGATTATGTAAACGTTAGCGGTTCAGACTGGACAGTAGACGCTGACAAGAATGAATTGATCAAACAATTGATTCACAATTACAAAATCAAATACAACGACATCCAGGGGGTTAAAAACCGTGAGAAATTCGCAATTTCAATCGGAGACGAGCTTCCGGCAGGTATCATGAAGCTGGCTAAAGTTTACATCGCTAAGAAACGTAAGCTGAATGTAGGAGATAAGATGGCAGGACGTCACGGTAACAAAGGTATCGTTTCAAGAATCGTTCGTGAAGAAGATATGCCATTCCTTGAAGACGGAACACCGGTAGATATCGTATTGAATCCACTTGGGGTACCTTCACGTATGAACATCGGACAGATCTATGAAACAGTTCTTGGATGGGCTGGTCAGAAACTGGGAATGAAGTTCGCTACACCAATCTTTGATGGGGCAACTCTTGATCAGATTACTGAATATACAGACAAGGCAGGTCTTCCTAAATTCGGTCACACTTACCTTTATGATGGTGGTACCGGAGAAAGATTTACTCAGGCTGCAACTGTAGGTGTTATTTATATGCTGAAGCTGGGACACATGGTTGATGACAAAATGCACGCACGTTCTATTGGTCCTTACTCATTGATTACTCAGCAGCCGTTAGGAGGTAAAGCTCAGTTCGGAGGTCAGAGATTCGGAGAGATGGAGGTTTGGGCACTTGAAGCATTCGGTGCATCTAATATCCTGAGAGAAATCCTGACTGTGAAGTCGGATGACGTGATTGGTAGAGCAAAAACTTATGAAGCTATTGCGAAAGGTGAATCTATGCCTGAACCAGGTATTCCGGAATCATTCAACGTATTACTTCACGAGTTACAAGGTCTTGGATTAGACGTAAGATTGGAGGAGTAAGATATCAGATGTCAGACACAAGATGTCAGACTATGGCACTCTAAGAATTTTATAATCCTTGAATTTGGAATGATGATTTCGTCTGAAATCTGAAATCTGAAATCTAAAATCTAAAAAAAATTATGTCAAATAAAAATAAATCAAGTAGATTTAATAAAATAACCATCGGTTTAGCTTCACCGGAGTCTATTTTACAGGACTCAAGAGGGGAGGTTTTAAAACCGGAAACTATTAACTACAGAACTCACAAGCCTGAAAGAGACGGGCTATTCTGTGAGAAAATCTTTGGTCCTGTAAAGGATTACGAATGTGCTTGTGGTAAATACAAGAGAATTCGTTACAAAGGGATCGTTTGTGACCGTTGTGGAGTAGAAGTTACTGAGAAAAAAGTAAGAAGAGAGAGAATCGGGCACATTAATCTTGTAGTTCCAATTGCACACATCTGGTATTTCCGTTCATTACCAAACAAAATCGGATACCTTTTGGGAATTCCTTCTAAGAAATTAGATATGATCATCTACTACGAAAGATATGTAGTGATTCAGCAGGGTATTGCTAAAAAATTAGACGGTTCTGATTTTGAAAATATGGAATTCCTTACAGAAGAAGAGTACCTTGACATCATGGAAACTCTTCCTGTAGAAAACCAGTATCTTGATGATTCCGATCCAAACAAATTCATCGCCAGAATGGGTGCTGAAGCTGTGGAAGATCTTTTGAAAAGAATCGATCTTGATGCATTGTCTTTCGACTTGAGACACAAAGCTCACAACGAAGGTTCAAAACAAAGAAGAACTGAAGCTCTTAAGAGATTGAACGTTGTAGAAGCATTGAGAGGTGCTAATACAAGAATGATCAACAGACCGGAGTGGATGATTATGCGTGTGCTTCCTGTTATACCACCGGAGCTAAGACCATTGGTTCCATTGGATGGAGGACGTTTCGCTACTTCTGACTTGAATGACCTTTATAGAAGAGTTATCATCAGAAATAACCGTTTGAAGAGATTATTGGAGATCAAAGCTCCTGAAGTAATCCTGAGAAACGAGAAGCGTATGCTTCAGGAATCAGTAGATTCATTATTCGATAACACAAGAAAATCTTCTGCAGTAAAATCTGAATCAAACAGACCATTGAAATCACTTTCTGATTCATTGAAAGGTAAGCAAGGTCGTTTCCGTCAGAACTTACTAGGGAAAAGGGTTGACTACTCTGCGCGTTCGGTAATTGTTGTAGGTCCGAACTTACAGCTTCACGAATGTGGTATTCCTAAAGATATGGCTGCTGAACTTTACAAACCGTTCATCATTAGAAAACTGATTGAAAGAGGTATTGTAAAAACAGTAAAATCTGCGAAGAGAATTATCGACAGAAAAGAACCGGTAGTTTATGATATCCTTGAAAACGTGATGAAAGGTCACCCGGTACTATTGAACAGGGCACCTACTCTTCACAGACTGGGTATTCAGGCTTTCCAGCCTAAGATGATCGAAGGTAAGGCAATCCAGCTGCACCCGTTGGTAACTACGGCCTTCAACGCCGATTTCGATGGTGACCAGATGGCGGTACACTTACCGTTAGGACCAGAAGCGATCCTTGAAGCTCAGTTATTGATGTTAGGTTCTCAAAATATCCTGAACCCTGCAAACGGTTCTCCAATTACGGTACCATCTCAGGACATGGTTCTTGGTCTTTATTTCATGACTAAAGAATTAAGCTCTACTGATACCATGAAAGTAAAAGGAGAAGGTCTTGCATTCTATTCTCCTGAAGAAGCGGAAATCGCTTACGCAGAAGGAAAAGTTTCCTTAAATGCTAAGGTAAGATGTAAATTACCTGTTAAGGAAAACGGAGAAATTGTAACAAGACTGATCGAAACTACTGTTGGTAGAATCCTGTTCAACCAGATTGTACCTAAGCAGGTAGGATATATCAATGAACTTCTTACCAAAAAATCATTGAGAAATGTTATCGGTAAGATCCTTGCTGATACAGATTTCCCTACAACTGTGAAGTTCCTTGATGCAATGAAAGACTTAGGGTATTCAAACGCATTCAAAGGAGGTCTTTCTTTCTCACTTGGAGATATCGTAGTTCCTGTTGAGAAAAAACAGATGATTGCACAATCAATCGAAACGGTAGACGAAATCAGAGCTAACTATAACATGGGTCTGATTACAGATACAGAACGTTATAACCAGGTAATCGACGTTTGGACTAATACCAACGCCGGATTAACTGAAATGATCATGAGCAGAATGAAAACTGACCAGGGTGGTTTCAACTCTGTATACATGATGCTTGACTCTGGGGCGAGGGGTTCTAAGGAACAGATCCGTCAGTTATCAGGGATGAGAGGTTTGATGGCGAAACCGCAAAAAGCTGGTTCTACCGGAGCGGAAATCATCGAAAACCCGATCCTTGCCAACTTTAAGGAAGGTCTTTCGATTCTAGAGTACTTTATCTCTACCCACGGTGCCCGTAAAGGTCTTGCGGATACCGCTCTTAAGACAGCCGATGCCGGTTACTTAACGAGAAGATTGGTAGACGTTGCACAGGACGTTATCGTTACAGAAGACGACTGTGGAACACTAAGAGGTACAGAAGTTACTGCACTTAAGAAAAATGACGAGATCGTTGAAAAAATCTCTGAAAGAATCTTGGGTAGAGTATCTCTTCATAATATTTACGATCCTGAAACAGATGAATTAATCACTGAGGCTGACCAGGTAATTACTGAGCAATTAGCGAAGAGAATTGAAGAAGCCGGATTAGAAGCTGTTGAGGTTCGTTCACCATTAACTTGTGAGGCGAAGAAAGGTATCTGTGCGAAATGTTACGGTAGAAACTTAGCAACAGGTAAGATGATCCACATGGGCGAAGCGGTAGGTGTAATTGCAGCACAGTCAATTGGGGAACCGGGTACTCAGCTTACGTTGAGAACTTTCCACCAGGGGGGTACTGCAGGAAACGTATCAGAAAACCCATCTATCGTGGCAAGAAGAGATGGTATCGTTGAAATGGATGAAGTAAGAACAATTACTTCTGAAGATGAAAACGGTAATACTGCTGAGGTTGTGGTTTCTCGTTCAACAGAATTCAGATTAGTTGCTGATAATGAGTCAAGAACTCCATTAATGGTAGCTAACGTACCTTACGGATCGATATTATCTGTAAAACCGGGTGATAAAGTGAAGAAAGGAGATACAATCTGTAGATGGGATCCGTATAACGCGGTTATCATTGCTGAAACTTCAGGTAAGGTAGAATACGAGGATATCATCCAGGGTATTTCATTCCAGCTTGAAATTGACGAACAGACAGGATTTGAAGAGAAAGTAATCTCTGAATCCAGAAATAAGAAAGCCGTACCTACCTTGAAAGTGGTAGACTCTAAAGGAGTTGAGCAAAAAGCTTACAACTTACCGGTAGGAGCCCACTTGATGGTTAACGATGGCGAAAAAATTAAGGCTGGTAAAGTCTTGATCAAGATCCCGAGAAAATCTGCAAAAGCAGGGGATATCACCGGAGGTCTTCCGAGAGTTACCGAATTATTCGAAGCAAGAAACCCTTCAAACCCAGCGGTTGTTACTGAAATCGACGGGGTAGTTTCTTACGGAAAAATCAAGAGAGGTAACCGTGAACTTATTGTTGAGGCTAAAACTGGTGAAAGAAAGATTTACCTGGTAAAACTTTCCAACCAGATTCTTGTTCAGGAGAATGACTTCGTAAGAGCAGGTTCTCCGCTTTCTGACGGTTCTATCACACCGGAAGATATCTTAAGAATTAAAGGTCCAACAGCCGTTCAGGAATACTTAGTAAATGAGATCCAGGAAGTTTACCGTCTACAGGGGGTAAAAATCGACGACAAGCACTTCGAAATTATCGTAAGACAGATGATGACGAAAGTATCTATCGTGGATGGAGGTGATACTCAGTTCCTTGAAGGAGCTCTTGAGCACAAGTATGATTTCTTGGAAGAAAACAACAGAGTATTCGGTCTTAAAGTAGTAGTAGATGCTGGTGATTCTAAAGAATTCAAACCAGGTCAGATGATTACTGCAAGAGAATTAAGAGATGAAAACTCTAAGTTGAAGCGTGAAGATTTAGCATTGGTAGAAGTAAGAGAAGCTCTTCCTGCTACAGCAACTCCTGTACTGCAAGGTATTACAAGAGCTGCCCTTCAGACTAAATCATTCATGTCTGCAGCATCGTTCCAGGAAACCACTAAAGTTCTTAACGAGGCAGCAGTTGCTGGTAAGATAGACGATCTTAACGGTCTTAAAGAAAATGTAATTGTAGGTCACAGAATTCCTGCAGGTACAGGTCTTAAAGAGTATCAGAACGTTATTGTAGGTTCTAAGAAGGAATTCGAAGACCTTAACTAAAATTAATGATTTGAAATTTGGGATTTGAAATTATTTTTATATTTTCACAATCTCAAATTTCGAATTTTAAAAACATAATTTATAACAATGGACAACAATCAAAATCCACAAGACGGAAACATCAACATCGAATTAAACGAAATGGTAGCTGCTGGTATCTATGCTAACCTAGCTTTAGTAAACCACTCTCCATCTGAATTTGTAGTAGACTTTATTCAGTTGATGCCAGGTGTTCAGCAGGCGAAAGTAAGATCAAGAGTAATTCTTGCTCCACTTCACGCTAAAAGAGTATTAAACGCTCTTCAACAGAACATCGCTAACTACGAGCAGCAGTTCGGAGAAATCAAAGAAGTTGAGCCTTTCGTATTAGGAGGAAACAACGTTCAAGCGTAAGATTTCTTTTACAATAAATAAAGAATGCCCTGGTTTTTATCAGGGCATTTTTTGTTACCTGCTTTTTGCATATAATTCACTAATCGGTTTCTTTTTTCATTTTTTTTTATTTTTCGCAATTTTATTTTAAAAATATACTAAAAAAATGCAAATAACTTAATTTAATACATTAATGTTAATATTTTGTTATAAATTATTAATAATTCATTTAAATTGGTTAAATAATCCATTTTTCTTTATTAAATTTGTAAAAAATTGAATGAAATGAAAATCTACCCTATTGCAGCGGCCTTACTCTGCATGAATGTATATGCACAAAAGCAAAATACACTTAAGGACAATCAAAAACATCTGCAGGAGCTTTATGCTAAATATGACAAAGACCTTAAAAAGGCCCATAAAATTGCAAAAGCGGCAGGAATACCTCCTAATTTATACAATGAGGAAGATTATAAAAGAACCATGGATCCTGTAACAGGGAGAACAAACTTTGAAGGGCTGGCAAAGGTAAACGAAGATATCCTAACAGGTAAATACCAACCTTCACAGCCTATGTCTTTTATTTCCAGTAATGCCTCTGCTACAAGTAAAATAGTGAATGAACCATGGATTGAAAGAGGTCCGTATAGCGTAGGAGGGAGAACAAGGGCAATCATGTACGACCCAAATGACGCTACAGGTAAACGGGTTTTTGCAGGAAGTGTTTCCGGAGGACTTTGGGTAAATCAGGATCCTTCTGTAGCAGCTAATGAATGGCAGCCATTAAGTACATTCTGGGCGAATACTTCCATTTCAAGTATTACTTACGATCCAAACAACCCACAGATTTTTTATGTAGGAACAGGGGAAGCCCCAACTGGAGATGCAATAGGATCGGGAATATGGAAATCTACTGACGGTGGTACAACATGGACCCAGATTTTCACCATTCCGGTTACTTATTCTTCATCCGGAGTAAGAAACGGTAACTTTTATATTAATGATATCAAAGTAAGAAATAATAATGGAGTTTCTGAAATATATGCCGGAGTAAGTGGTTCTTATGTAGGAATTTCATTTAACGACGGATGGCAGGGATTAAGTCAGGCTGGATTGTACAAATCTACAGACGGAGGAGCTACATTTACAAAAAATAACAGCTTATTAGCTCTTAATACAACTACCGGGGTAACCAGTACAACCGGATATTCCATACAACAGATAGAAATAGGGGCAGATAACGCAGTGTGGGTTTCTACCAGATCTTCCAGGTTCTCAAATATAGATTCCGGAGGACGAATTTTTAAATCTGCTGACGGGAATACATTTAATCAGGTGTATAACGTAGGAAACAGTGGCTCAAGAGTTAATTTTACACTTTCCAGAACAGATGCCAATAAAATATATGCATTCATGCAGGGAGCATCTTCTTCAGAACCTATCAGAATTGCCAAATCTACAGATGGAGGAACAACCTGGCAGGCAACTAATGATGCTGCACCTGTTTTGGCATTGCCTACCGCAGCAGATACAAGTATTCCTGCCAATGACTTTACAAGAGGGCAGTCTTATTATGACCTGATCATTGCGGCAGATCCTCTGGATGATAATACACTGTATATAGGAGGGATCGATTTATATAAATCTACCAATGGTGGAACAAGCTGGACGCAGATCTCCAAGTGGTCCAATAACAATAACATGGCCGCTTTGCAGGTTTCACAGGTACATGCAGACCAGCATGAAATTGTATTCAATCCTTACAATAATTATGGAACAGGGCAAATGATGTTTGGAAATGACGGAGGACTCTATTATGCCGCCAATAAAGCTAATATCGGCGTTGCAGGTGGGTTTGCCTCCAGAAATACCAGGTATAACGTCACTCAGTTTTACTCAGCCATGCTGAACCCGATAAAAACACCGGCTAATGAGGAGCTGCTGGCAGGCGCACAGGATAATGGTTCCTGGTGGCTGTATGGAGTACCCCAGGCAAATAATTTCCTTACCTCTCAATCTGCTACAGGGGGAGACGGAATGTATACCGAGTATGACGATCAGGATAATTATGAAATTGCAAGTTATGTTTACAATAGCCACTATTTATTGACTAACAACTCGTATTACCTTATTTCTACCAGTGCTAACAGAAACATGGGGCATTTTGTAAACGAAATTGCTTTAGACAGAACCAATGATGTTTTCTATTCTTACCGTTCCGGGCTGACACTTTTCAGGACAAGCGGGCTTTCGGCATCTGCAACATCTTTTACTAATAATGTGGTTACAGTGGGAACAGCACAAACAAACGAGCAGATTTCATGGATGAAAGTATCTCCGTATACAACTGCTTCCACAACACTTTTTGTAGGAACCAATCTGGGAAGAATTTTTAAAGTAACAAATGCCAACACCACAGCATATGCAGCAACTTTGTTAACCTCACCGGTAACAGGAACTGTTTCTGATATAGAATTTGGTGCCAACGAAAATGAAATTATCGTAACTTTCTCCAATTATAATCTTACCAGTGTGTTTTATTCTACAGATGGAGGAACAACCTGGCAGAACAAAGAAGGAAACCTTCCTGATATGCCGGTAAGAACAGTACTCAGAAACCCGGACAATCCGAATGAAGTGCTGGTAGGAACCGAAATGGGAGTTTGGGGAACAACTAATTTCCTTGCAACAACTCCGGAATGGGCTTCAGTGACAGGGAATATAGGAAATGTAAGAATTACCAACTTAGATTACAGACCTGTTACCAAAACAGTTTTGGTTTCTACATATGGGAGAGGAGCATGGACAACCCAAAATACAGTACCTGCTTTGTCAACAGCTGAAACTAAATCTAAGAAAGACATGAACATTATATATCCGAATCCTTCAAAAGGAATTTCTCATTTGAGATTTGATACTGCTAAATACAGCAGTGTGGATATAAGCATAGTGGATGGCTCGGGAAGATTAGTATACAGTAAGAAAAATGTAAAGTCTGATGAAGAGTTTGGACAAAAACTCGTACCTGGAAATTATATTTTGAAAGCCGAGTCTAAAGGTGAAATCGTATATAGCGGTAACTTCCTGGTATTGGGACGTACCGGAGGTGATGATGATTAGGAAATGAATAATCAATTGTATTTAATATTATTTTGGATGCTGGCTTCCTGCGGGATGCCGGTATCCTCTTTATCTCAGGATAAGACAGTATCCGTGATGTCTGCTGAAAAAAAAGAATGGATAGGAGGAAGAGCTGGAGTAAGGGGAGCAATATATACTATTAAACTGAAGCAGAAAAATAACAGTGTCATCACTGTAAAAACTTTTAGGGCGGAAGGAAATACCATTCCATTTGTGCAGAAGAATACAGGAAATACAATAACAATAAGCGGAAATCTTCCCTATAAAAATGATGATGATATAAAGACTGCTGATCAGATGCCGGCTGGGTCATCTGTAGAAAATCCTGTTCCGCAAAAATTAAATCCAAAAGACAATTGGATAGAATATACTGTAAAAGGATCACAGGTATTGCATAAAATAAATTTTGAAAAATTTATATCCGTAGAAACATCTGAAGAACCTGCACCTTAAAATTAATTTCAATCTTTGAATAAAAAACTACTTTTTATTTTGCTCTGTTTTCCGGTAATCATATTATTCAGCAATGTGATGTATTCTGTAGTTTCTCATGTTAAAAGAGAACTGTATGAAAAGACACAATACAGTATTGCAAAGAATAATTTCAGGAAATCCGAAACGATCTGTTTTACCGAAAAAGATCTCACTGAAGCAGAATGGAAAGAAGAAAAAGAATTTATACTTCATGGATTTTCCTATGATATTATCCGGATCAGTACAGTGAATGGAAAAAAATATTTTTTCTGTTATATTGATAAAAAAGATATTATCATCAATTCTTTATTAGACTTTTCCAAAAAATTCGCTTTTAAAAAAACATGCTTAAAGCTGCAGATTGACCTTCCCGGTAACAATAAAAGCATCCTTAAGACACCAGGCTTCTTTGCTGTTTTTGAAAAAAAGGAATTCCGTTTTTTTTCAAATCACTTCTTAAAAACCATTTCCAAACATTATAATCAACAGGAAAATACTCATTATTTATCCATTATTTTTCCCCCTCCGGAAATTCATTGATGCTACAATGAAATATGATATTAATGGTAATAAATTTAAATAATGAAAAAATATATAGGCATAGCAGCTTTGTTAGGCTGTACTATTGCACATGCTCAGCAGACACAGGAAGGATCAATTGATGAGGTCAATATCCTTGGAAGAAAAAAAATTAAGCAGGAACGCGCAGAATTCAAAAGACATGCACAATCTGTAGAAACCCTGTCTGAAGAAGATCTTAACAGAAATAATCCCGCAGCAATCGACCAGACTCTATCCACAATGCCAGGACTTCAGGTAGATAAACGGACAAATTTCGGAGGACAGAGGCTCGTCCTGAGAGGATATGGGAATGATCAGAAATTTAATAACTGGGGAGTAAAAGCCTATTGGAATAATATGCCTTTAACCAACGCCGAAGGAATCACCGTTTTGGACGATGTGGATTTTGCTTATGTGACCAACGTTGAAGTGATTAAAGGTCCCGCTGCAACCATGTATGGAGGAGGTGTAGGTGGAGCAGTTCGTTTCTATACGCGTCCGGATTTTACAAAAGGAGCATCAGTTTCAGAAAATGCTATGTTGGGTGCTTTCAAAACCTTTCAGTCAAGAACACAGCTGAATGTTGCCGATGATAACTATTCAATAAGCGCTGCATACGGACATCTTGAAACAGATGGATACAGACCAAACGGAGGCGGTTTGAAAAACTTTTTCAATGTCAATGGTACGGTCAAATTAAGCAAGAAAGATCAGTTAAGTTTCTTTGCAAGTCAGGCTTATTCCTATGAACATACTTCAGGACAGATTTCATATGCTGATTATTATGCAGGGATTGATAACGGAAATACCGCATATATCAGTAAAAATGCCGGCACAAAAATAAAATCCACAAGAGTAGGATTGAGTAATTCCGTAAGCCTTACCTCAAACCTGAGAAATTATACCACTTTATTTTATTATAACGGAAATACAGAAAGTGTTTCAGCAGGAGCATATGGAGTGACAAGTTCCCCTAACGTAGGCTTGCGCTCTACTTTTACCCTGAAAAATGAATTTAAAGACTTTGAAAACCGACTGGATTTTGGGGCTGAGATACAGAATTCTGTTTCTACAACTTCCAGTTATCGCTTCGATGGGACTAACCCGTCACAACCATTACTGACCACAGGCATGTCCGGAGCCTCTTATTTTAAGTATAATAATAATCAATCTACTTATTTTGTGATCGATTATCTGACTTATAAGCCCTGGGGACTTACATTGCTGGCAGGAATAAGCGGTAACAGAACCAACTATGACAGAAAAGACCTTTTTGCTTTGCCGGGGTTGGTCGCCGGCCGTAAGGACCAGTCTTTCAATAAGAAATATGACATGGCCTATACGCCTCACTTTGCCTTACAGAAAGAATGGAAACATCAGATCTTTAATCTAAGCTATAGTGAAGGCTACAATTCTCCTACGGCAGCTTCTTCGTTTATAACGGCCACCAACACTGTAAATGATGATCTGAAACCTGAGCGTGCAAGAATGCTGGATTTCAGTGTACATGGGCTTTTACTCAACACAAAATTAGATTACCGTATTTCAGCATTCAGAATAGACTATTCCGATAAGCTTACACAGCTGCTTTTACCAGGCAATACAAGCGGACAAACGTACTGGGCTAATACCGGAAGTCAGAAAAATACAGGACTTGAGTTTAGCGTAGGGTATCAGTACAGAGCAGAAGATTCTTTTATCGAAAGAATTGTTCCTTTTGTAAATCTTTCTTATTATGATGCAAAGTATAAAGATTTTACAACCATAGCTGGAGGAAAAAAAGAAACTTATGATCACAAATCAGTGGTAGGAGTTCCGAGGAATAAATACGCTGTAGGATTGGATATTTTTACCAAACCAGGATTTTATCTTGTGAATACCTATAATTATCTTGGAAATGTATATTCAGATTTTAACAATGCGAATCTGGTAAAAGGCTTTGGATTGCTTAATTCAAAATTAGGGTTTAAAAAGTCATTCAATAAACTGGATCTGGACCTGTATGTGATGGGCAATAATCTTACGAACCAGACCAACTATACATTTTTATTCTTGGGAAATAATATCAATGATTCAGATAAAGGAAGTAACTACACAGTTCCGACAGATCTTAATCCCGGCCCCGGAAAAGCTTATTTCTTTTATGGGTTCAACGTTAAATACAGATTTTAAATTCAAAAACTTACTCCATAAAGTTTGTGATGATAAAATGCCCTGGTTTTGGCCAGGGTATTTTTATGCCATTAGATAAGAAAGAATAAAACTGATTTTGATCAATTGTTAATTTTCTTTAATAACTTAAAAATATATAGTAACGATATATCATTTTTATATCTTTGTTTATGAAAATGTAGAAAATATAAGATATGATTGATAATTCGTTCGCTGTAAGTAAATTTGGCTTTCTTGGCGCTGATTTTTTATCCGAGCTCGAAAAGCATGCTGTTGTTATTGATATAAAAGCAAAAACAGAAATCATAAGGGAAGGGCAGAAAAATAAATTTGTTCCCTTTTTAATAAAAGGTTCTATCAAGGTTTTTACTCTTAATGATGGGAGAGAACTTATCTATTATTATATTAAACCGAAAGATAGCTGTCTTATGACTTTTTCTTCTATTCTGACGGATTATATCAGTAGAGTATATGCTATTGCTGAAGAAGATTCCAAAGCGATTCTCATCCCTGTTTCTGTAATGCATGAATGGCTGATCAGATTCCCGGAGATCAACAAACTGTTTTACCATGAATATGACCGCCGGTTTTCCGAAGTGATGAATATGGTAAATGATGCTGTTTTTCACAAGTTGGATAAGAGGGTTTTGAATTATATCAAACAGCAGATTTTGTCCACCGGAAACAATCCTATTAAGATCACTCACCGTGAAATTGCCAGCAGTCTGGGAACTTCCAGGGAAGTAGTAAGCAGGGTTTTGAAAAAAATTGAAAGCGAAGGAGAAATTGTTCAGACTAAAGAAGGAATAAAAGTTGCTGTAAATGAAAATGTTAGGATAGTCTAATTTCAATTGTTTGAAAAGTTTATTTCTGTAATTGATAAAAACAATTCGACTGGTGACTTTTATCACCTGATTTTGAATTGGGAACTCAATAAGTTTGTTGTATCATAATTTAATTCAAATTGTATATGACAAAAACTCTCTTATTTTTGTCGGTATTTTCTTCGGGTCTTGCCTTTGCACAGGAAGACCTGCTGAAAGATATCGACACGGTTAAAACCAATACGGAAACTTCACAACCTGCCTTTAAAGCCCTTCAGATTGCTACCGGGCAATCAACAAAACTGGCTGCTAAAAAAGAATGGTATATCGTGGTGGCCCATAGATTTGGAGATGTAAGTGCAGGTTTCAAAGACTTTTTCGGTCTGGATCATGCCTCAACCAAACTGGGAGTGATCTACGGTATCTCAGATGCCATTTCAGTAAGCCTGTCCAGAGAAACAAATATGAAAACGTTTGAAGGAGCCGTAAAATACAGGCTGGTAAGACAAAATGAAAATTTCCCGGTAGATATTGTGGGATACAATGTAATGGCTGCCAATACGGAGCTGAAAAAAGAGACCTATCCACACCTTACATTCAGTGACAGACTTTCTTATCTTACACAGGCATTAATTTCAAGAAGATTCAATGATAAGCTTTCGTTACAGCTTACACCTTCTTTTGTTCATAAAAACCTTTACGAACCTACTATTGAAAACAAAAATCAGTTTTTGGCAGGTTTGGGAGGACGCTATAAAGTTTCAAAAAGAGTTTCTGTGAATGCAGAATACTTTGTGAATTTTGACGATCACAGTTTTTATAAAAACCCACTGTCACTAGGGGTAGATATAGAAACCGGAGGACATGTGTTCCAGCTTTTACTTACAAACTCCCAGATTAATTCTGATATCGGATATCTTACCAATGCCACCGGAGCATGGGGAAAGGGACATATTTTCTTTGGTTTTAATCTTTACAGAGTTTTTTAATATGAAAAAGTTAACATCCTTATTGATATTGTCGTCAGCAGTTATACTGATGGCTTGTGACAGCAGAACTTATGAAGAGATTTCTGAGAATACACCCATCACAGTACCTGTAAAATATACAGCAGATGTAAAGCCAATTGTGGATAACAACTGCATCAGCTGCCATTCTGCAGGAAGCTTTAAACCATTGGTTACTTATGATCAGGTAAAAAATAACATAGACGGAATTCTGGACCGTATCCAAAGACCTAACGGAGACCCCGGGAAAATGCCTCAGGGGGGATCTTTGTCTGCTGCCCAGATCAATATTTTCATAAAATGGAAAGCTGACGGACTCAATGAAAATTAAAAAAAATTGATATGAAAAAATTAGCATTATTAAGCGTATTACTACTTTCTGCCGGGTACGCTTCAGCCCAAAAATACAGTTCCAAGACAGGCAAAGTAACCTTTGAAGCTTCGGTTCCTTTATTTGATGACATTTTTGCCCAGGATGATAATAATATTGTGATTCTGAATGCAGATAATGGTGAAATGGCATCTGTTTCAACCGTTAAAAACTTTCATTTTAAAACCAAATTAATGGAAGAACATTTCAATGAGAGCTATGCGGAATCTGCGAAATACCCGAAAACAACCTTCAAAGGTAAAATTGTCAACTTTGATAAGACAAAACTTACGGCCAGTCCTCAGAAATATACGGTTCAGGGAACACTAAACTTTCATGGGGTAGACAAAGCTGTTGCTTCTGCTGCCACATTATATTCAAAAGATGGTAAGATCTATATGCAGGGTAGTTTTATGGCAAAGCCTGCAGACTATAAAGTGGCTATTCCTAAAATGGTTACCAAAAAAGTTGCTGAGAATGTAAAAATCGAATACAACTATGTAATGGTTAAACAATGAGAAATATAATCTTAGTGTTAGGACTCTTTCTGGGGGTATACCTGTCTGCCCAGGAAAAGGCAAAATCAATATTTGATATTGCCAGAAGCGGAACCATTGCTGAAGTACAGGAGCTGATGAAACAAAATCCGGATGTTATAAATGAGGTCAATGAAAATGGTTTCTCACCACTTATTCTGGCCTGTTACAGAGGAAATATCAGCGTTGCAGATTTTCTGATTGACAATGTAAAAGATGTCAATTATAAAAGTCGTGAAGGTACTGCACTGGCCGGTCTTGCTATAAAGTATAATAAAGATCTGGTGGAACATCTGCTTAAGAAAAAAGCAGATCCCAATATTGCAGATGCCACAGGATATACCCCTTTATTCTGGGCTGTAAAATCAGGAAATAAAGAGCTGATAGAGCAGCTGCTGAAATATAAAGCAGATAAAACAAAGAAAGATTCAATGGGAATGACACCTTTTGAATATGCATTGCAAACCAATAACAAAGAAATAATTAATCTCTTAAAAAATTGATATGAAAAAAACTCTACTAGCGCTTAGCGTACTTCTTGCCAATTTTGCATTGGCGCAGTTTTCGTCAGGAACGGTAAATTTACCGGCAACTTCTATGACGGTGAAATTAGATACGACTCCTACCGGAGTAACGATTACAGTGACAGGTGACAGCAACTCTATGTTAGGAATCGGCTTTGGAACTGTGGGAATGGCTCCGGGATCAGATGGGTTTATCTACAACTCATCAGCTAACAGAGACTATACGTTTATCGGAATGACAACGCCTACTGCTGATGCTGCCCAGGATTGGACTGAAACTTCCAATACTGTATCCGGATCTACAAGAACTATAGTGGCAACAAGATCTCTTACCGGAGGATCGGGGGACTTTGCTATCGCTAATGCCGCGGGAACTATTAATATCTTCTATTCCCGTAAAAGCGGGGGTACTTCTTTAGGATATCACGATGCAGGAAGAGGATACGCAACACTAACGATGACTGCAGCTTCTTTATCAACCAATGAAATTGCAGCCAACAGCAAAAAGGTAAATCTTTACCCAAATCCTGCTAAAGCAACAGTAAGTTTCAAAAACTTTGATAAAATAAAGTCTGTTGATATCTATGAGGCAACCGGCAGAAAGGTAAAATCGGTAAAACCTGAAAGCGAAAGCATCAGTGTTGCAGATTTAAAATCAGGAAGTTATTATGTTGAAATCCTGCTTAAAGACGGAACTACATCTTATGAAAAACTGATTAAAGAGTAATCTCTTCAGAAAAAACACACCTAAATATTTTTTTTAAACAGATACCCCTGATCTTTCAGGGGTATCATTTTTTTACAACATACCAAGTCCAGGGCGGTTGCGGTAAAATTCATATATTTGTGTATATCCGGATTCTTAACAAAAAGCCGCTTTTTAGCTCTATAATTTTTACGCACAATGGAATTTAAAACTTTAGCCAATATCACAACAGATGAGCTTTTATCAGTATTCAATTATTCATTTTCAGATTATGTTGTTCCTTTTCATTTAACGAAAGAGGTGCTTACTTCAAAAATTGCGGCAGAAAAATTGGATATGAATTTATCTGCCGGGGCATTTGAAGATGGAAAACTTGTCGGCTTTATCCTCCAGTCTGAAAAAGTTGAAAATGGGGAAAAGATTATTTACAATGGCGGGACGGGAGTTATTCCGGAAAGCAGGGGTAAGGGATTGGTGAGAAAAATGTATGATTTTATTATTCCCGTTTTAAAAGAAAGAAATGCCAATACATTATTGCTTGAGGTGATTGAAGGAAATCAGCCGGCAATCAGAGCCTATGAAAACCTGGGTTTTACGGTTGCGCGGAGATTACTTTGTTTTAATGGAAGTATTCAGCAGGGAAAAGAAAATGATGAGGTTTCTGTTAAGGAGTTAAGAGATTTAAGATGGGACTTGTTATGTTCTTTCTGGGATATTGAGCCATCATGGCAGGGATCTGTTTTCGTACTGGACCCGATGCCGGAAAACTATATTACCTTGGGTGCTTATGATGGAAATCAGCTCGTTGGGTATATTGTTTATGGACCGGCAGCTAAAAAAATATACCAGTTTGCAGTAGATAAAAATTACAGAAACCGCGGGATTGGCACAAAACTTTTTAATGCCATCAGAGAAAAAAATGGCGGACAGACCATAGCCCTGAATAATGTGGATGATTCCTCGGAAGGTACCAGCAAATTCCTTAGTGAAAAAGTAGGACTTAATAATTGGTTGTCACAGTTTGAAATGAAAAGAACTATTGAATGATCTTTAATTTTGATCCAAAAAATAAACGTTTTAATATACTTTTAATCCTTTAAACTTTTCAGGCAGGAGTATAGAATGTAACTTTGCGGAAAATTTAAAACAATGAAGCGAGGAATCCATTTTTTACTGCTGCTGATCTCTTTTACGACATTTGCACAGCAGGTAAATATTGATACAGCCCAGGTTGTCATCCCAGGAAGACAAAACAGTACCGAAGCACAGTCAAAGCCTTATGTGATTATGATATCTACAGACGGTTTCCGTTATGATTATGCCCGGAAGTATAATGCAGAAAACCTTTTGAAGCTGGCCAATGGCGGCGTAAAGGCTGAAGCAATGATTCCAAGCTATCCAAGCATTACATTTCCTAACCACTGGAGCTTAATTACCGGACTTTATCCATCTCATCATGGTCTGATTGATAATTTTTTCTACGATTACAAGAGAAAAGAAGGATATGCAATGAGCAGTAAGAAAAATGCCGAAGACGGAAGCTGGTATGGAGGAACTCCGCTTTGGGGACTTGCTGAAAAACAGGGAATGGTATCAGCCTCTTTAATGTGGGTTGGATCTGCCAGTGATGCAGGAGGGATGAGGCCTGCTTATTATTATCCGTACCACGAGAAATTCACGCCTTCTGAAAAAGTTGAAAAAGTGATAAACTGGCTGAAATTACCGGAAGATAAAAGACCTCATTTTATTTCATTGTATTTTCCTGAAGTGGATGGAAGCGGACATCATTATGGTCCTGATGCTAAAGAAACTGAAAATGCAGTACACCTGATAGATCAGGCTGTTGGCGATCTTGTTCAGAAAGTAAACGGACTTGGCTTAAAAGATGTCAACTTTATTTTCGTTTCAGATCATGGTATGATCAAAGTAGACGGTGGTGCACCTCTTGAAATTCCGGCTGTTCTTTTTGATAAAAACAGATTCGATTTTTATAATTCCCAGACCTTGCTAAGAGTTTATGTTAAAAACCCGGATGAGGTAAAAAAAGTGTATAAGGAACTGAAAGCGAATAAAACGGATGATTACGAAGTATATCTTGATAAAAAACTGCCAAGATACCTGCACTTTGCAGCCAGAGATGATCAATACAACAGAATCGGACAGATTTTACTGATCCCGAAAGCCCCTAAGATTTTTCTGGAAAAAGGAAAGAAAACATCTGTAGGAAAACATGGTTACAATCCTAAAACTGTTCCGGAAATGAAAGCTACATTCTTTGCGTGGGGACCGGAATTTAAAAATAATCTGACAATCGGAGAATTTGCCAATATCAATGTTTATCCTTTGGTTGCAGAAATTTTAGGGCTGAAAATTGATCAGCCTATAGACGGCAAGCTTAAAGTTTTAAAGGAAACACTGAAAGAGAAAAAATAACCTGCTGATAAAAATATAGTGTAACTTCAGTTTCGGCGCACCTTTGGTGCGCCGAAACTGAAGTTATAAATTGACTTGGAAATTAAAACTGAGAAGAAAACTCCTTCGCAAAATCTTCCAATTTAACACTTCCCGTAACAGGAGAACCGTGATCAATAAAATCTTTTTGCACAACCCCTGTTCTTATTCCTCTGCCCATTTCAACATACAGATGAGCCATATCTGCAGGTAAGCCAGCCTGAAGCATTCCGTTTAAAGATTCTTCATCAGAGAATTCTACCCATGGAAGCTCCGGTTTGCTGACTGAAGTTCCCAGGACTTTTGCAAAATCCGAAGCTGTTCTTACATCACTCACAATATAACGGATATTGCTGGCATTTCCTCCTTTTACCAGTTCTTCAGCCGCAGCTCTTGCAATATCATTGGGATGTACTACCGGTATCTCAACATTTCCAGGATAATTCCCTCCAATGATCCCCGCATTCTGAATTAATGGAATGTCGTTAAAAAAATTATTGTAAAAATATCCGGCTCTTAAAAAAGTAAAAGAGGTGTTTTCTACTTCATTATATAATTTCTCAATATTATGAAGACCTGCGATAGGACCGTTTTCTACGGGAGATTCTGCTCCTACGCTGCTTAACATTACTGCTTTTTTAACATGACTATTCTTTAAAGCTTCAGCATAATTTTTTCCTGCATTGGTTGTGTTTTCCACAATCTTATCCGGACTGATAGCTGGAGGAGTCATTACAAAAACAGCATCAGCTCCTTCAAATGTCTGAGTTAAAAAGTTAACGTCTGTGATAGATCCTATAGCCGGAGTTGCTCCCAGAGATTCAATATCCGGTTTTCTGGCATCAGTGCTGCTTACTACTGTAACAGCATGCCCTTCGGCAATTAATTGTTGGGCTAATGGTTTAGCTACATTTCCTAATGATCCTGTGATTACGATTTTCATATGTAAATATTTTTTTATTTCCGGGAACAAAGTTATATTTGTACTTACTTTTATACAAGTACTTACCCTAAAGTGTGTAGATATGACAGCCATCAAAGAAAGTTCAACCATTCAGGAGAATAAAAAGACGGTACAGGATTGCCCGGTAATGTACGTTATGGAAAGAATCGGCGGATTCTGGAAACCGATTATCCTGTTCAATCTTTCCACCGGAGAAAAAAGATACAGCGAATTGAAAAAAGCAATTCCTGCCGTTACAGAAAAAATGCTGATTCAGCACCTGAAGCAACTTGAAGCAGACGGATTGATTATCAGAACGGCTAAACCTGTAATTCCTCCCCATGTTACTTATAAATTAAGTGAAGCCGGTAATGAGCTTGCTCCCGTTATTGATGCAATGGCTGCATGGGCTTTTCAGGATATGGAAAGGAATGATAACAAATGTGCTGAAGGAAACAGATATATAACCAATCAGGATCAGAATGCTTTTGGCCGGAATTTGAAAAAATAAAAACAGGCGCTTCAATCTGAAGCGCCTGTTTCTGTTAATATTCTATGGAAGAACTATAAAGACTGCATATCAATAACAAAACGGTATTTTACATCGCTTTTCAGCATTCTTTCGTAGGCATTGTTGATATCCTGCATTTTAATCAGTTCAATATCAGAGACAATATTGTGCTTTCCACAGAAATCCAGCAGTTCCTGAGTTTCTGCAATACCTCCGATCAAAGATCCTGCAACAGAACGGCGTTGGAAGATCATAGGTCTCGTACTTACCTGCGTTTCCTGGAATTCACCTACGAATCCTACAAGAACCAAAGTTCCGTTCAGAGACAGCGTTTGCATATAAGGATTGATGTCGTGCTCATAAGGTACCGTATCAATGATAAGATCAAATTTACCCTTTACAGAATCCATCTGTGAATCATCCGTAGAAATTACTACGTGATCTGCTCCAAGCTGTTTCGCATCATCCGTTTTTCCCGGCGTTCTTGAGAATAAGGTAACTTCTGCTCCTAATCCTTTTGCTAATTTAATAGCCATGTGTCCTAAACCGCCCAACCCTACAACAGCCACTTTTGAACCCGGGCCGGCGTTCCAGTGTCTTAACGGTGACCATGTGGTAATCCCGGCGCATAAAAGAGGTGCTACTGCTGCCAGATCCAGGTTTTCTGGTACACTTAAAACAAAATGTTCGTCTACCACTACTTTTTGGGAATACCCTCCAAAAGTATGGCCGCCAAGATGTTTGTCTTTTCCGTTGTAAGTCCCTGTAAATCCGTTTTGACAATATTGTTCCAAATCGTGTTTGCAGCTGTCGCAATGTCCGCATGAATCAACCATGCATCCTACTGCCGCAAGATCTCCTGCTTTAAATTTTGAAACTTCGCTTCCTACTTTTGTAATTCTTCCCACAATTTCATGCCCCGGAACCACAGGATACAAAGATCCGCCCCAGTCGTTTCTTGCAGTATGAAGATCAGAGTGGCATACTCCGCAGTAGAGAATTTCAATTTCTACATCTTTTGCGGTGACTTCTCTTCTTTCAATATTCATTTCTTTCAGATCTGCCGTGGTAGACTCTGCTCCATAAGCTTTTACTGTAATTGTACTCATTTTTTATATTTGGTTTATTTAGGATAATTGTAGTGTTTTTCATTTGTTATGGTCTTGTTGCTTTACCATCCGTTGCCAAGTAAGCCGTTCGGAGTGGAAATCCATAACAATACAAAAGTCGAAACTTTTCAATAAACTGTACTTATACAGATTACCGAATTACTTACCAATTTTACAGACACTATTTCAGTTACACAGGAAAGTGGTAATTTTGAATAGAAATAAAAATATACTTCATGGAAAATCAGGAGGTTGAAATCTATAACAGTGTCTCGGAATATAATAAAATGGCCAATCAGGAAACCCTGCATCCCCTGGTAAGCATCATAGATTTTTCCAGATCCGATCTTATCTGCCAGCATAAAAGAAAATTCGGATTTTATACCGTTTTTCTGAAAGATGTCATGTGCGGAGACATGCTGTATGGAAAGCATAGCTACGACTATCAGGAAGGGACACTGGTTTTCATTGCTCCAGGACAAACCTATGGAATCTATAATAAAGATAAGTTTGTTCAGCCTGCAGGCTTTGCCTTAATTTTTCATCCTGATTTAATAAAAGGAACCAACTTGGGAAAGAATATGAAAGACTATTCCTTTTTCTCTTATGATGTGCATGAAGCCTTACACCTCTCAGAAAAAGAAAGGGAAGTGGTACTGGACTGCTTTAAAAATATTAAGCTGGAACTGGAACAGGCTATTGATAAACACAGTAAATCTTTAATTGTTAATAATATTGAACTGTTCCTTAATTACTGCATGCGTTTTTACGACCGTCAGTTTATTACCAGAGATCACATTAACCAGGGAGTGATCGGGAAATTTGAAAATCTGGTCGATGATTACTTAAAATCCGAGGACCCAAAAAATATAGGCTTTCCCATGGTCAATTACTTTGCAGAAAAACTGAACCTGTCTGCCAATTATTTCGGTGATCTGATTAAAAAAGAACTGGGGATTTCCGCCCAGGAATTTATCCATAATAAGCTTATTGAGGTAGCTAAAGAACAAATTCTGGATCAGGCAAAAACAATCAGTGAAATTTCCTATGATTTAGGCTTCAAATATCCGCAGCATTTTACAAGGCTGTTCAAAACTAAAGTTGGTATTTCTCCGAGTGAATATAAAACCCTGAACTAGTTTTTCAACACGAATAACACAGATTTTTTCACAGACAGCACTATTTAAATCGTGAATATTTGTGCATTCATTAGTGACATTTGTGTTTAAATAATTACATTTAAAGAGAAATGTTTTCACCTTCCAAAGATGACACCAAATCAGCAAGAAACCTTTATTTTTAATACCCGTTTCGGGAGAATTATAGCATTGAAAGAACAAGGGATTATCAGGGCTAAAAGTATTCGCTATGCCCATTCTGAGAGATTTCAAAAACCTGTTGCTTTAAAATTTTCATCATCTGATATTATTTCTCCTGAAAAAACTCCGGTATGCCCGCAGGCTTTAAGTCCGCTTGTTGAAAAAATGATTGGAGCTACTCCTGTTGAAAGTTTTGAACCTGATGAATCTACCCAGTATCTTTCCATAACCCGGCCGGAAATAATCTCTGAAAATGAAAAACTGCCTGTCGTGGTTTGGATCCACGGAGGCTCCCATGAAATAGGCTGTGGTGACCTTGCCACTGCTGATCCTGCTGAATGGGTGAAAGAACAGCATATTATAGTTATTACTGTTTCATATCGTCTGGGGCTTTTCGGCTTCCTGGGAGGAGATGAAAAAAGACCCGCCAATCTTGGCCTTCTGGATATCATTGAAGCATTGAAGTGGATTAAGAAAAATAGTTCAGATCTTGGAGGAGATGAAAATAATATTACTCTTTTGGGGCAATCTTCGGGAGGCGATGCTATCGCCCATTTGATGATTTCGGAGGGAGTGGAAGGTTTATTTCAGCGGGTGATTATCCAGAGCGCTCCTCTGGGCTTACGTCATAAAAGACAGAAAATGTCTGCGGAATTTCTGAAAAAAACAGACGTATTGAAAGATGAGACCGATGTTTTAAAAATGATGGATGAATATAAGACATTCGTTCCTTCAGTGATAAAATATGGTTTGAAAGCAGCAATGCCTTTTGGAACTCAGTATGGATTCTTTCCTTTATGTAAAGAAGAAGATTCGGTGGAGATGTGGAAAAAAAATGCGCGGAAATATGATGTTCTGATTGGTCTGAATAATGATGAAACGGCATTTTATCTCAAGACATCCGAGGCTTTAAATAAATATTTCGGAAAAGGATTGGGGTTGAAAATCATGGATAAAACTGTTGAAAAGACTACAGAATTCATTTATGGAGCTCCGGCAAGGCAGTTTGCAGAAAATCTGGCAGATGCCGGCGGAAATGTTTACCTGTTTAGAATTCATTCAAAATCAGAAGATAATTATATCGGGGCACCGCATTGTATTGATCTTCCTTTAATCTTTGGTAATGAAGCCGCCTGGAAATCTTCCGGATTGCTGAAAAATATTCCCTGGAGCCGTATTCATGAACAGGGTAAAAAACTAAGAGCACTCTGGGCAGAATTTGCACGTGACGGAAAAATATCTGATACCTCCGAAAAGCCGGAAATTCTGGAACTCCGGAAGATGTAACAATACATAAAGTTCACAGGAGCTTCTCATCTTACTCCATATCCCAATCAAATGCGTAAACATTCCTCCTGCGGAGGGGTGGCAAAAATTCAAAGAATTTTTGAAGGGGCGGTAAACCAAGTATCAACACTTGTTTTCCTTTTTTTGATGTAAATTTTATATATTTATATGTGTTTTTAACATAAAATATTTATTCATATTGTGGTTTTTGATGTATATTTAATAACTAAACCATAAAATAATAATTATGAGAACAAACAAAGATTTCAAAGTAAGAAAACTTAACCGCCGGGAATTAAAAAGTTTGAAAGCCGGAGATCTCAACAGAGACAGAGTATGCTGTACTTCCAACGAAGACGGACAATGCTGTGAATGGGCTAAAGATATCTGGTACTGCCAGTATATCTATTGCTAAATCCAGTCTGATAAAATACAAGGCATACATGATAACCATGTATGCCTTTTTATGCATAGAAGTTTATTTTATTCCGGGATCCAGACGCTCACATTTCCCGCCGGAACAGGAAAATTGCCCCAGCCATTTTCATCAATGGTCACCTTGTCTTTACATCGTTTCAGCAAATCTTTGAATTTCTTTCCGGCGTAAAGCTTTCCTACTTCCATGGGTTTATTATAAGCATCTTTATTGCTTAAGACTACTGCACAGCCTGTATGATCATCGTCTCCTGTACGAACCCATCCAAGACAGTTGGCGTCCTCAAAATAATCATGCTGATCACCATATGCATGATCTTTTCTTGCTTTTAATAATTCTTCAATCCCATCTACTTTCGGCATGAATATCTCCTGGTCATGACCTCCTGAGTCTTTATCGATGTAATGGGCACCATACAAATCAGGATAAAATACGCATGGATAGCCATCTTTTCTTAATAATATCAAAGCATAGGCAAGAGGTTTGAACCACGAATCTACCGGAGCTTCAAGGTCCTGCAGCGGCTGGGTATCATGATTGGCCACCAGACTTACAGAATGCATCGGATCTGCCTGGGTAAGAGTTTCATCAAAAATTTTACGAAGATCATAGGAACCGCCTTCTTTTGAAGCATTATGAAAATTATTCTGAAGAGAGCTGTCAAAAAGGCTCATGCAGCCTTCAGTCACTTCAATATATTTCTGGAGCAGATGAAGATAGCCGGGAGCCCAATATTCTCCTACAGCGAAAATATTTTTACCCGAATTGGAACGGAGCAGTGTAAGCCATTCCTTATAGAAGTCGAAAGAAATATGCTTTAATGCATCCAGCCTCACTCCATCAAAATCTGTCTGGTCAAAATACCATTTTGCCCAATTGTTAAGTTCTTCCCTTACAAAAGGATTCCGGTGTTCGATGTCATTATACATCAGGTAATCATAATTTCCTTTTTCATCATGAATCATTTCTTCCCAGTCATTTCCATATTCAGATTGTATTTTATAAATATGGGATTCCATGCCTTCAGCATAATCTACACCACTGAAACAGGTGAAATTCCATTCAAAATCGGAATATTTTTTTCCTCTTCCGGGAAAAGTAAATTTGGTGTAAGATTCAATTTCGATGACATCAGAAATTACTTTTTCCCTGTTTTCTTCATCTACTTTTACTACTTTGAATTTTTCCAGTTCGTCGCCGCCTGCTTTATGTCCCAGAACAATATCTACAATCACTTGTATATTATGTTTTTTTAAGGCTTTAATAGCTTTGATATAATCGTTTTTGGTGCCGTATTTTGTGGGAATGGTTCCTTTTTGATCAAACTCTCCAAGATCATACAGGTCATAGGCATCATATCCGATCGAATAGCCGCCATTTGTACCTTTATAAGCTGGAGGAAGCCATGCAGATGTTATTCCAAGTTTTGCTAAATATCCGGCCTGTTTTTCGGCCTCTTTCCACAATTTTCCGTCTCCTTCAGAATACCAGTGGAAAAACTGAATCATGGTTGGGTTCATACAATTACTGATTTGGTGGTTACAATTTAGTAAAAAAATATGACCTAATCATTTTCAAATTCTTCAAACGGAATTTTTAGTTGAACGGAAATCTGCTTTTTTTCTTCTGTATTCAGATGGGAGAGGGATAGCCCTAGTAAGCGTACAGCCTTATCGAACGGACGAAGTTCCCAGAGTTTTTTCCCGGTATTAAAATACTGTTCGGGGGAAGAAAAGTAATCTTCCTTGGTGATACTTCTTGTGAAAAGAGAGAAATCTTTATACTTTATTTTTAACGTTAATGTCCTTCCGAGAATATTGTTTTTCTGTAATCTCTGATGGAGTTCCTGCGCGAGGCTTTCCAGTTTTTCATTAATCTGCTGTTCATCCAGAAGATCTTCAAAAAATGTTCTTTCCACAGCCACACTTTTCTGAATCCTGTGAGGCTTTACTTCAGAAGTATGAATGCCACGCACCACATTGTAATAATGATTACCGGATTTTCCAAAAATTTTCACCAGTTCATCCAGCGATCTTTTCTTTAAATCTTTTCCTTTATAAATCCCTAAACTAAACATTTTGTTAGCCGTAACCTTTCCCACGCCATAAAATTTTTCCACAGGCAATTCTTCCAGGAATTGTTCCATCTTATCCGGGTGGATTGTTTTCTGGCCATTAGGTTTATTGATGTCGGAAGCTACTTTTGCCAGGAATTTATTGACCGAAATTCCTGCGGAAGCTGTCAGCCCGGTCTGTTCAAAAATCTTCTGACGGATTTCTTTGGCGATAAGGTTGGCAGACTCCATTCCCTTTTTATTTTCGGTAACATCCAGATAGGCTTCATCCAGTGATAAGGGTTCCACAAGATCAGTATACTCGTAGAAAATTTCCCTGATTTTTTTTGAAATTTCTTTATATCTGGCAAAGCGGGGAGGAACAAAAATAAGCTGCGGGCATTTTTCTTTAGCGGTCTTACTGGGCATGGCAGAACGGACACCATATTTTCTTGCCTCATAGCTTGCTGCTGCCACTACACCGCGATGCTGCCCTCCCACAGCGATAGGCTTGCCTTTCAGTGCAGGATTATCATGCTGCTCCACAGAAGCATAGAATGCATCCATGTCCACATGAATAATTTTACGAAGAGGCAAAGAAAAATCCATATACAAAGATATGGATTCCTTTATTTACGGTAAATTTTTTATAGTATGGAAGTTTGAAGCTGGAGGCTTGAAATTAATGAAATCGATAGGTAAATTTATGTCTTAATTATCGAAAACCGATTAGAAAAGTCACAAATTATTCTTAGGACATGAACAACTTCCATCTCCCGTCTTCCTGCTTCCGGCCTTTTACGGTTTCAGTCTCATGGTAAGAAGGTGCGGTTCAAAACCAGCCTTTTCATAAGCTTTTATGGCAGATTCATTCTGAGCATATACATCCAGTCTTACCTCATTTATCCCTCTGGATTTTGACCAGGAAATAAGTTCATCGGTAATCATTTTATTGATTCCTTTTCCACGATATTCAGGTTTGACGTACATAAAACCTAAATAGGTATATTCTTTAAACTGATAATACTCTTTCTCTGCTTTTTTAATCAGGGCATATCCTGATGCAATAATCTCATTATTTTCTTCTGCAACAATTACTGTCGCGTCCGGAGACAGTATCAGATGTTTTAAATCATAATAATGAATCTCTCCTTCAATAAGTGTACTGTTGAAAGGTCTTTCAGCAGTCACAATGCCCTGTTCAAATTCTAAAAGGATTTTTAAATCCTGTTCCGTAGCTTCTCTTGTGATCATGGTGTTATATGAATAAAATTTTAAAACTCATTGAAAGTTGATCATTTCCAATGAGTTTGTATGTTTTTAAAGTTAATGACAATTATTTTAAAAGTTGATCAATGGTTTGCTGAAGTTCAGGATCTTCAGGTGATATTGCGTAATATTTTGCAATGGAAGATTTCTGATCAATAACCATATATCTTGGGATCCAGTTAAGATCTACATAATTATTAAAATCATTTTTCCAGCCTGTGGAAAACCAGTAATTTTCTTTGTGTTTCATATCAAACCTTTCAAGGCTTTTTTCAAACCCTTCTTTTGAACGGTCTAATGACAGAAATACAAAATCGATATTCTTGTTGTGCTCTTCCAGTTCCTTGGCTTTTGGAAGTGCATTTAAACAGTCTCTGCACCATCCGGCCCAGAAATCAATAACTAAAACTTTTCCTTTATGCTGATCAAGAATCTGCTGTATGGTCACACTTTTTCCGTCTTCATCTTCCAGTTTCTGCTGTAAGGCTTCTTTTGAAAATCCTGTTTTAAGGACAGCCGGGACTTTTTGTGAATAACTTATCCCAAAAATTCCCATCATAAAAATTAATATCAACTTTTTCATCTCGTACAATTTCATTTATACAAATCTAAACAATGAATGGCAATCTGAGATTGATTTCTTCGGAATTAGGAAAAATTTATAATATTGACGGACTCTATGGGTAGGAGAGTGGAAATGTGGAAACCGCCCCGGCAAAAATTCTTTGAATTTTTGCCACCCCAAGGGAGGGGAATGTTACGTCTTCAGTTGTAATATAAGGTTATTTCTACTGATAGTTTTTAATTAAGCCTTTTACTACGGCAATTACATTGGGCATTGCTTTGTTGGCGGCATTCAGCACTTCTTCATGGGAAACAGCGAAAGCAATATCCGGCCCGCCAAGATCTGTGATCACTGAAATACAAAAAACATCTATTCCCATATGTCTGGCAACAATGACTTCGGGAACGGTGCTCATTCCTACCATATCTCCGCCAATGGCTTTGATCATTCCGTATTCTGCAGGAGTTTCAAAGGTCGGCCCCTGGAGCGCAACGTAAACTCCCTGGTGTATTTTAATATGCTGATCAGCAGCAGCCTGTTCCGCCGTTGCCATCATTTTTTTGTTGTAAGGCTCGCTCATATCCACAAAACGAGGTCCTAGCTCATCAATATTTTTTCCACGAAGCGGGTGCTCAGGCATCATATTGATATGATCTTTCAGAATAACGATATCTGCAACACTGTAAGCTGGATTTACACCGCCACATGCGTTGGAAAGAATAAGATTTTGAACGCCCAGTAAATGAAAGACTCTTATGGGAAAAGTCACAGTTTCCATGGAATGTCCTTCGTAATAATGGAAACGGCCGCTCATCATCAGAACTTTTTTCCCTTCCAGCTTTCCGTAAACCAGTTTTCCGGTATGTCCGGCTACTGTAGTTTGTGGAAAATGAGGGATATCTTTGTACTCTAAAATATGGATAGGCTCTACTTCATGCTGTAATTTCCCCAGTCCGGATCCTAAAACAACCGCAAAATCAGGAGTTTCCTGAATGATATTTTTAATGAAATCTGCAGTTTCTTTAATTTTTTCTAACATAATCTAAGATGATTTGATTGAATTCTTCTTTCTTATCAATCAGTACATTGATAGGCCAGTAGTAAACAATTTCTCTAAGATAGTCAAAAGTTTTCAGACGTACGTAATCTTTCTCTGTGGTTAAAATCAGCTTATACTCCCCTAATTTTTTATACTCGGCAAGGATTTTTTTAATATCATCATCGGTAAAATTATGATGGTCTCTGAATTTTAAATGTTTCACCCTTTTTGAGAATTTTGCCAGATGCTCCAGAAGCGGTTTCGGATTGGCAATTCCGGTGATCAGTAAAATATCATAATAATTCAGGTTATTGTCCGGAAGCATTTTATCTTTTCCGTATACATTTTCGTCGTAACCGATGGATGAAAAGAATACTTTTTGTCCATGTGAAGGTTTTATTCTTGAAATATAATACCTTTTTGTTTCCTCAGTCAGTTCGTCAGGGCATTTGCTGACCATAATGATATCTGCTCTTTTATATCCTGACCTGGATTCCCTGAGATCGCCGGCAGGAAGAAGGTAATCCTTGAAAAACGGGTCATTAAAGTCGGTCATTAAAATATTGAATCCTGCCTTAATGGCTCTGTGCTGCATGGCATCATCCAAAACGAGGACCTCCAGATCCATATCGCTGATTACTTTTTTGGCACCCGGCACCCGGTCTTCGGAAACCGCAATGACAAAGCGGTTTTTAAAACGCTCAAAAAGCTGCATCGCTTCATCACCCACCATTTTGTAATTACTTTCATAATTGGTTACTTCGTAGCCTTTGGTCAGTCTTCCGTAGCCTCGTGAAAGAACACCGGTTCTGTAATGTTTGGATAAGAACTGGGCGAGATACATCACCATGGGGGATTTCCCGCTTCCGCCCACAGAAAGGTTCCCGACATTGATTATCGGAGTCTTGAATTTTGTCGACTTAAAAATTCCCAGATCATACATTGTGTTTCGGATACCCGTTACCAAATGATAACCAAGGGAAAAAGGATAAAGGTACCATCTTTTCATACGTTTGCAAAAATAGGAATTTTCATAAGCATTGATGTAATATTCTCAAAGACTTTTCAACAAATATTTCGTTAAATTAAAGTATTTTTGTGGAGTTATTACAATACATTGAGATACTTTATTGAATTTTCTTACAACGGAAAGAATTATTTCGGCTATCAGATACAGCCGGATGCTATTTCTGTACAGGAAGAACTGGAAAAGGCGCTGTCTACAATTTTGCGCGAAGAGATTAAAACTACGGGAGCAGGAAGAACAGATACGGGAGTTCATGCCAAAAAAATATTTGCCCATTTTGATACGGAAAAAGAGTTGGATGATCAGCTTCCCCGAAGGCTGAACAGTTTTCTTCCGCCTGATATTTCCATCAAAAGGATTTTTCCTGTAAAAGATGATTTTCATGCCCGCTTTGATGCGACATACAGAACCTACGAATATTATATCTCCCTGGAAAAAAATCCGTTCACTCAGGAATCTGCCTGGCAGCACTGGAAAAGATCTCTGGATGTTGATGCGATGAACGATGCCTGCAAAATTCTTTTTGAATATGAAGATTTTACCAGTTTTGCAAAGTTAAAAACAGACAACAAAACCAATATCTGTAAAATCTACAAAGCAGAATGGGAGCAGAACGGAACTGAACTTAAATTCACAGTTTCTGCCAATCGTTTTCTGAGAAATATGGTTCGTGCTATTGTCGGAACAATGGTAGAAATAGGAACCGGAAAACTGAAGCCTGAGGATCTCCGTAAAGTAATTGAAGATAAAAACCGTAACGCTGCAGGAACTTCAGCTCCGGGACACGGGTTGTATCTGGTGGATGTAGGCTATGAATTTTAAATTAAACAAAAAAACAAATAATCATGTTATCAATTTTTATTCTTATCGGTGCTTACCGGTATTATGCACAATTAGCAGAAAGGTTTGGAAAAACAAAATGGCAGTATGGTGTTCTGGCTATCGGTATTTATTTAGGAACCCAGCTCTTGTTAGGTTTCGCCTACGGGATGTATCTGGGCATTACAGATCCTGAAACCGCAGAAAATGTAAATTATACAGGATTTTCCGCAGTGAATATCGTTGGCTGGTTGATCTCTATTGTTGCCGTTTGGGGAGTTTATAAATTCCTTGAAAATAAATTTATCAAAGAAAGATCTGTAAAACCAATAGTGGAAATTGAAGAAATAGGGAAGACTTCTGAATAAGATCTGAGCATCTCTCATTGACTGGAAGTTAAGTTTATTCTTTAAAATGGGTCGGTATAAATAATCAGGACTGGAATTGACAAAGAATATAAACTGAAGTGGAAGCAAAAGAATGTTTAATATATTCATTTTGTAAATGACAGGTATCTGAAACTTTCTATGACGATTTGCAAAAGTTGTAAAGGCAGTCCGGGTATAAAGTCTTATTTTTGCATAGAATTTTTATTTTAATTCTTTCTTTCGATTCGTACAATGAAAAAACAAGATACCTGGGGAATTATAAAAAGGCTGTTCTTTATCGGAATGAAATTTCGTTCTTGGTTTATCCTTACCCTTATCATTTCCATATTCCTTTCGATAGTTTCCACTTACAGGCCTTATCTTACCATGCAGGTGGTGGATAATGACATAACAAAGCTTCATGATAAGGCTTTGATGATGAAACATATCTATATCCTTGTAGGATTGGTATTTGCTGAAACGATTTTAAATTTTTTCCTGGTTTATTTTTCAAATTTTATTTCGCAGAATGTGATCAGGGATATCAGAGAGCGTTTGTATGCTAAGCTGATTTATTTCAAGACTTCATTTTTTGATAAAACTCCGATCGGGCAGCTGGTAACACGTGCTGTAGGAGATGTGGAAACCATTGCAACAGTATATACAGATGGTTTCCTGATGGTATTCGGGGATATCCTGAGAATTCTGTTTGTATTGGTCATGATGTTCAGTACCAATGTTCACCTGAGTTATATTACACTGGCTATTTTACCTTTGATGGTAGTCATTACGAGGTTCTTCCAGAAAAGACTGAAGAAAGCATTCGGGGATGAGAGAAACTGGACCGCCAACCAGAACTCTTTTGTACAGGAAAGGCTTGCCGGAATGCCGATTATCCAGGTGTTCAACAGACAGGAAGCTGAGTTTAAGAAATTTGATGATATCAATATTACCCTGAAAGGGGCATTGCTGAGAACCGTATTTATTTTCTCTCTTTTCTTTCCGGTAGTAGAACTTATTTCATCATTATTTATAGGATTTATCCTTTTCTATGGGGGGTATATTACCATCAGTGCCGGGGTGGTGATTGCATTTATCCAGTATATTTCCATGCTGATCCGCCCCTTGAGGCAGATTGCAGACCGTTTTAATAATATCCAGCGGGGAATCGTAGGTGCAGAAAGAGTGCTGGGATTGATGGATGAAGAAAATTCAATGCCGAATAACGGAACAGTGAAGAAAGATCATTTTGCCGGAAAAATTGAATTCCAGAAAGTACATTTCGCTTATGATGAAAAACAGGAAGTACTGAAAGGGATTGATTTCAAGGTAAATCCGGGAGAAACCGTAGCCATTGTCGGAGCAACAGGAGCCGGAAAATCTACCATTATCAGTTTAATCACAAGGCTGTATGACATCAATTCCGGAAATATTCTGATTGATGATGTAAACTTAAAAGATTATGAGTTATATAATCTGAGAAGTCATATCGGAGTTGTGCTGCAGGATGTATTCCTTTTTCATGGAAGTATTTTTGAAAATCTTGCCTTCGGTGATGACACTATAACACTGGATAAAATAAAAGCAGGAGCGAGAGAAATTGAAGTCGATCAGTTTATTGAGCAGCTTCCCGGCGGATATGATTATGTAGTGAGCGAAAGAGGCTCATCCATTTCTTTAGGGCAGAGACAGCTGTTATCTTTCCTGAGAGCTTATTTATCAGATCCGAAAATTTTAATTCTGGATGAGGCAACCTCTTCTATTGATCATGAAAGTGAAAAGCTGATCCAGAGAGCAACAGAAAAAATTACCAAAAACAGGACTTCCATTATTATTGCCCACAGACTTTCCACTATTGAAAAAGCAGATAAGATCATTGTGATGGAGCATGGTAAAATCGTAGAAGAAGGAAAGCATCTTGAGCTTCTGGATAAGAACGGATACTATGCTACACTTTACAAAGCCCAGCTTCGTCATGAAGTGGAAATGGAGGAAGAAAAAGAATCATAGCCCAAAGGAATTATAAATAAACAAAAAGAGAGTCATTATGATTCTCTTTTTTTGGTCTAACCTTTTGTGGCTTGTAATTTATACAGTTTTTTTGTTTAAAATATCCGCTTGTACCTATCAAAGCTTTTTAAAACTGCAGAAAACAAAATTCTGAATGGTCTCAAAAGGAGTAATATGATCTTCTGTAATACACTTTACCTTTGTAAAACCAACTCCAAATTTTTCAGTTAATGATTCATCATCATACTGCTGAATATCCAGTCCGCTGCATTTGGTGGGACCGTTTTTAGAAAAAGTTCCGATAATCATAAAATTGTTTACATGCTTTTCTGCAATATCAATATATTTTGAAACCTGCTCCGGTGTTGTAAGGAAATGAAAGGCGGCCCTGTCATGCCAGATGTCATACGTTTCCGTAGGTTCAAAAGCAGTAATGTCTGCCGCAATCCATTTTACTTTGCCGGCTGCATCTCCCAATCTTTCCTGCGCTTTTTCCAAAGCTTTGGCTGAGATATCAAGTACCGTAATGTTTTCGTAGCCTTCCTCAAGAAGAAAATCCACCAGGTTGCTGTCTCCACCTCCGATATCAATGATGCCGGCATCTTTTCCCAATCCTGAAGATGTAATAAAGTCAAGCGACGTCTGAGGTTTTTTCTGGGTCCAGCTTACCTGGTCCGGGTTTTTGGTTTCATATACGTTTTCCCAGTGGTTTTTGTTGTCGGAAGATATCATGATTCTTTTAATTGATTATTGATCTCTTCAAATTTATTAATTAATTCGTCAATTTTCCCCTGCTGTTTTTTTATGGTTCGCGGTCTCAGATAAAACCAGTTGAAAGCAATCCAGGCCGAGGTTACAGCATAGGTCAGAATTGCTGAACCAAGAGTCATTCTTGAAGTGTATTCATACATATAAAAGCATATTCCGAGAAACAGCATCATGAAATAGAGGTTGAGTATGGTGGTCTGCATAAACTTCTGCTTATTTTTTACCACATATAAACTTTGCAGATATTCGTTATTTGACTGGGTCTGATCAATTTTGTAGAAAACCATAAACATTTTGTTGTAGGCAAGTAAGAAAATAACCATTCCCAAAACTACAAGTACAATTCCGATTTTTGTAGTGATCATTTCAGGCTGGTAACGGTACCAGATGAAAAGAATCAATAAAGAAGTAGCAATTAATCCAATATTAGCAAAGATCAGTCTGCGCAGATTCTGATTTCTGAATTTTTTCAGTTTACCGAGAAGCTCTTCCATATTGGGTTTGTTGGAAGTCTGCTGCTTCCATATATTTTTAAAATCTATATTAGAATCCATTTTCTTTAAACTTTTGCGTTAATTTTTCTTTTATTCTGTGAATCTTTACCCGGATATTGGATTCTGAAAGTCCTACAATATGGGCTATTTCAGCCTGTTTTACCTCTTCCAGTTCCAATGAAATGATGATCCTGTCTGTTTCCGGCAGCTCAGAAATATACTGGTAGAGCATCTGGATCTGGGGTTCCATGGATTCCTGCTTTTTCTCTTCCAGATTAACCGGTAAATCTGCTTTGGCAAATTTCTTTTCCTTTTCAATCTGCCGGAGACAGTTATTGGAAGCAATTCTGAAAATCCATGTTCCTACGCTGGATTCATTCCTGAATTTAGGAAGCTGCTGCCATACAATGATAAAGGTTTCCTGGGCAAGATCCTGGGCAAGTTCGGTGTCGTTCACATATCCCATGCATAAACGGAATATCCTTTGCCAGTAGAGTTCGTATATCTCTTCAAAAATCATTATTTCGAAGATAAAAAGTTAGTAAGCTGGTTAAAATACCAATCCTTGTCATCATACATGATGAAGTGCAATCCTTTTGAAGCATACTGCATATTGGCATTTTTTAAATTCCTGTACTGGCTTTCAATCGTTGGTTTAAGGTTAACAAAAAACGATTCCAGAAGAATAAGAGAAGGACATTGTATGTTTTTTATTTTCTCTCTGAGATCGGTATTGGAAAAGTCGCAGTACATTTTAGCAAATGTTTTTCGGTCCGACTTCATGCTCCAGCCGATTACAGTTTCCTGCATAGAAGTATCTGCCAGAAGACGTGGGATTGCCTGAGCCTGCATTTTTCGGAACTGCTCATCATTCATAGCAGTTAATTGAGTAATGGTGGATGAACAGTCATTATTCTCTTTTACACTGAAATTGGGATCAGACATTGCTGCCAGGCACGGAAGAGTATCAATAATAATGATTTTACCTGCAAGTTCCGGATAATCGGCTGCGATAGCTAAGGCAAGCCCCCCTCCCATACTGTGCCCGATAAGGATAGGCTTGTCAATTTTATGATCTCTGATATAAGCTGCAATTCCTTTTTCCCAATCTTTAAAGCTGGCCTCTGCCTGCGGTTTTGTTCCGGCAAATCCTGCCATCGTTAAAGTATAACAAGTGAAGTTGTTTTCAAACTTTGCAGTCGTTTCGCTCCATACATCTCCTGAAGAAGCAAACCCTGGAATAAAAATTAATGACTGGTTACCTTTTCCGGTTTTCTTTACTTCAAACGGATATGCTGTTTGCTGTCCAAATATATTGCACACCGCTAAAAAAAATAACATGATGATAAGAAGGAATGTAAATTTTTTCATGATTTCTAAAGTTTTAAGGTTTATTTGTCTTTTAGAGACGAAACTTTAAAAAATGTTACACAAAAATTTATTTTTTATGAAAAAAATTATTTCTCCTTCTCCGAAACCCTTATATTCAGGGTAAAACCATATGGAATTTATTTTATAAAAATTATTAATCTAATATTCTTCCATAGAATCTGCTGATGTCAAAATAAAATCCCGGCACTTTATATTTGCCTTTTTCAAACTCCTGATAATCACATTTTCCTTTCAGGCTTTGTGATTGGGTTTCCATCTGGAACCTGTTCAGAAGTACGTATTCATCAGTTACGGAAATAACATGAAAGCCTGTTTCACATGTCAATCCATCACCGGATGTCAGAATAGCGCCTAATAGCCCATGGAAGTTTCCTGCAATTTTTCTTGCAGTTTCATCATCATTATTTAAATGATACAGATAGGCGAGATAATTCATGGCACGCAGATCCAGCGGATTTTCATCCAGAGCACCCAAAAACAGCTGGATTCCTTTTGAGAGGTCTTTTTGTGAAATACCTTCTCCACTGTAATATTTGGCTACTTCCTCAGCTTTCTTCCCGGTCTTATAGGGCTGATATTCTTTTTGAAAGGTATAACCAAAATAAAGATGACGATATTGGCTGCCTGTAAGAAGCGTATCATTCTGTTTTAATCTTTTTAAAAGCTTCGGATAATAGAATTCCGAGTTTTTATCTTCAATATTTTTTTGAATTACTGCATAATCCGGTGCTCTGAATTCCATTTTCTGAGCATTCAGAAAAGTGAGAAGTGTTAAAAAGAATAATGATAAAAATGCTTTAATAATCATGGTTTGTATAATGTTGTTGCGATTTTTTATGAAGTTAAAAATACGAAATATGTATCAATCGGATATTATTAACTGACTATTTGTAAAAAAAATGATAAAATATTGACAAAGTGTTATTTTGTGTTGATAAATTTACTAACTTTATTCAGAATTTGAGAGACAACCCCTAATATTTGAAGGGGTAAGTGGAATTTTTAACTAAAAACCAAAAATATTAATGAGCAGTAGTATCCAAGATGAATTTAAAGTCTTCAAAGACGAATTGAGAAAGTTGAATATCGAAGTACAGAAAGTAGTAAAGGTGGGAAACGGAAGTATGGATTTCCACGAGGTTTTCTACAAATCGCCAAGGTATCAGGAGGTGAAAAGCATATATGTCCAGCGTCATAATCTGGACAGTATGATTGAAAAATTTAAACAGGCCTATCATTAAAATAGAAATTGCGCCGCAGATTCCCTGCGGCGCAATTTTTTATAAAGTTCTGAACTTTAATCTTTATCCAGGGTAGAGTTTTTTTTAGTATCCTTCATTCCGATATAAACAACCAGAGAAAAAAGAATACATCCGGTAATGTACCAGTAAAAGTATTCTTCAGAACCAATTTTCTTAAACCAAAGTGCAATATATTCTGCAGTTCCTCCAAATACAGCCACAGTAATAGCATAAGGAAGGCCTACGCCAAGTGCCCGGATTTCAGAAGGGAAAAGTTCGGCTTTTACTACTGCGTTGATGGAAGTGTAGCCGCTTACAATAATTAATGCAGCCATGATCAGGAAAAATGCAGTCCAGATTGAAGTGGTAGTGCTGAGGGCTGTAAGAAGCGGAACCGTACATAAAGTTCCCAGTATTCCAAACCCTAAAAGGAGCGGTCTTCTTCCGATTTTGTCAGAAAGCCCTCCAAATACAGGTTGGAGACAGGCAAATATAAATAATGAAATAAAGGAGACCAGGGTAGATTGTTCCTTGGTAAGATGAACCGTATTAACCAGGAATTTCTGCATATATGTTGTGTAGGTATAAAACGCCAGCGTTCCTCCTAATGTAAGACCTACAACAGTAAGCAAAGCTTTCGGGTGTTTCAGCAACTCCTTTACCGTTCCTTTTTTCTTTTCACTCACATCTTTCTTATTCTCAAAAGCTTCGGTTTCATGGAGATTAGCCCGAAGATACAATGCGATAATAGAAAGCATGGCCCCGATCACAAAAGGAATTCTCCAGCCCCATTCTTCCAGTTGGATTTCGGTCAGAAGCAATTTCTGTAAAATAAGCTGAATTCCTAAAGCAATCAGCTGACCGCCAATTAAAGTGACATATTGAAAACTTGAATAAAATCCCCTTCTGTCCTGTGTAGACATTTCGCTGAGGTAAGTTGCGGAGACTCCGTATTCTCCACCAACACTTAAGCCCTGAAGCAGCCTTGCAAGTAAAAGTAATAAAGGGGCCAGAATGCCTATAGATTCGTAAGTTGGAGTAAGCGCTATCAGTAATGATCCGAAAGACATCAGCAAAACGGAAAGCGTCATCGCTTTTTTTCTTCCGATCTTATCTGCAATACTCCCGAACATCCATCCACCTATTGGCCTCATGAGAAAACCTACAGCAAATATTCCCGCAGTATTCATCAGTTGTGCATTAAGATCAGAATCCGGGAAAAAAGAATGCGAAAAATAGATGGCAAAGGCAGCATACGCGTACCAGTCATACCATTCGACAAGATTTCCGATAGATCCGCCTATGATCGCCTTGATTCTTTGGCCGGTGGTGATTGAGATTGAGTTCATCGTATAATTTCAGGAAGTTTTTATAATGGGATCCAAGATACAAATTTCAGAAAAAAATAAACCGTACTGATAAAGAACGGTTTATTATAAATTGTGTATTTAAAATCTGTATCCAATCGAGAGTCCGCTTCTGAAACCTGCCCAGGGACCGTCTACTTTTATTCTGGCTCCATTGGCATTGGTTTCCACGGTATATTTTACGAATGGAATATCGAGGTTTTCTATTTCTTTTTTTAATTGGGCCTGCATGTCGGGCGTCAGTACATAATCTGAGGTCATGGTAAAATCGCCCTTTCCACTTCCATAGTGAGCTCCTGCAATCCAGAAGTCCAGCACAAGATTCTGGCTTCTTGTTAAAAAGAACTGTACCCCAACCATCAGCCCACCGCTGTTTCCTTTGGTATCTCCCTGCCCTTTAATAGGAATCTGGTAGGTAACCCCACCCGGCCCCTTATAATCATAATAAAAATCAAAAGTATTGGAGGTGACGCTGGAGTAGCGGTAATAAGGCGCAAAATAAAACCCTTTCCCATAGCCTTTACCGATATAAAATCTAGGTTCAATGGTGAAATTGGTTGCTTTTACTCTAAGATTCTGGAATCTTTTCTCATCTTCATCTTTCAGAAAGGCATTAATGAAAGGCACTTTCCCTTCCGGCATAGTTCCAAAGCCGATATTCACAGAAAACCACTGGTTAATGGCCCGTTCATAAGACAGATTGATATTTCTGAATGCATAGGCCGTGACATTGGTTTTGATGATATTCATCTTTTCTGCCGAATCATTTTGAATCTCCTGTGCCTCCAATACAGGAAACAGAAAGCACGGAATTAATATGAATAACTTTTTCATGACTTTACATTTTGCGGTGTAAAAAAATAACCAGCAAAAAACGGGCTGAATTTAACATAATAATTAGAATTTACATGGAAATTATGAATATTTTTTAATAAGTTGTAATTATAAATGTAATAAACATCGGAGATGGGTTGTCCTAATGGTATAATTCATCTTCAGAATGAAAAAAACTATATATACCATTTTCTTCCTTTGCGGAACTTTCATATTTTCTCAGGAGAAGAAAAGTGATACGGCTGATGTAGCGGCTGCCAAAGAAATTCAGGAAGTTATTTTAAAATCTCAGCGGAAAAAACAGTTTGCGGATAAAGCCGTTTATACTTTTGATAAGGAGGCTCTGGAAAAAGCCCGATATGCAAAAGATCTCCTTCGCACCCTCCCGGAATTACAGCTGGATCCTGTAGCGAATACGGTTACCAGTACAAAAGGAGGAACGACATTATTTCTTATCAATGGAATTGAAGCTACGGATACGCAGATCCGGAGTGTAGCACCCAGTGAAGTAGTAAAGGTGGAATATTATGATATACCACCGGCAAGATGGGCAACACGAGCTGATACTGTAGTTAATATTCTGACAAGGTCTACGGAAACGGGATATGTTTTTGGTGCTGATGTTTCCACAGCTTTGAATACAGGTTTTGTGAATGGATCTGCCTATGCCGATTATACAAAAGGAAAAAATAATTTCGGGCTGGAATATTCCCTGAATCTGAGGGATTATAATGACAGAAGGGTAAACAGTATCTATGACTATCAGCTGAACGGTAAACATTACCGTTCTGATGAAAACAGGACGGATCATTTCGGCTATACTTTCCAGAATATCGCTGTGCGGTATACCAGGCTGGTTCCTGATGATTATGCTTTTCAGGCCAAGCTGAATATGGATATTTTCAGCAGGTTTTCAAAAGGAACAGGGCAGAGTATATTTACTGAAGATGTCCTGAAAGAGGAGCATGCAATGTTTAAAAATAATGGTTCAGATTATGTAATTCCCAGGCTGGATCTTTACTATTCAAAAAAGATTGGTGAAAAAGATGAGCTGAGCATTAATGTAGTGGGATCTCACTATACTACCAATACTTCCGAAACAGCAGGCGAGTGGATTGTAGGTTCAGGTCTGTCAGTATATGATAATGATATGATGCTGAAAGCAAAGCAGACAAGTCTGGTAGGGGAGCTGGCACATACCCATGATTTTAAAGCAGGAAAGCTTTCGTCCGGATACCGTATTTCAAGGTCTTCCATTTCCAACGACCTCAATAACCTTGCCGGCTATTCCCAATACAGCGTTAATTATCTGGAGCAGTATTTTTATACAGAATTTTCTGGAAAAGTTGATCAATTCAGCTATCGTATCGGTGCAGGTCTTACGAATATTCACAACAAAAGTGCAGAGAATACTTTTGATGAATGGACTTTTACTCCGAAGGTTATTTTAGCGTATCAGATTAAAAGCAATCAGAATCTTCGTTTTACATCAGGTTACAGTCCGGTGAGCCCGTGGAGTAATGCTTTGAGCAGTAATGTAGTACAATTGGCACCCAATGTTGTTCAGAGAGGAAATCCTTTCTTGGAATCTCAACAGGTATTTTCCAATAACCTGACCTATTCTTTTAACAATAAATATTTTGACTTTAATGCAGGTTTATTTTACCGGTATACCAACAGGATCATCAATCAGTATTATGTTCAAGATGACGTATTGGGAGGCTATGCACTCACTTATGAAAATGGTAAAAACGGACAGCGGTATGGCGTACAGCTTACAGGATCTTATAAACCTTTCGGAAACAGTCTGCTTGTAGTAAAAGCTGTGATCACACCTACTTCTGAAACCGTGAAGACAAGTACCGGTGCTTTGATTAAAAATGATTATTTGGGAAATTATTTTGTAGTTTCTTCGGAGTATAAATCTTTTTCTGTACAATATCAGGTTAATATTCCGGTGTACAGCCTTAGCGGGGCTTTCCTGAATACAAACGAAAACCAGAATAATATTTTTGTCAGTTATAAACATAAAAACTGGACATTTTCCACAGGAATGTACTGGATAGGAATGCCTTCGGAATACAAAACGAAAAGTTTACCCGAAAGCTTGGTGGATTATAGAGTTCATACTCAGATTATGAATAATAAATCGATGTTTGTATTGGGGCTCAGCTATGATTTTTCAAAAGGGAAAAAAACGGAGATGCAGAGAAAGCTTAATAATGAAACGGCTCCTGCAGCCACCTTTTAGATGCTAATTTGAATGTTAATAAGAAATCCCCGCTCACTTGTAGGAACGGGGATTTTGCTTTTGTTATTTCTTGATGAATTTTGTTTTTTTTGTGCCTGCAGCATTTTTTCCGCTGATCTCAATGAAGTAAGACGCTGGCGGAAGGTCTGAGATCTGTACGGTTCCGGATTTTATATCTGAAGTTTTAACCAGCTTTCCGTCCAGGCTGTAAATATTTGCTTTGGAATAATTATCCGTATTTCCTTTGAAGCCGATAAAATCCTGCGCAGGATTAGGATAAACCATTAAATTTTCTTTTTTCACGGCATTGCTGGTTGACAGGAATGTTTCATTTAAAGCCAATGCGGTGGCTGCTGTCTGGTTGATGCTCAACAACGGAATGCTGATATTTCCGCTTGTGGAAATCAGCAGCGCATATCTGTGAGAAGCATCATAATAAGCATATGCTGTGTTGGTAACTGTTCCGATAGGGTTGGAATAAATTACATCAAAAGATAAATATAAATTAAAGTTCTGGGTATACTTTACTCTAAGAACATTGCTGTAGGTCTGGCTGCCTATAATCAAAGTTCCATATGCATCGGCCTGAGTAGCCATTGTACCGCTGAACAGCCCGTTGGCTACGGATGAGGTGAAAGTCCCTTTGGCGGTGTCATTTTGAGCGGTTCCAAAAGAAGTTGGATAATTATTATAAGTTCCGTTATCTGCACTAAAGTTTAAGGTGGCCTGTGGACTTACAATTCCTGTAATTTCCAGCTTAGTGTCAGATGCCTTATAATAAATGGTATTTGTTCCATCCATTATTTTAATCGTAGAACCCGGAAATGTAGTAAGTTCAGTAGAAGTAGGAACAGAATAAGTTGTTTGTGATGAAGCGCCCATTGTAAGACTTTCGTTCGAAAAAGTAACATTAGCTCCGGTTGCAGAGTTGTCTACAGTTCCGGTTACAAGGTTGTAGTTAACAAGATCTCCGGAAACAGGATCGTTGGCTGCTTTGGTAAGCGTAATCTGCGCAGAGAACATGGCAGAAGCCCCTAATAAAAAGAGTATTGTTTTTTTCATAGTCAAAAATATTATTTGTTAAAATTAAACTTGTTTAAACTTTTATTTTCCTGAGCAACAAGACAGAAAAGGCCAAATAACGTAGAGTTCTCCGGGCTATATTCAAAGTTTCAAACCTTACCGGTTTATCTTTGCTTATGAGTTCCAGATTTTAGTTCTTTTTTTTGCAACTCTGAATGCTGATTTTATGGAAACGCTTTCTTTAAAAAAGTTTAAACAGCTTTGTATGCAAAAATCTCAATAATCAATAATAACAGAAAAAAAATATTGTAAAAATTGATTGTACTCACTGTCATTTTAAATGCATGACACCTAGCCCAAAAACTACATATTAAAATCCTGACTGATAAATTTTCAGCAGAATCCATAAAACTCTTTCTCTGTGGTGCTGATTTGGGCTGGCTGCTGCAGGATCTCTATTTGTTCCGGCCGTTCTTTCAAAAGGTTCATAAAGATGGCCTCACAGACCAATACTTCGTCATTCACTTGTATTTCAGGAAACAGATGGGAATGAAAATCCGGAGACACATTCCTGCATTGCCTTTGATTTGATGACAAAATCATTGGCCTGCTGTGCTGCCGTGGGGCTTCCCTGAACCGGATTGTCTTTTCCGCCGTCTACATGGAACATACCCTGGGGATTAACAGTATTAACCCCTACCTGTGAGAATACCAGGATGCCTGCAAAAACCAAACAGTACTGTAAAAAACTTTTTTCATTAAAAGCAATCAGAATCTTCGTTTTACATCCGGTTACAGTCCGGTGAGTCCGTGGAGTAACGCTTTGAGCAGTAATGTAGTACAATTGGTACCTAATGTTGTTCAGAGAGGAAATCCTTTCTTGAAATCTCAACAGGTATTTTCCAATAACCTGACCTATTCTTTTAACAATAAATATTTTGGCTTTAAACCTTCCGGAAACAGTCTGCTTGTAGTAAAAACTGTGATTGCGCCTACTTCTGAAAGTACCGGTGCTTTGATTAAAAATGATTATTTAGGAAATTATTTTGTAGTTTCTCCGGAGTATAAATCTTTTTCTGTACAATATCAGGTTAATATTCCGGTGTACAGCCTTAGCGGGGCTTTCCTGAATACAAACGAAAGCCAGAACCATATTTTTGTGAGCTATAAACATAAAAACTGGACATTTTCAATAGGGATGTACTGGATAGGAATGCCTTCCGGGTATAAAACAAAAAGTTTACCGGAGAGCCTGGTTGATTATAGACTTCATACTCAGATGATGAACAATAAACCGATGTTTATACTGGGGCTCAGCTATGATTTTTCAAAAGGAAAAGAACGGAGATGCAGAGAAAGCTTAATAATGAAACTGCTCCTGCAGCCACCTTTAGAGGCTAATTTGAATCTTAATAAAAAATCCCCGCTCACTTGTAGGAGCGGGGATTTTGCTTTTTTTATTTCTTGATGAATTTTGTGTTTTTTGTGTCTGCAGCATTTTTTCCGCTGATCTCAATGAAGTAAGACGCTGGCGGAAGGTCTGAGATCTGTACGTTTCCGGATTTTATATCTGATGTTTTAACCAGCTTTCCATCCAGGCTGTAAATATTTGCTTTGGAATAATTATCCGTATTTCCTTTGAAGCCGATAAAGTCCTGAGCAGGATTAGGATAAACCATTAAGTTTTCTTTTTTTACGGCATTGCTGGTTGACAGGAATGTTTCATTCAAAGCCAATGCGGTGGCTACTGTCTGGTTGATGCTCAACAACGGAATGCTGATATTTCCGCTTGTGGAACTTAGCAGTGCATATCTGTGAGAAGCATCATAATAAGCATAAGCGGTATTGGTCAGTGTTCCGATAGGGTTGGAATAAGTAATATCAAAAGTCGGATACAGATTAAAGTTTTGTGTATATTTTACCCTAAGCACGTTGCTGTACGTTTGATTTCCTATAATCAGGGTTCCGTACGCATCAGCAACGGCCGTCATTGTACCGCTGAACAATCCGTTGGCGGAAGATGAAGAGAAGGTTCCTTTGGCTGTATCGTTTTGTGCGGGTCCGTAAGTTAGCGGATAACTGATATAGGTACCGTTGTCCACACTAAAGTTTAAGGTGGCCTGAGGGTTTACAATTCCCGTGATTTCCAGCTTAGTGGCAGATGCCTTATAATAAACGGTAGTTGCCCCATCTATCATTTTAATAGTAGAACCTGGAAAAGTTGTTATCTCAGTAGAAGTAGGAACCGAATAGGTCGTTTGTGACGAGATGCCCATTGTAAGGCCTGGGTTTGAGAACGTAACGTTGGCTCCTGTTGCAGAGTTGTTTACAGTTCCGGTTACATGGTTGTAATTAACAACATTCCCGGCAATAGGGTCATTGGCTGCTTTGGTAAGCGTGATCTGCGCAGAGAACATGGCAGATGCTCCTAATAAAAGGAGTAAAGATTTTTTCATAGTCAGAAATTTTTGTTAAAAATAATTAAAAAATAGTATTCAAATGTTAATTTATTTTGTTTTTAATTGAATTTTTGAAAAAACCGCCTGCTGATCATATCAACAGGCGGCTCTGTGCGTTAAATGTTAAGTCTAATTGCTCATTATCATTTTGCGGTAAGCATAAATATCTTCGATGGTTACGACACTCATCCCTTTTCTGTTGGCAAAGTCCACAATTTCAGGAAGTCTTGCCATAGAGCCATCTTCATTCGTCAGTTCACAAAGTACGGCATCGTCACCCAGATTAGCCATTTTTACAAGATCTACACTGCCTTCGGTATGACCACGCCTTTCAAATACACCACCTTTTCTGGCGATCAGGGGAAAAACATGGCCAGGGCTTGCAATATGCTCTGCCTGTGCATCAGTGGCAACAGCTGTTCTGATCGTAGTGACACGGTCTTTGGCTGAAACACCAGACTCTACGCCTTCTCTGGCTTCAATGGAAATTGTGAATGCGGTTTGATTTTTTGAATTGTTGTTTTCCACCATCGGACGGAGGTTGAGGTGGCGGCTTTTTTCCTCAGAAATACATAAGCAGACAATACCGCTGCATTCGCGGATCAGAAGTGCCATGTCCTGTTCTGTAATTGTGGAAGCGGGAAAGATGATATCGCCTTCGTTTTCGCGGTTTTCATCATCTACTAAAAGAATACCTTTTCCCTGTTGTAACGTTGCAAGTGCTTTTTCTACACGTTCTCTGGAGTTTGCTCCGAATTGTTCCAATAATTTTTCCATGTTATTTTACTTTTAAAAGTTAAAATAGTCTTCGGTACATGGAAATGAAATACGATACAATAAGAGCCCATAAGGAATCTTACTGATCATCTCATTTTCTTCTCCCATCCAGACTTTAACTGTCGGTTCCGGAATTTCACCAGATCAGTCCCTTCAAAAGAAAGGAGTCGCGGACTGTAACCGCCGGTAGGGAATTTCACCCTGCCCCGAAGAAAACTTATACTAAGTTTTGCTGTATGTTGTAATTTAAATTTTTTATTTCATTGAATAGTATTTAACGCACAGACTGCTAATTTCGGGAAGTTTTTTGAATTGGAAAAGAGATTTTCAGATTTTATAAGGTTAGTAACAGGAAGTGTTTTTAAAGTTATTTAGAATTTATTTTCAGGCATTTCTTAATATCTTCTCCATTTTCTTTCCTTTTGCCAGCTCATCAATCAGTTTATCCATATAGCGGATATTTCTCATCAGTTCATCTTCAATTTCCTCCACACGATATCCGCAAATGATACCTTTGATCAGTGAAACATTCGGATTGATCTGAGGAGCTTTTTCGAAAAATGTTTTCAGATCTGTTTTCAGATCTAATATTTCCTGAAGCTCTTTTTCATTATATCCGGTTAGCCAGAATATAATCTCATGAACTTCTTCTTTAGTGCGTCCTTTCCTTTCTGCTTTTTGAACGTAATGTGGATAAACACTTGCAAAAGGCATTGCGAAAATTCGGGTATTCTGCATATTGATTGTTTAATGGCTTTTTAGTCTAATCTTTTTATGACCTGATCAAGTATCCTGTTAAATTCTTCCGGCTTTTCCAGCATAGGATAATGGCCAACGCCTTCAATGGTTACATAATCATAGTTTTTCAGATATTTCCGGTTGTTTTCCAAATGGGTAGGAGAAGCATCTGAATTAATAGCTATAACGGGTACCTGAATCTGTTTTGCAATTGTTTTGAAGTCTGTTTTATATAAAGGCCACAGAGCATTGATTGCCAGTTCAGGATCGTTTTGAAGGAATTCACGCTGTACTCTTTCTTTTACAGCGGGTGGAGTTCCTTCTGCAAATAAAAATTGCGGCAGAAAGTTTTCCACAGTGTATTTGAAGTCCTTTCTGTATTGAGAGAGCACTTCTTCAGCTTGCTGCTCAGTAAATGATTCGTCCAGGTTTTTCAATGTATCTATCAGAATTATAGCTTTTACCGCCGGAATCTGTAAAGAAGCTTCCAGAACATAGGCTCCGGACATGGAATGTCCCACAAGAATTATTTCCTGCGAATGAACAGCATCAGCAACCGCTTTAATATCATCGGCATATCGGGCACTCGTCCATTCTTTTCTGGATGAATCAGATTTTCCGTGTCCTGCAAGGTCTGTTAGTACAATGTGATACCGGCTGGCAAAATATTGCTGCTGATCTGCCCACCACTCTGTGTTGCCGAGCCATCCGTGGATAAAAATTAAAGTTGTATTTCCGTTGCCTGATTCTTTATAATGAATTTTCCGGCCATCTGATGAGATTGTATATTTTTCCATTTCAATGAGTAATTGGTGTACTTTATTTTTAGCCCAATTTACGAAAAGGCTATTAGAAATTCAATGATTTAGATGGTAAAAGCAGCCCTGCATTTAAATACAGGGCTGTGAAATTTATTTTTTATCAGTTGATCTCAGGTTGACTATAATAATGGCATAAGGTGTTCCCAGGAGATCTTTTATTTCACATTTGAAGAAAATAAGATTCTTTAAGAACTGCTGGTGAGAAATTTCAATTCTGTATTCTATTCCTGTCGGCATAGCCCTGGTAGCAAAACCTTCCAGGCTGTCTATTTCATATGTGCCGGTATTTCCCATGAAATTAAGAATTTCCCTTAATGTACAGTTCATGATAAAAACAGAAGGTACGATAGGATAATTTTCAAAATGACCTTTACATTGGTTAGGCGTAAAAGGGTTAAGTAAAACATTAAATGTATGTTCATCTTCTATGGTAATCCTGCCTTCGGGAAGATTTTCATCATAATATTCCACAGGAGCATCATTGAAATAGTCTTTATAAAAAAGTCTGAACGTATCTTTCGCTATAATATGATAATCGAGCTCGAAAGAGTAGAGGGGTTCCCCGGAGTGATGATCTCTCATCAGGAGTGAAGATTTACCTTTTCTTTTGGATTCCAGGAAGCTCTCACAGGTGATGGAGGCGGAATCTGATTTTCTATAGGAAAGTTGCCTTATCCTTACCTTTTCACCCATAAAATAAATCGGGTCTCCGGATGAAGTATTTAAAAGTCTGTAAAGGTTACAGCTACCTAATGAAGATAATATCTTTATCAGTTTTGAAAAATTTTCATTGCTGAAATCATAATCTGAAATTTCAGCTTCCATCCTGCTTCCGTTATAAATAATTTTTTCAGGAATGGAAATGTACGGTGCAGTTTCCCCGAGATAAGGGATGATGTTTTCTTTGATGTCTGTTGTTGTCATTTGAATGAGGGATTATTAAGTTATTCAATCTGTTTTCATTTGTGGATAACTTTTTCATCATAGTGTTACAATTATTTTTGCGCAGATGTCTGTTAATGATTGTTTAGATTTTATTTAATCGGGAATAATAAACAAGAATCGTTATCACATCTGTAGTTTGTTTTGGTAAATATATCCTTAATTACTTGAATAGAATTGCTTTGTGGTATTTATTTCTTTGTTTGGTGATTTGTTTTTACTGCAATTTATAAAAAAGTACGCATAATAAATTATGAATAAATGTTCATTATTCGAATTTGAAAGATGAATATATGAAGATGTAACTGTGGATAACTTATTCACATAACTTATCCACAGACTTTTCTATGCTGAAAATTCTGTAAAAAATAATTTTATTTTTAATTTATTGAATTATAGAAGGTTATCGGGGTTGTTTTTAATGACTGATAAACTTATCCATAGTTTATCCACAGCGGTACATTGGCATATAAAAAGTTATCCACAGATATTTCAATATGTGGATAACTGTATGTTTGTGATATAAGTAACTTGTATCCAGTTGTTTACCTGGAATCCTGCAAAGGTATGAGATTTAGTTTTCAACTTATCCACAAAACTGTACTCTTTATTACTTATCTTTATAAATATTCCAGAAGTTAAAATCTGTCATAGGGGCATCTGTTATTCCGATATTTCTTCCCATTGTTACAATCTGTCCTCTGTGGTAGGTGCCGTGAAGAATGGCATGCTGGATATATTCGTACTTGGAAAAGTCACATTGGAACCATTGGGATTCTATCTTTACATTTTTAGAAAGATCCTCTTCAGTCAAGCTTTCCACATAATCTACCAGCTTTTGTGAATTGTTTTTTATAGCATTGAAAACATCCTCTTTGCTGGTAGCTTCTGCTGTTTTGGTAAAATCAAAATCATTATTTTCGGAAATGTGGCTCCACCAGTATTCCTGGGTTTGCCAGATATGATGCAGGGTTTTTAAGATTGTTGGAAAGCTTGAAATGGTTTCCCGGTTCAGCTGTTCGTCTGACTTTGTGGATAGCCAGTCAATATATTTGTTGACCACCCAGTTGTTGTACTGTACACTTTTGCTGACTAATGCTTTTAAGCTCATAATATTATATTTATTGGGTTTGAGAAATGATGCTATAATCCGAAATGCCGGTCCTGATCTGAATTTTCAGGATTGAGGAGTGCTTTGTTGCTGTATGTTGCTCTTTCAAAATCACTGATGTTGACAGAAAGAAAGGAAATTTCAGGCAGCAATCCAGAAAGCCGGCTGGTGATCTGTCTGGAAAGGTCAGCTTTTTGATCTGTCGTACGGCCCTGCATGATATAACCGAATACGTGTAAAAAGTCTTTCTTACCTGTACCTAATCTGTAATACTGATAAGGCTGAAGCCTTACTTTGATGTCGTTGGGAGTAAACAGACCTGTTGCATCAGCTGCTTCATAAACGGCATCCAGTAATTCATCGGGGGTTCTCTGCCGGAGAATATCCTGTGAACATTCTATAATAAAATGAGGCATAAAATATATTTTGTAGTTTGATTTTGTGTGAGATAAAAATAATAAAAAATAACAATGGATATTAAAAATAAAAACCGTTCTGAAAACAGAACGGTTTGAAAATGTGTATTTTTTACTTACAAATGGCAATTTTATGGGTTTGATTTCCTGATGCTGTATCGTGGTTTTACAGCATCGGTCATGTCGAGGACAATATCATAAATTCCATCTTCCGAAATGGGGAAGTCATAGGCATCAAAGGCAATACTTTGATTATCATTATTCAGTCCAAGGCTGTACCCCCAGTCATTATTAAACCTGAATTTCAGATTACCCTTATTCAGTTTATAATTTTTCAGAAAATAAACATCCGGGTTTTTAGGATCTGTTTGCAGCGGAATATCTTTCCCGTCCCAGCCGTTGGGGGTGGCATTTCCAATAATTCCCCATGTAAGAGTATTGCTGTTTCTTTTGGCTGTTTTTACCGTTCCGTCCCAGAAATGTATAACAGCAGTATCTATTTTTCCATTTTGATCCGGCCTAAAAGTACAGGAAAATTTTTCATCCAATTGAAATGAGGTCCTGCTTTTTGGAAGCAAGGCATTTCTTGGATAGCTGCCTTCTTTAAAGACCAGCTTTCCATCGGCACTTCTGATGTAAAAGTTTGAATTTTCGGTGGAATAAACTCCATCCAGCTTTTTTAAGTCCTCTGCGCTCACTTTTGCAATAGCAGGAATATCATAAGGCTTATTGTACAGTATTTTTTCTACCAGAGGAAAGATAAAATCTGTGTGTGAAAGTTCTGAATTTGATAGGACAATCACACAAATATCATCCTCCGGAATTCTGTAATATCTGCTCCTGTAACCTGGTCCGCCGCCATCATGACCCACCCGTTTTTTGTCAAAAACAGTCGAAATCTGGAAGCCTAATCCATAATGATCCTTGAGATAAGGCGTAAAAGCTTTATCTGTGGTTTCCTTTTTCAGGAGGGTATAATTCTTTAATGCTTCGTTAAACTTGAAAAGATCTTCCACCGTAGAATACATGGCTCCTGCTGCAAAAGGATGGTCAGTTTTGAAACGTAATGCTTCATTAGATTTATTATCGGATAGAAATTCATAACCCAATGCTTTATTTTTATCTGTCACATTATTAAAGTTGAATCCACTGTGATTCATTTTCAAAGGTTTCAGGATGTTATTTTCTATGACTTGATCATAATCCAGCCCTGTAACTTTCTTAATAATATACCCCAGAATATAATATCCGGAATTGGAGTAATCCCAGTCTTTGCCCGGGGAAAAATTCAAAGGTTTTGCAGAAATAAATTGTAAAAATGTTTCTTCATCTACAGTATCCTCAGAGTTGGTATGATTTTGAATTCCTGATGTATGGGAAAGCAGATGCGCTACAGTAATGCTGTCACCCTTCGGAAAATCAGGATAATATTTGGAGAGTTTGTCGTTCAGAGATAATTTTCCCTGTTCTTCCAATTGAAAAATAACAGCTGCCGTGAACATTTTGGTGGTGGAGAAAACCCGGTAAATGCTGTTATTGGTGTTTTTCTCCTTCTTAGGTGCATTCCTGTAGCCATAGCTGTTTTCAAAAATAACTTTTCCTTTTTCAGCAATCAGAACAGAACCACTGAACAGACCGGCTTTTTCGTACGTTGAGAATAGCTGTTCCAGGTTTTGGGATTTCTGTGAGAAAAGGGAAACAGAAGAGAATAATAAAACGAGGCAGGTTACAATAGACTTCATTTAGCTTTTTATAATAAGACACTTTTAGGTGTGATATTGTTACATGCTATTGCAGAAAATATTTTTCGTTGAAGAACAGTTCTGACTTTATGTAATTTGAATTAAAGTCTTAACACCATAGACCATGATCATTGACGCTTTTCCAGTTTCAATAAAATATTTTAAGGTTTTTTCATTTTCCAGAATAATTTTTCCGAAGGTGAAGTTCTCATTTCCATGTCCTTTAAAATTTCCATACCGTCCATTTTCGGCATGCATAATAAGTCCGGATTCTATACATCCATGTTCTGATGTGATCAATTTCTGAGTCGTAAGAATACTGTAATTGTTGAAATCGATAACGGTAGAACAGATCAGCAATTCTTCTTCGTTTAATTGGATAGGAATATTAGAATATACATTGAAAAAAGTGTGATTATCTTCATAAAACTTCGTCCATTGAAAGACATCATAAGGTTGGATGGTCCTTCTTTTAATTTTTGAAATGCATATGCGATGCTTTACCTGATCAGTTTTTTTCATTCTAACACCAGCTTTTTTTTATTTTATCCACAATTTCACTGGCTTTGGTTTCTGTAATCCAGTTTATAATTCTTATTTTATTAGAACGACTTTTTTTCAAATAACTTTGTTTTCTCAAGCCCGAAATTATTAATTCTGACCATTGGAGAATCTATATCCCAGGTTGGAAGATTCAAGGAAAGCTGATCTTCTAATTTTACGATTCCCGGTGTTACATTATGATCAAATTCATAGCTTTTATTACCCGTAATGATTTCAAGCCCGGATTGTTTTCTATCACTGAATGGAGTTGGGACACTGAAAAAATATATTGAAATAATTTCATCCCATTTTATAAATTCAGAGTTATTATTTTGCTTAATATAAAACCCTTTTTCTGTGTATTGAAAAATCCCGTCATATTCATGCTGTCTATCCATTTCCTTTTCAAATGAATCATAATCTTTCTCTTCCGGATAATACAGTTTTGCTACTGAAAATACAAGAACCACAAAACAAATAAAAATAATGGCAAATGTAATTAACAAAAGAATAAATTAATCTTTATTTTCGAAATATTTATCATTGATACTTCCATCAAATTCATTCGAAAGAATATTTCCCAATCTGTATCTGAATTTTGTTTTAAAATTGCCGCTTAAGCGAGGTTCAAACACGGTTGCTATTTCTTTTGGTTTTAAGACGAAAAACTTAATACCTGTTCCACATGTGTATCTTCTGAAACCGTATATTTTTTTCCATTGGTGATTTTTATCGAGGCCTTCAAGTTCTAGTATTATATTATTACCAAAACCGATTAAACGTTCCTTTTCCTCCATATTGTAAATGGTAACAGGAAATCCGTCGTAGTACCTTATAATGAGTGGGATTTCTTTTGACAGCTTTAAACCAGCATTTAAACTGTCTATTTTGGCAAGACGGTCTGCATATGATATTTTTGTGCTATCAATATCAGTTTTAGATAATGGTGTTTTTTGAGATGTATCCACAAAAATACGGAGATCTTTATATTCTCGTTTTTTAAGTTCATCATTGAGAGTATCAAAGTTTTCATATCTATAGTTATGATCCAGTAATTTACTGTATCGATCATTTTCAACATACTCAAGTGAAATATTTTTAACAAGAGGTCCAATGTATTGTACTTCTTTAAAATAGAAGAAATAAACGTTATCTGTTTTTATAGTATTGATGCTGTTTACGTTTTTTTTGTAAGTGTATTGGGGATATATTATTTCCTGAGACCATATCATGCAGGAAAAAAGAAAGAAGCAAATAATGGTATAGTTTTTCATCAATTAAGAGGTTTTTGTAAGTCGTAAACATTTCCGGTGGAAGACGGTTTTTTATTTAAAACATCTTCCAGGGTCATATAAATGCCTTCAGGAAAATCTCCTTTTTTATGGATGGGTATTCTTTTCCCTGGCCGGTTACTATGCAGGAAATAAAAAGAAGAGAAAATAAAATGTAGGATTTCATGGTTTTGTTTTTTAGGATTGGCTAAATAACAAATAAGTAGAATAGAATAAAAAACAGATTATTTAGTTGAATACATCAACTTTAAAACAAAGGTTCCCCATTCAGATCCGTCGTAAGTACATCACTCATATAATCGAAAAAGGGACGCATGGCAAGCAAGGTAAGTACTGCTTCTTTCTGAAAATTATCTGATAAAACTTCTTTATCAGTAAATTCCCGCATTACCAGGAATTGTTTTTTTCTAATCAGGTCTATAGCCGGATGATTTTTATCAAAACCCCGTGGTGCTGTTTTTACAGCATCACCTTTAAGTTCTCCAAAATATTTGATGAAAGTTGTATCGGAAATAATTTTTTCAATTTCTGTACTGCTGATTTCAAATTCTTTACGGATACGGAGTAAATCTTTGGCTTCCGGACCCCAGAAGCCTCCTCCTACAAAACTGTTTCCCGGCTCCAGCTGAATATAATATCCGCCTCTCAGCATAGGCTTCGAACGGGAATATCCCACTCCGAAATTGGTTTTATAGGGTGTTTTGTTTTTGGAAAAACGGACATCATTGTAAATCCTGAAAATATGCATTCCTTTAAGCTGATCATGCTCCTGAAGTTCATGATAGATCTGGGTAAATAAAACTTTATTTTCTTTTACAATGGCATCATATTCAGATTTGTTCTTAGCGAACCATTCCCGGTTGTTATTTTCTTTTAAATGGGTAAGAAATTCAAATGCTTTTTTCATATTCAGATCATGACTTTCCTTCGTTGATATATTCCTGATAATCTTCTTCTAATTTGTCAATTTCTTTGATTAAAAAGTCATAAATGTTTCCTTCAAATACTTCATAATCTTCCTCGTCATATTTGTCATACTCAATTTTTATGATTCCGTTGTCTGTATAGGCTCTGTACAGATTTCCGCTGCGTTTGAAAAATAGCTGGCCAAGAGGCTTTTCTTTATATTCAAGAGCTTCGGCATGTTTCTCTTCAAACCCCATCCATGAAGGCATTTCTTCATCCTGCGAAAGCCCGTACACAAAAAAGCCGTACCCGAATTTCCAGGCTGGAAGAACATCAAACTCTTCGGGCCGTTTCCATATTTCTTCTTTAACTTCAAAAAGCAAGGAGCCAAATGTTGTCAGGAAATCCTTAATATCTTCACTGAATGTAAAGCCTGTACTTTCTTCATACCTTGTAATCTGTTCTTCGGTGGCCGGATTTGACAGGGAACTCATTACGAGAAAATCATCATTTAATTTTCTTTTCCTGTCCCAGAATTCTTCTTTTGTTGTCATATTTTTTGTTTGGTTTATGTCCTCATCATTGATCAGACCGTTGTGGAAACAAATATAAGGGAAAGTTGGAGGGATAAAAAATGGAGACTTTATTTTTCACGTTTCAAGTCTAATCTTTGTTTCAATTCTTCACTGATCAGGTTGTTTTCTATCAGGTAGCGGCTCATTATTTTCAGGAAATATCGGCATTCCTTTAAGTAATCTTTATCAGGTAAGGGTTTGCCATCGGTTTTCAGATAAGTATTTGCTTTGTTGACGAATACTCCGGAACTTTCGAATTCTTTGCTGATGAATAGCGTTCCGATTAAGGATATGTAAGAAACAAATTCATATTCGCCATGATTTCCGGTAAGATATTGAGAAGGCATCTTTCTGTTCATCCCCTGAAAATAGGATATGATTCCGATGTCTTTCAGGTACTTTTCTTTTTCGATAACAAACCAGTCATCCACTATTTCGCCGTCAAAATCCATTTCAAGATCATAATATCCGATGGGTTCTGAATTTCCAAGATACATGTCGTTTTCTACATATATACCTATTCTTGCTCTGATAATAGGTTCGCTGTATCTCTGTTCAGTCAGATATTGATATCCGTCAAACAGGAAGGTAATTTCATCGGGTGCGAAACCTCCTATCAGTTCGTCAGGGTCTTCGGAGAGTATTTTGTGAAGCGTGTCAAATGCTTTCTGTCTGAGATCAGATGTCCGGGCTCTGTCTGTTAATAATAATTCAAGTTCCTGAGCAGTCATAGTACGGTTATTAGTTTTCAAATCTAGCTTCCGGTGTTGCAGGCTGGCTAAGTTTTATACTTTCACTGGCCCATTTCTCTTTATTTTTATCAATCCGGAGATGTATCATCAATTTTATGTACGTAAAATATTTTACTTCTTTTCATTCAAATATAAATAGTTTCCGTTAATTAATGATTTAGAAAACCCTTCCATTCTCACCTGTAAGATTGAAGGCATTGGAAATATATATGATTTTCTTTTTGATAATTTGTTGAATGAATCGATGAGCAGTTGTAACTCTTCCTTTGTATAACTGCTGAATGAGTTATAGACGGCATCGTCCATTTTTTCGAGATGAATGCTTTTATGATTTCGTGCTTCTTGTTTTCATCCCATTTTTCTAATCTGGATGCGAGATTTATTCTGTCAATGCAGTAATTATAGATATAGCTTTTTAATTCGGTGGTCTCCATCAGTTTATCGATTAAAATTTTATTTTCTTCAGTTGGGTAGGCTACCGGAGGTGGTCCAGCCTGAGCAAATGATTGTAAACTAAACAGGAAAATTGAAATGTAAGATAATTTTTTCATGGTTAAATATTATTTGGATTAAGAAAATAAATTGTATACTTTGACAGTTCTGTTGTGTTTTTAACCTTCTATTTTATTAATGAATTATTGTACAAAACTTCTAGCGTTCCACACTTTTAAATTCTGAATTTACTTTCCACAATCTATATTCTACACTCCATTTTTCGGGAATATAGAACGGAATCGGATAATACCCATTATATTCCCTGAAAATCTTTTGAGAACTTAAAATCTTCTTTTTTACTTTTTTGGTTTTATCACAGTTAGATTCGTTATTATTGAGGGAGATAATGTCTACAGGAACTTCTTTGGGCAGTGTATAAAAAGGATACCGATAAGGTAGAATTGCATATTTTTCTTCTAAGTTTTTTATATTAAAACCAAAATCGCTAATTGCTGAACAATCAGAAACTTCAATTTCCATCCCGAATCTGATTTCAACTTTGTAATCTTTGTCATTCTCAATTTTCGGAAGTTTAAGATCAACTCTTTTCATTCCTTTTTCAGGCTCAGGATAATTAGGCTTTTCCTGTGAATGTAGAGTTAATGAATATAAAACATAAAAGGATGAAATTATTTTTTTCATTGTCAGAAGGTATTTTAATTGTTAACCAAATAAGTTCTCCTTACTTAGCATGTTTATCTTGATTACAAAGCTGGATATTTCATTTATTCATTTTCGTTGAAATCCTCTTGTCTTGATATAAATAAGGTTATACCATTAATATTTTTTTGAGGAATTTTATATAAGTTAAAACGCCACTCATTAATGATCCATGCGTCATACCCGGATTTGTCCGGTTTTATTTTTACAACAATAGGTTTCCCTGTTTTATTTAGGTATTCTCTGATTTTTACATATTTCTCTTTGAAGATTCTATCAACTTGAGTTTGATTTTCATTTCTGATAGGAAAATAATTTTTGCCAGCTGAATTAAAAAATTTTGTTCTATTCCAATCAATAAACAAAGCTTTTAATTCCTGATCATTTTTAGTGAATAAATATTCAATATCTTGCGTAATATATTCATTTTCTGATTTTATAAAATCTATGGTTTCAACCTCAACTTTTTCAAACTTACGGGGGTAATATCCATTGTGATTGATGGTGGTTCTATTGTTTTGAATGTCTAATCCGAGAGTTGTTTTTTCAAACTCAATGATTTCTTTTTTTGATATATTATTTTTATTGGAAATATCAGAAATTAACCGGATAATACTGTCAGACTTTATGTACTGTAAAGTATCGTATTGGTAACTTACTTTGGTGATATCAATATTATGATGATCTGTTTCAAAAAAGCCAAATGCGTTATAACCGTTATTGAATCTCAGGAATTTATAATCATTACGGGTATTTCTGAACTGATTATACCATGAAAAAAAACTATATTTTTCTTTGAAATTGTGAACAATTTCTACCTTATTCTGATGAATTCTGGAAATGGCAGTGTTGTCTTTTAGCTGAGTAATCTGATATAGCTGATCGTCGGCAACGAAAGAAGTCATAAAAGCGTAATTTAACTGCTCAATAGATTTTCTGCTATAAGGATCATATTGAACAGAATCTTTATAAACAGAATTAACTCCCTTATTATAATCATAGGAATCAAACATCCCAAATTCCTTTTTATTGATATAATCGTAATATTGATTGGGTTTACATCGCGTCAATTTTTTAGGATTGGAAATTTCCCAGATGGAAGAAAGATTGGTGATGTAAAACTTTCCTGCTAAAAAATTAATATTCTTGCCATTTAAGCTTGCAAAAAATTCTGACTTATCTTTTGTGTTGATAAACCATGTTGCCTGTCCCCATTCTCCAAAACTTTTATACATAACTTTATAATTGTCATCTTTATACACCAGATCATCGCCTTTAGTAGTTTCTATAAACTGATTACTCTTTGTATCAAGTACATATCTTGTATTATTATTGAGCTGAACATATACATGATCGTCCAGTGCAAACAAATCCAGATAATAGCTATTGGAAAGCTCTTCCGGTAATTTTTCTGAGAATAGTATCTCCCCCTGAAGGTTATATTTTATCAGATACTTTCTTTTATGGCCAAAGTCATACATTTGGGTTTCTTCAAATATTGAATAATAATCATTTTTAAACTTTAACGAAGTTATCATTTCAACTTTTGAAGCGGGTCTGAAAATATTGTTCGTATTGATTTGGATTTGGCGTTCGGTGATATTGAAGGTTTGTCCACTGATATTTAAATGAAGCATCAGGGCTAGAAAAATCACAATTGGATTTATATTTTTCATGCTATTTGTATAATGGCAGTAATGTTGAATATGATCTGATTTATTTAATTCTATTCAGGGTTACTACATTTTGATGGCCGCCAATGGCCTCAAAAACTTCATTTTGAGATTGTACATGTGACCATCCTTTGTTGGCAAGCTCTGCTCTGATCTCTTCCTCTGACTTATCTTTAACTGCATGATAAAATGCAAAATCAACAACTTCAGCCGGTACTCTTTCAATGACATATTTCGTAAGTACAGAGGCTAACCTAAAGTAAACAAAAATACCTGTTAACCCAAGTTGTACAATCCATATAATGATCCATCCAATCCATCCTAAATTTATTTTATTAACTGTAAAGCCGTGTAAAAATCTTATTTTTAGGAAATTCCAAAATCCAATTCTCTCAAGATTATTCGTGTTTAAAATTATTTCATACTGAAAATATTCATTTGAAGCATATGTTAGCACGATCATTCCGCCTAGTAGATATAACAGTTTATTAAAATCAGTATAATTAGAGAATTTAATTAAATATTTCATCACACAAACAAGAGCTGTTGCTACAAGAAGCTCAAAAAGACCAATAAAATATAGCCCTTTTATAGAAAGACACGCTACCAGAAATCCAGTAATCAGGGAAATAAATATACCACCAATAATTGGTAGTATGATAGTAGGAATTTTTGCTGGTGTTGGTTGGGGTAGTGTTTCAGGGATTATATAGTCATCCCAGTTATTTTTCTTTTCTATTTCCTTTTCGAGATCCTTAAGCGCTTGCATATTGAATGTTTTTAAGGTTTCCTGATAAGCATAAATAAATAGTTTAACTCTCTTAGAGTTTTTTCCATTGTCCCATATTTCGTTACCTAAAGATTCGCTTTTTACCAGGACTCCGCCATTTTTATAATTTGCTGTAATAATTTCCGTCCAACGCTCATTTATCCATCCTGTATCTTTATATTTTGCTTCGATACTTTGATCATCTTTATAAACGATATCCCAGCCTAATTTTTCAAATGTTTTTTCTGCAATGGCAATAAAAAGTACTTCGTTGACAAATGTTCTGAATTCTTCTTTATATTTGGGAGTGAAGCCAATACTGTGTTTTCGGGTTATCGTTTTTTCGTAGTTTTTAAAAATATTTTCCATTTGTAGTTTTCATGTATTACTATCGGGCTAAAGCTTTTGTGAATAAATTTAAATATAGGAGGAGAATTCTGATGTTGAAGTTTTATTTATCGAATAATACCTTCCATAGAACATGTCTTGCATGCTGGTGTATCTGGTATTAATTAGTCTCCGGATTATTATGACGGAATTGTGTGTCTGAAGCTTACTATCATCTTACAATTTTAATCTTCTGCAAAATGCCTTTCTCATCTTTAAAACTGAAAATATAAGTTCCTCTTTGTACTTTGGATAAATCTATATTTCTGTTATAATAGGCAAAGCCCCTGTTGATCACTTCTCCATCTAAAGAGTACACGGTAAATTCAAATTGATTGCTGTTATTTTTATTGCTGATGATGAAACCGTCTCTGGATGCATTGGTATAGACTTTTGTTTTAGTTTCACGGTCTTCCCCGGCTGCATTGGAAGAGAGCGCGCTTTCAGAAATATCAGCTACTTGTGTACTTTTGATGGCTGATTTGGTTACAGACGTTGTACTTCCGCCGATGATGTATAATTTATCATTATATACTTCCGCTGCAGCGTGTCTTCTGGGGATCATATTGGATGACAGCTGATGGAATTTATTGGTTGCCGTATCAAAATAGGCCAGAAAAGTCTGATTGTTATAGCCCCCTGCAATAAAAATCTTATCACCGGATACCGCTAATGAATGTCCGGATATCCCGGCTGGCATCGTAATCTGATCGGTCCACCGGTTGGTGTTGATGTCGTAGATATTGATCAGGCGGGATGAAGTACCGTTAAAACCGCCAATGACATAAAGCTTGTCATTCACAATCTTACCCTTTGCTTCTCTGGCTGTGGGCATATCCGGTAATGGATGCCATGTATTGGAAGCAATATCATAATATTGGAACCTGTTGGAAAAGGAAGTGGTTGCAGCGCCGTTGAGTCCGCTGCCGCCGAACACATATATTTTTCCGTTATGGATGGCAGAACCTGCATTTCCTGTGTAGGAGCGGTTAACAGCACCCTTCGTTACTTTAAGGGTTGCAAGGTCTACAATTTCAAGATGGCTGTTTCCCCAACCGTTAAAAATATAAATTTTATGATCATAAGTCTCCGAATTAGCAAATTTTTTAGGACTTAGAATAGAATTGAGAACACTCCATTTGTTATCAGTAATATTGTATTTTTCAATATAGTTGGCATTGCCTCCGCTTTCCTGATATCCATTGATCACGTATATATTATCATCTACAATGACACTGGTTGCAGCTCCTCTGCCTACCGACATATTGGCGAGACTTTTAAAATTAAGGGTTTGCGCATGAGCCAGCAGTGAACTCAAAAATGACAGGAATAATAATTTTGTTTTCAATGGTATGGGTTTTAGTGTTGGGTTCTGTTTTATACTTTCAGTGATTCAGGCTTATTTTCCGGATCAGTCTTTAATAGCATATTCGTGGTTTAAAGATAGGAAAAAGTTGGAGAGAATTTTTAAAAGTGCTTTATTCAGGCAAACATCAGGTTATTTTTTCTAAAAAAAACGGTTGATTTCATTCACACTTATATTTCTGCAGGTACAGTTACCCCCTTACCTAAGGGGGTAGAGGGGGGCATGAAGAGGGTATAGCCCCTTATCCAAGGGAGTGAAGGGACTTATGGAAGGGGGCGAAGGGGCTTAGTGAAGTGGTTATAGGGGGTTGCATAAGGGGGTACAGGCCGTTCCGAAGGGGAGATACCTCCTTAGTCAAGGGGCTATAGGGGCTTATGGAAGGGGCCGGAGGGGGTACTGAAGGGGTTGGAGATACTTTATTGTCCGAAATCTGATGGCTTTGGGGTGATTTTTATGCAAAGTCGAAAGGCTTTGGGAGTTAGCAAACTAATTTTTCTACTTATAAGCAATTTTATTTCTGAATCATGTGATCATTATTTTATCCTTTTCAAATCCATTTCCGAATATAATTTATACTGTATATTTCCTGTAATTTTATATACTTTGTCGTATAAAACTTTTGCTTCCTGGTATTTTCCCCATTCATCATAAAGTGCCCCTAACATATACGCAGCTTCTATTTGATCAGGTTCATTTTTTAAAATTTCTTTATATATCCTTTCAGCCTGTTCATTTTCATTATGGGCAAAATACCAGTTGGCTATTTCCCAATAATCAGATAAGAGCTTTGTTTCAGTAAATTTATTTTTTAGAGAATCGATACTTATGTCTTTGTAATCATTTCTAAACTTGTCCATTCCTGTTTTCTTTAAATCAGCCATATGAATATAGAAAGGATCACAATTATTTATTAATCTGATCATACATTCTTTCATAAAATCATCTCTGTTTTTGTTGGCTGTGCTGTTATGAAAGTTTTCAAAATCTTTGTGAAGTTTTGACATTACTTCATAGGAACAAGTTTTAAATGTTTCATCAGTATAATTTGTTTTACCAGATAAACAAATGCAAAATTCCTTTTCAAATTTTTGTGGAAAATCCTGAGCTTTAATGTGAAAAGAAATTGAAACAGAGAACAATATTCCTAATAGTAATTTTTTTTTCATGTATAGCTTTATTTTATTAATATTCTTCTGTTCATAACAATATTCTTAATCACAATAAATTGCCAAACGTATTTGATCAAATCCACCTTTTCCTCTGAAACGAAATAAATAAGCACTTAAATTTTTATTGTGCCATTTTATATCATCCCTTACCGTTTCTTCTGTAGATTTTTCTAAATCTTCATATATTTCAAGGGATGGTTTTCCAAGATTTTCAGTAATATATTTTTTTATTTCGTGGAATTTTTCGTTAAACATTTCATTCGAAGTTTCAATTTTTTCATTTTCATTCCATTCATAAGACTTGAACTTGATTTGCTCATCTTTGGTGAAAAAATAATCTACTTTAAGAATGAAGTTATTTTCGTTTCGTTGATATGATCTGGGAATTTCAAACTTATATTTTTGAAAAGCGGGATAAATATCTTCTCCAATTCCCCAAAAATATCCAAGAGTAATATCTTTTGATGCTTTATCCATTTCTTCTTTTTTAATTTCACTGAAGCTTTTAAAAGAAAGATCAATTTCATTTCGAACAGGAACGTTATGATATTTACTTAGTGAGCAACTATAAGAAATTAGAATAATAAGAATAAAGAGAATTCTTGATTTCATGAGAATATATATTGTTATGATCGTATAAAAAAAAGCATTGGGAAGTGTTGGATTTTATTTCGTATAATCCCCTGCCACAATAGATTTTTCCATTGTACTTACGATCTCAGAAACGGGAATGGTAAATATCCCGGCATTTCCTTTATCGAATTCTTTTTTCCAGTAAGAATATCCGTCCAGTTCAAGAGAATCCGGCTTTTTGCCGGTCTCACTTTTCAGGGTGGTTATACTTTTGTTTAAAGCTTCTTCTGATAGGGGAAGATGGCTGAGGTTTTCTGCATAACCGCTAGGGCTGGCAGGGTTTTTCATCTTCAACCCACTGACAGAAATATGAATCACCTTTCCAATTTCGGGGTATTCCTCAATCTTTAATATGGTAAGTATTGAGTTTTTTTCCGTAGGACGGGTTTTGTAGTTCCATTGCTGGCCTACACGGTATTGGTCTTTTTTTGCACAGCTGAAGGACAGCAAGAATAGTACTGCTATGAAAGTATAGAGCTTCATGAAGGGTTGGTTATTAGTTTTGTTTATTTATTTCTGAATCAGCTGCTCCAGCCTGGCCATCATCTCATCTTTTTCTTTCAGCATTCTTTCGTACAACGCAATTTTTTCTTCGTGCAGTTGCAAAACCTTATCTATAGGATGAAACGAAGGATTATGATTTATACCATTAAGTATAGAACCATTATCAAATGTATTAGCAATAATATTAACTGCTTGTTCCTCATCCATATTCTCAATAGCTTCCACAGGAACTTTCAGAATCTGGGAAATCCTTTCTAAAATATCCTCTTCTATAGTTTCTTTCTGCTCCAGAAGCGAAATCTTCTTCTGGTTCCAGTCTTCACCAAGATCAAAAGCCAAAGCCTCCTGCTTGATGCCCAACATCTCCCGAAAACGCTTGATATTTCTTCCCTGATGTATTTTTTTGTTTTGCATATTTGTGTACGTTATAGAAACAAATATAAGTAAAAGTTAGGGGATAGGAAATGGTGGAGTGGGGTATTTTAGATGGTGGGATATAAAGAATCCGAAGTGGGAGACTTCGGATTTTGTTTTATTGGTGGAAAGTTGGGTGACTTTGTGGAGTTAGTATGTTAGTATTATCAGGGCAGTTGATTTATAAGCTTAATTAGGAGTTCAATGGAAATTCTTAAATCACGCTCTGTATAAGTTCTAGCAGGATCAGGATGATGAATTGCATTTCTAATAAACGTACTTAAAGTTTCATAGGTGGTTGTGTTGTGTGTTGAAATTTTAGAATGAAGAACAGGATTATACTCATCACTATTTTTAATAAAATCATCACAACTCTTAACAGTATTGTTATTAGTTTTATCCTGAAGCAAGCCATATAATTCTATATGATAATCTGTAGACACAATATCAAATGCTAAATAATTTGTTTCTGCAGCCGTAATGCTAGGTAATACAACAGGAGCATCAACACGTTTAGCTTTAACTGTTCCATTATCATTCCATAATAAAATGACTAAATTATTTTCTTTATCTGATAAGGCATCTTTAAGAACGTGTTCTGAATGAGAAGCCAGAAATAGCTGTGCTTTTTGAGTGTCAGCATCTGTAAACAAATCTTTATAATATTTTAAAATATTTTGTTGCCATTTAGGATGCATACTCAGTTCTGGTTCATCAATCATAATTGTTGAACCTTTTAGGTTGTTACTATTCTTCAGTAGATATATGCCTCTAAATACTATTTGTTTTTCTCCTGTACTTAAATTATCAATTGAAATAGAATTATTATTTTTTTTAAAAAGTATTGTTTTTTCATTTTCAAGATCAGTAACCTTTTCGTATTCAATGTTATCGAAAAAGTTGTCAAATGCATTTTTAAAACGAAATGTTTTTGATATTTTAAAGAATTCTGGCCAAGGCAGTGGATTGTTATTAAGTGTCTTGTTCTGTTCAACATAGTTTTCATTATCTTGATTTTGTATGTCGACTATCAATTGTTTTAATGATGTGAAGTCATCTTCATTATCAATGTCATATTTATCATTATCGAGGGTTTTGGATGTTGTATGTGTTATCTTTTGTGTCTTATAGTCAGCTCTGGCTTTTGAGAATACACATCCGTAATGACGAGGATCTTCAGGATCTTCTAGTATTGAATTTCTATTACTAGAACTACTTGAAAAAATTGACTTACGTGTACTATCTGGCTTAATAATATCAAAAAACCAATTAGGTTGATTATCCTGTTCTTGAGGAATTGCCTTATAAATTTGATTATCTATTACATATTCAATATAATCAAATGGTTCAAAGCTATCCATATTTAAAAAAGTACTTAAAGTTTGTAAGATAGAAGTTTTACCTGTGCCATTTTCCCCCGCAAAAAGTATTGTTTTAAAAGGTATTCCTGCGTCATTTGTGAAGTCAAGCTCTAAGTCTCCTAAAATAGAATGATTACGCCATTTAACTTTTTTGATTTTCATGATTATATGATTTTAAAAGATTATTAATTTGTTCGTATATAATAAATAGTATGTAATTTATATAATTGCTAAAGTAAGTTATTTTAATATTCTTTTTTTACGGTAAACCATATTCCAAAAGCCACTGTACCAAAATTAGAACAATTAGTATGTAAATTTTCTCAGCGACATGTGTTACATTATTCCCGGCATTCTACCACCCACTGGCATAGCTGGTTCGGCGCTCTTTACTTCAGTGATAACATATAAGTTTATATTTGCTTATATTATTGAACTTGTTTTAATGCTAATATTGAGGTAATGCTTCTTTGACAATTGTTTAATGTCATGTCAAAAGCTTTTTTAAAATTATTTCTGTATTCCGTAGGATAATGGGTATTTCCTTTCATTTTTTCTTTCTTAAATTCAGTATCTTCTTCTTTGAAGTTATTCACCTTATTTACGAAAACTAAATATTGATTCAGTTGAAGCATTTGATCCGGGGTTGCCCTTTTTATCCAGATTTCAGACTTATTGGTTTCAGTTGCTATTGAAATATTGAATTCACTTTTAATATTGTCTGTATCACTTTGAGAATATCTTTTATAAAACGGAAAGATTGAATCATTTATTTTGGCTTCTAATTTTATAGCATTTATAAGCTTGTTGACTTGATTTTTTTCTTTGTTTTCTTGGGTACAACGTTCTGTATTTAATCCTAAAATTAAACCTGTTGCTATAGAGAATACACCGAATAGAAAACTAATGATTTCTTTCTGTAAATTTTCCTTTGTGATATATTGGAACTTAAAAAATGGTTTTTGCTTTTCCATGATTTTGTTTTTATTATCAAAAGTTATTTCATTTAAAAGATATCGATCAATTACCCTTTTGTGTAATTTTAAAATTATGAAACAAAAAAACGCCCTACAAAAGCAGAGCGGTTAATATATTAAATTGCCTCGGTTGCTGACCGTTATTCAATTTCAATTTTGTTGTATGCTATCCAGCGTTTCAAATTTCCAACCATTCTTTTTAAATGATCTTCGTTAAGGAAAATATTCGTCCAATAGTTGAATCTGTCGCATTGTACGCTGATGTAATAGGTCATAATGGCTAAACAGGCGAAAGGTAAAAACTGCTTTTCTTCGTTGCTGATCTCAGTTACTGTTTCGTAACCTTTCAAAAAGCTTTCTGCCTTTTCCTGATATTCTTCTTCGTTTAAATGAGTGGCAAGTAACTGGAACATAAAATAAGAAATGTCAAAACATAAATACCCGTTGCCGGAAAAATCAAAGTCAAAAAATGTGATTTCCTTTTCATTATCAATGTGTAAATTATCAAACCAAACGTCAAGATGAACACTCCCATGTCTCATTTTCGATAGGTTGGTATTTTGGATTTTCAGCGTTAAAAAAGCAGAGAGTTTTTCTAAAAATTCAATTTCGATGATGTTTTTATGAAAGAATTCTTTTATTCTGGAAACAGGTTTTATAAGCAGGTTCTCACTATTGTAAGACATCCTTTCCAGTTCAAAACCTTCTGTCGATTGATGAACTTTGGCCAATGCCTGCCCGATGAGAAAACTTGTCTGAGATGAAAATTTTGCGGTCTTTGTTCCTTTGGCATATGAAAACAAAACGCCAAATCTTTTTCCTTCCGGTGCTTCAATTTCCTGAATGTACTCGTTTGATTTGTCTTTTATTGGATAAGCAACCTGCCGGTTATTTTCTTTTAAGTGAAGTAAAAGTCTTAGCTCTTCTTCAATTTCTGATTTTGTCCGCCAATCACAAGTGTAGACTCTAAAAACATATTTGACTTCGCTGTCGTGAACGATGTATAAATGGTTCATGGCAAGTCGAAATATGCTGCATTCAGTTTTGTCGCTTAATCCATATTGTTGTTGTATGAGTTTTCCAAGTGTATTTGGTGAAAGTGTGCTGTTTATCGTGGGAAATTTCTCTGGCATTAATTCTTCGTTATCTATGGTTATGGTTAGTTTTATATGAGTATAACACTCACACTTGTTTTTTATATTCCTGCACCTCCTGCAATTTCCAGTTCTTGTCCTTTCGTTGGCTGTCCGTCTAATATGGGCATTGCTTTCATGATAAGCTCTCTCACGCCCTCAATTTTTAAAGAATTGTCATGGTCGTCTTTGCTATCCCAGATTTCTGTAACATAAACAGAATTTGCATCATCCTTGTCATTACTAACTGCATACAGTTTACAACCTGTTGCCGTTGATACAAGTTGAGATGCTTGTATTAAAATATCAGCAAGCTCCTCTTTATGTCCTGATTTTAGGGTTAGTTTTCCATGAAGTAAATATTTGTTTTTCATATTTTCTGTAATTGCCTTTACAAATATATCCATTTATAAGGCAATTTTAAAAGTATCATTAATCAACTGGAAACAAAAAACCGTTCCACAAAAGCAGAACGGTTAGTATATTAAATTGTCTCAGCGACACGCTGTTACATCATTCCTGGCATTCCACCACCCATTGGCATAGCTGGTTCAGCGCTCTTCACTTCAGTGATAACACATTCAGTTGTTAGAAGCATTCCGGAAACAGAAGCTGCGTTTTCAAGGGCAACTCTTGTTACTTTAGTCGGGTCAATGATCCCTGCTTCAAGCATGTGAACGTACTCGTCAGTTTTCGCGTTGTATCCGAAGTCTCCGTTTCCTTCTGCTACTTTAGCAACGATTACAGAACCTTCACCCCCTGCGTTGGCAACGATTTGTCTTAATGGCTCCTCGATCGCTCTCTTCACGATTTTGATCCCTGTAGTTTCATCAGCGTTAGATCCTGAAAGATTGTCAAGTGAAGAAATTGCTCTTACTAAAGCAACACCACCACCGGCAACGATACCTTCTTCTACAGCCGCTCTTGTAGCGTGTAGGGCATCATCTACTCTGTCTTTTTTCTCTTTCATTTCCACTTCAGAAGCAGCTCCTACGTAAAGTACAGCAACACCACCAGCTAACTTAGCTAATCTTTCCTGAAGTTTCTCTCTGTCGTAGTCAGAAGTTGTAGTTTCCATCTGAGCTTTGATCTGAGCTACTCTTCCTTTGATTTTCGCTTCGTCACCACCACCGTTTACAACTGTTGTATTGTCTTTGTCGATGGTTACTTTCTCAGCAGTTCCAAGCATATCCAAAGAGATATTTTCCATTGTGAAACCTTGCTCTTCAGAGATCACCTGTCCACCTGTAAGGATTGCGATATCTTCTAACATTGCTTTTCTTCTGTCTCCGAATCCAGGAGCTTTTACAGCAGCAATTTTAAGGGAACCTCTTAGTTTGTTTACCACCAAAGTAGCTAAAGCTTCTCCTTCAACTTCTTCAGAGATGATCAATAAAGACTTACCACCTTGTGCAATTGGCTCAAGAACCGGTAACAATTCTTTCATGGAAGAGATTTTCTTCTCTACTAAAAGGATATATGGGTTTTCAAGTTCAGCTAGCATTTTCTCAGGATTCGTCACGAAGTAAGGTGACTGGTATCCTCTGTCGAACTGCATACCTTCTACAACGTCTACTGTTGTATCAGTACCTTTAGCTTCCTCTACAGTGATTACTCCTTCTTTACCTACTTTCCCGAACGCTTCAGCGATTAAAGAACCGATGGTATCGTCGTTGTTGGCAGAGATAGAAGCTACCTGCTTGATTTTTTCTGAAGAATCTCCAACCTCCTGAGATTGAGATTTAAGGTTTTCAACAACAGCAGTTACCGCTTTGTCAATCCCTCTTTTAAGATCCATAGGGTTAGCACCAGCCGCTACGTTCTTAAGACCTTCTCTTACGATAGCCTGTGCCAGTACAGTAGCGGTAGTAGTACCGTCTCCTGCGATATCGTTGGTTTTGGAAGCTACTTCTTTTACCATCTGAGCTCCCATATTTTCTACCTTATCTTCAAGTTCGATTTCTTTTGCTACAGAAACACCGTCCTTAGTTACGTGCGGAGCACCGAAAGATTTTTCGATCACTACGTTTCTCCCTTTAGGACCTAAAGTTACTTTTACTGCATTAGCCAATGCATCTACCCCTCTCTTTAGAGCGTCTCTTGATTCAATATCGAATTTTATTTCTTTTGCCATAATTTTTTATTGTATTAATGTACTTTGTACAATGTATTAATGATTTTGTATTCTGAAAATATCATTTTACATGAATACATTTTACTTTTTACAAATTAACCGATGATTCCCAATAAGTCAGCTTCTCTTACGATTAAGTAATCTTTCCCTTCTAACTTCAATTCAGAACCTGAATATTTACCATAAAGTACTTTGTCACCTACCTGAACCGTTGTAGGCTCGTCTTTTTTACCAGGACCTACTGCTACTACAGTACCTTCTTGCGGCTTTTCCTTTGCAGTATCCGGGATAATAATACCTGAAGCTGTTTTAGTTTCTGCTGCGATTGGCTCTACCAGAACTCTGTCTGCCAATGGTTTAAAGTTTACTGACATAATATATTTAATTTTTTAATTATTTCTGTCTTGAAATTCTCTAAATGTATGCCATGAGACGCCGATGGATGAAATGGCAGATTTTTATTTTCCGAATGTGAAAATTTGGCAGAAAATTATTTTTTGCGGGCCGGAATTCCGAAAAGATAGCTGGTTACTACAGGCACTACGAACAAAAGAACGGTAACGGCAGAAACTAAAACTTCCATGGTATGGCTGCCTAAGAATTGCGCGAATGCCGTGGCAGGGTAGAAGTGCTCATACAGAGATAAGCTTAGTTTAATTCCTAAAACAGCAATCACAATAAAAGCGGCAGTTTCCAGGAAAGGGAATACCTGCATAAGGCGTACAAACCACTGTGCAATAAATCTCATGGCTAAAATTCCTATAAAAACACCTATTGTAATCAGAAGTAAATTATCTGAAAAAGCAACTGCAGCAAAAACGTTATCTATGGAAAAAGCAAGATCCATCACTTCTACAATGGCCACCGTAGCCCAGAATTGCCCCAACAGTCCAATGGAATTTTTATACAGCCAGCTGGATTCTTTGTCTGGGGTTTCTTCCGGACTTTCATCATCACTTCTGTTTTTTATTTTTTTGATAAACCAGTCAACAGAAATATAGATCAGGTAAAGCCCTCCCAGTGGTTTCAGCCACCATACGGAAATCAGTACAGAAGCAAAAATAAGAGCCAGACCGCGGAACACATAAGCTCCGAGGATTCCGTATTTCAAAGCTTTTTTTCTTTGGTTTTCGGGAAGATCCATGACGATGGTAGCCAGTACGGCTGCATTGTCTACGGAAAGGAGGCTTTCAATAAGGATAAGGTTGCCGATAATGGCTATCGATTTTGCAGGGTTTTGTAACAGGTCATTGAAAAGGTGGGTGAAATCAGGAAACATCATTTTTTAAAGAAACAGTATTTTGGTTAAGTTTTGAAATAATGGCGGCAGAAACGGTAATGCCTATGAAGTTGGTGACAGATCTGGCCTCGTTCATAAAGCGGTCTATGCTGTATAAAAGGGCAAGATCTGTGGTGGGAATTTTTCCGAACCGGCTTAAGGTGAATATCAGGGCAAGGAAGCCTGACCCGGGAACACCCGAAGCTGTTTTTGAGGCAATTGAAATGGTGATAAAAAGCCAGAAATAATCTTTTACCGTAAGCGGAATATTATACAGCTGGACCAGGAAAATACAAGAGATTGAAAGATAGATGCAGGCTCCTGCCAGATTAAAATTATATCCCAGCGGAATAATAAGACGAAGAATTTTCCGGTCATATCCCTGTGATTCCATTTTATCAAAAATCATGGGGAATGCCGTCTTTGAAGAGGAAGTGGCTACTACCAGGATGATTTCTTCTTTGATGCTGATCAGAAAATCCCAGAGGTTAATTTTAAAATAAGCCGTTATAACCCCTAAGATCCCGAAAATAAAAAATACACTGGTAAGGTATACCGTGGCAACAATCTTACTTAACGGCAGCAAAGTATTAATTCCGTATACTGAAATTCCGTAAGCGATATTACAGAAAATAACGACAGGAAGAAAAATGTAAACATATTTGATAAGCTTGAAAAACAGATTTCTTCCCACGTCTATCGCTTTAAGAATGTTATTCTTCTTCTTCGAAAAACCAATCAGGACTCCCGCAGATATTGATATTAAAAGAAAAAGCACATAATTGCTGATATGTAAAGGATTGGTGGTCTTTGTTAAAAATCTCTCCGGAAGTACTTTATGGGAAGAAATAATAATTCCTGTATTGGCACCCGGCTTTAAAAGAAGCCCGGAACCAATTCCCAATACAATGCTGACAGAAGTAATGATCAAAAAATACAGTACCATCTGGCTTACAATTTTAAAAGCATTTCTGGTACTGAAAATATAGCTCACCCCATACATCACCGCAATGAAAATAACGGGAATGATCAAAACCTCAAGAAGCATGAAGAAGTAACTGCTCACCGTTTCCAGATGCTTACTGACTTCCGGAAAATAATAGCCGGTTAATGCCCCGCAGATAATCGCTGTGAACACATAAAGCGTAAGGTTTCTTAAATAGGAGTCTGTAAATGTTTTTTGCTTGTTAGGTTTCATCATTCACTTTTTATAGGGTAAGATTACGAAATTCAAAGATATAACCTTATATAATACCAAGAATCAATGCACTCACCAACATGATGAGGGATGATCCCAGGGCCCATTTCAATGTATATTTTAAGTGATCTGAAAATTCCACACCTGCCAGTGATACCAGCAGATAGGTAGACGGAACCAATGGGCTGAGAAGATGCGAGCCCTGCCCGATAAGACTTGCTCTTCCCAATATTTCAGGTGCAATTCCCAACTCATGTCCGGTAGCAACAATAATAGGCAGTATCCCGAAATAATAAGCATCATTGGACAGAAAAAAAGTAAACGGAATACTGAATAAAGCGGTTACGATATTCATATAACCTCCCCAGCTCCTGGGAACTATTTCTATCATACTGTTCCCCATCGCCTGCATAATACCTGATCCGTTAAGGATTCCCGTGAAAATTCCGGCTCCGAAAATCATTCCCGCTACGGATAATGCATTTCCTGCATGTTTGGAAATTATTTTCTGCTGGTCTTTCAATTTGGGATAATTGATGATGGAGGCAATACAGAAAGCAATCATAAAGGCAATTCCCAATGGAACAATATCCAGGATCATAACCACTAAAAGGGTAATGGTAAGGGCCAGATTGATCAGGATGAGTTTCGGGCGGCGGAGTGCAGGATCTGCTTCCCCAATAATATCATTGCTGTTGTAACCTGTAAATTTACCATGCTTTGCAATTCTTATTTTTTCTTTTCTGCCTAAAATATAGGCAACAAATATAACCCACAGGATGCCTATTGCCATAATTGGAATCATCGGAACAAAGATTTCAGTGTGTCCCAGCTTCAGGGAGCTCATTACCCTTGCTGTGGGGCCTCCCCACGGAAGAATATTCATAATCTGTCCGGCAAGCATAATGATGCAGGTAAGAATCAGGGGATTCATGCCCTGTTTTTTGTACAGCGGAAGCATTGCGGCCACTACAATTAAATAGGTGGATGAGCCGTCACCATCCAATGAAACCAATGCGGTAAGAACAGCGGTTCCTATTGTTGTTTTAATGGGATTATCCCCAACGGCTTTTAAAATTATATTGACAAGAGGTTCAAAAAGCCCCGTATCTATCATTAAACTGAAATATAGGATCGCAAAGATCAGCATAACGCCGGTCAGAGCTATTTCTTTGACACCGTTTTTCATCATATCTCCGAGTTGTGGGCCAAAACCCGCAATGAGAGCAATGGCCACAGGAACAATGACCAACGCTGTAAGCGGAGTCATCTTTTTGTTCATGATGAGAATCATGAAGATGAAAATCATTAGAAAACCAAGAAATGTAAGCATAGTTGTATGTAAATATTAATGAAGTTATTGTTGTTTCTTTTTTCTCCAGTCAAAACTGTTTCTGAAACCTATGAAGCCGTAATTACTTGTTTTCTGGGTTTCCAGCTGATTGATAAAGGCAAGCTCCAACGCAGAATTTTTTCCTAATTTTATTCCAAGACCTGCGGTAATACGATTGCTGTCGAAAGGTTCTAGCTTATCAACATTCATTCTTATTTCATTTTTAAGAATACCGTAGAGTCTTTCTTTTTCTCCTTTTTTATTGAAAGGAATCCGGACCGAGATCAGGTATCTGATTCTTACCTCGAATTCATCCGGATTACTGATAAAACGTTCTTCTACTCTAAGACGGTTGGAGATTGACGTTCTGCCGATGTAATAATCAGCGGTTACCTGTTGGAAAGGTCTTTTTTCATATCTTATCTTTTTAGAATCGTTGGCATTATAAGATTCAAGGATCAGAAACATGGCCCCTGCAGCAGGCTTTATATTTTCCACCACTTCATAGTCTACATAGGCATTCACCAGAAAAAGTCTTGTATCATAAGCCAGGTCGAAGGAACGGTATTGGGTAAGAGCTGTTAAAGTACTTTTATCGGTAATCTTTGCCGACATCAGGTACTGAAACCACATATTATAATTATCTTTACTCTGACTATAAAGTCTGTTGAATAAGCATAATGATAAAATAAGGGTTAATTTTATATTAATTTTCATATAATATTGGGTTAATATTGTACTTTTTCAAATATATTTATTAGAAAGAGTGGCGCTGGAATTTTTCAATCAATGACAGTTTTTCTCAACAAACTGCATTTTGAGGCAAAAAGATATTTATATTTGATGCGTTTCAAAATAAGGTAAGGGCTATGTTTTTAATCATTAATTTTATTATTATATTATTGATTATCAGGATTTTATTTAGTGGTAAAATTCTGGAAAGCCTTATGGAGTACCGTTGGAAATTTTTGCTGAGGTTTCAGCACATTTTTTTCCTTTTTATCTTCATTCTGATGACTTATTTCACCGAAAACTACTTCCTGGATTCAACTCAGCTGGTAATAAGTATTTTTTTGAATACCATTTTCAATGTGGGAATTTATTATCTGGTATACTATTATCTGGTTCCCCGGTTTTATTTATCCAATAAATATCCCGAGTTTATTCTCTATGCTTTGATCTGCTTTCTGGTGTCCAGCCTTTTCAGGATTCTGTGGGAGCCTGCAGTTTTCCAGATGGATTTCAGCGGAAAGGGCTATCATATAGGCTTTCTGTATAATGTATATATCTCGCAGGGCATTGTCATTCTTGTGGGGTCTTTTCTGGGAATTACCAAAGACAAATTTCTAATAGAACAGGATGTAATCAGCCTTGGAGAAGAGAAAGACCAGCTTTATCTTGATTTGCTGAAATCTAAGCTGAACCCCCACTTTTTGCTGAATACCCTTAATAATATATATGCGAACAGTTTTACCCGTTCGGAGAAGACTTCGGATTCCATTTTGCAGCTGAGCAGGCTTCTTAAGTATATTATTTATGACAGCGGAAAAGAAAAAGTAACGGTTTCCCAGGAATTTTCTTCACTGAAAGCACTTGCAGCCTTATACCAGCTTAAATATGATAACCAGCTGGATATTGTAATGGATATTGAAGATCAGGAAGAGTTTGATATTGTTGAAATTCCTTCTGCTGTATTTCTTACTTTATTTGAAAATGCTTTGAAACACTCTGCAATAGGAGAAGATCCTGATGGTTTTATAAAACTGTTCTGTAAAATTGAGCGTTCTGAGCTGTATTTTGAAATTATTAATTCTGTCGGGAAAGATAGAAGTAATCCGGTTGAATCAGATTATCACGGGCTGGGTAATGAAGCAATTATTCATATATTGGAAAAGTTTTATGCGGATCAGTATGAATTTTATTCCGGACCGAAATACAGTGATCAATATAAAATTGCCTTAAACATTATTATAAATGGCTAATCTGACTATCGTTAATGTAGATGATGAATATCCTGCATTACAGCTTGTAAAACAATATTGCGCCCAGCTTGAAGATGTTCAGCTGCTGGCTTCATTTCAGAAGCCGGAAGAGGCGCTGGCTTTCCTGAAAGCGAACACAGTGGATCTGGTTGTTTTTGATATCAATATGCCGGGAATCAATGGGGTAGAGCTTTTGCAGCAGCTTCCCGATCCGCCGCTGTGTATTTTCCTTACCCTGGAAACAAAATATGCAGTGAAGGCATTTGAGCTGGATGTTGTTCATTATCTCATCAAGCCTGTGGATTTTGAGACTTTTAAAAAAGCGGTTAATAAAGCAAGGGATTTTGTTCAGTTTAAAAGTTCAGCCAGCAGCCAGCAGCAGGAAGATTATATTATGTTCAAATCCAATTATGTCATGAATAAAGTTTTTCTTAAAGATATACTCTGGATACAGGGTTTCGGGGAATACATTGTATTGATGACGCCATTGAAAAAATATATGATTCTGGAGAGAATGTCCAATTTTGAAGAGAAATTCCAGCATTTCGGGTTTATCAGAATCCATAAGTCTTATATTGTATTGTCAGGTCATATCAGTTCCTATAATTCCAGCCATGTTTTTCTGAAAAACGGAGAAGAGCTTCCGCTGGGGCGCACTTATAAAAAGAATATCAAAGCATTTTTAAGTTAAAAAAGAAAGCCGGAAATTTCCCGGCTTTACATTGTTTTCAGATGACTGAATTACGGACAATACTGCCCGGGACCGATCCATAGAATACATTGTCCTTTGTAATTGTACTCGCAGCAAAAACGTCCTGCTGCTCCGCCATTGATAGATTTCTGAGCATCTCTGCTTAATAATTTGGCATTTTTCATAGTTAAAATATTTTGGTTTGTACATCCTGAGCGTTTAATGTCAATCAGGATTTTGACACTTGATGTAAAAAGAAGTAAGTCAAAGATACTATTTTTCCTTGTAATGTGATATATTTTTTGCTGATAATTTTTGCGGTAAAATTTTAATTATCAGTTATTAATGGCTTTTATTCGACATCCCAGAGATTGAGAATATAAATAGAAAAGCCGGACATTTCCGGCTTTATTTTAATTGTTATGAGATAACGGACTAAGGGCAATTTTGTCCCGCTCCGATCCATAAAGTACATTTTCCGTTTTCGTCGCGTTCGCAGCATACGAGTCTGGCAGTAAGTCCGCCATTGATTGTCTTCTGAGCATCTCTGCTTAATAATTTGGCATTTTTCATAAGTAATATTTTGTTTTTTTATCCTGAACATTTATTGTCAATCAGGACTTTTGACATTTTGTGCTGATGGTAAATCAAATATAAATATTTTTAAATCAGGTTGTTATAGACAGAAATAACGTGTCGGTATCTGCAGTAATTTACCGGATTGTTTCCAAAGACATTTTTCTTCCTGCCATATCCATATCCTGCTTTTCAATTTTCCTTGTTATAGTATCAATATAATATGTTGTGATAGCAGTTCTGTTACTGATATCATCATTCGTTTTTACCATCCAGACCGGTTTTCCGTTGTATTCTGTTTTTTGGGTATCCAGAATGTAAGCCTTCATCATGCCTTTTTTCTCAGATTTAGGGTTATAGTCAAAAATGGAAATTTCTGCAGTATAATTTTCTTTTAAAGGAAGATATCTTATGAGCATTGCGTAACTGCTGCTGTCAAAATAATCCGTTGCAGGAATTTCAATGATCTCTTTTTTCTGGGATTTTTTATCCAGGTAATAGCCGGTGACTTTATCTTTCCCGGATTTGAGGACCATATCTCTGTTTACATTGTAAGAAGAATGATAAACGGGCTCGAAGTCTGATATTTTTACAAGGGTAGAATCGGTCCACTTGGCATCCGGGGCCTGTTTCATTTTTACCGTTGTTCTGATCAGGAGATCCGATTTGTTCAGCTTTTTGATTTCTGTCATAATACTTCCGATCTCTGTTTTCGTATCGGCATTCCCGGCATACCAGACAGCTTCAGAAGTCTCATTTCTGATCAGCTTTGGATTAATCCCTGGTTTTTTCGGACTCAGCAGGTTCTGGGCAAAAAAATTAGCACTGCTTAGTATTAAAAGGAAAAGAATGGTTCTCATAATCTTTTTAATAATAAGTAGTGCTATATCTGTTAAAAGTTACAACCTGTTGGTTTTTAACTCTTTCCTGCTGCCTGCATCGGATTGACCTTTCCGGTGGAACCTCCTCTCACAGGGGCTCCGTCCTGTTTTTGTTTGAAGAGCTGGAATTTGGAACTTTCAGTACCTGATCCGGTGCTGCTCCAGAAGTTGTTGGTCGTATCAATATCAGCAGTCTCTCTCATCGGGTCAAGCTGAATTGATTTTACTTTTTTATCAAAATAATAGGTCTTGGAAACTTTTTGCTCATTCAGCCTCCAGATCTGTGCTGCAGATTTATCATACAATTTAGAGCCGTCCTCAAAAGTAAACTCAAGGATGATGGGCATTACCAGGCCTCCTTTGTTGACAAAATCAATCTGGTATCCAGTAATATTTTTAAATTTCTCTTTATCCTTCGCATCTAAAGGAAGACCCGCTTCTGTTTTAATGGTGTATTCCTTATTATTATCTACCTTTTCCTGACCTCTGTCATATTTGTAATAGAAATCCTGGACTTCTTTATCAGTATCCACATAGAATTTAATATTCTTGTCTTCTCTATTTCTGATTTTTGAAAGGTCTTCAAAACTGTTTACCAAAGGCTTTTCAACCTGGTATTTTACTTCAGCGGCAACCTTTGGATTGGTCTCAAGATCAGGAACTGCTACCGTTACTTTATCAATGGCAATATCTACAGGATCTGTCCCGTAGAACCAACCTCTCCAGAACCAGTCGAGATCCTCACCGCTGGCATCTTCCATGGTACGGAAAAGGTCTGCAGGTTCAGGATGTTTGAAAGCCCATCTTTTGGCATACGTCTTAAATGCTTTATCAAAAAGCTCTCTTCCCATGATGGTTTCACGAAGAATATTTAATCCTGTAGCTGGCTTTGAATATGCATTCGGGCCGTACTGAACAATATTTTCAGAGTTGCTCATGATAGGTTCCAGCTGGTCTTTCGGTAGTTTCATATAATCTACAATAGTCCATGCCGGTCCTCTTTTGGAAGGGAATTTATTATCCCATTTTTCTTCTGTAAGATATTCTGTAAAGGTATTCAGGCCTTCGTCCATCCATGCCCATTGTCTTTCATCAGAATTGATGATCATCGGGAAGAAGTTGTGTCCCACTTCGTGGATGATTACTCCGATCATTCCGTTTTTGGTTCCTTCGGAATAGGTACCGTCTTTTTCAGTTCTACCGAAATTGAAACAAATCATCGGATATTCCATCCCGTTGGCAGCTTCTACAGATTGTGCCACCGGATACGGATACGGAATGGTAAATTCCGAATAGGTCTTAATCGTGTGGGCAACAGCTTTTGTGGAAAACTTCCTGTAAAGACCGTAAGATTCCTTTGGATAGAAACTCATAGCCATAACCTTATTATTGTTTTCAGGAATTGTCACGCGCATTCCGTCCCATACGAACTTTCTGGAAGAAGTCCATGCAAAATCACGAACATCCTTGGCTTCAAAAAACCATGTTTTTCTCTGTTTGGAATGATTTTTCTCTGCTTTTTTAGCTTCGTCCAATGTTACGATTTCAATTGGTTCAGAAGCATTTTCAGCTTTTCTGTATCTTGAAAGCTGATCAGAGGTTAATACCTGATCATAATTTTTACATTCTCCTGTTCCGCCAACAATGTGATCAGCAGGTACATTGATTGAAACTTTAAAGTCTCCGAAAACCAAAGCAAATTCACCTCTTCCGGTAAACTGATGGTTCTGCCAGCCCTGGAAATCACTGTACACACACATTCTTGGATACCATTGTGCCATTGTGTACAAGTCGTTGCCGTCCTCAGGGAAATTTTCATAACCGCCGCGGCCTCCCATTTTCATTCTGTTGGAGATATTGTAGTTCCAGTCTACTTTGAAAACCAATTTTTCTCCCTTTTTCAAAACTTTAGGAAGGTCAATACGCATCATGGTTTTATTCACCGTATATTTCAAAGGATTTCCTGAAGCATCCGTTACTTTTTCAAGAATGACTCCATAGCCGTTATCCTTAACCGGAAGCTCTGTTACTTTAAGCTGCTGGTCAGTTGTTGAAGGACGAAGAACAGATGATGTATCATACCCTGCATTTCTGATGTTTGAATGTTCGTTTTCATCAAGCTGCAGCCAGATATAATCCAGATCATCCGGAGAATTGTTGTAATAGGTCACTGTTTCTGAACCTTTCAGATTTCTTTTATCCTCATCCAGATAAGCGTTGATATTGTAATCGGCCCTGTTCTGCCAATATCCGTGGCCGGGAGCTCCTGAAGCTGTCCTGTAAATGTTGGGTGTTGGCAGAATAGTTCCCAGCTGCTCAAACTTATTACCGTGATTGCTGCCCGGGTTATTCTGAATATTTTGTGCGGTGAAACCTGTATATGCAAATACAGAAAGTGAAAGTATGGCAACTTTTAGTTTCATAACCGAAAATGATTTATTAATGATCAAAGATAACAATAAGCTGTTGAAATAATGAAAATATTTAACTTTTAAAAAGGAATCCTTTCCAAAGTCATTTTTAAGGATAAAGCGAACACCCCGGAAGAGACAAACAGAATCCAGTCTTTTTTGTTCACCTTAAAAAGATTGAGAAGAATGAACAGGATCATCAAAATAGCAAATACTATTACAATTTGACCAAGCTCCAATCCGATATTAAAGCCAAGCAGAGGTAAAGCGATACTCTGGCTTTTGGCGATCATCACCCTTGCTGTATTGGCAAATCCCATTCCATGAACAAGACCAAAGATAAGCGCGAGGTAGTAATTGGCCCGCATTAAGGTCTGTTTCTGATTTTTCATAATAATATTATCCAAAGAAGTGAGAACAATAGTAAGGGGAATTAAAAACTCAACCCAGTCTGAAGGAACCCTGAACACATCCAGGACACTTAAAGCCAATGTAATGGAATGTCCGATCGTAAATGCGGTGACAAGAATCAGGATTTTTTTCCAGTCACTGTAAGAATAAACAGCAATAAGTGCCAGCACAAAAAGCTGGTGATCCAGAGCATCCAGAGAAATAATATGCTCCCATCCAAGGTTTAAATAAAAAAGGAAATCCTGCATTTTGATTAAAAATTTTTTACAAAAGTAAACATTTCATAAGGAGGATCGGACCTTCATAGAGGGATACTGCAGCTTTTTACGCTTTTTACAGGAATTAAAAAACGGATTCCGGTTTTGATTGTCATTCAAAAACAGACAGGACAGGTATTAGTGAATAATGCCTTCTTTTGAAGGAACTGTCTCTATAACTGTTGCTTTTTTTATATTTGCGGTAAAAATAAGTGCATGCCGGGTAAGTTTTTTTGGAGTTTTCTTTTATTATTAACAGTCGTATTTCAGAGTTTTGTAAGTGATGATGTGCATCCTTATCATGTGGGTTCTGTGGAAATTAATTATAATTCAAAATCCAGAACATTTGAAGTGACAGGAAGGTTCTTTCTGGACGACATGGAAAACGGATTAGGTAAAAAATATGGCGGAGCTTTTCATTTTAACGATGAAAAATATAAGGCCAGGCTGAATGAAGCCCTGCCAAAATACTGTTCAGAATATTTCAAATTAAAAGCTGATAACAAATTCTTGAAAGTAAATTATATCGGCTATGAAGAAGATCAGGAATCTGTAAATGTATATCTTGAATCTGAACCGGTAGCTACTCCTAAAAAAGTAGAAACTGCAGTAAGTTTTCTGTATAACCTTTTTGATGACCAGATCAACATTGTTCATATTATTGTGAATGGACAAAGGAACAGTGAAAAACTTACCTATCCCAACCGTTATCTTTATAAGCAGTTTTAATTCTCCAGTTGCAGCAACGTATTGATTCCTTTTGTATGGGCAAGCAGATCAGGAAAAAAGTCATCATAACATTGCTGAAGACGATCTTTATTTTTTAAGAAAGCTTCAAATACGGGAATGTCTTTATCCAGATATTTGGCTTTATTCAGTACATTCTGAATACTGAATTTAATTCCCCAGTCTTCACGGTAATTATAGAGCCAGTCGTCCTGTTCCATTTTAATGAGCATCTTTTTAAAGTTTTCAGGAAGCCATTGCTCATGTGCATTCAAAACACTGTAAACATGGAGGGAATGAGCTTTCCATTCTGCCAGTGAATTAAGGGAAAGGTCTCCCGCTACAAAATGATCCATAGAAACATCCACAAATGCACCGGCATACAATCTTACCAAAGGAGCAAAAACTTTTTTGGCTTCGTGAATAGCAGGGTGGGAATCCGTAAAGGTATCAATTGCCCTGTGTAAGGTAATACCATCCTGAATATCTTTCGGGAAAGAAAAACGGTCTTTGTTGCGGATGAAATCTTCGAGAAACTGCCCCACGATCTGCCCGTCGGTAAAAGAAAGAAAGGAATGTGCCAGATAATTCATAACTTAAAGGTATGAATTAAATGTGAATGTTTGATACCAGTGAATAGTGAATCCGCTTCACTTGTGAATTTTTATCCGGACCCAATTGACCATAGACTTGCGCAGCAAAATTGGCCGTTCACTAAAAAAGTCTTTCATGAAAATCCTCAATCTTGCTCACTTCTTCAATCTTAATTCCGAATTTTCTTTTCGGGATTTTATTCAGATTGGAAACAAATATTTTTTCATAACCCAGTTTTTCCGCCTCAGTAATTCTCTGCTCAATCTGGGCTACCGGACGTATCTCCCCACTTAAACCGATTTCTCCGGCAAAGCAGTAGTGTTCTGAAATCGCAATATCTTCATTGGAAGAAAGAACAGAAGCAATGACGGCCAGATCCAGTGCCGGATCGTCTGTTTTGATCCCTCCGGTAATATTCAGGAAAACGTCTTTAGCACCCAACTGGAATCCGGCTCTTTTTTCCAGTACAGCTAAAAGCATATTCAGCCTTTTTGAATCAAAACCGGTAGAGCTTCTTTGAGGGGTACCGTAAACGGCTGTGCTTACCAATGCCTGTATTTCAAGAAGCATAGGTCTGTTTCCTTCCAGGGTTACTGCAACGGAGTTTCCTGAAAGTTCTTCAAATTTCTTGGTGATCAGAATTTCGGAAGGATTTTTAATCTCTTTTAATCCCTGTGAGATCATTTCATAAATCCCGATTTCTGAAGTAGAACCGAAACGGTTTTTATTGGCTCTCAATAACCTGAACAGGTGATTCCGGTCTCCGTCAAAATTCAGAACAACATCTACCATATGTTCCAGAACCTTGGGCCCGGCAATTTGTCCGTCTTTGGTAATGTGGCCTACAAGGAATACCGGAATATTGTTTTCTTTGGCATATTTGATGATCTCATTGGAGCATTCCCGGATTTGAGATACGGTTCCCGGAGAGCTTTCTATCAATTGGGACTGCAATGTCTGAATAGAATCAATGATCATAAAATCCGGTTCCAGCTTTTTTGCCTCATGAAGAATTTTCTCCAGTGAAGTTTCGGTAAAAAGGAAACAGTTCGGATTTTGAATATCTGTAAGCCTGTCTGCCCTCATTTTAATCTGGGAAGCACTTTCTTCCCCCGAAACATAGAAGATTTTTTTCTTCATTTTCAAAGCAAGCTGAAGCAGCAGGGTAGATTTTCCGATGCCGGGCTCGCCGCCAATCAAGGTAACGGAACCCAAAACGATTCCGCCTCCCAATACGCGGTTCAGCTCTTCGGAAGGAGTTTTTATTCTTGGTTCCTCACTCGTTTCCACTTCAACAATATTAATCACATGTTGTTTGGTTTTTGAGAAAGGAGGTGTTTTATGGGAAGGTTTTTCCACCACTTCTTCCACTAAGGTATTCCATTCTCCGCAGTTTTTACATTGTCCCATCCATTGAGGGTACTGGGTACCACAGTTTTGACAGAAGTATGCTGTTTTCAGTTTTGCCATACTGCGAAGTTATAAAAAAGCATTTTCTTTCAGAATAATCTGTTTGAATTTATATTAAAAACTAATGTGCTGAGGTAGAAATATCTTTCATATCTTAGCTTCATTCAATAAAATATTAATGTAAAATATTATTACAATGAAAAAAGTATTTTTATCTTTCGTATTTACGCTTTTAAGTATTGTTGCTTTTGCACAGGGAAGCTGGCAGGTAGACCAGATGCATTCTTCGGTTAATTTTAATATTAAACATATGGGAATCAGCTTTGTACAGGGGAGATTCGATAAATTTGACGGAAGAGCAGCCACCGGCGGCGCTAATCTGGATAATGCCGATTTAAGCTTTGCTATCAGTGTTTCCAGTGTTAATACCGGAGTGGATATGAGAGACAGACATCTTATAAGCGAAGATTTTTTCGATGTTGCCAAACATCCTCTGATTGAATTTAAAAGTTCTTCCGTAACAAAAGATAAAAACAACAATTATATCGTTAAAGGAAAACTGACAATAAAAGGGGTGGAAAAAGAAATCAGCGCACCTGTGACATTCGGGGGTGTTACGAAAAATAAAGACGGAAAAGAAGTAATGGGAATTCAGACAAAGTTTACGGTAAACCGCCTGGATTATGGAATCAAATATGATCCGACTGGGGCAGGAGTCGCGAAAGATGTTGAAGTAGCAGCTTACTTTGAACTGGTGAAGCAGTAATATTTTCCAACGATACATAATAAAAAAGGTTTTCCATTTGATCGGAAAACTTTTTTTATTGTTAAATTAAATTTTTACTCAGGTTTTATAGTTATTTGAGCCGTATTTTTATATTTCAAAATGTAAATAATTGCTTTGTATTTCTTTTTCCCCTAACTTTGCACAAACCTAATCTAATGAGTAAAAAGAATACAAAGTACATCTTTGTGACAGGAGGTGTAACTTCATCTTTGGGAAAGGGAATCGTTTCTGCTTCTCTGGGACTTCTACTAAAATCACGCGGCTTTAATGTAACGATCCAAAAATTAGATCCTTATATCAATATCGACCCGGGAACTTTGAATCCTTATGAACACGGAGAGTGTTATGTGACTGAAGATGGTGCGGAGACGGATCTGGATTTAGGCCACTACGAGCGTTACCTTGATGCTCCTACATCCCAAAACAACAACGTTACTACAGGAAAAATTTACCAGACTGTCATTGAAAAAGAAAGAAAAGGAGATTTCCTTGGAAAAACAGTTCAGGTAATTCCTCATATTACTAACGAAATCAAACGTAGAATTAAGATCCTTTCAAAACAGAACTACGATATCATCATTACTGAGATCGGTGGAACTGTGGGGGATATCGAGTCTTTACCATACATTGAAACTGTTCGTCAGCTTAAATGGGAATTGGGAGAAAGTAATTCTATGGTCATCCACCTGACTTTACTGCCTTACCTGGCATCAAGTGGAGAATTAAAAACAAAACCATCCCAGCATTCCGTTCGTCAGTTAATGGAAAGCGGAATCATGGCAGATGTATTAGTGTGCAGAACAGAACATAAAATCCCTAAAGATCAGAGAGCAAAGCTGGCGCAGTTCTGTAACGTTCCTTTAGACAATGTAATCGAGTGTAAAGATCTTGAAACGATCTATGAGGTTCCAATGTATCTTCAGAAGCAGAACTTCGATGATGTAGTTTTGAAAGCGCTGGATCTGAAAAGTGATAAAGATGCTGATCTTAAAGACTGGAAGAGTTTCCTTAAAAAATTCCAGAATCCTAAGAAAACCGTTGAAATTGCTTTGGTTGGAAAATATGTTTCCCTTCAGGATTCATACATTTCAATTGCTGAAGCTTTCAAGCATGCTGGTGCAGACCTTGAAACTGAAGTAAAAGTAAGATGGGTATACAGTGGAGACATCACTGAAGAGAATATCAAAGAAACTCTGAAAGGAGTGAATGGTATCCTTGTAGCTCCAGGTTTCGGAGACAGAGGAATTGAAGGAAAAGTGCTTACGGCAAAATATGCAAGAGAAAATAAAATTCCAATGCTGGGAATCTGTTTAGGGATGCAGATCATGACAGTTGAATTTGCCAGAAATGTTTTAGGACATACAAAAGCGAACTCTATGGAATTTGACACTGCTACTCCGGATCCTGTTATTTCTTTAATGGAAGAACAGAAAAATGTTGTAGATAAAGGTGGTACAATGCGTCTTGGAGCATGGAAATGTGCTTTGAAAAACGGTTCCAGATTATATGATATCTACGGAAGCAAAAATATTTCTGAAAGACACCGTCACCGTTATGAATTCAACAGTGATTATCTTCAGGAGTTTGAAAAAAATGGTTTCCTTGCTACAGGGACCAACCCTGAGACAGGCTTGGTAGAAGCCCTTGAGCTTCCTGATCATCCGTTCTATATAGGGGTTCAGTATCACCCGGAATATAAGAGTACGGTAGCAACACCGCATCCTTTGTTCAGAGCTTTCATTAAGGCTTGCGAAAAGAAATAAGGTAAATATTTATCATAAACGTCTATACATAAACTCAGGCTGATTATTCTCAGCTTGAGTTTATTATATAGTAACAACGTAAAGCATAGAGTTTTGATAAAAAAACAGTATTTTTGTCAGCTCAAATTACATACACCAGTATGTACATTTTAAACGTAAAATTTTAATATAAAATAAAATGCAACAAAACAACGGAATCGATAAGAAGCAGATGATTAGTTTCGCGGTTTTATGCCTTGTTCTATTCGGCTTTATGTTCTATTTCCAGAACAAACAAGCAAAGGAAGCGGAGCTGAAAGCTCAGGAGCAGAAAACGGAACAGGCAAAAAATGCCGTAAAGCAAACTCAGGCAACCAATATCAATCCAAATGTAACTCCTAACGCCATCCAGACAGCAAGTCTTGGAAATAATGAATTGAAACTTGAATTTTCAAGCTTGGGAGGACAGGTTTCTAAAGTAGAGCTTTTAAAATATAAAGCCTACAACCATAAAACAGACAATGCGGATCAGCCTCTTTATCTGATCACTAAAAATAATTCAAACTACGGTTTTCAGTTTAAAGATAAAACAGGGAAGACCGTTAATACTAAAGATTTAGTTTTCTCACCTACTGTTAATGGAAATGCTGTAACGCTGACTGCGGATTATAATGGTGCTGTAATTCAGTTTATTTATACGTTACTTCCAAAATATACCTTAGACTTTAAAGTAAGAACTCAGGGACTTTCTAAAATTACTTCTGACAATAAAGCAGATTTTATCTGGGATTATAATGTAAGAAACTTAGAAAAAGGTAGAGCTCAGGAGCAGTCTCACTCAGAATTTTCGTATGCTTTCAATAATTATAAAGATTACGATTATGACGGAAGAACGACAATGGATGAGGAAAAAGAAACCCTTAACTGGATTGGTATAAAGCAGCAGTTTTTCTCTTCTGTTATTGAAGCTAAAAATGGATTTACTCAAAGTAAAGGAAACCAGGAAAATGTTGAAGAAGGAGAATATCTGAAAAAATTCAACTATGAAGGTTTTGTTCAGATGACCGGAAGTGAGCTGAATCAGGATTTTACATGGTATTTTATGCCATTGGACTTACCGTTGCTTAAATCTTATGATAAAAACTTCGATGAGATTCTTCCTTTAGGCTGGTCGTTTATCGGAGCAATGAACCGTTATTTCTTCATGTGGTTGTATAGCATTATCGCTGCGTGGGGATTATCTGCAGGTTGGGTGATTTTTGTAATGACCATCATTGTAAAACTGATTCTTTCGCCAATTATGTATAAGCAGCATAAGCTGAGTGCGATGATGAAGGTAATCCGTCCGGAAATTGATGAAGTAAATGCGAAGTTCAAGGATGCTGATCCAATGAAGAAACAGCAGGCTACAATGGAAGTTTACAGAAAGGCCGGAGTGAATCAGATGGCGGGATGCTTGCCTGCATTGGTTCAGATTCCTATTTTCTATGCATTATTCCGTTTCTTCCCGAACTTTATTGACCTTAGAGGGCAGGGGTTCTGGTTTGCAAAAGATTTAACGGCTTATGATGACTTGATCAAGCTTCCGTTTAAAGTTCCTTTCCTTGGAGATCACTTGAGTATTTTTGCATTGGCTTGTACGATTGTTATTTTGATCTATACGGTAATGACCTCAGGAAATATGCAGCAGCCTCAACAGGAAGGAATGCCAAATATGAAGGTACTAATGTATATTTTCCCGATTACATTCCTGTTCTTCCTTAATACTTCGGCTTCAGGTCTTTCTTGGTATTATTTCGTGTCGAATGCGATTAACATCTTAATTATCCTGGTGATTAAATACGTGATTCTGGATGAGAAGAAAATCCATGCTCAGATTCAGTCTAACAAGGAAAAACCGAAAGCAGAAGGTAAGTTCCAGAAGAGAATGAGAGAGATGATGGAGAAAGCTCAGGAGCAGCAGAAAGCTCAGGAACAGCAAAGAAATAAAAAGAAATAATTCTTATAATAATATGTAAAGAGCAGCAATTTTTTAATTGCTGCTCTTTTTTATGTGGGTTTTTATTTAGAATCATTTTAAATTTTCAATCAGGCTATGAGAATTTAATAATTGAGAATCAGCTGTTTTCAGTCATATTTCAATCTGAAAGATTGTCTGTGATATACCGTTGGACCGTGCTTTATAAGGGCTTCCTGGTGTTTTTTTGTAGCATAGCCAAAATTAGTGTCCCAGCCATATTCAGGGTGCTCTTCGTGAAGCTGGATCATGAGTTTATCTCTGTAGTTTTTAGCAAGGATAGATGCCGCAGCGATAGATAATACTTTAGAATCTCCTTTGATAATGCACTGGTGCGGAATATAATTATAGGGATGAAATTTGTTCCCATCAACCAAAATAAGTTCCGGAGTTATAGTGAGCTTATCCAAAGCACGGTGCATGGCATGAATACTTGCATTGAGAATATTATGTTCATCAATAAAGGAGGCAGGAAGCTCTGCAATAGCGTAATTTTTTACATTGTCCTTGATATAACTATCCAATTCCATGCGGGTTTTGAATGTTAGTTTTTTAGAATCATTAACTAAATTTTGTTCAAAACGTTCATCTAAAATTACCGCAGCAGCTACCACCGGACCGCTTAAACATCCTCTTCCTACTTCATCACATCCGGCTTCGATGTAAAGGTTTGACCAGTTTTTTATTAGCTCCATATTGTTTGAATACCAATCGCAAAATTAAATAAAACAAAAATATTAATCCAATGTTTGTTTAATGATTTATAAAATGAAATTATTATTAAGCTTATTTTACGCTTGATTTTTAATATTTTAGATTAACACTTCTTGCTGAAAAGCGGTTTTTTTTTGATAATAATGTTATTATTTGTGATTGTTTATATTATTTCACTTTTTTAGTGAAGATTTAAATATTGATTTATAATATTCATAATACTATTGTTTCATTTTTTTTAAACAATTAAATTGATTTATGTATTTGTAAATCAATTAATTATTTTTTCAAATAATTGCTATTTTGGTTTAAAAAAACAATGTAAAATAGCATTGTGATATTAAAAATAATATAATTTAATATTGTTTTTGAATTTATTAAAAACAATATTTTTAACAAATAATGTTGCTGTATTTCTTTATTTTTTTATTGATTATTGAAAATTTTAATTTTTTTTAAGAAATCTCTTTGTATTTTTAAGAAAGTTTTACAAATTTGTAGCCTGTAAAAAATAATTGAATTCGATATGAAGAAATTAACTGCAAGTGTATTTGCGGTAGTACTATCATCATCATTTGTGATGGTATCAGCCCAAAACACTAAAGATACTCTAAAGACCAAAAATATAGAGGAGATCGTTGTTACGGGTGCCTTAGGTATTAAGAAAAAAGCTGATGCTGTTACAAATGCCCAACAAATAGTAAGTACTAAAGAACTTAATCAGGCTGCTGCACCAGGGGCAGTTCAGGCATTAACAGGAAAAGTATCTGGGCTTCAAATTACCAACACAAACAGTGCCGTAGATCCAAGTTTTAAAATTATTTTGAGAGGGTCAAAATCAATTACTGGTAATAATCAAGCTTTGGTTGTTATTGATAATGTGATTTCAGATGCTGCAGTTTTAAACTCTTTACCTCCAGAAATTATTCAAAGTGTAAATGTTATTAAAGGGTTGCAAGGAGCTGCTTTATATGGTTCTCAAGGGGTAAACGGAGCTATTATTGTTACAACTAAAAGAGGAACGAAATCTGAAAAAATTCAGGTTAATTTAACTTCTGCTGTTGAAGTAACTCAAGGATTTAAATATCCACTTATTCAAAAGAAATATGGAAAAGGAGTTCAGGATGACAGTTATAGTGATGCTGATTATGGTGGTACAAACTATGTGCCATGGGAGAACATGTCTTGGGGAGCTGCTTATGACTATCCAGGGTTTGGAGGGACATTGGTTCCAAGTGGTTTACCACAAGCAAATGGTAAATTTATATACGAAAATTATTCTCCTGTAAAAGATCATTTTTCGAAATTTTTCACCAATGGTGTTAGTTTCCAAAATGGTGTTAGTGTGAATGCTGGTGGTTCTGATGGTTATGCATTTATGTCAATCAACAGGCTAGATAATGCTTTTGTTGTTGATGGGGATAAAATGAGACAAAATAACTTCTTGTTCAAAGCAGGGAAGAAGCTTGGGAAATTAAGAATTGATGGTCAGTTCAATTATATAGGAAGATTGGTTAATAAAACTGATTCAGGTATATATGACGATATCTTGCAAATGCCATCTACTAATGACATTAGAAAATATAGAAATTCTGGAATCGGGGGATATCTTACTGCTTATTCTACTAACCCTTACTGGACAGTGGAGCATGCAAGATATAATACTAACAGAGATTATCTAAATGGTATATTGTCATTACAATATGAATTTAATAAGCATATCAACATTAGCTATACAGGAAATTTAAATCTTACTAAAACTCAGCAGGATAACTGGAATGATGGTTCAACTGGAATTATCAGTTATTCTAACACAGGAGTTCCATTCTTAGATTCTCACACTTTGAATCAATTCGGATCTCCAGATGTTACAGCTTATTATTTCAACAGAATATACAACGATAGAAAATACTATGGAGATTTAATGTTAAATTTCGATTATGATTTAACATCAGATTTGAACTTGAAATTTAACCTTGGAAATAATATTCAAGATAGTTATTCTACTGCAAGAACTGTTGGGGGAACAGGATTATTTATTCCAGGATGGTATAACTATAATAATGTATCCAATCCATCTCAATATGGAAGTACGGATGCTCAGGCAGATGGTGGATATATGGATAATTATACTACCAGAAACAGAGTATTTGCCGGATTTGCCAATTTGGATTTAGCCTATAAAGATTATTTATTCCTAAATGGGACTTTCAGATATGAAAAGAATTCTGTTTATACTGTAAATAGCAGAGATCCTCTTACAAACAACAGATTGACAAATAATAAAGCGTATTCTTATTATTCAGTTGGGGTGTCTTTTATTCCGACTAAAGCTTTTGATTTTGGAGGCAATGTACTAAACTATATGAAAATTGCACCAAGTTTCACAAAGGTAGGAAACTCATCTGGTATAAATCCATATAACGTTAATGCTACTGGTATCATCCCTACAGGTTATCCTTTCGGACCTATGCCTTCATACATTATGTCTACATCTATCACTAATCCTGGTGTTAGACCTGAGTTTGTAAATACTTTTGATCTAAACCTTGCGTTAGGTTTCTTAAAAGATAGAATTACCTTGGAAGGGTCTGTTTACCAATCTACTACGCAGGATTTGATTAGTAGTATCACTCCTTCGAACACATCTGGATTATCTTCTTATAGAGATAATATTGGGAAGTCTAGAATGAAAGGTTTTGAAGTTGATTTGGGAATAACTCCAATCAAAACACAGGATATTACTTGGAATCTTCATGCAGGTTATGCAATGTCTAGAACAAAATTATTAGAATTAAGCAGTGGTGCAGAGAGAGTTCCAATCTTGACGTATACCACTCCTTCAGTTGGTTTAGCAGCAGTAGTAGGTGAGAATTTCTATTCAATTGTTGGAACAACTTATCAGAGAGATCCAAATGGTAACATTATTGTAAATTCTAATGGGGTACCATTAGTAAACTCTGCAACAAAAGTATTAGGAAGTTTAAATCCTGATTATACGATGACATTTAATACTTCTTTCAGATATAAAGCATTTACATTATCGGCGGTAGCGGATTATCGTAAGGGAGGTAAGTTTGTATCATTTACAAAAAGATTGTTGGCATTTACTGGAGGGCTTGAAGAAACAGCAAGCCAGGACAGAACTCAAGGTTACGTTGTGCCAGGTTCTGTGCAGCTTGTTAATGGCTCATATGTTCCAAATTCAACACCTGCTTATGGTGATGATTATAATGGTGCAACGACATATTGGTCTGGGTCAATTTACAGAAATGTTGGAGAAAATTTAGTAGTAGATGCTACTGCATTTAAAATTAGAGAAATTGCGGTATCATATGATGTTCCAAAATCTGTTTTAAATTCTACCTTCATAAATAGCCTTAGTTTGAGCTTGTATGCTAGAAACCCAATTATTATTTATTCTAAAGATAATAGAAACTTTGCAGACCCTGAAACAGCAAGTAGTAACGATAACGCTGCGGGAATTGCTTTAACGACTCAATATCCTACAACAAGAACCTTTGGTTTTAAAATTAACGCAACTTTTTAATTAAGAAAATGAAAAATAAATTATATATAATTGCTTTGTCAAGTTTATTGCTTGGAGCTACTTCATGTAATGATTATCTTGATATTAATGAGAGCCCAGATAGAATTTCTGTAAATGATCTGACTCCTAACTTTGTTTTTCCAGGAGCTGTTACAAACAGTTATTATGTGCAGGCAAGAAGATTAAATCTTTTTGCGGGATTAATGATGAATAGTGTTGCAGGAAATTCTTATTCTTATGGAACACCTTTTGTAGATGAGTACTCTCCAAATATTACAAGTGCATTCTATGCTGATGTTTGGGATCAGTTATTCAGAAATGTAGCTAACTTCCAGTTTGTTTTAGATTATAGTGATCCAACAGGAGAATATACTCAATATAAAGCAATGTCTAAAATCATGAAAGCTTATTATGTTCAGACATTAACTGATTTATGGGGGGATATGCCATATTCTGAGGCTTTCAAAAGAGAATTAAACCTTACTCCTAAATATGATAAAGGAGAAGATATCTATAAGGCTTCTATTGCTGATATTGAAAGTGCAATCCAGATGATTGATTCTAATAAAGGTGCTAATCCAGGTAGTTCTGATGTTGTTTTCAAAGGATCTATGAGCAGCTGGAAAGCTTTTGCTAATACATTGAAACTTAGATATCTTATCAGAATGTCTAATGTTACAGGTGATTTAGCAACTTATAGAGATCAAAAACTTGCAACTTTACAAGGGGCAACATTTAATACAGCTGATGTAACTGTTAATCCTGGATATTCTCAAAGTTCTGATGCTCAACAAAACCCTTGGATGAACTATTATGTATACACAAGTGCAGGTGCTCAACCTCAAAACTGGACTTTAGTTGTACCTTCAGAACATATTGCAATTGCTTTAAATGGTAATGCTGTTCATAGAGAGGGGCAAGCTACAGTTCCGGACACAAGAAGTGTATACCAAAAGTTTAATGGAATTGTTGATGGAAGAAGAGGTAGAATATTTACTCTTGTTTCAACAAAAGATAATAATAATGTTACTACAGCGAATGTTGAGGGAGTAAGGCAAGGTGCTACTCCTGGGCAGCCAGGTGCTCCATCACTTAGAACTGTTTCAAGAACTGGTGATGGATTAATTGTAGGATCTCAAACTATTGGGGCTACTGATGCTGCTGGAAGAAAAGCTGAATTAATCCAGAAGGGCTCTTCAAAAGCAGGTGTTCTAATGACAAAAGCAGAAACCGAATTTTTATTAGCTGAAGCTGCTCTACGTTATCCAGCACAATTTTCTGCAGCACAGGCGCATTTCGAAAGTGGTATTACTGCGTCTTATGCCTACCTAGGTGCATCTGGTGCGACAACTTATATAGCTAGTGTAAACGCTGTGCCTAAATTAGGATGGACTGGTACGGATACTAATAAGCTTGAGGCAATTATGACTCAAAAATGGATTGCTTTAACAGGAATCAACCCCGAACAATCTTATTTTGATTATACAAGAACATCTTATCCGGAAACGCCGTTACCAACAATCTCGCTTAAAGCGGTTAAACCAAACAGATTGTTGTATCCAAACTCCGAATATCAATCAAATGCTAACAATGTTCCAAGTATGGCAGCAGATGATGTTTTTGCTAAAAATAAATTTACCCCATTCTGGGCTAGAAACTAATTTTTGTAATACAATTTTAATATATTTTACCGCCTTCGGGCGGTTTTTTGTTTTTAGGACCAAATGTTTGACAAATAAAAAAATATGTCTAGCATAGCATTTGTGGCCGTCATAGACACTTTGTGTCTAATTACATTTTTCAAGTCGTTGACATTCAAATTGTTTATGCTATCTAAGACTCAATTTAATATAGATATTATCAATTTAAACAATTGTTATTATTTTTTAAATGAAATTAATGATCTAGTAATTTGTTTTTCTTAAATATTTTATTTTTAACTTATTTTAATAGTTTTTTTATTCTTTTTGTTTGATAATGTTGAATTAATTGTAAATTTTTCATATTTTACTTTGTGGTATTAATAAAGTTTTACAAATTTGTAAAGTCACAAAAATTAATTTGATATGAAGAAACTAACAACCAGTCTTATAGTTTTGGTATTGTCTTCTTCTGTTGCTATTGCAAATGCTCAACAGAAAAAAAACGATACTGTTACACAGACAAAAGAGATTGAAGGTGTAGTAGTAACTGCACTTGGAATCAAAAGAGAGAAAAGATCTCTCGGTTATGCTACCCAAGAAGTAAAAGGGGAAGACGTCAATAAAAACCCTACGACTAACTTCCTAAATAACCTATCTGGTAAAGTTGCAGGTTTGGAGATTAAGCAAAGTACAAACTTTGGAGGATCAATCAACGTGGTTACAAGAGGTTTTAAGTCGCTATTGGGAGATAATCAGGCTCTTTTTGTTGTAGATGGGGTGCCTATCATGAATAAAAATATCAATACAGCCAGTCAGGCAACAGGTGGAGGTGGTTATGATTATGGAAGTTCAGTATCTGATATTAACCCTAATGATATAGAAACTCTGAATGTTCTCAAAGGAGCAGCAGCAACAGCTCTTTATGGATCCCGAGCTCAAAATGGGGCGATCATTATTACAACAAAAAAGGGAAAAAGAAATAAAGAAGGTATTGGAATGGAGTTTTCTACTTCTATCACAATGTCTTCAATAGATAAATCTACATTTCCTAAGTATCAAACCCAATACGGACAGGGGTATACTGGTAACAGCTTTAGCAGCACATTATATCAGGGAAGCCCAAGGGTAGCTTTCGGTAATGATGCTTCCTATGGATCTCTTTACGATGGCTCAATGGTTTGGCAATATGGGGCATTCATTCCGGGGTCGCCTACTCAGGGACAGAGAACACCATGGCAGATGGCTAAAAACGGCCCTATTAAGTTTTTCAATACGGGAACTAATTTTGTAAATAGTTTAGCATTTAGCGGTGCAGATGATAAATCGAGTTATCGTTTAAGTTATACTAATACCGATGCCACGGATATTATGCCAAACAGTTCATTGATAAAAAATAATTTTAGTGGGAATGCATCATATAAACTGACTGATAAATTAACTGCTAATCTTTATGCAAATTACATTACGCAGAAAACTATCGGCCGTAATACTACTGGTTATAATGATAATATCATGACTAATTTCAGACAATGGTGGCCTACCAATGTTGATATAAAAGATCAGGAATATTTATATCGCACTTTCCAAAAAAATTATACATGGAATATGAGGGGGATTTCTGACTTAACACCTGCCTTTTGGGATAATCCATACTTCCAGAGATATGAAAATTATCAAAATGACTCTAGAGATAGATTTGCAGGAAATTTTAGTTTAAGTTATGATGTCACAAAAGATATTAATCTATTGGTGAGAATGGGACGAGATGGATATACTATGATCACTGAAGACAGAAAGGCGGTAGGCTCATATGCAGGAAATAGTTTTGGATTAAATGGAGCAGTGAATCAGCCTTCAGGTTATGCAACAAGTCTTTATAAGTTTTCTGAAACCAACTATGACTTCATAGGTACTTATAAAAAAAATATTACTGATGATTTTAATGTTAATGCGTTATTAGGGGGTAATATTAACGTACAGAAAACATATTCTAATCAGCAGTCTACATCAGGAGGATTGTATATTCCAGGTATTTATACTATTGCAAACTCAGCATCCGCGCCGGTTCGTCCTTTGATTTCTGATTTGACAAAGTATGTATATGGAGTGTTTGCCCAAGTTTCCTTGGGATATAAAAATACTTATTTTTTAGAAGGAACTTACAGAAGAGATCAATCAACAGCACTACCTGATAACGATGCTGTATACTGGTATCCATCATTATCTGCAAGTGTGGTGTTTTCAAACTTAGTGAAAGCTAATTGGTTAAATTTTGGTAAAATTCGGGCTGCCTACGCAAAAGTAGGTTCTGATACCGCTGCTGATCAGCTTTTGAACAGGTATTTTTCGCAACCATCTTACGGAGATATTCCGATATATGCTTATAATACTACGTTAAGAAATTTTGAGCTTAAATCTCAGGGACTTAAAAATTTTGAAGTTGGTATTGAAGCAAAAATGTTTAAGAATCGTTTAGGGTTTGATGTAGCTTGGTTTCAAAATAAAGCCTACGATCAGATATTACCATTACCCGTATCTTTTGCCAATGGAGCTCTGGCAAAAACTCAAAATGCCGGTGAGTTAACCACAAAAGGATTTGAGGTTTCCATTAATGCAACACCAATTAAATCAACCAATTTCTCTTGGGATCTTAGCTTAAACTGGTCTAATCCTTGGACAAAAGTAACAGCACTAGCACCAGGTATTGAAAATATTACAATAGGAAGATTACAGGGTGGTGTTAGTATTAATGCCCCTCTGGACGGTGATTATGGATCAATATGGACCTCGGATTATGTTTATGATTCAAATGGAAATCCTATCGTAGGAGCTAATGGGGCTTATTTGGTGACTGATACACCAACTTATAATCAGGGAAGTTTCCAGGCTAAATGGACAGCAGGATTAAGCAATACTATCTCATATAAAAATCTATCATTAAGCTTTTTAATTGATTGGAAAAAAGGAGGTAAGGTGTATTCGTTAGATCAATATTATGGATATGGAACAGGTATATATCCCGATTCTGTAGGATTCAATGATTTAGGTAATCCTATTAGAAATACACTCGCCAATGGTGGAGGTGTTATCTTGCCGGGAGTAATGGAAGATCCTAATAACCCAGGGCACTTCATTACAAATACCATTAGATTGGATAAATCTCAATCTAGTCAGGTTTTGGGAACAGACCTTCCAGGAGCAGCTTATGTATATGATGCAAGCTTTGTGAAATTAAGAGAAGTTGCTATTACTTATAGATTTGATAAGCACGTGTTTAATTCTAAATTTATACAAGGAATGTCTGTAAGTTTAGTAGGTAACAATCTTTGGATTATTCATAAGAACTTACCATACTCTGATCCGGAGGCGGGTTTGTCTTCAGGAAATATTCAAGGGTACCAATCAGGTCCTATGCCGGCTACAAGAAATATCTCCTTTAATGTAAAAGTTAATTTCTAAAGAATATGAAAAAATATATATTAACACCAATATTAGCTCTCTTGTTTATAGGTTGTACAACAGGTGATGATGTGAATCTTGATCAACATGCTAACTACAATACAACTCAAGAGTCTTTGCTTACATATGCGCAAAAAGAGCTAAGTGATTATATGAATACACCTAATGTTAATGAAAATAACTTTAGGCTTACAATGCAATACTGGCAAGAAACGATTTATGTAAATGAAAGTAACTATGATTTTACAAACAGAAATGTTTCAAATAATGTTTGGACAGACAACTATGTAAATGTATTAAAGAATTTAGACCAGGCGGAAAAAATAATCAATGAATATGTACCAACACCTGCAGAACAATCTACCTGGCCGGGAAAAAAGAAAAATCAACTGGCAATTGTAGATATAATGAAGGCTTACACCTATCAGGTTTTGGTAGATACTTATGGAGATATTCCTTATACCCAGGCTTTAAATATTGATCTTTATCCGCTTCCAAAGTATGATAAAGCATCAGATATATACTCTTCACTTATTTCAAAATTAAGTACAGATATAAATAATTTATCTGGCAGCAGTGGAACTTTTGGTAATGGAGATATATTTTATAATGGAGATATTTCAAAATGGAAAAAATTTGGTAATTCTCTGTTATTAAAATTGGGGATTGCTTTAGCTGATGTTAACCCTGCTTTAGCTCAGTCTACTGTAAATCAGGCAATTTCGGGAGGGGTTATGACTTCTTCAAGTGATAACTGTCAGTTCGCTTATTTGGCTGCTTCTCCTAATCAGAATCCTATATTCCAGGAAACAGAATCAAGAGATGATTTTATTGCAGGAAAAACATTGGTCGATTATATGAATACAACTATGGATAATAGAATTGCCAAATATTATACCGATGTTGATGGCGTGTATATCGGACAGGTAATAGGGGCTCCTGGAGAATTTTCAGAATTTTCAAACGCAGGTGATTTTGCTTATACAGCTACAACACCTGGCCTTATTATGACCTATACAGAAGTTGCATTTTATCTTGCTGAAGCTGCTGCAAGATGGGGGATAGGTGGAGCACCGGCTACTTTGTATAACTCAGCTGTAACATCTTCTTTTGCGGATTGGGGATTAGCATCTGATGCCGCTGCTTATATTGCAGCACATCCTTATAATGCAGCTAATTGGAAGAAATCAATCGGTGAACAGGCCTGGGTGGCAATGTATAATCAATCAGTGACTTCCTGGAACTTCTATAGAAGACTGGATTATCCACAACTTGTAGCTCCGGCTACAGCAATTCCAAATGCTGGGGGGAGAGTTCCGGTAAGGCTTCAGTATCCAGCTGCCGAAGCAACAACAAATGGGACTAATTATGCCGCTGCAAGTGCTGCTATTGGTGGAGATAAATTAACTACAAAGATTTTCTGGGATGTAAATTAATGCTAATAATTTTTAATGCATATTATACCGCCGCCTTCGGGCGGTTTTTTTATTTAATAATATCATTGTTTAATCATTAAACGGAGTAATATGAATAATTAAATTGAATTATTTTTCTTAATATTTTAAAATTATAGTATTTTTTTTATATATGTGGATTTTTTAACTTATTTTTTTTGTTAATTATTGTATTTTGTTGCTTATAGATGATAAATTTTTATTTTTTTTAACGTTTTTGTTTGAATTATTGAATATAATTGACAAATTTGTACGGATATAAAAATAATTGATATGAAGAAACTAACAGCAAGTCTTCTTGTTTTAGTGTTGACTTCTTCTATGGCAATAGTTAGTGCCCAAGAGAAGAAAGATACCATTAAAGCAAAAGAAATTGAAGGAGTGGTAGTAACTGCACTTGGCATTAAAAGAGAAAAAAAATCTTTGGGGTATGCATCGCAGGAAATTAAAGGAAGTGCGCTTACAGATGGAACAACAAACACTGGAAATATTGCTGCACAGTTATCAGGTAAAGTTGCTGGACTTAATGTTACTACCAATAACAACTTTGGAGGATCTTCCAATTTGGTTATAAGAGGAGTAAAATCACTGGCAGGCGGTAACCCGTTAATTGTTATTGATGGATCACCCGTTAATAATGCCAGTACCCGAGAAAACTCAATTGATTATGGTAATGCTCTTTCTGATATCAACCAGGAAGATATTGAATCCATAAACGTATTAAAAGGAGCTGCAGCCTCTGCACTGTACGGTGAAAGAGGATTAAATGGTGTAATTGTTATTACAACGAAGAATGGAAAAGGAAAGGATGATGGTTCCTGGGGAGTTACACTTTCCTCCGCGATACAGGTAGGGTTTATTGATAAGTCTACTTTCCCTGAATATCAGACAAGGTATGGAGCCGGTTATTCTCAGAAATTCGGAACCCAGGCTTCTGATGGTTTGAATAATGCAAACTTTGGAGCAGATGCTTCTTGGGGCCCGAAATTTGATCCTAATTTATTGGTGTATCAGTGGGATTCATTTAATCCTTTGTCCCCAAATTACCAAAAGGCTACTCCTTGGGTAGCCGCTAAAAATGGACCGATTAAATTTTTCGAAAATCCAGCCTCATACATCAATAGTGTAACGTTAGAAAAAGGACAAAAAGGGAAAAACATCAGTTTTACTTATGAAAATATGATGTCTGATGGATTAATGCCTAACTCGCACCTGAATAAAAATAATTTTTCCTTAAAAATTAATTATGATCTAACTCCAAAATTGCATTCTTCTTTTTATTCTACAATGACATTACAGGATACGAAGGGTAGGAGTATTACAGGGTATTCAAACAATATTGCTACCGGTTTCAGACAATGGTGGCAAACCAATGTCGATATTAAGGATTTGCAAAATTTATATTTTGCAAATGTGGATCCGCATGTAGCTAATGCATCCAATAATTATGGTAATGTTACATGGAACAGAAAGTCTGCTGCAAATGGGGCACCTGCATATTGGAATAACCCATATTTCCAGGCTTATCAGAATTATTCTTCAGACAAAAGATATAGAAATTTTACTTATGGTCAGGTTACATATGATCTGCTGGATAATATTTCTGTTACCGGAAAAGTTTCTTATGACAGGTCAAATCTTATGGCTGAAACAAGGTTGGCTGTTGGATCTTTGCCACAGGCTTTTGGACTGTCAAATAACTCAATTGGTTCCGGATATGGAAGACGTGATATACTGCAGACAGAGACCAATTATGATTTAATGGTGAATTATAAATTCGATATTACTGATAATATTAACCTTTCGGGAGTTGTAGGAGGAAATATACGTAGAAATTATTATAATTCAATCTATGCCTCAACAGAAGGAGGATTGATAGTACCTGGAATTTATGCTTTATCAAACTCTAAAAAGGCACCTCTAGCACCGGATGAAATAGAATATACAAAACAAACTAATTCGTGGTACGCAACGGCATCATTTGATTTCTATAAAAAATTCTATTTAGATGCGACATTTAGGGTAGAGGAAACATCAACATTATTAAAAGGTAACAATGTTTTTAATTATCCATCAATCACAGGAGCAGTGATTATGTCTGAAATTCTAGATACTAAAACATGGATGAATTTTTGGAAAATCAGAGCCAACTATGCTCAGGTTGGAGGATCTGCTGATTCTTATCTACTATATAATAATTACAAATCCGCCGGAATTTTATCCAATCAAGGAATTTATAACTCTATTTTAAATCAATCTTTTCCAGGTCTGCAGCCTCAAAAGGCTAATGAATTTGAGGTGGGGACTGAAGCACATTTCTTAAAAGATAGAATAACAGTTGATTTCGCCTATTATAAAACAAGAACTACTCCTCAGATTCTTAATCCACTTCCTACGTCTGCAGCTATAGGATATACAGGTAAAGTATTCAACGCCGGTAGAATTGATAATAGTGGAGTAGAAGTACAGTTAGGATTGGTACCAATAAAGACAAATAATTTTACTTGGAATATTGATGCGAACTGGTCTAAGAATCAGAATAAAGTAGTAGAACTATATCCTGGAATTAATAATTATCTCCTGAATAGTTTTCAGGGAGGAGTGTCTTTAAATGCCAGAGTAGGTGAAGCCTGGGGAACATTGATCGGTGCTGATTATACTTATTTAAATGGACAAAAAGTTATTGACCCTAGCACAGGAAAATATTTGCAAAACCCAAATCAGGTAATAGGTAATACTACTCCGGACTGGATTGGGGGGATTAGAAATAGCTTCAGCTATAAAGGATTTTCTTTAAGCTTCTTGATTGATATGCGTAAAGGAGGGGATATATTCTCAACAGATATGTATTATGGATTATCATCCGGTCTGTATAAAGAGACCGCTGAAGGAGACTTCAGAGACAAACCTATTGTTTTGCCAGGTGTTCTTCCTGATGGTACTCCAAATAATATTGCAATATCACCTGTTGATAATAGTGGTTCTACCGGGTACAAAACACAGCCTGCAAGCGCATTTGTTTATGACGGATCTTTTATTAAGCTAAGGGAAGCAAGTATTGGGTATACACTTCCAAAATCCTTATTAGCAGGAACAAAGATTTATGATGCTAAAATTTCGATTGTAGGTAGAAATCTATGGATTATTCATAAAAATTTGCCATATGCTGATCCGGAAGCGATGGTAGGAGGAGGAGTTAGCTCTTACGGATGGTCAATCGGTTCAATGCCTACAACAAGAGATTTGGGTATCAATGTTACATTTAAATTCTAAATTACTTTAAAAATGAAAAATATTATAAAAATAAGTTTGGTGTCTGCATGTATTGGATTAGCTTTAAGTTCATGTCAAAGTGATTTAACTTCTCTTAATGATGACCCTAAACACCCGTCGGTTCTTCCATCTGATAACTTACTAGCTACTGCATTATACCAGTCATCTTATTATATGGATAACCCTAGTGTAAATTTTAATAATTACAGATTCTTTACACAACAATGGGCGGAAACTCAGTACCCGGACGAAACCCAATATAATTTGGTAACCCGTAATCAGCCTCGTAATCATTTTAACAGAATGTATGTTTACAGTATTAACAATCTGAAACAAGCAAAAGTGAATTTGATGAATGAAGTAGAAACGGATGATATACGCACTAATAAGTTGGCAACCTTAGAAATTGAAGAAATTTTTATTTGGGAAAATATTGTGGATACTTATGGGGATGTTCCTTATTCTGAAGCTTTCAAACCGGATGAGATTCTAACCCCTAAATACGATGATGCTAAGACTATTTATCTTGATTTGATCAAAAGAATCGATGCTGTTACTGCTACTATAAAACCTGCAGCTACAGGTTATAGTGATCTGGTTTACGGAGGTAATATGACTAAATGGAAGAAATTTGCTAACTCTATTAAATTAAGATTAGGGATGAATTTGGCAGATGTTGATCCTGCATTGTCAAAAACTACTGTTGAATCTGCAATTGCCAGTGGTGTTATTTCTTCTGATGACGATGCTTACAAATTTAAATATGATGGAAATACTTTTTCCAATCCGGTATTTGATAATTTAGTAGCCTCGAATAGAAATGATTTTTTACCTAGTGAATTAACAATTAATACTATGAACGCTCTTTCCGATCCAAGAATGGATGTGTGGTTTACCAAAGTAGGAGGAGTATATAAAGGAGGAGTTTTTGGAGAATTAAATGATCCATATACTAATTTCTCTCAATTAAGCTCTTATTTCAGAAGTGCTACTGCAGCATCCAATCTTTTTAGTTATGCGGAAGTAGCCTTCTTAAAAGCAGAGGCTGCTGCAAGAGGATATTCAGCTGGTGGAACTGCTGCAGAGCTTTATGCAGCTGCTGTGAAAGAATCTATGAGGGAGAATGGAATAAGTGGTACCATCGCAGATGCATATGTGCTTGCACATCCTTATAATCCGGCTAACTGGAAGCAGTCTATAGGTGTACAAGCTTGGATTGCTATGTTTAATAAAGGTTTTGCTAGCTGGAACTTTACAAGACGTTTGGATTACCCTGTTCTTGTGAATCCTCCGAAATCTAATTTATCTTCAGTGCCTTACAGAATGCCTTATTCTGATCAGGAATATGTATTGAACGGAGCTAATGTAAAAGCTGCCGGTGATAAAATTGGTGGAGATAAGGCTACAACAAAGCTTTTCTGGGATAAGAATTAACACATATTTTATTAACATTCATATTATACCGCCTTCGGGCGGTTTTTTTATTTCCGTATATTTGTACTTCAAAATTTTGAAATGAAATGCGGGCTATTACATGTGGCCTATGAAAAATAAGTATGAACACATGAATATTAAAGATATTATAGAGCAAAAACTTTCGGAAGTCATTTTAAATGTATATCAGTTAAAAGACATCAAACTGGAAGTTCAGGAAAATAAAACTGAGTTTGAGGGCGATTTTACGATTGTCACTTTTCCGTTGGTAAAACAGTTGAAAAAGAATCCTGAAAGCATCGGGGTTGAAGTAGGAGAGGCTTTGACAGAGCAGACAGAACTTTTTGAAAGCTTCAATGTCGTAAAAGGATTTCTTAATGTTAAGGTGAAAAACCAATTGTTTGTGGATAACTTCAGGTCTGTAAGTGAAAATTTCTCTACAATAGAAAAGAAAAATTCTACGGTAATGGTAGAATATTCTTCGCCGAATACTAACAAACCATTACACTTGGGCCACATCAGAAATAACCTGTTAGGATTCTCGGTTGCTCAGATCTTAAAAGAAGCGGGATATGATGTGATTAAAACTCAGATTATTAATGACAGAGGAATTCATATCTGTAAATCCATGCTGGCATGGGAGAAATTCGGGAACGGAGAAACTCCTGAAACAACCAATACCAAAGGAGATAAATTTGTTGGAAACTATTACGTAGAATTTGACAAAAACTATAAAAAAGAAATTGCAGAGCTAGTAGAGCAGGGTGTAGGAGAGGAGCAGGCTAAAAAAGAGGCTCCGGTAATGAAGGAAGCTCAGAAAATGCTTCTCGATTGGGAAAACGGAGATGAGAAAGTAAGAGCGCTTTGGGCAGAAATGAATTCATGGGTTTATAAAGGATTCAATGAAACGTACAAAAGATTAGGCGTTGACTTTGATCAGGTTCAGTATGAAAGCAATACTTATATTTTAGGGAAAGATCTTATTCAGGAAGGATTGGATAAAGGAGTTCTGTACCAGAAAGAAGATGGTTCTGTATGGTGTGACCTTACAGATGAGGGTCTTGATCAGAAACTATTGCTGCGTTCAGACGGTACTTCAGTTTATATGACGCAGGATCTTGGAACAGCCGTAGAGCGTTTTAAGCAAAATAATATTCAGAAACTGATCTATACAGTAGGAAATGAACAGGATTATCACTTCCAGGTTTTATTTAAAATCCTGAAAAAGTTAGGATATGAATGGGCAGACCAGCTGTATCACCTTTCTTACGGAATGGTGGAATTGCCTGAAGGTAAAATGAAATCCCGTGAAGGGACTGTCGTAGATGCTGATGATCTGATGCAGGAAATGTATGAGACCGCAAAATCTAAGGCTCAGGAATTAGGAAAACTGGAGACTCTTTCTGAAGAAGAGAAAGAAGCTTCTTATGAAACAGTAGGACTGGGAGCATTGAAATATTTTATGCTGAAAGTGGATCCTAAGAAAAAAATGCTTTTCAATCCTGCAGAGAGTATTGATTTCAACGGGAATACAGGTCCGTTTATTCAATATACTTATGCACGTATTCAGTCATTGTTGTCTAAAGCAGGTACTTTGCAGACTGGAACAGCTGAGATTGAATTAAATCAGTCTGAAAAAGAATTGATTATGCAGTTGGCAAACTTTAAAACTGTTGTAGCCAAGTCAGCAGAAACATTAAGCCCGGCATTGGTTGCCAATTATGTTTATGACCTTGTGAAAACATACAACTCTTTCTATCAGAATAATCCGATTCTGAATCAGGAAGATGAGAAGATAAAACAATTCCGTTTGAATATTTCAGATATCACAGCGAAAACGATCAGAAAATCGTTGGAACTGCTGGGAATCGGAACCGTAAACAGAATGTAAACATAAAATCCTCCTGAAATTCAGGAGGATTTTTTTATATCAGTTAATCGGTTTTTATGCTGGCAATTCGATCGCGCATCTCAAAATCCTGAACCTAGAATCCCGCATCCCGCATTTTATGTCTTATCATCGGGCTCACTATGCATCTGCTTCAAACTATCCGCATACAACTTAGCCGGAGTCCATCGTGCATGCTTGGAAAGCGTAACTTTATATCCCTTTTTATAAGTGTAAACCTTGGTAAATTCAGCACCGAAAAATATCAGCATACAGGAATAGTTGATCCACATCATGATGAGAATAACCGTTCCGGCTGCACCAAAGGCTGAGGTAGGCTTTACCTGGTTAAAATAAAGGCTTAATAAAAATTTTCCGAGGGTAAATAAAACGGTTGTCAGAAATGCTCCTTTCCATACAGGTTTCCAGCTGATCAAAACATCAGGGAGCACTTTAAACATTAAAGCAAATAGGAGCATAACCAAGCCAAAACCCACCGCAAAATTGACAAGTTCTACCAGCATATAGGTTTCAAAACCAAAATATTGGGTGATAATTGTATTAAACAGACTGATCAGAGAAGACAAAATCATAGTGATCATCAAAAGAAATCCCAGAATAAGAATCATTCCTAAAGAATTGGCTCTGTCCAGTAAAAATTTAACCAATGCTTTTTTAGGTGCAGCTTCTACTTCCCAAAGTGTATTCAATGAATGCTGAAGCTGGAAAAAAAGCGTTGTAGAACCAAAAACCAATGATCCGACTCCTACAGCTTTCATAAAAATATTTTTTTTGTCAATCAGAGCGCCTGCCAGCATCCCCTCGATACTTTTTGCCACATCCGGACCCATAATACCGCTGATCTGGGTGCTGATCTGTCCGCGGATCGCTTCCTCTCCAAAGAAATTTCCAAGTACCCAGATAATAATGATCAGTAATCCGGGTATTGAAAAGATAGCATAATAGGCAAGACTTGCTGAATCTTTTGACGCAGAAGAATTGTTCCATTCTGTAAATGTGTCTTTCAGAACCTCCCAGAAAAATTTGGCAGTTTTGATCATATTAAAAAGGATATCCGATGGCAATATTTAAAACAAGATTATCTTTCCTCCAGCTTGAGTCTCCGAAGTTAATTTTATCGAAGGCCCATCTGTCCCCTTTCTGATAATAAGGAACTCTCAGTGGCATGGCAAGATCCAGTCTTAAGATCAGGATAGAAAAATCCAGTCTCAGACCTACTCCGGCTCCCACTGCAATTTCATTTAAAAAATCTTTTGAAAATTTAGCCCCGGGTCTGTTTTCATCGTCGTGAAGAAGCCAGATGTTTCCGGCATCTACAAAAACGGCAGCATTTAAGAACTTATAAAGATTGGCACGGTACTCTGCATTTAATTCCAGTTTGATATCTCCGGACTGGTCAAAGTAAGTACCAGGATCTATCGTTCTCGGGTCAAAACTTCCCGGTCCTAATGTTCTTGCACGGAATGCTCTGATACTGTTACTTCCTCCTGAAAAAAACTGCTTGGAAAAAGGAATAAACTCCGAGTTTCCATACGGATAGGCGATTCCTCCGATAAATCTCGTTGCCAGTGAAGATTTTTCACTAAACTTATGATAGAATCTGAAATCATTTTCAATTTTTACATACTGACTGAAAGGAATTCCGAATATTTTCTTTTCCTTATCTTTTTTTACATCAGCACCCGTAACCAGCCCTGTAATATTTCCTGCCAGATCAAGCATCCCTTTATAGTAAATGGTATTGGTCTTAGGCAGCATGGTATTGGTATAGGTGTAAGAATAGGTTGGACCGAAAATAAGCTGTTTTGCAACAACTCGCTGCATAGCAGGATTGCTGGCAGACTTAATATGATATTCTTCTGTAACATTTGCAGGAGAAACCAATGTAATATCAATGACTTTCAGGTCATGTTCCTTCCTTGCATTTTCTTTCCATAAATATCCGAATGACCCGGTGAAATTATTAAGCGTGTAATACTGTGTTCTGTTTTGGAATTCATATCCCAATGTGATATTGGTTCTGGGAACAAACTCACTGGAAGAATGAAAACGGAAAGGTGCCACAATTCTCGGAATTGAAAGCTGTACATTTGTTCCTGCGCGGAAAATATTATTGGCATTCTGGGCTCCTCCCATCTGGAAATCAAAAGCGCCGTAGATCGCAGCTTTGAATTGTTCTGCGCCCCTGAAGAAGTTTCGGTGCGTCCAGTTCAGGTTCAGCTCACTTCCTGCATAGTTGGCAGAATTGGTTCTTCCTAATGCTTCCAGACGAAGGGACTGAATTTGTCTCGGAGTTAATAAATAATAGGCGTCAAATTTATGGCTTAAAGAATCGGATACGATGAATTCATTCTTTACAAATTTAAAAACCCCCAGACTGATCAGCCGGTTCAGAGTCAGGTTATGATTGGAACGGTTATACAGATCTCCCTGCTTGAAATATAGGGCCCTGTCAAAAATCTTTGGTTTGAATTTATGCTGTGGATCGATAACATAGATATCATCGAAAGCATACTTTGAAAGAGAATCCTTATTCATCGGGATGCTGTATTTTCCATCTTTTACATCCTGAATGTTGTAGTTGGGAAATACAATCACTTTGTCAATACTGAATTGCTGAGTCGCCAAATCCGGAGTATTGTCTTTCAGTTTTACGTTAAGTTCAACCTTATGATTTTTGCTTACCGTACTGTCTGCCTGTACGATAATATTATCCGGATGAAAATAATAAAACCCCCTTTCCTTTAACCTGTTGTCAATTCTTTCTCTTTCCGCCTTAATGACATCAAGGTCAAAAGGTCTGCCGTTTTTGAGAAGGGTTTTATCAGCAAAGCTCTGGATTTCCTGATTAACCAGTGTAGAGTCTTTCTGAAACTTTACTCCATCAATAAGGTATCTTGAGCCAGGTCTCACCGTATAAATAACCTGGGCTTTTTTATTCTTTGAAACGGTATCATAAGTAGCTCTAGCATTAAAATACCCTTTGTTTTCAGAATAATTTTCAATAATATCTTTATTGAACTCTCTGTCTACATCCCCTAATAATACTGGTTTTTCGCCTACTTTATACTTAAGCCAGTAATTAAAGCCTTTGTCTTTTTTGGGCTCTTTGGCTATGTTATAGAAATACAGCTTTGGGCGCATTCCCAAAAATGTAGAATTGGGTTTGGGAGTGAGATTGGCTTCCAGTGCAGACTGCAATTCTTTTTTTTCTTTTTTTGAAATCGTATCGTTTTCAATCTTTACTTCAGCTCCTGTGTAGAGCATCTGGCCTTCTTTCAAAAACCTGGTATTGCTGCATGAAATCACCGTTGATGCCATTCCGGAAACCAACAGGTACTTACAATATATATGGAACTTATTACTCATTATTTAAATTCTACCACTTGGTTATTTTGATTCTTTTTCGGTTTTTTTTCTTTGGATTTCTGGAAAATCTCCCGGAATTTGTCATAATCCAATGTAATAATGAATCCGACTCCGGTTTCTATGATCTGCCCCTGAAGAGCCACCTGATATTCATCCTTGCGATAAGCACGAAGCATATATCTTCCGTCTTTGGAAAGACTGTAATCTACAGAAACATTACCTGCAATATTCGTCATGTTTTCATTCTGACGGGCCTGGCCTTCCAGTCCGAAGTTACTTCCCACCGTTACTTTCAGTCGGTCATTCAGTAATTTTTTACTGATATCCACATTCAGATCGGTTCTTGTATTTTTCTCCCCGCTGGAATAATCTTCTGAAGAATCAAGACCAAAATTAAGATCTACCCCTTTAATCAGGCCTGCCGCAAGATTATTCAATTGCTGAGAAAGGATTTTACTCACACTCTGTCTTGCCATGGTCTCTGCAGACATTCCTGCTCCGCTTTCAAATGGATTCTCTCCTATGAAACGGTTCAGAAGCAATAAGGCAAATACCTGCTTATTCAGTTCTGATTCCTGGGTTCTGACCTGAGCGAGTTTCTGGTCAATAATATCTTTTACATTCGTGGATACGGCATTATTTTTTTCATCCGTAGTAATATCAAAAGTGAGCTGGGGTTTCAGAAGCTCACCTTTCATTTTCAATAATGCATTGAAAGGAACCCTTTGCTTAAACTGATTGATTGTAGAGGCACTTTCTCCACTGATCTGCTGTTCTACAAGATCAATAGGCGGTGCTTCAGTTTTGTACACAGCTGTAATATCCATTTGAGCCATGGTAGGTTCACCTGTCCAGGTAATAGTGCTTCCTTTCTGGATATCAAATTTACGTTTCAGGAAGCTTACAGAGAGGTCATAGCTTCCTTTGTTCACTTCATATACTCCTACCAATGTGGTTTTTCCTGAAGGGTCTATTCCTCCGGTTAATTCTGCCTCTCCCTGGAGCTGTACAAAATCACCATTGGCTTTATCAATAATTAATGAGAGTTTTGCTTCTTTGCTGACTTCAATATTGACACTTACATCCATCCCTTTGATGCGGCTCTGCGCAGTAAGAGTATCTGCTTTAATGGTTTTATTCAACACAACCTGATCCTGGTCTACAAACTCTACAATACCGTCTCTTTCCTGTAAAGATGGGCTGGATTGAGGAAGAACGAAAGTGAAATCCGTATTGTCAGCCACGTTCAGTTTTCCGTCTACTTTTGGAAGATCCAGGTTCCCACGGATATGAAGACCGGCGTCAATAGCAAGAATACCATACATGATTGCATCATTGGATTTTTCCGAATTAACCACTTTAAAGTCTTTGGCATTCACATTCAGGTTAAATGCAAAATCTCTGTATGTCTGGGTAAGAACCTGCCCATCTACGACAAGTGCGTTACCGTCTTTATCTTTTATTTTGAATCTGTCAAACTCAATTCCACGGCTGGTAAAATCTATTTCATCGCTCAGATGTCTGAAATCACTTCCTGTTTTGGCAATTTCCAGCCCTGCATCATTGAACTTTACTTTTCCTAAAATATTGGGCTGAGCAGTAGTTCCTGTAATCTTTAAGTTCCCTGAAAGATATCCTTCCGTATTGGTAATCGCATTCATAGAGAATCCCTGAATGCTCTTCATCTGAAGCTGGTTAATCGCCATATTCAGGTCAAAAGTACTGGATGAAGTATTGTAATCTCCCAGGATTTTTACATCATTGTTATTCCCGGAAAGAGCGATATCGGCATTTAAAACATTCGGTGAAGCATTGTTCACTTTTACGGCAAGGTTTCCGACAGGGCTTCCATAGACGATTAAATCTGAAATATTCAGGTCGGAAGTGAAAGTCATATTTTTAGTGACATCCCGAAGCTGTGCCGTACCGTTGATAGTCCCTCTTGCAAGAACTGTATCTTTTTTAATAAGTTCCGTAATGGTTTCAATCTTAAAATCTTTCAACGAAATATTTAAAGGACTGGCAGGACTGGCACTTTCAGACTGAACAGCAATTTCACTGCTTCCATTGGATAGAATAAAGTTGTCCGCCAGAATTCCTTTGCTGCTGATCTGAATTTTATTGTTTTCTGCAACATTCCAGTCAGTGTAATTCAGTTTTAGACCATTGGGATTAAGAGAAATTTCGGTAATGTCATTCAAGGATTTTGCGTTTCCTGCAATCAGGAACCGGGTGGCATCCTTTTCATCTTTTGTCGTGACATTGTATCGGATTGTGTTATCTGCAACATCTCCGTCAATACTGATTTTATTTAATGAAAAGCTTGAGCTTTTTAAAGCTGCAACATTCAGATTATATTGTAATGCCTGATTTTCATTTGTAACTTTTAAAGTTCCTTTTTCAATAGAATTTTCACCATACAATAATCGTGGGATCTGCCCGTCAATTTCAATTTTCTGAGAATCGGCGTCATAGTTTCCTGCTAAATTTATGGTTTCAAAATCTTTCAGATCCGGAACAAATTTTCTGATCAGGTCATCATTTTTGATTTTGGCTGTAAAGGTAAAGTGCTGCCCCGGATCAATTTTCCGGTTTTTATCCAGCTTCTGGAACTGATAATACTGATTTACCGTTTGTGTTAAAGCTCCAAAAATCTGAGTGAGCTTATATTTTCCTTTCAGTTCTGCGTCGGCAATCTGGGAATTGAAAATAATCCGGGTGGAATCCTGGGTGGAGGAAGCCTTCAGATTAACTTCCTGTACAGGATATACTTCTTTGGTATCTGAAAAAGCAAAATCTTTAAGATTGAGATATCCGTTCAGGTTATTCGGATCTAAACTGGAGAAATCACCATCAATTTTTCCGGCAATAATCATTGGCTTTTCATAGAAGCCCAGCTTATTAACATCCAGTTTAATAACTTCTCCATTCACTTTTACCGTTGGATTTTTTTCGTCATAAACTCCTGAAGCAGTCAGTTGTAAACTTGCATTGGGATCTTTTGAGTCCAAAAGAACGTGATATGCTCCTTTATTGATCTTTCCGGTAAGGTTCATATTCTGATAACGGTATCCTTTGTACACAGCAGAAGCAACATATCCCTTTACATCAGCATTGGCATTTTTAAAATCAAAGCTTTCTCCTTTCGCGGCAATTTGTGCAGTGACAGGGCCTATGTCTTTATTCTGAATAATTTTTCCTACCTGTATTCCCTGAAGATTGGCTTTTACATTATACAGTTCATGATGCTTTCTCCTCAGATCTACCTGCGCGATAATGGCTGCATTACCGAGTGTAGAATAGAGGTTAAGATCAGTATTGACTACTTTCGTTGTCCCTTTTGCATTTCCTTTGATACTGAAATGGGAAGGAAGCGAAATATTGGACGGAATTGTATTTTTAGGAACAAGATTGAATATCGTTTTGGCACTGGAAGAAAATTCGCCGATTCTCAGGTCATAATATAACTGATTCGGATTCATCGCATTCCTGATTTTTCCGGACGCCATTACCCTCAGCTGATCCAGGCCGGAAACCTTAAGATCCTGAATCAAAAGGTCATTGACGCTTCCTTTAACATTAGCATTTACATTAAGGATAGCATTCGGATATGTATTAAAAGGTACTGTATTTCTTAAAGACGGAACTATATTCAGAATATCTGAGAATCCGATTTTGGAATCTTTGATATTGGCCGAAATTTTCACGGCGCCTAAGTTTGAACTCAGCTGATCAATAGAGTTATAATTTAAAATAACCTCATCACGCAATATTGTTTTCGGGGTTTGCAGATAAAGATCTTTGAGGTAGGCCTCTTTTTCAGCATACACAAAATCCGTGTTGAATTTCTGGATATCCAGTCCTCTGCCTTCTTTGATCTCTGCAGAATTCACTGTTCCGGCAAAAGTATTATTCTCCATTTTAAAGCTTCTCACCTCAACATTCATTTTTGAAAAATTAAGATGGTTGAAGTCCATTCCCTGCTTGGTAGGAGCAATCGCAGTATTATTATAAGTTGCTTTTACATCATTCAGAACAAATTTTCCTAAAAGAAGCCTCATAGCTTTATCAGATACTTTTGAAACATCTGGTTCATTTGTTTTTTTCGGATTGGCATTCTGAGCCGGAAGATAAAGGTTGGCATTAATATCTGCCCCGGAAAGAAATACATTTGCTACGTTGAAAGCATTATTTTCCAGATCCAGTTTATTGATCTTTGTACTCAGCTCTTTGAAGATGATTTTTGCAAATGTTTTGGTGTTTTCATCACCGTAATCAATATCGAAATGGGTAAGCTTAATACCTCTCAATCCAATATTCATAGGCTTCTTTTCATTGAGGGAGTCTACCTTTTTCTCCACCTTTTTGGCAACTTCTTCTACAAGGTCCTGCTTTAGCTTTAATTTTAATCCGTCAAGATTAATATCATTGACGGCATAGTTGTTTTTGTTAAGATCAAAAGTTTTTACCCTCGTATCGAATGATTTAAAATAGAGCTTAATATCATTCTTCGACTGCTGGTCGTTGAAGGTAACACCAATATCCTTTAAATTGATTTTATCAAGGGAAATAATAAAAGGTTTGGAAGGACTTTCCTCCTTGTCACTGGTGGCAAAAGCATCGATGATATAATCAAAATTGAATTTTCCGTCCGGTTTCCGTACCACATTGGCGCGGGCTCCTTCCATATTGACGGATGTAATATCTGCCGTAGAATTAAGAAGTTTCAGCATGTGCAAACCTACATCCAGTTTTTTCACTGCCAGAAGGGTATCTACATCCTGTCCTTTGAGATAAAGATTTTCCATGACAAGACTGTTGGGAAACCCGATGTAGACTCTTTCAAGGCTTACCGGAGTTTTGATTTTTTTCTCCAGGTAAACAATGAGTTTGTCTTTAATGAAATTTTGAACGGCAGGAAGTCTTAAGCTTAATATCAACAGGGTAAGAAGAACCAATATTGAAATAAAGGTTATTGCAATACGCCTTAAGAGTTTTGTGGTGTTGATTTTCAGTTTCAAATGCGATGTGGTTTCTAACAAAGATAATAATACTATTTTATTTGATCCTTGTTGTGGTACCCTTTGCGAATGCAAAAATCCTGCCTTGGCCGTCTTTTTATGGAATTTTTAGTTTGTAGTTGTCAAGTGAATAGTTGAGTAGGACGAACCAAGGCAAGAATTGTTATTGTAAAAAACGCCCCCTTTTTATCATTTTTTTAATGTTGAAAAGGTTAGTTAGCAAAAATGAAAATTCAAATGTTAGTGTAGTAAAGGGGGCGTGGCATGGTTTATAAGATAGATAATAAATTTTTTTTATTCATTTCCGTTTTCCCATTTTACCTCTTCTCCCTGAGGCGCTGCTCCGCCTTGTGCGGTTGTTATAGGAGCAGTTTCCTGGTTGATGTGGTAAATGTAAGCGGCAATTTTTTCTGCATCTCTTCCGGTAATGGTTCCTTCCTTGATGAATGGTCTCATGGTAGGATTGTTGGGAGAACCGTTTTCTAGCATCCAGAAAACATTTTTAAATAAGCTTTTTTCTTTAATATTAATCCAGTGGGTATCGGTAAGGTTGGGGCCAATACCACCTTTTCCTCCGTCTCCGTGGCAGGTAACACAGTTCGTTTTGAAAAGTTCCTGTCCTTCCGCAATATTATCAGCACTGTATTTTGCAGATTCCAGATTGATCTGCGGGGCACTTTTTTCATATTCTTCGATGGAAGCTAACATGGTTTTTGCTTCTTTGGTGTATTCTACGTCCGGGTGGGCGTAATCTGTAAAAGAGAAAGCTACCAGATACACAGCGCAGAAGATACATCCGAACCAGAACAGACCGATCCACCACTTCGGAAGAGAGTTGTCAAGCTCTGTGATTCCGTCAAAACCATGGTCGATAAGGATATCTTTTTCTTCCGTAGCGGTTTGTTTTTTGAAGGCAGAATTCCATAATTTCTGATAATAAGGAATCTTTTTTTCTTCAAGGTATTGCTTTTTCTCCTCTTCTGATAATCTGTTGAAACTTTCATTCTCCACCAGATCTCCAATTGAGTTCATGATCAGCAGAAGGATAATAGCGATTAATATCAGTGCCCAAAAAAAAGGAGAAGAAAAATATCCTGAATCTCCGGCGAACATTTCAAAGGCCATGATCGTTAAACCTATCGTTGTTGCGATATATACTGAAATTGGGGTTCTCGTTTTCATTGCATTACAATTTTAAATGTTACTCTACACTTGCGGTTTGTACCTGTGTTGTTTTAATATCTGTACCTAATCTCTGCAGGTATGCGATCATGGCTACAATTTCTCTCTGCTCAAGTGGTACATAGGCAGATCCTTTTGCTGTTTTTTCTTTGGTCATCTGATCTTTTACATCGGTAGCTTCAGAATAAATTCTCTGTACAATTGCTTTTGACTGGTTGTCCGCCCATTGGTTAGCAGAATCGATCTGAGCTTTTGTATAAGGAACGTCGAAAGCATTTTTCATCAGCTTCATTTTATCGACCATCTGGGTTCTGTCCAGTTTATTGGTGATCAGCCATGGGAAACGTGGCATGATAGAACCGGCAGATGTAATCCTTGGGTTATACATATGTTTGAAGTGCCATGAATCCGGGTTTCTGCCTCCTTCTCTGTGAAGATCCGGTCCTGTTCTTTTAGATCCCCATAAGAATGGCCTGTCGTATATGAATTCTCCTGCTTTGGAATATTGTCCGTTTTTTCCTTCAAATCTTACCACTTCATCACGGAATGGTCTGATCATCTGGGAGTGGCAGGCGTTACATCCTTCCCGGATATATAAATCTCTACCTTCCAGTTCCAGTGGAGTATAAGGCTTCACTGCAGTAATGGTCGGAACGCTTTGCTTAAGAGATAGTGTCGGAACAATTTCCACCAGCCCGCCAATAGCTACCGTAATGAAAGCTAAGATTGATAGGAGAGTAGGCGTTCTTTCCAGCCAAAGGTGTACCCCCTCGCCTTCTTTTCTTGCACTTCCGATATTAGCCAGTGCAGGTGCTTCCGCCGGAACTTCCCTCTGGAATGAACCAGCTTTAATCGTTTTAATCACATTAACAACCATCAGAACAGCTCCTGAAATATAGAACAGTCCTCCTAAGAATCTCATTTTATAGTAAGGAATAACAGCGGTTACGGTATCCAGCCAGTTTTTCCATAACAGCGTTCCGTCCGGGTTGAACTGTTTCCACATCAATCCCTGTGTGAACCCTGAAATATACATGGGTACGGCATAGAAAATAATTCCTAATGTTCCCAGCCAGAAATGCCAGTTCGCTAATTTTACAGACCAGAGTTTTGTTCTCCACATAATCGGGATCAGGTAATAAACAATTCCGAATGCCATGAAACCATTCCACCCAAGGGCACCAATGTGTACGTGTCCGATTACCCAGTCGGTATAGTGGCCAATTTTATTTAATGATTTTGTTGCTAACAGAGGCCCTTCGAAAGTAGCCATACCATAGCAGGTAACGGCAACCACAAAGAATTTCAGAATAGGATTTTCTCTTACTTTGTCCCATGCCCCTCTTAGAGTAAGAAGACCATTCAGCATTCCTCCCCATGATGGTGCAATAAGCATGATAGAGAACCCGGTTCCTACGGCTTGAGCCCATGCCGGCAAAGCTGTATATTGCAGGTGGTGAGGCCCGGCCCAAAGGTATACAAAGATCAGCGACCAGAAGTGAATAATGGATAATTTGTATGAGAATACCGGTCGCTGAGCTGCTTTTGGCATAAAGTAATACATCAGACCCAATACAGGAGTGGTTAATACGAATGCTACCGCATTATGCCCGTACCACCATTGTACTAATGCATCTTTTACTCCTGCATATACAGAATAGGATTTCCAGCTTGTGAAAGATAACGGAACTTCAAGGTTATTGAAGATATGAAGCATGGCTACAGCAATCCAGGTTGCCATATAAAACCATATTGCTACATATAAATGTCTCACTCTTCTTTTAGCAATAGTTCCGAACATATTGATTCCGAAAATGATCCATGAAAATGCAATTAAGATGTCAATGGGCCATTCATGCTCGGCATATTCTTTAGAAGTATTGATTCCCATAAGGAATGTAATCACTACACTTACAATCATCAGCTGCCATGACCAGAAATGAATCCAGGAAAGGGTATCACTGTACATTCTGGTTTTAAGAAGTCTCTGCATACTGTAGTAGGCACCACAGAAAAAGGAGTTGCATACGAAAGCAAAAATTACAGCACTGGTATGAAGCATTCTGATTCTTCCGAAGCCCATAGCTCCCTGTGTATTGATCAGCCCCTGAATATTACCCGAAGCCAGGCTTTTAATAGTTGTATCATCCGTACCGAATAAAAATTCAGGTAATTCAGGATAAAAAAGCATCAATGCAGCTGTAAGCCCAAGCAGAAATCCTACAAGTCCGAATGCGATAGTCGCATAGAGGAATGCTCTGACAATAGTATTGTCATAATTAAATTTTTGCGTCTCCATAAATTCCAATAGTGTTTACCGAAGTGATATTTCCTCTGAAAAAGGTTTATTTTAACCTTTTTATATGTTAAAAGTAAATATCATGTAACGTGTATAATGTTTTGCCAAAGGTATTTATTAACTTTGTTGAAGGCTAATAGATAATCTTCTAAAATATACCGAAAACTACTAAAACAGAAACGATGAAAGTATGTGGGCAAAATATCAGGAAAATACGTAGGAGTAAAGACCTTACGCAGGAGTATATGGCCTTTGAAATGGGAATTTCCCAAAAGGCTTATTCCGATATTGAAAATTCCAAAGTGAAGATCAATCTGGAAATACTGACTAAAATATCAGATATTTTAGATATCAGGCCATCCGATATTTGCAGTATTTCCCATAAGTGCGGAACGGACGGTTTTGAAGATAAATACCAAAGCCTCCTGGAATACATGAAAAAGAATAATATATCAATTCCCAAAGAATTTCTATAAGCTTGTAATACTTCTCTGTTACATTAACTTTTCTCATTATAAAACAATGATCTCCCCGGACAGAGGGAGATCATATTTTTTTGCGAACAAAAAAGACTGTGTTTCTAGCATGCCTGATGACCATGGCATTGATGAGGGAACAAATGTTTGGTTTTTCAAATTTATTATAATTAATACAGTATTAATAAATAATTATGTAGAAAAAAATTCACATAATTGTGGATAAATATTTACAATAAATTTAATTTTGTATAATATATTTGCCTTAAATATAATGCTGGCCCTCTGAATGAAGCATCTCTACTTTATTTCACTTCTATTTTTTTTATGTGTCAACGGCCAAAGCTATACGACCCAGTGGTATACTATGGACAATGGTCTGCCTCAAAACAGCATCAAAGACATTGTAAAGGACAAATATGGTTTTATCTGGCTGTCTATGGAAGGAAGGATCCTGAGATATGACGGAAGTAACTTTGTACAGTATAACAATTTTAAACTTAAAAATTTAAGTTTTGGAGATTTCTATGGCAGTATAAAAAAAGACAGCATTTCCGTCTTCAATATTTCTGAAAAAAAAGCTCTTCTGATTTCCCGCCGGAGACCGGACATTATAACTGCCGATAATACATTTGGGCATGGGGGCGTTTTGAAAAATAAGGTATATAAAAGAATTGTAAGGAATACTCTTACGGCCAGGTATATTTCTTATTATATCAATTCCTATTATATTCAGCTGGATGAAGGAACCTATTACTTTGAAGATAATAATATTGTTTACGTTGATAGAAAAAGCAAGAAAAGAACTATTGTTACTGGTGGTTTTTCTTATGACCGGTTGAAAAAAATGTTTGTTCACGGCGAATCTGTATTCATTAGTGATCCGGCCCGTAAGAAAATAACCCTGTTATACAGAGGAACATTGTCAGAGATGGAAGCCGATTCTATTTATACAGATCCGGAAACGAGAATGTACTGGCAGCAAATTTCCGGACAGGTTTTTATCATTGATCGTGGTAAGATATACAGAAGTGAATTTTCAGGAGGTAAGCTAAAACTCACTTTTTTATTGGAGTATAGGGATATTGATAAAGACATCTCCGGAGCTATGTTTTATGATGAGACAGCAAGGAAGCTCTATATCGGAAGTTCTATTAATGGATTGAAGATTCTGAGCATGTCAGATTTCACGGTTTCCAGGAAAAATATGCCCTATCAGGATGAGGTTTGCTATGCCGCAATTTCTTACGGGGACAATTCTGTTCTGACACAGGAAGGAATAAAATATTCCCGTAATCTTTCACAGAGGGTGTTTTTTGCTCCTCAGTCCTATGATAAGAGGTATATATTTGAGGATAATGCGGGAAATCTTGTATATCGGGAAAATAATTCCATTCATGTAAGATATAGGAATACCGGATTTTCAAAATATGATTCTATTTCTTATCAAGGGAAAGAGATTGACGGGCTTTATAAAAACGGGAATCTTTACAGTGCATCCATAGTAGATAAAAATAAGTTTTATCTGTATCTGTTTGCTCAAGATGATTTTAAGAAAACTGAAAAGATTATTCCGTGTGAAGATAATATAGATGCCGTTTTCAGGTATGATAAGGATCTGCTTTATCTGGGAAGCAGCGCAGGAATTTATGTATACTCTTTTTCCCGGAACAAAATCATAAAGCATATAGGAAAAGGTCTTCCTGTAAAACAAATCATCAGAACAAAAGACGGAAATATCTGGTTCACCACTTACAGCAGAGGGATTTATTTAATGAAAGATCAGAAAGCTCTCAGAATCCCTTCCGATAAAAATGATTTTCTGGCCAATGCTCATTATCTGTTGGAAGATCAAAAGTCCAATTTATGGATATCTTCTGATAACGGGTTGTTCATGATTAATAAAAATGATCTCCTGCAGTACATGAAGACATCCCGGGGTGCGGTCACTTATTACCGGTATACTAAAAAACATGGCCTTTTGAATAATGAATTCAATGGAAGTGCAAACCCTTGTGCTCATGTGCTGAAGGACGGACAATTTGTATTTCCGTCTATGGAAGGATTTGTATTTTTTAATCCCGCAAATATCAGCGTTTATTATCCGGGCAGGAAAGATATTTATTTGGAAAGAGCAAGGATAAAAGGAAAAATGATCCAGCTGAAGGATAAACTCTTTCTGGAATGCGGATATAAAAATGCGGAACTTTATATAGATATTCCTTATTATTCCGACCCTGACAATATCTATCTTCAGGCCAGGCTTTCAGGGAGTGAAGACAGTCGATGGATCAATATCAAAAGTGATAGGATATTCCGGTTAGCCAATGTAGAGCCCGGAACTTACAATCTTATTGTCCGGTTTTTATCTTCCGAAACCGGTAAATACGTATATAAAACACTTCCGGTAGAAGTTGAGGCTTATTTTTATCAGACGCTGTTCTTTAAAATCATGATCGCAGGGATTATCATTTTCGTCATTCTGGTGATCGTGCAGGTCAGGACCAATTTTTTAAGACTGAAAAATAAAGTGCTGAAAAATACCCTGGACCATAAAGACAAGCAACTGCTGGAAACCAATAACAAACTTAAAAATGAATCCGATTATCAGAAAAAACTGGTGGAAAGTATCAGCCATGATATTACAACCCCTGTAAAATTTATTGCACTTCTTTCACAGGAGCTCAACCAATCTGAAGATCCGAAAACACAGAAAAAATACTTTGACAGCATTTACAAAACCTCAGAGCAGCTTTATAAATTTACATTAAGCCTTAAAGAATATACGGAACTCTATAAACAGGAAAATACAGAGAACGAAGAATATTCCATCTATGATCTTATTGAAACCAAAAGGCTATTATTTGAAGAAATTGCAGCTCAGAAAAAAACATTTATCTACAATTTTTGTGATCATCAGCTGAAGAGTAAACTTAATAAAAACATTCTCCTCGCAGTTTTCCATAATATCATTGATAATGCAGTGAAAAATACTTCAGACGGAGAAATTATCATTACATCAGCTTCTGCGCAATCCCATATAGAGATCAATATTGCAGATACCGGAACCGGGATGTCTGATGAGCAGATGGCCTATTATTCAGGACTGTTTAAGAAAAACGGGAATGAACATATGATTTTTAAAAATTACGGTTTAGGGCTTCATATGGTTGTTCAGCTGGTAAGAAAGATACATTCTGAAATGACTTTCTATAAAAACACTCCGAAAGGAACCCTCATTAAAATCCTTATTAAAATATGACAAAAAAAATACTCATTGCCGATGACCACCATGTGGTAAGGATCGGGACCGCTATGATCCTGGAGAAAAATTTTAATTATGTTGAAGTAAGTTTTGCAGAAACTTATGACGAAGCAAAACAGAAAATTGAATCTGAGAAATATGATCTGGTTATTCTTGATATTGAACTTCCCGGGAGCATTCTCAAATCAATGGTCAAAGAAATTAAAGCCATCTCTCCGGAATCCCTTATTTTAATCTTCACTTCCTATAAAGAAAATATTGCGCTGCAATATATTGAAGAAGGTGCAAATGGTTTTCTTAATAAACAGAGTGACCCTGAAAATTTTGTCAAGGCTGTTGAAGCAATCTTTAAAGACGGATATTATTATACTTCTGAGATGATGAATGAAATTTTAAAAGGGAACCAAAGGAAAAAAAACATTGAAAATCTGTCAGAGAGAGAACTGCAGGTTTTTAACCTTCTCGCCAAAGGAAACGGAAACCTTGAAATTGCTAATGCCCTTAATATCGAAGAATCTACCGTAGGAACCTACAAAAGAAGAGTCTACCAGAAATTAAAAATATCCAACCTTGTTGAACTGCTGGAAATTTACAGCGAAATTCATTAGAGCAATTTTCATAAAGTCATAATATCACTACGTTTTTGTGGAAAAATACGTACAGGATCGGTTCTTTATTTACTCATTTTTCGCAGTAGGTTCGTATTGTGAAAAATAAGTAAATAATAAGGTATTGGATGATGTCCCAAACCTTGGTTTCTGAAAACGTATTTGTCTATGAAAAAAAAGATGTTTTTTATTATCCTGCTGGCAGGGTTAAATTATTCCCTTATCTCATTAAATGCACAAACAGGAAATGTAGGAATTAATACAGCTGCTCCTGCCAATACGCTTACTGTAAACGGAAATACTTCCATAGGTTCCGGTTATACGGGCATTGCTGCTCCCACCAATGGAACAATTATAGAAGGAGACGTCGGTATCGGAACTTCTGCACCTGCTGCTAAGCTGGATGTTATCGGTAAGATAAAAATTACTGACGGTTCACAGGGAGCTGGAAAAATATTGGGTTCTGATGCTAATGGATTGGCAACATGGCAGCCTGCACCAGGCTCTATACTGATTACAGGGAACAATAATCAGACTCCTAATTTTTCTATTATTACCCCTCCAACAACAGAATTTATTGCAGACTGCCCTGTAACGCTAAACAAAGGATTATATACATTGTATTATTATGTACAATATGATTATTTTATTCCGGGAACCACCACTGCAAGGCCTATAGATCCTACCAGTGGATCTACAGTTGCAGCCACTTTTCCGAGATTTATCTATTTTAATTTTATTACCAGTTCAGGATCGGCAAGCTTTCCAAGTTATCCTGCATTTGGAGGGAATGAAGGACCTCATATAGTTCCTTCCATAAGCGCTCATCAGGTTGCAGCCAAAATAAGCCAGCTTGTTGTTGTAGATCAGGATAACACGGTTATACGCCCAAGATATTGGAATATTCCTGCATATGGTAGAGTTTCAAATATAGGGCCGATTATTGCTGTAAAAATGTAATTAAAAATATACAACCTTATTGAGCTGCTGGAAATTTACAGTGAAATTCATTAGAGCAATTTTCCTAAAGTCATAATATCACTACGTTTTTGTGGAAAAATACGTACAGGATCGGTTCTTTATTTGCTCATTTTTCGCAGTAGGTTAGTGCTTCAATAAACTTAAAAAACAATTTCAATGAAAAAGATTTATGTTATGATTTTAGGGATTTTTGCAAACTTAGCTGCTGCGCAGGTTGGGGTTAATACTCCAAATCCCCAGGGAATGTTTCATTTAGACGGAAAGAAAAACAATGAGGCTTCAGGTCCTGTGAACCCCGCCAACCAGGCAGATGATGTAATAATGACGGCTGATGGCCGCATAGGCATCGGGAATAACAATCCGGCAGCAAGCTTAGATATAAAAACCGCAGGAACTTTAGCTGCTCCGGTATCAGGAATAAAAATTGCAGACGGAGCACAAAATGATAACTATGTTCTGACTTCTGACGCCAATGGTAACGGTTTATGGAAGCCTGTGAGACTAACTGTGGTAAGAGGTACCAATGGACCTGGAGTAGATATTCCTTTTACATTTACTAACGCATTCAGTTATACAGGCTCTTATATTGATTTACCACCCGGGAAATGGCTGGTGACTGTACAGCAGCTTATTATTCCTGCCGGAGCTGCATTAATCAGTGATCAGTGGATGTGGCTAAGGACAAGTTTTTCAGACCAGCCCAGTATTGTACCGGGAGATGTGGCCGATATTTCAGGAGATATTTCCCAGGCTCCGGTTTTGGTAAGCGGACTTATTCAGGGGCCGACTGCTCCTACGCTTACAAGATTTTCTATTATTCAGGGAAGTCTGGTGATTAACAATGCTTCCGGTGCTGTAAAAAGATATAAATACATAGCAGGAAATAATGTCATTGGAGGGGTGCAGACAACTGCTACTTATTTTCAGGGATTTGGAGGAAACTTTTCCGAAAATATTATTTATGCAGTACCAACAAATTAAACGTCAATTATTAGGATTAAGCTCTTAAGAGAGAAAGATCAGTGATTTTATATTAGTGTTCAGATAAACCTTGTCAGATTGATGAGGTTTTTTCTTGTCGGCTCCATTGCCAATTGCCAATTTCGCCCATGGAATGTGAATTTCTCTGAAAAGTTTTTATATATTTAGCGACCGAATAATTCATTCAATGAACAACGAAAATAAAACAGGACAAAACGAGAATTTAGTTAGAGGATTAACAAATCGACACATACAATTAATTGCCCTCGGAGGTGCTATCGGAACCGGGTTATTCCTGGGAATCGGGCCGGCTGCAGTACTGGCCGGGCCATCCGTAATTTTAGGCTATGCTTTGGCAGGTATCATCGCCTTTTTTATTATGCGTCAGCTTGGTGAAATGGTAGTTCAGGAACCCGTATCGGGAAGTTTTAGCTACTTCGCTTACAAATATTGGGGAAATTTTCCAGGATTTGCTTCAGGATGGAACTACTGGATTCTCTATATTCTGGTGAGTATGGCCGAACTTACTGCTATCGGACATTATATTCACTTCTGGTGGCCGGAGATTCCGCTATGGGTGTCCAGTTTATTCTTTTTTGTAGTCATCAATGCTCTTAATTTAGCTTCTGTAAAGGTCTATGGGGAAACAGAGTTCTGGTTTTCCATCATCAAGGTAGTGGCTATTATTGCGATGATTATTTTTGGTGTATACCTTCTAATAAGCGGTACAGGAGGAGAAAAAGCAAGCATTACCAATTTATGGAATGACGGGGGATTCTTCCCGAAAGGACTATTTAATAAAACAGAAAGTGGATATTCAGGATTATTTGCAGCCATGGCGATGATTATGTTCTCTTTCGGAGGATTGGAGCTTATTGGGATTACTGCTGCTGAGGCGAAAAATCCGGAAAAAACGATTCCGCAGGCAACCAATCAGGTGATTTACAGAATCCTTATTTTCTATGTAGGAGCGTTGGTAATTTTATTTTCTTTAAGTCCGTGGAGAGATATTACGGAAGGATCCAGCCCGTTCGTAATGGTATTCCAAAATCTGAACGGTCTTGAGTTCAGTCTTTTTGGAAAAGTAATTCAGTTCAATACTTTGATTGCCAATGTTCTTAATCTGATTGTTTTAACAGCTGCTTTGTCAGTGTACAACAGCAGTGTTTACAGCAACAGCAGAATGCTTTTCGGATTGGCCCAACAAGGGAATGCTCCGAAATTCCTTAAAAAGCTGAATAAAAATGCTGTGCCGATCAACGCAATCATTGTGTCGTCATGCTTTGCAGGAATCTGTATTATCATCAATAAATTAGTCCCTGAAAAAGCTTTTGAATATTTAATGGCTCTGGTTGTATCTACGTTGATTATCAATTGGCTGATGATATGCTACACCCATCTGAAATTTAAAAAAACAATAAGCGCAGAAGGAATCCGTTCAAAATTCCCATCCATTTTTTACCCGGTATCTAACTATATCTGTATTGCATTTCTGGTTTTGATTCTGGGATTAATGAGTATTACAGGAATGGAAATTCAGGTGATTCTGATTCCGGTCTGGCTGGGCTTTTTATTTGTGATGTATAAATTATACAAACCGAATTAAGGATTAAAACAATATTTGAAAAGGTGGAAATCATTTGATTTTTCACCTTTTTTGTTTGTGATTAGCAGTAAAATCAATCTTTTATGAGAGCTGCAGATAAGAATAATTCGGAGGATGTCATCGTTTTTTCCAACGGTTATTAATAACATGGTTACCGTAGCAGCAGGTGCTACAAATACTTTGATTGCGGGATTTGCTAATAATGCGGTATATAAAGCAGTGGTAAATGTCAGTAATAGTTGTGGGCGTATTGGTATTGCAGAATATTATGTCACTAATAATGCTGTTAACAATTCTTTCTCTATTAAAGGAATGGATGGGATTTTAAACACAGATACCACTGTTAAAGCCCCTACTTTTACTGAAGTAAACAGATATACAACAACAGTTGTTTGGTCAGGTATTCCAAATTGTGCTGCAGGCGGGACCAATATTGCATTTAATTATACATTAACAATGCCTTCAGCCGGAACAATAGATCTTACGAATAATGGCGATGCAAGCCTACAGTATAAAGTGATACTTACAAGACTTTTTTAGTTTTATAAAATCTAAAAATATTATAAACAAAAGGCTGCTTCATTCATAGAGGTAGTCTTTTCAGTCATTATATAAGACAAACACATAAAACTGTAATGAAGTGTCAGTTGTCCAGATGTATACGTTCAAAAATCGGACAGGATAAATATTCTGATTTCCAGAATCACTGAATATATACTCTCAGAAAGAAAAATAGATAATTGAAGTTGGATAAAAAACAAAAACCACCCTTAAAAAGGATGGTTTGTAGACCCACAGGGATTCGAACCCCAGATGACTGAACCAAAATCAGTAGTGTTACCGCTACACCATGGGTCTCTGTTTGTTTTAGTGGTGCAAATTTACAGCTTTTTTCTTTACTTACAAGAACTTTTTGAAATTTTTTTTAAATTTACTGTAGAATTTATTTACGGAAATTATGTTGATAGACTTCAATAATCTCAATATTAACAAATTATCATTCGATACGGAATTTGAAAAAAAAGTAAAAATATTTCTGGAAGAATGGTTCTCGAAAAAAACAGAAGTACATGTCCAGACTTCAGGCTCTACAGGAATTCCAAAGATTTTTGAAATTGAGAAAAAGAAAATGGTCAATTCAGCAGTGATGACCTGTAATTTTTTAGGATTAAAAGAAGGAGATACTGCACTGCTTTGCCTGCCTGTGGAATACATTTCCGGTAAAATGATGATTGTCCGTTCTATAGAAAGAAAACTGAGGTTAAAAATTACTGATCCTTCTTTAAAACCGATAGAAAACCTGGAAGAAGAAGTTGATTTTTGTGCCATGACACCACTGCAGGTAGAGAATTCCCTGGATAAACTTCATCTGATTAAAAATCTGATTATCGGAGGTGCCGCTGTTTCAGAAAGTCTGAAAAATAAGATCCTTAAGATGAACCTTGATAATTCCAGCCGTATTTTTGAAACCTATGGAATGTCTGAAACCCTTTCCCATATTGGTTTAAAACAATTGATGCCCGAACAGGAAGAATACTTCACTGTTTTTGAAAATGTAACGATTTCTCTGGACGATAGAGGCTGCCTGAAAATTTTTGCACCTAACGTAAATGGTGAGGTGCTTCAAACTAATGATTTAGTTGAAATCAGGAATGAAAATCAGTTCAAATTCCTGGGAAGAATTGACAATGTAATCAACTCCGGAGGGGCAAAAATTTTCCCTGAAACCCTTGAAGCTTTGGTGAAAAAAGATATTCCGGGCGAAGCAATATTTGTAGGACTGCCGGATGAGAGTTTGGGACAGAAATTGATATTGATTATAGAAGGTGAGGAATCTGATGAGGTGAGAAGAAAGATTTCAGAAATCCCGTTTGAAAAAAACTTCCATAAGCCCAAAGAAATTATTTTCATCAAAGAAATTCCGAGAACACCCAACGGGAAAGTAAACAGAATGAAGCTGTATAAAAGTATAAACCTTTAGCCAGGGCTATTGAAATCGGATATAAAATTTAAAGAAATGAAAGACTTTTCAAAAGAACTCAGTTTCAGGACGTCCCGCAGCAGTGGGGCTGGAGGGCAAAATGTAAACAAAGTAGAAACTGCTGTGACCGTACTTTGGAAAGTGGATGCATCAGAATTTTTTAATGAAGATGAGAAAACATTGATTCAGAATAAACTGAAAAACAGGATCAATGCAGATGGGTTTTTATTCCTGACCGTTTCTGAAAGCAGAACCCAGCTGATGAATAAAAATAAAGCCATTGAAAAAATAACAGAAATCGTAAATAAGGCCCTCATTATTCCCAAAAAAAGAACGGCTACCAAACCTTCAAAAGCCCAGAAACAAAAAAGACTGGACAGCAAGAAAAAGCTTTCAGACAAAAAAGAAAACAGACGTTTCAGGTTTTAATGTGTTTTTCCGGAGTAAATTTTATTTTTGACGGAAGCTTTTAAAACCATGATAAAAAATTAATTACGCGGGGAGTATTCATCATTTCCATCTCTTTTGCACAGAAATTTTCTGTCAGACCTTCGGCTTAATTGGCGGTACGCTGAGTAAAATGAAGTACAACGGGGTTACTTATAAATTTGATGATGATCAGAAAAAAGGCTTGCACAGGGTTTCTTTGAGTACAGCCGCTACATTCCGTTTTTAAGTGTTATATTTGTAGTAATTACAACATCTCATTAATAATGGCAGCAACAATTTTTTTATCAGCAGAAAGCAGACAATCAGGATTGTTGCTGTCGTTACTTTATCTTCATACAGATTCTTTTCTGAAAAGTTCTAAGGACTTTATCAATTAAGCCCTGTCAGGATCCAAGACAGGGAGTTATTTCGGAATTTATATATTGTTTTTGCGGTTTTCTATAGAAGAAGGCTGTCTTACGCCTGTATTCTACATTGGATCATCAGGGAATAACTGCATTTTAATTTTAAAAATTGAAGAATATGTCCAATCATATTATTGTAACCACCGGAATTTATGATGCTATAAAAGATACACTGAGAAGAAAAAAAGTGAGCATCGAAGAAGAAAAAAGACTCACTGAAGAACTCAGAAAGGCAAAACAGGTCCTGAGAAGAGACCTTCCTGCCGATATTGTTACGGTGGACAGAAAAGTAACATTGAAAGACCATACATTGGATTTTGAGCACGAATATATTTTTGTGCCTTCTACCAAAGAAAAACTTAAAAAGAATAAACATTCCATACTGTCAGAGATTGCCCTTGCAGTGGTAGGCTATAAGGTGGGAGATGTTATCAGCTGGCCTTTTAAAGACGGAGAAAGAAAAATCGAGATCCTGAAAGTTGAGGCCTGGGAAGGATAATCCTGACTGAATAATTAAGCTGAATGATAACGAAAGCGTGGCTCACTTTGGGTCACGCTTTTTTATAAATAGAAATTTCTAATGTGAAGCAGAATCACTAGCTTTTATACATTTTAAATTTCAAGGTATAAAAATCGAGATTTCCAGCAAGAACAATGGACAATGAGTAGCAGTATATAATTTTATCGGAGATAAAATCTTTGCGCCTTAAGGCATGAATCATGTTGGAAAAAAAACAGCGTCCTGGCGTTTCCCGACAATAACTATTTATGCATTCATTTAACAAATGATAAAAAAAGATGTCTCTATTACACTTTCTTCAAGTGCTTTCGCTGCATTCCGTTTTTAAGTTTTATCTTTGCAAAAAATTTAAAAATGAGCAAACCGATAACTGAATTCATAGAAAAGTATTACCTGCACTTCAACGCAGCTGCATTGGTAGATGCTTCTAAAGGATATGTTGCACATCTTAAAGATGGCGGAAAAATGATGATTACTTTGGCAGGTGCAATGTCTACTGCTGAGTTGGGTAAAATTCTTGCAGAAATGATCCGCCAGGGAAAAGTAGATTTTATCTCTTGTACAGGGGCTAACCTGGAAGAAGATTTAATGAACCTTGTAGCACACTCTCACTATGAAAGAGTTCCTCATTACAGAGATTTGACTGCTCAGGACGAATGGGATCTTTTGGAAAGAGGTCTGAACAGAGTTACAGATACATGTATTCCTGAAGAAGAAGCATTCAGAAGATTGCAGAAGCATATCGTAGAGATCTGGAAAGATGCTGAAGCTAAAGGAGAGAGATATTTCCCGCACGAGTTTATGTACAAAATGATCCTTTCAGGAGTATTGGAGCAGTATTATGAAATTCCTAGAGAAAACTCATGGATGATTGCTGCGGCAGAAGCAAACTTACCAATCGTGGTTCCGGGATGGGAAGATTCTACAATGGGTAACATCTTCGCTTCTTACTGTATCAAAGGAGAGCTTAAACCTACTACAATGAAATCAGGAATCGAATATATGACTTACCTTGCTGACTGGTACACTAAAAATTCAGGAGGAAAAGGAGTTGGATTCTTCCAGATTGGTGGAGGTATCGCTGGGGATTTCCCTATCTGTGTAGTACCAATGTTGTATCAGGATATGGAAATGCATGATATTCCTTTCTGGTCTTATTTCTGCCAGATTTCTGATTCTACAACATCTTACGGTTCATACTCAGGAGCAGTTCCAAATGAGAAAATCACCTGGGGTAAACTTGATATCACTACACCTAAATTTATCGTTGAAAGTGATGCGACAATCTGTGCGCCATTGATGTTCTCTTATATCTTAGAAAACGCTTAAGAATAATCATCTCAACAGAGATTACCATACAGCGCTTCAATTTATTTTGGAGCGCTTTTTATTTTAGGATTGGGAAGTAGTTTCATCTTTGATGAAAAAAAGCTCATAGCTAAAAAATAACTTAGCTAATTTCTTAATACTTAAGGTTCAAACTAATGTACAGTGTTATCACATAAAAGATTGAACTTTACACTTCCGGTTTTCCGAAGGCATCTGTGAAATCCGTGTTATCTGTGGAAAAATCTACCAATTATAAAAAAATCAATCCAAAGAATTCACCAGCACAAAATAACGATACGCCAGAATTCCCTTCTCCATCTTAGTAAGATGGTTAGGGTCTTTATGACTCAGCTTGGGAAGAACTTTTTTGTTGATGGCATTCAGCAGCCTGAAAAATGATTTTTTCATATCTTTATCTTTTAATGAAACATCATTGTCATTGATATGAATTCAAAAATGATGCAAAAGAGAAATTGATATGGACGAAATTTTCAAACAGCAGGTATACGAAGTGGCAAGACTGATTCCCAAAGGAAGGGTATCTACCTATGGCGCCATAGCAAAGGCTGTTGGCTATCCTAACCATTCCAGACATGTAGGAAAAGCAATGGGAGGATGTCCGAAAAATGTACCAGCCCACCGCGTGATTTCAAGTTCAGGGGTATTATCTGTTCCGGAATTTCAGCCAAAGCTGGAGGCAGAAGGAATCATTGTTGAAAATCTCAGAATAAAAAATTTCAAAAAACTGTTCTGGGATCCGCTGCAAGAATTGTAAATTTCAAAGGATCTAAATCAAATTTTTTTTAACGCAAAGGTTTTACTGTATACTGTATATTTTTAAGGGAGCAAAGGGTGGAATCAATGAAATTGATTCTCTTTAAGCGAACGTATTATTATCATAAAGCTTCATCAGCGACAGAGTCGCAACTCTTTGCCTTCTGAAATCAAACATAAGAATTATAGTTCTTTGCGTTAAAAAAATACCAGCATACATTAATACAAAAAAATGCCACTCCATAATTCATATGAGTGACATCAATATTTTTACAGTTTCAAACCGTATTATTTTTTCCCGTCCGGAAGGCCTTTCAATTCTTTTTTAAGCCTTTCGTTTTCTTCTTTTAATAGGGTGATATAGTTTTGTAGATTTTCAATGATAGCTCCCGGAATATTATCATAATTATTCTGATTAGTGATTACTCCTGCAGAAGATGATCTGTCATTAAATACAGGATGGTCATTATTGATCACTACTGCAGATTCATCCTCTTCATAAATGTCCTCAATCGGTACATCCAGAAAACGGGCAAGTTTGTCCCACTCATCTCTTACAATTCTTACATCGCCGCTCTCTTTTCTGCTGTAGTTGGATACATCTGTTGCGATAAAATCAGCTACCTGTTGTTGGGTATAACCTTTTTGTTTTCTGATGAGACGTAATTTTTCTTTTTGCATGACCTACATTTTATACAAAAATGGCAAAAAAGCAGAATCTATACAATAGAAAACAGAAAAAATATAGAGCAAACCATTGAAGCCAAATAGAAACTTCGGAAAAGATTTATAATATGAATCTTATTCATTGTAAATGTTGATGATTTTAAGATTAAAATCTTTGCGCCTCAAAAGCAATTGGTATGTAAATAAAATTGTGCCTTTATGTTTTCAAACTAAAAAAAGACTGCTTCAAAATTGAAACAGTCTTTTGTAAATTATTTTTCAAGTTGCTTATAGCTTCTCTGTATAAAATCTGTCAGATCTTTTCCTTTCAATAAGTTTTGTGAAAGCTTGGCAAGATCCAGCGCATATTTGATTAAGCTTTCTTTCTCTTCAGCATTCCCGGTCTTTAGGATCTGATTGGAAAGCTCACTGTTCGAGTTCACCACAAGATTGTACATCTCCGGGAAACCACCCATTCCGAACATACCGCCACCACCGGTAGCCTGCATTTCTTTCATTCTTCTCATAAATTCAGGTTGGGTAATGGTGAACGGTGCATCACTGCTGTCAAGATCTTCAAGCTGAACTGTGAATTTTGAGTCTTTGATGGCTTCTTCTACATCCTTTTTCAAAGTTTCTTTTTCAGTTTCGTTCAGTTTTGAAATGACAGGCTCATCTTTTTTGATCAGGTTGTTCACATGATCAGCGTCTACTCTTGCAAATGAAATATTTTCTTTTGAAGTTTCCAGTTTCTGGATCACGTGCGAAATGATAGGTGAATCTAATAAAAGGACTTCATATCCTTTATCCTTTGCAGATTGGATGTAGCTGTGCTGTTCATCAGCATTGGTAGCATACAGAACAACAAGTTTGTTGTCTTTATCCGTTTGTACAGGTTTGATTTTCTCCACCAATTCGTCCCAAAGGAAATACTTACCGTCTGTTGTAGGATATAATGTGAATTTGTCTGCTTTTTCAGCAAATTTTTCTTCCGTAACAATTCCGTATTCGATAACTACTTTAATATCATTCCATTTTTTCTCATAATCTTCACGGTTTTCGTTAATTAAAGAAACCATTTTATCGGCTACTTTTTTCGTGATGTAAGAAGAAATCTTTTTCACGGCACCGTCCGCCTGGAGATAAGAACGGGAAACGTTCAACGGGATATCCGGAGAATCAATAACTCCTCTCAGAAGCATCAGGAAGTCCGGAACGATCCCTTTTACTTCGTCTGTTACAAATACCTGGTTTTGGTATAACTGAATTTTATCTTTATCGATATTTAAATTGTTGCTCAGTTTCGGGAAAAACAGAATTCCGGTAAGATTGAAAGGATAATCCACATTCAGATGGATGTTGAATAATGGTTCCTCAAACTGCATTGGATACAGCTCGTGGTAAAACTTCATGTAATCCTCATTGGTCAGTTCACTGGGAGCAATTGTCCATGCCGGTACCGGATTGTTAATGATATTGTCTACCTCTTCTGTTTCAGCTACTGCATCTTCAGGAGCATCTTCCGGCAAAGGAAGCGTATGTGTTTTTGTTCCGAATTTAATAGGAACAGGCATGAATTTGTTATACTTTAATAACAGTTCACGGATTTTTGCTTCTTCTAAAAATTCTACTGAATCTTCAGCGATGTGAAGTATGATTTCCGTACCTCTGTCAGTTTTATCAGGAGTTTCTTCCAGAGTAAACTCAGGGCTTCCGTCACAGATCCAGCGTACTGCCGGCTCATCTTTATAAGATTTTGTAAGGATTTCCACTTTTTCTGCCACCATGAAAGCAGAGTAGAAACCAAGACCGAAATGCCCGATAATTCCGGCATCCTTCGCAGAATCTTTATATTTTTCCAAGAACTCTTCAGCTCCGGAAAAAGCAACCTGGTTGATGTATTTCTCAACTTCTTCACCTGTCATCCCGATACCCTGGTCGATGATGTGTAAAGTTTTCTGGTCTTTATCAATTTTAACCTCAAGTTTTGGATTTCCGTATTCCACTTTGGCTTCACCAATGCTTGTAAGATGCTTTAATTTTAAAGTAGCATCAGTGGCATTGGAAATCAATTCTCTCAGGAATATTTCGTGGTCACTGTAAAGAAATTTTTTAATAAGCGGGAATATGTTTTCCACAGATACATTAATATTTCCTTTAGTCATCATATTTAGATTTTAATTTTTAAAATTCTTTCTCAAAAAAAATACCATGCAGAAGAATGTGACAGAATGACATTTTTTTTAACCTGAAACAGGTCCGTTATGTGAATTTATCGGAGAAATATCTTATTTTTAGTTCTTAAAATATTTTAAAAAATGAAGTTGAAATGTACAGTCTTTATGCTGCTCATTATGACCTGTTGGGTATATGGGCAGAAGAAGCCTTTAGACCATTCTGTTTACGACAGCTGGCAAAATATCGGGGCAAGAAAAATCTCAAATGATGGAAAATGGATTGCCTATTCTGTGGATGCTCAGGAAGGAAATTCAACCCTTTCTTTATATTCCGTTAAAAATAAAACCTCAAAGAAGTTTGCAAGAGCTGCAAAAGTGGATTTTACAAATGATTCCCGCTTTGCTGTTTTTCAAATCCGTCCGCAGTATAAAGATATAAAAGCGGTAAAAGATAAAAAACTGAAGAAAAATAAATTAACGAAAGACAGTCTTGCCATAGTTGACTTTTTAAATGATAAAACAGAGAAGATTCCTAATGTAAAATCATTTAAAATCCCTGAAAAAGCAGGTTCTTATGTTGCTTATCTGCTGGAAAACCTCAAGGATAAATCCTCGGACGATGCTTCTGAAAAAGAAGATGGTGATGAAAGTAAGGATGAAGATAAAAATGTAAAGCCATTACAATTGGTAGTGCGTAATCTTTTAGACGGAAAAAGCACAACCTATGATAATGTAATCCGTTATGAGTTCAGTAAAAATGGGAAACAGCTGGTTTTTATCACTAAAAAGCCGGATGAAAAGAAAGAGAAAAAAGAAGGGAAGGATTCAGATGAAAAGGCTGCGGACAAAAAAGATACAGACAAGTCGAAGCCAAAGAAATATGCATTGGAAACCGTACAGGTCGTTGATCTGCAAAAAGGAACTGTTAATAAAATTTCTGAAATGGAGGGGGACTTTTCACAATTGTCTTTTGATGAAGAAGGAAATCAGCTGGCTTATGTAGGAACTTCTTCTGCACAGAATGATCTGGTGAAATTATACCAGCTGTATTACTTTAATTTTAAAGGAAATAAAAAAGAAATCATAACCCATGAACATACGCAGATGAAGAAAAATTGGGTCATTTCTGAAAACAGATTGCCTTTGTTCAGTAAAAACGGAAAACAGCTGTATTTTGGGGTTGCTCCAAAACCTGTTGCAAAAGATACGGCAATGATTGCAAACGATCATGCTGTTGTAGATATCTGGAATTATAAAGATGATTATCTGCAAACCGTACAGTTAAAGGAATTGAAAAATGACCTGAAGAAATCCTATGCTGCAGTAATGCAGACAGAAAAACCTGATTCCTTCCGTAATATTGATGGGGAAGACCTGGATACCTTAAGATTGGTCAACGAGGGAAATGCTGAATTTGCATTGGGGATTACAAGCATTAACAACCGTATTTCTTCACAATGGGAAGGTTCTACAAAGAAAACCTATTTCCTGATCGATAACAAAACAGGAGACAGAACCGAAATTATTAAAAATCTTAACGGAGCAGCGGCTGTATCTCCTCTTGGAAAATTTGTAGTGATTTTTGACAGGGAAAAAGGGCAGTGGCTAAGCTATAATGTGAAAACAAAACAAACCCTTCCTCTCAGTACAGGCTTGCCTGTTTCTTTTGTAGACGAGGAATTTGATATGCCGGACTTTCCGAATTCTTATGGTATTGCATCATGGACAGATAAAGATGAATCCGTGATTATAAAAGACCGCTACGATCTTTGGGAATTCTTCCTGAACGGCTCAAAAAAGCCAAGAAATATCACGAATGGATTCGGGCGTAAGCATAAAATAACATTTGATACATATGAGCTGGATAAAGATATTAAAAGCCTGAACCGCAAATTTCCTATCTACTTATCTGCATTTGATAATACATCCAAGGACAACGGGATCTTCAAAACAACCATTCAGTCAGGTGCTGATCCTGTGAAAATTCAGATGGAAAATGTCTGGGGATACAGAAGCCTTCAAAAAGCAAAAAATGCGGAGGAGTATATTTTAGTAAAGGAATCATATACAGATTCTCCAAACCTTTTTGCTACATCAGATTTCTCGGAGCAGCAAAAACTAAGCAATACCAATCCACAGCAAGCCAATTACAACTGGGGTACGGATGAATTGGTACACTGGACAACGCCAAAAGGAAACACTTCTACAGGGATTTTATACAAGCCTGAAGATTTCGATCCGAATAAAAAATATCCTATGATTGTCTATTTCTATGAAAAACTTTCTGATAACCTTAACCGTTATGTAGCTCCGGCTCCTACACCTTCAAGATTAAATATCTCTTATTTTGTGAGCAATGGATATCTGGTTTTCACACCCGATATTTCTTATACAGAGGGTTTCCCGGGAGAATCTGCCATGGAATACATCAATTCCGGTGTGGAGAAGTTAAAACAAAATTCCTGGGTGGACGGTACTAAGATCGGAATTCAGGGGCAAAGCTGGGGAGGCTATCAGGTAGCCTATCTTATTGCTCATACCAATATGTATGCCGCTGCATGGAGTGGAGCACCCGTTGTCAACATGACTTCTGCCTATGGAGGAATCCGATGGACTTCCGGAATGAACAGACAGTTCCAGTATGAAAAATCACAAAGCAGATTAGGAAAGAATTTATGGGAAGCTCCGAATCTTTATATTAAGAACTCACCGCTTTTTACCATTGATAAAGTACAGACTCCGGTAGTTATTATGAGTAATGATAAAGATGGTGCGGTGCCCTGGTATCAGGGAATTGAAATGTTCACTGCATTACGCCGTCTTGGAAAACCGGTATGGCTCCTGAATTATAATGGTGATGATCACAATCTGATGAAACGCCAGAACAGAAAAGATATTCAAATCAGGGAACAGCAGTTTTTTGATTATTACCTGAAAGGAGCTAAAGCTCCGGTATGGATGACAAAAGGTATTCCGGCCACCCAAAAAGGAAAAGACTGGGGATTTGAGCTGACAGATGATAAACCTAATTAGTAAAAACCGCGGCGGAGCCAAAGGCTCCGCCGCGGTTTTTACTACGTCCCGAAAAAAAACAATAGAAGGAGCAAACTGACACAATGGCATTTTTTTTATGATGAGCCTGTTGAGCACTTTTATTATATTTACTGCCAATTATAAATAACAGTATGGGAATCTTTGATTTTTTTAAGAAGAAAAATAACAATCAGGAAAATGTAAGTACTCCGGTTCAGGAAATGGAAATGCCGGAGGAAAAAATAGTTGAGGAAGTGGTGGAAGAAGTTGTGGAAACAATACCGGAAATCCCTTCACAACCGGCAGAAGAGCCGAAAGTAAATGAAGAATATGAAAAAATCAAGGTTTATAATGATTATATCGTTTATTCTATAGCGCTTCAGCTAAGAGGAGAATATACTCCTATTTCTGCTTTTGAAAAAGAAAATGGTGAGGTAGAAGGCTTCGCCTATATGGTGACAGAAGATGCTTATGCACTTGCTCCGCAGCAGGCGATCGCGCAAATGGAAGAAAAGTTTGAAAATGAGCTTCAGGAAGGTAAGATCAGATCGTATATGATCCTGTATCATTCTCAGTTCGACAACAATGGTAACCACAATCCGGCAACACAGGACGGGGAATTCAAGGCGATTTCACTTGCTTATCATTTTGCAGGTTCTGAAAAAGCAAAAACAGGACTGCCTTATATTTTCGAAAACCAAAATATTACTTATAAAGGTTTTGCAGAGTTTTCACACGAGGAAAATAATGAAATCATGAATCATCAGCTGGTAGATGGTAAAGATTATTTCCCGAATACGGAAGGAATTACAGCACCTGAAATGACCAATGAAGCAGGAATTATCATCAGAAAATCCAATGTTCATAACCTTGTGAATACATGGAGCGGGGTTTTTGGTCATCAGAATTTCCAGACTAAAGATTACGGGCAGTACCTTAGCACAGTTTTAATGCAGTCTACCGTTTCTGATCCAACCGGAGAAGCCAAAAATAAAACAGAATTTGAGGATGTAAGATTCAAAACCATTGTTACGGATGAGCTGAGTACCATAATTCCGGAAGTAAAAACGGATTATACCCTGGATTTTGAAACGAGATCAATCAGAGAATGGGAAAATGCGTTGAATCTGCAGGCAATCGTAGCTGGTCCGGCAAGAGATACTTTTGGCGTTTGGTTTTTCGCTACCGATTATGCTGAGAACAGAAACATCTACATGACACAGCCGCATCAGAAGGTAAATATCAGTGGAATTGTTTTCATCCTTGATGTCCATACCAATACAGACTTACCTGCCGGTACTAAAATGAGTGAAGATTTCACAACCTATGCTCCAAGTCAGGATCTTCCTAACTATGCATGTTTTGATTTTATTGGTCAGATTGTAGATTGTAAGGAAACAGAATTGCTTGAAGACGGAAGCATTAAAGGATATATTCTGAAACTTAAGCTGATCACGAATGAGGAAAATGAGGATTTCTTCACCATTGATGCCTTTGTAAATAAAGAAAACATGAGATTTGAAGCTCCAACAAAAGGTATGAAAGTAACCGGAGCACTTCAGCTGCAGGGTAAAATTGCTGGATAATTTTTAAGTATAAACTTTCAAGAGGTTGTTTTATGGAATAACCTCTTTTTTATTTACTGATGATTATTTATTATTTAAACGCAAAGGAATAAGAGATTCGAAAGTTAATCTTCAAGGAAGCAAGGATTGCGGCTTTGTCGCTGATGAAGTTTGGTAGTACATTCGCTTGGTAAGAATCAATTTCATGATCCCATCCTTTGCTTTCTTAAAAATATTACGATATACAAATGAAACTTTGTGTTCAAAAACAGAATCATTTAAAAACAAAAAAGGCAATCCTAAAGATTGCCTTTTCCTGTATTTTCTGAAAAATTATTTGTTTTTCATTTCTTCCTTGATCTTAGCTTCTAATTCTTCAGCAAGATCCGGGTTGTCTCTTAAAACATCTTTTACAGCATCACGTCCCTGACCAAGTTTAGTCTCTTCATAGCTGAACCATGATCCGCTTTTCTTCACGATACCCATGTCTACAGCTGTATCAAGAATTTCTCCTACTTTAGAAACGCCTTCTCCGTACATGATATCGAATTCTGCCTGCTTGAAAGGAGGTGCTACTTTGTTTTTTACAATCTTCACTTTCACACGGCTACCGATCGCTTCATCACCTTGTTTGATTGGTGCGCTGGCTTTTCTGATGTCAATTCTTACAGAAGCATAGAACTTAAGAGCGTTACCTCCGGTAGTGGTCTCAGGATTTCCGAACATCACACCGATCTTTTCTCTCAGCTGGTTGATAAAAATTACTGTACATTTCGTTCTTGAAATAGTAGCGGTAAGCTTTCTTAATGCCTGAGACATTAGTCTTGCGTGAAGACCCATTTTAGAATCTCCCATTTCACCTTCAATTTCAGCCTTTGGTGTAAGAGCGGCAACAGAGTCAATCACAACGATATCAATAGCTCCTGAACGGATAAGGTTATCCGCAATTTCCAGTGCCTGCTCACCATTGTCCGGCTGGGAAATGATCAGGTTTTCAAGATCGATTCCTAATTTTGCAGCATAAGTTCTGTCGAAAGCGTGCTCTGCATCAATGAATGCAGCAATACCTCCTGCCTTTTGAGCTTCAGCAATAGCGTGAAGGGTCAGCGTTGTTTTACCTGAAGATTCAGGACCATATATTTCAATGATTCTTCCTTTTGGATATCCGCCTACTCCTAAGGCAATATCCAATCCTAAAGAACCGGAAGGAATTACTTCTATTGTAGTGTCTACGGCATCATCACCCAGAGTCATTACAGTTCCTTTTCCGTATGTTTTATCTAATTTGTCAAGCACTAAAGCGAGTGCTTTTTTCTTATCATCAATGTTACTCATCGCTATTAAAATAATTTCTCAAAAATACATAATTTAAATATCAAAAGCTAATATTATTTCTCGCTGAAAGCGGTTTTTAGAGTTAAAAAATGATAAAATTTTACTACTGATCTCATTCATAACGAAGCAGATGCGAAATGTGGTAGGAGTGTAATAAAATATTTATTGGAAAAAAGGCCGGAAGCTGGAAGGGGGAGTTATTGAAGCCTGTAAATGGATTGAACTTAATTATATTACTTTTACTAAGTGAGATTTATCGTCCAATAGAAACTTCCAGCTTCAAACTTCGGGCTTCCTGGCTTATTATCCTAATGAAAATTTGAATTTTTAGTGATATTCAGATAATCATTCAATACTTTCATCTGATCTTTATTTCCTTTTTTTATTCTGGCGTTGCGGCCTACCAGTATGTCATAAATTGTGTTGAAAAGTATTTTTGATTTTGGAAATAATGTTTTATACGGAACATCAGGAATCTGTAATCTTTTGCAGACTTCATCATCCAGCAGAAACCATGTGCAGCAGATGTGCAGATATCTTAAATTTTTTCTCTGGAATTCAAATTTCAGAATAGGGTTTTCCAGTGATTCATTCAAAAGAGAATGGGCAAGAAGCACAGAATCTTTATCTGAAGGCGGTTGAACGGAGGTCCATAAATAAAAATATTCAGTAGCCTGCTTTTTGTTATCAGGAAGAAGCTGTTCCGGTATTCCCAAAAGGTAACCTACATACTTCCAAAGATGGAAAATTCCCTGTTCCTCTTCAGCAGAAAAACGATTTCCCAGTTTTTTAAGACTATGAAGAAATACCAGGCTGAACCCAATGTACGTTGCCATCATATCCCAGGAATTGATAGGCTCTCCCCAATTCTCAGTATCCCAGTCCTTGTAATGTTTTTTTATGGAAAGTCTGGCGTAAGAATGGATCATTCGGGTTTTGATAGCAAATTCATACCCTTTTTCATGAACGTTCAGGGCATTGTAGCGGGTTGCATTTACCCAGAAATCCAGTGTTTCAGAAAGGCGTTTCACAGCTCCCTTTTTTAGAGCTTCAGTAACAATAAGAGGTTTGTTGAGGTAGGCATAATCATAACCACCGATCAGGCAATAATCCCTCAACGAAATCAGGGAGTCCAGATTGCTTCTCATGCAGAGTTCAGCACCGCTTTTGAGTAAATTGTAATCAAGCCAATCAGGAACTTTCTGAGTTTGGCTGAACAGTTTTTTTACACTTTCAGGAACAGCATCTGTTTCCGGAACTCCATTTCTGATATAATGTTCAATCTCCCTGGAAGCTTCATGGAATTTTTTAGTGAAATAAACATCTTTTACAACCTTGTCACCCGCTTCATCCACATGATGAAAAAAGGGAGCAAAATTTTCAAATTTTTCAAAACCTACTTCTGCTCCGGAAAATTCAATAAGCTGCTTTCCGTTGCCTTTCTCCCAAAAATCCCTGAAATGAGGTGCGTCTTTAAACCGGGGGTGTATCATGTTCATTCCTTTACCTATAAAAGTACAAGTTTTGCACCGAAATATGCTGGTGAGATTTATCAGGATTATAATTGTCTTTTTATAGATATCCCCATTCAAAAGTCTTTTTGATCAGTTCAGAACTGTTTTTGCAGTCCGATTTTCTCAGGATATTTTTTCTGTGGGTACGTACGGTTTCTTCAGAAATACTTAACAGATCGGAAATTTTTCCGGTTGAGTATCTTTTCGCAATACAGTTGTTGATTTCAACCTCTCTTCTGGTAAAGATGACTGGGATAGACTCAGGAAATCTGTCATGTTCTGTCCACTGCATCTGGTGGAAATCTTCCCGGCCGTTGATTCCGGAAACTAATACAACATAAGAATTTTGATGGGTGATGTGTTCGATATTGGTATGTATATTAACAGCCTGCCATCTTCATCTTTATAGGTGTGCAAAGCCTGATGATGGAACAGTTCATAATTTCCTTTTGAAGTTCTCATTCTGAAACAATAACTGGTTTTCAATTCCTGCTGATAATCAAAGCCGTCAATTTCTTTCATTTTTTCGATGGACATTCTTTCAGCCTCCATCACAAATTTCAGATCATCCGGATGAATCAGATCTATGATTTCTTTCAGATGTGCGGGGTATTTACTGAATCCATGTATTTTCAAAATATCTTCATGATGGTTGCAGAGGGTGCTGTCCGCAAAATTGATCACATATGTTTTCTTAAAAATAATAAAATTATGATAAAAAAAATCACCCTTTTGTGGTATTTCGTGTGGTAGGTAAGTGTCGTAGCTTTAACTAAAAATAATGACCATTTAAAAAACTTTAATCTGAAAAATAAATACCCATGGCAACATTTAAAACACAACAAGCGCAAAATACTTTTTTGTATTTAAAAGTAAGTGTAAGAGCAAATTCACTAATATACTCAAGAACGTATGTTACCGTGAATCCAGGAGGGGTGATTATTGTACAATCATCTCCCAAGGCAAGTAATGGTTCTATTCCTCCTGATAAATATAGCTGGTATAAATTAGGAAGGACGATTAATTTCGTAGGGAAACAGCTTAATATAGATACTTTGCTTTCAGAGACAAATAATGTTGATATTATATGTGCACTGGTAGAAGATGACGATATCAACACCCCATTTGTTAATGGTTCAAATTATCATTCGACTAATATTGTAAATAATATTGCAAGATTAACTATTGACATAATTTAGATTACCATGAAAGCAAAACTGATATTCGTATTCTGTGTTATTTATCTGAGAACTTTTTCTCAGATAAATAACACCGTTAAGCTAGAGAATTTAGATATTCCTACGACTCCTGCTGTCGTATTATTAGATCAGAATGTCACTTCAATTGAAGCTCCAAAAACCATAAAAGAATTTGGACTTTCAATTATTAATTCTTTTAAAGATAATGGGCTTCCTCAAAATTATGGAGTAGAATTTAATCCCTACTGGATTTTTAAAAGAAATACCACTGTGGAAAAATATTTTAGAGATGAGATGCACTCAGGATTTGTTCACAACCAGTCTATATCAATGGCTTTTGTGAGGAATGATAGTATCCAAAACCTGTCAGTGGGTTATCGAACCAATTTATTCAGAGTGATGAATAAAAAATACAAGGCAGATGTTGATTTAATTGATGAGAAAGTAGCTGACCTGAATAATCTTAATGATGCTGAATATACTAAGCTTAATGAATTGGTTATAAAAGAACGCTCTGTAATCAGCAAAAATGTCATTGACATAACAAGCAAAACAGTGTATAGTGATTTTAACGATAATTATACTAGTATAAAATTACAACTTAAGGCATCTTCGTTAGAAAAGGAAGCTCTAAACGATCTCATCAAGGATATAGATGGCTTAGCAAAGGATGAAGAAAGTTTCAATGTCAACAGAACGAATATTATTAATTTGTATAAAGGTCTTAAAACAAAGATTAGTATCTCGTTATTTGATCGGAAAACATTTAGTGAAATGAATATAACCAAAATGAAAGCGTTTCAAAAATTCGTAAATAATTTGTCAGAGTCTAAACCTATATTTTCTATTGACTTCGCTGGTGCATACAATCATTTTTTTGATAAAGATAGATTTTCTTCAGGTGGCTTCGGGAGATTTGGAACATGGCTCACGATGAATTGGAATATTAATTTAGATAGTCCTGATAAAGAAGAGCAGAAGAATTATCTTAAACTTTATATTCTTAACAGATTTCTTATTGACAGAATGCACTACAATAAAGATGCTAATGATTATGATAAAAATTCTTTTTATGATCTTGGCGGTAAAGTGAATTTTGAATTTAACAGATTAAGTGTAGCTTATGAATATATCCGTAGGTTCGGTGATTTTGAAGATTACAGAAGTGTAGGAAGTATCATGTATAAAATCAGTGATAATGTAAGCCTTATCGGAGGTTTTGGAAAAAACTTTGAAAATCAGAATGATCTGGTTACTACACTTGGGTTACGTTGGGGGCTCAACTTCAATAATGATCTTGAGAAAGGTACCGGGAAAACCGATTAAGCTTTTTAATGGAAGGTTTATCTTAATTGATACCCTCTGCTAAATATAAAATGATAAAAACCTTCCCATCGGGAAGGTTTTATATTACTCATTGCTTATCGCTCATTACTGATTATAAAGAAGCAGCGTGTACAAGCATATCTACTAACTTGTTAGAGTAACCCATTTCGTTGTCATACCAGGAAACAAGCTTCACAAAGTTAGGAGAAAGCATGATACCAGCGTCTTTGTCGAAGATAGAAGTTCTCTTATCTCCTACGAAGTCCTGAGATACTACTGCATCTTCAGTATAACCTAGGATACCTTTCAATTCACCTTCAGAAGCAGCTTTGATTACTGAACAGATTTCTTCATAAGAAGCCGCTTTTTCAATTCTCACTGTTAAATCTACTACAGAAACGTCAACAGTTGGTACTCTGAAAGACATACCTGTTAATTTTCCGTTTAGTGAAGGAATTACTTTTCCTACTGCTTTAGCAGCACCTGTAGAAGAAGGGATGATGTTGTTCAGAGCAGCTCTACCACCTCTCCAGTCTTTCATTGAAGGACCGTCAACAGTTTTCTGAGTAGCTGTTGTAGCGTGTACAGTGGTCATTAAACCTTCTACGATTCCGAAGTTATCGTGGATTACTTTAGCTAAAGGAGCTAAACAGTTTGTAGTACAAGAAGCGTTTGATAAGATTTTGATATCATCAGTAAGTTCCTTGTGGTTTACCCCCATTACGAACATTGGAGTGTCATCTTTAGAAGGAGCAGAAAGGATTACTTTCTTAGCACCTGCAGCAAGGTGTTTTGCCGCGCTGTCTTTATCAAGGAATAAACCTGTAGATTCCACTACGTAGTCTGCACCGATTTCATTCCATTTTAGGTTGCTTGGATCTTTTTCAGCAGTTACTCTGATTCTCTTCCCGTTTACAACAAGATCATTTCCTTCTACAGAAACTTCACCTGGGAAAATACCGTGTACAGAGTCATATTTTAACATGTAAGCCATGTATTCTGCATTGATTAGGTCATTGATTCCTACAACTTCAATGTTGTCTCTTTCAGTCATTGCTCTGAAAACAAGACGTCCAATTCTACCAAAACCGTTGATACCTACTTTGATTGTTGACATAATAGTTTGTTTTTATTAGATTATAAAAATAATTAGATTGCTAAAATTTCTGAAATCAGTAAAAGATCTTTATTGATTTCATTATGTTTTTTAATGGCTTCTTCAATCGGGGTATACGTCAGATCATTAGAACGCATTCCTGCCATTACATTGGTTTGTCCTTCCATTAGCCCTGTTACAGCTCCATATCCCAGACGGCTTGCCAGAACTCTGTCTGCACAGCTTGGAGAGCCTCCTCTCTGCATATGTCCCAGAATAGCTACACGAATGTCATAATCAGGGAATGTCTGCTTTGTTTTTTCAGCCAGTTCATATACGTTGGCTAGTTTTTCGCCTTCAGCTACCACTACAATGCTCGATGCTTTTCCTGTTTTTTCAGCATTTCTGAATTTCGCGAAAAGCTCATCGATACTGTCTTTTTTTTCAGGAATTAAAATATCCAGCGCTCCGGCAGCCAATCCACTGTTTAAAGCAATGAAACCGGCATCACGACCCATTACCTCTACAAAGAAAACCCTGTTGTGGGAAGTTGCGGTATCACGGATCTTGTCAATAGCATCCATGGCAGTATTCAAAGCCGTATCGTAACCGATAGTATTGTCCGTACCGAAAATATCATTGTCGATGGTTCCCGGAATACCAATTACCCTGATTCCGAATTCTTCATTGAAGATTTTGGCACCGGTAAATGTTCCGTCTCCGCCGATGCATACCAATCCGTCAATTCCTAACTTTACGCAGTTGTCGTAAGCTTTCTGACGGCCTTCTTTAGTTCTGAACTCAGCAGATCTGGCAGACTTTAGAATTGTTCCACCCTGGTTGATTATATTTTTTACGGAACGGGCTCCCATTTTCAGGAAATCATTGTTGATAAGGCCGTTGTAACCTTCCCTCACTCCGTAGCATTCGATATTATAGTAATTGGCGGTTCTTACTACCGCTCTTAACGCCGCATTCATACCCGGAGAGTCACCTCCTGAAGTAAGAACTGCAATCTTTTTTACAGCACTCTCTTTCATCAAGTAAAAAATTTCGAACACAAATTTACAAAAACAAGTTCAGATTATCGTAGTAACTTTCCAATAGTTTTGAATATAAATTATTAAAAGCTTCTGAAGTTTGTAGGTTTAAAAAAATATCTTGCCGTTTTTGTTTCAGGAGCATGGATGTCAAGATCATACCAGGGCGTAAAATAGGCATTAAATGGATTTGAAATCACATGAACGGATTGTGCCGGTGTGAATCCTTCACTTAACAGGTACAGTCTTTTTCCTTCCTGATTCCGGCAGACTCCTGAAATGAAAACAATATGTCCCGGACTGCCGGGCGTGATCAGAATATCTCCCGTTTTAAGATCAGAATTTTTTGTTACGGGCTTTGTCTCTTTATGTAATGAAATTGTTCCGGCATAATTAAAAATCAGCTCCAGATAGTTTCTGAAACTCTTATAAGAATCATCAAAAGCAGCAGTTTTTCTAAAGCTTACCGAATTCCCACTGATAAAAGCTCTTGTTCCGTTTTTATAATCATTCCAGCTGAAAAGGTCACCGCTGGTAAAATGAAATTTAATTTCGTCAAACTTTTTTGCTTTATAAAGATATTCAGCTCTCATGCGGATAGCTGCATCAGCGCATTGCTGAAGGTCTTTATTTCCGGTATCAATATCAAAAACAGCTTCGTGAAGATGCTGGGTAGAAACCGGAGTCCCGTCATATTTTAAGATCCGGCTGCCATAAGGTTTCAGCTTAAAATTTTCAATAAAATATCCGAAAGAGCCAGGTTTTTCTGTAACCCATTCATAGCCTTCGGGTGGAGAAAATCTTCCACGGATGGTATTTTTATTCTTATTGATTTTTAAAGCATTTTCTGCAATTAAATGCTCATTCTTATCCGGTTCAGGCAGTAAACGGTCTGATAATTTTTCTTTTGTACAGCCTGTGAAAATGAGAATAACTGTAATTCCTGTAATAACTTTTTTCATGCGTTTTTAGTTAACACAAATATCTTTTTTTTTCCACGTACCAACAAATAAAGATTTTGAAAACATATTTAAAACCTGCTATACTTCTTCTTTTTCCGGAATCAGTAACGTACCCCAATCATTCAGCTGCCAGAGAATCTTCACCAGCTTTTCGCCCAGTTCCGTCAAAGTATATTCAACCCTCGGAGGAAGTTCATTAAAAGATTTTTTAGTTAAAATACCGTCATCTACCATTTCCGTCAACTGCTGATTGAGAACTCTCCGGTCTACTTTAGCAATGCCGCGCAGAAATTCACTTGGGCGTTTTTTTCCTTCATTAATCTGCCAGACAATGGGAATTTTCCATTTTCCACTGATGGTATTGACGGCGACTTCCAACGGACAGATTTTATTTTCTTCAGCTCTTCCCTTTGTTTCCATAAAATTGACTTTTTTATCCCTATGGGTGAAAAATATGCGGTATTGTTTTTCTCCGCTCACTTTCAGACTTTTGTAAAGATAACCATTAAAATAGTATGACAGAAAAAAGGAAAGGGGCCCGCTCCATCAAAGATATTCCGCCGGTTATTCTGGATCGGCTGAACAGAGGAGAAATTGAAACCGCCAATCTTACAGAATGGCTGGCTGTAGATCAAAGGCTGCTGCTGGAAAATCTGCTTTTACAGAATGAACGCAAAGAATATTTGAAACCGGTTTTAGATGATGTAAACCAGCTGAAAAAACAAACCGTCAATTCGATTAATGAAACAATAGGAATTGGTTTACTTAATCTTGCTGTAAAAAATAAAGATGATGAATTTCTGCTGAAGCTTTCAACTCATCCTGCAGACCTTGTACGTTGCTGGGCAGCGTATACCATTGGAAGAAATAATGATTTAAAACTTAAAGAAAAATTAGATAAAATTCAGTCATTCGCTTCAGACTCTCATTTCGGAGTAAGAGAAATCTGCTGGATGGCAGTACGTCCGGACATCGCCGGAAATCTTGAGGAAAGCTTATCTCTTTTATCAAAGTGGACAATACATGACAATGAAAATGTAAGACGCTTTGCCAGTGAATCCACAAGACCAAGGGGAGTATGGTGTGAACACATTAACGCTTTGAAACAAAACCCGGGACTGGGATTGGAAATTCTAGAACCCTTACGATCAGATTCTTCCCGGTATGTGCAGGATAGCGTCGGCAATTGGCTGAATGATGCCAGTAAGTCACAACCGGAGTTTGTCATAGAAATCTGTGATGAATGGCTTCGGGAAAGCCAGACAAAGGAAACCCAGTATATCGTTAAAAAGGCTTTAAGAACGATAAAAAAATAAGAGTTATCCACAAAATTGAAATGGGAAACTGCTGTTTTGTTTTACAGATTGCAGATTTATAGACGCTTACATCCCTTTTTTTTATCTCCTTTTTCTTTGGGAGTGGCTTTATTTACGCAATTTTTACACAAAAAGCCCGATTGAAATATTTTCAATATTAACTGTATGTTAACTGAAAAAAGTTATCCACAATATGAGTTTTCTATTAATGTGGATTCTACCTGCCAATAAATTAACACGTTAATGAATATGCTTGTAAAAAATGCTTGAAATACAATCTTTTTTCACCGGAATAAAAAGTTATCCACAATATGGAATTTAGTTACCATTTTTCAGTCAGGTATTTCCAGTATCTTTTCGGGACGTGCTGCATATGGAGTTTCATATTTTTTCGCTCAACAATATTGGTTTTGGTAAAATATCGCTGCCAGAGTACCTGATAACTTTTTTCTTCATCATGGAATTTTTGCTGATAATTATTTAAATCAATTTTTTCGTCAGGATAGAAAAACTCACAATCATTAAGATCATAAAGGAGTCCATAGTTTCTCCTAAGGTCATAGATCATCCATTTCTGGTCCTGGTATCGGTTATGAAAGTGTTTTCTGATCAGAGGAAGAACATTAAAATCAGGATCAATTTTGGAGAAATAAACATCATCATGCATTTTTTCAAAGCGTACAAAAGCTGTCATTCTGTGTCTTTCCCGATCCACAGATTTGCAGATTTTTGAAATTTTTAAAATATCAGGATCGGCAAAGTTCTCCAGAATATTGTTTTCTTGATGTCTGACAGATTGCCTTACTGCAGATAAGATGAGCTTTTCCAGATTCTGAACTTCAGAGAGGAAAACTTTTAAAAGTTGATAGATACCCTGTTTCCCGATATTCTGCTCCAGTTTATAGAGAACCCTTTCAGATTTATCCGTTTGGGTAATGACTTCATGAATGTCAGCAAAAATATTTTCCTGATGAAACCTTTCTCTGCTTACGATTTCCACATCTTTATACCGATATTCAAAAACTTCAAATATAGCAGTGAAAAGACCGTCAAAACTTCCGTCGTAGAGTAGGGTTGTCATGTATTTGTAATTTTGTGTTTAAAACAATGTTAATTGCTGTGAAAACTGATTGTGAAACTTGGAAGAGCTTCCACCAATCAGCAGCTTTCTGAAGTTTTTATCCGTTAAATATTTCAGGTAAGCATTGCCCGCAGAAAAATCTATAAAATATTTTGCCCGGTTGACAGCCGCTCCAAGTTTTTTCAAATGATCCATTGTTAAAATCTGAAAACGTCTGGCACTTATAATTTTCTGAGCTGTTTTAACACCAATTCCGGGAATTCTTAAAATCGTATGATATTCAGCGGTCTGAAGATTCACCGGGAACTGATCTAAGTTTCGCAATGCCCAGCTCAGTTTCGGATCTACTTCCAGGTCAAGGAAAGGAATATTCGGATCCAGAATTTCTTCCGCTTTAAAACCGTAAAATCTCATCAGCCAGTCAGACTGATAGAGCCTGTTTTCGCGAAGCATGGGTACTTCGGTGGTTAAAGAAGGTAACCTTTGATCTTCCAGAACCGGGACATAGCCTGAATAATACACTCTTTTCAGATTAAAATTTTTATAAAAATGATCGGCAACTTTGATGATCTGCAGGTCATTTTCATTGGTTGCACCCACGATCATCTGTGTAGACTGTCCGGCAGGGGCAAACTTTGGAACTTTCTTCAGGACTTTTTTTTCATCCTGATACTGACTGATTCCTTTCTGAATATAGCGCATCGGGCTGATCATATCCTGTCTGCTCTTTTCAGGCGCCAGCAATTTTAATCCGCTCTCCGTAGGAATTTCAATGTTGACGGATAGCCGGTCTGCGTACAAAGCTGCTTCCTGCATCAGATCATCACTGGCTCCCGGAATAGATTTTAAATGGATATAACCGTTGAAATTTTCTTCGAGACGCAGCTTTTTGGCCACTCTTACCAGACGCTCCATCGTTGTATCTGCATTCTTGAAAATTCCTGAACTCAGAAATAGACCTTCAATATAATTCCTGCGGTAAAAATTAATGGTAAGATCTACCACTTCCTCTACGGTAAAAGCAGCTCTTTTGATATCATTCGAACTTCTGGAAACACAGTAAGCACAATCGTAGATGCAATGGTTGGTCAACAGAATTTTAAGCAGGGATACACATCTTCCGTCTTCCGTATAGGTATGGCAAATACCGCTTGCGGAACTATCGCCCAAAGCCCCTTTTTTATTTTTTCTCGTGCCTCCGCTTGATGAGCAGGAAACGTCATATTTCGCTGCATCGGCAAGGATTTCGAGCTTTTCTTTAAGGCGGTCAAAATTCATTCTTTCGGTTTTTTTGATATTATTTGTATCAATTTAATTTCAAATTCTGTTCAAATTTAGTTCCAAAATTGATAAAAGTCAACCTTTTTTCATAGAAGTTATCAACAAAAAAGAGCCTCAAAATCATTATATTTACGGCTCATTAAAGTTTATATCATGAATCATAAACCAATCGAAGGTTTTTCCAAGCTTCCAAAGCAGGGGAAAATCGACTGGCTCGTAAACGAATATCTTGAAGGAAACCAGGAATATCAAAATATATTACAACAATACTGGAATGATGATGCAGATCTTCAGAAGCTTCACGAAGAATTTTCTGAAAATACCATCTCCAATTTCTATATGCCTTACGGAATTGCTCCAAACTTTTTAATCGATGGAAAACTGTTGGCACTTCCAATGGCTGTTGAGGAAAGTTCAGTGGTAGCGGCCGCTTCCAAAGCTGCGAAATTCTGGATCGATAAAGGGGGGTTTAAGACAACCATTATCAATACTGAAAAGCTGGGGCATACCCATTTTATTTTTAATGTAGAACCTCATAAACTGTTACATTTCTTTAATTTCAGTTTGAAGAAAAAACTATTTGAAGCCACTGAAGATATCACAGCCAATATGAGAAAACGCGGCGGTGGTATTTTAAATATCAGCCTGGTGGATAAAACAGCAGAAATGCCCAACTATTACCAGCTGAAAGCAAGCTTTGATACGGTAGATTCAATGGGGGCCAATTTTATCAACTCATGTCTTGAACAGTTCGGAAAAACATTGAGACAGGAAGTAGCCACAAGTGAAGATTTTACTCAGGAAGAAAAGAATTCACTGCAGATCGTGATGAATATCCTTTCTAATTTCACTCCTGACTGTATCGTGAGAGCTGAGGTTTCATGTAAAATGGAAGATTTAAAAGATGACAGCGGAATTTCCCCTGAAGAATTTGCTTCTAAATTCAAGCAGGCTGTTACCATTGCAGAAATTGAACCTTACCGTGCCACAACTCACAATAAAGGAATCATGAACGGGGTAGATGCTGTAGTAATTGCTACAGGAAATGATTTCAGGGCAACGGAAGCCTGTGCGCATACCTATGCTGCGAGAGACGGACAATACAGATCCCTGACTCACTGTACAACAGATAACGGAGTATTCAGATTCTGGATAGATTTGCCAATTTCTGTTGGAGTCGTGGGAGGGCTTACGAATCTTCATCCGCTGGTAAAATTCTCGCTGGCACTTCTTGGTAAGCCTTCTGCACAGGAATTGATGAGCATCCTGGCAGTTTCGGGGCTTGCACAGAACTTCGGTGCATTACGTTCTCTGGTAACCACAGGAATCCAGAAAGGACATATGAAAATGCATTTATTGAATATCCTGAACCAACTGGGTGCTACCGAAGAAGAAAAGCAGCACTTTGTGACGTATTTTAAAGACAAGACAGTAAGCCATCATGAGGTAATCAACGAGTTTAACAGAATGAGAGGAAACTAATGTTACAGATCATTTTGCCTATTATATTCCTTCTCTTTGGCTTTTTTCTGAAGAAAACAAATAATGAAGGTTTCAGAAGTTCCAAGAAATTTGCCAACATGTTTATCATCCTGGGAATTTCTACTCTGGTTGCCAAGTTTATTTTAATGTACATAAAATCAAAATAGTGAAAAAGAGCATTGTATTTTTCTTATTGATTTCCGGTTTAAGTTTTTCGCAGCAGAAAAATTTAAAGATCAATGATCTGCAGCCAAAATCTGAAAATTTTGTGTTTCCCGTGGTTACTTATCCGGAAAATCCGATTGCTGCCAATAAGATCAATACATTTCTTCAGGTCAGTGAGCTGGAATATGTTCCGGATTCCGGTGGGAATCCTTTTAAATTGGCTTCTACAGCAACCAATTCTTATTCCAACTACCTTTATTTTTATGATTGGGAGAAATTGGAAACTCCTGAAAATATCTTGACAATAGGTATTCATGGTGAAGCATCGGGAGCTTATCCGGAAGAATTTGCAGACTGGAAGAATTTTGACCTCAGAACAGGAAACTTTATCAATGCTGCAGATTTGTTTCAGCCCGGTTCAGTGAAAATTATCGAAGGGATCATTCAGAAAAGGATAAAGAAAAGAATTTCTGATTTCCTTGCCAGGCTGAAAGCTGAAAAAAATCCTGCAGAAGAAACTGAAGATCAGATTGCGCTTTACGAAGATTGTTTTACAGAGCATACTTTGGGAAGTGTCAAATATTTCTTTGGAAAAGATAAACTGACTTTTGTTGCCGGAAGATGTTCCAATCATGCCATGAGAGCACTGGATGAGCTGGACAGTCATGAGATAGAATTCACTTACAGAGCGTTAGAAAATTACTGGAGTCCTTATGCAAAAAATTTAATTTCAGGTTCTGAAAAAACAGATATAACCAGTATCAATAATAAATTATATAAAGGAAAGATTGACGGAAAGTATTCCATCACCGTTTTGATCGATCAGGTATATGATGACGGCTCTTTTTCTGCAAAATACTGGTATGATAAAAATAAAAAGCTGATTGAGTGGGGCGGAAATATAAAAGGAAACCATATCTCTATCATAGAAAACGATTATTACAGTGAAGAAGCCCACCAGTGGATTTTCAAAGCATTAGTAGAGGCTGATTTGCAAGGAAAGAAAATCATCGGAACCTGGCAGGATTATAAAACAAAAAAATATTTAACCTTAGAATTAGAAGAGTTATAAAATGAAAACAATCACATTAGTTTTTGGAGCAGTCTACGGAATGGTGTCTGTGATCCTGGGTGCATTCGGAGCACATGCTTTAAAGAAAATATTGGCTGTGGAAAGACTTGAAAGTTTTGAAACAGGAGTAAGATATCAGATGTATGCTGCTTTTTTCCTGCTGATCATCGGATATATTTTAAAGTTTGAAACCTCAGCTGAAAAGTGGACATCCATTTTGATGATTGCAGGAACATTTTTATTCTCTGTAAGCATTTATTTTCTGAGCATGCAGGATTATCTGGGAATGAATCTCAAATTCTTAGGGCCTATTACTCCCCTTGGAGGCCTGATGATGATCTTAAGCTGGGGAATGCTTATTTTTTATTTTACTAAAAACAGAATTTAGCGAATGAAAATTAATAGAAGAAGACGGTTAATACGAACGTTCAATCTCTTAGATCAACCTATCAGATTCAATCCGTTTGTATTCAGCCGGACTTTTTTTATGTGGGCTGTTACAGGTCTGGTAGGCGGTGTCATTGCCGGCGGATATTGGATCATACTGGAATATTTTACGGAATTTCTGGCAGAATTTCAAGGGTGGGAAGTCATTCCAACCATGGCTGTCTGCGGATTGCTGGCAGGACTGGTAATCCACTTTATCGGGGATCCGGGAGAAATTCATCTGATTGTTAATAATATCAGATTTAATAAAGGAAAGCTGGATCCGAAAAACAATCCATCCATGATTCTTTCATCACTTTTTTGTGTGGCATCAGGGGGAAGTTTGGGGCCGGAAGCTCCTTTAGTACAGGTTACCGGATCTACGGGAACATGGCTGGGGAAAATTTTCAGACTGAAAGGTGAGGAGCTGAGGTCATTAAGTATTGCCGGGATGGCGTCCGGTTTTACCGCATTATTTGGTGCACCGCTTGGAGGAAGTCTTTTTTCCCTGGAAATTTTACATCACAAACATGCGGTAGAATATTATAAAGCCATTATTCCGGCTTTGGTAGCAAGCTGTTTCAGCTATCTGATGTTTGCATTGATTATCCATCTGGGAATTGGGGCAACATGGGATCTGAAAGCGTATCATTACACAGGTGTATTTGATTTTCTGTATGCTGTTTTGTTCGGAATTGTGGGTACCTTATTCGGATGGATCTTCATTTTTGTAGTTAAATTTTTCAAAAAAGTTTTTGAGTACAGAAAATTCCCGATTTACATGAAAACATTGGCAGGAGGAATTATTTTAGGAATCATTGCCTATAATTTTCCCATTACAAGATATTTTGGACACAACGAGATCAATCAGCTGATCAGTGGAAACTTCGGACTGAATTTTTTAATCCTGGTTCTGGTTTTTAAAATACTGGCTATTGCCATTACAGTAACTTCCGGATGGAGGGGAGGATTTATTATTCCTTTGTTTTTTGTAGGAACAACATTGGGATTAATCATTCACGGTTTATTTCCCGCAGTAGATACCACACTGGCGATTGTGAGCTGCATGGCTGCCATCAATGCATGTGTGACGAGAACACCTATGAGCACGACCATTATTCTGGGAACCTTGACCGGATTTACTTATTTCGTACCGATATTGTTTGCCAGTCTTACAGGATATTTTCTGGCTCCGAAAATTCCGTTCATAGGGTCTCAGTCTGAGAAATTAGCGGAAGAATAAGGGGAAATCGAAGGATATGTTAAAAATCAAGTCAGCCAGTCTTTAAATTTTAAGTCAATAAACTTGAACTTCCGTGTCTTTTTAGTAAATTTGTCAACCTTTAAATTTTTAAATAAAATAATAAAAATAATATGAATCTTCACGAGTATCAATCAAAAGAGATTTTATCAAAGTACGGAGTGGCTATCCAACGTGGTTTCGTTGCAAACAACGTAGACGAAGCTGTAGCTGCTGCAGAAAAACTAACTGCTGAAACTGGCGCTCAAGGGTGGGTAGTAAAAGCTCAGATCCACGCAGGTGGTCGTGGTAAAGGTGGTGGTGTAAAGTTCTCTCCAAACATGGATAAACTTAAAGAAAACGCTCAGAACATCATCGGAATGCAGTTGGTAACTCCACAAACTTCTGCTGAAGGTAAAAAAGTAAATTCTGTTTTGGTTGCAGAGGATGTATATTATCCAGGTGAGTCAGAAACTAAAGAATTTTATGTTTCTATTCTTTTAGATAGAGCTGAGGGGAAAAATACAATCGTATATTCTACTGAAGGAGGTATGGATATTGAGCATGTTGCAGAAGTAACACCTCATTTGATCCACAAAGAAATCATTGATCCTGCTTTAGGCCTTCAAGGGTTCCAGGCCAGAAAAATTGCTTTCAACCTAGGTCTTGAAGGGAATGCTTTTAAAGAATTCGTAAAATTCATCGGTTCTCTTTACAATGCTTATACAGGTATTGATGCATCTCTTTTCGAAATCAACCCGGTGTTGAAGACTTCCGATAACAAAATTATCGCTGTAGATGCTAAAGTAACTTTAGATGACAACTCATTATTCCGTCACAAAGACTTAGCAGAATTAAGAGATACAAGAGAAGAAGATCCAATGGATGTAGAAGCTGGTGAAGCTGGTCTTAACTTCGTAAAATTGGATGGTAACGTTGCTTGTATGGTAAACGGTGCAGGTCTTGCTATGGCAACTATGGATATCATCAAATTATCAGGTGGTAACCCTGCTAACTTCCTTGATGTAGGAGGTACTGCAGATGCTCAGAGAGTACAGACTGCTTTCGGAATCATCTTAAGAGATCCGAACGTAAAAGCAATCCTAATCAATATCTTTGGAGGTATCGTAAGATGTGACAGAGTTGCTCAAGGGGTTGTAGACGCTTACAAAGCTATGGGAAGCCTTCCGGTTCCATTGATCGTAAGATTGCAGGGAACTAATGCTGTAGAAGCTAAAAAATTAATTGATGAATCTGGTCTTCCGGTTCACTCTGCAATTACTTTAGAAGAAGCTGCAAACAAAGTAAAAGAAGTTTTAGCGTAATCTGAAATTTTCAAATAAAATAGAAACCGTTCCAATTTTGGAACGGTTTTTTAATGGGAACAAGAAACAGTATTCATGAAGAACTTATATATTCCGGAACCATGCTCTGAAGATTGGGAATCTATGTCTCCACAGGAAAAAGGAAGGTTTTGCTCCGCCTGTAATAAATGTGTTATTGATTTTACTCAAAAACAACCTCAGGAGATTCTACAAATTATAGCGGAGGAGAAGGGGAAGCAGATCTGTGGAAGATTTTATAATCATCAGTTGAAAATACCTGATCAGTCTGAAAAATTGAAGGAACGCTTCTTTAAGTATATTCCCTCTTATTTTCAGAATAATAAAATATTACTCACATTATTTTCTTTAGTTTTATTTTTAATGGGCTGTTCAAAACCCAAAGAAGAGGTTTGTATGACAACTGGATTTGTAGATATTATAGAAGAAGATTCTAGTGTTGCTAACAAAGACTATGTTATGGGGAAGGCGATTATAGACAATGATACAGTTGCTAAAATTCCTAAGAAAGATAGCGCCATAATTCCTAATCACACTGCAAAATAATTTATTAAAAAAGGACTGGGAGAGTTGACGGCTTTTTATTACAGATACACGATTTTTTTAATATAAATTCTTGCGGCATTACTGACAAAATGCTGCTTCAACTCATTGGATACGGCTTAAACCTAACAGGTTTTTAAAACCTGTTAGGTTTTTTCTTAGCAATCATCATAAAAAACCACCCCGGTTTTGAGGTGGTTTTATTTTATCTGTTTGTTACTTATCCTGATGGTTTTCGGGTAAATTGGTTTCTCCACTTGTAATGCTGATACTGGTTGGGGTTACCAGCTGGATTTTGTCTGTGTCAAACCGTTCCTTGATATCCAGATAAGCCTTACTTCTCACTTGTGCGAGATTGGCCCCTACTTTTATCCAGAATTTCACCTGAAGATTAAATGCACCTTGTTTAAGGTCTGTGAAGATTACTTCTGCAGTATCTAATTTATCCACATTGTCAAGATTTTTTACTACATCAAGAATTCCCTTCTGAGCCTTAGTAATGTCTTCATCAGCAGGAATCTCAAAATTTAAAATAATCCTGCGCTGCGGGGAAGCTGTAATGTTGTAAAACGGAGCATTAAAAACTACCTGGTTAGGGATATAAGCTTTCTTTCCGTCATCGGTAAGAATCTTCGTGGTTAAAAAGCCAATTTCCTGAACTGTGCCGGAATGGGTTCCAATGGTAATATAATCTCCTACTTTAAATGCTTTATCAATTCCTATCAGCATCCCCGAGAAAATACTTGAAACAAGATCTTTCAGTGCAACCCCGGCAATAACCCCGGCCACTCCCAAACTTCCGATAAATTTCCACAGAAAGCCACTGAAGCCCATAATTTCGAGAGAAATAAAAGTCCCCATCAGCATAATCAGAAATCTGAAAATACTGATCAGTGTAACCAATGAACTCTCTTTCTGACTTTTCGGGAAAAATTTATGAAATAATTTTACGGCTCCTTTGCTTAAATATTTACTGCTGATAAGGAAAAAGGTAAATACCAGAATTCCGACAATCAGCTTCGGGGTTAGCTCGGCAAAGGTCATATACCAATTTTCCAATACCTTATAAACAACATCTACATACCTGAGTCCGGTTTTCTCCATGGATACAAATTTTTATTTAAATATATAAATTTTCATCAAAAAATTTGCCAGTTCCAAAAAGTCTACTAAATTTGTAGACTATAAAAACGGAATATTATGTCAATTAAATTAGGAGATACAGCACCCAACTTTCAGGCAGAGTCATCTGTAGGTGATATTAATTTTTATAATTATCTGGGAGATTCCTGGGGCATTCTGTTTTCACATCCGGCAGATTATACCCCGGTATGCACTACAGAACTGGGATATACGGCAAAGCTGAAGTCTGAATTTGAAGCCAGAAATACTAGGGTCATTGCCCTGAGTGTGGATGGGGTGGAAGATCATCAGAATTGGGTAAAAGATATTAATGAAACCCAGAATACCCATGTGCAGTTTCCTATTATTGCAGACAAAGACAAAAAAGTTTCGGAGCTGTATGATTTTATCCATCCCAATGCTTCGGCTACAGCTACTGTACGCTCTCTTCTGATTATTGACCCTTCCAAAAAAGTAAGACTGATTATTACCTATCCGGCCTCTACAGGAAGAAATTTTGAAGAAATCCTTAGAGTGCTGGATTCTTTACAATTGGTAGACAATTACCGTGTGGCAACACCCGTAAACTGGGAATACGGGGAAGATGTAATTGTTCCTCCCACCATCTCAACAGAAGAAGCACGAAAAATATTCCCGAAAGGGGTAACGGAAATAAAACCGTATTTGCGATACACCCCTCAACCCAATACATGATTTATTTGATTTTTTATAGTTTAGTTTTAATTTGTACGAAAAGCGCCCCGGAAATTTTCCCGGGGCACTTTCATTTTTTTATAAGTATTTCAGTGATTACTTAACGTCGTTGATAATCTGCTTAGCTTTAGACGTTGGAAGATAGATCTGGAAACCTAAACCAAAAGTAATTTTGTTAGTATATCCTCCGCTTCCGAATCCTGCGTTAGCGTCATATTTTACTAAACCTTCCAATCCGATGTTTGGAGTGATGAAGTAAGAATAACCAGGTCCGAATCCAAAGTTAAGACCATTAGAAGAAGAACCTCCTTTAGAGATTGACATACCTCCAACACCTACATTACCTTCAAAGAACCATCTTCCGTGGTGCAGCAGGTTGTTTACTCCCTGTTCTCCCGGGTTAAGATAGTAACGCCCTAATGCTCCTACATTATATGTAAAAGTAGTGGGTGCATCCTTAGCTCCTTTGAAGCCTAAATCTACATATCCCCCAACTGCAATATTATCTTCGATGAAATATGCTCCTTTTGGCTGAATAGAGAAGTCATACCCTGCTCCTTCATTTAAACCAAAATTAGCCCCTGCAAGGTTCCCCCCTACCATCCAATTACCTTTCTGAATCTGAGCGTTTGCAGTTGCTGTTAAACCTGCTACAGCTAATATCCCTGTTAAAATAAGTCTTTTCATAATTTATTATTTTAATAATTAAATGTTTATTATTCACGAATTATAGAAAAAACAATAAATGTGCCATACTCTTAATTTTACGTAATTTTTCTAAATAAACGTTAACATTGTCAGGAAGATATATTTTATCTTTTTAACATATTAATTGAAAATGTTACAATCATAAAGATAATAAAATAAGGTTTTTAAAATGAAAATGATAAGAATGGGTGGCGGATCATTAATTGTATAAACGCATTAGTTTCTTATTATTAAATAAATAGAAGAATTAAAGAAATAATAAGTCCGGCAATGGTAAACCTGATTCCGCGTTTGAATGCCTTTGTCTTGGGATTAAACATCCAGAAACTTGAGATCACGAAAAAGAAAAGTGAAACTCCGAAGAATACACTCAGGGGCGATATGGCATCTTTGGATTGAGATTTGTGAAGAGAAACCATTTTGTCTAACACGAATGGTAATTCTTTTTTGGTGTACTTTGCTTTTCCGGTTGCACTGTCGTAGGTTCCCTGCTTAAAATAAAGGATACTTCCTTCTGTTTTTTCAACTTCCAGGCCTTTCATCTTAAGTTCCTTTTTCAGTTCTTTTTCAGAAAGATTGGCTGCGATGTTTTTTTCATATTTCTTTTCACTTTTCAGGAAGTCGGTGTCTCTGTATACCAGAAGGATTCCACTTATTGAGTATACAGCCATAATTCCCGCAAGGAAATAACCCAGATAGCGGTGTGTAACTCTCATAAAGCTTCTTGTATCTTTAATCTTATCCATATCTTGTTTTGTTTTTATTTTAAAATTTCAAAAGTGGAAACTGCAACAAATGCAATTTCCACTTTCATGAAAAAATTACTATATAAATTCTAGAGTCTGTATGTCAACGTGAAATAGTAGTTTCTTGGAGTGATCGGATTCACTGAATAATTCTCGTGAACATTGTAATTTACAACATCAAACAGGTTTCCAACTTTCCCCTGGATTGAGAATTTTTTCCATTCATATCCTACTGAAAGTGAAACAGTGGTATAATCTTTCAGATCAAACATTCTGCTCACGTTGTTTCTACTTGTGTTTGTTGATTTTGTATCATTCCATCCGGCTATTCTGTCTCCAATATAATAGATTCCGGCTCCGATTTTTAACCCTTTTAGATAGTTTGTAAATTTATAGAAAACCGAAGCATTTGCTGTTGTAGCTGGTGTTCTTACCAGTCTTTGCTTTTCAACATATCCTTTTTCAGGAGTATCAATATAAACGGAGTTATTATAAGAAAAACCTCCGATGATAGATAAGTTTTCTGTAGGATTTCCCGTGATGTCTAATTCTACACCCCGGCTTCTCATATTTCCTGCAAATTCTTTAAGATTGGCATCTGTTGAATTTACAGGTGCTCCGTTTGGAGCAGAAGCGAACCAGTATGTTTGATAATAGTTGTTGTACATAATCTGGTAAGCCGTTAAGTTAACAGCTAAAGCATTGTTCCAGAAATTCTTTTTAACACCAATTTCGTATTGATCAACCGTTGAAGGCTTTATGCTTTGTCTTGATAAGGTAGTTAACTGATTTTGAACATCTGTAACAGGTTGATTGGTATTTACTGTTCCAAATTGATCTGAAGTATATCCGGCATTTGCTGCGAAAGAATTTGTATAAGTTGCAAATACTGAAAGGTTTTCATTGGGAGCATACACCAAACCAACTTTCGGAGAAAACGCATTGTCAGACGTTGAAGAATTAGCTACTTCAATTTTATCATTTAATGTAAAGCGGGTTGTCAGCGTAGGCATATTTTCTATATAAGACCATCTTAGCCCTGCTATCACTTTTAATTGTTTTGTTAAACTGATAAAATCCTGTGCATAGATCCCGATTCTTCTTGTATTGATTCTGTTTCTTGTACTAAGAGTAGAATTTGGCATATCAATACTTCCCCATGTTGAAGGATCATCTAGATACAGAAGATTTTTTGGTGCTGTAACAGTATAAGCATATGCATCTGCCTGGCTGTAATCAGCATCTGCACCAATTAAAACTTTGTGGTTGATTTTTCCTGTATTGAACTCTCCGTTGATGTTAACTTGTGCTGAAGTATAATTTTGTTCGTTATAAGTTTTGCCAAAAGGTCTTTTCCAGGATAATCTGTTAGGATCTACAGTGGCATCTTTGGTGTCATATATCCATTGCACTCTTTCAGAAGAAAAATAATCTTTCGTATAGTTTTGGTAAGAAGCAATCGCATTTAAAGACCATCTTTCGTTAAATTGATGATTAAAAGTTACATTCGTAGAAGCTTGCTGTACATTTTGATATTGCCAATCAGTACCGAAGAAAGTGTTTCTTGAAGTGGCATCATTCAATCTGTAACTTTGGTCTTTTTCAGTAATAGACCCAAGCCCGAAATCGGGAGTGAAATTAGTTTTAAGGTAATCCGCTTCCACAATCAATTGTGATTTTGGACTTAAATTGAAAAGGAATGAAGGATTGAAATAATACTTCTCTGATTCTACAACATCTCTGAAGCTTTCTGCATGCTCATAGGCTCCGTTTACTCTGAAAGCAATATTTTTAGATAATGGGCCATAAATATCAACCGTTGGTTTATAAGAATTCCAGCTTCCTCCATTCAGACCGATGCTTCCACCAAAATTGAATTTAGGTTTTTTTGTAATCATATTGATAACACCACCAGCTGCAGTATTACCAAAAAGCATGGCATTCGCCCCCTTTAAAACTTCTACTCTTTCCAGACCGCTTACTTCAGGGAAGACACCGCTGTTCACTCTTGAACCGTTTTTAAAAATATTATCATTTCCTAAAATGAAGCCACGGCCACCAAAGCTATCCTGAGAATTTCCTCTGGATGAAGTGATATACAATCCATTGACATTCTGAAGAACATCACTCAACTGTTTTGCCTGCTGCTGCTCAATAATTTCGTGCGTAACAATAGCAATTGGCTGTGGATTTTCCATTACCGTCAGATTTGACTTTGTCGATAATGGCCTTGCCTGGTTGGGATTTCCTGTTTTATGAAGATTGATATCCTCAATGGTTTGAGTTCTGATAGTGTCTGCTTCAGCGTTTTTCAGCTGTGAACTTGCCGAAACAGCGATAAATAGAAGACCTAAAGAAAGTAATTGTCTTTTCATTTTATTTTTATGTAGAACAGTTTTAAATAAGCCGCAAATGTAAGTATTTGTTTAGAATAGATAAAAATAATTTTATGATTTAAATCATATTTTTTTAGCGCTCATGAGATGGATTATTTCTATACCCTTTTTAGATCAGGGAATAGAGAACTTTTTATGAATATATTTGTTAAAAATTATAATATGCAATTGGTAAAAGCAGGGCTTTGTGCCTTTGGAATGAGTGGAAAAGTTTTCCATGCACCGTTTTTAAAGGAGCATCCGGGATTTTTTATTTCTGCGGTGGTAGAAAGAAGTAAGGAAGAGTCGAAGGAGAAGTATCCGGAAGCAACAATTTACCGTTCTGTGGAAGAAATGCTTCAGCAGGCAGATATAGAACTGGTGATTATCAATACTCCCGTTCAGACCCATTATGAGTATGCCAAAAAAGCGTTGGAGGCGGGCAAAAACATTATTGTGGAAAAGCCTTTTACAGTAAATGTTTCTGAAGCGGAAGAACTGGTAAATCTGGCTGAAGAAAAAGGATTGTTCCTGAGCGTATATCAAAACAGAAGGTTTGACCGTGATTTTTTACAGGTTCAAAAAGTGTTGGATGAAGGGAAATTAGGAAACATTAAAGAGGTTGAGATCCGTTTTGACAGGTTCCGTACCACTCCCAGCGGAAAACAGCATAAAGAAAGCCCTGATCAGCTGGGAGCTGGATCGCTTCATGATCTGGGAGCACATCTTGTAGATCAGGCTGTACAGTATTTTGGATATCCTGAAAAACTTTTTGCAGATGTATTTTCTATGAAAGGAAAAGAATTTGCCAATGATTATTTTGAGATCCTTTTATTCTACAAAAACGATCTGAGAATAAGACTGAAATCTTCTGTTTTCAGTAAAGAAGGTCATTATGCATACACCATTCATGGAGACAAAGGGAGCTTTCTGCAGGAAAGAACCGATAACCAGGAAAATGAACTGGTAGCAGGCGCTGTTCCAACATATGGAAAGGAATGGACACAGCCTTTGAATGCACCGGACGGAATTTTAAACTACCTGAATGCTGATTCTGAAACAGAAAGAATTCTTACCTCAAGTACAGCGGGAAATTATATGGATTATTACCAGAAGATTTATGAACATATGGTGTTCGGATATGACTTGCCATCTCCGGGAAAAGAAGTTATTCAGAATATGAAAATTATTGATGCTTCCCTGGAAAGCGCAAAAGAAGAAAGAATAATCAAATTATAAATGATGAATGAGTTCAAAGAGTTTGAGAGTCGGAGAGTTTGGGAGTGAGAATTTCTATTCCGATTACTTTAAACCCTGTACCTTGAACCTTTGAACTCATTCATCATTCTTAAAGCAGTTCCTGAAGCTCCAGCCATCTCATCTCATGGTTCTCCAGTTTTTCTGAAACGGTTTCCAGTTCTGAAGAAAGTTTGGCTATTTTCTCATAATCTGCTTCGTTATTGAGCTGATCCAGAATTTTAGTACGCTGTTCTTCCAGTTCAGGCATTTCTTTTTCAATAGTTTCCAGCTCCCTCTGCTCTTTGAAAGTTAATTTTCGTTTTGTATTGGAAGGTCCGGTATTTTCCACTGTGGAAACAGTTTCTTTAACTGGTTCAGGCTTTGCAGCCATATTTTTTTCTAATGCTTCTTCACGGCTTCTGGCTTCTCTGTATTCTGAGAAATTTCCTACAAAATCCCTGATTTTCCCATTTCCTTCAAATGCCAGAACATGATCTACAATTCTGTCCATGAAATATCTGTCGTGGGAAACAATAATCAAAGATCCCTGAAACTGCTGAAGGAAGTTTTCCAGAACCGTTAATGTCGGAAGGTCAAGATCATTCGTAGGCTCATCAAAAATCAGGAAGTTAGGATTCTGATACAAAATATACATCAGGTGGAGTCTTCTTTTTTCACCTCCTGAAAGCTTTGAAATCGGGGAATATTGGGTCTGGTCATCAAATAAGAACAATCTCAGGAACTGTGATGCAGATAAGCTTTTACCATTGGCTAAAGGATAAAACTCTGCAATTTCCCTGATGAAATCAATCACGCGCTCATCCTCTTTATAGGTAAGGCCTTTTTGTGAAAAATAACCGAAAGAAATTGTTTCACCTGTTTCAATTTCTCCTTTATCAGCTTTTTCATACCCCTGAATAATATTAAGCAAGGTAGATTTTCCGGCGCCGTTTTTTCCAACGATTCCTACTTTTTCTCCCCGTTGAAACTGATAGCTGAAATCTTTTAAAAGAACTTTAGGACCAAAGCTTTTATCAATATGCTTGAGTTCAAGAATTTTATTTCCTAAACGTTTCATTTCAAAATCCAGTTCCAGCCCGTCTTTTCTGGTATCTGTTTTGGCTACCTTTTCAGTTTCGTAGAATGCATCAATTCTGCTTTTTGATTTTGTAGTTCTGGCTTTTGGCTGTCTCCGCATCCATTCCAGCTCCTTTCTGTAAAGGTTGTTGGCCTTATCAATCGTGGCATTAAGATTCTCCTCACGAATCATCTTGTTTTCAAGATAAGTGGCATACGAGCCGTTGTGAACATAAAGATTCTGATCTTCCATCTCCCAGATAATATCACAGACGCTGTCCAGGAAGTATCGGTCGTGCGTTACAAGCAATAAGGTTATTTTTGCTTTGTTCAGGTAATTTTCAAGCCATTCTACCATGTCCACATCAAGGTGGTTGGTAGGTTCGTCCATGATAAGGAGTGTATGTCTGTGCTCAGCTCTTGTCTCTGTTAAGAGTTTAGCCAAAGCTACACGTTTGATCTGCCCTCCGGAAAGGGTTCCCATTTTGGCATCCAGATCGGTAATTTTGAGCTGCGAAAGAATCTGTTTCATTTCATTCTCCAGATCCCAGGCCTTATGAACTTCCATATCAGCCAATGCCTTTTCAATAAAATCATTATCTGTGGAATGGAGTGATTGATGATAATTCTTAAGCGCCAGAATAGGCTCTGAATCGAGGGTCATCATAAATTCCTCAATGCTGAGATTAGGGTCATACTCGATTTCCTGGTCAAATAATACCACCTGGATATCTTTATTAATGATCGCAGTTCCGCTGTCTGCAATTTCTTTACCCATTAATATTTTCAGAAGGGTAGATTTTCCACTTCCGTTTTTGGCAACAATAGCTATTTTATCTCCCTCATTGATATGAAAAGAAATGTTTTTAAACAAAACCTTGATGCCGTAAGATTTGGTAAGATTTTCTACAGAAACGTAATTCATTGGGAATTAATGGTTTGATTTTAATTTTGAATTGAACCGCAAAAATACGAAAATGTACCTGAAATTTTCTGCAACCTCTTTTATAAATCAATATTTATAATTTTTTAATAAACCTGAGGGAAGTACTGAAAAAACTATTCAGTAAATTTGATTGGCTGCAATGTAAATAGTTCGTAAAAAAAATAATAATACAAAATCTGATTGAAGTAATGAAAAAAGTAATTGTCGACATGGATGGGGTAATGGCAGATGTGTATCATCAGTTGGTGCAATTTGAAAAGAGAGATACCGGAAGAGAAGTTAATATCAGTGATTTAGTGGGAAGGCCGGAAATAGAAGCTTTTCCAAATGGCAAAAAACACGTTAATGAAGTGGGCTTTTTCAGAACTTTACCGGTAATGAAAGGCAGCCGTGAAGCAATGGAATATCTGAACAATAAATATGAACTTTATATTGTGTCGGCCGGAATGGAATTTCCCAACAGCTTAAGAGAGAAGTATGACTGGCTCGCAGAACATTTTCCATTCATTACATGGGAACAGATTGTCCTTTGCGGAAGTAAGAAAGTGGTTTCCGGTGATGTCATGATTGATGATTATCCTAAAAACCTGGACCATTTTTCTGGTCAGAGATTAATCTTCACCCAGCCTCATAATGAGCTGATCGAAAATAAAACTTACAAAAGGGTTCACTCCTGGGAAGAAATTATGAATATCCTTTAAATCTGGGGGGAAATTATTTTCAGAGTTATGGTGAAAATTTCGGAAATTTTTAAAATAATTTTAACTAAATATAGACTAAATTTAATAAAGTATTGGGAGTTCAGAATGTTGAAAATAAATAAGTTTGCGCCAAACTTTTAACATGAAAATAATCCATACTTTATTTTTCCTTATTCCTGTTATTGCCCTTAAAGCACAGGTTATTTCCGGAACTGTGATGGCTAAAAATGAAAATCAGCCGATTCCCTATGTGAAAGTTGGGATAGAAAAAACTTCAACAGGTACAATTTCTGATGAAAAAGGAAATTTTTCAATTGATCTTTCCAGTGCTGATCCCCAGCAGACCGTAAAAATAGAGGTGCCCGGCTATGATCTTTACCAGGAAACCGTTCAGAGTTTTAAACAACATCATCAGCAAAAAATATTCTTAACAGAAAAAACCAGAAATATTAAAGAGGTTACTATTAAGCCGAAAAAACTGATAGATAAAAACTGGGGTGTCAATACCAAAACAAAAAATGTTATCTATTCAGTCAATCCCGAATTTGATAAAACGAGTTTTCTTGGAGAAACAGCCTTGGAATTCAATGCTAAAAAAAGATCAAAAATTAAAAATATCAATCTGAATATTGCCAGTTATGTCTCTGCACAGCCTGTTTTGATGAGATATAGTATTTATAGTGAAAAAAACGGTTTTCCGGACAAGAATATTCTTGAAGAGGAAATTACAGTTGAGCTCACTGAAGATATGATCAAAGACGGAACATACACACTGGATGTGAACAATCGTAATATTTGGGTGCAGGGGAAATTCTTTATTGGCATACAGTTTTTAAAAGCTTTTGACGGCAGGATTAAAATAAGTGCGGCATTGTTCAGAACAGGGTTTATAAGAGAGTTTTATGGTGACTGGCAGAAAATGACCATTGCCGCACCAGCCATTAATATTGATGTGAAGATGGATAAAAACGGCAGCGATCATCAGAATGAAAATGATTAATGCTGATGCACCTGAACAGCTGAAGACAACTGCCAGTAGATTCATACGTTATTTTCTTCCTAATCAAGGGTCAGTCTTTGTAACGACCACGAGCTGCCATTGTAAATATCGAGGTCCACTTTTGCATTGATGCCGTGTACAATTCCGTTTTCTGTAAATTGCCAAAAGTCCCACTGGTCATCAGGAGAGGGAGAGGGAACATCGTTATAATTAGCCAGCCATAGAGGATAACCGTCAAATTCACCTTTCAGAAAATCTTTATAGTAATGGTAGTAAGTGTAGATAATGGGCTTTTCGCCATAGGCGTCTTCTATAATTTTACACCACACCTTCAGATCTTCAACCAGCTTTTTGTTGGTTTTACGTTTTGGGATTTTTTCAATATCAAGAATCGGAGGGAGGTCTCCGCTTTCAAGCTTTACATTCTCTAAAAAATTATTGGCCTGGATCACAGGATCTTCATCAGCCCTGTAAAAGTGATAAGCTCCACGGATAAGATCATGCTTTTTAGCGCTTTCCCAAAACTCATCAAAATGCTTGTCGGCACTTCGGTTTCCCATCGTTGCACGCATCACTACAAACTCCAATGGAATGGTTTTATTTCCAATACTGAGGCTGTCCCATTTGATATCTTCTTTGTTCTGATAGTGGGAAACATCAAAACCATAGGTTTTATCAAGGTTGCTGGCTAAGATTCTCTGGATTCTTGCTGCTTCCTTTTCACTGTTATGAAGTTTTTTATGCTTAAATTTATTAAAGTACAGGGCATAATAATAAGTAACGGTCTGTCTTAAATAAAAACCGGTTCCTATCAATGCTATCATTAGTATTGCCAGTATCACCCACCTCCGGAAAAAATACTTCTTCCGACGGGATTTGTGGACTCGTTTGGCAGTTTTTTTGGTGTACTTTCTCGGTGTCATAAAGTTTTGCAAAACTAACTTTTTTCACTGCTAAATGCTAAATAAAATCAGTAAATTTGTGTATTATGGAAACACGCGAAAAAATCATCATTATAGGAGGAGGATTTGCGGGGCTGCAGCTTGCAAAAACATTGAATAACAAGAACAAAAAAGTCATTGTTCTGGACCGGATGAACCATCATATGTTTCAGCCGCTTTTTTATCAGGTAGCCTCAGGAAGGATAGAACCTTCCAATATTTCTTTTCCTTTCAGAAAGATTTTTCAGCAGTCCAGAAACACACAGTTCCGTATGACAGAGGTTAAAGAAATAGACCCTGCCAACAATAAAGTCATTACCGACGAAGCAGAATTTACTTACGATAAACTCATCATTGCAACGGGTTGTAAAACTAATTTTTTCGGGAACAAAGAACTGGAAGGTAAAGCTTTCGGAATGAAAAATACCCAGGAAGCCATCAGTATCAGAAACCATGTTCTGATGACTTTTGAAAAACTGATTATTGAAAAAAGCCGAAGTGATGATGGTAACTGGAACATTGTTATTGTGGGAAGCGGCCCTACTGGAGTAGAACTGGCCGGAGCTTTTGCCGAAATGAAAAAAGATATCCTTCCAAGAGATTATCCTTATATGAATTTTGATCATCTGAAGATTATCCTGGTAAGCTCCACGGAAAAGCCGCTTGCAGTAATGAGCAGTGAGGCGCAGGAAAAATCTGAAAAATACCTTAAAGATCTTGGAGTCACTTTTCTGAGCGGGGAAGTGGTAACAGATTATGACGGTGATAAAGTGCATCTCAGAAGCGGTAAGGAAATTCCATCCAATAATGTGATCTGGGCAGCAGGTGTTACGGGAAATGTAGTAGGCGGTTTTCCAGAGGAAAAATTAGTACGGAACAGATATATTGTAGACCGGTATAATAAAATAAAAGGTTACGATAACATATATGCTATCGGGGATATTGCCTACATGGAAACACCGAAATATCCTCAGGGGCACCCTCAGGTAGCGAACGTGGCCATTAATCAGGCAAAAAATTTAGGTAAAAATTTATTAAAGAAAAATCAGGGAGAATGGAAAGAATATGAGTATGATGATAAAGGCTCCCTGGCAACTATTGGAAAGCACAGAGCCGTTGTTGATCTGCCTTTTATAAAATTTCAGGGATTTCTGGCCTGGTATTTCTGGATGTTTCTCCATTTAATGCTAATTTTGAGCGTTCGAAATAAGCTGGCCATATTCTTCAACTGGATGTGGAGCTATATCAACAAAGATTCTTCTTTAAGATTAATTATTATACCGACTAAGAAAAACGGAACATTACAATGAGAATTGATATAATAAGCGTACTTCCGGAATTGATGGAAAGTCCTTTCAAAACATCTATTTTGAAAAGAGCTATGGATAAAGGGCTGGTGGAAGTGCATTTTCATCATTTGAGAGACTGGGCTACCAATAAACACAGACAGATTGATGATGAGCCTTACGGAGGCGGAGCGGGAATGGTTATGATGGTTGAGCCATTGGATAAATGTATTTCTGAGCTGAAATCTCAGAGAAATTATGACGAGGTAATTTATCTGACACCGGATGGTGTTACTTTGAACCAGAAAATTGCCAATACGCTTTCCATTAAAGAGAATCTGATCTTTCTCTGCGGACATTATAAAGGAATAGACCAGAGAGTGAGAGATCTTCATATTACCAAAGAGATCTCCATTGGAGATTATGTACTTACCGGGGGAGAACTTGCCGCCTGCGTACTTGCAGATTCGGTGATCAGGCTGCTTCCCGGAGTTTTAAATGATGAGCAAAGTGCCTTGACAGACAGTTTTCAGGATGACCTTCTTTCACCGCCAATTTATACACGGCCTGAGAGCTATAAAGGCCTCGATGTTCCCAAAATCCTCTTAAGCGGTAATTTCGGGAAAATTGAAGAGTGGCGCCATGATGAAGCGGTAAGAATTACCAAAGAAAAACGGCCTGATTTGCTGTAAACGATCACCAGGATTTATCCAATTCTTATTTATGTATTAATTCCATTTGTTAAAAATAAATGGAATAATATTTGTTATAAGTTTGATAAGTGCGAAAAATATTAATATTTCTAGTTTTAAATTAAAATTTTATTTCCATTATTCCTGATTTTATATATTGTCTCAATTTTGATTAATGTATAAAAACTCTTCAATAATTGAAAAATTAATTTGTTATAGCTGATTTTATTGATATTTTTTAGTATATTTGGATTGTTTTTTATTGGAAATTGATTTGTCTGTTTGAGAGTAAATCAAAAGAAGATTTGAAAAAAAATAATAAATTTACATTGTATAAGAAAAAGAACATAATAATTAAAAGTATAGAAATTAGTGTAGATGGAGCTGTTCTCTTTTTATAATGTTGAAAATTTATTTTTGCCCGATCCGAAACCTGTCCATAAATTAGATCCTACCCGGTCAGGATTAAGGAATTGGGATGAAAAGAGATATAGAAATAAACTTTTCAAAATCTCTCACGTATTTCAGCTTATGAAGGAGGATAATGGTGTATTGCCATTTGTAATAGGATTGTCTGAAGTTTCCGGAAGGAAAGTTTTGGAAGATCTTGTGGAAATGGAGCCCTTTAATTCAGAATATGGAATTGTACATTATAATTCCATGGATGAAAGAAAAGTGGATGTGGCCATGTTATATGATAAAAATAAGGTAGAGGTAATAGATTCAGAAACCATTACTTTCTTTTTTGAAATAGTAAATAAAAACACAGAAAATTACGACACAACAAGAGACGTACTTTTTTCAAAAATTAAATATAAAGGGGAAATCATTAATGTCTTTATCGCGCATCTTCCCTCAAAACGCGAAAAAGATATCAATAAACCTAAAAGAGCCTTTATATTGAATGAAGTCCGGCAACGGATTATGAAAATAGTGGATGCTGATAAAGAGCATGTCATATTTTGTGGTGATTTTAATGAAAACCCGGATGATGAAAATTTAGTACAGATTCTCTATGACAATGAGCATGAGAAGGTATTAGTGAACCCTTTTCAGCAATTGTTTTCTACAAGAAATTATTCTACTTTTCATTATAAATCTGGATTGCTGTATGATCAGATCATTATGTCAAGATCCCTTCTTGATAATAAGACACTGGCTTTTCAGGATGCCCATGTATTTAATTCTGAAAAAATCCGCAGCCGGACCAGGAATTTTGAAGGACGGCCTTTCCGAACTTATGCCGGTACAAGGTACTTAGGAGGATACAGCGATCACTTTCCGGTTTTTGTAAAATTTAAAAATTTACAGTAAAAAACATAAATAATAAAAAAGTAGAAAATGAAAAATTCGAGCAACACAAGCTATCATTTGGATTCTATTGACAAGGAAATTATCTACATGCTGATGGATAATGCTAAAACTTCTTTAGCCCACATTTCAAAAAATGTCGGAATTTCCACCACTGCAGTGCATCAAAGAATCAAAAAACTCGAACATGCAGGAGTTATTGAAAATTCAATTTCGTTCCTTAATCCTAAAAAAATAGGATATAAGGTGATTTCCTACATTGGTGTATTTTTGGATCAGCCAAGCCATTATCCGGATGTGGTAAAGTCTTTGCATGATATCAACGAAGTGGTGGAAGCCCACTATACTACAGGAAACTATACCATATTCCTGAAAGTTCTTTGTAAAGACAATGACCACTTAATGCAGATTCTTAATAAACTTCAAAAGCTGAAGGGAGTAACAAGAACAGAAACTTTTATATCTTTGGAACAAGGTATTTACAGACAATTGAAAGTATAACGATATGAACATAGCTCAATATTTGGATTCAACTTACCTGAAAACACCAGAACAATCAGGTATTTCCCACGAAGAAACACTTCAAAAAGATAAGCAACTTGCACAGGAAGCCATAGATAATGGAATTTTTGCCGTGATGATTCGTCCGGATTATGTGTCTGAGATTAAAAAATATATCCAGGAAAGAGATTCAAATGTTGCAGTAGGAACTGTAATAGGCTTTCATGAAGGTACCTATTCTATTGACGAGAAGCTTGAAGAAGCTTCAAAAGCAATAGCAGATGGAGCTGACGAACTTGATTTTGTGATTAATTATACTGCATATCTGCAGGGGAATATACAACTGGTAAAGGATGAATTTGTACAATGTACAAAATTAGCCCTTGAGCATCATAAAGTTGCAAAATGGATTATTGAAATTGCAGCTTTGACCGATGCACAAATTGCAGATCTTACTAAAAATATTTCTGTCTGGGCAGAAGAAAACTTCTCTGAAAACGAACTGTCGAAAATTTTTGTAAAATCATCAACAGGATTCTATCAGACTACTGAAGGAAGACCAAACGGAGCTACTTTTGAAGGAATAGCCATTATGCTCAATAACGCAGGGAAACTTCCCGTAAAAGCAGCAGGAGGAGTAAGAACTCCTGAAGATGCTGAAAAAATGATCAATATGGGAGTAAAGAGGATCGGGACATCCTCAGCATTGGCATTAATTAAAAACGAATCTTCATCAGAAGGATATTAGTAGATATTTCTAAATAATAAAAAACCATCAGTTTGCTGATGGTTTTTATTTTTATAGCTGTGCCTGATATTCTTCGTAGAATTGCTGGGTCTCTTTGATCAAACTGTCCATTTCTTCCATGGTGAAAACTTCCAGGAATTTTTTTCTGAATTCCTTGAAATGAGGAATGCCTCTGAAATAGTTGCTGTAGTGCTGTCTCATTTCTACCAATCCTAATCTTTCTCCCTTCCATTCAGCACTCCATTCTGCATGTTGACGAACCGCTAATAATCTGTCTGAAATTGTTGGCTCAGGTAAGTGTTCACCCGTTTTAAAGAAATGCTTGATTTCATTAAATATCCATGGATATCCAATGGCAGCACGCCCGATCATGATACCGTCGCATGCATACTTTTGCTTGTATTCCAATGCTTTTTCAGCAGAGTCTATATCACCATTTCCGAAAATCGGTATCTCAATATTCGGATTTTGTTTGATTCTTGAAATGTGTTCCCAGTCTGCCTCACCCTTATACATCTGGGCGCGTGTTCTGGCATGTATCGTAAGGGCTTTGATTCCTGTTTCCTGCAGGCGTTCTGCCACTTCATCAATATTAATGCTGGTGCTGTCCCATCCTAAACGGGTCTTTACTGTTACCGGCAGATGAGTAGAGCTTACCACCGCTTTTGTAAGACGAACCATCAGGTCGATATCTTTCAAAACACCGGCTCCCGCTCCTTTGCAAACTACTTTTTTTACAGGGCATCCGAAATTAATATCTACAAGATCCGGATTTACCGTTTCAACAATTCTTGCAGACATGGCCATAGCTTCTTCATCTCCACCAAAAATCTGTATTCCGACCGGTCTTTCATAATCGAAAATATCAAGCTTTTTACGGCTCTTGATAGCGTCACGAATCAATCCTTCGGAAGAAATAAATTCCGAATACATTAAATCTGCGCCATGCATTTTACACAAACGTCTGAACGGAGGATCACTTACGTCTTCCATCGGAGCCAGCAAAAGTGGAAATTCCGGCAGTTCTATGTTGCCTATTTTTATCATGGTGCAAATTTACGAAATTCTTAAAAAACAAAATTTTAATAAGTAAGATGTGGTACTGCGTTTTACTTGTATTGTTTTATTTAAGGGATTTTATGATATATTGTTTGAATTTTATTGAATATATTTAACTGATTGTCAATATTTATTGAAATTTATTGATAATTATTTTTTATATTTAGTATAATAAAAATTAATGTCATGAGAAAAATTCTATTTTGTTTGATGGCAATTTTGGTTTCATCAACTTTTTATTCACAAGTCAATATTTCTGCTACGGCAGGAACCACTACAGGAACTTATACTACGTTAAAAGGAGCATTTGATGCTATTAACGCAGGAACACATCAGGGCGCCATTACAATCAGTATTACAGGCAATACAACAGAAACAGCAACTGCCAGTCTGAATGCCAGCGGAGGAACAGCAAGTTATACTTCCATTGCAATAAAGCCTGCAGCAGGAGTTACGGCTACTATTTCCGGTGATATTGCCAGTGCGCCTTTAGTAAGAATACAGGGTAGTAATATTACCCTGGATGGAAGCAATGCCGCTTCAGGAACCACAAGAGATCTTACCCTTACCAATACTTCTGTTACGGCACCGCAGGTACTTACATTTATAGCGGCTTCAGCAGCAGCTGCCAATACGAATATTACGGTTAAAAACCTGAATATAGTAAACGGTATCAATACCTCTTCTGCTTTTATAATGTATGATGGAGCTGCAACTCCTACAGGGGGCTTCTTTAATAATGTGACAATCCAGAATAATTCTGTGAAGAAAGCTTACATAGGAATTTATCTACTTGCTGCAACAGCTGCAGGTAACGGAGGTAACACTCTGGTGACAGGAAATGATTTGAGTGCTACCGGAACAGATGCCGTTCGTCTTTGTGGAATTTATGTACAGGGAGCAGACGGAGTAACTGTAAGCAATAATACAATTGGCAATTTTGAAACTACGAATGCTGAGATCAAGAGAGGCGTGTGGTTTGCAACTGCAACCGTAAATTCTTCCATTACTTCCAATACCATTACCAATCTTGGTTATACAGGGACTGGTGCCGGAGGAGCTTCCGGGATAACGATAACCTCTGGTAATACAGGTGCTTCTGCTGTTGCCAATATTAATGTAAGCGGAAATACGATTTCCAATTTTACTTCCAGTGGTACGGGAAGTCTTTTTGCCGGAATTTATGCAGGAGGTACTTTGACATCCGGTATGACCATCAATAACAATAAAATAAACGGGATCAAAAATACCAATATATCAGGATATGGAGCCCAGGGTATTTATCTTGCAACAACAAGCCTTACTTCCAATACATTAGTTTCCAATAATGTTGTGAGCGGTGTGGCGGGGTATGGATATGCAACAACCGGGGGGGTAAATGACAACGGAAACGGAATTGTTATTGCTTCAGGAGGCGGATATAAGCTTTATTACAATACTGTGGTAATGAACGTCAGCCAGACTGTAGCAGGGAGACCGTCTGCTTTAAATATTACAAGTGGAGTAACCGGTGCGGGAGGTATTGATGTGAGAAATAATATTTTTGTCAATACCCAAACTCAGGCGGGAGACAGATACGCTATTTACGCCGGAGCCGCCAGCAGTGTTTTCTCTACCATTAACTATAACAATTTCTATTCTACCGGTACGAATCTTGGCTATATAGGAGGGGCAGCAAAAGCGACACTTGCAGATATCCAGGCAGGATTCGGTGGAAATGTAAACTCACTGAATATACTGCCAGTATTTGTATCAGCAACTGATTTCCATTTATCTGCTACAGGGAATACAGCGCTTGACAATAAAGGAACTCCCGTTGCTGAAGTAACATTGGATGCTGATGGCAATACAAGGAATGCGCTAACACCGGATCTTGGAAGTTTTGAATTTACAGCAACTGTATTAGCAGTGAATGAAGCTGCGAAAAAGAACACGGTAAATATCTATCCAAACCCTGTTACAGATTACCTTTATATCAATAATGACAGCAGAATCAAAGATGTTGAAGTGTATAATGTTTCAGGACAAAGAATTCTTAATGAAACAATTAATGCTGAAAAAGGCTCTGTTGATATGAGACGGGCCCCTGCAGGTATTTACATTCTAAAAGTGAATACAGAAAAAGGATCACAGTCCCTGAAAATTATTAAAAAATAATATTGAGCTTATTACAATAAATAATCCCTGATAGTGATATCGGGGATTTTTATTTTGAAAATCATCATTACTATTAGAAGCTCGCTTTTACCTGCATACTTCCGATATGAATGGTGCGGTCACCGGAATTTCTTCCCTCATAATTAAGATTCAGCTGGATAAATGAGTTGATAGCCTGCTGAATAAATACGCTCCATACCTGGTTTTTTCCAGGCTTCAGACCATCCAGCATCTGGTTTCCTACAATACTGAAATTATTCCCTGTAAAATTGTTGCTGATGAATGAGAAGTTTCCGCGGATGGAAGTCTTTCTGCGTTCCCATTGGATGGTTCCCGTGACATCAAAAGCTTTGAGAAGCTCTTCTCCGTCCAACCTCTGTTTCTGTCGGAAAGCAGATGATAATTCAGCCTGAATGGCGTCTGTGAACTTATAAGTTGCCTTAGGCTTGGTTTCAAAATTATTCAGACGGTAATCCCTCGTTGTAAATAACTGTGAAGAGTTTTTGATATCGTGAACCGAGTTTTCCCAGTCTACCCTGAATTCTTTATTGAACCAATATCCAATATTCAGGAAATGAGAAGTTTGCTCGCGTTCTTCATTACTGAAATTGGCATTGATGAGATTGTCGTTGGTAATAAACCTGTAATTTCCATTCCAGCCTGATTTATCGGTTGGATTAAACTGTACGGAAGCAAGAATATTCTGATTTTTAAGAATCTGGTCACTGTTCTTCTCAAAAGGATTCAGAACAAGAACCTTATCCTTTTTATAGAAAGAGTTTTGGGAATTTAATGAAATATTGAAATTCCATCGCTTTAAAAATCCGTTTTCTGAATTAAAAACAATGGCGGGATTCACAAATAACGCAAGCTGTAATTTATTTTTATTGGATGGCAGGTATCTCACAGAATTTGTATACACCCGGATGTACTGTGCAAGATCGGAATATTCGGCAATTTCAAATTCGTCCAGCTGCTGAACGCCATCTCCGTTGTAATCTGTCCATTTATAGACACCCTGTCCGTCAGTCACTTTAATGTATTGGAATTCCCTCTGTGCTTCCTGCCCGTTTCCAAGTTCATAGAAAGCCTGAAGACGCATCCCGTTTCTGAAAAGCTGCTGATTGTATAAGATGTTTCCGACCACGAAATCATTATTTCGGGTTACTTCACCTTCTGCACCCGAGTAAAAGAATTTCCGGTAATGAATTAAAGCATTTAAAGTAGTTCTTTCCGTTTTGATGATCTGACTTTCGGCCATGATCCCCAGAATATTGTTCATATTCTGAAGTCTGTTGTCACGCACCGAGTCATTATCCCTCATGTATACTTTTGTCAATAATTTGGTTCTGGTACTGTCTCCGATTTTCTTTTGCAGAAAGATTTCCTTCCAGCTGAAGCTCGTGACATCCATAAGCTGGGTGTCATTATATTTCTTCTCATTATGCTCCATGCTACCACCAACGGCCCAGCTGCCTTTCTTACCGGTAAACTCCGTTGAAACCCCACCACGGATGAATTTAGTATCCTGAAGGGTAGCATTGGTGCTCAGATACGATAAATTTCCCTTGGTGAAAAATTTTCCTGTGATCCATCCGAAATCCAGGTCATTTTTAATCCCTTTGTAAGAATCCTGTTCATTCAGGTAATTGATACGGTAATTTAATGTAGACTTATTATTCCATTTATTCAGGAAGCTGAAAATAAATCTGTTTTGGGTTCTGTTATTGAATTCCTGTGTAAGGTTGAAATCCCTGGAGAATTCCACATCATTGATCCGGTCAAGGATATGAAACTGCCTGTCTATGTATTGATATTCAAAGCTAGGTGTTCCTTTCCATGTATTTTTTGTAAAACTTTTATTCCCGAAAATACGCCATGCGTATCCTATATTCTGATCAGAATCTTTTGACGAAAATAAATTGACATCATAATTACTCAGGGAAATATCAGCTCCTATTTTACCCTCATTCAGCAAGTATTCGGAATTCACAGAGTATACCTGTGATTTCTGGGGAGAAGGAAGTTTTCTTACGGCTCTGTAATCTCCGGCGTTAGGTCCTACATATTGAAAAACACGTCCGTTATTTGTGGTTTGTGCAATTTTATAATCTCCCAGATTAGCTCCGAAATAGGTGAAAGAAACCTGATAAAGCGTTAAGCTTGAATCAGTAGAGTATTCATAGAAATTTCCGGCAGGGTTTAGTTTGTATAAAATTTTATTGACATCATATTCGGTAACCACTCCTGAAGGGGCATACATCAGGTCAGGATTATTTCCTGCCTCAGCTAAAATCTGTTCGTCTTCTTTAGAAAGACTTAAAGAAAGAGGGGCATTTTTATTGTCATTTTCCATGAACCAGTTTAATCCTACCTTGAATTTTTCTCTCTGATGTTCCAGTTTTCCTGTAAACAGATATCTTGAATAATTCCTGTTGGCGTAGTTATAGGAAATTGTGATGAAATTCTGCTGGAAAATAGGACGGAAACTGGTAAAAGTAACTTCACCGGTGTTGTAGTTGATAATATAATCCTGGTTCTCACCACGCTTCATCAGGATACCATCTATGAAAACCTGTTCGGATCCGGAGATCAGGGTGATAAACTGTTCACCGTTTTTACCTGTCAGACGGTATGGTCCCTGGTTACCTTCAACCCCCTGGAAACGGATCCTGTGGAATTCACTTCGGGCAACTCCGGCAGAAATATCTACCAAAGTCTTGTTTTCTTTCCCGAATTCTGTCTGGAACTGAAGTCCCATACTCCTTCTCTGGTATTTGGCAAAATAATTCTTAGCTTCTATAAGATCAAGGTGGCCAGCTCTGAGGATAGACTTTTCCTTAATATTAAGCTGCATATAGATTTTGTCAAACTCCTCTAAAGTTTGGGTATAACCATCTGCCTGAATAGGAAGATTGTGGTCTGAAATACTCGCTAAGATGGTAACGTCCTTTGATAACCGCCCTGAAATCTGGAGGTCCATGGAGCTCTGTACAGACTGCCCCTGGTTGTTACCGAAAGTAATCCCACGGATAATGGAACCTTTTGAATTAAGCTCCCCTAAAAATCTCTTTTTATCATTCTTGGCCAGTACAGCTTCATCAATAACGATCTTATTGTGTGTTCTTATAAAGTCCAGAGTGTCTTTTGCGAAGATATCCTGTTCGAGTTTTGCAGCAAGAATACTGTCTCTTTTGATGCTGTCTTCAGGGACGTTGGGATTTTTCCATGAAAATACCTGAGCATTTCCTGAAAATATGCCTAAGAAGAATAATGCAAATAGAACGATATAATTCCGCAAGCTCTGAAAAATAATTCGTAAAAATAATTAAAAAATGTTAATCGCAATAGCTTAACTATTATTAACAGTAACTTAATCTATTTATTGTATCACAAAAAAAAAATAATGTAATTTTACGACGTAAATTATTAATTATTAAAATATTGAATTATGAAAAAGATCTTTACAGTTTTGAGTATAGTTGCTGTATCTGCTGTTGCAAATGCGCAAATTGTAATTAACGAAATCTATGGAGCAGGAGGAGGAAGTAATTCTGCTATTCTCTATAAATATGATTTTGTAGAATTAAAGAATATCGGATCAACAACTGTTACTTTAACAGGAGCCTATTTACAATATGCATCATCTGGAGGAACTTTCAATGGAGGTAATAGTAATCATGCATTGCCAAGCATTACTTTGGCCCCGGGACAAACCTATCTTCTTCAGGAAGGAAGTGCCGGTACCGCAGGAGGCGATTTGCCTACTCCTGATGCTATAGGTACTATAAATTTATCAGGAAGTGCAGGCAAACTTGCATTAACTTCTGATAGCACTGCGCCTACTTCTGCTACAAGTGCTAATGTCATTGACTTTTTAGGATACGGTACAGCGGCTAGTTATTTTGAAGGAACCGGACCTGCGCCTGCACCATCAAATACAACTTCAATTGCAAGACTTGCAGGAGATACTAATAATAACTCGGTAGATTTCACAGCAGGAACACCAACCCCTCAAAACTCAAGCAATGGTACTTTAGCCGTTCTTGATACTAAAAATGCAAAAGCATCAAACTTAGTAAAGAACTCTTTCGTTAAAAACAACGAAATCGTTTTCGGATCTGATGTAAAAGACGTAAAAGTATTCAATATGTTCGGGCAGCTTGTAAAAGAGGCTTCTGTAAAACAAAACGAAGCGGTAAGCGTTGCTGAATTGGCAAAAGGAAACTATATCATAACAGGTACGGTAAACAACAAGCCGGTTTCTCAAAAAGTTCTTAAAGACTAATTTCTTTCAGATAAAATATAAAAACAGCTGCTTCATGAAGTGGCTGTTTTTTTATATAACTATTCACTGATTTTTAGATTTTTGTATGATGTATAGTTCTTAATTTGGTGGTATTGTTTTTGATGTTTTATGATTACCTATTCTAAAAAAATAATAACGATGAAAAAAATCTTTACTCTTTTTGGACTTACATTACTAGCTTCTTTATCAAATGCCCAGATTGTGATCAACGAGATCTATGGCGGGAATGTGAACTCAGGTGCTGTATTGAAAAATAATTATATTGTCCTTAAAAATATCGGAAATACCCTGGTTTCTCTTACGGGTGCCAGTATTCAATACGCACCGGCGATAGGTCCTTTCTCCGAATATCATACATTGCCGGACCTTACGCTGGGACCTGATGAAACTTACCTGATTCAGGAATCTGCGATTGATGGAGGAGTGGAAAATCTGCCGACACCGGATTTTATTGCCACCACAATTATAAATTTTGACGGAACTCCCAATAAATCTTCCGGACTCAGAATTTCCAGTGTATCAGGAAAGGTTGCTTTGGCCGGAAATATAGTACAGGTAACAGGGCCTTCTGCATCCAATGTACTGGATTTTGTAGGATATGGAGCAAATGCAGATCAGTTTAAAGGAGATGGGCCGGCTCCTTCCCCTGCTGCTACCACTGCTATTAAAAGAAGCCTGTTAGGAAATAATGATAACAGTGCTGACTTTTCCCTTGAAGGAAGTGTAAAATCAGGATTTGTACAGAATCCTTTTATAAAAGACAGTAAAGTAGTGTTCGGAACCGAGGTGAAGGATGTGAAAGTATATGATACATTCAGGCGGGTTGTTAAAAAATCACCTACGAAGCTGGCTTCAGCACTTGATATTGCAGAGCTTCCAAAAGGAACTTATATTGTCACAGGAACCATTAACAATATTCCGATTTCACAGAAAATTATAAAAGATTAGTTTTTTAATAAAAAGAACAGCAAATATTTATAAGCTGTTCTTTTATTTTATATAAGTGTTTTCTGCCAATTTAATAGACCAACAGAATCTGCAATAATTTTACTATTAATACCAGCCTCTTCTTGCTGCGTTAATAATGGAACCGAGATTGAGAATTAATGTATATCTGATACGTTTTCCATAATCCTTGAATGAAGGTTCAAATCCTAAAGAAGACTGTATCGGGAAATACACTTCCAGAAAATCCGGAATGATCCTTACTTTAACTCCGGTGTCCCATATAAACTTGGCTGGAAGATCTTTATTTTTATAAACCCCCGCATCAGCATACACATGGAATATTTTCCATACACTAGAATCTACGTTGGCAGAGGTGATCCATTGGTTTACCGATCCGGGCAGAAAAGATTTAAAACCACCGTCAGCCAGTATAAACTGCTGTGAAAGAAGACCGCTGCTGGCACTTTCCCCTAAAAGAGTATAAGAGAAGGAATAGTTGGAAACCCTGGAAATTCCATAATTGAAAAGGTTATTCCGGGTATTGTTTCTTAAGAAATATCCGGCAAACAAACGTAAACTGAGTTTTTGCTTAGGAGCAAACTCCCATCTGTAGAAGCCTTCAGCGGTTATTTTGTTGAAATCTTCCATTCCCTGAGCGCTCAAACTAAAACTTTTTTCATGAATCATCTGGCTGTCGCTATAGCCGTATCCGATACTCCAGAGATTATATTTGCTGTAGTCATTATTAGCGATCATTTGAGGACTCAGGTCTCTTTCAAAATAATTATAGGAAACTCCTATACCTCTGCTTACTGTACTTCTCGGATTCTTTCTGAAATTGATAGAGGAAGATATGGATGTTTTTCTATACGCCAGATTATAATCATAATGAAAGTATGAGCCGGAAACACCGAATGTCAGACTCCGGATGATGCTTTCAGCAGGCAGAAAAGAGTAGGATACAGCTCCGGACCCTGTTAATTTTCCTGTTCCGGTACTGTAGGTTGGCGTAACGGAGTACAGAAACTTCTGATCAAATAAAGACTGATTTTTCAAATTAATTCCCAAAAGAAATTTATCGTAAGTATTGTTGAAACGTACTCTTGGGCTGATGTAAATTTCATTGTATTCCGGGTTAGGAATATCTTTTATTAATTTAAGTTTAATTTTTTTTGCATTGGAAAACAGTCCCTTTGCATACAGAAAGTTGTCCCGGTAATTGGATTCAGGGAAAATATAACCGTTATTTAAAGTGACTTTATAGATATTTTCTGATGCAGGCAGGGATAAAGTGGAAACACGTTCATTTTCCTCTGTGTCTACCCAGTATTCCTTCTTTTCTCCTTCTCTGGTTTCTGTTTGTAATTTTACCGGAATAGAGAGGTCCGTATTTTTTATAATTCTTATTTGCAGGGAATCATTTTCTTTTCTGATATTTTTCAATTTAAAATCAACCCTGTTTTTCTGCTTGAAGAAGCCCGAGAGATAGGCCGCTGATTTATTTTTTTCAGAAAGATCTGTCAGAAACTCTTCAGGATTGATTTTCTTTCCTGAGTTTCGGGAGATATAATTTTTTACAATCTCATTAAAGCTGTCATATCCCATTTTGTCAGCCGAATAGTTGAAAAGACTCCCGGTTTCAAAGCTGCTGACAGCCATATCATTGAAGTTACTTAAAACAGGAAAATGCTCGTCAATCTTCTGGTCAAGATTCTGCAGCATAATATACTGATAGGAAAGTCCGTAACGATCAAGAAGTTTTACCTTGGAAGCATGGAATAATTTTAATGGTTTAAGGCCAAAAATTCTGGTCTCAGGAAGTGTTCCCAGAAGTTTTGTATCAGCATAGAACTTTTTGAGATACTGAATTTCCAGATAAGATTTTAAACCATTTTTAAACCAGTGATCTTTTTCTTTATCTGCAATTACCTTTTCATCCAAAACTTTCTTGGCCATGATCCCAAAATAATCCAGATCTGTATTTTCTGTATCGGTAAATAAACGGAACCTGAATTTCCAGAAAGTAATATCATTATTCCCGAAAAAATCTTCTTTGGCTCTGAATTTATCTGAAATAAAAATACTTTTCGGAAGAAATCCGATGCGTTCTTTAATGAACTTTAATTGCAAAGGAAGATAAAATTCCAGGTTTTGTTTTTCCTCAGGTCTCAGGTTATATCCAAATTTGATATCTATTTCCTCTCCGTCAACATTGGTTTTTATAGCAGGAAAGGCTGTTGTGGAAACCAGGAATTCAGGGTCTGAATCAAGGTATCCCTTAAATGAGTTCATCTGAACCTGCGGAAGATTGCCTTCTACAAAATTATCAACAGGAATATCAAAGTTGATGGTCCAGAAAGTATTGAAACTTACCTGTTCTTCAATATCATGGTAGTTTCTTTTGGAAATATTGTCCGGATCAAAATGATCCGGAACAATAAAGAAATATTTTAATAAAATATTCTGAGCGGATGTTCCGTATCCCGTAAAAATTTTATCGGGAAGCTGCATTTTATACTGCAGCTTTAAAGAAACACTTTCACCGGGTTTTAGTGCACTTTTCAGAGGAATAAAAAGGTTTTCATCTGAGAGCGTATTGACAGGGGTAACGTCATTTTCAGAATCTTTAATATTCAGTTCAAGAAGTTTCCCTAATTGACTGCTCTTCGCAAAATGTAAATCATTATTCCGGTCTTCCAGTTTTCTGTAGACTAAAGAGGTGCCCCGTTTATTGTACGCGGAAACCCAGTTCAGAAGTTTTATGGTTTGCAGGTCTTTTCCGGAATGATTGTAATAAACAATTTCCTGGCTGACTTCAAGGTTCTTTTTGTCAGGAGACAGTTTAGCTTCAATGTATATACTGTCTGTCTGCGCAGAAACCTGTACGACTCCCCATAACAAAATAAGGCAAATGCTGATCTTTTTCAAATATTCGTGATAAAGCCCAAATATAACTTATTTTGTATTTACTTTATAGCATTTTAACCCTGAATTGCTTTTTTTTCCAAAGAATTAATATACGCATTCCATCCCTCTGTCTTATAAGTGATCGCAGAGGCTTCAGGATCATCGGATTTGTAAATTCCTCTTCCTACGATAATAAAATCGGTGTGCAGCGTTTTGAATACATGTTCAGGAGTGTTATACTGCTGTCCCTTTCCATCTCCGGAATCTGCCAGATTGATCCCTGGTGTGAATAATAAAAGTTCTTCGGGAAGTTTATTCTGAGAAACCCCGCCGATTACATTGGGATGAGATAAAGCTACCTTTAAAGCCTCTTCACGATAGCTTGCTGTTGTTAATGTTCCTTTGGACGACATTCCAACAATCGCTACAACTCCTACATTTTTGAAACAGTCTAAAGATTCAAAACCTCCGATAACCTGAGACGTGACAAAATCTGCCCAGTTTGTAATTTTGAAAACCCCGCTTGTGAACTGAAGCTCCTGGGTATTTCCAATGTCTGCAAATTTTCTGTCTTCCATCAGTAAAAACTGGTGCTTGGCAGCAATAGCTTTCAAAGTGGTGATTGTTTTTTCATATTCAAAATCAGAAATAATATCGATATGCGTTTTTAAAGCAATCACATGCGGACCCACTTTTTCAGCAAACTCCAATAGCTCCTGAGTTGTAGTAACGTCAGCAGAAGCAATAAGGTTTGATTTTTTTGCCAAAGCTGTTTCCAGTAATTTCTTTGAAACTGAATGCTGTGCAGCCTGAAGTTTCTGCTCATAAGAAGATCTGGTTTCTTCTTCGAACTGGATGTGATTCCCCTGAAGGAAGTCCTGGATTCTTTTTACTTCTTCATCCGATAATTCTCCGGTTTCCTGAAGAATATTGCATACTTCCGAAATATTGAAAAGCGTGTGTACTCTGTATCCTTTGCTTTCCAATAGCTGTTTCCCGCCTTGCTCTCTGTCCAGTACCACAACAATATCAGAAACCTTAAGATCTTCCTGTTCTATTTCAGGAATGGTTTCCAGTAAAGATTTTCCAGAAGTGATCACATCTTCTACCAGCAGACAGTTCTGCCCTTTCTGGTAAATTCCTTCAATCAGTTTTTTTGTACCGTAGCTTTTAGCCTCTTTTCTTTTAATAATTAATGGAATATAGCTTTCCAGAGACATCGCAGTTGCCATAGGAAGAGCAGCATAAGGAACTCCACAGATTAAATCAAAATTATCTAACGGAAGCATTTCCAATAAATAATTAGCAAGATTTTTTAAAATTTTAGGATCTGAAGCCAAAGGTCTCAGGTCTACATAAAAAGGACTTTCAATACCGCTTTTCAGGGTAAACCTTCCGAATTTGATGATGCCTAGTTTGTAGCACTCTAAGAAGAATTCTTTTTTACTTTCCATTATTTTTTATTAGATGTTGCAAATTTAAGGAATTGAAATAAGGCTTAAAAATTTATCACTCATTTGTAAATAAAAAACCATCCCGGATGTACCAGGATGGCGTGAAAAATATAATAAACTATTATTTTATGATTTCAGCATCGATAACTTGAGTGCCTCTGTATTTTTGCTCGGCTTCCCATAACAAAAATTTATCAACCTCTTTGATGAGCTTAGGAATGGTAAGTGACAATACTGCCAGGTCGTCCATTACTCCAAGTACCGGTATGGCAAATTCAGGAAGCAGGTCGATAGGAGAGATGACATATAAAATTCCGAGTAAGGGAAGAATAATATCTATGGATTTCATAGGATAAATTCCTTTTCTCCACATTCTGACCATTCTGAAAATATCAGGGATTTTTTTTACAAAACCTTTGTGGCTGATGGCTTCTTTTGCAAGATTTAATTTTGAATATTTCATTTTGTGTTTGGATTTAATAAATTTTTCAACGCTATAAATTTCGCAAATCCTGTACCAACAAATTATAAAATTTAGTTAAAGTATTATTTGATAATATTGTCAATGAACTGATGCACAGTCTCTGTGTCCCAGTCTTTTGTAGCATCCTCTTTAATAAGGATTCTTCCATGCTTATCCAGTAGGAAAGTGGTAGGGAACACCTTGGGAAGAATTTTCTCAGAAATCGGGCTTTGGGCAATATATACAGGAACGGTATAGTTATTTTCTTTCAAAAATTTCCTTACATCTTCTTCTTTGTCATTCATAGCAATCAGTACAAAATCTACATGATCTTTTCTGGAATCATACAGTTTCTGAATAGAAGGCCATTCTTTTCTGCAGGGTGGGCACCAGGTTCCCCAGAAGTTCAGGAAAATACCTTTGTCCTTAAAATTTTTCAGGTTTGTACTGGGTGCATTAATGCCTTTAAGCTCTATATCATAATCTTCCTCACTTATATGTACGGCATTTTCAATAGTTGCGACAGGAAAGAATGTATCCTTTAAAAAATTTCTTACTCCCGGTATGAAAGCAATACCAGCGATAATGACGATTAATACAAGATAAATGATATTTTTTTTCATACCTCTTTTTTATAGCAGATCTAAAATTTCCTGAACAGCATCTTTTCCTCTGTTTTTAGCATAATATATCTGCAGATCATTATAGAAGGTGTCTTTTGGATACGCTTCAGGATCTGCTTTATATTTCATCAAAAGCTCATATCCGTATTTAGGACGCGGGCCCCAGGAATTTTTTACATTCAGGTCTTTATCAAGAATAATGACTTTTGGAATAGATTCCGTGCCATTGGTCAGAAACTTATTGATTAAGCTCTTATCACTGTCTCTCAGGAAAACCCTTACTTCATTATGTCCTTCAAAAAATCTGAAAACAGCTGGAACGGTTGCGCTTGCGTCTCCGCACCATGCTTCAGAAATGATTAAGATCTTTCCGTCAAAGTTTTTGGCAGCAAGTTCTTTCAGCTGATCTTCATCCGGAACGTATTTTTTTACCGTTCTGTCCATTCTCTGAAGGCCCAGCTCATAATATTGTTTATAGTCAGCTTCCTGTTGGTTGGCAGGATGCTCCAATCTTTCTTTTGCAATCTGAAGATATTCTTCAAAAGAAATTCCTTTATCCCAGTAATTTTTCATTACCAAAAAGATTTATGTTAAAAATTATTGATATTTCTTGTTTTGTTGATCAGAAACAGGTCTGCCAATACAAATGCAGCAAGACTTTCCACCACGGGAACAGCTCTTGGAACTACACAAGGATCGTGGCGCCCTTTTCCTTCTACCACTACAGGATTTCCATCCTTGTCAATGCTGTCCTGAGGTCTCAGAATCGTGGCGACAGGCTTGAAGGCTACCCGGAAATAAATATCCATTCCATTGGAAATTCCACCCTGGATACCTCCTGAAAGATTAGATTTTGTAGTGAAATCTGTATTGAAAGCATCATTATGCTCCTTTCCTGTCATTTTAGCTCCACAGAAGCCGCTTCCATATTCAAAACCTTTGCAGGCATTGATATTAAGCATTGCTTTTGCCAGTTCAGCCTGAAGCTTTGAAAAAATAGGCTCACCGATTCCTACAGGAACATTTTTAATCACACATGTAATTGTTCCTCCTATAGTATTTCCTTCTTTTTTGATTTCTTTGATTCTTGCTATCATCTTTTCTGCCGTTTCTGCATCCGGGCAACGGACATCATTGCTTTCTGTCTGAGAAAAGTCTAATGCCTGATAAGGTTTTTCACAGAAAATATCCCCTACGGAGGAAACATAAGCATTGATCTCAATATCTGGTAAAAGCTGTTTGGCAAGAGCTCCTGCAACCACCCAGTTCATGGTTTCTCTGGCAGAAGATTTTCCACCGCCGCGATGATCTCTGAAGCCAAATTTCTGATCATAAGTAAAATCAGCATGGCTCGGACGATATGCGCCTGCAATATGATCATAATCCTTTGATTTCTGATTTTCATTTTCAATGATAAAACCGATTGGAGTACCTGTTGTTTTCCCATCAAAGATTCCCGAAAGAAACTTTACAGTGTCACTTTCTTTTCTTTGTGTAACAATTGCTGACTGGCCGGGTTTTCTTCGGTTCAGTTCATATTGAACCTTATCGAGATCTACCGTTAAACCTGCCGGAAAATTATTGATGATACCGCCATAAGCCACTCCGTGACTTTCTCCAAATGTTGTAAGACTAAGAAGATTACCTAATGTATTGAACATGATACAAAATTACCGTTTTTTCTTCAGATAATAAAGTTTCAGGATTAGTTCTGTTTATAAGTGATTTTGATAGTATTGATAATCTTTTGGACTTCTCTTTTTTCATTTGAGGACATTTTTTTCCAGATAAATCCTTTCTTCACATCATTCTTGTCTGAAAGTTGTGGAAAAATACCTGCTTTTGCATCATCGAGAAGATAAGCCGGTGTTATAGCAGGAATTGCAGTGTCAAAGCTGTAAGGATAATTATGGATAACATTAAAGTTGAAATTCCCTACTTTAAAGGTGTCAAAACGCTGGTACTTATAGATTGAAGGCTTGTAAAGCTGTTCTTTTTCAAATCCGGCCGCCAAACTTCCTGAACGGAAACTCGGAATATATTTCTGCATAATTTCCGGAAAAGAGAGCATTGAAATGAAAAATAAGCTGAGCACAGAAAAAGCAACAATGGATTTTTTTTGATTAAAATATTCATAGGACAGAACAAAGAATATCACAAAAAAAACATCCAGAAAAAATCTGTATTGAGCTGAAAAAGCCAGAACCAGCATGCTTTTTATCAATATGGAAATACAGATGAAGGTGATGAACTTTCTTTTTTTTATGGCTGTAAATAATATGAAAATAACCAGACTCAGAATAAAAAGGATATTGATTTTTGATTTAATCCCTTCAAGAGAAAACCAGTTTTTAATATGATCTACAGCAGAAAATTTTTGAATTTCTTCATAAGAATACTGCATATCATAGGTTTTCATGACTGCAAATTTTGAAGATATTTTTAAAACTTCCGGATTGGGTTTCCAGGACAGTCCCAGATCACCTATCGCCACAGGAAAGATGGGGTACCCGAATGTCCACAGATTCTTAATAAAGAATAAAAAAAGAATAAGAATGCCAAAAAGAAAATGTTTGAAATTATTCTTCAAAATAAAAACAGAGCTTAAGAGTATGAGAACAGGCAGCCATATCATCGTTGGTTTTACTGCAAAAACAAATGCTGAAAAGGCAAAAAGGAGAGAGGTATTTTTGTTTCCTGTTATGAGTTCATTTAAAATAATCAGTGATAAAATAATACCGGGAAGGTCAGGGCTTGGAGATTGTGAAAACAGCAGCAGCGCCGGAAGAAAACAGAGATGGATCCAGTTTTTTCTTTCAACAGTATACCATATATAAATGATCAGAAGTATTGTGTTGATCCTTAGAAACGGATCTGAAAAATTTGAAAATCCGGCCTGAAAAATATGCCAGACAGACATCTGGCCCAAGGTGAGATCTACATTGGAAATTCCTTTTACCAATCCATATTCTGTAAGCCATTCAAGCGTTGGAATATAATACCCGAAATGATCCGATATATAAGGATAGAAAGCTCCGGCGAATAGAATGACGAGGCTTGCAAGGCCAATTAATGTAAAATCTTTTTTTGAAAAATGATAAAGCTGCAGGTAGAGTTTATTCTTAAAAAATAGGAATAACCCCAGGAGTATGGAAGCAGTTTCTATATAAATGTTTAAGGGAAAAAAGAAAGAGATAATTGTCCATGTCAGGCTTATTGCAAGAATTCCGGACAGGATCTTCCCGGTGATTCCCTGAAATAAAATCCCCGATAAATTTTCCATGATTTCCCCCCAGCCTGTTAAGACCGGAATAATGAAAATTGAAGAAAACAGAATCAGTAGCATAAAAAAAGATTGCTTAAAAATAAGCAATCTTTATCTTTATTGTGAAAATATTTATTAACGGGGTTGTACCCTTCCGTCTTTTCTATCCTGAGATCTACCAATAGTATATCCTGTAGCACCACCTACAACACCGCCAATTACAGCACCCAGTCCTCTGTTTTTCTTCGCAACAAGAGCTCCTACAGCAGCTCCGCCTACGGTTCCGATGACGGTTCCCTTAGCCGCTTTACTCCATCCTTTTTTCTGAGTAGTTCCCTGTGAAGTACCGCTTCCGTTATTGGCGTAAGTACCGTTACTGCCTCCTGATCCGGAATTTGAACTTCTGTCTCTGTATATTGTTCGTGTTTCTCTGATCACTCTTGGTCTTGAATTATTTTCAGCAGCAACTTTTGCTTTTTTGCTTTCTGATATACTATCTGCTTTTTTCTGGGCTTCATATACCATTTTTTCTTTTTCAATAGCCAGCTTTTGTTTTTCTATTTCCAGCTGTCTGGCCTGAAATTCAAGCTTCTGTGCTTCCAATGATTTCTCGGCAACGCTGTCATCTTTCTTGCAGGCCGTCATTAAAAAGACGGATAAAAAACCTGCCAATACTATCTTTCTCATAATTCAAATTTTAAGCATAAAGTCAAATGACTTTGATTTTAATTCTATTTTCAATTATGAAGCCAAAATTTAGTTAATAAATGTTAAAATTATAACGGAAAAGAGAGAAAATTCATGAATGTAATTGATTTTGTACTGTTGATGCAGGGTTTCAGGCTTATTTGTAAATTTTAATTCACTGGTAGTTTTTATTAAATTCATATAAGTTGTTTATTTTTGAAGGCCAAATTACTTTTAATATGAAAAAATCAATTTTTACAGTTTCAGCATGTATCGGATTGCTGGCTGTTGCAACATCGTTTTCCTCTGCGGAAATAGCCGATAACAATAAAAAAGGTGCAGAATTATCTGATACAGCACCAAAAACACAGACTTATAAGATCCGCTATGGACTTCTTTCAAAAAGCGGCACCAAAATTCTTTCAGGCAATTATGATGTAGGAAGTTTTCTTGCTGAAAATATGGCTACAGGAGAAGTGTATGATACTTATTATAGTGGTGGATTCCAGTCGGTCCCGCAATACTATGATGGTCTTCCTGCAGGAACCTACACTTTTTCTGCCATGCAGGGACAAGGTGGATGGGTAGGGTATGGAACGGTAGTTGCTACTGTTTCGGATGCGCAGGTAGATTCGGATGGATATATTACAGTGTATATTCCGATTATTTGGGAGGAATAGACCTTGTGAACCCCAAAATTTAGTTAAATTTACCTGTTCTTGAAATGAAGATTATTAATTCAATTGCATAACTGCTATTAGCTTATCCTATTTGATTGTATTTTGTATTAAATAAATACTAATAGATTTTAATTATGTAAATTATTTTTCTTCAGGATGAAGTCCGTATTCTTAGAGAAGTATTCATCATTCAATTTACTTATTGTATATATTTTCTGTCTCGGAAAATGTAATGATAAAGATGCGTTGCAATGATTCTACAATATTCTGTTTGGATTTTTCTAAATAGATTTTTTTCATCATTTGTGTTTTTTAGGCCTCCAAACGGAGGCTTTTCTTTTATAGCCTTTTATGATTCTGCGCATATATATGTTGGTCCGGAAAACGTATTTTTATTACATGCATTTTCGTTCCATATTTATCAAAATGGTTTCTTGTTTCGGGAAGCCATTTATTATATCTGAGTAATCTATCCGGGGGGAATTAAATAGGTTGTGCAATAGGAGAAAATTTGTAAAATATTACAAATAATGAGAATGGGACTCCCATTTTTTTATTATTGTCTCTTTTTGATAAATAACGGAAGGCCTATATTTAAAAGAAATAATAATTTTATGACTGTACTCATAAAATTAAAAAAAAGACTGATTTATCTTTGATAAAGAATTAATAGATAAATAATTTTTATCTCTGATATAAAATTTTTTTTCATCATTTGTGTTTTTTGAGGCCTCCATTTCTGGGGGCTTTTTTTAATAATAATAGATCCTCTTTAACTTATATATCAAAGAGTACTCTGCCATCAAACGGGGAATCCCAAACGATAAATATTTTGTTATCAGATCTTCGTAATGGCGCCTGAACAATTTCATATTTTCCTTGTTCAGTCAGTCTTTCCACGATAAGATTAACCCCTTCACCTATTTCACCGATCGTATATTCCAGCTGATATTCTTTTTCATTGGTCTTTGTGAAATCCTCTTTATTAAAAATTTTCTGTGGCATGATGATTTAATTTTAGGTAGGTTCATTTATTTTAAGAACAAAAGTGTGCCAATTTGGTACTAAAAATTTTTTTATGGCCGATCAGTTTATTTTATTTAAAAAATTTTATGTCCTGAATGTAAATTTTATTTTATTAAAATGTAAATTATTTTTTTTTTAATACTTTTGCGGGAGCTTTAGATTTATCTGAAATTATTATGGGTAATTATGAGGCTGTTTTTAAAGTATCATTATAATTGGTTTAAAATGCTGAATTGATAAAAATGGTGCCGCATGAAGAATTGAATTTTTTTTCTTAAAATCGAAATTCTTGGCACGATTTTTCAATATAGAAATGTAACTCATGTTTAATTTGAGTTTTCATGGTTATTAGTTTTTATCCTCGGAATTTCCGGGGATTTTTTTTTGTCCTGATTATGACGCTGCTCATAAACGTACCCTGGTAAATCCTCTATCTTTGAATCAGATAATTTTCTATCCATCATCACTTTTTGCATTATTACCAAGCTCTTCCTATTTAACGGAGAGCTTGTTTTGTAATAAATAAAAGAAATATTAAGGATTTACAAATATTAATTATCAGCTGGACGGGAAATTATTTGAGTTAAATAAAGCTACTTGCATATGCTAAGAAAAGATAAAATATCTAGAATTAACAAGAATAATTTAAGTATTAAGTCAATCATTATTTTAGTTTTGGATTAGTTCAGCTTTATACTTTGCTTTTCCCACATGGATTTATAAACTGAATCTTTAGTGACAAGCTCTTGATGTTTACCCTGCTCTATAATCTGTGCTTCTTTTATAACAAGAATATTGTCTGCATTGGCAATAGTACTTAGACGATGAGCAATAATGATCATCGTTTTGCCTTGATTTCTAAATTCTTGCAGAGTATTTTGAATTACCATTTCTGATTCAGTATCCAATGATGAAGTGGCTTCGTCCAATATCAAAATTTCAGGGTTTTTATACAAAGCTCTTGCAATCGCAATTCTTTGTTTTTGTCCACCGGATAATAAGGCCCCGTTTTCACCTAAATAAGTTTGAAATCCATTGGGTAATTTTTCAACGAAAGTTAATATACCTAAGTTTTTTGTGATGTTTAAAATCTTCTGTATATCTGGAAACTCTTCTCCTAAAGCAATATTTTCAATCACATTTCCGGAGAACAAATCGATTTGTTGCGGAACAACAGACACTAAATTCCTTAATGAATAATTGGAAATATAATTAATATCATAATCACCAATCATAATTTTTCCTGTTTTGAGTGGATATAAATTTTGAATCAAAGAAGCTAAGGTAGTTTTACCACTTCCACTTTCTCCAACAATAGCGGTAGTTTCACCTTTTTTGATCAGGCAGTTAAAATTCGTAAAAACTTCAACTCTGCTTCCATAACTAAAACTTACATCTTTAAATTGTATGTCTCCAGTGTTTTCTTTAATGAGATCTAACTTTTCTGTATTTTCCTCTCGTTCCAGATCCATGATTTCAAAAAGGCGATCAGCAGCTATCAAAGCATTTTGAATAGTTTTATTCATCCCGATTAATTGAGATACAGGATTTGTAAAATATCCTATTAAAGCATAGAATGATAATAATTCTCCTGGAGTGATCACTCTGTCGATCACGTATCCTGAACCAGCCCAAAGTAATACAATCGTAAATATTCTGGATAAAAACTCTGATGAGTTTCCCGAAAATAAGGCATTCATTACCGAAGCATAAATTGTTTTTAATAATCTTGAAAAGGCATTATCCGTTTTATTATTAGCAAAAGTTTCTACTCCAAATTGTTTAATTGTTTTCACTGAAGTGATTGATTCAACTAAATGAGATTCCAATTCAGCACTATCCTCCATTAATTGTCTTTCTGCTTTTTTATTCAATTTATTGGTAATCCAATACACTAAAAAATAAAAAGGAATCACTAATGCTGTAATTAGTGCCAACTTCCAGTAATAGGTGAACATTAAAGCAAATGAAAAAATAATAATAAAAATATTGACAAAAATCTGTATGGAAACATCATTGATAAATGTTCTTATTTTCACAGCATCATTCACCCTTGAAATGATCTCCCCGACTTTCATGGTATCGAAAAAACGCTGCGGGAGTTTTAGCAAATGTTTGTAATAACCTAGAATAAGATGTTTGTCCATCTTTTGTCCGGTTTGCAATACCAAAACACTTTTCATAGCTCCAATAAATATTTGAAACAGCAGTATTACAAGCATTCCTATGGAAAGCAAGTTTAAAAGCCGTTTGTTTCCATCAATTAAAACATAATCTGTTATTTTTTCAATATAAATAGAGGTTGACAGCCCCAAAATAGTATAGACCAATGCGCCTAATAAAGCTTGGATTAAGATACTTTTGTGTGGCTGAACTAAGTTCCAGAATCTTTTATATAGGCTTGTTTTTTCGTCTCTCTGCTCAAAATATTCATTGGGTTCCAAAAGAATAAGTACACCAGTCCAGATTTTTGAAAAATCTTCTATTTTATAATCTTCCAATTTTCCTTTTGCAGGATCCATTACTGTAATTTTATCTTTTGTAACTTTGTAAATGACTACATAATGATGCATTTGTCCATTAACAATAATGTGTGCGATAGCTGGCAATGGAAGTTCCGGCAAAGCATCAACTCCTCCTTTTACCCCTTTTGCATTGAAGCCCATTTGTTCCAACCCTTGTATTAACCCTAAAACATTTGTTCCTCTTGTATCAGTATGACATATTTGTCGGATTTTAGCAATAGGCATTTTTAATCCGTAGTGTACGGCAACAGAAGCAAGGCAAGCAGCACCACAATCTTTAATATCATGTTGCTTTATGAATATATCTCTTTTCATTTGTGTGTTAGAACCTTAATATTATAGTAAAAAGTTTTCACGGTATTTTACGTAAAAGCTTATTTTAATTTAGGATTAAACCAATCGTCAACACGGTCAAATAATAATTGCCATAATGTACGGTCAACGAGATGGAAACGTGCTGTAAAAGTCATTCCTTTGTCAACTTGTCCTTTGTAGCCGTTTTTCAATTGTAAGTAGCTTTTATCCATTTGGCAGATTACCCTAAAGAAAGCTTCTCCGGTTTGTTCATTAATTTTAATATTCTGATCAATTTCAGAAACCTTGCCCTCCAATAATCCCCATTGATTGTAGTTATAAGTATCGATTTGGTATTTTACTTTCTGGCTTTTATGTATAAAGCCTATATCTTTTGGCGAAACCAAGCATTCTGCAACCAAAGAAACTTCCGGCGAAATTTCTCCTATGCTTTGCCCTTGCGTCAAAAAGTTATTTTTCTGTATTCCGGCGAAGTTTACAAGCCTCCCAGAAACGGGAGCTGTAATGATATAGTTTTTTTGCTCCTGGCAAATACGCTGCACTTCTGAGCTTAGAGAACGGATTTGTCTTTCTACCTCTCTTTTCTGCGTTTGCCATTGGGCTACCTGTTGGTCTCTTATTCCGGCAATCTGGTTTTTAAGTCCTTGAAGATTGTAGAAAAATTTATCATATTCTGCTTTTGGGACTACCCCTTGATTGTAAAGAGTTGCTGCTCTATCAAAATTTTTTTGGGCCAAGGATAATTGTGTTTGTACCTGGGCAATTTTCTCCTGCATAGCAGATAATTCTCTTTGGTATTGCCCGGTTTGTAAGCCTGAAGTTTGTCCTCTTGTCAGTTTATTTAAGTCCTGCAATTGTGCGGAATAATCTGAATTTTGGCTGTTTTGTAAATTCTTTTGAGTATCCAGCTGCTCTGCTGTTACAATGAGCAATGTATCACCTTGTTTGAGTTCCTGATTATTTTTTTCTAGTTTACTATAAATAATTCTCCCTGAAACAATAGCAGAAATTTTAGTGTTCTCCTGAACAGATCGTATCACACCTCTTGATGAAGAGGAAATGGGGACTTTTATTATTGGTAAAATGCACAGGAAGGTAACTACAAGAATTAATATTCCTATATAAATTGATTTTTTGAACATTGAAAAAATAATTTTACATTATAAATAGATAACCGTAAAGGTTAAATAATGAATGGAAAAGAACAGTCAGAATAAAGCTGTATTTATTATTATGTTTATAATAATAGACATAAAGATGATTTAAAATTAATCCTCCAAAAAATGTCATCACCATATAACCAATTGTAGTAATGCATCGATGAAAAGACAATGCTCATGATGATTATACATATTACATCATTTTTGATTTTAATTTTTTTAAGAATCAGATACAAAATATGCTGGAAAATCAAAGTTTCCAGAATAGGTGCTATACAAATTGCAATAAAATTGAGCTCATTTTTTGAAATATTTTGATGTTTATTATAATTTACATTAAAATGTAAATATGCATCATTAATATAATTAAAAAAATACCCATTTAGTACTGCTAAGGTGAATGAAATTATAAAAATTAAAGTTCCTTTATTGTATGTAAGTTTCATTTGGTTTTTTGTTTCCAATAGGCAACGAGTAAAATAGATGCAGTCATGAATTGTCTGAAAATTTCCTGGTTTTTGGTAATTGAATAGCCTAAAACACTGTATAATTTATTAGGTTCAAAAAATAGAGTATAAAATCCATCTAATAAATAGATGATTCCGAAAATTAAGAAAATATTTTTTAGTTTGGATGAATTCATAACATGGAATTTTTATTGTGTTATCGTATGCAATATTATACTTGTAAGGTTTATAAAACAATGCAAAATGACACCCCACCAAAAATTGAATTTCAATCTGATATTAGTTATAAAATATGCCATAATCATTTGTGGTATAACATAAAAAGGATAGAAAAGGACTAAGTTGAAAATAGGCTTAATATTATTTATATGCATTAAGCCAAATAAAGTTATTGATATAATAGTAAACATTTTAAATTCTATTAAGTTTATTTTAGGGAAATAATTACTTTTAGAATAAAAAATAAAACCAACTACAAAAGATGTTGTTAAAACGTAATAAAAATTTATATCCACTAAGCTGATTTTATAAAAGCTTTTGTAGAATGCTGCAAAGTATAAAAACGATGCAAATATTGCAAGATTCAATTTAGATCTTCTTAAAGCTAATCTGAACAATATTTCCTCTATAACTGGAGCTATTAGTACAATTTTTATAACACTATATTTACTTCTGTCTTCATGGGATTTTTTAAATTCAGATAAAATTGAATTGTAATGCAGTATTTCTGTGACGAGATAATCAATAATATGTATTAAAACTATAGAAATGGCAATAAAAAATAAAATTAATAGATAGGAAATAAATATTTTTTTAATTTTTCCTTGTAATGGAATTTTTGTAAAAGATTTTTTTACATCAAAAACATTATAAAAATTCATTATTATGTATTTCTTTGGAAAGAATGTCTATGAAAAAAAGATTCATAGACATTCTTTAAAATTCTTTAAGATCCTGTAAATATTGCAACAAGGACCAGAACACCTCCAACGAGTTTTACAGCTTTTCCTACAGCTACACCAACATCATGAGCCATTCCATCGTGACCTCCGTCTATTGTTTGTAATTCGATTAAACTTAATTCTTGTAAATTATTCATAATTTTATTTTTTTAGGTTAATACTTATAATCCTTCCATAAATCCATCTATGAAATCACCAATGGCATGAACTACTTTTTTCCAGTCTTTCGGATTAACAGTTCCATATCCAGTTCCTGGGCCACTGCCTCCATTTATCTCCATACTTTCTTGAACATCTAGTTCTACTAAACTTAAACTTTTTAATTTCATTTGTTTAATTTTAAAGTTAATTTTTTGTCATACGATCCCTGACATGTTTTTTTTGCTGATCAGCACTATTTAGACTTTTCATACTGCGCATTATGAAAAGGAAAATATTTGTGTTTTTACATTATACAACACTATTTGGAATCTCTTATAAAGAAATGCTGCGGAGTCATGCAGCTATCTTCCGTACAAATATGCCATAATCCTGAAACGTACAGAAGAAAATAATGTAAAGATAAATGAACATCATTGTAGTTTAAAAACGTCTAAAAAATAGGATATCCACAATTTTCCGGTCGTATCATCCAGAACGACTCCCAAAGGGTCTTTTTGTAGCTGGCAGATCACAGCAGGCTGAGGCTTCGTAATGAAACTTCTGTGTATACGGATACCGTTTCATTCATAAGCATCCGCCCAAAACAAAACCCCGTTTGGAGCTATGGAATACAATATGACATGTAATGCTAATGAAAAGTACAACGTATTTCATTTGTGAAAAAAAATAAGTTAATATTTATTCTTATGGAATTATGAACTAAGAAAACAGAAGTAAGTTATTTATTGACAACAATTAGCCCAAAAACTACATTAAAATTTCCTGACGGATAAATTTTAAGCAGAATTCATAAAACACTTTCTCTATGGGGGCTGATTTACGGGCTGGCTGCTGCAACATCTCTATTGGTTCCGGTCGTTCTTTCAAAAGGTATCATAAAGAGGCTTACTGTTTTTTTATAAGTAGTTTTAATGATAAAAGAATGGAATATTTGAAAAAAATTAAAAGGGATAAAAACAAAAAAACCTCTAATAATTTAGAGGTTTTTTCTGAGGTACCTAGCGGATTCGAACCGCTGTAGATGGTGTTGCAGACCACTGCCTAGCCGCTCGGCCAAAGTACCATTTTTACCATTTTTCAGGTGTGCAAATATAGTAAAATTTCTTTATGAACAAAAGTTTTTAAGCAATTTCTTTCTTTCCAAGAGCTTCTATTTCGCTTTTTGCTTGAATTTCAGCCTGATAATTTTTGAGGTTAATTACTCTTGTTTCACTCAAGCTGTCATGCCATCCGTTTACACCAAGAAATGATAGACCGTCAAAGGGAACAATTCTGGAAAGACTTCTGTATGACGAAGCATTATTGTATTCAACAACATTTAGAATTCTTTTCATGATTGGTTATTAGTTTTTTAGTTTGTGTTTTATTGAGATTTTAAAATCCGTTGACAAGAAGTTTTAATGAAGCATTCGTATCAATAATGGCGGTGATTCCTGTATTGCTGAGTAATATTTTGCTGGGCTTAAGATTGAAAACTTTTCCGTTCATTTTTAAACCCTTATAATACTCCTTGTTAAAGGCTTCTTCAATACTTTTTCTTGAAGTCTCTTCCAGTTCCTGGGTTGGGATGCCATATTCTTCCTCAATCATTTTTACGATTTTCCCCTGGAAGAGAAGAGAAGCCGTTTTCTGCAGAATATTGTTGGTTTTCAGCTTAAATTTGGTTTCTGATAAAACAATTTTTCTTTTTGTTTCATCATATACCGGAATTCCTGAAATAATGGAAGTTCCTTTTATGTAGCCGTCTGTTTGTGCTTCTATAACTACTCTGTTATCTACACCATAAACTCTGATATCTGTTACTTTTACTTTAGAATCACGTACATCAAATTCTTTGTTCAGGAAAGTTTTTCTAGCCATATTACTTGCTTCTGTAAAAGGAATATTGGCTGTGGTCTGCAAGATAAAATTGTCTGCAACAGTAGGTGTTGTATTAAAATTGGCAACGCTGGTTACCGGGGAAGAGGCAGCCGGTTTGCTTCCCGTGAAAGTTTCGGAATAAATATCAACACCAAGCGTGGCATTGATCTGATTTCCATAAAATTTCAGAGGGGTAATATTAACTCCTACCGGGCTTACCTTCAGCCATGTATTGTATTCTTCAGAGATATTGAAAGGCTGCAGAAAAGTATTCCAGGCCATTAGGGCGTATTGCTGGAAGTTGAGTTGTGTCGCCATCTGCTGATCTATTGTTTTGCAGAATTTCTCCTGCTGCTCTTTTAAGCTTTTTTCAACCAGAGCGGTAATGGGAATCTGTATTCTTCCATAATCAAGAACAGGCTTGGTTACCCATCTGAAGCCATTGGGACGGGTGTTTGTAGTGATAGTCCAGTTATTTTTAAAAGTAACTGTTGTATTGAAAGACATTACCGTCTCAAAAGTGGTATTCTGATACGTATATACTCCTAATGTACCAATTCCTTTTTCTGCCCATATTTTTAATGGAACCTCAATCAGTAAATTCTGACTTGTTCCACCTACCAGGCGGATAGGTCTTGTTTTCCAGACTTTTACCTTAAACTGATCATTATTATTGTCTGTATAAGAGTCATCCTGATAAACAAGGTCTTTCACAGAAGCATTGATCATATTGCTCAGTTCAGAAAGAGGAATGGTCACGGGCATCGTGATACTGGACTTTATCTTTGGAAAGTTGTAAGCCGCCAACTGATTATCAACGCCTGACTGACCAAAAGCGCTGATCCCTGCCACTAAAAATAATATTTTGAAGAATTTCAATTTGAATGTTTTTTTAATCAACGAAAATAAGAATTTTAATTTTCCGGTTTAAAACTCTTTTCCAGCTCAATGCTGGCTCCTTTCATTTCTCCCTGCATAGGAGGAGCTGTTTTGGTGATTTTTAATTTAATATAATCAACCTGTGGGAAGCTGCTGTGAATTTTTGTGATCATTCTTCCGGCTACATGTTCCAGTAGCCTGGATTTTATTTTCATTTCGCCATGAAGGATATCATTGATGTCGGCATAACTTATGGTGTCATGCAAATCATCGGATTCTGCTGCTTTCCACAGATCGGTATGAAGTTCTACGTTCAGAATATAATACGTTCCGATAATATTTTCTTCCGGAAGTACACCATGGTACGCATATATTCTTACATCTTCAAGATATATCTTGCTCATTGTTTCAGGTTTTATGAAGCAAAAATCGTCTTAATTCTTCAAAATCTGAATTTATTTCTACAGTTTTTTTCTCCTTTTTCATCAACTCGTTCAATGACTCCGGAATTTCAATCTGGGTATGGATTGCTTTTTCCACTGCAGCAGGGAATTTTACCGGATGGGCTGTCCCGAGGATAAATCCCTTCTGTTCCGGATTTTCTTGCAGATACTGTGCCATAGCAGTATAGGCAACCGCACTGTGGGGTTCCAGGATGTATCCATATTTCTCATAAACTTCCGTGATGGTGTTCATCGTTTGGTCATCATTAATGGAATACGCAGATATTTTATTTTTTAAGGTTTCAAATTCGTGTCCGAAAAGCTCTAAAATTCTTACAAAATTGCTTGGGTTGCCTACATCCATGGCATTCGATAAGGTAGCTACAGTTTTTTGTGGCTGGTATTTTTGAGTTTTAAAATAATCCGGAATGACCTGGTTAGCATTACAGGCAGCAATGAAATGGCTTGCTGTCAAACCTCTGAAATGAGCGAGCAGTCCGGCGCAGATATTGCCGAAATTTCCACTCGGTACACAAATGACCGGCTGTTCCTTATACTGCTGGATCCACTGTTTTAAAGCGATTAAATAATAAATCTGCTGGGGAAGCCATCTCGCAACATTGATAGAATTGGCTGAAGTCAAAAATAACTGTTTATTGATTTCTTCGTCTGAAAAAGCCTGTTTAACAAGGTTTTGGCAATCATCAAAGCTCCCGTTCACTTCCAGTGCAGAAATGTTTTCTCCTAATGCTGTCAACTGCTTTTCCTGAACCGGGCTTACTCTGTTTTTTGGATAAAGAATGACCACATTGATTTGTGGGATTTTATAAAAACCGTGCGCAACAGCACCTCCTGTATCTCCGGAAGTGGCTACAAGAACAGTAACTTTTTTCTGCTCATCCTTCAGAAAATAAGACAGACAGCGGCTCATAAATCTTGCTCCGATATCTTTAAAGGCAAGAGTAGGACCATGAAACAATTCTAAAATGGCTATCTGCTCACTGATCTTTACCAAGGGAATCTCAAAACTGACGGTTTCCGCTACAATTTCTTCGAGTATTTCTGACGGAATTTCATCTCCAACAAAGTCTTTCATACATCTGTATGCAATTTCCTCATGGGAATACTGATGAAGATTCCGGATAAATTCTTCGTTAAACTGAGGAATGCTTTCCGGGAAAAATAATCCTTTTTCCTTTCCCTGACCTTTTATGGTTGCTTCTTTGAAATTTATTTTTTCCTGAGAATCTTTTAAGTTATAATATTTCATTTCTGTTATTTTTCTTCAATGATTTGAATTCCTGCCGGATTTATTTTTGAGACATATACAAAGCTTTCTATTTCAATTTTATCATAGACTGATTTCATCATCTGAGCCATTTTTTCTGCCGTTTCTTTTTGTTCTGACAGCATGAAAATGGAAGGCCCGGAACCGGAAATTCCTCCTCCCAAAGCACCCAGTTGTAAACTCATCTTTTTGATATCGTCAAATTTCGGAATGAGAATACTGCGGATAGGCTCTATAATGACATCGTTGAGACTTCGTCCAATTAATGGGATATCGTTTTTCTGAATTCCAGCTATGAGTCCGGCAATATTCCCCCATTGCTCAACAGCGCTTTTTAGAGTGATATTCTTCTTTAAAATCTGCCTGGCATCTGAAGTTTTGACTTCCACCTGCGGATGTACGGCAGTCACAAACAGATCAGGGCAGCTCAGCGGAATAATATCAATCGGGTTTGTTGATTTTACCAGGGTAATTCCTCCATAGATACAGGGTGCAATATTATCTGCATGCCGTACACCTGAAGCGAGTTCTTCTCCAAACATGGCAAAATGAACCATTTCTTCCTTTGTTAATTTGTTTTCCAATAATAAATTGGCTCCAAAGGCGGCTCCGGCGGCACTTGCCGCACTGGAGCCGAGCCCGCTTCCAGGCTTTATATGTTTGTGGATGATTACTTCAAAACCGGTTTTCAGATTAAAATATTCCTGGATTTTCAACAGGACGATGCCTGCAACATTTCCGGAAGGCTCTTCAGGAAGTCCGAAGGCGTCGGTATGTTTTATGATAATGTCCGGAGTGTCCAGCAGTCTGAATTCCATCTCATCATAAGGTTCATGTACGGCCATTCCCAGAATATCGAATCCGCACACCAGATTGGCTACAGTAGCCGGCACTTTTAATTTTACTTTTTTCATAATATTATTTAAATAGAACGGATTATATCTGCAAAAACTCCGCTTGCTGTTACATCAGCTCCGGCACCGGCTCCTTTTACAACCAGTGGCTGCTCAGAATATCTCAATGTTTTGAAAATGACAATATTATCTTTACCATAAAGGTGAAACAGATCACTTTCGGGAGCAATATGCTGTAATCCCACCTTAGCTTTTCCATCTTCAAACTCTGCAACATATTTCAGTATTTTACCTTCGTTTTTGGCTTTATTCAATAAGCTTTTAAAATGATCTTCATACACTGTAAGCTTTTCATAAAAATTATCAACACTTCCCTGCATGCATTCCTCCGGCAGAAAACTGATATTTTCAATTTCTTCAAACTGAAGCGGATATCCGGCCTCTCTTGCCAGAATTAAAATTTTTCTTGCCACATCCTTTCCGGAAAGATCAAGCCTCGGATCCGGCTCTGTGTATCCTTCCTTCTGGGCCTGTGCTACCACTTCAGAAAATGTTCTGCTGCCGTCATACTCATTAAAGACAAAATTCAATGTCCCACTTAGTACAGCTTTAATAGATTGGATTTTATCTCCGCTTTTGATCAGGTCGTTAATGGTTCCTATAACCGGAAGTCCGGCACCTACATTGGTTTCAAAATAAAAATTGCAGTTGTGATTTCTTGCGGTATCTTTTAATGCTTTATATTGTTTAAAATCTGAGGAAGCCGCAATTTTATTACAGGCCACAATATTCACACTTCTCTTTAATAAATTTTCATAAATTTCCGGAACATCAGGACTTGCCGTAACATCAACAAAAACAGAGTTTCTCAGATTCCTCCGGATTATTTCTTCAGCAAATTCTCCGGCAGAAGCTTTTTGCCCCTGCTGATTCCAGGTAAGATAGTTTTCCTGGGATATCCCCTGATCCGCAAATAACATATGACGACTGTTGGAAATTCCTGCAATTCTCAGATTGATTAAAAAATTTTCCTTTAAATAATCATTCTGGTTATAAATCTGCTGAACCAGTTTTGAACCTACATTCCCTGTTCCGCAGATATAAAGATGGATCTGCTTGATTTCAGATTCAAAGAATTCTTCATGAAGTACATTCACTGCTTTTTTGCTGTCTTTTTCTGAAATGACAATACTGATATTTCTTTCCGAAGATCCCTGTGCAATAGCTCGTATATTGATACCGTTATTTCCGAGACATCCAAACATCTTTGCACTGACCCCGCTTCTGCTTTTCATATTTTCTCCCACTAAAGCTACAATGGAAAGACCGGTCTCAATTTTTACCGGAAAAACTCTTTTCAGGTTGATGTCATCAGCAAAGGAACTGTTGATCGAATATTCAGCACGTAAAGCATCTTTTTCTTCAATAGCAACAGTGATGGAATGTTCTGAAGATCCCTGGGTAATCAGAATTATATTTATTTTTTCCTGACTTAAGCATTGGAATAATTTTGCCGAAATACCGGGAATTCCAACCATTCCGCTGCCTTCCAGTGTAAGCAGGGCAATATGGTTCATATTTGAAATTCCTACTGCAACCTGCCTTCCGTTCTCAGAAGATTTCAGCTGATGGGAAATTAAAGTTCCCTGAGCATCAGGGGCAAAAGTGTTTTTGATGATCAGGTCAATATTTTTCACCATGACAGGCTGAATGGAAGGTGGATAAAGCACTTTTGCCCCAAAGTGCGACAGCTCCATCGCTTCATGATAAGATATTTCTGAAATAGGTTTGGCATTGGAAGCAAGACGGGGATCTGCAGTCATCATTCCGCTGACGTCAGTCCATATCTGGAGCTCTTCCGCATGAACAGAAGCTGCAATAATAGAAGCTGTGTAATCTGAACCGCCTCTTCCCAGTGTTGTCGCATTATTTTTTTCATCGCGGGCTATAAAACCGGGGCCTACGATGATACGGTTCTGCTTTTCACTGAGAAAACCTACAATATTCTTTTCAGTAAAACTGAAATCTACTTTTGCGTGAGTGAAATTGCTGTCTGTTCTGATAAGGTCTGCAGAGTCCATCCAAATGCAGTCTAACCCTTCATGCTGTAATCTCGCTGCAATAATTTTTGAAGAAAGAAATTCTCCGTAAGATGCAATTTTATCTTTGATTCTGGCAGTAAGCTCACCAAGTACAGAGATTCCGTTGCAAAGATCTTCAATATCATTGAAATGTTTTTTTACAAAGCTCAGCCACGAACTTTGTTCCGCAATTGGGAAAAGTTCTTTCACTAAGTTAATATGCTTTTCTTCAAGGTCTCTGATAATCTGTATATACTTTTCATCTTTTACAGAAGCATTTTCAGCTGCTTTGATCAATTGATCTGTAACACCATGAAGCGCTGATACAATTACAACAACCCTGTTTTTTAAAGATTCACTTTTTATAATTTTTTCCACCAGTAAGATATTCTGAGAATGGGCGACTGATGTTCCGCCGAATTTTAAAACTTTCATCAATTATTTATTTGAAGTTGGATAAAAAAAGAAGTGGCTACTCTCTGAAAAAAGAGTACGGGTACCGGAAATTATATGTGAAAATTTACCCCGTTATGGGGTAGTTGTTGTAGTTGTGAATGTAGAAACAGAAGATATGCCTGAAATAAGTGATTTCAGGGCAGAAATATCAGATATGTTTCTTAGAAAATTCATTGTAACGGAACAAATGTACAAATTATTTTGAAACGGCCAACTTTTAATCCTATAAAATTTATTTCCATTTTTAGAGATATATTTGCTGTAATTGGTTAAAAATCTTATATTTAGGATTTTAACCATAATAAAATTAACCATGAAAAATTTAAAAAAAGTGAATCGTAAGAATCTGAAGTCCATCCGTGGAGGAGATGTGAATGATTGTTTTGAGTATTGTCCTGCAGGCCCATATGGACCAGGTGAACCCAAGTCATGTGCAGATTATCACGCCTTGCCGCAATGCTGTAAAGGAAGAGTACTGGTCAGTTTTGAATGTTCTGATCCGTATTGATTTTTAAGCAATAAACAATAATTTTCTTATTTCTAATCTTAAAATTAAACATTATGAAAACAATTAAAAAATTATCACGTGAGCAAAAGAAAAACATCACCGGAGGATTTACTGATATCCAGATTGAAGCTTGTGGTGGTGAACAGTTTGTATGTTTCCGCGGAGGTGGACAATGGGGATGCTGGCTGAAACCGGGAGGAACCTGTTATGCACCAATGCTGTAAATATTGGTATGTTAAATCATTTAAAAATTAGAATGGCTATGAAAAGTATAAAGAAATTAAACCGAAAAGAACTTGAACGAATAAATGGAGCCGGCCCGTCAAGATGCGCAGGATGCCCACAGAATGCTACATTCGGAGATGGCCCGGGATATCAGTATTCCTGTGCGGCTTATCAGGGACTTCCAGATTATTGTAAAATGTGTGTTCTGGTAAGCATAGAATGCGTGGATGGAGGAGTATCCTAAACTATATTTGTACTAATAAGATAATGAAAAAGCACTGTGAAAAACAGTGCTTTATTTTTTAACAATTGGGTGGGAAATGTTCACCTTTCGGAACACACATTGGTTCTCCATAACATCCTGTTCCGCAAGTTTCATGTATTTCGCAGTTTAAGCTACATATGCCCACGCTTCCTTTTACATTTTTAAGACTTTTTCTGTCTAATTTTTTTAGATTTTTCATATTTATTATTAGTTTAGATTCTAAATATAATAAATATTCAATGACTAAAAAATTATTTTATGCTTTTAGAAAGATCAAGCATGGCTTCAATAGGTTTCAATGCTTTTAATCTTAGTTCTTCGTCGATAAGAATCTCAGGAAGTTCATACTTCATGCACAGGTAAAGCTTTTCCATGGTATTACGTTTCATGTAAAAACATTCTGAACAGTTACAGCTTTCGTCAAAAACCAATGCAGGTATCAGTTCTTTGTGAGGAGCGCGTTTTTTCATTTCGTGAAGAATTCCTTCTTCTGTGGCGATAATGAATTTCTGGCAGTCGTCTTTTTCCACATAATTCAGCAGGGCAGAAGTAGACCCGATAAAATGAGCCAGTTTTAAAACAGCTTCTTCACTTTCAGGATGAGCAATCAGTTTAGCATCCGGATTGTCTGCCAGTTGCTGTGCAATTCTTTCCATTGAAAAAGCTTCGTGTACTACACAGCTTCCATCCCAAAGGATCATATCACGTCCTGTTTTTTTAGATAAATATCTTCCCAGGTTTTTGTCCGGTGCAAAAATGATTGGTCTGTCTTTCGGAAGAGCTTCAATAACTGTTTCCGCATTGGAGCTTGTTACGATAATATCACTTTCTGCTTTGGTTTCCGCATTACAGTTGATGTAAGTGGCAATTAAAGCATTTGGATGCTGATCACGCATCTTTCTCAGCCCTTCTCCTGAGCAACCGTCTGCCAGTGAACATCCGGCCATGGTATCAGGAAGAACTACTTTTTTAGTTGGGTTCAGAATTTTAGCGGCTTCTGCCATGAAATGTACTCCGCAGAATACAATCATGTCTGCATTGGTTTCTTTTGCCTGTCTTGCGAGCTGTAAAGAATCTCCCAGGAAATCAGCGATATCCTGAATTTCTCCCGGTTGGTAGTAATGGGCCAGGATAACAGCATTTTTTTCCTCTTTAAGTTTAAGAATGGCTTTCACCAATTCTTCTCCCTGAGGAATAGTGATATCTTTTATATCCAGAAATCCTCTTACAGGAATTGCAGATTTAGCTTTTTCTAATGTTTCGGTACTCATATCAACCTCAATTTTTTATTATCAGAAGCTAGAGGTTAGAAATTAGAAGTTAGATTTTGAGAGTATTGATTACTTCCATCTTCTGGCTTCTATCTTCCAGCCATTACTTACTGATAAAACTTTTTATTAAACTTTCTATTTCTTTTTTAGCGGTATCAAGATCTTCATTGATCACGATCTTGTCAAACCCGCTGGCATAGGTCATTTCTTCTGCTGCCTTCGCTACACGGGTTTTTATAGTTTCTGCATCATCTGTATTTCTGGAAACCAATCTTCGTTCCAGCTCTTCAATGGAAGGTGGTTCTATAAAGATAGACAAGGCCTTTTCGCCAAAGTATTTTTTTAATGAAATACCTCCTTTTACATCTACATCAAAAATAACAACTTTTCCCTGATTCCAGATTTTTTCCACTTCAGATTTTAAAGTACCGTAATATTTGTCAGTATATACTTCTTCATATTCTACAAAAGCATCTTCGGAAATTTTCTGTCTGAACTCATCCGGTGTCAGAAAATGATAATCTACCGCATGAACTTCGCTTCCCCTCGGTTGTCTCGTAGTACATGAGATTGAAAATTCCAGTTCTGGAAATGTTTTCAGTGAATGCTTTACCAATGTAGTTTTTCCGCTCCCTGATGGTGCTGAAAATATAATTACTTTATCCATTTTTTTGAGTTTCGGGTTCCGGGTTCCGAGACTTGTGTTCCATTCTTAGAAAGAGCCACGTATCTCATAATCCGTACCTGCGTTACAATACGTTTAACGTTTGTTCTTTTATTTTTTCCAGGTCATCTTTCATCATTACTACCAGTTTCTGGATTTCTGCATGATTGGCTTTAGACCCAAGTGTGTTGATCTCCCTTCCGATTTCCTGAGAAATGAAACCCAGTTTTTTTCCGTTGAAAGACTCATTGTCCATTACTTCTTTATAATATTTCAAATGCTGGGCAAGTCTTACCTTTTCTTCAGAAATATCAAGTTTTTCAGTAAAATAAGCCATTTCCTGGTAGAAACGCGTTTCATCAACATTTTCAAATTCTTTCAGGGATTTCTGGTAACGTTCTTTCACGCTTACAATTCTTTCTTCCTCAAAAGGAATCACTTCTCCAAGATATTTATCAATATTCTGAATATTCCTGTTTAATTCTTCATGTAAAATACCACCTTCCGTTTTCCTGAATTCTTCAAATCTGTCAACGGCATTATTGACAATTTTAGCCAATGCTTCCCATTCACCTTCTGTAAGCTCATCAGGTCTTGAGGTAATGGCATCAGGAAGTCTTACTGCCATTTTCAGGTATTCAAAATCGGGACCGTCAGAAGCTATGTTTTTAAGTTCGTTGATATAAGAGTCGATTAAATTTTTATTGATTTTTACATCATTAGACTCTTCAAGGTTCTCAATATTAACGTAGCAGTCTACTTTTCCACGGATAATTCTATCGTTAAGAATTTTTCTGATTTCAAATTCTTTTTCTTTATAACGTAAAGGAATTTTAATATTCAAATCAAAGCTCTTGCTGTTCAGAGATTTAATATCAATTGTAATTTTTTTTCCTTCAAAAACATCTTCGGCTCTACCGAATCCGGTCATTGATAAAATCATAGTTTTTTATTGTTCTACAAAGATAAACATTTAAGTCTATAGTTTGGCTAATGTTGAATGGCTGGAAGATGGAGGGAGGCAGGAAGATTGTTATCATTATAACCTATATCTAATTTTGCCTTCCAGCTTCAGGCTTCCAACTTCCAGCAAATTAAATAAACCCATTTTCGTAAATTAGCGGGGTGAAAAATAAAAATTTAATTTCTGTTGTAGGACCCACCGGAATTGGTAAAACGAGACTGGCAATTGATTTGGCCCAACATTTCAATACCGAGATTATTTCCTGTGATTCCCGTCAGTTTTTTAGAGAAATGAAAATAGGAACAGCTGCGCCTTCAGAAGAAGAACTGGCGGCAGCACCTCATCATTTTATAGGAAACCTTTCTGTGGAAGAATATTACTCCATCGGGCAGTATGAAGAAGATGCGCTTGAAAAACTCAATGAACTTTTTACCACCCATGACACTGTCATCCTTGTCGGTGGAAGTATGATGTATGAAAAGGCTGTGATAGAAGGTCTGCATGATTTGCCGGAAGCCAATGCTGAAAACCAGGAAAAGCTTCAGACTATGATGGAGCAGGAAGGAATTGAGAAACTTCAGGAAATTTTACAAGAACTCGATCCGGAATATTTCGGTGTGGTGGATATTCACAATCATCGTAGACTTTTACGTGCCATTGATGTAATCTGGCAAACCAATACAAAATATTCTGAATTAATTGCGGTGTCACAGGATTCCAGAAATTTTAATGTTATCAGGATCGGAATTGAAGCTCCAAGGGAAGAGCTGTATGAGAGAATCAACCGCAGAGTGGATATTATGATGGAAAGCGGATTGCTGGATGAAGTGAAGGGCCTTGAGAAATTTAAAGATCTGACGGCTTTGAATACGGTAGGTTACGCTGAACTGTTCAAATATTTTGATGGAGAGTGGGATCTTGATTTTGCGGTTTCAGAAATTAAAAAGAACAGCCGCAGATATGCAAAACGCCAGCTGACCTGGTACAGAAAAGCGGATGATATTCATTATTTACAATTAGGATATTCTGAAAAAGACTTTGACGATTTGCTAAAATGGATTGCGGAGGAGTTTCATGAATAAATTAAGAGCTCTGTTTGTCATTCTGACGAAGGAAGAATCTCATCAATCATTTTAAAGATTCTTCATTCCACTTTGTTCCATTCAGAATGACAGTACGGATGGCCATTAATTAAGGTTTTTATATTGAAAAAATGCGGTCCATAAAGGACCGCACTTCAACAAATATAATTTAATTTACTACTTCCAACCGCCGCCCAGCGCTCTGTATAGATCTACAATGCTGCTTAATCTCTGTCTCTTAATGGAAGCCAGGTTCAACTCTGCCTGTAGGGAATTTCCCTGTGCTGTAATCACTTCCAGGTAATTGGCTGAACCTCCTTTATAAAGAAGCTGTGCACTTTTAATTCCGTCTTTCAGTGTAGCGGCCTGCTCCGTAGCTTTCTGCTCCTGAACTTTTAAATTCTCATTGGAAACCAATGCGTCAGCAACTTCGCCCACCGCATTCAATACAGACTGACGGAACGCAAGAACATTTTTCTCTCTTTGAATTTTAGCTACTTCCAGATCTGTTTTCAATTGTCTTTTCTGGAAAATTGGCTGGGTAATTCCTCCTAAAACCGATCCGAATAACGAAGCCGGAATCTGGAACCAGTTGTCGAATTTGAAGGAATTTACACCGCCATTGGCAGTAATTTTTAATGCCGGATACATATTGGCTTGGGCAATTCCTACCATGGCATTGGATTCTAATAAAAACAATTCCTGCTGACGAACGTCCGGTCTTCTGCTTACCATTGCTGCAGGAAGTCCGGCAGAAATGTTTTGTGGTAAGGAAGTATCAGACATTTCGAGCGTTCTGTTTACTTTATTGGGAAGTTCTCCAACCAGGATACTCAGTGCATTTTCCTGGATGGCAATATTCTGTTCCAGCTGGGCAATCAGAAGCTCTGTTGCCTGTTTCTGTGCTGCGGCCTGCTGTACTCCTAAAGAAGTGTTATCACCGCTTTCCCACATTTTTTGGGTCATTAATAAGGTATTGCTGGTGAGTTCCAGATTGGATTTTGCGATCGCCAGTTGTTTATCAAGCATCAGCAGGTTATAATATCCCTGTGCAATGGCAGCTACTACCTGAGTCTGAACTGCTTTTGACCCTTCATACGTTTGAAGATACTGCATTCTTGAAACCTCCTGCTGATTTTTGATTTTCCCCCAGATGTCAGCTTCCCATGAAAGGTTGAAGGCTGCGTTATAGTCTTCAACATGGCTTGAACCTAAAAATAAATTTAAGCTTTGCCCGTTCATGCTGTTTTTGGAAGGTCTTGAGATCTGTCCGCTTACTCCGAAACCTACATCCGGATATTGCATATATTTTGCCTGTTTCAGCTTTTCCTGTGAAGCCGCAACCTGCTTTAAGGCAATCTGAAGGTCATAATTATTTTTAATTCCTTTTTCAATCAGTTCCTGTAAAACAGGATCGCTGAAAAACTGTTTCCACTCCAGATTGGCGATGCTGGCAGTGTCTGCAGTTGCAGTATACTGAAACTTTTCCGGAAGCGGCAGCTCAGGCTCCGTGTATGCCAGTTTTGACACACACGATACAGAGCCTATAGCCAGCGCAAAAGTTAGAATAATATTTTTTACTCTTTTCATAGTTGTAATAGACTTTTAATGGATACAAAATTTGAGTGTTTTGCCACAGGTGATTCAGATTTTCACAGCATTCTTAGCTTACAATCACTTAAAGCGAAATCTTTTGTGGCTTAATCTATCTCAGTTTTGTTAATCTTTATTATTGAGCTGAAGCTAAAAGTTCTTCTTCCATTTGTTTTTTCAGAAGTCTTTTCTTTTTTCTGCTCGGCATTTTTTCATGCAGATACTGGAATATTACATACATTACCGGGATGATAAAAATTCCGAATAGTACTCCCGTAAGCATTCCTCCTACAGTACTATAGCCGATAGAGTGGTTACCTTTTGAAGATGCTCCCTGTGTCCAGATCAATGGAAGCATTCCCACGATGAAGGCAAAAGAGGTCATTAAGATCGGTCTTAAACGTAATCTTGATGCCTGGAGTGCAGATTCTATTAAAGTTTTTCCTGCTTTTCTTCTCTGTACGGCAAACTCTACGATCAGGATGGCATTCTTTGCCAAGAGTCCGACAAGCATGATCAATCCCACCTGAACATAAATGTTATTGTCAATTCCTGCCAGCCCTGTGAAGGCAAATACTCCGAAAATCCCTGTTGGAATGGTAAGAATAATAGCAAAAGGAAGCACATAACTTTCATACTGAGCAGCCAGCAGGAAGTATACAAACAGAATACTTAAGAAGAAGATAAATGCAGTCTGTCCGCTTGTTTTGATCTCTTCACGGGTAATTCCTGTCCACTCATATCCATATCCTCTTGGTAATGACTGCTGGGCAACTTCTTCTACTGCTTTGATGGCATCTCCGGTACTGTATCCCGGTTTTGGTGTTCCGTTGATCGTTACTGCATTGAAAAGGTTATTTCTTGTTACCGTTTCAGGTCCGAAAGATCTTTTTAACGTTACCAGTGTTTTGGCCGGAACCATTTCTCCTGATTTATTTTTCACATAAATGCCTTCCAGTGAATTGACGTCTGTACGGTAAGGAATATCAGCCTGAGCCATTACTCTGTAATATTTTCCGAATCTGTTGAAATCCGATACAAAGCTGCTTCCGAAATAAATCTGCATGGTCTGCATCAGTTCTGTTACCGAAACACCCAGCTGGTTGGCTTTATCCGTATCCACATCAATAGTGTACTGAGGGTTTCCTGCTGCATAAGTGGTAAAGGCAAAAGCAATTTCAGGTCTTTTCATCAGCTCACCAATGAACTGCTGAGTGGTTGTTCCCAACTGTTCAAAAGAACTGTTTGTTTTATCCTGAAGCATGAACTCAAATCCGGAAACGTTACCGAAACCTTGTACAGTAGGGAAGTTGAAGAAGAATGCATTGGCATCTTTTACCTGGCTTACCTTTCCTGTTAAAGTTCCTGCAATCTGATCAGGATCTTTCATCTCACCACGCTTGTCATAATCTTTAAGCTTAATGAAACCTGCAGAATATGGAGAAGCGTTAGCATTACTGATAAAGTTCATCCCGTCGGCTACCCAAAGGTGATTCGTTGCCTTTTCACTATTGATGATCTTGTCGATCTGAGCTGTTGCTCTGTGTGTTCTTTCCAATGAACTTCCCGGAGGAGTATTCACTGCATATAACACGAAACCCTGGTCTTCAGTAGGAATAAATCCTGATGGTGCTTTTTTGATCAGGAAGATACTTGCTGCTGTAATGATAACAAGACCTCCTATCGCAACCCACTTATTTTTGATTAAAAACTTAAGACTGTAAATGTATTTTCTGGTCATGCTGTTGAAGCTGGCATTGAATGCATTAAAGAACCTTGCTCCAAAACCTGTTTTATGACCATGTTCACCATGCTCTCCCTGAGGATCATTCAGAAACATTGCACATAACGCCGGACTTAATGTCAATGCATTTACTGCTGAGATTAAAATCGCAATAGCTAATGTAAATGCAAACTGTCTGTAGAAAACTCCTGCAGGTCCCTGCATGAAACCAACCGGAATAAACACGGCACACATGACCAGTGTAATAGAGATAATAGCTCCTGAGATTTCACTCATCGAGTTCATTGTAGCATGTTCTACCGGCATTCCTGTCTGTTCCATTTTTGAGTGGACGGCTTCCACGACCACAATCGCATCATCCACTACAATACCAATGGCCAGAACCAATGCAAACAGTGTAAGCATGTTAATACTGAATCCAAATAACTGCAGGAAGAAGAATGTTCCGATAATTGCCACAGGAACTGCAATGGCAGGAATTAACGTAGATCTGAAATCCTGAAGGAAGATATATACTACGATAAATACCAGAATGAAGGCAATTACTAAAGTTTCCACAACCTGATGAATAGAGGCATCCAAAAAGTCTTTGGAATTATACATGATAATAGGTTTTACTCCTTTGGGAAGGGTAGTTTCCATTACTTTCACCTGCTTTTCAATTTCTGTCAGGATTTCATTGGCGTTGGATCCTGCAGTCTGTAAGATCGCGAATCCGGCAACCGGTTTTCCATCCACTCTGTTGGTAGCAGTATACGTATAAGAACCGAATTCTACTCGTGCCACATCTTTTAACCTTAAGAAAGAACCATCACTGTTTGCTTTGATGGCGATGTTTTCATAGTCTTCATCCTTGTTCAGTTTTCCTTTATATTTAAGGATATATTCGTAAGTTTCCTTACTTCCCTGTCCAAGACGACCAGGAGCAGCTTCAAGGTTGTGATCTTTAATGGCTCCCAAAACTTCCTGAGGCGAAAGATTATTAGCCGCCAGACGATCCGGTTTCAGCCAGATTCTCATCGAATAATCCCTAGTTCCGAATACCTGAGCCTGTGCTACCCCGGGGATACGCTGTATCTGTGGAATAACATTAATCTTCAGGTAATTCTGAAGGAATAATTCATCATATTGTTTTGCATCTTCACTGGTTAATCCCATGAACATGATCATACTGTTCTGTACCTTCTGTGTGGAAATTCCCGCCTGTACTACTTCCTGAGGCAGCTGGCTCATCGCTTTGGATACACGGTTCTGTACGTTTACTGCGGCGTTATCCGCATCAGCACCCTGTTTGAAGTAGACGCTCAGGGTCATGGTTCCGTCGTTACTGGAGTTTGAGGTCATATACGTCATGTTCTCTACTCCGTTCACAGCCTCCTCAATCGGGGTCGCTACCGAACGTGCTACAACCTCCGCGTTGGCTCCCGGATAGAATGCCGTTACCTGTACACTCGGTGGAGCAATGTCCGGGAAGAGGGCAATCGGTAAATTAAAGAGAGACAGGGCTCCCAATAATAAGAGTATTATGGAGATGACCGTTGAAAGGACCGGTCTTTCTATAAATTGTTTTAACATAAGAAGTTTATTTTTTTAAGTCTTCTGTATTCGGAAAGGATTATAATGGTTTCGCTTTTAATAAGCTGTCAGAAGAAATATTTTTCGGCTTGACAGAAGCACCGTCTTTTAAGTTCCCGATTCCTGTGAATACGATTTTTTCTCCAGGCTTAAGCCCTTCAGAAATAAAATAATAGCTATCCGTTTTTCCTGATATTTTGATCGGTCTTCCGGTTACCTTCTGATCTTTACCCATTACGTAGACATAGGTTTTATCCTGAATTTCGAAAGTAGATTCCTGCGGAATTACTACCGCATTGGAAATCAACTGAGGCATACGCACTCTTCCGGTGTTCCCCGTTCTTAAAGTTCCGTTGGCATTAGGAAATACGGCACGTACACTGATGGCTCCTGTCGTTTTGTCAAACTGTCCGTCTACAATGCTTAGTTTTCCTTTTTCAGGATAAGTACTGTTATCAGCGATCACCAGTTCTACCATTGGCATATTTTTCAGTTTCTCTTCCAAAGTAGCTCCCGGATATTTATTCTGGAAAGCAATAAAGTCAAGTTCACTTAAAGAGAAATAAGCATAAATTTCGCTGATATCAGATAATAATGTTAATGGATTAGGATCTGTTCTGGAGATCAGACTTCCTTTTTTGTAAGGAATTCTTCCGATATAACCGCTTACAGGAGCTGTAATGGTTGTAAATCCTACATTAATTCTGGCATTTCCTACAGAAGCTCTGGCTTGTGCAGCAGCAGCAACGGCAGCTTCGTAATTGGCTTTTGCGGTTTTAAGCTGTACATCAGAAACTACTTTTGCAGCAACCAATGGCTGTAGTCTGTCTACTTCCACTTTTGCTTTCTGGATATTGGCATTGGCAGCCTGCAGATTGGCCTGTGCCATATTCATCTGTTCGCCGTAGCTTCTGGAATCTATTTTAAATAATGGCTGTCCTGCTCTTACATAAGAGCCTTCCTCTACATAGATTCTGTCAAGATAACCGTCTACCTGAGATCTGATTTCAACATTATTTTTTCCTTCCAAAGCAGTAGGGAATTCCTGATATGTAGTAGCGGGTGATGTAATAACGGTATAAACCGGAAGTTCTGGAGCTGGCGGCGCGGCATTGGTGCCTTCTGCGGCCTTGGTGCAGCTCTGTAAAAGAATTATACTTGCAATAAGTACAATAAACCTTGTTTTTCCAGGTATTTTCATTGTTAGTTTAATTTTTAATGAAGTGTTAGATTTAAGTAAAGTTTTTTTGATAAATGCTGTTTTTTTTCCTAACAGTGTTAATGGTTAGTTCAAAAAAAATTACAGAATTTTTAATGTGCAATGAGGTCAATCGTTTCCATAGCTGAATTTTTTAATGTTGCTTTTATATATAAGATGAGGTGTATATGTGTTAATTTTACTAACAGTGTTAATTGATTAAGCAAAAAATGATTACTTTTAACAGCTGAATGTTATGAATTGCTTCATAATAATTTCATTTTTTAGTCAGGAATAACAGAATAATTTTCCATTAATTCAGTGTTAAATTTCCTAACGGTGTTAATTTTTAATTCAAAAAAAATTTACAAAGACTTAATAAAAGCCGAAACAGTTTCGTCCAAAGTCGTCTTATTCATTGTTGAAGGGATATCAGCAGTACGCATCATCATAATAGAGATCATTCCGTGAACGGCAGAAAACAGAGCATGAGACATATGACAGGCATTGTCGGGATTGGATCCGTTTTTCTTAATAATCTCATAAGTACATTCATAGATCAGTTCCTGGAATGACGAAAATTCCTTTTTCATCTGTCCTTTTCCGCAGCATTGCATTCCAAGACCAAACATCAGCTGGTAATATTCCTTATTTTTAAAAGCAAAGTTCCAGTACGCATCCACAATGGCAACAAGCTGCTCTTCCGGAGTGTCGTGTTTCTGCTGAGCTTTTAATAATTCTATGTGTAACTTGTGAAAGCCATCTAATGAAATTTCAAACAGAATGGCATCTTTATTTTCAAAATAATCATAAACTACAGGGGCACTATACTCAATAGCATCTGCTATTTTACGCATAGAAAGTGAACCCCAGCCTTCGGTTTTAGCCAAAGTAAAAGCAGCCTGCAAAATATTTGCACGGATGGATTCTTTTTCTCGTTGACGGCGTTCATGTAGACCCATGATATTATTTTACTAACAGCGTTAGCAAAACTACAAACTTTTTGATATAACTTCCAAAGGATATTATGATTTTTATAGATTGGACTACTACTTAATGAAAAATAAATGAAGGCTGGAAGCTGGAAGAATGGGAGCTGGAAGTTATTTCTAACATTAAATAATGGAATAATAGAATTTGGCTATAACTATTTTTGAGCCTTAAAATCTTCCCTCCTCCAGCTTCCTTACCCTACAAAAATAAAATGTCTGTTTCAGAACCCGGCTCAATTAACAAAAGAAATAATTATCTTTGCCAGTAAAGAAAAAGGATATGAATACTCCATCAAATATGCTGGCATTAGGAACAAAAGCACCGTTTTTTGAGCTTCCTAACCCGTCAAAAACAAATGAACTTCAGTCTTTGGAAGAACTGAAAGGAGAAAAAGGAACACTGGTTATCTTCATGTGCAACCATTGTCCGTTTGTTCTTCATGTGATTGATAAGATTAATGAATTATACGAAGATTATAACGAAAGAGGAATTGAATTCATAGCAATCAATGCCAATGACGTTGAAAAATATCCGGCAGATTCTCCGGAAAAAATGATTGAATTCCAGATTGAAAGAAGATTTGATTTTCCTTACTTATTCGATGAAAGCCAGGCGGTAGCCAAAGCTTATGATGCGGCTTGCACACCGGATTTTTATTTCTTTGATGATAAACTGGATTTGGTGTACAGAGGTCAGATGGATGATTCAAGACCTGGAAACAATAAAGATGTAACCGGTGAAGATTTAATCATTGCTTTTGAAAATCTTTTGGCTGGAGAACCTCAGGAAGAAATTCAAAGACCTAGCATGGGATGTAATATTAAATGGAAATAATTGCTGGTTGCTAGTTGTTTAGTTACCGGTTTTTACTTAATAATATAAAGCTGCTCTTTTGGAGTGGCTTTTTTGTTGATTGTAACATCGTTCACTTAGCTATTCGCACACTTTGTCACTCCGCAGGAGTTTCAATGGCTTATTTTTTTACTTTAATTGGAAGCCTGGATTCCTACGGAATGGACAAGTACGAGAGCATGATCTATTCATCCACTTTTGTCACTCCGCAGGAGTCTCAGCATAGTTTGTCTTATTATAAGTTACTGCAAAATTACATATGAGAAAGCCTGGATTCCTACGGAATGGACAAGTACGAGAGCATGATCTATTCATCCACTTTTGTCACTCCGCAGGAGTCTCAGCATAGTTTGTCTTATTATAAGTTACTGCAAAATTACGTATGAGGAAGCCTGGATTCCTACGGAATGACAAGTACGAAAGCATGATCTATTCATCCACTTTTGTCACACCGCAGGAGTCTCAGCATAGTTTGTCTTATTATAAGCTACTGCAAAATTACGTATGAGAAAGCCTGGATTCCTACGGAATGACAAGTACGAGAGCATGATCTATTCATCCACTTTTGTCACACCGCAGGAGTCTCAGCATAGTTTGTCTTATTATAAGCTACTGCAAAATTACGTATGAGAAAGCCTGGATTTCTACGGAATGACAAGTACGAAAGCATGATCTATTCATCCACTTTTGTCACACCGCAGGAGTCTCAGCATAGTTTGTCTTATTATAAGCTACTGCAAAATTACATATGAGAAAGCCTGGATTCCTACGGAATGGACAAGTACGAGAGCATGATTTATTCATCCACTTTTGTCACTCCGCAGGAGTCTCAGCATAGTTTGTCTTATTATAAGTTACTGCAAAATTACGTATGAGAAAGCCTGGATTCCTACGGAATGGCAAGTACGAGAGCATGATCTATTCATCCACTTTTGTCACTCCACAGGAGTCTCAGCATAGTTTGTCTTATTATAAGTTACTGCAGAATTACATTTGAGAAAGCCTGGATTCCTACGGAATGGACAAGTACGAGAGCATGATCTATTCATTCACTTTTGTCACACCGCAGGAGTCTCAGCATAGTTTGTTTTTATTATAAGTTACTGCAAAATTACGTATGAGGAAGCCTGGATTTCTACGGAATGACAAGTACGAAAGCATGATCTATTCATCCACTTTTGTCACACCGCAGGAGTCTCAGCATAGTTTGTCTTATTATAAGTTACTGCAGAATTACATTTGAGAAAGCCTGTATTTCTACGGAATGACAAGTACAACATTTAGTATAGCCACACACACTTTGTCACACCGCAGGAGTCTCAGCATAGTTTGTCTTATTATAAGCTACTGCAAAATTACGTATGAGAAAGCTTAGATTTCTACGGAATGACAAGTACGAAAGCATGATCTATTCATCCACTTTTGTCACACCGCAGGAGTCTCAGCAAAAATTAAAAACTTACCTTAATTTTAGCCTCTTTTTCAACCTTCAGATCCACATTCACTTTATTATGTGTATAATTCTTAATAAACTCCGAAGGTGTTTTTCCTGTATATTTTTTAAACATCCTGTTAAAGTATGTTACATTATTAAAACCACATTGATAGCTGCATTCTGAAATAGATCTGTCCTGTACCATCAGCAGACATGCCTTATTGATTCTGTATCTGTTTACAAACTCTGTAAAAGTGATCTGCGTCGCTTTTTTGAAAAAATTACAGAAAGCCGGCAGTGTGAGATTAGCCAGTTTTGCAACATCTTCAATATCAATTTCCTTGTCATAATGATGTTCTACATAAGTGAAGATATTTTCGAGGCGGGCTTTATTTTTGGAAATAATCGTGTAAGGCATAATTTCTTTATTCAGTAGATCATAATCTTCACATTTCGAAAGTTCAAAAAGAATTTCCAAAAGCAATAAATATCTTTTATAACCTTCTGATTCCAGCATAAGCTTCAATTTTGGGAGCATTATTTTTTTTACTTTATGGTGAAAATGAATCCCGTATTTTGAAAGTTCCAGAAGATTTTTGATGGATCTGGCTTCTACTTCCTGCTGGGGAAACTGAAGGATTTCTTCCTTAAACTGAAGGACAATTTCTTCATGAGGGTCAATGGAGTTCAGTCCGAATCCTGAGTGGGGGATATTAGACCCGATTAACACAAGATCTCCATTTGTGTAATTACTTTTATGGTAGCCGACGTGGCGGGTTCCGCTCCCGGAAATGACACATACCAGCTCAATTTCGGGATGGTAATGATATTCCCATTTGAACTCTGAGATAGGGGAATTATTATGAATAGTGCGGAACGAACTCTTTTCATTAGGAATCACCCTTTCAAAAGTAACTTTCATTTAATTAATCATATTTAATTCTTAAAAATACTAATTATATTAATATAGTTCAAATATTGATTTACTGTGTTAAATTATCGTTAACACAAATGCTTCTATCTTAGCCGACAAGAAGTAACCTGAATGAAAAATATTAAGATCAAGGCCGTTTTATTTTTAAATTATTTTGTCTTTGCCATTCTTCTGAATTCTGTAGGAACTGTGATCCTGCAGGTACAGCAGAATTTTGGAATTTCAAAATCCTCGGCCAGTGTTCTGGAAGGCTTTAAAGATCTTCCGATTGCCATATGTTCATTCATTCTTGCTTCATTTCTTCCTAAAATAGGAATCCGGAAATCAATGCTGATTGCCTTGCTGCTGGTAAGCTGTATGTGTTTTGTAATGCCGTTTACCAATGCATTCTGGGTATTCAAACTATTATTTGCCATCGTAGGTATTTCATTTGCCCTGATCAAAATATCGGTTTTTACTTCTATTGGATTGGTAACTGAAACAGATAAGGAACATTCCAGTTTTATGGGATTTCTGGAAGGGTTTTTCATGATTGGAGTATTGGCAGGGAATGTTTTATTCAGCTTATACATTGACGATCACAATCCGGAATCTACACGATGGCTGAATGTATATTGGGTTCTCGGAGGACTTTCCAGCCTGTCTTTTTTATTCCTTTTCTTTTCAAAATTGGATGAGAAAGAAGCGAAAAGTGAGAAAACAGATCTGTTGGGAGATTTAAGAAACAGTGCAAGTCTGTTCAGTTATAAAAAAGTGCTGTGCTTTTTATTATGCGCTTTCCTTTTTGTACTGGTAGAGCAGAGTTTTCAAACCTGGACGCCTACTTTTTATAAAGAGATTTTAAAAGTGCCAACCTCCATGAGTATTCAGGCGGGAGCAGTTTTGGCAGGTGCTTTTGCACTGGGTAGATTCTTGTCGGGGTTTTTCTCCAAGAAATTCAGCTGGATCTATGTGGTTTCTTTTTGTGTGACAGGTTTTGCCATTAGTTTGCTTCTGGTTCTGCCGTTAACTCACAATATTCATATAGATACCGATACAAGTTGGCTGAATGCCCCATTGGTTGTGTATTTATTTCCTTTAATGGGAGGTTTGCTGGCACCAATTTATCCGAGTATTAATTCTGTAATTCTGGCATCTATTCCCAAGTATCTGCACAGTGCCATGTCAGGGTTAATTGTTGTGTTCTCAGCAATCGGAGGAACTATAGGTTCCATCATTACCGGTTTTGTGTTTCAGGAATTCAGCGGGCAGCGGGCATTTTATCTGTCCTTGATTCCATTGTCATTACTGATCACTTCAGCGGTTTTCATGAATAAATTAAAAATTAATCCTAAAAAATAGCAATGAGTAATCAACTTTATATAAACGATATTCAAAACCTTTTTGATGACGTGCAGCGATCTGAAATTTTTGAAGATCAGAAAATGATGACGGATGCGGTTCCCCTATTTCCTGTTTCAAAGATCAATGAAGATTATGAAAAAACGAAAAACAGTCCCGGTTTTGATCTGAAGGATTTTGTAATGGTTCATTTTGATTTCTTAGGGGCCAGAGTTTCTGTTCAGAGGGAAGATCACCTTCCGATTGCGGATCATATTGAAAAATTATGGGATGAACTGACCCGAACGGCATATGAGGAAAAAGGAACACTGTTAAAATTACCGAAACCTTATATTGTCCCGGGTGGCCGTTTTAATGAGTTTTTCTATTGGGACAGTTATTTTATTATGCTTGGATTACAAGCTTCCGGCAGGATAGAAATGATGGAAAATATTATTGAGAACTGCTCTTATCTTATTCAGAATGTAGGATTTGTTCCCAATGCAAGCAGAACTCATTTCCTGAGCAGATCACAGCCTCCTTATTTTTCATTAATGCTGGATCTTCTTTTTGAAACAACTCATGACCAGGAAATTTATACAAAATATTATAACACTCTTGAAAGGGAATATGCTTTCTGGATGAATGGGGAAGAAGGACTTGAAAACAATTCCAGTATAAAAAGAGTAGTAAAAACAGCAGACGGAGATATTCTTAACCGGTATTACGATGCAGAAAATGCACCACGTCCTGAAAGCTACCTGATCGATATTGAAGATCATGAAAAAACAACAGGAGCTGAATTTTACAGAAACATAAGAAGCGCCTGTGAGTCAGGCTGGGATTTTTCCAGCAGATGGTTCGCAGACGGACAAAATATACAGACGATAGAAACGCTGAACCTTGCACAGATTGATCTGAACTGCCTTTTGTGGCATCTGGAAATGTCCCTGGCAAAAGCTTCAGCACTTCAAAATCTGACAGAAAAAGAAAATTATTTTACTGAAAGAGCAGCAGGCCGAAGACAGATGATCAATCAATATTTCTGGGATGAAAACGCTAAGATTTACAAAGATTATCACACTAAAAAAAACACAAAAACACCGTCTGAACATATTGCTGCTCTTTACCCTTTATTCCTTGGTATTGCAGATCAGAAGCAGGCAGAAGCAGTTGCTGAAGCTATAGCTGAGAAATTTCTTTATCCGGGAGGACTTGTGACGACCACAAAAAAATCAGGACAGCAATGGGATCTTCCCAATGCATGGGCTCCTTATCAATGGCTGGGCTTTAAGGCAATGAAAAATTACGGCTTTGATGAGCTGGCAGAAAAAATTAAGACTAACTGGTGTTCCAACGTAGAAAGAGTCTACCAGAATACCGGGAAACTAATGGAAAAATACAATGCATTAGATACGGAAACAATAGCAGGCGGCGGGGAATACCCCAATCAGGATGGATTCGGCTGGACGAATGGAGTGTATTTACAATTACAACAAAACTGAAACTAACTATAAAAAAATAAGGCTATGAAAAAAAAATCAATCTTTTTAATCGCCGCAACAGCTACGTTATATTTTAATAATGCTTATGCCCAGGAAACTCCGCAGGATTCTGCAAAAGTTTCTTCCATCGATCAGATTGTCATCACAGGAAACTCAAATCCTAAGAAAAAAATAGAATCCAGTACAGCGATTTCCACATTCAGTTCCAAAGAAATTCAGAAGCAAAACCCGATCAGTGCAGCTGCTTTATTACAAAGGGTTCCCGGATTTGCTGTGGAAACATCGGGAGGTGAAGTCGGTAACAACCTTTTTGCAAGAGGTATTCCTTCCGCTGGAGCCTATGAATTTGTACAGGTACAGGAAGATGGTCTTGCCGTTTTTGAAGACGGCGCGCTTCAGTTTGCCAATGCGGATAATTTTTTCCGTGTAGATAATTCCGTAAGCCGTATGGAAGCTTTAAGAGGAGGTTCAGGATCCATTTTTGCAACCAATTCCCCCGGCGGTCTGATCAATTTTATTACAAAAGAAGGAACCAATGATTTCAGAGGTACGGCAAAACTGGAAACCAGTACCTACGGATTAATGCGTACTGATGTGAATGTAGGCGGAGCATTGGTTCAGGATAAATTATTCTTCAATGTCGGCGGCTTTTACAGAACAGACGACGGTATCAGAAAAACAGGCTTCAAAGCCAATAATGGAGGGCAGATCAGAATGAACCTGAAATATGTTTTTGATAAAGGCTATGTAAAAGTATATTATAAAAAACTGGATGACAGAAATACATTTTTCCTTCCCATTCCTTTGATCCAGAACGGAAATAAACTGAAGGGATTCCAGGGATTTGATCCTAATTATGGAACCTACAGTTATAGAGCCATCAGCCAGCTGAACATTCCGCAGGCCGGAGGCGGTTTTTTTAACAGAAATCTTGAAGACGGAATTCATCCGAAAGTTGATGTTGTAGGTGCTGAATTTAAATATGACCTTGGGAATAATTTCAGTGTTTTAAACAAGACAAGGTATACGGATATCAATATGAACTATACCGGGATTTTTCCGGCGGGAGGTCCTAAGCAGGCTTCTAAATATGCAACAGATCAGGTAAAAGACGGCGGACTTGGTATGAGTGACTATCAGTACTCCCTGGTGAGCAACGGAGCCGTTGTAAATCCTGAGTTTGTACAAAAATTAGGATTCTGGGCGATTGATAAGCAGATGAATAACTTTGTGAATGATCTGCAGTTCAATTATAAATTCGATAAAGGAAACGTTACAGCAGGGTTTTACAAATCCAATTGGAAATCCCAGCAGTACTGGAACTGGAGCAATATTCTGACAACAGCTACAGACAGACCTGAACTTCTGAATCTGGTAAACCCGTCTCTTAGTCCATCTGATGATGGATACTCTAAAACTTATAACGGAGTGATGGATATGACATTTTTGCAAAGAAGAACCCAGACCCAGGGAAGTTTGAATGACCTTTATGTAAACTTAGACTATAACATTACAGATGCTTTAAGTGTGAATGGAGGCCTTCGTTACAGCCATGATTATTATAAAGGAAATTTTGCCAATACAACGGCTTCCAACCTGAATAATTCCGGGTTAACAACAGATGGAACTCATGGTTTCAATACCACTACAGCTGATGATAATATGAGTGTATTAGGAAACAAATATACCTATTGGAATTATAATATAGATAAAGTTTCCTTCACATTGGCAGCCAATTATAAGATCAACAGGGAGAATGCAGTGTATGCCCGTTTTTCCAATGGATTCAGATCTCCGAATGAGGAAGCGTACTACAACTATTTTTCCAATCCGACACCGGATAAACCTTTAAAATCGGTAACAACCAATCAGCTGGAAGTAGGATACAAATATTACTCGCGTACTTTTGATGTGGCAGTGATTCCGTTTTATTCTACATTAAAGAACCTGTCATTTACCGATATTTTCTCTGATGGGAAATCTGAAAATACTTTTGCCAATACACAAAACTATGGAGTTGAGGTGGAAGGATATGCCCGCTTATTCAATAATATTTTAGAACTTACTTTCAACGGAACCATTCAAAGTCCAAAATATAAAAACCTTGAAGCAGGAAGTGTTCTGGAAGGTAATGTAGTAAGAAGAATGCCGAAATTTTATTTCAATATTTCACCGGCAGTGAATATCACAAAAGAATGGAGAGCTTATGTAAGCATGAATTACTATGGAAAACGTTTCCAGGATGAGAAGAATGTACAGACATTGCCTTCTTTCACAGAATTTGGAGCAGGAATGTCTTATCAGCTGGGAAAAATACGTTTTGCAGTGGACGGTACCAATATTTTCAATACAATTGGTATCACAGAAGGAGATCCGAGAGCAGGATCACCAAACGGAGACGGAATCATCATGGCCAGACCTATTATGGGGGCTGCTGCCAGAGCATCAATCACTTTGGATTTCTAAACTCTGTTTCTTTATAACAACAAAACCGTCGGAATTTCTGACGGTTTTGTATTTTTATATTCTCCGGTATTAAGTATCAGGCCTAAGTTAGATTCCGGGTATTTACAGAACCTTCTCAAATGCTTACTTCAAAAACGGATTATACTGTTTCTCAAACCCGATTGAAGTAGGATTTCCATGTCCTGAGAAAACCTGGGTATCATTATCTAAAATAAAAAGTTTCGATTTGATCCCTTCAATCAGCTGATCATAATTTCCTTTATACAGATCTGTTCTTCCTATGCTGCCTTCAAAAAGTACATCACCGGAGATCATGAATTTCTGGCCTTCATGATGATATACTACGCTTCCCGGAGAATGTCCCGGAACATGATATATTTTAAACTTTTCACCATCCAGGTCAAGTTCGTCTCCCTCTTTAATATATTCGATATCTACTTTTACAGGATCTACCTTCATCCCGAATCTCACACCGCTTGCCTGAAGCATATCCAGTACTTCCTGATCTTCCTGATGCATATTCACAGGGACCTTGAAGGTGTCAAATGCCCATTGAAGCCCGAAGACATGGTCAATATGAGCATGTGTCAAAAGAATTTTCTGAATCTTCAGTCCTTTCTCAGTAATGAAATTATCAATAGCCTGAGTTTCCTGAGCATTCATATTTCCCGGATCTATTAACCAGGCATTTTTATTTTCGTTATAGATGATGTAAGTATTTTCGCTCGCAAAGTTGAAAACGAAACCTTGAATCTGAAGCATATCTGAATATTTTTTATTCAAAAATACGATATTATTAAGAAAATGGCTATTTTTCGCTATCTTCGTCATAATGAAAACTTTGCGAATACTCTTACTTTCTTTAAGCGGACTGGTTTTTGGGCAGAATATCCAAAGTATCCAGCTGTTCAATCCCCAGACCAATGACGAAACTCCTGTTATTAAAATAGGGGAACAATTGGTTCTTGGTTTTGATGATCTTACCAACGGCAGTCAGATCTACCGGTATACCTTCAAACATTATGACAGAAACTGGAATGAAGATAACCTGTTTTTTACAGAGTTTGCCGCCGGAAGCATGAATGCGCTTCTGGATCAGTTTCAGTATTCTTTCAACACACTACAGGCTTATACCCACTACAAACTGGTTTTTCCCAATGATAAGATCCAGCTGAAGGTGTCAGGGAATTATGAACTGATCGTTTATAAAGATTCCGCAGACCAGCCTCTTTTCAAAAAAAGGTTTTATCTGGTAGAAGATGTAACATCTGTGGGGCTAAATATTTCGAGATTTTCAGATGCAAAAAATCCCAACGTTAACCAGAGGGTAGAAGTGAATGTTTCTCCGAAAGGAGGGGATATTTCTTCCAACGTCAATTCAATCACGATGAATGTGATGCAGAATAACAACCCGAATATGGTGATTTCTAACCTTAAGCCGAGCAGCGTTTTAGGAAATCAGATACTTTTCCAGCAGATGAATCTCGTTTTTCCGGGAGACAATGAGTTTTATTATTTCGATAATAAAAATATGAACATGGCAGCGGATATGGTGCGCGCCACGGAAATAAAAGATGATGTCAACCAGACCTATCTTCATCCTGTATGGGCATTTCCTTTGAATTATCAATACCAGCCTGACGTAAATGGAGCATGGTATTACAGAAGAAATGACCTGGGAAGAGAAAGAGATGCGGAAAGAGAAGCTGACTATTCATGGGTACATTTCTATCTGGATTCTGATCCTGTGGACAAAGAGATTTATGTTTTGGGAGGATTTAATAATTATAAGCCAACTAAGGAAAATCAGATGCAGTACGATTCTGCTACGAAGCAGTATGTGGCTAGAATATTCCTGAAACAAGGTTTCTATAATTATGTACTCGCAACGAAAGAGGCAAATGGCTCTTTGAACTTTGGTGAAGTTAATGGTAATTTCTGGCAGACGGAGAACCTTTATCAGGCATTTCTGTACTATGCGCCTTTCGGAAGAAATTACGATGGCCTTATGGGATATGGTGAATTCAGAACCCCGATTGCCAATAAACGATAAATGATCTGATATAATCATTATAAAAATTATACATATAAATGGGGCTGTCTCTTGAGATGGCCCTTATTTTTTGTCCGTATTAAAACAATTAATCTTGTAAACCTTAGATTGAGCCTTATTTTTTTAATTATAATGCACTGCATAGTGAAAAAAATAATTCACAAAATTTTGATTTTAATTAAATTTTTTAACATAAAATTTATATTGTTGAAAAATTATATTTAAATAATTTTCTTTGTTTTAAAATCATTATTGTGTTTTATTTATTGATTTATAATATCAATTGAATTTTATTCATTGTTTTTATTGTTTTATTGTGAAAAGTTTATAAATTCGTCATCACAATCAACCATTATTAATATGAAAACGAAATTTATCTTAGTGGCAAGCGTTGCTGCCTGCTCTTTTGTTTTTGGACAAAACACACCATCACAATTAACTCCGGGTAAAAGCGGTTTACATGCCGAATTTATGAGATTTGAAAAAAATGCGCCGGCATTCCAGGGAAGTCCGGTTTTATTTGATGAAGCCTCTCAGCGACTTTCTCCCGGACAAGGCCGTAAATTAAGCTCAGAAAAAGACGCATTAGGTTTTGAAATTCAAAGGTTTCAACAGACTGTAAATAATATTCCGGTAGAATACGGAATGATGGCTGTACAGACAAAAGACGGAAAAATTGTAGGTCAATCCGGGAAATGGGTTATGAAAGTTCCCAAAGGACTTGACAAAAACGCCAGCCTTGCTGAGAATGTAGCATTACAAAGTGCTTTATCATTTGTAGGGGCAGAATCCTATAAGTGGAAAAACAAAGAAGAGGAGGATTTTCTTAAAAAAGAAACCGGAGACCCTAATGCAAGTTTTGCTCCAAAAGGTGAATTGGTATATTATTCAGATCCTGATGATGACAAGCTGAACGATTTAAGGCTGGCATATAAATTTGATATCTATGCCGAAAAGCCATTAAGCAGACAATATGTTTTTGTAGATGCTAAAAACGGAAAAGTACTGGGAGTAGATGCTATTATTCATGAAGTGAACAGCCCGGGAACAGCTGTTACAGGATACAGCGGAACCCGTAGTATAACCACAGACTCTTATAACGGAAGCTACCGTTTAAGAGAAACAGGAAGAAATGCCGGAACAGCTGTGGAAACTTATAACCTGAGAAAAGGAACCAGCTATTCTTCTGCTGTAGACTTTACAGATACGGACAATAACTGGAATAATGTCAATACCAATAAGGATCAATATGCTACAGATGCCCATTGGGGTGCAGAAATGACAGTAGATTATTTTTATTCAAAATACGGACGTAAGAGTATTGATAATAATAATTTCGCTATTAAATCTTATGTGCATTATTCCACCAACTACTTTAATGCATTTTGGGATGGCTCCAGAATGACTTATGGTGACGGAAGCTCTACGACAAACGGTGGAAAACCTTTAACAGCACTGGATGTCTGCGGTCATGAAATCACGCACGGCTTAACTTCCAAAACAGCTAATCTTGCTTATCAGAGAGAATCAGGAGCTTTAAATGAAGGGTTCTCAGATATTTTCGGAAATACAATTGAGCGCTGGGCAAGACCTACACAGGCAAGCTGGACACTTGGAGAAGATTTCAATTATGTGATCAGAAATATGGCTAATCCCAATGCTTACAGCCAGCCGGATACCTATATGGGAACTTACTGGAAAACAACCACCACTTCAGGTTGTGTAACGCCGAGCCAATCTAATGATTATTGTGGGGTACATACCAATTCAGGAGTACTTAATTTCTGGTATTATCTGTTAGTAACAGGAGGATCAGGCACCAACGATAAAGGATTTGCTTATAATGTTTCCGGAATCGGACTGGATAAGGCAGGTGCTATTGCCTACAGAACACTGACAACTTACCTGACTTCTTCTTCTACATATGCGAATGCAAGAACCTATTCTCTTCAGGCAGCAGCAGATCTGTACGGTGCCGGAAGCAATGAAGTAACACAGGTTACCAATGCATGGAATGCTGTAGGGGTAGGAGGTGGAACTTCTCCTGCCGGATTGGTAGCATCAACTTCAAACCTTTCAGCTTATACCATCAGCCCGAATCCGGCAACTGACAGATTCACTGTAAATTTTGAAGGTAAAGCAGGAAAAGGAATTGTAGAGTTGGTGAGCCTTACAGGTAAGAAAGAACTTTCTGAAAAAGTTGAAATCACTGATGGAGTGAATAAACTTAACATCCAGTTACCATCCAGCATTCTTCCGGGAGTATACATTGTAACCGTAAACGGTCAGAAAGCAGGAAACCTGATTAAAAAGTAACACCAAATAAATTTTAATATATTCAACAAAAAGGCCGCAAGTTAATCCTTGCGGTCTTTTGTATATTTAAAACAGATAAATTAAACCAAATAGAAATCGTTCAGTTTTTCTTCACAAAGGATTTTTACCACTTCAATCCAGCGGTCTTCATCATTCAGACATGGGATGTAGTGGAAGTTTTCACCGCCTCCGTGCAGGAACTGTTCTTTACCTTCTACAGAAATTTCTTCCAACGTCTCAAGACAGTCGGAAACGAAAGCCGGGCAGACAATGGCCAGATTTTTTATTCCTTTTTTACCAATAGTTTCAAGTGTTTCATCCGTATAAGGCTCAATCCACTTGTCCTTTCCTAACCTTGACTGGAAGGAAACAATGGTTTTTTCCTTAGGTAAATTCAGTTTATCGATGACAAGCTGTGTCGTTTTATAACATTGGTGGCGGTAGCAGAACTGATGACTTGGATTATCCTCCCGGGAACAACAGTCATTAAGGTTACAGGTTCTGGTAGGATCTGTCTTATAAATATGCCTTTCCGGAACACCATGGTAAGAGAACTGAAGGGCATCAAAATTTTCTGGAAGTTTCTCTTTAATACTCTCTGCAAGACAATTGATATAAATATCCCTGTTGTAGAAAGGCTGAATATAATTGATCTTCACCTGTGGGAACTTCTTTTTTCTGACTTCCTCAGCTTTTTCAATTACAGTCTCCGTTGTGCTCATCGCATATTGAGGATATAGAGGAAAAAGAACAATTTCAGTGATTCCCTGATCCACCAGTTTCTGAATACCGGTTTCAATACTTGGTTCTGCATACCTCATCCCGATTTCCACCGGAACATCTACTATTTTCTGCAGTTTTTTCTGAATCTGCTCAGTAATGACAATCAGTGGTGAACCCTGATCTGTCCAGACCGTCTTATAGGCTTCTGCAGATTTCGCAGGTCTTGTTTTCAGGATAATTCCCTGTACAAGCAGCGCACGAAAGATCCAGCGATAGTCAATCACTCTTTCGTCCATCAAAAATTCATCAAGATATTCCTTTACGTCGTTTACAGAAGTTGATCTCGGTGATCCGAGGTTGACCAGTAAAATTCCTTTCTTATTCAATATTCTAATTTTTAATTATGAAACAGACATTGTAAAATCTGTTACTAATTCAGCTACTTTAGCAAAGGTATTACTTTCCAGTAAGCCATTGCTGTCAAATCTGCCTTTTATCCCTTTTATTAATACCTGATGTTTATCATCTGTTACAGCGCCCAGCGTTTTTAAAATCAGCAACAGCTCTTCATGTCCTTTCTCCCCACTGGCAGAAGCAGTGATTACTGCTGTCGGTTTTTCAGAAAAAACTGTTGTGGAAACACACCACTCCAATAGATTTTTTAATCTTCCGGGGATGCTGAAAATATATTCCGGTGTGGAAAATATGACTCCAGCTGAATTTTTAATAGCTTCTCTGATCTCCAGAACTTCTTCAGGGGTATGATCATCTGTTAATGCTGTATCAAAATGGGGAAGAAGAGAAAGGTTATCATATATCCGGAAATCTGCATCATTCGTTTTTTCCAGTACCTGCTGCATCAGCTTCAGGTTGCCTGAATTTTCAGAAGCACTTCCTATAATGATAACAATTTTCTTTTCAGGAGGCATTTTTTAACTGTTTTATCCGTTTACAGCTTCTACTTTTTCTACCAGGTCCGGAACGAATTGTTTTAAAATGTTTTCAATTCCGTTTTTCAAAGTAGCTGTAGAGCTTGGGCATCCTGAACATGCACCTTGCAGAAGCATTTTTGCCGTTTTATTCTCCTGGTCATATTCCATCAGGGAAATCTTTCCACCGTCATTTTCTACGGCAGGAGCTACATATTCATTTAAGATATCAGAGATTTTCTGTTCATCTTCAGTATAATCTCTGTTGATGATTTTTTCAACAGGATTTTCATGTTTCTGAGGTTCTATTTTTGAAATCTCACCTCCGTTTTGAAGATATTCGGCGATAAGAGCACGAACAGTCATCATTACCTGATGCCATTCCACAGAATTATCTCTGGTAACGGCTACAAAGTTGTCAGAAATGAAAACTTCCGTTGCAAAATCAAATTCTTTAAAAATAGCCTGAGCCAAAGGAACTTCTTCTGCAGCATCTTTCGATTTTACTTCCACAAAACCGTCCATCAGTAATTTGCTTGAAACAAACTTCATTACATTGGGATTCGGAGTCATTTCAGCATAAATCTGGTACATTTCTTTTTTCTTCTGAAGATAAATTCTCGGGTTAGCCAGTAATTCATCTTCAATTACATTTTTCAGACTTTCAGCAACATGTTCCCACTCCACAGTATCCTGCTTTGCCACAGCAACAAAATTAGCCGTAATGAAAATTCTTTCCACAAACGGATAATTGAAAAGTTCCTGTGCCAATGGAATTTCTGATATATCTGAATTTCTGTCCAGCTCTAAAGAACCCGGGATGAGATTGTAATCTGCTACAAATTTCATCACTTTTGGGTTTTCAGTTGGTTCTATAAGTATGGTACGCATTTTTTCGTTAAATTTGAGATACAAAAATACGCATTAGAAGTCAGAAGCTGAAGACAGAGAGTTAGATTTTTGCTATCGCTGTAATTTAGAAGTTAGATACCTGAAATTATATGGCATATATCACATTCTCAAATCGGCTTATTTTCAAATTTTCAAATTAATATTATGGCACTTATAAAAGCACTTTTAGGAAAAGCACCACAGATCGGGGAGAATACATTTTTAGCAGAAACGGCAACCATTATTGGAGATGTTACCATGGGAAAAGACTGCAGTATCTGGTATAATGCAGTGATCAGGGGAGATGTTAATTATATCAGAATGGGAGACAAGGTGAACGTCCAGGATAATGCGATGCTCCATTGTACCTATCAGAAATATCCTCTGAATATCGGAAATAACGTCTCTATAGGACACAACGCGATTGTGCATGGATGTACTATTAAAGATAATGTACTGATCGGGATGGGAGCTATTGTAATGGATGATTGCCTGGTAGAAGAAAATTCTATCGTAGGAGCAGGTTCTGTAGTTACTCAGGGAACCCACATTAAATCCGGAGAAGTCTGGGGCGGAGTTCCTGCAAAGAAAATCAAAGATATCAATGCACAGTTACTGGAAGGAGAGGTAAACAGAATTGCGGATAATTATGTCAAATACTCTTCATGGTATAAGGAAAACGTGAAAGATCATCAATTCTAGTTAAATGTCAATCCGCTGCGCTTGTCAATTTTTTTTGGCTACAAACTTCACTATTCACTTGCGAGCAAAAATTCACGATTAACAAATAGAAAAGCTCCGTCCCCGGGACAGAGCTTTTTCGATTTGATATAGAACCTTTGCTTTATTGTCAGTTTGGGTCAGGCGTGATAAGCCTTATCTTGCCATTGATACATTTTAGGGATGTAGGAGGCATAACCATCATACAGTCTGACACAATATTATACTTTTCATTAAAAGCTCTCACTTTATCCGTATACTCATTGACCCTCGGCAGGAAAGTCTCTTCTATTTTCTTTGGATAGGCTATGTATTGCTGAGGCCCGCCGCAGGATTTTGAACCCATAGGAGTAAATGCCCATTCACCGGCATCCGTACATTTTTCACCTGATACCTCAGATTCAATAGAAGCTTTTAATTTATCCAGCTGGGCCTGTTCATATTTCTGACTGTCTTCGTCAGCGGGTCTGTCTGCGATATCGACAGGAAGATTGGTATTGGCATTTTTTGATGTAGTACAGGAAACCAAAGTTAATGTAGTACATAATACTATTGCCGGGATATGAAAGAATAATTTTTTCACAATAAACTTTTTTCTTTTTAAGAATTTTCAAAACTTATGCCAAGGTAAGAAAATCAAATTCATTTCCGTATTTTTGACAACGATGAACAATCATTTTTTTGACTTAATAGAATACACCAACAGAAGTGTTTTTCTGACCGGGAAAGCCGGAACGGGGAAGACAACATTTCTTAATGATTTTGTGAGACGTACCAAGAAAAAGCATATTGTGGTAGCTCCTACAGGTATTGCTGCCATTAATGCGGGAGGAGTAACGATCCACTCTATGTTTGGACTGCCGTTGAGAACCTTTCTTCCTACTACAGAGAGGATAGATACCAGCTTGGCCAATAATATTGCCGATCTGATGCCTCATTTCAAATATCGTAAAGATAAGCTTAAGCTTCTGAGAGAGGTTGAAATCATCATTATCGATGAGGTTTCGATGTTGAGGGCTGACGTTCTGGATATGATGGATTTCTCTTTGCGGTTTATCAGAAGGAATAATCAGAGGTTTGGAGGGGTGCAGATGCTTTTTATCGGGGATTTGTATCAGCTTCCGCCGGTGGTGAGGGATGAGCATATTTTGAAAATGTATTACAATTCACCTTTCTTTTTTGACAGTCATGCCATTAAAGAAATCCCCATTGTTACCATTGAGCTGACAAAAGTATACAGACAGTCTGATGAAGAATTTCTGGAAATCCTGAATGCGATCCGTGACGGAGATGTGGATAATATCGATTTTGACCATCTTAATGAAAGGTATGATCCTGACTTTGATATGGGAAAAGAATCTTACGTTTATTTGTGTTCTCACAATAAAATGGCAGATGAGATCAACCAGGAAAAATTAGCTGAGATAAAAGTAGATCCTCAGGTTTATGAAGCTAAGCTTGTAGGTGATTTTAAAGAGAACCAGTTTCCGAACGACCAGTTTTTAGAACTGAAAATCGGGGCTCAGATCATGTTTATCCGGAATGATATTTCCGGTGAGAAAAAATATTTTAACGGAAAACTGGGGGAGATTATCGGGTTGGATGAAAATGAAATCCGGGTAGTATTGGATGAAAGTGAAAGAGAAATTGTTGTAAAAAGAGAAACCTGGGAACAGAAAAAATATTTCCTTGATACAGATAAAAATATCAAGGAAGAAGTATTGGGAAGTTTTGAGCAGTTTCCAATTAAGCTCGCATGGGCTGTCACAATTCATAAAAGCCAGGGGTTGACATTTGACAAAGTAATTATTGATGCCGGAAAAAGTTTCACGGCAGGTCAGGTGTATGTGGCTTTATCCCGCTGCAGAACCCTGGAAGGAATTGTTTTAAAGTCAAAAATTACCCCTGAAGTTATTTTTAAGGATAACCGGATTTTACACTTCCATACCGATACGATTGCCAATGATCATGTAGAAGCCATCCTTAATCAGGAAAAATATGATTACAGCATCAGAAAAGTGCTGCGTACCCTGGATTGTACATGGTTTTTGAAAGAAGTGGAAGAGTGGAACAACCTTTCCATTGTCACGAAAAATATTGATCATGTTAAAACCAAACAGCTTTACCTCCAGTTAAAACATGAAGCGGTGAACCTTGGGAAAATATTTGAAAAGCTGGAAAGAATCATTTTCCAGAAAGTCAATAATTTTATTGAACAGAAAGAAGAGTGGTCGGAAATTGAAAGCAAATCAAAAGGCGCAGTTAATTTCTTTTTTACAGAGACCAGAAATAAAATATTCGATCCTTTGAAGGAATTTTATGCTGAGATAAAAGGAGCAAAAGGATTAAAACAATACAACGAAGAATTCAAAAGCTGGCTGGAAGACATTGAAGAATATCTGAATAGCTTAAGAGAAATTCATCTTCTTGAAACGAAACTTTTAGATGAAAAAAATGATAAGGAGATCAATCTGAAAATTGCTAAAGTCCCTTCTCAGGTTTTAACCTTCCAGTTGTTTGAACAGGGGAAAACCATCGGAGAAATTGCATTGGAAAGAGGTTTGGTGAAGGAGACCGTTATCGGCCACCTGGCTAAATTTGCAGAGCAGGGATTACTGGATATCTCCAGAGTCATCACTTCAGATAAAATCAAAGCTTTTGAAGATGAGTTTTACAAGAATCCGCATGAAACATTGACCGAGTGGAAAAACGCACTGCCCAATCATTTTGAATTTAACGAAATCCGGATTTTAATTAATCATTATAATTATAAAAAAGAAAAGAACTCGTAAGAGTTCTTTTTTTTGATATGAATTTTTGAAAACTAAGGATACATCGCATTGATGGTATTGATGTCTCCGGTAGTAAATCCCGTTCTGTTATAAGTAAAATTGCTGTTGTCAGCTCTGGTAATCGTCGGCAGTCCGTTTTTAGAGTACGAAGTGGGCCAGTACATCATCACCGAATTGATATTAAAAGGACCAATATCCGTTCCGGAACTGTAGATATTAAAATTATAAGCCTGCCCGTTCTGGATGTTGTTCCACAGGATTTTTACATACTGATCCCTGTCTTTACGTGTATGCTCATGATAAAGACCTACCGTATGCCCCATTTCATGAATAACTGATCCTACAGAAATATATTGATCCAGAGAAATGGTTTGTTTTCCACCCTGATATCCGATATGAGCCCAGCCATCAGATCCTGATGAGCTTCCGAATATAAACTCTACATAATTAGACTGGTTGGTACGGTAAATCCATTGAGTATTGGTTTTAGTATTATACTCATTAATTGCAGTATTGATTTTGTTTACGTTGATAGAGCCCATATTGCTGGCAATCGTGTAGTAAATCTTACCGTTTGGCCACCTTGAATAACTGGCGCCGCCTTTATTAAGTTCACTGCCTCCGGATAACTGTTTGTCGGTAAGAACAATATCTCCCTGGAAAAAATTCATTCCGTTTTTTCTTTCATAGGTAATTTCCTGGCCGTTCAATCGCCCTTTTTTAATGTTTTCGGTATTGAAAGCATTGGTTTGTGCTTCAGAAGTAATTTCCTCATTATTTTTACTGCAAGATGTGAATGCTGCAGCAATAAATAAGATCAAAACAATAGTTTTTCCCGTCCACGATTTCTGATGGAACGGGATTTTAATTTTCTGGTTCATATTAATTAAGATTTGGTACACGAATATAATTAATATTTCTCTTTTTATTGAATTATTTTTGTTAAAATATACTTATTCGTATTATTTGTTTAAAAACCATTTAAACAAAACCCTGTAAAATAAAAAAGGTTCTGAAAATACTCAAAACCCTTTTTATTCTTATTCGTTTAACATATCTTGATTGACTCTGTAACCAACGATTTTTATGTCTCCATCTTTATTCTTTTCTAAAGTAAAAGATTCTTCTGTTTTCTTAGTTCCCCTTTTTACATTGTACAGGAAGAAATATTGACTTCGGGCATTGCTTCCCTTCACTACCATTGTTTCCCATTTGGCAAGATTGTATTCTTCAACAGGACCAATCTCATTGACTGTATTCATCAGTTTTACGAGCTTTTCTTTATCAGTCACCTCAAAAAACTTCTCACCAAACAACTTATAAATATCCTCCGGGTTTTTTCCATAACGTAATTCCCAATAAAATTTTATTGGAATTTTTTCACCATCTTTTTTGTCGGATTCTCTGTCCTTATAGAATTGATTAAAAGAGCAGCTCAGAATGAGAAAAGAAGTAAATATATATTTTTCATTTAAATTTTAGTGTCTAAGATTAATTTTCTACGATTGTTGTCATAAAATGTAGCATGATAACTTTCATCTCTGAATTCAGTTTCTGTATTTTCTATTTCATTAAATAAGCTTTTGTCTATCCGGGAAAATTCAACAATTTCAAAATACTTTTCATCAATATAGTTGAAGTCTACCAGCTTTAGATAGTCATTAATAGAGTTTTTATCGATCATAATTTTTCCACCACCAAACTGATGTCTGTTCTGACCATTTTTCTTAACGCCGGACACCCAATATTCTTCTCCCGTTTCTATATCAAAATGATTAGCGTTGACTCCTGGCCTTTTGAGTTTTTTGAGTGCCTTGTTATCGAAATAAACAGTTTGCCCTGATTTTGAGAATTCCACAAAACCAATCCATGCCGGCCCGTGATGTCCGAGGGATTTGTTTTCGATATACATTATTTTTGTTTTCATGTCATTAAATAACATCGCAATTTACCCAAAATCTTATATATAAAATCAAACAAAAAAGAATTTTATTCCAATAGTTTTTCCCTGAACTGATCAATTGTTTTTATTAATTACAAAAAGTAACTAATGCAGTTTTTATGTTTTAAATTTGTCTGGTTTTTTGAGACCAATGAAAAATTAACCTCAATATGAAAAATTTTGAAATTTCTGTTTTGGATCTTGCACCGGTAAAGCAGGGAAAAAGCATTCACGATACTTTTCAGGACAGCTTATCATTAGCTAATCACGCTGAAAATTTAAATTATAAAAGATTCTGGCTGGCGGAACATCACAATATGGAAAGTATTGCCAGTTCAGCAACCTCTGTTTTAATAGGTTTCATTGCCAATGGGACAAAAACAATCAGAGTGGGTTCAGGAGGAATTATGCTTCCCAACCACAGCTCGCTCATCATAGCAGAACAATTCGGTACACTGGAATCATTGTTTCCCGGAAGAATTGATCTTGGGTTAGGAAGAGCTCCGGGAACAGATGGCTTAACGGCGCAGGCTTTGGGAAGAAATCCAGCCATCATCAATGAGCAGTTTCCAAGACAGATTCTTGAGCTTCAAAGATATTTCTCCAAAGAAAATTCGGATGCAATGGTTCGTGCAATTCCCGGCGAGGGACTGGATATTCCATTGTATATTCTGGGATCAAGTACGGACAGCGCATGGCTGGCTGCAGAACTTGGCCTGCCTTATGCATTTGCAGGACATTTTGCTCCGGAGCAGATGGAAATGGCTTTTAAAATATACAGAGAGCATTTTGAACCGTCAAAATATCTGGATAAGCCTTATATTATTGCCTGTGTAAATGGAGTAGCAGCGGAAACTTCAGAAGAAGCCCATAAAATTTCCACTACTTTATTCCAGGCATTTATCAATATTGTAAGAAACGACAGGAAACCATTTGCCCCGCCGGTAGATGATATGGACGAAATCTGGTCACCAATGGAAAAATCAATGGTTTTACAGAAACTGAGATATACGTTTATTGGAGATCAGGCAGAAATTCAGGAAAAACTTAAAGATTTCCAGGAAAGGTTTGAAGTAGATGAAATGATGATCAATTCACATATCTATGACCATCAGAAAAGAGTAAGATCTTATGAGATTTTCAGAGCGGCAGCAGACTCTCTGTCCAAAGCGTAATAAACCATCCATAATTAATTGGCAGATGCTTATTTTTATGAGTATCTTTGCACAAATAAAAAGTAAAAATGTCCGATATTAAATTAAATACTATTCCAGAGGCTATTGAAGACCTTAGAAATGGTAAGATAATCATAGTAGTAGATGATGAAGACAGAGAAAATGAAGGAGATTTTCTTTGTGCGGCAGAGCTGACAACGCCGGAAATTATCAATTTTATGGCTCTTCACGGAAGAGGGCTGATCTGTATGCCGCTTCCGGAAAAAAGATGTGATGAGCTTGGACTTGAAGTGATGGTAAGCAGAAGCAGCGATCCTAAAGAAACTGCTTTCACCGTATCGGTAGACCTTTTAGGAAACGGAACATCTACCGGAATTTCTGCAGGAGACAGAGCGAAAACAATTTTAGCACTGATGGATGAAAAATCCAAACCTACAGATTTTATGAGACCAGGCCATATTTTCCCGCTTCGTGCAAGAAAAGGAGGTGTATTGAAAAGAGCCGGACATACAGAAGCTGCTATCGATCTTACAAGCCTGGCCGGTTTAAAAGAAGGAGGAGTGATCTGTGAGATCATGAACGAAGACGGTACAATGTCACGTCTGCCTGAACTTTACGCTTTTGCCCAGAAGCATGATATGAAGATCGTTTCTATTGAAGACCTGATCCATTATCAGCTTAAAAAAGGAAATCTTGTGGAAAGAATTGAGGAGAGAAAAGTAAAGACATTTTACGGAGATTTCGATTTCTATGCTTTCAGGGAAACTTCCAATGAACAGATTCATTTTGCTTTAACAAAAGGAGCCTGGACTGTAGATGAGCCTGTTTTGGTAAGAGTACAGTCTTCTGATTCTTATTTTGATGTACTGACCAGACTGAACAATGGAGAGAAACCATTGCTGGAAAAAGTAACCAATATGGTGAATGAGGCAGGAAAAGGAGCTATTATTTTCATCAATAATGTTTCAAATTCCGAAAATACACTGAGAAAGCTTCAGCAGTTCCTGAATTATCAGGACGGGCAGGAACAGCATCCTACTTTAGCGTACAATTACAGAGATTATGGAATCGGGACGCAGATTTTAAAGAATTTAGGAATCAACAAGTTCAAAGTAATCACTCAAAACCCTAATATTAAACCTCAGGTTGGAGGTTATGATGTAGAGGTTACTGAGATGGTACAACTATAATAAATGAATAGCCAATAGTAGTTTTAACATCAATGGCTGTTTACAATACAAAATATAAGGTTTAGGATTTTCTGAACCTTTTTTTATTTTTAAACCATGACTGAGCCTTTAAAAAAACAAATCCGGGATTATATTGATATTTCAGATGAAAAGCTGGAGAAATATTGCAGTGCTTTCAGCCTTCGGAAAATAAAGAAAAAGGAATTCCTTTTAAAAGAAGGGGAGATCTGTGAATTTGAAGGATTTGTATTGAGCGGCTGCTTTAAAGTTTTTCATACCCATCATAATGCAGCCGAACAGATCTTATATTTTGGCATTGAAAACTGGTGGATCTCAGATATCGACAGTTTTGTGAACCGTATTCCTTCAAAGCTCAATATTCAGGCTCTGGAGGATAGTGAGATTCTTCTTATTCCCAAAAAAGAAAAAGAGAAATTGTATGCCGAAATGCCGGAGATTGAAAGATTAATGAGGCTTAAATTCCAAAAGTCAATTATAGCATTACAACGCAGAATTATTGACAACCTGAGTAAGCCTTCTGATGAGCGGTATGTTGAGTTTTTAAAGGACTATCCGCAGACAGCACACCGTCTTACCAATATCCAGATTGCTGCCTATCTGGGAGTAACGCCGGAATTTATAAGCAGAATCAGAAAAAAAATTGTTAGTAAAAGCTAATCTTTCTTTATACATAATTAAAAAGTCCCGGAAGTTGTAAATACTTTTGGGACTTTATTTTGGATATCTGAAAGAGGCAGTTCTTTAGTTTAGAGTGATTCCGTCAAAGTTCCGGAATCCGTTCAGAAAATCTTTTACCATCATTCTCTTTTTACCTTCCAGCTGAAGTTCCAATGGATAATAGATTCCGTCCTGGGTGTAGATTTTAAATCCGTTCTTTGAGATATCCAGGGTTCCTGCAGGTTTCCCATGATCAGAAAGTTCAAACTTGCCTCCGAATATTTTTAAACCTTTTTCTTCATTTTCGATCTTTAAAGTAGTGAATGCTGCCGGGTAAGGAGACATTCCAAGAATGAACTGGTGAATGGTCTTTGAAGGCTGATTCCAATTGATCCTCGTATCTTCTTTGAAAATTTTATAAGCATTTTTAGGATGTTCAACCTTTGGTTGTGGCTTCTCCTGAATAGCATTTTCGGCCAGTCCGTCCAGTGTTTTTACAACAAGCCCTGAACCCATTTCCATCAGTCTGTCATGAAGACTTCCTGCATTTTCATCAGGTAAAATTTCTATTTCCTGCTGAAGAAGAATATTTCCTTCGTCAATTTTTTCGTTAATAAAGAAAGTCGTTGCTCCGGTTTTTTCTTCCCCATTGATTACTGCGTAATTGATAGGTGCAGCCCCCCGGTAATCAGGAAGCAATGAAGCATGAAGATTGAAAGTGCCCATTTTTGGCATTTCAAAAAGCACTTTAGGCATCATTCTGAACGCAACTACTACAAAAACATCAGCATCCAGTTTTCTAAGTTCTTCCAAAAATTCCGGATTTCTCAGCTTTTCCGGCTGAAAAACAGGAATATTGTTTTCTTCTGCATAGATTTTTACCGGTGATTGGTGAATTTTCTGTCCTCGTCCGCTTGCCTTATCAGCAACAGTTACCACACCTACTACCTGATGATGAGATTGATGGATGGCCTCCAGAGAAGTCTTTGCAAACTCAGGAGTCCCTAAAAAAACGACTTTCAATGATTTCATAGTACAAAGATAAGTTTTTGATCTGAGAGTCGGAAGGTTTCAGGTTCGGGGGTGGGAGAGTATGAGAGTGAGAGAGTTTTAGAGATAGGATGGGATGATGACCACTTCACATGCTGCCAGGCATCTTTATCATTACTCATTACTCATGATTCAGCGCATACGTTCTGAAGTTCAGCATTCTTACCTTTCCTGAATCTAATAGGAAAATCAGATTTTCCAGGATATTTTCTTTGGAATGATAACTCAGCTGTATAGACAGTTCTTCAATGGTTGCAGATTTTTTTGCTAATAGATTGATGATTTGCTGGGAAATATTTTTTCCAAAGATAGACTGCTTATTTTTTTCACAGACAGAACATTGTCCACAATTTTTTGAATTTTTTTCACCAAAATAGGCAAGAATGAGTTTCATTTTACAATAGTCATTGTTTTCTACGTAAAATTTCATCTCTTCCCATTTCTGAATTTTATTCCTCTGAATATGCTCAAATAGTTTCCAATAAGCGTTATTCACCGCTCTCTCATCACGGGGTTTCAGGAATTTGATGCTGGAAAGTGCTCCGTCGATATATTCCAGGTAATTTTTTTGCTGAAGTTCCTTCAGTCGTTCTTTGATCAAAGGAACGCTGATGTTAATTTTATGGCTTACCTGCTGCTCACTGAACATTACTTTATGAGTTGTAATTCCGGATATGGTACGGAAAAGGAGCTCTATAAAGTAAGCGTCTTTTTGTGGCAGCTGGTCTATCTCATCTGCTTTAATGAAAAGTTCGAGTGAAGACAGGCTTTTGTTATCATTGTAATAGACAATTTCCTGATTATGCAGAAAGTTGAGTACATTATTGATCTTTGCCTTCGACAGTTTTGTAAAGTTCTGTATGTTGAGGATGTTCAACTGAAATGTTTTTTCAGGAAGTTCAAACTCGGCTACCTGAAAAATAGAGTAGAGGTAACTGATAATCTTCAAAAATTCAGCTTTGTTGGGTGTCTGGTTTTTTAAGACCTGATCAAAATTCAATAATTCCTGCCTGTTCCAAAGCATGAACGCAAAACTGTCTTTTCCATCTCTTCCTGCTCTTCCGATTTCCTGATAATAGTTTTCCAGAGATGCTGCAGGGGAGTAATGAATAACGAAACGGACGTTATCTTTGTCAATACCCATTCCAAAGGCATTGGTGGAAATCAGCACATGATTGTCACTGTTGTTCCAGAGATTCTGCTTTGCATTTTTTTCTTTAGTTGTTAAGCCTGCATGAAAATAATCTACATTTTTCAGCTGATTTTTCTTCAGGAATTCTGCCAGCAGTTCCGCTTCTTTTCTTGTCCTTACGTATACAATTCCGGAGTCGTTGCTGTATTTTAAAATGTCAAAAACACGCTGGAATTTATCAGATACTTCATCCGTAAAGATTTTGATATTTTCTCTTTTGAAACTTTTTTGAAAAACAAATGGATTCTTCAGCTCCAGTTTATTTTTAATTTCTTCCAGTACTTTTGGAGTAGCAGTTGCTGTCAGAGCAAGACAGGGAATCTCAGGATTATTACTCCGGAATCCTTTTATATTCTGATAGCTGGGTCTGAAATCCTGTCCCCATTCCGAGATACAGTGCGCTTCATCTACTGCAATGAAGGATAGCTGTATTTCCTCCATATTTTGGATAAACTGAGCGTTGGTAAGTCTTTCAGGAGAAACATACAGTAATTTTGTAAGTCCTTCCTTACAGCGGCCGTAAATTGTTTCAGCGTCATATTCATCCAGCTCGGAGGAAAGGTATTCAGCTTCTATGCCACGGGATTTAAGCTGATTGACCTGGTCTTTCATCAATGCCAGCAACGGGGAAACTACAAGGCAGGTTCCTTCCTTCAATAGGGCAGGCAATTGATAACATAAAGATTTTCCTGCTCCTGTAGGTAACAGAACCAGAGTATCTTTTTCGTTGATGACAGCATTGATAATTTCTTCCTGAGAATCTCTGAAGTCGGTATAACCCCAGAAATACTTAAGAGTATCATATTTTAGTTTTTGAAAATCCTGCGGAGAAATCATGTTGTAAAAATAAGGAAAGAATCAGGACAAAAAAAGCCACGCATGGCGTGACTTTTATATAATATATCAATAAGTTTATTATTTAGCTTCGAAGTATACTCTTCTGTTGGCTCTGTTTTTCCATTCAGGGCACTTCGTTGCTGGTTCACACTCAGGATATTTAAGGTCTTTTTCACCTTTTCCTATTGCCTGAAGTTTACCTGTCTGAACACCGTTTTTGATCAGATAGTTTTTAACGTTGTTTGCTCTTCTTTCAGATAGTTTCTGGTTGTAAGCGTCAGTACCTCTTGTATCAGTAGCACCGATTACATTGTAAGAACCGCTTGAAGAATTAATATAGTTTACAGCATTGTTCAGGATTGGAGTATTTGATGGTAAAATTCTGTCAGAATTTAAGTCAAACTCAATGCCTTCCAGTTTCGTTTCTGTCTCTACTACAGGTCCTGTTGTAGCTACAGGGCAACCGTTGTTTTCAACAGGTCCCGGAACTGTAACACACTTATCGTAAAGGTCAATTACACCGTCAAGGTCTGTATCAAGAGCAACTCCGGCACCATCCACTCTTGCTCCTGCAGGAGTGTCAAGCTGTCTGTCCCAATCGTCACATACCCCGTCGTTATCAGCATCTCCTTTTTTACATACTTCGATATCCTGGTTTTTATTAGCCAGCACATCAAGTTTGTAATAGATTTCCTGAAGCGGGTCATGCCACATTAAGTGGGATTCGTGTTTTCCTAATTTTAAAGAAACCCCTAAAGTAGCGTTGAAGAAGTTGTCAGAAACCTGCTCGGAACGCTTGTTGATCGCGCTGTAAGCATCACCGCCACCATCAAATTCATCATCACCGGTAACTACATACATCAATCTACCTTCAATATCAATTCTTCTGTTCACTTTAAATTTCAGACCTGTACCAGCCTGCATGAACATAGAACCTAATTTGAAAGGTTTAACTTCAGTCATTAGTCTCTGTGATCCGTTACCTACTTTCTGATATGCTCTGTAGGCAATGGTACCAACACCTGCATATCCATGAAGAGCCCATCTGTAAGGAGAATGGTTGTCTACTCTTCTCAATAGATTAGAGAAGTTGACATCTCCCAAGATTGAGATTGCATCATACTGGGTTCTTGCTCCTACAGCTGTTGCATCCGGTGCCGTTTTTTTAGTATTGAACCATCCTTGTCTTGTTTCACCTCTGTCATACTGTAAGTTGATCCCGAAAGCGTGGGTAATTGCTTTGTCAATACTTACATACGCTGAATATCCAAAAAGGTTTTTACCGTTACCGTTTTTGATAGAGGTTAAATCCGCTGACTGAAGAAGCGGAACACCCACCCCGGCAGAAATTGACCAATCGTTAAATCTTTTAGACTGATTGGTAAAGGGGGAAACATTAGCAGATCCGGAAGAAAATGTATTGGGATATTCTCCTTTTGAAACTGCCGTTGAGTCTTGTGCATAGGTAGCAGAAGGAATTGCTAATGCTAATGCAACAATTGCTAAACTTAATTTCATAGTGTTATTTTTTTAAGTTAAGTTATTTTAAATGATTTTTTACGTTAAAAAGCGATTTTGTGTTAATTTTTTTCAAAACAAACCTATTGATTTCTAATGTGTTTCATACCAGTTATCCTGAAAATAATGATAAAGGTATGTAAAAAAATTCGTAGTAGAAAAAAATTAAACCGAAAAGAACAATTCTTTCCGGTTGATGTATTTGAAATTAATTCTTCTTTTTCTTAGCTTGAACTTTTTTTACTGCTTTTTTTACAGGAGTATCTTCATAGTCTTTCTTTTTGATAGAATCCCATTCTGAACTTTCTACAAATCTTACAGTAACTTTTCTGTCTGCCATTCTTTCAGCATCTGAAGCTGATGCAGGAATAGTTGCTTCAGCAGAACCTACACCTCTTGATTTCAGAACATTTTCATTGATACCTCTGTTTTCCAAAGCGCCCACCACAGCAGCCGCTCTTTCTTTAGACAGTCTTAGATTATATGCTGCGTTTCCTTTGATATCTGTATGACCTGTCAACAGGTAGTTTCCTCCGTTTTCTTTAATAATTGAAGCTGCAAGATCCAGTTTTTCATTAGATTCAGGTCTGATAGTAGCCTTATTGAAATTAAAATAAATATCCTTAAGGGTCTTTTCTACTTCTACAGCAGTTTCTTTATTGTCCTTTTTAGCTACAGGGCAACCGTTGTTTTCAACAGGTCCCGGAACTGTAACACACTTATCGTAAAGATCAATTACACCGTCAAGGTCTGTATCAAGAGCAACTCCGGCACCATCCACTCTTGCTCCTGCAGGAGTGTCAAGCTGTCTGTCCCAATCGTCACATACCCCGTCGTTATCAGCATCTCCTTTTTTACATACTTCGATATCCTGGTTTTTATTAGCCAGCACATCAAGTTTGTAATAGATTTCCTGAAGCGGGTCATGCCACATTAAGTGGGATTCATGTTTTCCTAATTTGAAAGAGACCCCTAAAGTAGCGTTGAAGAAGTTGTCAGAAACCTGCTCGGAACGCTTATTGATCGCGCTGTAAGCATCACCGCCACCATCAAATTCATCATCACCGGTAACTACATACATCAATCTACCTTCAATATCAATTCTTCTGTTCACTTTAAATTTCAGACCTGTACCAGCCTGCATGAACATAGAACCTAATTGGAAAGGTTTAACTTCAGTCATTAGTCTCTGTGGTCCGTTACCTACTTTCTGATATGCTCTGTAGGCAATGGTACCAACACCTGCATATCCATGAAGAGCCCATCTGTAAGGAGAATGGTTGTCTACTCTTCTCCATAGATTAGAGAAGTTGATATCTCCCAAGATTGAGATTGCATCATACTGGGTTCTTGCTCCTACAGCTGTTGCATCCGGTGCCGTTTTTTTAGTATTGAACCATCCTTGTCTTGTTTCACCTCTGTCATACTGTAAGTTGATCCCGAAAGCATGGGTAATTGCTTTGTCAATACTTACATACGCTGAATATCCGAAAAGGTTTTTACCGTTACCGTTTTTGATAGAAGTCAAGTCTGCTGACTGAAGAAGCGGAACACCCGCACCTACTGAAATAGACCAGTCATTAAATCTCTTGGATTGGTTTGTAAATGGGGAAACATTAGCAGATCCGGAAGAAAATGTATTGGGATATTCTCCTGTCGAAACTGCTGTTGAGTCTTGTGCATAGCCAGCCATAGGAATGGCTAAAGCAAATGCAACAATTGCTAAACTTAATTTCATCATGTATTTATTATTTGATTTCTTTTTTTGAAAAAAGAATTTTAAGTTTTTGATTATTTAACCGGGCATCCGTTATTTTCAACAGGTCCTGGAACGGTTACACATTTATCATAAAGGTCAATAACTCCGTCAAGATCCATATCCAAAGCAACTCCGGCGCCATCTACTCTTGCTCCTGCAGGAGTATCAAGCTGTCTGTCCCAGTCATCACATACTCCGTCATTATCAGCATCTCCTTTTTCACAAACAACAAGATCAGTAGCTGCGTTTTCAAGAACGCTGGTTCTGTAATAAGCTTCCTGAAGCGGATCATGCCATGCCAGGTGAGATAAATGCTTACCTAGTTTGAATGATACTCCTAAACTTACTGTCCATGCATTATCTGATCTTCTTGAGTTTAGCATATTATACTTTGAACCTGGTGTAGAAGGGTCATAATCATTAGGGTCTGCCCATCCGCCACCATCGAATTCATCATCACCACTGATGATGTACATGGTTCTTGCTTCAACGTCAATAAGTTTGGAAACATTGTACTTTATTCCTAAACCTCCCTGATAGAAGATAGAGTTGATATCAATATCCTGTTTGATAAACAAAGGGGTTCTTCTTGGAGTAGTGCTCCATCTGAATTCATCATTGTCATGTAATGATGTTCTGAATCCCTGTACGCCAATACCCATATATCCATGGAAAGCCCATCTGTATGGAGAATGGTTGTCTACTCTTCTGAATAAGTTTGAGAAGTTGATATCCCCTAATAAAGAGATGTTGTCAAATTGTGTTGTTGCAGTAGCTATTCCTGATTTTACACCTGCAGCACCGGGAAGCTGGGCTGTTTGTTTCGTTTCTCCTCTCATATACATAAGGCTTAGGCCAAATGCATGTGTGATTTGTTTGTCTACGCTTACATATGCATTGTACCCCCAATTGGTCTTATCCTTACGGATAGATTTTAAATCGGAGTGTACCATAAATGCAGGACCTCCTCCGACAGATATAGACCAGTCTCTGAAGCGTCTGGCTTTATTGTCAAAAGGCTGTACATTAGCGGAACCTGAGGAAAATGTATTAGGATACTCTGTGGAAGAGTTTACTGTAGTGCTGCTGTTCTGTGCGAAAGCTGCAATTGGCAATGACGTAGCCAATAATAATAAACCTAATTTCATACAATATGTTTTATGTTTTAAATAAAATCTTTTAATAATACTCTGGAAAAATCCCTTTCAAAAAGATGTTTTTTATGAGGGATTTCTAATCTTTCTGATTTAAAATTTAATTCATTATACTTAATGATATCAATATCTATTATCCTGTCAGTATAGCCTCCGGATACTTTTGAATCATTAATTCTTCCCATTTCAACTTCTATATTCTTTATACAATCAAGCAGTTGAATTGGTGAAAGATGTGTGAATATTACTGTTGCAATATTACAAAAAATATTGGAACTGGCAAATTCTACAGGTTCAGACATTAAATATTCGCTGGTTTGTGAAATGTGATTTCCGGCATCACTAATCTTCTTTAATGCGTGCTCTATATTTTTTTTTTGCTCTCCCAGGTTACTTCCTAGTAACAAAACTACCTTATGCTGCGACATATTGGAAAATTGATTGATTTATGAGAAGTTTCTTCAAAAATGTTTTGGCAAATATAGTGGCAATAATCATACTTTGCGCTCTATTTTTCATCTTTTTCATTATGATGCTTGTATTCAGTGCGATGGGAAATGATAAGTCGGTGGCGGTGAAAAAGAACTCGGTTCTTACGATTAATTTAAAGACTAATATCATTGATAGCCCTACAGAAGAGGAAATGGGATTGTTCGGTATAGGGGCGCAAAATAAAAGTATCCTTATCTATGATGCAGTGGAAGCTATTAATAAAGCCAAAACTGATGATAATATTAAAGGGATCAGTATAGAAGCAGATGACTTGAATGCGGGACTTACCCAAATTGATGATCTTAGAAATGCAATTGAAGATTTCAAGAAAAGCGGAAAGTTTGTATATGCATATGGAAACGGAGTATCACAATCGGCTTATTATTTAGGATCTGTTGCTGATAAATATTACCTGCATCCGGCAGGAATGATCGAATTGAAAGGTCTTTCTACCGAGGTTACTTTCTTCAAGGATTTTGCTGACAAATACGGAATCGGGATAGAAGTGATCCGTCACGGTAAATTCAAATCTGCAGTAGAGCCTTTTTTAAGAAATGATATTTCACCTGAAAATAAAGAACAGCTAAGTACTCTTCTGAATGATCTCTGGAAAAATACTTCCCATAAAATGGCTGCTTCAAGAAAGATTGATACAGCTCAGTTCCGAACCATTACAGATAGCTTATACGGGATGATTCCTGAGCAAAGCTTACAGCATAAACTTGCAGACAAACTGATGCAGAAGTCAGAATATGAAGATCTTATCAGGGCAAAGTTAAATGTGAAAGAAAAGGAAAGGCTGAACAAAATTTCTCTGGCAAGCTATATCAGTTCTTATGCTGATGATGATAAATCTGGTGAAAAGATAGCTGTACTGTACGCTTCCGGTTCTATAAATAACGGGGATGAATACAACGATATTCATTCCGAGAAATATGTGAAGTATATTAAAAAACTTCAGGAGGATGATAAAGTGAAAGCTGTTGTTTTCAGAATCAACTCTCCGGGTGGAAGCGCTAATGCTTCAGATGAAATCTTATTTGAATTGCAGCAGCTGAAAAAGAAAAAACCTTTGATCGTTTCTTTCGGGGATTATGCTGCGTCAGGAGGATATTATGTAGCTATGGCTGCAGATAAAATTTATTCAGAACCAAATACACTTACCGGTTCTATCGGAGTTTTCGGGGTAATGCCTTATTATAAAGATATTGCGGCTAAAAATGGAATCCGTGCAGATATTGTTGCTACCAATGCCAACTCTATGTATTATTCCGGATTAAACGGAGTAACGCCTTATGGTGTTAATATGATGACAAGAAGTGTGGAAGGTACTTACAAGAGATTTGTACATTTTGTGACTCAGAACAGAAAGAAAACTTTTGAGCAGATCGATAATGTAGGAGGAGGCAGAGTATGGAGTGGTGTTCGTGCCAAAGAGATAGGATTGGTAGATGAACTTGGTACGTTAACAGATGCTGTGAAATTCGCAGCGCAAAAAGCAGGATTAAAATCATATCAGGTAGATGCCTTTCCTAAGAGAATGTCACCGTTTGAGCAAATCTTCAAAGATCTGAATGAAGAGGATGTTTCTGCAAGAATCATTAAAAACAAAATAGGGAAATCCAACTATGAAATTTTACAGCAGATCACAGACAAAAAATTACAGTCTGAGGTGAAAATGGAAATGCCGTATCAGATCAGAATCAACAACTAACTAAATTTATATTGTATACAAAAATCCCGGACCTGAAATTTCAGATCCGGGATTTTATTTTTTTATCAGCGTTAATATCAGCTTTTCCTTGTGGCCATTCCGTAAATCCAGAGGATAATTAAAGCGCCTCCGATTGAAAGAATCCAGCTTCTCGGATTCCAGAATGAAGTGACATCTCCCCAATGCAGAATGTAAACTCCTATAGCTCCTCCTACAAATGCTCCCAGAATTCCCAGGATAATAGTGATTAACCATCCTCCTCCCTGAGTCCCAGGCATGATCATTTTAGCGATAGCACCTGCAATAAGACCGAATAAGATCCATGTTAGTATTCCCATAGTTGCAAATTTTTTTAGTGTTAATATTTTAAAAATGATTTGTTTGCTAATATAAGGGAAAACATGATATAAATCATCTTTTCTTGAAGAATGAGTCTACAAATTCCGTACCATTAAAAAGCTGCAGATCCTGCATTTTTTCGCCTACACCAATATATTTAACCGGAATCTGAAACTGGTCAGAGATACCGATTACAACACCGCCTTTTGCTGTTCCGTCAAGTTTTGTTACTGCTAAAGCGTTTACTTCTGTTGCGGCTGTAAACTGCTTAGCCTGTTCAAATGCATTCTGTCCTGTAGAACCGTCAAGTACCAATAGAATTTCATGAGGTGCATCAGGAATTACTTTCTGCATCACTCTTTTAATCTTGGAAAGCTCGTTCATCAGGTTAATCTTATTGTGAAGCCTTCCTGCGGTATCAATAATTACGACATCTGCATTTTGAGCTACCGCACTTTGTACCGTATCAAATGCTACAGAAGCAGGATCGGAACCCATTCCCTGTTTTACGATGGGAACATCAACTCTTTCACTCCAGATCGTAAGCTGATCAACAGCCGCCGCTCTAAAGGTATCTGCCGCTCCGAGAACTACTTTTTTACCTTCTGATTTGAACTGGTGCGCAAGCTTTCCGATAGTCGTTGTTTTTCCAACTCCATTTACTCCTACCACCATGATAACATATGGCTTTTTGGAAGTATCAATATTTCCTGTACCTGCATGCGGATTTTCAAGCAATAATCCTGAAATTTCTTCACGAAGGATTTTATCCAGTTCGTTTACACCTACATATTTATCTTTGGCAACACGTTCTTCAATTCTTTCAATGATTTTGATAGTGGTAGAGGCGCCAACGTCGGAGGCAATCAGTACTTCTTCCAGGTCATCCAGAACCTCATCATCTACTTTGCTTTTACCGACAACGGCTTTCGTCATTTTTTCAAAGAATCCCTGGCTGGACTTTTCCAGCCCTTTGTCTAAGGTTTCTTTTTCTTCTTTTTTGAAAATATTTTTAAACCAACTCATAGTTTTAGTTTATTCTTATTTATTTTTAATCACTGCTGTGGCTTCTACCTCTACAAGCACATCATCTCTGAAAAGCCTGCTCACCTCCACAAGGCTGCTTACAGGAGGATTTTGAAGGTTGACATATAAATCCCTTACTTTTCTGAATTCAGGTGTTTTCTTGATATCTGTGGTATAGATTACCATTTTGATAATATCTTTTCCCGTAGCTCCATACTCTTTCAGAATGTTTTCAATATTTTTGAAAACCTGCTGTGTCTGTTCTTCCATAGTATTTCCCACAAGGTTCCCTTCCGGATCCAGAGGCACCTGTCCCGATAGCAAAATCATTTTGGAACTTCCGCAGTCAATGCTTACTGATTGTGAGAGTCCTTTTATGTCGAAAACTTTCGGCGAACTTTTATATTCTGCAGGATTCATTGTTTTCTGACTGAATGAAAATAGAAAAGTTGCTGTGCAGGCCAGAACAAGTATCTTTTTCATACTTTACTGATTAATAATCTGGTGCACAAAGATAACAAAAAAACTACCCAAAATATGAGTAGTTTTTTTATATTGTAAACAAAGTACTGATTATTTTTTTAAATAACCATCTACTTCATCAGCATTCATTACTTTTTCTTCGAAAACGTAAGCTCCTGATTTAGAAGACTTAACCATTTTCACCACTTTAGTCATTTTTTTAGACTGACCGCTTTGTAGGGTTGCTACTACTTTCTTTGCCATGGTAAGTTATTATTTATAAATTACTTAATTTCTTTGTGAATGGTAGATCTCTTAAGAACAGGATTGTATTTTTTCAATTCCAATCTTTCTGTAGTGTTCTTTTTATTTTTTGTAGAAATGTATCTAGACATTCCTGGCATACCACTTTCTTTGTGCTCTGTGCATTCAAGGATTACTTGAACTCTATTTCCTTTTTTTGCCATGATTTATTAATTCTTTTTAATCAATCCGTTTCTAGTAGCTCTTTCAATAGCTTCCTCGATTCCAATCTTGTTAATCACTCTCAATCCATGAGCTGATACTTTCAGTGTTACGTGCTTATCTTGCTCTGGAAGGTAAAACTTCTTCTCTAATAAGTTAATTTCAAAACGACGCTTCGTTTTGTTATTAGCGTGAGAAACGTTGTTACCAACCATTGCACGCTTTCCTGTTATTTGGCAAATTCTTGACATATCTCGATGTTCTTATTTGTATAATATTTGAGAGTGCAAAATAACGAAGAATTTTTTAGATAGACAAATCTTTTGAAAAATATTTATAAATAAGTGGCTGATTAATAATATTGAATTTTTAAAATAGCAGAATCCTTGGGATACAGCAGATAATCAGTACTGATATATTTCATACAGACTTTTTTTCAGCCAAAGAATTTAATATTTTATCTTTGTTTTTAATTAATCTAAATAAAAATAATATGAAGAGGATTTATATTTTTTGTTCTATGCTGCCCATATCCCTGATGGCTCAGAATTTTACTGAGGTGCAAACGGGCATGAATAATTTTTATTACTCGTCGGCTGATATTGCAGATATGGATAGCAACGGTACGTTGGATATTGTGATGAATGGAGCGATAGATTCTGATGGTGACGGGAATGTAGACAGTACCTATAATGAAGTATATCAGAATAATGGAACTACATTACTTCCGTTTACAGGACTGGGAGGAGATGTGACACATCTGGGAGATATTAAATTCATTGATTATAATAATGACGGGCTGATGGATATTATTTCCACGGGGCTCAGCTATATGGATGTTGTTAATTATAAGCAATACCGGTTCAGAAATACCGGAGCGGGATTTGTAAAAGAGGCGGATTTGCCTGGTAAGATTTATGGTTCTCTGGAAGTTTTTGATTTTAATCATGACGGAAAACCTGACTATGCCCTTAATGGAACTCAATATGCGCATGGCGGAGGTTTCGGAAACAGCCTTGATTATTATAAAAATACAGGCAATGATTTTGTTGTAACAGAAAACTGGCTGGCTGGAACTCAGAGTGGAAGCTTTAAAATGTTAGATCTTAACAATGATAATCTGCTGGATCTTGTAATTATCGGGTCGGATATCAACGGAGATGCAGTATCTAAAGTATATATGAATCAAAATGGAATTCTTGTGCCTACACAGGAACTTCCTCCTGTAGCAGTAGGAAAAATAGATTTTGCGGACTTTAATGCTGATGGATTCCAGGATATTGTAATGATTGGAAGGGATATAAATGATGACGGATATTTTGCTGTTCTGATGAATGACGGAACGGGTATGCTGACGCCGCAGGTAATTCCGGAGAATGATATTGCGGATGTAGCATTAAGTGTCGGAGATTTAAACAATGACGGATATTACGACTTTATCATTTCAGGAAACAAGAATTACAATGCTGTTGTGAAAACGTACCTGTATGATATTTCCAATAATAAGTTTAATGAAGGGAATGTAACCGGAATTACTGAGCTGGGAGGTCCGGGACTGGTACAGCTTTTTGATTTTAATAATGACCATCACCTGGATATTTTACTGGGTGGGTTTAATTGGTCAGCATCTGATCTGCCTTCGCTGACGAAAGTTTTTAAAAATATTTCTACATCGGTCAATGAGAAACCTACGGCTCCAACTCAATTGAATCTGACCAAAAACGGCAACCGGTTCAATTTTACATGGAGTGGTGCAACAGATGATAAAACCCCGGTGAATGCGTTGCGTTATGAAATTTCGGTTGGATCTGTACAGGGAGCTCATGATATTGCCAGATATGTGGTGACAACACCGTCATGGTTTCTGGAGCTTGACCCGGCCATTCAGAATGTATACTGGAGCGTAAAATCTATTGATGCTTCAAAGGCGTATTCTGATGCTTCCACACAGAATTTTCTGGGAACAGCAGAAATCAGATCTGAAAAACAGCTGATTATCTATCCCAACCCTGCATCAGATAAAGTGTATATCAAAGGGGAAAAAGTTTCGGAAGCGGAAATATATTCAATGGATGGAAGAAAACTTAATATCAGTATAAATAGAGATCAGTCTGTTGATGTTTCTCATTTACCTAAAGGAGTATATCTGTTAAAACTGAAGATAAAAAACGAAATAACCGCCAGAAAACTTACGATTAAGTAATTGAATCAATTCTATCTTCTATCAATGAGAAAAGCCGGACGTCCAGCCGGCTTTTCTCTCTTTTATTGCTCAAAACTCAGGTTGTGTTATTAGGGTAAAAGATTTGTGCAATTCGTGTTTAAAAATTATGCTTTCTTTGTTTTCTTTTTAAACCATTCAATCAGGTAGTAAAACAATAAGAATCCTAATGCAAATATGGAGAACCTCGAAAGAAGGTCACCTGCTCTCGTATAAAAGGTCATGGTATCATACAGATTTACCTTCGCAAATAAGGCTGTCTGGTCACCATAGAAAGTGTCGGCAGTGACCTCTCCCTTTGCATTGATATGCGCTGAAATTCCACTGTTGGCAGCACGGGCAATTTCCCTTCTTGTTTCAATGGCTCTCAGTTTAGCATAAGATAAAAGCTGTTTGTGTCCTTCCGTTACTCCCCACCAGGAGTCGTTGGTCATAATTCCTAAGAAATTGGCTCCTTTTTTTACATAATCTGTTACAAATTCACCATAAATGCTTTCATAGCAGATAATAGGTGCCAGTTTTCCTTTGTTGTAAGGATTTGAAAAGGCCACTCTTTCTTTATCTGTTCCCAAAGAAGCCACGGTACCACCCAGATTCAGCATGGCATCTCCCAACAAAGGTTTTAAAACATTCATATAAGGGAATATTTCAACACCCGGTACCAGTTTCCCCTTGTGGTAAACCTGTACTTTTTGGTTAGGGGAAAGCTGAATGGCTGTATTATAACTGCTTACCCAAACACCACCATTGACCTGGTATGCTTCTTTAGGTAAATCTGCAGGATTATAATAAAAACGGTGTGATGAAATTCCTGTTGCAAAAACAGATCCCGGATGGTTGGATAAAAATCCTCTGATATTGTTGAGAAGCAAACTCTTTTCAAAAGCTGTTTCGGAAATAGAACCTCTTCCGGGCAGTGCTGTTTCCGGCGCAATATAATAATCAATCTTACCTGTGGAATTTTTTTCAGCAAGCGCTAATAAATCCTGTTCTATCGTTAAACTGTCTTTCGAATATTTTTCAGCATAAGGATCAAGGTCGGGCTGCAGCATCAGAACATTAACCTGTCCGGATGGCTTTTCATCAAAAGTATTGTATTTAATGACCGAGATAATCATCGGCAGAGCAATTAAAGCTGCAATGACCGCCGAGTTTTTAATCAGGTCTTTTCTCTTTCTTCCTGCTTCCCAGGTTCTTACCGTATAAAAAATCAGTACATTAACCAAAAGAATCCAGAAGCTTCCTCCGGTTGCCCCCAATGTGTCATACCACTGGATCAGTTTCGGGTAATCTGAGAATACGTTCCCAAGGTTCAGCCAGGGCCATGTTAATTCCCATCCCAAATGGAATTTTTCAAAGCTCATCCAGATGGCAATCAAAAAACCTAAACCCCAATAGGTACCCTGAGCATTTTTATACCAGTGGTAGCATTGAAACACCAAAGAATATAAAAGAGAATTTACCAGTACAGGAAATAAAACAGCCATCAGTGAGTGGCTTCCATCAGGATTCTTTGAGCCATACAGCCATCCTGTAGTGACTACATTCCAGATCACGAAACATAAGTAAGATAATCCGAAGACAGCCCAGCTTTTTCTTTTATAATCTGAAAATTTTGAAATTCCATGCTCCATCATCATCAGAGGAACAAGAGCGAAAAATATAAAAAACGGAACCCCGTAAGTTGGCCATGAAACCGACAGCAGCATTGCTGAAATAAGTGTAAGCAGAACGTATTTCATTAAATTATTTTAATACACAAATTTAATGTTTTTGAAATGAATATATTAGCAGTTCAATGTTAAAGAAAATATATAAAATCATTATTGTTCCGTATATTCTGTTTCTGCTCTACCTGATGTTTTTGGGGATGGGCAGATTTCAGTACGAGGAAAACCTTATTACTGTAGAACCATTTTTTTCCACCGTAAAATTTATCCAGGGGCCTCATAAGACCATAGATGTAGTGAAGATTGTTCTGGGAAATATTATCATGTTTATTCCTTTTGGATTTCTGGGATGGATGATTCCTGAACTGAAAAAACTGAAGCCTCTGGTATTTGGTTTTATCTCATGTATTGTTATCGTTGAAGCGCTTCAATACTTTACAAGAATGGGAATATTTGAGGTAGACGATATCATCCTGAATACTTCCGGGGTCTATACAGGCTGGCTGCTGTGCGGATTTATTGAGAGGAAATTTAACGGTTAAGTTCTTTGGCCCGTTTTTCAGCATTCAGAATTCCCTGTTTCAGAATTTCTTTGAGGTTGTTTTCTTCATAAGTTTTTAAAGCCGCTTCGGTAGTTCCTCCTTTGGATGCAACATCTTTAATCAGTTCTTCAAGATTTTTTTCTGAGTTATTGATTAAATGATAAGCGCCCAGCATGGTCTGCTTTACAAAAAGTTTGGAAAGGTTTTCTTCAATACCCATTTCAATACCTGCCTTGATCATGGCATCAATGATATAATAAAAATAGGCAGGGCCGCTTCCTGAAAGTGCGGTAACACCATCCAGAAGCTCTTCATCTTCCAGATAAACTGATCTTCCGGTACTGTTCAACAGTCTTTCAATATTGATTAACTGGCTGAAAGAAATTCCGTTGGCAGCGGTATACCCGGTAATTCCCATTCCCAGAAGGGTAGGAGAGTTCGGCATGGCTCTTACGACCAGCGGATGATTCAGCAGGGTTTGGATTTTTTCAATATTAATTCCGGCCATGATGGATAGAACCATCTGGTTTTCTTTTAAAGTAAACTGAATATTTTGTGCAACCCTCTGGAAATCCTGAGGTTTTACAGCAATGATGATTAAATCCGCATCAATCTCTTTTACTTCTTCGAAAATGGAAATTTTAGATTTGGGGAATTCTTCAGCTATTCTGGAAATTTTTTCCTGATTTCTGATAATCAGATGAAGGTGTTCAGGTTTGATCAGTTCGTATTTCAGAAATGACTTTGAAAAAGAAAGTCCCATATTTCCGGCTCCAAGAATCGCTATTTTCATTACGGATTGTAAATTTTCAGCTAAAATAATGATTTTCCGGAGACTGGATATGATTGATTCTGAATTAATTGTTGGTTGGAAAACGCAAAGACGCAAAGATTTTGAATAAAATGCTGTTTTAAGGCGCAGGAAAATTGAAGATTTTTCAGCAGGAGCAAAATAAAAGTAATATCATAAAGATCTGTATCATCTGCGAAATCCGTGCGAAAATATATTGCATAAATCCCTGAGACTTTAAAATATTCGATACTTACAGATCATTAAGAAATAAAAAAGACTGAAATCATAGGGATCAGCCTTTATGTATTTTAAATTAAATAATATTTACTTCCCGCTCAAGCTCTATCCCGAATTTTTCCTTTACAGAATTAATAATTTCCGTAGAAAAATCAAAAACTTCTTTTCCTGTAGCGTTTCCTGTTGCATTGATGATCACCAGGGACTGTAATTTATGTGAAGCAACATTTCCGATCTGTTTTCCTTTCCATCCGCACTGCTCAATCAGCCATCCGGCAGGAACTTTTACCATATCTCCGTTTGGATAGCCCTGGATATTTTCAAATTTCTGTTTCAATGCTTCAAACTGAGCCAGGGGAATGGTTGGATTTTTGAAAAAGCTTCCGGCATTCCCGATTTCTTTAGGATCCGGTAATTTGCTTTGTCTGATATTGATGACTGCCTTGGAAACATCCTGAATAGTCGGATTTTTAATGCCAAGGTTTTCCAGTTCGGATGTGATGGCACCATATTCCGTTTTGATATGGTGATCTTTTCGGGTGAGTTTAAACGTAACCTCCAGAATAACATATCTGCCTTTTCCTTCCTGTTTGAAAATAGAATCCCTGTAACCAAACCTGCATTGTTCAAGATTGAAAGTTCTCAGTTCAAGATTCTCCAGATCCAATACCTGACAGCTGACAAAGATATCTTTGATTTCCGTTCCGTAAGCTCCGATATTCTGCATCGGAGAGGTGCCGACATTTCCGGGAATCAATGAAAGATTTTCCAGTCCGCCGTAATTCTTTTCCAGGCAATACATCACAAATTCATGCCAGTTTTCACCTGCTTTTGCGGTTACCAATACTTCATTTTCATTAATACTTTCCTCGGAAATTCCTTTTAAATTTAATCTTATGGCAAGGCCTTCAAAGTCTTTAGTCAGTAAAATATTGCTTCCGCCTCCTAAAAACAGAAGTTGAAGAGATTGGCTTTTTGCGAAAATAAGCGCTTCTTTTAATTCATCAATCGTATTGACTTCAGTAAAATACCGGGCCCGGGCATCAACACCAAATGTGTTATAAGGTTTTAATGAAAAATTTTCCTGCATATTTTATTGGTATTCTTTGGGAAGAATTTTGTCTAGTTGTTCTTTAAGCTGTTGTAACTGCTTGTAATGTAAGGTGTCTGCATAAGCGTTCACATAGATATGTGATTTTTTGGGAGTCCTGATCTGGAACGTCTCATCTATCCCATCTACAGACTGTCGGCTGGGAGAGCTTTTTATGTGGTCGAGATCTGTGATATTGACTGATGATATAAGCTTTTTCCAGGTTCTTGCATTAATGGCAGATGACCATTTTTTATGAGTTTGATTGGCTGTCATTCCCTTTTCAGCAAAAACAGAATCTCCTGTGGCTTTGATAATTCGGTAACTTCCGAGATTCCCTCCGATTTCCGATACACTGACAAATGTAATTTCGTATGGGTTTTTATGGGAACCGTACGATTCTGTTTTTTTTGAATCACAGGAAAACAATGCCGACAGCAAAAGAATCGAAAACAGGATTTTCAGACAGCGTTTTTTTGTTGTCGGCATAAGTTATATTTTACAGGCTGAATTCTTCTCTGTACTTCTTTAAAGCTTCTTTAAGAATTTCAGCACTTCTTTTTAAATCTTCTTCTTTCAAAACGTAGGCAATTCTTACCTGCTTTTTTCCCAGTTCAGGATTGCTGTAGAATCCTCCGGCTGGTGCAACCATAATGGTTTCATTATTAAGAGAATATTTTTCAAGAAGCCACTGGGCAAATTTTTCAGTATCATCTACCGGAAGTTCGGCAACACAGTAGAAAGCTCCTCTTGGCTTAGGACAGATCACGCCAGGAATCGCATTTAAAAGATCTACCAATACATTTCTTCTGTGGGTATATTCTTCTCTTACCGCTCTGATATAAGGTCCGTCGTTCTGGTGTGCCGCTGTTGCTGCAATCTGTCCCAAAAGAACAGGGCTTAGTCTTGCCTGGGCAAAAAGCATCGCTGCATTACGGATTTTGCTGGAGCGGGTAACCATACATCCTATTCTTACTCCACACATCGAATAGCGCTTGGATTCAGAATCGATGATGATACAGTTTTCAGCTAATTCCGGGAACTCAAGCATTGAGATCTGCTGCTTTCCATCGTATACATATTCTCTGTATACTTCATCAGAAATGATTACAATATCATATTTTAAAGCAATTTCTGCCAGTTTCTGAAGCTCTTCACGGGTATAAAGATATCCGGTAGGATTTCCAGGGTTGCAGATAATGATTGCTCTTGTTTTTTCTGTAATTTTTTTCTCAAATTCCTCTACAGGAGGCAAAGCAAAACCTGTATCAATAGTAGAAGGTACAGCTACTACGTTTACATCAAATGTGCTGGTAAATCCATTGTAGTTAGCATAGTAAGGCTCAGGAATAATCACTTCATCACCTTCGTCACATAAAGTGGAGATCGCAAAATTGAGAGCTTCAGAACCTCCGTTGGTAACAATAAAGTTATCAGGAGTAAGGTCTGAGAAGCCTAATGAATGATAATATTCAGTAAGGGCTTTTCTGTACTCGATATTACCTTCAGAAAGCGCATATTCCAATACTTTTAAATCGATGTTTTTTAAAGCATTTAAAGCTGTTTCCGGAGTTTCAATATCAGGCTGTCCGATATTAAGGTGATATACTTTTATTCCTTTCTGTTTCGCTTGTAAAGCAAAGGGAACCAGTTTTCTTACCGGCGATGGCGGCATATGCAGTGCTCTGTTTGAAATATTCGGCATTGTTCAAAAAATTTGTATGACAAAAATAGGATTTAATTTCTCAATAATAAAATTATGAGTCAACAAGAAAATATTCCCTGAGCTTTTATGTTCTTCGAAAAATTCAGTTATAATGGTAGTTTTCAATATTGATTTTGTATGTGTTTTAAAGAAATGTTATGATTTTGTTAAAAATAATATTTCCGTATTGTTATTTTTCCTTAATTTCGCCATAAATGTGATTAAAATGGTAATAAATTTATTTTCTAGAGTGGTACCTGCTATTGCTCTGTTTTCAGCCTCTGCAATGATGGCTCAGAATTATCAAACTATGCCGGTTTCCTCGGGCTTTACTGCTGATGTGATTGCCAACGGGATAGGTTCTTCATCAGTTACTACAAACAATGACGTAGATGGAGTTTCTTACGCTTTTGTAGCTAAAGATTTTCAACTGACTTCCACAAGTCCTGCCATTACGTATGGTATACCTGTGGATGGGGTTATTAATTCTGTGGTGGGAACCACTCCGGGCCTGAGCTTCCAGTTGGCAAATTTGAATGCCAACAATTCGTTAAGGCTGGCTGCAATCAATGATAACGGAACTCTGACATTTACGGCACCGAAAGCCGCCACTAAACTGTATATGCTTGCCGTAAGCGGAAGTGGAAGTTCAACGGTAAGTGTAGTGGTGAACTTTACTGATGGCAGTTCGCAGGCGTTTTCTAGTGTCAGTCTTGCAGACTGGTACGGAGGTTCCAATTTTGCCATACAGGGAATCGGAAGGATTAAAAAGCCGGGAGCTACTCCTGCTGCGGGTGATGATGTTCCTTCTCCTGAAGGCGGGACCAATCCAAGATTATATCAAAGTGAACTGGCAATAGATGCTGCCAACCAGGCGAAGCTGATACAAAGTGTAACGGTAACCAAAGCAAGTGGTTCAGGCATCCCGAATATTTTTGCTTTTTCAGTAGATGCTTATTCGGATTGTATGCCTCCTGTATTGCAGGCAGTTTCAGGAATCACGGCCAACTCTGCTTTAGTTTCATGGACAGGTAATGCTGCCAGTTATGATGTATACCACAGTACTTCAAACACAACACCGGCAAGCTCAGTAACACCTACTTATCCGGGAGTAACGGGAACAAGCACAACGATAGGAAGTCTTAATTCCAATACGACCTATTATTATTGGGTAAGATCCAACTGTAATACCGCAACCGGCCAAAGTGTATGGTCTTTTGCAGGAACATTTAAAACAGCATGTTCTACTTTCACCGTTCCTTATACAGAAAACTTTGATACGACAAGTACCGGCTCCAGCACCAACAACAATACTCCAAGCTGCTGGGCATATCTGGAAAGTGCATCATTTGCAGGCTATGGATATGTAACTACATCAAGTAACTATTCAGCACCTAATGCTTATTATCTATATAATTCAAGCGCTACTACAGGAAGCCAGATGTTGGTTACACCTCCAACGATCAACCTTTCAGACGGAACGAAACGTGTGAGATTTTATGCAAAAACGGGAACAACAGGGACTCCATTATTGATAGGTACTCTATCGAATCCTGCAGACCCGGCTTCTTTTACCCAAATTGGTTCCCCTATTGCTTTGACATCTACTCACACACAATATACGGTTAATATTCCTGCGGGTTCCGATTTGCAGTTGGCATTTAAACATGGTTTAGGAGGTACCTACCGTTCTATTTATATTGATAATATTTCTGTTCAGAATATTCCTTCCTGCCTTGAACCGACTGCCGTTACATCATCCAACGTGAATTCAAATTCAGCAACAATCGGATGGACAGCACCATCTTCAGTTCCTGCAGGCGGATATGAGGTGTATTACAGTACAAGCAATACCGCACCGGATGCTTCCACTGTTTTAAATGCTGCAAACTCTGCAACGTCTACAACAACTTCTGCACCGATAAGCACATTACAGCCATCCACAACCTATTATGCATGGGTGAGATCCAGCTGCAGCGCAACTGATAAGAGCATCTGGACTGAAGTTCCTGTATCATTTACAACTACTTGTCTTCCGGTAACTACACTGCCTTGGAGCGAAAATTTTGATGCAATGACGAATATAGGCTCTGCTATCATTCCAGGATGCTGGAAACAAACTCCGGGAGGAAGTTCATCCAGCTATAATTTTACTTCAGCAAATGCTTCCCAGCAAGCTTATAATGACCCTAAATCTGCTCCAAATTATCTGACAATCTATTATCCATATAGCAATGCCGCTTATTTATGGACACCTACATTTACTTTAACTGCAGGAACTTCATATGAATTCTCATTCTATTGGGTAGGAGACGGCTATGCAGGCTGGCAGAATGAAGTGTTGGTAAATAATGGACAAACTGCTGCCGGTGCAACCAGTTTAACGACATTTATCACTTCTGATCAAACAGCAACAGGAGGAGGTAACAGTACTGAATATACTAAAGTTACTGTTTCGTATACCCCAACGTCTACCGGTGATTACTCATTTGGAATTAAGGCTTTGAATACAACAACGGCGCCATATTATATGGGATTTGATGATTTCTCCCTTACTCAGTCCAATTTAAGTACAGCTGAAACATCTGTTAAGAAAAAAGAAGTCAATGTATATCCTAATCCTTTCAAAGATGTTCTGCATATTGCGGATATCAAAGATGTGAAATCTGTAACAGTTACGGATGTAGCGGGAAGAGTGGTTAAAACTATTGATAATCCGACTACAGAGCTTCAGTTAGGAGATTTGAATGCTGGTTTGTATTTAGTGACAATGAACTTTAAAGATGGCTCAAAATCAACAGTGAAAGCCATTAAGAAATAAAATTTTTTGAGTTAATAATTTCTGTAGGCAGTTGCATTCGTGTGGCTGCCTTTTTAATGGCTTTTTCACATAATAACTGGAAAAATTATTATCGGAAATGTTCATAAAATTATTATACATTTGTGCCGAAAACTACAACAACCATGAATAAATTTAAACTACTTTTTTTAATACCATTATTTTATTCCGGATTTTCCCAGGCTCAGCGAATTGATAAAGAAATGATCAGCTTCCAGCTTTTAAAAGAGCCGGTTTTTCCTACGGATCTTTCCAACAGAAATTACACGATTACAGTAAAATCACCCTATAATATTACAAAAGATGATGTGATAAGAATTTCAAAAGAAGATTATCAGAGAAAGGTGGACAATTATCAGACGAATGTTGAAAATGCCAAGTACGAACATCAGGAAAGATTAAAAGACTACGATGCTGAGGTAAAAAAACTGCAGGAGAAATACAAGCTGGAATCTGCAGAATACAATAAATTATCCGCAGTAGAAAAAATTGCTGCAACCAACGGAGCCCCCGTATTGAGATTACCTTCAAGACCCATTCTTAATATTCCTCCAATGCCGGTTTACCAACAGCCTGATCTGAGAGACGCTTTGATTGTGGATAACAAAATTCTGGCATCACAAATGGATGTGACGGGGTTTTCAAAAGGCGGAAATTATCTTGACATCATGATCGAAATGGAAAGAACAAACTTTCAGGACAACCAGGGAAAAACTTTTGCGAATCAGCCTACAAGAATCGTTGCAAAACAAGGCGGTGCAGTAAAACTGGATAAAACGTATTTCTCGGATTTTACTGAAGTAGCAAGTGTTCCGACTAATGAAATCAACCTGAATGCCCAGGAAAAAAGATATCTTCAGAGAACGATGGACCGTACAAGGAATATCATTAATGAAAATTTCGGTTATCAGACCCTCAATTCTACGGTGACTCTGGCGACGGTAAAGAACAAAGGAGAATACGATGACCTGGAAAAAGCATATATCTACGTCACAACTAATCTGAAAAAACTTCAGGCAAAGTCAGACTACGCCCCGAATAAAGTAGCCATGGAAAATATGCAGAAAGGAGTTGATCTTTGGAAAACCGCTTTGACAAAAGTGAATTACAATGATAAAAAGGCCGTTTACAACCAAAAGATCGGGGAATACCTTTATTTTAACCTGATCAGATTGAATATTGCTTTGGGTAATTACCAGGAAGCAGAGAAATACTTAAATGAGTTGCAGGAACATTTAGTAGATATTAAATTGTCCTACGATGCCAATCTTGAACTGAAAAGATTGGAAGAAAAAATTTATAATAACTAAAGAAAACAATATGATTAAACGGATTATTGCTTCGGCATTAATGACAGCTTCTGTGTATAGTTATGCACAGACAAAAGTGACTGAGGGAACAAAGTTCACAGTGGACGCCAATCTTGAAACGGATGATCAGCTGGTACTGGCAGATGATTACAACTCTTATATGTTCAGTGCCATCAATATTGACGGACTGATGAGAAATGTTTTCCCGCATAAGAAATTACTGATGAGAAAACTGGATCAGAACGGAAGCCTTGTGGATACTTATGTGAAAGATTATGCCAACAAAACAAATGGTGTACTTCACAACTACCTTGGCTCACAGCAGATTGATGAGGATAAATTTGTAGCATTTACGGAAGAGTATTTCGGAAAAGAAAACAGGAAGGAAATATTTCAGCATGTTTTCAGTAAAAAAGAAGGTACTTTTACCACCAAAAGCATTGCAAAATACAGCATCGAATCTACCAACAAATCAGGAACCACTTATGTTCTTTTTTCAGAAAACGGTAAATATGCAGCAATCTTCAATGACAGGTATGCCAACAAAAAAACAGATAATGTGAATGATGTTCTGGTCCTGGATCTGAGAACACTTTCTCCGGTTTGGAATAAAGAAATCACATTAAGTAATGATTATGTTGAAAAGTCTTTGACGCTGACTAACTCCGCGAAAATTGTTGTGCTGAGAAAAGCAGCAGGCTGGAAGGAATCTTATAAGCTGGAACTTGTTTCGAATACTGAGGATAAAGACCTTCCGTTTGATGATAAATATATTCCTGAAAAGTTATATGCATTCAGTAAAAATGACAGCGATTATCTGGTGACATTTGGGAGAAAAAACGCTGCGGTTACCATTGGTGCAAGTACCTTCGGAACAGTAATGTTTTATGATATGAAATCCGGAAAAGCAGTGATCAGCAATACCAATTTAGCCGGAAGCAAAGATATGAGTGATGTAAAGGTCATCAAAACGATTGTAAAAGGAGATGAAACTTTAATGGCTGTACAGCAGGAGACAGTAACAAGACCGATGCCTACAGCAATGAACCGTTTCCCTGATCCTGTATATTCCCTGGATGCCGGAATGCTGATCAAGTTTAATAAGGAAGGTGAGGTAAAGCAGTTTGTGGCTGCGGGAACTTCTACAGGAAAAAGAATTCATATTGTTGATGCCGGGGAGAAACTTTATATTTCTGCATTCTATCCGAAAGGAGCATTCGGGAATACAGGATTTTCTATGAAAGTTTTTGATTTTGCCAATCTGAAACCTCAGGAAGTAAGCCTTGATTATAAAGGGAGAAACTTTTTCCAGAACTATGGCTTCGCAGATGGAAATATGATTCAGTATGTTCCGAATGTCAATAAAATGATGTTCCTTCAAAAGAGCAGTAAGGATGTTCAGATGTTCAATGTCTATAATTTTATAAAATAATTGTATTTTAGAAAAAATTTAAAATATGCAGATTCAGTCAGTTTCCATAGAAGATTATATCTCAAAAATTCCTGAAGAAAGACAAAAGGCTTTTAAAAAACTTTTTGATACAGTGAATGACAATCTTCCAAAAGGTTTCGAAGAAGCTACAAATTATGGAATGATAGGCTGGGTAGTTCCTTTGGCAACATTTCCTGCAGGATATCATTGTGCACCCGGAACCCCGCTGCCGTTCATTAATCTGGCTTCCCAGAAGAATTTTATAGCGCTTTACCATATGGGGCTTTATTCGAAACCGGAACTTCTCGATTGGTTTGTGGCAGAATATCCAAAACATTCCAAAAAGAAGCTGGATATGGGTAAATCCTGTATCCGCTTTAAAAAAGTAGAAGATATCCCTTTTGAACTGCTCGCTGAGCTTAGTAAGAAAATGACTCCCGACGACTGGATCGGAATTTATGAATCTCAGTATAAAAGATAAAAAAGGCCCTGAAATCTATTTGATTTCAGGGCTTTCTTTATGCTGGAAGTTTGAAGCTGGAAGTTATAGTTGTGCTTTTAGAATCAATGTTTGTCGTTTGATGGTATGTATTGTAGATTAAAAAATTAATTAAATGATGTGTATTTATTCATCGGCTTTCGTAAACTTCCATCCTCCAGCTTCCTTCCGGTTAAAAATGAATATCCCAGATTCCCGCTTTACGTTCAAGCTCAATCAAAGCGGATGCATTATCTGCAAGAGCCTGATAATAGTCTTTCCTTACATTGTTATAGGTTCTCTGGGCATTCAGGACTTCAAGGATAGAGCTTTCTCCTCTTTTATAGCTGTAAATGATTCCTTCCAGAATGCTTTGGGCTTCCGTAAGCATTCCATTGTGGAATTGTCTGAGCTGTTTCTGGGTGGCTGTGTACTGCTGATAGGCCTGCATTACTTCTGCTTTTATCCCTTGCTCTATCTGTTTATATTCAATTTCTGCCTGAGAATGGGCCATTTCGGCTATTTTCAAGCCTGCATTTCCTTTGTTGGAAAATTTCAGGGGAATGCTAATGCCTATTTTTACTGCATTTACAGTTGGGGAAGGTGCAACTTCGTTGATGGCTTCTGTGTGGCGTTCTGCCCCTGCACTGATGCCAAGGTCTATGACACGGCTGGCTTTTTCAAGACTGATCTGGCTTTTGGCAACCTCGGTATTTTGTCTGGCGGCTAATAAGTCAGCTCTTTCATTCAAGGCCTGGAGAATCAGGTCATCAATACTCAAATCCCTGTTGAAGGCATTAAAATTTCCGGCAACCTCTCTGTTCACAATTTTGCTGTCCCCCAGAAATACAGATAAACTGGTGAGGGCCTGCTGTTCTGCACTTTCAGCCTGATATACTTCATTGAGTAAAGAAGCTGCTTCCAGCTTACTTTGTTTGGAAGTCACGAGTGATATGGTTCCCAATCTGTAGCGGATACTGTCGGACTTTGCAAGCTGCTGCATGTTTTTATAAGAATCCTGCTGTACTTCAAGCAAAGCCCTGGACTTTAAAGCATCAATATACCCTAAGCTGGCATCTGCACGAAGGTTCCTGAAGAAATCCTGCAATTGTAGTTTGCTCAGCTCAGATTGGTTTCTGGCCAGATTGACCCTGGCTTTTCTTTTACCGCCAAGCTCAAGTGTCCAGCCGAGTGATGCCCCGTACACATACCCCATATTTTGATTCACACCGTTATTGGTGGTTTCCGTTTCCAATTGAGGATCAGGAAACATATGGGCGGTCTGGATAGCAGCTTCAGCCATACTTACATTGTATTTCTGGGAAGCATAGCCTAGATTTTGACTTCCAACAAGACTCAGGTATTCTTCAAACGGCAAAAGTTCTTTTTCCTGCGCTTTCATACCTGTGATGCTGAGCAATACGACGGATACTATGATAAAGTGAACTCTAATTTTCATCTGATTCTAGATTTTGTTTTTCGTTTCTGGATTCAGCCATAAAATATATCGCCGGCAGTACAAATAGGGTTAAAACAGTGGAGAACATCAGTCCGTAAACAATGACAGTTGCCAGTGGGCGCTGTACATCAGAACCGATTCCTGTGGCCAATGATGCCGGAAATAATCCGATTACAGCAACCGTAGCAGTCATCAGTACAGGTCTGAAACGGTCTTTTGCCCCTTTGATGGCGGCCTTTTTCAGTTCATATCCTTGCTTACGCAGATCGTTGATGTGAGAAATCATAATCACACCGTTCTGGATCGCAACTCCGAATAAGGCAATAAATCCTACCGCTGAAGAGACGTTCAGGGACATTCCCCGGATATTAAGTGCCAGCATTCCGCCAAATAATGCCAGCGGGACAATAGACATCAGGACCAAAGCCTGCCTGAAATCTCCAAATGCACCATACAGTAACAGAAACATAATGGCCAGTGCGAACGGAACAATAAATGCAAGTCTTGAATAAGCCCTGTTTTGGTTTTCAAACTGTCCGCCCCATTTGATCTGGTATTTTTCGTGATCGTATTGTACATCTTTTTCAATTGTAACCCGGGCTTCTTTCAGGAATGAAGAAAGATCGGTACCCCTCAGGTTAAGCTTTACCGTAAGATGCCGTTTGTTCATTTCTCTGGTAATAGTACTTTCGCCCGTACTTAATTTCACTTCTGCTACCTGAGACAGTGGTATTTTGGCTCCGGAAGCTGAGGTCAGCATCAGGTTTCCGATTTTATCCGGAGTATCGCGGCTGCTTTCTGGGTAACGGCAGGAAATATCATACACTTTATTGCCGATAAAAATCTGGGAAATGGCTTTTCCTCCCAATGCCACTTCAATAAGGCCGGCAACATCTGCTACATTCAGACCATACTGAGCAATCTTATCCCTGTCCGCCATGATCTGCAGCTGGGGTAACGGCGGCTCCTGATCAATGGCAAGGTCTGCCGACCCTGGAATTCTATTCAAGGTAGACAAAACATCTTCTGCAATACGCCTGGTTTCTTTAAAGTCTTCTCCATATACTTTTACCACCAGCTCACTGTGCGCTCCGGAGATTTTATCCATTACTCCGTCAATCATAGGTTGTGAAAAGCCTACCGTGAATCCCGGCATGTCTTTATAATCTGCCGCAAGTTCTCTGATGAGGTCTGCTTTTGTTTTCCCGGAAGGCCATTCGCTGTAAGGTTTTATTCCAATGGAAACCTCGAAATGAGAGGCTGTCCACGGATCTGTACCATCATCATTCCGGCCCGCCTGTACCATCATATAAGTGATTTCTGAATGTTTCAGGGTACGGACCCGCAGGGTGTCACTCATTTCTTTCGATTTGGCAAGGGATATTCCCGGTGGCAGCTGTACCTGCAGCCAGATAGAACCTTCATCCAGCTCCGGAAGAAAATCTTTTCCTACGGTGTAAGACAGAATTCCGGAGGATATCAATACAATAATGATCGGAATAATAACCCTTTTGGGAGCCTGCATTATTCTTTCTATTCTTTTCCCATAGGCAGCAGCGAGTTTTTCCAGCCATTTGTTATGATAGATCTTTTGTGGTTTGCGGTAGATAACATACGCTAATCCCGGGATCAGAAGTAATGCTACAGCGAGCGCACCTAACAGGGCATATCCTACAGTAAAAGCCATGGGGGTAAACAGTTTTTTCTCTACCCGTTCAAAAGCAAACAAGGGCAGATAAGCGGTGATGATAATAATTGTTGAAAAGAAAATAGGCTTGGCTACTTCAATCACCCTTTGAGTAATGGTTTTTTCTTCCAGTGCTTCTTCCGGATTCTCTTCCCGTTTCTTCAGAATGGTTTCCAGCATAACGATGGCTCCATCCACAATGATTCCGAAATCAATGGCTCCGAGTGAAAGCAGATTGGCTGGAATGTCAGTAAAATGCATTAATATAAAAGCAAATAATAAAGAAAGCGGAATGGTGATTGCTACCAGCAATGCTCCGCGCCAGCTTCCCAGAAATACAATCAGGATAATAATAACCAGTACAATACCTTCGGTAAGGGTATGAGAAACTGTGGTAAGCGTTGTTTTTACAAGATCTGTTCTGTCCAGAAAAGGATGAATTTTTACGCCGGGAGGAAGTGTTTCGTTATTCAGTTCTTCAATGGCTTCATGTACACCTGCCAGCACTTGCGAGGGATTTTGTCCCCTTAATAAAAGCACAATTCCTTCCACACTTTCAGAATAATTACGTTTTCTGTCGGTATAGCCGAGAATTCCTTTTCTTTCCAGGTTCCCGTATTTCAGGTTTCCTACATCATTTAAAAAAACAGGAACGCCGTTTTGGGTTTTGACTACAATTTTTCCAAGGTCATTTAAATCTTTTACCAATCCTATTCCACGGATGACATAGGCCAGGTTTCCGCGGGGAAGCATACTTCCTCCGGCACTTACATTATTTTTGGAAATGGTTTCAGTTACTTCTGAAAGTGAAAGTCCATACTGTTCAAGCTTATGAGGATCCAGCTCGATCTGGAACTGGGTGGTTATCCCTCCGAAATTGGTAACATCAGCAATCCCGGAAACCTGTTTGATACGGGGAATAATGACAAATTTTTGTAAATCCGTCAATTCCCGCAGACTGTGGTTATTGCTTTCTATAATATAACGGTACACTTCGCCGATGGGAGAGGTGAGGGGATCTAGGCCGGGCTGTGCATTATAAGGAAGCTCTACATCCGTCAGTCTTTCCTGAATACGCTGCCGTGCCCAGTAATCATCAATTCCATCATCAAAAACCATAGTGATAATGGAAAGCCCGAAGGTACTTTTGCTTCTCATCACATGCATTCCGGGAAGTCCGTTCAGTGATCTTTCCAAAGGAATGGTGATCTGCTGTTCTACTTCTTCAGCGGCCAGCCCCGGAACCTGTGTGACTACCTGGGAAGTTACATCTGCAATATCGGGATAGGCTTCTATGGATAATCTGGTCCAGGAATAATATCCGAAGAATCCCAGTAAAAGGAAGAGGGCAAGCATCAGCCATCTCTTCTGTATAGAGAGTGTAAGTAATTTCTTCATAATTTTCATTTACATTATTTCACATCGGCATATAAATTCCGCCTTCAGTCATGATGATTTCTCCGGGCTTTAAGCCTGCTGTGATTCTTACTGTTTCCTGATTGGTTTCTCCTGTTGTCACAAAACGTTTGGCAAACTGGTTCTTACCGGTTTTTACCCACACATATTGAGAGCTGTCCTGCTGCATTAAGGCTGATACGGGAATCATCACGGCTTTTTCAGGAACTGTTGAAAAATTAACTGTAGCGTACATTCCCGGCTTTAGTTTCCGGCCTGGGTTATCACATTCAATAAGGACTTTGATGCTTCGGGTGTTTTCATCTACCACTTCATTGATGTGATATACTTTTCCGGTAATATTTCTGTCAGGATAGGCACTTACTTTTACGGTAACCTGATCTCCTGTGTTGACAAAGCGGATGTCCTTTTCCTTTACATCACCCGAAATCCAGACTTTTGATAATTCGGCGATCATTATCACCGGATCTGCATCTCCCTTCAGATATTGGCCGTTTACAATTCTGTTGGAAATAATTTCTCCGTTAATGGGAGCTCTTACTACAAGCGGACTTCCTATACCTCCGCCTTTGCTGTTATATACCTTTAAGGCTGAAGAAGCATTGGAAAGAGATGTTCTTTTATTTTTAAAATCGGTTTCCGCTTCATCCAGCTCTTTTTGAATGCCTACTCCGTGTCTGACCAGATCCTGCTGGCGTCTGTAATTTTTTTCTGCAAGCTGTACATCATTCACAGCATCTGTATAATTCTTCTGAACTGAAAAATAATCGGAAGAAAGAATTTCAAAAAGCGGGCTTCCGGCAGAAACATTCTGTCCAAGCTGAATAAAGGATTTGGTAATTCTTCCGGAAAAGGGACTTGCAATTTCTGCATAATGATTGGGAATGACCTGAATTGTTCCTGCTGAAATAATACCGTTGCTGTGTTCCTGCTCCGTTACGGTCTGCATTTTAATTTTTTTGAATACAGGATTGTTTTCCGGGATTGTGACCTGATTATCCTGAATCATTATTTCCTGTTCGTTGCTTTGCTGAGGTATATTGTCCTTACAGGAGGCTGCAAAGAGAATTATACTGCTTAAGATTATTTTTTTCATGTTCTTAAAACAATTGAGTGCTTTTGCTGATTTTTATTTTTTCTGTATTGTTTTTCCTGGTGTTGAGCAGTTTTTTGCTCCTTGCTTCTTTTTTGGAGGATAAAGTGGGTCTCAGGAATATATTGGTGGAGATGATGAAGAAAACTGTAATAAGGGCTTCTTTAGGATATCCGAGTGCACACAATGCACCTATGGCTGCAGAGCACCATAATGTGGCTGCCGTATTGAGCCCTCTCACGGTAAGGCCGTCTTTCATAATAACGCCACCGCCGAGAAAACCGATTCCGCTGACAATATAAGAGGTAATTCTTCCGGCTGCATCACCACCAATTCTGATGGCTATCAATACGAAAGCTGCAGAGCCGAGGCATACAAGAGTGTTGGTACGGAGACCTGCATTCTTTTTACGCCATTGTCTTTCGAAGCCAATGCCGGCTCCCAGGCAGAACGCAGTCAGTAAACGAAGGGTGAATTCAAAGGTATTCATAACTTTTCCTGTTTTTATAAAGCTTTTCAGCTGTACGGGAAAAGTGGGTACAACTAAAGCTTTTAAGATTGATAATGACTGTAGGGATCTGAGTCCATATGCTTTATTTTTTACTGTGCAAAAGTAAATAGAGCCGGAGTTTTATGCAGTTAGAAAAGCTTTAGAATATGATTAGAAAATTATTAGAGAAAATAAATTCTTGTTTGGAGCATTAGGAAAGCAATAAAAAATAATTATTTATTAAGTCTTACTGATAAGTGAAAACTGTACCCATTACAAAAGCTAAAAAATCAATACATTTGGTGTCAGTTATTTTATATGATAAATTTCATGATTGACAATATAAAATAAGAGTTTATTTATCCCGGAAACTTCTTTCCGGAATTTTTTGAATGATATATTTAGACATGAAAAAATCAAATATAGCAATACCGGCTACACTTTTGGCGATTATCTGTGTGCAGGGAGGGGCGTCCATTGCGAAGCAGCTTTTTCCGGCTATAGGAGCTGTTGGTACTGTTACTTTAAGGATTGTACTTTCAGCGGTGCTGCTTACTTTGATTAACCGTCCGAAATTTTTAACATTTAACAGACAGAAGTGGCAATATTGTGCCATATACGGAATCGGGCTGGCAGCAATGAACCTTATTTTTTATATGGCTATTCAAAGGATTCCATTGGGGCTGGCCGTGACTGTGGAATTTGCGGGGCCCTTATTTCTTGCATTGGCTTTATCCCGTAAGCTGCTGGATGTAGTATGGGCTTTGCTGGCTTGTGCGGGAATCTTACTGATCGTTCCGTGGCATAATGACCATGTAGATTTAATAGGTCTTGGATTGGCTTTTCTGGCTGGAATGTTCTGGGCTGTTTATATCATAATGGGAGGGAAGGTTTCTAAAATAATGGACGGAAAGGATGCTGTAACGACAGGAATGATATTTGCGAGTCTGGTAATTATTCCTTTTACAATATGGGATGGTGCTGTTTTCAACCTGACCCCGGCTATTTTTGTGAAAGGTCTTGGTGTGGCTATTCTTTCAAGTGCCTTGCCGTTTTCTTTGGAAATTATGGCTTTGAAAAGACTTCCGGCTAAAACTTTCAGTATTCTGATGAGTCTGGAACCTGCATTTGCGGCACTTTCAGGATTGGTTTTCCTTGCTGAAAAATTATCTTTTTTACAGTGGATTTCTATTGCCTGTGTGATTGCTGCAAGTATAGGAACAACAGTTTTTAGCAGAGCATCTGATCATTAAAGATTTGTCCCATGATAAGAATACATTGGAAAATACAGCTTGTCCTGCTTCTGATCTCACTTTTTTTCGTTGGTTTGGGCATACAAAGTATAGCAGAAGAGAAAAATTCCGGAACTCTTTTATTCAGACATTTTTTACACATTATACCTTTTGTGACCAGCAGTATGGTTTTTATCGTGAATATCTGTTCTCAGCGCAAAAAAAGGTAATGAACCCTGTCTCTTCAGAAGGTTATATAATATCAAATATCACTGTGAAAACAGTCTCATCGTATTCTGATACAGCGTTGATCCTTGCATGGTGAAGATTAATGATCTTTTCAGTAAGAAATAATCCTATTCCATGCCCTTTTTCCTGCCTGGAGGTTTCACTTCTGTAAAATGGCTTGAAAATATGCTGTAAATCTTCTTTAGAAATGATATTTCCTGTATTGCTGAAACTGATGGTAAGAGTCTTGGAGTGAGCGCTCACGTCAATCAGGCAGGTATGTTCCGGTGAATATTTGCAGGCATTATCAATAAGATTATTAAAAGCAACCTGCAGAAGGTATTCATTTCCCTGGACGATAAGCTGATGTTCTTCTACTGAATCTTCTATGTTCAGTGAAACTTTATATTCTGAATTTTCTTTTATTGTTTTGGTATAAGACTCCAGGAGAACTTCATCCAGGCGTACTTCAGAAAAACTGATTTCATTGGGATCATAGCTCGCTTTGGCAAGATCCATCAGACTGTTGGAAAGCTTTACCATATTTCGGGCATCTTCCAGCGCATATCGGATGGTTTCCTGATATTCTTCTTTGGTTTTATCCTTTTCGGAAGCCAGTTCAAGTTCTGTAATAATGGCTGATAGAGGGGTTCTCAGTTCGTGTGAAATATTGGCTACGAAATGTTTTTGTGAATCAAAGGAATTTTCAAGCCGCTCCAGCATTCCGTTGAAGTTTTGGGCCAGTTCATTAAGCTCATCTTTTTCTTTCGTTGTTTTCAGGCGCAGCTGTAATTTTCCGGCAGTCATCTTTTTGATCTGATTTACCATCTCACTGAGCGGGCTCAATGCTTTTTTGGAAAGGAATATTCCTGAAAGATAGATCAGGATCAGAATACTGAAAAAGGAAACAATACTGATGGTTAAAAGATGTGTGAGATATTCGTATCCGTATTTGTCATAAGCCGCGGCCGTTACAGCATAAGATTTTCCTTCATAATGATACACCATTCCGATGACCTGCAGATCATTTAAAAAGAAACTGATTCTTTTTTTCCGGAATATCTGTGAAAGCATTTCAGGGGTTTCCTTTACATAATCTACCCTGGCATCATCATGATAAACCAATTGCTTATTACTATCATAAATTGCTACCTGAACCTCATTCAGTGTTCTGGTATTGTTTTGATAGAGCTTATGCATTTCCTGCTCAGGTAATGAACTTCTGAAAAACAGGTCTGCTTTGGCGATGGCTTCATTCCGGAGTTCGCTGTAAAAAGATTGCTCTCTGGCTTCCTTGGATGAATAATAAATCGAAATGCTGTAAACACTTACAAGCATTGCAGTGATTAAGGTAAAAAGCAGCGTAAGCCGGGTCCTGATTTTCATCCGAATATTTTTAGTTTATTTCCATCATTATTGCACAATGCCTGACTCGTAATTTTTCTTCAGAATAAATCCCATGCCGGCCTTGGTATGAATAAGTTTGGTTGCAAAATCTTTGTCAATTTTCTTCCGGAGGTAATTAATATAGACATCAATAAAATTGGTTCCGGTATCAAAATGGGTTTCCCATACTTTCTCTGCAATTTCACTTCGGGAAAGAACTCTTTCTGAATTTTCAAGCATAAATTTCAGAAGATTAAACTCTTTGGGCGTTAACTTGATCGGGACACGATCTCTGCTTACTGTTTTCTGCTCCAGGTTCATCTCAATACCGTCATATCTCAGTATAAAAACCTTCTGATGTCTCTGTTGTGAAAAGCGTTTCAGGAGTACTTTGATTCTTGCCACCAGTTCCCGCATTTCAAAAGGCTTGGTGAGGTAATCATCCGCTCCGGCATCAAACCCTTCCAGTTTATCATCAGTAGTTCCCAGCGCGGTAAGCATAATGACAGGAAGATCGGGTTTTAGAGTTTTGATCTCACTGCAAAATTCAAGTCCATCTTTTTTGGGCAGTACAATATCCGTTACAATCAGATCAAAATGATTCTGCAGGGCCAGTTTCATACCTGCGATTCCATCATAAGCCACAGTAACCTCAAACTGAGCTTCCTGGAATCCTTTTGCAATCAATTTTGAAAGTCTGTCGTCGTCTTCAACTAATAAAATATGTGGCATGAGAATATTGAAAATGTTTGGGGTTGATAGGAAGAATACGTCAATATTCCCACAAATGTAATGAATTCTATTTTGTAATTTTGATTCCGGAAGTATAATCAGATGTCAGAATTTACAATGTCTTTCAGAAAAAAAAGTAAAGGAATTACAGTTACAGGATTTTGGTTCTGTTTATTGGTCATATTGGCTCAATGTAAAAGCAATTCTCCCGGAACGGTACAGCTCAAAAACGGAGATCTTCTTTTTGTTACGGCAAAAGAATCCGGACTATCCGGGGCCATCAATAACGTCACTCAAAAACAAAAGTCTGCTTCATTTGATCATATAGGAATTCTTGAAAAAGAAGGCAGCCGTTTTTATGTCCTGCATGCTGCTCCAAAGGGCGGTTCACAAAAACAGAACCTGAAGGATTTTATAAAAGATCAGAAAGAAGAAGGGCAGGAGGTGATGGTTTACCGTTTAAAACCGGAATACCGGAAAGCCATTCCTGAAGCTGTTAAAAAAGCACACTCCATGCTGGGAAAACCTTATAATTTTAATTACATTCTGGATGAAAACTCATATTACTGTTCGGATTTTGTGGAAAGAGCTTTTCGTGAAGAACATATTTTTAAATTGGAACCTATGACTTTTATTGATCCCAAAACAGGAAAAACGAATACATTCTGGGAAGAATTTTATACTAAGAAAAAACTGAAAGTTCCTGAAGGAGAGCCCGGTTGTAACCCCAATGGGCTCGCAGGTTCTGAGAAACTCGAAAGGATAGGAACCCTTTAAAAAACATAGAGAAGCTGAAGAGGCTTCTTTTTTTTATGTTAAATTTTTAAAAATATTAGTCTACTAATTTGGTGGACTAATATTTTTTTATATTTTTGTCACAGATTTAAATGCAGAGCGCGATATGATCTGATAATGTTTAACCCAAAAATGTTTAGCGATGGTTACACCTAATCCCGGCCTGCAGGTTTTACAAAACAAAATAAACCTGCCTAAAAAAGAATTGTTACTGGAAATAGAGTTGAATGGCAAAATGAAATTTGAACATTTGATGAACACCATCTATAATCAATTAGGTATCTGTCATAGAGTGTTATCTGCTAATGTAGAGTATGTGAACGGATATAGTTTTGGTTCCGTACAGTTATATATTAATGTCAGTTCAGAAGACTTTCAGCTGCTTGAGGTCTATCTGAATAAAAATAAACTTATCAATACGACGGTAGAATATACCTGCAGAACATATTTTTAAGTGAGATTCATATAGTTTTAATTACCCAAAGTGTCCGGTTCTTTTACCGGGCACTTTTTATTTAAAGTTATTTGAAAACCAATATAGAGTTGATGATCACTGTTTGATGGGGGAGTATTCCTCTCCTCTGAGGAGTGTTGAAAATTCAAAGAATTTTTGACGGAGTGGTAAAAAAAGAAAATAGCCAAATAAAAAAAGCGTTCAGAATATTCCGAACGCTTTTGTATTCAATAAATAATTTTAAATTCTCTCGATGTCAGCACCAATAGCTCTTAGCCTGCCATCGATATTTTCGTATCCTCTGTCGATTTGCTCGATGTTGTGGATAATTGATTTTCCTTCTGCTGAAAGCGCAGCAATAAGAAGTGCATTTCCGGCTCTGATATCCGGGGAAACCATTGTGGTTCCTCTTAACGGCGCTTCCTGGTTCAATCCGATTACGGTAGCTCTGTGCGGATCACATAAAATGATCTGGGCTCCCATGTCGATTAATTTATCAACAAAAAATAACCTGGATTCAAACATTTTCTGATGAACCAGGATACTTCCTTTTGCCTGGGTAGCCACTACTAAAATAATAGACAATAAGTCCGGTGTAAATCCTGGCCATGGGGCATCCGAAATAGTCAGAATAGATCCGTCAATAAATTTCTGGATTTTATAATGCTCCTGAGCAGGAATATAAATATCATCATTGCTCTGCTCCAGCTGGATCCCCAATTTTCTGAATGTGTTCGGGATAACACCAAGCTGGTTCCAGTTTACATTTTTGATGGTAATTTCAGACTTTGTCATCGCTGCAAGACCAATCCAGGATCCGATTTCAACCATATCCGGAAGCATCGTGTGCTCAGTTCCTCTCAGATAATCTACTCCTTCAATGGTAAGGAGGTTGGAACCTATACCCGAAATATTAGCTCCCATTCTGTTCAGCATTTTACACAATTGCTGAAGATAAGGTTCGCAGGCAGCGTTGTAGATTCTTGTTTTACCTTTTGCCAAAGCAGCTGCCATGACAATATTGGCAGTTCCGGTTACAGAAGCTTCTTCAAGTAAGATAAATTTTCCTCTTAATTCTTTAGCTTTTAAAGAGTAGAAATATTCTTCTTCATCATAATTAAATTCAGCACCTAATTCAACAAGTCCCTGGAAGTGGGTGTCCAGTCTTCTTCTCCCGATTTTATCACCTCCCGGAGTCGGCATATAAGCTTCTCCATAACGGGCAAGCATTGGCCCCATCAGCATAATCGATCCCCGTAATTTTGCTCCGTCTTTTTTGAATTCGCTGGATTTTATATAATCAAAATTTACCTGATCTGCTTTGAAAGTATAATCTCCCTGTCCGTTTTTCGTAACTTTTACCCCAAAATCTCCAAGAATTTCAATCAGTCTGTTCACATCATGAATATCCGGAATGTTTTTGATTCTTACTTCTTCGTCCGTCAGGAGAACCGCACATAAAATTTGTAGAGCCTCATTTTTGGCTCCTTGTGGAGTTATTTCACCCTGCAGTCTTTTTCCTCCTCTTATTTGAAATGTTCCACTCATTATTTTCTGTTTTTATGATTGTTATTATGCCTTCTTTTGTTGGGCTGGTTATTGTTCTTATTATTGCTGTTGTTCCTGTTGTTATTGTTATTATTTCGGTTGTTGTTATTATTGGTGTAATAGATTTTACTTTTTTCAAGAGAATCTATTCCGGTAAGATCCAACCTGTTTTCAGACAGTTCTTTCAGGTGGCGGAAAATCACATCATCCGTCACATGTTCTTTATTATAAACATTGTAAGACTTCTTCATATTGTTGGCAATCACTTCAATAAGAGCCTCTTTTTCTTCTCCTGTTTCAAGTTCAATTGCTTTTTCTATCAGTTGAAGAATACTTTTTCCGTAAAACTTAAAGTCACCCTGAAGTTTTGGATATTCCATTCTTTTAGGTCTTTCCGCCAGTTGTTCTCTGGTAGGAAACGGATAGGGAGATTCTACATCCAGATCATAATCTGCAAGAATAAAAAGATGATCCCAAAGTTTATGTTTATAATTTTCTTCGTCGCGAAGCTGCGGGTTTCTCTGACCCATAAAATCGATGATTGCCATAGCCATTTCATTCCTTTCCTCTTTGGTAGGAAGTTCTTTACAGCGCTCAACCAACTGTTGTATAATTCTGCCGTATTCCGGCATATGAAGCTGAGTTTTTTGGGTGTTATATTCCATAGTATGCAAATATATGGATTAAAAGAAAAATTGTTTCGAGAATATTAAAATTTTATGATTTTTTAATGAAAAATTTAAATGTCTTTCTTTCTGATTTATTATTGAAAATTAAAATATTTCCCATTCATTTGAATTTGTTTTCAATAAAATTGTATCTTGTTTAATAGATTCATAATTAATTATTGCGATGAAAAAAACATATTTTTTCCTTTCCCTGCTGGCTTTAGCGTTTGCTCACTCATGCCGGAACAGTGATGAATTAACAATGGAACCTTCCAAAAAGGAAGAGGTCCACAATAAAACGGTAAATGTAACGAACCATGACGGGCGGCCTTTCAGTACAGGAAGCGGTTCAGGCTCTGTACAAAGTAAATTTATTGCCGGGCCCGGTGGCGGAGTGCTGATGCAGGGCTTTTACTGGGATGTTCCTGATGGCGGAAACTGGTGGAATACTGTTAAGGATAAACTGACAGCGTGGTCCAATGCAGGAATTGGGGCTGTATGGCTGCCTCCCGCATCAAAAGCACAAAACGGAGCTTACTCTATGGGGTATGATCCAACAGATTATTATGATTTTGGAAACTTTAATCAGAATGGAAGTGTAGAAACCCGTTTCGGGTCAAGAGCCGAACTGGAAGCATTAATTACCAAAGCACATGATGAAAATATGCAGGTGTATGCAGATATTGTGATCAATCATAACAGCGGCGGACAATCCGAAGCCAATCCTTTTACCGGAACCAATACCTGGACGGATTTTTCGGGAGTGGCCTCAGGAAAATTCCAGAGAAGCTATAATGATTTTTATAAAAATGCCTACGGAAATAATGATGAAGGAGCTTTTGGCGGTTTCCCGGATCTGTGCCATGCCAATCCTCATGTGCAGGACTGGCTTTGGGGAAGGGATGATTCTGTTGCCAAATATTATAAAAACGTGATGAAATTTGATGGCTGGAGGTTTGATTATGTCAAAGGTTTTGGCCCGTGGGTTGTCAATACATGGAACTCTAAAGTTGGAGGATTCTCTGTAGGCGAGCTATGGGATTCCAACGTGAATACACTGGATTGGTGGTCCAGTAATGCTAACAGTTCTGTATTTGATTTTGCCGCTTATTATAAAATGGATGAAGCTTTTGACAACGGAAACTTAAATGTTCTGAATGATGATATGATGTGGAAAAGAAACCCTTACAAAGCAGTCACTTTCGTAGCCAATCATGATACAGATATCATCTACAATAAAATGCCGGCATATGCTTACATTCTGACCCATGAAGGATATCCGACTATTTTTTACAGGGATTATGAAGAATGGCTGAACAAAGAAAGACTTAACAACCTGATCTGGATTCACAATAATAAAGCTACCGGAACAACTTCTATTCTGTATACCGATAATGATGAATATATAGCAAGAAGAAACGGATATAATGGTAATCCGGGACTTGTTGTTTATATCAATACTTCATCAAGCTGGCAGGAAAGATGGGTGGAAACCAACTGGAGCAGTCAGCAGATCAAAGATTTTACAGGGAATTCAAGCTGGTATCCGACCACTCAGGGAGATAAATGGGTGAAAATCCAGTGCCCGCCAAATTCTTATTCCGTCTGGTCACTTAATCTATAAGTAATGAGCAATGAATGTGGTGAAAATTAGTTTTATCACTAATCCCAGCTTGTTATTATCCACTAAGCTTGTCATTCCGTAGAAATCTATACAACCTATTTTAATGGGTTGCAAGAAGTTCTTACGGAATGATATTTTTCTGTAAGATAAATTACACCTGAATAAACTTCTTTCTCTGGTGCTGATCAGGCAGATAACACTTCTGATTGGCCAGCTTCATTCTGTTTTTTGAAACAAGATCGTAGGCCTTGTCACTCAGGAACTTAGGAATGATTTTACCTAAAAAAGCGAGGGAGTATATTCCTCCTAAGAGTTTGGCAATCTGGAATATCGCTCTTGATTTAATCAGATAATATTTTCCCGGTTTCCAGAGGTACATGGTATTGAATACATGAGTATCCAGCCCCCTTTCGGATAAAAACTGCTGTCCGAATTCAGACTGAAGAGAAGCAAACATAAACAGGTCTTTCCTGTCCCGCTCCAGAATCCACTGCACCCAGAAATTACAGACACCACAGTCTCCGTCAAAAAATACAATATGTTTATTTTCCCAGTTTTCCACAACTTTATTTATTAAACATGATTCCTCTCTCAGTATCCTCCTTTACCTTTTTGAAATATTGAATAAGATCTGTACGCTGTTCATCCGAAAGTTTGGCATTCTGATGCCCTATATAATAAGATTCAAGCGGCATTTCTTTCTTTTCAACCATTTCTATGCATTCATCCAGTTTATGAAGCTGTCTTTGAGGTTCATAGACTGCAAAGGTAGAAAAATTAAGCCTTTTTCTGCCTTCATCAATGTGATTTTTTACCCACCATGATGCAGGGGAAATATTGGCATACCATGGATATGCTGTTTCGTTGGAATGGCAGTCATAACATGAAGTCCTGATGGTACGGGCAATTTTTTCCGGAGTATTTTTTATTTTCAGAAAATCCATGCCGGGTGTGAGCGGCGGATTGGTCTTATCAATGGGGAAGAATTGAATGATGATAAAGGCAACGAGAATGACTACAATTATTTTTTTCATAGCAGGTGTTCATATTTGGTAAATATAAAGGTAGTTAATTTTTTTTATGCTTTGGCTGGAAGTTGTGAGCAGAGAAAACTTACGGGGTCAGTTTTTATTTAACTATTAATTTCCTATTCATTTATACAAATGTGCTGAGGATATTTTTTGTCTGTTATAACTTCCAGCTTCCTCCTTCCTTCTTCCCGCTTTTTCTCTTACATTGAGTTATTCTAAATAGAGCAGAGCCAACCCAGTGAATTTAAAAAATGATTAACTTAATACCACAATTATATCTTAGGTTTAATGCAGTTGGAAGAATTTTTTTATAGTTTTTAACTATCATTGAAATAAAAATTAATAGATTGTATTTATTATTTAAACGTTGTAGGTTTGTGATGTTCTTACAACAGAGAATGTAACTGAATTAATCAACATAAAATAAACGACAATGGAAAAAGATTTGAATGACATCAGCAAATGCCCGTTTCATAACGGAACCATGAAGAAGAATAATGTAGCCGGAGGCGGAACCAAAAATTCTGATTGGTGGCCTGATCAGCTTAGAGTAGATCTGCTTCGTCAGCATTCTTCCCTCTCTGATCCTATGGATAAGGATTTTGACTATACTAAAGCATTTGAAAGCCTTGATCTGGAGGCTGTAAAAAAAGACCTTCACGCATTGATGACAGATTCACAGGATTGGTGGCCGGCGGATTTCGGGCATTATGGTCCGCTTTTTATCCGTATGGCCTGGCACAGTGCGGGAACGTATCGTGTAGGTGACGGAAGAGGAGGAGCAGGAGCAGGGCAGCAACGCTTTGCACCGTTAAACAGCTGGCCGGATAACGTGAGCCTGGATAAAGCCAGAAGATTACTTTGGCCGATTAAGCAAAAATATGGCAGGAACATTTCCTGGGCCGACCTTTTAATTCTTACCGGAAACGTTGCTCTTGAATCGATGGGCTTTAAAACATTCGGATTTGCCGGAGGACGTGCAGACGTATGGGAACCGGATTCCGATGTGTATTGGGGATCAGAAAAAACATGGCTCGGCGGTGATTTACGTTATGCTCATGGCTCAGAAGGAGTGGTAGAAGGACAGTCAGCTGTTCTTCCTACAGATGATAATGCAGATGGGGATATTCATTCAAGAAATCTTGAAAATCCATTGGCTGCCGTACAGATGGGGCTTATTTATGTAAACCCGGAAGGCCCGGATGGAAACCCGGACCCGATTGCAGCGGCTAAAGATATCCGTGACACTTTCGGACGTATGGCGATGAATGATGAAGAAACTGTTGCTTTGATTGCCGGAGGACATACTTTTGGTAAAACACATGGAGCGGGGCCTGCAGATCATGTAGGTAAAGAACCGGAAGGTGCAGGAATAGAGCTTCAGGGGCTAGGATGGGCAAGTACTTATAAATCAGGAAGCGGAAGGGATGCCATTTCCAGCGGTCTGGAAGTAACCTGGACAGAAACTCCGACTCAATGGAGTAATTATTTCTTTAAAAATCTTTTTGAAAATGAATGGGAACTGACAAAAAGCCCTGCGGGCGCTCACCAATGGGTAGCCAAAGACGGTGCTGAAATCATCCCTGATGCATTTGATTCTTCTAAAAAGCATAGGCCGACAATGCTTACAACAGATCTTTCTTTAAGATTTGATCCTGTTTACGAAAAAATTTCAAGGCATTTTTATGAAAACCCTGAGGCGTTTGCTGATGCATTTGCAAGGGCATGGTTCAAGCTTACCCACAGAGATATGGGACCGCGTGCCCGTTATCTGGGACCGGATGTTCCACAGGAAGAGCTGATCTGGCAGGATCCTATCCCTAAAGTGGATCACGAACTGGTAGATGAAAATGATGCAGAAGCATTAAAATCAAAAATACTGAACTCCGGATTGAGTATTTCCGAACTGGTATCTACAGCGTGGGCTTCAGCTTCTACTTTCAGAGGAAGTGACAAGCGTGGTGGTGCCAACGGAGCCAGAATCAGACTTGAACCTCAGAGAAACTGGGAGGTCAACAATCCTTCACAATTGAATAAAGTATTAGGTGTTCTGGAAGGAATTCAAAAAGAGTTCAATGATTCCCAAAGCGGAGATAAGAAAATATCATTAGCCGATCTGATCGTTTTAGCAGGTAATGCCGCTGTTGAAGCGGCTGCAAGAAACGCAGGCCAGGATGTGAAAGTTCCTTTTGCCCCCGGAAGAATGGATGCTTTGCAGGAGCAGACGGATGTAGAATCTATGAACTATCTTGAACCTGCTGCTGACGGATTCCGTAATTATCTGAAAAGAAAATACGCAGTATCTACAGAATCCTTACTGATTGATAAGGCACAATTATTAACGCTTACGGCACCGGAACTGACCGTATTGATAGGAGGAATGCGTGCTTTGGATACAAATTTTGACGGCTCTAAACATGGTATCTTCACCAGCCGTCCGGGCGTTCTTACCAACGATTTCTTTGTAAATCTTTTAGACATGAGTACTCAGTGGAAAGCAATGTCGGATGATAAAGAACTGTATATAGGAAGTGACCGCTCAACCGGCCAGCCAAAATGGACAGCAACCCGCGCTGATCTTGTCTTTGGATCCAATTCTGAATTGAGAGCAATCGCTGAGGTATACGGAAGCTCCGATGCACAAAGCAAATTTGTCAAAGATTTTGTGACTGCATGGACGAAGGTGATGAATCTGGATAGGTTTGATCTATAGAAAATAATTTTTTAGATAATAGAATCGGCTGCCCAAAGGGCAGCCGATTTTGATTTATCAGTATAAACAAAGTTCTGTTGTCTTTACATAACTAAAATATTTGACTGAAAAATATTATAGGGCATGGGTTCAATTGAAAATAATTTAAATCTATTAAGGGTTAAAAATGAGATATTTAAGTGATATGAAAAAATCATAACTAAAAAATTGTAGTTAATCAGAAACTACTTTACTTTCGTAATTGTGATATAAAATATTCCAAAGATTGAAGTTGAAAAATAACTATGAGCATTTTTATAAGATGATATAAATTCAATAGTATTTCACAGCTTCTTTGGAATTTCTTAATATAAAATATAACACGACAGGTTTCGTCGCTTTGCAGAAGTATCTTTGTTTTGTTAAAGAAAGTTAATAAAAATTACTTAGGGGTGAAGATTAAAAACCCTTAATTTTGAACACATTAAAAAACATAACTATGAAACAATAATTCGACTATACAATTTGTGTATTTCTATATACACAATACATCAATCAACATTTACTTAACATTAATAACACAAGTATGAAAAAACTCTACATGTGTGCATTATCTCTATGCACTATTACGGGCATATCTGCTCAGGAGATACTCTGGCAGAAAGATATAAAGTCCTCTACGCAGGATTTTCTAAGCCAGGTTACCACAACCATTGATCAGCAATATCTTATCACCGGAAGTTCTATACAGTCAGGAAGCGGGAAACCGGAGGCTGGAAGCAAGCAGAACAACGGTTACGATTTTCATCTTATCAAACTGAACCAGCAGGGTGAAGAGGTCTGGGAAAAATATTTCTCAGGACAAAACCATGATTATCTGTCAGCAACGGTTACCACGCAGGATGGCGGATTTCTTCTGGCTGGTACCAGCTATTCAGGAAAAGGATTGGATAAAAAAGAGGATTCTAAAGGAGGATCAGACATTTGGTTAATTCGAATCAATGAATTTGGAGATGAGTTATGGCAAAAGACCATAGGAACTTCAGCAGATGAAGAAGCCAGATCAGTTATTCAAACAACTGACCAGGGGTTTATGGTAGCAGGCACTGTCCAAAACTCATCAAAAGGCTACGGTTCAAAAGATGTATTTATCGTTAAATTAGACAAAGACGGAAAAGAATTATCCCAACTCATTTTTGGTGGTAAGGCGATTGATGAAGTAGAAAAGATGATCCCAACCCGTGATGGCGGAGCATTACTTGGAATTTACTCCAGAAGTGGTATCAGTGGTACAAAGAAAACAGAAAACTACGGTGAAGGAGATTATTGGATTATAAAGCTCTCAAAAGACGGAAAAATTGACTGGGAGAGAAACTTTGGAGGAAAAGGAGATGATCATATCAGAACCCTGGCCTTAACTTCTAATGGTTACCTCATAGGTGGAGAATCCAGATCAGAAAGATCAGGCAATAAAACTGTAGGAATAGAAGAAGGAACAGATTTATGGCTTATTGCATTAGATCAAAATGGGAATGAGCAGTTCCAAAAATCTTACAACTTTGGAAACAGAGATATTCTAATGAGTATGAGTGTTCTTCATTCAGCAGATGACAAATCTACAAAAGGCGTATTATTAGGCGGCTACACTCAGGCTGAAGGCAGAATACAAACAGGTGATGAAACTTTCTGGATGTTATATTTAGATCAAAATGGAAATGAGCAGTGGAGAAAACACGTAAAAGGAGAATCCAGAAAGAAGGAAGAAAGACTTTCGGATTTAAGGCTGAACAGAGACGGCTCAATTGTTCTTGCAGGGACAAGTGCTGAAGAGTTAGGTAAAGAAAACTGGAAGATCGTAAAACTGGGAGATAAGCAGGTTGATCAGCTGATTGAAAAATACGACATCAAGATCTATCCGAATCCTGTTTCTGACTATGCTTACGTAGAAATAGGCTTTAACTTCAAAGATGCAGAAATTCTCTTATATGATATGAGCGGAAGACAGCTTCAGAGTATAAAAACGAAGAATAAAGTCACCAAGATAAATACTCAGTCCTTAGTTCAAGGTGCTTACTTAGTGGCTATAAAAACTGATAACAATAAAACAGCGAATGCGAAGCTGATAAAGAAATAAAACTGTATTATGAAAAATTATATTTACATCCTACTACTATTCATAAACACCCTTCTTTATTCTCAAGATAAGAGTATTAGTAGTTACGCTTTAATTAAAGGAGTTGAAACAAGTAATAAATTATATTCAGGATTAGTTAATGTTTCCGTTCCTCTTTATCAGATCAGCCTTGGAAATGAATTAACATTAGCAAGTAACCTTACATATGAGTCTAATGGGTTCAGGCCACATATAGAGCCCGATATTGTAGGTCTTAATTGGAATGTTAATTTATTTGGCAAAATTACAAGAGAAACAAGGAGACCTTTGACTCGAAAATATTCATTATTTTATAACAAAGTAAGTGGTAATGAACAAGATTGTTTTAAACCTGCATCCTCCAATTTTACAAAGAAGGTTTTGTTAGAAAACCCTATTAGTACTTCTAATGAGTACTTCACATGGATGACGGATAAATATTATTTTGATTTTTTTGGGTATAAAGGATATTTTGTTATTGATCATAATGGAAAAACTATTGTTTTTTGTGAAAATGCTAATCTGACTGTAGATATAAATAACCTTAATTGCCAGCCTCTTTTTGGAGAGATCACATTTTCTGAAATCACTTTAAAGGATGATAAGGGTAACATATTTATTTTTGGAGGCTCATCTAATGAATTAGAAATTAACTACCATCAGTTAAATGTTGATTATTCTGAATACGCTACTCCAGGTGTGTATAATACCTCTGCAAAAAGAAATATAAGAACAAATTATATAGTTGGATGGAATTTAAAAAAAATAATCCTGTATAACGGAAGAATAATAAATGCTACATACAAAAATAGTAACAAAAGCATTTTAAATAATTTTATTAATGAAGGGAAGAATGTTACCACTAATTTTACGATCTCATTTCCAGACAAACAAACTTTAAAAAGCAATAATTTATTTATCGGTAGACAAGAAAATAGTGCTATTACTACATCATCACGCTCCGTATATGACGGAACTATTGGTGAAATAGTTTCAGGCGAAAAGAATACGGAAACTATATATTCTAAACAATGTATATTAGAAACTATCAATATTAGTGATTTTGGAAAATTGAATTTTGAGTACGATGAAACAACAAATCCCTTAGAACTTACAAAGGTTTATTTAAAAAAAATAACAGTCTTTGATACGAATAATTTGCTCGTAAATAATATCTCTTTATCTTATGATAATCTAGGCGGAACTTACAAGAGAACTTTCTTAAAAAAGGTTTCCAATGAAAAAGATGAGGAATATTCTTTTGACTATTATAAAACAAATGTTTTTCCACAATATAATGCAGGAAACAAGAATACAATGGGCTTCTGGAATGGTAAAATAACCTATACTGATCCTGAAAATCCAGATAAAGAAATATTCAAAGCAGGTTTATTAAAAAGAATATTACTTCCTACACGAGGATACAAAGAATTTTTTTACGAATCTCACAAGTATTCCATGATTTATAAAGAGGAAAATGTAGTTGAAAATGTCACTGAAAACAAGTATTATGGAGCAAGATTATACAAAGAAGTTAATAATGACGGAATCCATTCATATACTAAAAATTATAAGTATGTAGATAACTCAAATAAGTCAACAGGAATTTTAGACCAGGGAGTTTATTACAAACCCACACCTGTTGTTTTTATGAACCCAAATGGTTTGATAACTTATACTGCGGCTATGACCTCATCTACAGAAAACCTTTCCCCAAATATGTATAGTTCTGATTTAATACATTATACAGAAGTTCAGGAAATTGATGAAAAAGGAGTAGTAAAATATTTTTTTACCAACAGAAAAACTAACCCAGACGAAGCTAAATCTTTATATTTTAAGAATCCTAATTTTAATGGGATAACTAATCTAGGAGAGCCAAAATTATTATCGAAGGAAAACGAAAGAGGAAAACTAACAAAAGTAGAATTGATAGATGTTAATGGTATTCTTAAAAGTAGTACAGAATATACATACAAAAATTTCTTAAATAATACTCAGCCTATCAATGAACCCACAAGTAATTGTTCAAGTTGCAAAATTACAGATAATAATTATTATGTATTTACAGAAGGTTTGCCCTCATCTGATGGAAGAAGAATGTACATTCCTGTTCTTCCATACTTGCCTGAGAATATTACAACAACAGAATACTTTGGAAATAAGAGTATTACGACAAATTTTAAAAAAACTTATAATGATAAATATCTGTACTGGCATCCTTTTCCTATTGAAACCAAAGAGATTTTGACAGATGGAAGTGAAATCACAAAAAACATTTATTATCCAGGAGATGCATTAAGGTTAAATGATGCCTGCCTTATAGGTAACTGCAATGATCTTGATTATGCTGGCGGCAAATATGCTACTTACAAAAATCTGCTTAATGACAATTTCATTGAGCCTGTAATTACAATAGAGAAAAATGCAGCAGGTAAAAACCAGTTATCGGAAAATATTTATACCAAAGATGCCAATACTTCAAATGTCTGGAAAGTTACAACAATAAGAAACTCTCTTTTAAATGCTGATTTTTCTTCTCTTTCAAATGTAAAGACAGAAGATCAAATGTACTATCAGTTATATGATGATAAGGGAAATTTACTACAAAATAAAACAAAACAAGAAATTCCTACAACAACAATATGGGGATATAATCAGACCTTACCTCTTGCTCAGATACAAGGTATTACATATGTAGAATTGATGCAAATATTTGGACTTTCCACAACCCCAACAGCATATTTGAATTTAGATATAGTAAAAAAATCTAACGTTGATAAAGATGCTAATTCAGAACAATTATTAATTAGCTCACTGGAAACTTTTAGAAAAAATCCAGCTTTGCAAAATTATTCAATAACGACTTATACATATAATCCTTTAGTGGGTATAACAAGTAAAACTTCTCCTAATGGGATAAGAGAGAATTATATATACGACACAAAAAATAGACTTGGTAAAATCACTAACATTTCAGGAGAAACTATTAAGGATTTTAATTATAACTATGCTTCCCCATATACGTATCCAACAATATTTTATAACTCGGAACAGACTAAAACATTTACAAGGAGAAATTGCGGGGCAGGTTTTGTAGGTGGGACTTATACTTATACAGTTCCTGCTGAAACTTATTCTTCTACTTCAAAAGGCGATGCGGAGCAGCAAGCATTGTATGATCTTGAAGCTAATGGTCAACTTTTAGCGAATACAAATGCTGTATGCATACCATCGGAGTGTCCATTTACTCCTACAGGAGGGTTGTCATTGACTACACCTTCTGTAATTTATAATGATGGAAACGTTGTTAAATTTAGTGCTTATATCAGCACAAATAATTTAGATCCAAACTTTTTTTATACAAATCGTACACTTGGACTAATATCAGGAAATTGCAAACGTACTCTCACAGCTATAGTATTTACATTTAACGAACCTCCAGGAGGAATGTTTGGTGATACTCCAGCTAACCGTACATGGGAAATCAGAGTTGATATTGGCGGAAATGTATCCGCAAAATTAATATCTGGGACCATAGTACCTGGCAGATATAATTACTTGAATTTTACCTTCCAATTTGACAAAAACTAAAACACAATGAGAAGAATAATAATACCGATAAGTGCTTTGTTTATAACAGGTACTCTGCAAGCACAGCTTACTACGCTTCCTAATACAGAAAACTACATACAGAGTAAAACCTATCTTGATTATAATGGCACCACCGCTACAAAATCTTTAGAAACTGTCCAATATTTTGATGGGCTGGGAAGACCAAAGCAAATAGTCAATGTAAAAGCATCACCATTAGGAAAAGATGTGGTTACTCCTATTGAATATGATCCGTTTGGAAGACAGGTAAAAGACTTTTTACCTATTCCGCAATCTTCAACACAAAATGGAGCTATTTTTCCAACGCCACTAGGTAATGCTTCAACTGTTTATGGTAATGAAAAGATTTATTCTGAAAAAGAGCTCGAAAAGTCTCCTTTAGACAGGATTCTGGAGCAGAAACAAGTAGGTAATGATTGGAACGGAAAATCCATAAAGTTTGGGTATGAAGTAAATTCTACAGAGGACAAGGTAAAAAAATTCATCGTTACTACCACGTGGGTAAATGATGCTACAGAATCAGGAATCAGTAGTAATGGGATGTATGAAGAGGTCAAGTTGTATAAAAATATAGTAACTGATGAAGACGAAAATAAGACCATAGAATTTAAAAATGGTAAGGGACAAACTATATTGGTAAGAAAGGTTATCAGCGCTACCGAAAATGCAGATACGTATTATGTTTATAATGAATATGATCAGTTAGCATTTGTTATCCCCCCACTTTTATCTGGGTTGGCAAGTTGGGGAACTCTACAACGTGATGCTTTAGCATATCAGTATCGTTATGATACAAGAGGCAGATTGGTGGGAAAGAAACTACCTGGTAAAGGTTGGGAATTTATGATCTATGACAAACAGGACAGACTCGTAGGAACTCAGGATGCAGTATTAAGAGCAAAAGGACAATGGCTGTATACGAAGTATGATCAGTTTGGAAGAGTTGCTATTACGGGAATCTGTACTGGAGGGGAAAGGTATGAGGAACAGAATATTGTTAATGGATATGCTTCCAACAATGTAAATAGAATAGATACACCCTTTTTTGAAAGACAGGGAATGAACGTGTATTATAACAACCCCGACACTACCTATCCCAATGCAAGTAAATGGGTTACCTTATTGTCTTTAAACTATTACGATTCTTACCCTGCATACAGTTTTAATCCTGCTTTTCCTTCAACTATTCAAGTAGAACCTGTACTTACTGAAACTCCAACAGCTGATGGAAGAAGTACCAAAGGCCTGTCTGTAATGAGTTTTGTAAAGAATATTGAAGATGATAACTGGACAAAGAACTATACCTATTATGACAGGAAGGGAAGAGTAATTGGAAGCCATTTTATCAACCATTTGGGAGGATATACCCACACAGAATCTAAATTGGATTTTGCAGGTCTTGCTTTGCAAACCATTACCTCGCATTTACGAAAAGCAGGTGAAACAGGAATCACTGTAAAAGAACGCTTTGTATATGATAATGGTAACAGACTGAAGGAACATTACCATCAGGTAGACAGCAATCCTGAAGAGCTATTGGCTAAAAATAGTTATAATGAACTCTCTCAATTGGTCAACAAGGAGGTAGGAAACAATCTTCAGAGTATTGACTATGCCTACAACATCAGAGGGTGGATGACTGATATTAATAAAGGGCAGATGAGTCTTACAAATTTAGGAGGTAAGCTTTTTTCTTATAAAATTAAATATACTCAAAAAGAAGGTATCAGCAATCCTGACTCTTCACAATTTACAGGTAAAGATGTACTGCCAAGATATAACGGTAATATTGCAGAAGTAGATTGGAGAACCGTTGAAACATTAGGCGTAAACCCTTCGTTAACCCCAAAAAGATATGGCTACACTTATGATAAACTCAATAGACTGACAGCTGGGTACTATCAAAATCCTAATAATCCTTACAGTAAAGAGAATACAGAATCTTTGCAGTATGATCTGAATGGGAATATCACCGATCTTTTCAGAACTTCAGTATTTAATACAGGAACCAATACTGCTACTGTCATTGACAATCTTATGTATTCATACACAGGTAATCAGGCTGTCAAAATTAAAGATAACAGCGGTAATAGTACAGGATATGAAGGTACCGCTGGATTACCTATCGGATATGATGTCAATGGAAATATGATTTCAATGCCCGATAAGCAAATCTCATTGATCAGATACAACCATTTGAATCTTCCTCAGGAAATGAGTATAGATTTCGGTACCGCTGGCACTGTTATCAATAATATGTATAGAGCAGATGGTACAAAGCTGGAAAAAACCTCTGTAAATAATGTTGCAGGCTATAATAACGTTACTACCACTACAGAAAAGACAGAGTATCTGGATGGCTTCCAATATTACAAAAAAGAGATCGTTACTTCAGGTGGAGATCCGGGAGGAGGTGGAATTGAAATGATGACAGCTAGAGCAATGGAGCCTCAGGCTTACTCACTGGAAAATAGAATAGTTAACCCTCTTCCAGTCAAAACTCCCGATTTACAGTTTTTCCCAACTTCTGAAGGATTTTATGATTATCAGAAAAATCAATACATTTACCAATATAAAGATCACTTAGGAAATGTCCGAGTGAGTTTTGGAAGAAACAGCACAGGTGCTCTTGAAATTACAGATGCTAATGATTATTACCCATTTGGTATGAACCATTTAAAGACGGGTAATGCTTATTTTGGGCAGGGAACTTATAAGAATTATAAGTACAACGGAAAAGAGCTTCAGGAAAGTGGAATGTATGATTTTGGAGCAAGGATGTATATGAGTGACCTTGGTAGATGGGGAGTTATTGATCCATTGGCAGAAAAAATGACAAGACATAGCCCTTATAACTATGCTTTTAACAATCCTTTGAGATTTATTGATCCTGATGGAAGAGAACCATTTAATGAGTATGATAAGAATGGCAAGATGATTAGTAATTTAGGTGGAAATAAAATAGATTTTTACCATCAAAGAAATGGAGACACTAAAGTAGTTAGTCGACAAACTGGAGCTTCAAATATTATTACAGGTGGAGAATCTATTATTAGAGGTTATACTCATAGAGGAAAAGATATAGGATGGGGAACGATAACAATTGAATATTTTGGAGGAAGTGGACCTGCTCGCAGTCTATTTAGTGATTTTAATGATTCTAATGATGGACCTTTTGCTTCTCTAGACAAAGCATCATCTCCGTATTCTTCTTTAGCAAGACAAGCATCATTAAACTCACAAGATACAAAAGGGTTTGTAGAGATGACATATCTTCAGGCTAACCCCATCACAGCAAATTTTGATGGGTATGAGCAGATGTGGGGAAGATCTACTGTATCTTGGTACAAATTAGGAGACGAAACACTTTTTTTAATGTTAGATTCAAAATCTCAGGAGTCATTATTTTATAGATTACCAGTAAATAATTTTGAAAGAACCGAAGGAAAAGTAAATAGCTTTGGAAATACATATCAGACTTATATGTGGACTGAAAGCAATTCCGAAGTTCAAAAAAAAGTAATTAACCCAACCTTAAAGAACGTTTTTAAACAAGCTGTAACACCACCATCTATATTAAAAAGACCTAGATTTTAAATCGAACAACTTAAATTTAATAAATATGAAAAAAAGTATAAGTTTAATTTTATTACCACTCCTATTTTCATGTCAAAATATTAGTAGTGAAGATATGTATGGAAAATATTCGCCAGTATCATATAAAAATACATATGATACCCTGACAATTCACAGAGATGGAGTGTACAATAGGGTTATTTATAATAGGGAAGGGAAAAAGTTATTGGATTACGATTCAAAATATAAAATAGATAATCAATCTATAACACTTTCAAAATTTTATCTAAATTTAGACAAAGATTTAATTGCTTTTCCAGAGGATGTAGAAGACACTAATACAACTTATATAACTTCTTTCAAAAAAAAAGATAAAAACATTTTTCTCTGCTTTGGTCATTATGGAGAAAATTGTTATCAGAAAATTATAGAATAAAAAAACACTGAGCAAAGTCCCCACTAGTGCGAGCATCTCGTTCGTTTTCAGATAATAAATTAAAACCATTGCTTTTGCAGTGGTTTTAATACTATTCTTTTATCCAAGGATAGCACAGGTGCTCCTGAAATTATCGATACCAACAATTATTATCCTTTTGGGCTGAACCATATCTCAGGATCGTTCAGTACTTCAGGTTTCGGAAGCTTTTACAGCTACAAATACAACGGCAAAGAGCTTCAGGAAACCGGGATGTATGATTACGGCGCCAGGATGCTGATGCCTGATCTGGGAAGATGGAGTGCCATGGATGCCATGTCTGAGAAATACAACGCATGGAGTCCTTATAACTATGCCATCAACAATCCTGTGATGGTGGTTGATCCGGATGGGAATGATATCTCTTATTCAGGGGAAGCAGCACAACAGGCTTTCCGAGCGTATGTTGCAACAATGTCTACAAGTTCTGAAGCTTCGGGAGGAAATATATTTACGGGATTGGATAATGAGTATGATAAGGATGGCAAGATGATTAGTAACTTAGGTGGAAATAAAATAGATTTTTACCATCAAAGAAATGGAGACACTAAAGTAGTTAGTCGACAAACTGGAGCTTCAAATATTATTTATAGGGGAGAATCTATTATTAGAGGTTATACTCATAGAGGAAAAGATGTAGGATGGGACACTATAGCACTTGAATATTTTGGAGGAAGTGGACCTGCTCGCAGTCTATTTAGTGATTTTAATGATTCTAATGATGGACCTTTTGCTTCTTTAGATAAGTCATCGTCTCCATATTCTTCTTTAACAAGAAAGGATGCAATGAATTCAAAAGAACTAAAAGGAGTTATTAAAATGGATTATCTTCAAGCTAACCCCATCACAGCAAATTTTGATGGGTATGAGCAGATGTGGGGAAGATCAAATGTGTCTTGGTATAAATTAGGAGATGAAACACTTTTTTTAATGACTGATTCTAAGTCACAAGAGTCATTGTTTTATAGATTACCAGTAAATAATTTTGAAAGAACCGAAGGAAAGCTAAAAAGCTTTGGAAATACATATCAGACTTATATATGGACTGAAAGCAACTCCGAAATTCAAAAAAAAGTAATTAACCCAACCTCAAAGAACGTTTTTAAACAAGCTATAACACCACCATCTATACTAACAAGACCTAGATTTTAAATCGAACAACTTAAATTAATAAATATGAAGAAAAGTATAAGTTTAATTTTATTACCTTTTTTATTTTCGTGCCAAAATATTAGTAATGAAGATATATATGGAAAATATTCACCCATATCATACAAAAATACATATGACACTTTAACGATTAACAAGGATGGGGTTTATAACAGAGTAATTTACAATATAAAAGGGAAGAAAGTGTTGAATTACAATTCGAAATACAAATTAGAAGGTAACACAATAAAGTTTAATGATTTTTATTTAAATTTTGATAAAGATTTAATTGCCTTTCCAGAAGATGTGAATGATACTGATATGACTTATACTACTTTTTTTGAGAAAAAAGATAAGAATATTGTACTTTGCTTTGGCTACCATGATGGGGAGAATTGTTATAAAAAGATTATAGAATAAAAAAAACACTAAGCAAAGTCCCCACTAGTGCGAATGTCTCGTTCGTTCTCAGATAATAAACAAAGAGGTTGTCCAAACTTTTCGGACAGCCTCAATTTTTGTTGATTTTATTCGTACCCCCTATACAAGAGGAGTATATGAATATTTGATTCTCAGATGGTATATCTGACTTTTCGGACACTCACTTTTTTTATCTGATCTGAGATATAGATAATTGGTAATGTATGATTATTTTGGCAGTAATGGGCATTATTTCCGTAGCTAAAATACAATCAGATTAAAATAGATTCAATCGGGTTCACTCCAAGAGTTTTTTAGAAAGACAGTGACCAAAATCGTGACCAAGTGACCAAAAGTGACTAAAATAAAAAAGCAACTTGCTGTAAATTAGCGAGTTGCTTTTATTTGGTTGTAGACCCACAGGGATTCGAACCCCAGATGACTGAACCAAAATCAGTAGTGTTACCGCTACACCATGGGTCTGTTTCTATGCCGCGAAATTATAGAATTTATTTTAAATATGAAAATCAAAATTAAAGATTCATTAACATAATTACTAAGATGACAGCTTTATGTATTGATATCCAAAGAATTATTTTTTAATAAAATTTTAAAAAAATCTTATCTACCCATGAACAGTAGGTTTGTGGATTTTACTTGCTCAATTTGATGAGTAGGGGTTCACTGTAATTTTTCCCTTGAATAATAATACTCCAGCCTCCATCTTCCTGCTTCCATCCTTCAAAGTTCAGTTAAATAATAAAACCTTATCTTTGCAAAAAAATTGGGCTCCAAAAGTTGGAGTAACCCATTAATAACATATCCTGAGCACAGCAAAGGAGTATTAAACATTTTTTTATGTCAAATATTGTTGCAATCGTTGGACGTCCCAACGTAGGAAAATCCACGCTTTTTAACCGTTTATTAGAAAGGAGAGAAGCCATTGTAGATTCTACAGCCGGTGTTACCAGAGACCGTCACTACGGAAAATCAGACTGGAACGGAGTAGACTTTACCGTAATTGATACCGGAGGGTACGATGTAGGTACAGATGATATCTTTGAAGAAGAAATCCGTAAGCAGGTACAGTTAGCAGTAGATGAAGCCACTTCTATTATCTTTATGATGAACGTAGAGGAAGGGCTTACTGATACCGACCACGAAATTTACAGACTTCTCAGAAGATCCAACAAACCGATTTATATTGTTATCAATAAAGTGGACTCTGCGAAAGAAGAACTTCCTGCTACTGAATTTTATCAGTTAGGAATCGATAAATACTATACACTTTCTTCAGCTACAGGTTCCGGGACAGGAGATCTGCTGGATGATATCGTTAGAGATTTTCCAACCACAGAATATAAAGATCCGTTTGAAGGGCTTCCTAAAATTACCATTGCAGGCCGTCCGAATGTGGGGAAATCTACCTTGACAAACGCTTTACTGGATGTTGAAAGAAATATCGTAACTGATATTGCAGGAACAACAAGAGACAGTATTCAGACTTTGTATAACAAATTCGGACACGAGTTTGTATTGGTGGATACAGCAGGGATGAGAAGAAAGTCCAAGGTAAATGAAGACCTTGAGTTCTATTCTGTAATGAGATCTATCCGCTCCATTGAATATTCTGATGTAGTGATCATTATGGTAGATGCTACACAGGGATGGGAATCTCAGGATATGAACATCTTCGGACTAGCTCAGAAAAACAGAAAAGGAATTGTAATCCTTGTTAATAAATGGGATTTGATCGAGGACAAGCAGACCAATACAATGCGTGATTTCGAAAAATCAATCAAAGATAAAATCGGTCAGTTCCAGGATATTCCAATCCTGTTCGTTTCAGCTTTAACGAAGCAAAGAATTCTAAAGGCTGTAGAAGTAGCTATGCAGGTTTATGAAGACCGTAAGAAGAAAATTAAAACTTCAAAGCTGAATGAAGTAATGCTTCCGATTTTTGAAAATACACCGCCGCCGGCTTTGAAGGGAAAATATATTAAAATCAAATATTGTGTTCAGCTTCCTACGCCGTCACCGCAGTTTGTATTTTTCTGCAACCTTCCGCAATATGTGAAAGAACCGTATAAAAGGTTTACTGAAAATCAGTTGAGAAAAGAATTCGGGTTTACCGGAGTTCCGATCGAAGTATATTTCAGACAAAAATAATAGGAACAAATGTTCATCAAAGTCTCCGGCAAGCTTCGCTTGCCGGAGACTTTATTTAATAACACACTTAACCTGATCTTTCAATTCGTTTTTTAGTTGTAATTTTGCAGGAATTAATTCAATGAACTGAAATTAAAAATATAATTTTCATGCTTACTATTTTATCGCAACATTTTTCTCTTGTCAACGAATGGATCAACGAACTTAGAAACGTTAATATCCAGCATGACCGGATGAGATTCAGAAGGAATATGGAGAGAATCGGGGAGATTGCCGCTTTTGAAATCAGTAAAGGACTGGAGTACAGGGAAATTGAAATTCAAACTCCTTTAGATACGATAAAAAGCAGGGAAATTGCTGTACAGCCTGTCATTACTACTATTTTAAGGGCTGGTGTTCCGTTGTTTGAAGGAATCCTCAATTATCTGGACAGAGCAGACTGTGGTTTTGTGGCAGCTTACAGAAAACATGATGCCAACGATTATTTTTCAATCAAGCAGGATTATCTTACTTGTCCAAGTATTGAAAACAGACCTTTGATTGTTGCAGATCCAATGCTGGCGACAGGAGCCTCTTTAATTGAAGCCATCAAAGATTTGCTGACTCATGGAAATCCAACCCAGCTTCATATTGTAGCAGCTATTGCTTCAAGGCAGGGTGTTGAAACCATTCAGAATGCCTATCCTGAAGCTCAGATCTGGGTAGGAGCTATCGATGAGCATTTAACTTCTAAAGGGTATATCACTCCGGGACTGGGGGATGCCGGGGATTTGAGCTACGGAGAAAAACTTCAGCGGTAATTTTAAGAAAGGTTCCAGAAATCTTTCATTAAGCTTAACAATAAATCAGGCCGTACTTTATCCATGGGATGTTTGGTATCCGGGAGTACGGCTAATTTTGCATCAGGAAGGCTTCGGTAAACATGTGCGCTTTCCTCGATAGTAACCATATTGTCTTTATCTCCCACCATAACCTGAACCGGGATATTGATCGTAGCAAAATTATTTTCCAAAGGAGGGTTTTTGCCCAGATCAACCATTAATGCAGCAATAGCAGGAAGAAGTTCTTTCCATTTTGATCCATGTTGTGATTCTAAAAGCCGGGCATACTGAGGAACTTTCTCAAGAATGACATCAGGATTAAGCATTTTACTTTCTTTTAAAGCCTGCTCTTCAGTCCATTCAAACTTAGTTCCCAGGGTCATAACAGAATTTACATTTTCAGGATTTTTCATAGCATAGCAAAGTGCTATATAGCCTCCCATACTGTGTCCGAAAATTGATACATCCGCCAGGTTATTCACTTTACAATATTCCGAAAGTTCCTGCGTGTACTTTTCAATACTGACACCTTCTGTTGGCAGTTCGTTATTTCCATGACCTGAAAATAAAGGGGTGTGCACTGTAAAATACTGAGAAAGTACATTCAGATAAGGCGCGAAAATATCGCTGTGTCCCAGGGCTCCGTGTAATAAAAGCAGATTTGGCATAGCTGTTTAATTTTCTGAAAATTAGCGAAAAGAATTGAATGGTGAAAATAGACTGAGTAAACAGAGCTTAAATATAACCCGTATCCCGAAACCCGCATCTCCATCATATATCCACCGCCATCACCAAAACACTTACCTTATTGTCTCCGGCATTTAGAATCTCCCATGCAACCGATGAAACTGTATTGCCCGTAGTGAAAACATCATCAATCAGAAGAATATGCTTTCCGGTAACAGGCCGGGTGATGGAAAAAGTATTGACCGTTTCCAATCTGTGCTTCTTATCTTTTAAGGCCTGTGCTCTGGAATAATAATTTCTCCTGATTAATTCATGATCAAAAGGTATGTGATAAAATTTAGACAAAGTTTCAGTATATAAATGAAGCTGATTGTATCCCCGTTCTTTCAGTTTCTTTGGATGAAGCGGTACACTTACCAAAAGATCAGGATGGTCGTCTTGAAAATCCAGTTGTTCTGTAGTCCAGTCTGCCAGAATTCTTCCTGTTTTTTCCCGGCTTCTGTATTTTAGTTCATGAATAATCTTGCGGCTTAAGCCTTCTTCCTCAAACTGTATCAGTGCAAATGTGTTCTCAACAGGAAAAAATAAACTGCATTTTTCCTTTATCGGATTATTTCCAAAATAATGGTAATGGGTAAAATGAATCTGGCTGAAGCAAAGATCACAAACCAAAAGTTCAGCATCGATGATTCTGTTGCAGTGAATGCAGCGGTTGGGAAACAGTATATCTAATATCATAGTGTTTTTACTAAGATATAAAATTATTGTCAGTTTTTGCTTCGCAAAGTCAATGGTGAATAATTATTACCGTTAATATTCGCAAGTTTTGTTAGCTAATTTATATTGTTCGCAAGGATATTTTATCTGATAAAGGAAAAATTTTCGTTGCTGGGCGAAACGCCTTTGTGGCCAAACACTGTAAAACAGTATAAAAAACTTTGCGAATTTTGGGTTTGATATAAATAAGTTATCCGTAGATTTTAAACAATACATAAATCCGGATCACACATCTCGAATCCCGCACCGTACATAAAATTCACAGCGAAGCGCATTGACGATTCACTATTCATCCATCAATTTTCAAATCTCTTCCTGATTTTCTCCACAGAACTCTTCATGCTTATGTTAAAATGCTCCTTTTCCAGCCTTACCGGCGGAGCTTGCCTTACTTCACAGTCTGCAATACTGCAGGATTCACAGGTAACACCTACATTGATGGTTTTTAAAGAAGCAGACTTGATAAAACCTATTTTTTTTATGGTTTGAGAATTCAGTAAAATGCCCAGGCAATAACTTCTGTTGCTTCCATCTGAAAAAGGGTTTTTTTGTGAAGTGGAAATCACCAGATAGCTTATTCCCTGATCTTTATAATGAGAAATCTGAGCGTCGGTTAAAGTTTCATTTTCCTTTAAATGATCAAGATTTTTCACAGCAATCCATCTTCTGCAGTAATGTTCATTGGTGGCATTGGCGTGAGGAGCCTGCTGGTGGTTAAGGTGAAGCTCCTTTAAAATCTGGATTTTATCAGAATTTTTCTTTTTTACCAGGCATAAATAAAACAGGTCTTTAATACCCATTTCAGCAGAAAGAATATTGGTCAGCCGGTAATAAAATGTTTCGGGAGAGTGGGTGAAGCTGTTGATAAGGTTTTCAAAATTTTCCGGCTCCCATTTGCTTTGCTGGAAAAATTCAGAGGTTTTTTCGATAACAGGCTCTTTAGAAATTAATAAAGCGCCCGCAAAATAAGATGCATAAAAATTATTCAGATTTTCTTCAAAGCTCCCGAAATCAAGCCATGAATATGTATTGGGCCGGTTTTTTAATTCCAGTACATTGAATCCAATTTCTTTAGCAAGAATGAATGTTTTCTGATCTTTTTCCAGTTTTTGATTCAGCAGTAAGAGTTTTTTCTCAGGAATAAAAAGTGAGCGAAGATTATCCAAAGTGCCATATTTTTCAAAGTCTTCAGATTGAATCTTGTAACCAAACTTTTCTCCAAGAATTTTTTCCAGAATGTCAGGCTTTAAATTTTTCCCGGCCTCCAGCTTATTTTCCTTCGTGAATAAACTTACTTTTTCTTCAATTTCCGGAAAATAATTATCATACAATTCCTGAAACGATCTTAACACGGCAAAATAAAACCTTTCTTTTCCAAGATTATAATTCTGTGAAATTTCAATCAGCGCATTGATAAAAGCGGTTACTTTTTTGGGTGCATCACTGATAATACTGATGAGGTTATTTTTGTTGATCCCGAACAGTTCCAACGGAACTTCCTTAAAGAAATCAGATTGCAGAATTTCATTGAAAGGAGCGAGGCTTTTATCAAGCTTGGTAGAAACCAGATCATCAAATGTGCAGCTCAGCGCTTCAGAAAGCTGGATGATCTTATCATGCTTTGGATATTTCTTACCATTCTCGATTTCATTAAGATAAGATTTTGATAATCCTGTCTTTACAGCAAGATCCTGCAAAGACCAGTTTCTTTTCTGTCTCTGCTGTTTCAGTTTTAGTCCGAAAACTGTTTTGATAAAGTCGCTTTCTGAATTCATTACCCAAATATAAATAAATAGATGCGATTATTCGCATAATAATTTTTTAATAAATTTAGCGAACGTTCGCTATTTGTGAAAATTTTTATTTATGTTTGTAACATCAAATCACAAAATCAATATGTTATGGAAACCAAGACTCAATTAGAAATAAAGGCTCAGAAGCAATTTGAAGCATTTTTCACTCCGGATCTGGTAGATTTTCTGATTGCCCTTCATCAGAATTTCAATCATAAAAGATTAGAACTTTTAGAAGAAAGAAAAAAAACACAGCAGAAATTTGACCAGGGAAAGCTGCCCGTATTTTTAAAAGAAACAGAAGCTGTCCGGAAAGGAAACTGGGTATGTGCAACACTGCCGGAAGACTTGCTGGACAGGAGAGTGGAAATTACCGGACCCGTTGACCGTAAGATGATTATTAATGCGTTGAATTCCGGAGCTTCTACATTTATGGCTGACTTTGAAGACAGCAGCTCGCCGGTATGGGAAAATTGTATCCAGGGACAGATTAATCTTTCTGATGCTATTAGCAGAACCATTGATTTTGTCAACGAAAAAGGCAAAGCTTATACCCTTAATGAAAAGACTGCTGTTTTGCAGGTTCGTCCCCGGGGTCTTCATCTTCCGGAGAAACATATTGAAATTAACGGAGAGAAGGCTTCCGGTTCCCTGATTGATTTTGGAATGTATTTTTTCAGAAATGCCAGGACGCTTATAGAAAAAGGAAGCGGTCCTTATTTCTATCTTCCAAAGCTGGAACATTATAAAGAAGCCCGCTGGTGGAATGATGTTTTTGTTTTTGCCCAAAATTATCTGGGTATTCAGGAGGGAACAATCAAAGCTACAGTTTTAATAGAAACCATTACCGCTTCATTTCAGATTGATGAAATTTTATTTGAATTGAAAGAACACAGTGCCGGCCTTAACTGTGGCAGATGGGATTATATTTTCTCTTATATTAAAAAGTTCAGAAATCTTCCTGAATTTATTGTTCCGGACAGAGATCAGGTGACGATGACTTCACCTTTCATGAGCGCTTACTCAAAAAGAGTCATTGAAGTTTGTCACAAAAGAAATGTACATGCGATTGGCGGGATGGCCGCTCAAATTCCTGTAAAAGATGATGAAGAAGCAAACAAACAGGCTTTTGAAAAAGTAAAAAGCGATAAGGAAAGAGAAGTGAAAAATGGGCATGACGGAACATGGGTGGCACATCCTGCATTAGTTACTGTGGCTAAAGAAGTTTTTGACCAATACATGCCTTCAAAAAATCAGATCGATAAAAAATTTGAATATCATATTACAGAAAGCAGTCTGCTGGAAATTCCCAAAGGTGATATTACCGAAAAAGGAGTTCGGAAAAATATCAATGTAGGAATTCTTTACCTTGAAAGCTGGCTGATGGGAACCGGTGCCGCCGCCATTTACAATCTGATGGAAGATGCGGCTACTGCAGAGATTTCAAGAACACAGATCTGGCAATGGCTGAAAAATGAAGCCGTTTTAAGCGATGACAGAACGTTGACCCGAAATATGGTTTTACAGTGGGAAAAAGAAGAAATGGATCATATTGAAAAATATGTAGGGGAAACCCGTTTCAGAAACGGAAAGTTTAATCTTGCCAAAGAGCTTTTCAATGAGCTGATCTTTTGTGAGAATTTTGAAGAATTCCTGACGCTTAAAGCATATCCTTTTATTTAGTAAAAATATTGGTTGCTGGTTTTATAGTTGCTGGTTGAAGCCGGATCATCAATTTAACAGTAACAATATAACCAGTCTCTGGCAACAAATTACTTGTAAATCTAATCAAACAAAATCCAAATATTATGAAAACAAGACAAGAACAAATCAGGGCTATTGAGCAAGATTGGTTGACAAACCCACGCTGGAACGGCATCAAGAGGCCATATACAGCAGAAGAAGTTCTGAAACTTCGCGGTTCTTACACCATAGAGTATACGATAGCGACAGAAATGTCAAAAAAATTCTGGGATAAATTAAATAACCAGGATTACGTAGCAGGGCTTGGTGCATTGACTGGTAATCAGGCAGTGCAGGAAGTAGATGCCGGCCTGGAAGCAATATATCTTTCAGGATGGCAGGTGGCAGCAGATGCCAATTTATCAGGAGAAATGTATCCGGATCAGTCACTATATCCGGCAAATTCAGTACCTGCTGTAGTAAAGAAAATTAATAATGCTCTGTTGAGGGCAGATCAGGTACAGTCTGTAAACGGAACCGGTAATAAAGAGTATTTAGTGCCCATCATTGCAGATGCAGAAGCAGGTTTTGGAGGTAATCTGAATGCTTTTGAGCTGATGAAACAAATGATTGAAGCAGGAGCAGCATCTGTACATTTTGAAGACCAGCTCTCCTCAGCAAAAAAATGCGGGCATTTGGGTGGAAAAGTACTGGTTCCTACTCAGGAAGCTGTCAATAAACTTATTGCAGCGCGTCTGGCTGCCGATGTATTGGGAGTTCCAAGCCTTATTATTGCAAGAACAGATGCTGATGCTGCGGATTTACTGACTTCAGATATTGATGACAGAGATAAAAAATTTGTAACAGGAGAAAGAACTTCAGAAGGGTTTTATGTAGTAAGAAACGGAGTAGAGCAAGGGATTGACAGAGGTTTGTCCTATGCACCTTATGCAGACCTGATCTGGATGGAAACTTCAAATCCTGATCTGGAGCAGGCAAGAAGATTTGCCGAAGGAATTCATGCAAAATTCCCTGGAAAGATGCTTGCTTATAACTGTTCTCCATCATTCAACTGGGCAGCAAAGCTGAGTGTAGAAGAAATGTCTTCCTTCCGTGAAGAGCTGGCAAAAATGGGATATAAATTCCAGTTTATTACTCTGGCAGGATTCCATGCTTTGAATACTGCGATGTTTGAACTGGCTCTGGCTTATAAAGAAAGAGGAATGGCAGGATATTCAGAACTTCAGGAACGAGAGTTTGCCTTACAGCAGAAAGGATTCAGAGCAGTGAAACATCAGTCTTTTGTAGGAACCGGATATTTCGATGAAGTACAGAATATTGTTACAAACGGTTCTTCAGCTACGGTAGCGATGAAGGATTCTACAGAAACCGCACAATTCCATTAGTCATTTTTCCATATTTTTTTGATGTTAAACCTTCTCTGTTCTGGGAAGGTTTTTCTGCATCATAAATAATCAAAAATTGAGTTATATTTGGGGACGAAAAATTATTAAAAATGAATTTAATCAAAGTACTTTTTATTACATTAGGATTAACACTTACTGCAAATGCTGCAAAAGCCCAACAGAAAATCGGAAGCGTGAATACTGATGACATTTTTGCAAGTTTATCCGAAGTAAAAACAATAAGTGCAACTGTGGATAACCTGACAAAAACCAAGCAGACTGAAATTGAAAAATTGATCGGAGATTATCAGACTAAGCTGAAAGCAGCACAGGATAAAGAAAAAACTCTTAGCGAAGCCAACAAAGAAGCAGTCACTAAAGAACTGATTGCTGCACAGACGGAATTACAGGGTCTTGGTAAAAAAATAGAAGAATCAAGAGCCCAGGCTGCTAAAGATATTTCTGCAAAACAAAATGAATTGTTTACTCCATTGCAGCAAAAAGTAAAAGCTGCTATTGCTGCTGCCGCTAAAGAAAGAGGGATCAATTATGTTTTCGATATTGCATCTCAGGAAACCAATAACCTTGTTTACAACGACGGAAGTGAAGATATCACGGCGCTTGTGAAAAGTAAATTGGGTGCTTCAGCAACAACCGCTAAGCCGGCTGGGAAATCCAAATAAATTTTGTATACCGAATATAGGAACGGAATCAGAAGACCTGATTCCGTTTTTTTATAATAATTTTAAACCTCATGATAAAATATAAAATTTAGTGATTATGTAATAACAAACTTTCATTCTGAATGTTAATAGCGAACAGATCTTTAAATTTAGAGATCTCCTCTTTGCTTATTTTATTTTCATCAAACAGCCATCTGCATAGTAAATATCCGTTGCTATATAAAATAATATTGGGCTCAATGTCTCCTTTTAAAATAGCGGCACCGTAAAATGATGCATTGAAAGAATAGGAAGTTTGCGTATATTCGGCTTTTGTTTTGCTAAAATTCAAAAATATAGGCGTAGAATTTTCTTCTAAATAGAGTTCATTTAAATTATACATTGAATAATTGAAGATAGGTCTTCTGTATGAATTAAAAAGCTCTTTGTTTACAGTGAGATAATCTATGTTTTCAGAATTTGAAGAAATAACTCCTTCTGCAGTTAATTGCCCTATACAATTATTAAAATTAGGATGAGCAGAATCTCTAAACAAAAAGCCTATATGATGGCTTTTATCTAAAAAGGTTTTTTGAGTTTTTAGCAAAGCACATATAACCAGGCTCTTTATATTGATATGGCTTAATCTGTCCATATCTAATTTTACCAGTGAGTCAGTAGTAAGTGATTTTTTTTCTTTTAGATAATAGTGATACTGGAGATTGCATATGCTTTTTATCCATGAATATTCACTACTTTTATCAATATTATTTTCAAATCCATGATTGAATTTTTGTTCAAAAAAAGAATAATCACTATTGAATTTTTGAAATAATCCTGAGTTCCTTTTACTGCAATAGTCATCAAAGCTATAGAAATGAAATGCGTATTCCGGATTTATATACTTTTTTATCAGATTCTCTTTAATTTTATCGAGGCAGTGTCTGTCACATATGATATGATTGATACAAAGGAAAACATAACTTATACTAGCGATATTAAAAATAAATAGCTTGATAAGGGGACTGGATAAATCTGAATATCTGTAATCATTATGAAATGAATCAAAAAAATGATCAATTCTTGTATAATCATCCACATTAAAAATTTTGACAGTAAATAAAGAAACCGGAAGAGTATTTCTAAGGATCAACCCATCATTATTTCTTACAAAAATTGTTCTTAAAATAGACTGTTCATGTAAAAGTTCGAAATAAACCTTTTTAAATTTAGTGATATCAAAATTCTGAAAATCAAGTCTAGCCACCATCCAGGTACTCCCTAAAGCAGAGTACTTATGGTAATCCTGGATTTGTTTTAGAAAAGGAAGTTTTTCGCCATCTTTCAAGGTATACTCATTCATTCTCAGGAGCTATTATTAAATACTGTTTTAGGAGGAAAGATTTTAAAAGATCTATTACCAGGGCACTTTTGTCATTCTCAATTCCTGCAATCTGTTCTAGGCTGAAATTTTTATATTGTAATTTTAATTTTTTAAGCTGTTTATCGTTCTTATGTAAATAAGAAGGAACATAATGAAAATAATTGAAAGGAATAAAATTGGGCTGCAGGATAATATCATTTTCAGCATTATCCACTGCACCATTTTCTGCTATGCGGGATTCTACAAAAATCAAATATGGGTTTACCTGAAGCTTCAATTTTCCGAATGTATTATTATCATATTGAACTGCCTCAATACTGTTTTCAATATGTTTTCTTTCAAAATTTTTAAATTCCTCAAGATCAGATTGAGATTTAATAATATTATCTTTCTCAACAGCTTTTTTAAGCTCCTTAAGCAGATTTCTTACCACTATCATATTAGGGTTGGCATGAAGAAGCTTCAAGCTTATTTCATCTGTAAATAAATCGTATTTGAAATCACTCATGTCTAAATCTTTTTATCATTGATGAGGTTGGTAATTTTTTCATGGTAGTAAGGGAATTCTTTCCACAGATAGTAGGATACAAGTTTAGCATTATTATATGCTAGTTTATATGCACCGAGTAAATGGATATAATGAGTTCTATGAGCATTGTGAAAATTGATAAGTTCTTGAAAAATATGTTCTTTAGGCTTAAGGTTGTTAATAAGAACTTCTACATCAATGTTTTTTTCTCTGGCCATGCATAAAAATAGATATTGCTCAAAAAAACAAGGGAATGCATTTTTATTAACTGAAAATTCTACATTTTCAAGTGCATTAATATTTTTATCTACTATTTCTCTGGCTAATTTTGCATATTCCTTAAAAAATGAAATATTATTTCCGCCAATAATACCTGCATTATATTGAGAGGCATCACCGGTTTTTTTATAATATGACTCTATAATTTCAGGGACAAATTCAAGACAGGAATATAATTCTTTTAAATTTCCTTCGTGATAACCCGTATCCTGTTCTAGCTGTTGGGAAATAAGCTCTCCTTTTTCAATTCTGTCCGGGAATTTTTCCCAGATAAATACATCGGCATCAGCATGGATAAATGGTTCCTGCTGTATTTCAAAAGCATATATTTTTCCCAGTGCCCAGATGTTTTTGGGATTGGGATAGGTGTCATTTAATTCATCCAGCTTAAGTGATACACTGTCGTAAGGAAGTTCTAAAGTATCAATTAATAATTCTTTTCCTACTGTATCTGTAACAAGCTCAACATTGTAGAATTTTTTAAACCGAAGGCAGCTTAATGCCCAACTCATATAATTAAATGTTCTGTGGCTCCATCCACCGGAATTTAAGAAGAACAGATCTCGGGAATGGTAAGGTTTTGACCAAAAACTTTGGACTATTTTCATGGTTTGTTAGTAGTTTTTTTATTAATTAAGAAGTGATAGGATATGTTCAGGTTCAATACCTGAGACAGGTAAATAACAGCTATGGAACTCTTCAATATCTAAGGGGATTTCATGTAATTCTTTCAGTAAAATTAAATCATTTTGTTTAGTGGCAGCAACACAGGTGACCATAGCACCTTGCCACCAGTAACGGGGATGATAATTTTTAGCATCTATCCCAGTACCACAATATACAATTATTGATGGAATCTGATGTTTATTTCTTCTTTTATTATTTAGCAATTCTAAATAAATTCCGTTAGCAAGGTGCATCATTCCGGTACATGGTCCAATAATTGAGAAAATTCCAGAACTTGCCATAATAGCCATTTCTTTTCTTATATTCAGACCATTGACCGATATAATCCTGTTGTATTCTGATGATGTCAAATGAGATTCTAGTCTGTTTCTTTTTCCCGTATTCTCATAATCAAAAAGAATTATTTGGTTTTCAGGGGTGGCTAAAATTAATTTGATTAATGCTAATGTTTTAGCAAAATCTAGTGTCTTCTCAGAATATGATGACTCATCAAATACAATAAAAAGCTTGTTTCCTTTGCAATATCCATTCTTTGCTATCCAGTCTTCAGCAGCATCTATTTCTTCATCAGATAAATATATTTCTTTATGAGTTTGCTTTTTAAGCTGTTTAATGCTTTTAATTTTTTTCTCAATTCCCAGGTTGTCTTTAAAAAAATGATTGATATCCCAGGGATGAGCTATTCTAAGATTGTTGAACTCAGTATTCGGAGCAAACCGGTAGATTTTTTTGTCAGCTAATGTGTCAGAGTTTTGTTCATAAAACTTTAATAGTGGTAAAATTGAATTCTGATGACAAATAATGGTATCAAAGGCATGGAGGTTCAGGGTGTCCCAGTTCAAAAGAATTATATTCATTTCAGGAAATGGGTTCGAGGTGAAAATCTGAATAGCTTTTTTATAGAAAAGAACATTTCCGCAGGCAATCGTAATTGTGCTGTCTGTTTTGGATTGTATCTGTCTTATTGATGAAAGCCACATATGGGTGTCTCCAATGTAAAACTGCCTCAGGTGATCATCCAGAATTATTACATTTTCTATAGGTTTGGCTTTATTGATATTGTTTCTGCTGATTATTTTCTGAATACTTGCAGGCAAAAGTGTTTCCTGTTCAAGGGGCTGGCTCCGGATTTCTTCTGCTTCATAAATATAGATGAACTCTTTAATCATTGATGCAGGAAAATATACCATGTTGGGTATTATCAGGTCTTTATCTGCTTTGAAAATTTGTTCCCATTCCTCCCTTAAAATTTCCAGAGAAAAAATGGTATCATATTTTTTATAGTTAAGATCTTTAATCTTTTTGAAAGTAATTGTAATATTTTTACTTATTGAGGGCGAAATTCCGGACTTTTCAATAATCTCTTGCAATAGTCCTGTTCTGTCATTGATTGTAAATTCATTTTGAGGAGACTCTAAAATAGTATAAATAAGTGATCTGATGATTCTTAAATCAATTTCTCCGTTAAGAACAAGATAATTTGAGTCAAACGATAAAAGTATTCTTTCATCATTTTTAATATTAGAAAAGAGATTCTTAAAATTTGACATATTAAAATTTGAGTTAATGTAATTCGGTATTGGTTACTATATTTTTACGAATATTGAGGATTGTTTTATCCTGAACTTTATAGACAGCATCCAACTCGTCCAGTAGATTATGTCTATGAGTGACAATAATAATGATAGAATCTGAATATTTTCTTTTTAAGGTTTCTACAATTTTCTTTTCCAGCAAAATATCCAAAGCAGAGGTTGCCTCATCAAAGATAATAATTGACGGCTTCTTTAATAAAGCTCTGGCAATAGAAACTCTTTGTTTCTGCCCATCAGAAATAACAGTAGTATAATTACTGATATTTGTCTGCAGTCCATCTTTCTTTTCGCTGATAACATGAATTAATTCAGCATCTGAAATGATTTCTTCTAAAAGACTGGATTTCGGTACTGGAGAACCATAAGAAATATTATTTTCTATAGTATCATTGAATAATTGATTTTCTCTTTCTATCAAAGCAATATGTTGTGACCAGTTATCAAAATATTCAATATTTCTGTCATTACAAATAATATTGCCGGTACTTGGCTTTTCCAGCCTGCAGAGTAAATTAATTATTGAACTTTTCCCACTTCCGCTTTCTCCAATAATCCCATACACTTTTCCCTTTTCAAAGGTGAAATTTAAATTTTCTAAGATGGTTTTATTGCCATAACAAAAGGAAACGTTCCTGAATTCTATTTTGCTTATAGAGGCAGTATCTGATATTTGAATATTCAGTGAATTCGCTTTAATCTCGTCAGGATTTTCATTACTGATATGTCTGTAAATTCTTTCCATAGAAACTCTTGCCTTTTCAAAATCATTGTAACTGTTTGATAGGCTTATTACCGGGTTATAGATTCTGTTCAGATACTGGATGAATGCAATCAGGGAACCTACTGTCAATTCAGATTGGAATACCATCTTACCACCCACTAATAAAACGATTACAGGACCTATAGCTATAAAAAATGTTGTGGTATTTTTACTGAAGGCATTGTACAGAGAAGCTTTTATACTTACTTTAATTAATTTTTCGTGCATTCTTGTAGCTCTTCCCTTCTCATAATCTGCTGTTCCGTAGGAGAGTATCACTCTTATATTGTTGATGCAATTCATAAGATAATCATAGATCTTACTTTCCTCTACCTGAATTTCAGAAAAGGTTTTCCTTACATATGGAACAAACAATTTTAAACAGATAATAATAAGAGGAATAATAGTTAGGCTAACCCATGTTAATTTTACATTTAATGCGAAAAGCATAAAAAGTACACTGACAACGGTAAATAAATTGTTAAGAAAAGCCAGCACCAGAGAAGACATCATATTCTGAATATTCCCGATATCATTGGTGAGTAAGAAAACAATTTCTCCGGACTTATTTTCACGGAAGAAGTTTAAATTCTTTTTTAAGATTTTACTGAACACATCTACCCTAATATCTGCAATGATATCTTTACTTATTTTTGTATAGGCTATATCTGACAATATGCCTATACCAATTCTTATAATATAAATTAAAACTAAAATACACAGCGTACTAATCAGGTAGCTATACGTTTTGTGAGGAAAAATATCATCAATAATGATTTTGAGGACATAAGGGGATGCCAAAGAGCAGACGCTGCTTATTATCATTAACAGGAGCAGAGCTACCTGTAACTTCATATGCGTCTTCATAAAGGATATAAAGTATTTGAACATTGAAATGGTTAAAAGTTTAATAAAACAAACTTAAAATTTTTTTTTTAATTTTAATTTCATTATTCTTGTGTAATGTTTTAGATTTTTTTAATACATTTAACAAAAACAATAACCTTTAATGAAATTCATCAGATTAACCGTGATTTGCTGTGCATTTCTCTTTTTTCATGCTGTAAGCGGACAGATTAGGGCATATTATAAAAGCGAAATAATAACACCCCTGTATTCTGTTATCAGTAAAGAGAAAAATTCAAACTTTTTCTTTCCTGTATATAATAACTTTCCAAGTAAAAATATATCATTTAAGGTAACTGCAAATACCACAATATCTATTCCTGATGATATTAAAAATCAGTTTAAAGAACCAGTTTCCTTATCCTACAGATATTACACTAAGAATATAGAAAAGATCCGTATTTATATAATAACCAATGACAATCAACGTAAAGAATTAAATACTATTACTCCGGCTGAAGGCTATGGATATCCTACAATTACAAGCTTGAATCTGGATCAGGATAAATACCCGAAAGAAATTGAAATTCAGTTTGATGTTAAAGAAAAAGGACTCCCTTATGATTTGATATTTTCATCTTTGGATCTGGTGAATTATAGATTGAAAGATGAAATTTCACCATCTGCTGTTTTTCAGAAAAAACCATTTGATAATAACCAATACACAAATCAATATTCATCTACGCCATTTCAATCTAATGGAGAATTAGCATCTTTTCCTGAAAAAGTGACCAATGAAATTTTCAGAGGCCGCATAGAAGTTGACAATATTGGAAAAACTGATAGTAAGGAATTATTAGCAGAAACATTGTTGCTTTTATTGGAAGATTATCCTTTTTATGATGTTAAAAAAATTAATAAAGATGAATATTTAAAAGTAAGCAAGCTTTACTTTGATAAGAACAAATATTTATCAAAATGTGAATTTATAGATTCTGCAAACAGTTATTTCAAACGTACTATTAATGATCCACATTTCAAAATAGGGTCTGTTTGTGAAAAGCCCAAAAAAATAAGTCCGGTATACACTTATCCGATAGGAGGGAAGTATATTGTTTCTGCAGTATTTGATCCAGAACTGCGTGAAAAGATTCCGGTTGGAAGCTCCTTGCTGAAAATAAACGATCATATTCTTACGAAGAATATGAATTATAAGGAAATTAATGATGAATTATTAAAACAGCCTGTTAAAAGCTATATGAACCTTGAATTTAGTAAGCCTTCAGGAGAAGTTGCTAATGTTTCTTACTTTATTAAAGATAAATATGAAATACCGGATAATTTTAAACCGAAGAATCTTTATATAAAAAAAATAAATGATTACTGGACTTACTTTAAAATTAATAAAATTACTTACGATCTGAATATAGCCTACCTCAATAATTTTAATCTAATTAATGAGTCAAAGGGATTATTGCTGGATTTAAGAGGATGTACCGGAGGAGACTTTTTAGCAGCATCACAGTTCCTTTCTTATTTTATCGGGGAAAAATTTGTTTTTTTTAACTATGGTTATGACAAGGCAGATAATAAAAATGCTGTGATCGTAAACGGTTCAAAGGATACATCCTACAATTATAGCAGAAAAGGAAAAGTTATTTTACTGGTAGATGCGGATACAGCATGTGTTGCAGAAATGATAGCCTACGCACTATCGAAATATAGAAAAGAGACCACTCATATTGTAAGTAAAGACAAGCATACTGCAGGAGCATTATCCTTTGCATATGAGATTCACTTGCCGGACGGAATTACCATAACAACCAATGCTCTTGGAAGCAAAAGAAAGATATTTTTAGATGAAAAAATCATCGAAGAAAAAGGAATAGAACCAGATGTATTTATCCAAATACAATCTGTTGAAGATTTACAGCCCTATAAAGATAAAGTGCTTGAAAAAGCCATATCAAATTTTTTATTATGAAAAAAGAATTAGTAAAACCAAGTCCTGTTAAGGAAAGAGCAATGAAAGAAGTCGAGTCACTTTGTGATGGATTTACGTGCTCCAATTTTTCTAACAATCCGCCTACTGTCGATACAGGAAAGGATGTAGAAATTTTGTTCTAAACTAAAACCATTGTTTAACAAATTAAATTCATTTTATGAAGAAAGAATTAGTAAAACCAAATTCTATTAAAGACAGAGTAGCTAAAGAAGTGGAATCACTTTGTGACGGATTTTCTTGTGGTACGTTTTCTCATTCGCCAGCAGGAGATACAGGAGACGACACAGATATTTTGTTCTAAAAACTAAAATTATTGTATAACAAATTAAATTTTTTAATATGAAAAAAGAATTAGTAAAACCAAACGCAATTAAAGACAGAGTAGCTAAAGAAGTAGAATCACTTTGTGATGGATTTTCTTGTGGTTCATTTGCGAGCTGGCCTACTGGTGATACAGGAACAGATACAGATGTTTTGTTCTAGTACGCAATTATTGTATAACGAGTAATCTTAATTAATATGAAAAAAGAACTGGTAAAGCCAAATTCTATTAAAGACAGAGTCGCTAAGGAGGTAGAATCACTTTGTGATGGGTTTTCTTGTGCTACATTTTTGTGGCAAAGTCCTGCAGGGGATACAGGAACCGATTCAGATGTTTTATTCTAACATTAAAATTATTATTAACAAAACAAATCAAATCTTATGAAAAAAGAATTAGTAAAACCAAATTCAATCAAAGACAGAGCTGCTAAAGAAGTAGAATCTCTTTGTGACGGATTTACTTGCTCAACATTCAACTGGACACCTCAAGGTAGTACAGGGGATGATACTGATGTTCTTTTCTAAATAATAATAAATAAAATAGGGCTGTATTTATTTAATTTACGAAAATCACTAATCTATATTAATTATGTCACTAATAAAAAATAATCCTTTTAATATTTTGGTGCCTGTAGAAGAAAGAGATGAGTTTTTGTTATATAACACTCTTACGGGCGGCCTGGATGTTTTAACCTATGATGATGGCATTCAACTGAGTGGCATAGCAATGATGAAACATGCCGATTCTGACAATTACTCACAGAATTTTATCAATGATCTCTCTGAAAAAGAATATCTGATAGACAGTGACTTTGATGTTCTCAACCTACTGGAAAGAAATGTAAACGAGACCCAGTTTAAAAATGCAGGAGTCATCAATCTTACAATTGGTACTACCATTACCTGTAATATGGGGTGTTCCTACTGTTTTGAATTTGTAAAACCAAATCATACCCTTAAGGATGACAAGGTTAAAAAAGGAATTGTAGACTATATCAGCCAAATTGTTACTAACTCCGGAAAAGTCGTTCATACATTGTCTGTAACCTGGTACGGAGGTGAGCCTTTAATCAATGTCAAAGCCATTGAAGATTTATCTGTTGATCTGAGAAATCTGGCACAAAAGTTCAACCTAAAGTACGATGCTAACGTTATTACCAATGGTATTTATCTGAATAAAAAAAATGCAGACATCTTAGTGAAAAGTGGTGTCAGAACAGCCCAGATAACGATAGATGGTGCCCGGGAGGTTCATGATAGAAAAAGACCTTTGAAGCAAACAAAAGGAGAAAATTATTTTAAAATAATTCGGAATATTGCAGAAGTAGATAGTAAAGACCTGAGTTTTACCATTAGACTCAATATCGACAAGGAGGTTGCAGAAAGTATTCCAACACTACTTGATGATTTTTATGAGTACGGCATATGGCCTCAAAAAAATGCACAAATCCATTTTGATCCGGCATGGCTGAGATCTTATGAAGAAATTGATTTATCTGAAGAGGAAGGCAACAAAAGAATGAGTGTTGATGAGTATTTTGAATTTAAACAGAATTTCAGACTTGAACTGATCAAAAGATACAATAACTGGGCAGCCGGGATAAACAAAAAGACTGCAAAACTGAAATGGGACTTACCTATGTATCAGTCTACCTGCGCCACCTGGGCTTCCCCTATCAGTCTGGTAATTGATCCTAACGGCTATGTACATAAATGCTGGGAAACCATTCACGATGATTCTAAAGCACCCACCAATGTCTTTGAACCTTATGATCCTAATAGATTTCAAAAATATTCTGCCTTTAACAGATATACCCATAGCGATGTATGCAGAAACTGCAGCTATCTCCCTATTTGTGATAAAATATCATGTTCATATGAAGCCATAAAAAAGAAAGTGCCAGAGTGTACACCATGGAAGTATAAACTGGAGAATTACCTGAAAACACAATATCTGAGAATGTTTGAACAGCCTGAAACCATTACAGCTCCACAAAGAGTAGACACTTTTAACTCCGGACATTCTAATAAATAACATCAGGAATAATGACTATAGGAATTATTGATACAGGATGTGATAAAGAGCATAGACGCTTTGCCGGTTTAAATATCGAGGGGATAACTATTTACAAAAAAGAAAGTAATGAGATTATTATCATAGAAAACGAATTCTCAGACAATAAAGGGCACGGAACCGGAATCGTATCGATTATACATAAGAATTCTCCCTCATCAAAGATCATTATCGTCAAAATCGAATCATTTGATCATATAGTGTCAGAAGATTTACTGATTGAAGCTATTGAATATTTGACAAATAATACTGATGTCAAAATTTTGAATATCAGTATGGGGATTAATACCAACAGCCCATCCGCAAAATTAAAAGAAGCCTGCCAGAATGCTTTTGATAAAGGGATTATAGTAATTGCCTCTGCCTATTATAAACATGATAATTTATGTTTCCCCGCAAACTTTAAAACTGTATTGGGAGTAGGATCAGGAATTGTTAAAAGTAAAGAAAGTTTCAGATTTCTGGGATTAGATTCTTTCGTAAATGTTTTGGCTAAAGGGGGGTTCCAAAGAGTGGCTACACCAGGAAACAAATATCAATTCAGTACAGGAACAAGCCTGGCAACAGCTCATTTTACATCAATACTTGCTGAAGCGTATATAAAAGGAGAGTGGAAAACAAGAGAAGAGTTAAACAATTGGGTTTATGTACATTCTGACAATGATACAATAAGTCTTACAAAACATGATCGGTTAAAAGTCAGTCATGATGAAAGTACATCCGTAAAAGAAGAACGTACTTTTAAAGATGTTTTTACTCTTGACGAATCAGTTAAGAATTTTGCGATTTTTCCTTTTGAAGAGAAAGAAATGAAAACGTTAATTGAGTTTAAAGAAGATTTAAGCTCAAACTTAATCTTAGCCATTGGCTCACCAAGGGTCATCAAGCTGGATAATACAATAGAATTACTGAAGAAAAAGGATATTGATTTCATTACCAGATCTTTGGATTCTGAGCATTTCGATCTTTTTGATACCATTGTAATAGGGTATTTTCTTGATAAATTATCAGACGCAAACTCTTTTTTTGGCTACACACTGATCAAAGAATGTATCGTAAGAAACAAAAACTTTATCGTTTGGGATAAGGCTGTATATGATATTATTAACCAGGAGATTACCGATGGTGGATTCACATACACAGGGAAACTGTTTTTAACATCCTTTGATGATGAAAAGAAAAATTTTCTATACCGGAATACAGACTATGCTGCATTGAAAAAACCTTCTGTTTGTGTGGTAGGAACAAACAGCAGACAGGGCAAATTTACCACACAGATGATGATGAGGAAAATACTGGAAAAAGAAGGGTATAAAGTTTCACATATTTCCACTGAACCTCAGGGGATACTTCTTAATTCTTCCTGCGTTTTTCCGATAGGTCACAATGGGACCGTATCTGTAGACCTTCGGGAATGGAATAAATCATTAAGACTTTTGACTCAAAGTATTGAAGAAATTGAAGATCCGGATATTATCATCACAGGAAGCCAGGGAGGTATACTTCCTTTACACCCTGTAAATGATTCTCTGCCACCAGAAAAACTAATTTATGTAAAGTCTTTCTATCCTGATGCTATTGTTTGTACGATCAGTCCCAGCGATTCCATTGAGGTCATAAAGAGAACAGTGGATACTATAAAATCATTTGTAGAAACGGAAGTGCTTTTTTTTGTACTGACTCCATGGCAGTACAAATTTCATCATGGGTATAAAACCATTGTATCTTTTGATAAGATAAGTGAAGAAGAATATAATGAAAGATTAAATTATTATAATGAAAACCTGGATAAGAAAGTAATCAATATCAAAGACACCAGTCATCACAATACTGTAATAGAAGAAATCGTAAATTTCTTTACTAAAGAAGAAGTAGCAGTATAAGTATAAAGAAATCTAATTGTAATATGAAAATAGATATCAATAAAATAAATAACAGCTATCATGCTTTAACATATGATGATAGTGAGGTGGTTAAAAAAGATTATTTTAATGACCAGTATGGGTATAGAGGAATCCCGGTTGTTTTTAAAAAAGCATTTAAATCTGAGGATGGAAAACCAGATACTGAAAAAATTTTAAATGTCTTTAACTGCTGGCTATCTGAAGATAAAACGACAAAAACTGATATGATGTCAGAAGAGAAAGAAATGTTTTCAAATTTAAACCGCGAAGAATTTAACAAAGGTAAGTGGAATGCTTTAGCCTCCGGCAAAAGACTTTGGCTGGTATATCCGTCTGCATTTAATTCTGAAATAAGTAATAACCTCTCTAAATATCAACCGGATAACCTCGAAGATATTAACAGAAAAATTTCTGAAAATGCGATCAAACCGTTTTATGCTATCCAGGAACCTGGAGAGTTAATTTATATCCCCGGAAGCAATTATCATATGCATATTAATTTGGAAGATACCGATACATTTCAGCAGGAATTTATTAACGAAATCAACTACGACGATGTTAGAATAGCCATCAGAAAATTTAACATAGAAGATTTTAAACATCTTGAAAAAACGATCAAAAGTCAATTTGAAAAATTAAGTCAGTCCGATCTCGTATAAAGATCAGAGTAAAAACCAAAAACAATTTTTATGGAAAACAATATAAAGGAAAAAATCAGTGATATTTTACAGGACTTAACGCAGAATGAGTACCGTGATATTTTTGAAGGGTGTGAGAATGACCAGGACAGATTACAGCTATTGACTTCAGAATCAATGCTGGCGCTGGTTTTTATATCATCCCTTGAAGACGAATTCTCAATTGAATTTGAAGATGACGAATTAGATGTGAACTTTTTTTCCAGCCCGGAGATTGTTGAAAATATTATTAAAAAGCATCTTGCTCTTGCTTAAGTATGAAAAAAATCCTTTCAGTATTTTTATTTATTAGCCTTATTCAATCTGTATATTCTCAGAAATATTCAGCCGCCGGTAAAGTAGTAAACGAGAATGGTTTGCCGGCAGCAGCGGAAGTAATTCTTAGCACAAAATCAGATTCTTTACTTGTAAAAGCTGCGGTTACCGATGATAGTGGAAAATTTATTCTTGAAAATCTGTCAAACGGAAAATATATCATCAGTATTCAGCAGGGAACTTCAATTAAATATAAGGAGATATTTGAAATTAATAATAAATCTATTGATTTAGGAAACATTACAGCTCATCAGAATACAATTTTAATAGATAAAGTTGTTATTGTTAAACCCCTCCTGGAAAGGAAAATTAACAAGACAATTATTAATATAGAAAATAGTATTTATAAAGTAGGAGATAATACTTATCGATTATTAAATATTTCCCCTGAGATTCAGACCGATAATATTGGGAATATAACTTTCAGGGGAAATGAATCGGTAACAGTCTATATGGATGGCAGAAAGCTACAGCTTTCAGGAAGAGAACTAATGGATTATCTGAAATCAATTCCTTCAGAATCTATTAAAAATATCGAAATAAGTTCGGTTCCTTCAGCTGAATTTGACGCAGCCAATAAAGGAGCTGTGATTAACATCAATACAAAAAACAACTATAAATACGGACTAACAGGTACGGTGTACAATGAAGTGCAGCAGCATAGACGCTTTCAATGGAATACAGGATTAATGCTTGTATATAGAAAGAAAAAAGTCACAACACAGGCTAGTTATTCCTTTGGAACAGGTAGGGGATTTAATGATAATAATGACACGCAAACTTTCTTTGATAAACCTTTACAGCTCAGTCAGCACGAAGATTATAAAGAGAAAATTAATGCACACAATCTCAATCTGGGTCTTGACTATAATATCAACGATAAAAACGTTGCAGGTGCTAATTATAATCTGAACTATTGGGATGGCACAACCAATGGGTTATCAGTAAATTCAATAAGAAATACCGTCAATTTTAATATTGACTCAATATATATTACCAACAATGAAAAACCTTTAAGGCTGAATAATCAGACATTTAATGCTTTTTACAGATACAAGATTGACTCGCTTGGCAGCAAAATAGATGCAGGCTATAATTTTATCAATTATAATAATCATCAGGAATCTTATCTAAACAATAGCTTCTTTGATGATAACAATCACAGCATAAGACCAAATACATTTTTAACTATAAAAAATCCTATGAAAATTAATATCCATACTTTCAATTTGGATTATAATAAAGTGCTTAAAAATGATTTAACCATTCAGATTGGATCAAAATATGTGAACTCCAAAACCAATAATAATATACAATTCTTTGATGGAGTGAATCAAATATACAATTCTGTTCGTTCAAATGAATTTATATATGATGAAAAGATTCTCGCTTTCTATTCCAGTATGACAAAAAAATGGAATAAATGGGGAATGAACCTGGGGATGAGAGTTGAAAATACCAATTATAATGCAAACTCGGTAACTTCATCTGAATCTATTTCCCAAAACAGATGGGATTTTTTCCCAACAGTTTTTCTTGAATATAAACCTTCAGATGATAATACATTAAACTTCTCCTATGGACGAAGAATAACACGGCCCGCATTCAGAGTTCTTAATCCGTTCGAAAATATTGAAGATCCGTTTTCCATTTCAAAAGGAAATCCTTTTTTGAAACCTTATTTTTCAAACAGTTTTGAGCTTACATATCTGATTAAGAAAAAGCATAATTTCACCCTTCTTTACCAGAAGAATTCTAATGTTATCAATAATGTTTTCATTACCAACGAGGATTCACAGACGATTTCTACATTTGATAACATTAATGATGAAGATATGTATTTAGCATCATTCAGTACTTATTTTGATATTTATAAATGGTGGAATTTCAGTCTGTATTCTAATGTAATTTATCGAAAAATTAAAGTGAATAATGAAAATCCACAATCTTATGAAAAAGTAACACCTTACATCAGAATTAGTAACACTTTTAAAATTCAGGACAATTTCTTTATAGAACTTAACGGAAGCTATTTTTCAAAAACGTTCTATGGTATATATGATCTTCATCCGCAAGGGGTAATAAACCTGTCCATTAGAAAATCCTTTTTTAATAATAAGTTGAATGTTAACCTGAATGTTAATGATCTGTTTAATCTTAAAAAAATTAAAATAGATGTCAATGAATCCGATTTTAATAGAGAAATCGAAAATAGATTTGCTATAAGAAGTGTGTCCCTAAGACTGTCCTATAGCTTTTCTAAAGGAAAGAAAAATACCAACAGAGAGCAGATAGAATCTACCAATAGCAATGAGGTCAACAGAATCAACCAATAGTATATTTAAATTATCCGATTTTTTTGAAATTTATGAAGAAGAAATAAACAGAGAAAATGTTTATTTACACTCGTATATCTCACACAAAAAGGTATTGATCAGTAAAACAGTTTACCATTTACTGCAGGAAAAATCATTTCAGTTTATAGATAAGGAAATATTAAGTGAATTGATCACTAAGGATATTGTAATTCCGGAACTGATTGACGAAAAAGAAAATATTACCCAATCTTTGCAGAACCTAAATAAATTAACGATTGTTTTTGATGATCATCACTTTTCTGATACTATTTTTCGGGATATATTTCATCTTTTGAATAGAATAGAATATAAGGATATCTGTCTGCTCTTCACCTTTCAGAATAAAAATAATATTGATTTTATAAAAGAAGAATTACCAAAGTATTCTCAACAACTGGAAAATATATCCATTCTGAGGTTGGAAAAACTGGACAAAAATTCTTTTGAAAGTAAAATTTATATCTATAAATGGTTAAATAATTTTCGTGAAGAAAAACAAATGTATTCCCATGCAATTGTTTATAATACAAATGATTTCGAAACTTATAGAACTTCTGTAGATGAAGAGAATATCTCATTTAAGGAAATGAACAATGCTGTTCTGCATACCTACAGGGATAAACTTGTAAGACCAAAAAGGAAGGATTCCTTATCGCTTTTATCATCTGTTCATCATTATCTGAAAGAATTACCGATATCCGGATTTCTTGTTGATTATGACAAAGTATTAGAATTTATTAAAACTCGCAAAATACATAAAGACTGTATTGAATGCCCAGTTTTACCATTGTGTGGCGGATATATTGATAGAATTGAAGTAAAATGTCCTTCATTTAAATATAGTAAACTGAAAATTTTTAGCAGAGAAACAGAAGAAATATCCCAAAGTACAATAACAGGTGTTAGTAATAGTTTAACATTAAAATCAGAAATCCTGGAAAGCTTTGAAAAAATGATTGCTTATAATGTTAAAGATCATTTGGATCATATGGCCATTGTATACCTTAACAAAGAATACAGCAAAGGGTTTATCCATGCAAAATCAGGAAAAATTGCAGAAGCTAATCATACTTTTGCGAATGCAGATGTACTGGCCAAAAGATTACTGCCTCAAAGTGGTTTTTCTTACAATTATATACAAACATTCATTACTTCTACCAAGTCTTATCTGGCTTTTAAAACCAATAAAAAGAAACATGCTATCGATATTACCTTAGAAGGTATCCGGTATGGAGTTCAATTAAATAATTACGAATATTCGGAAATTATTTCTTTACATATATCTCAAATGCTGATGAACTTGTCTAAAGTTTATTTAACTTTAAATGATTTGAAAAATTGGGAAAAAACCACTCTTTCCAATATCCATTATTTGCTGAATTATGATTTGCCGGAAGAAGCTTCCGGATATGATATTCGCTCATTACAAAAGACACCGGAGAATCTGAAATATTTTATGCTAGTAGAAACCATTAATCAGGTATTAACCAATATTGTAAGAAATGATTTTGAACCCGGTGTAGAATTACTAAAAAAAATTGTTGTCAATGACCTTTCAAAAGATGTAAATAAACAAATTTGTGAATGGGTGGATTTAATTACCATTTTCTGTACCTCTTATACCAATATTTCAGATTACGAAATCCGGCTTTCGGAATTTTACAGTTCTGAAAATAAAATAATAGATCTTTCTAAACTTAAACTTTTTTTAAGATTTATGGTTAAAAACAACAATAAAAAAATCTATAGAAATATTTTATAATCTAAAAAAACAACGGTTAAATATTATATAATTCTGGAAAAGTTCTGTTTTAAAAATAATAAATTTGAGTAAACTTTCAGAAGAATGAATTTAATGTACGAAAAACAGATAAAAGTAACAGAACAACATATTGATCAGAATAATCATGTCAATAATGTACAGTATGTGCACTGGGTGGAAGAAGTGGCAGCAGAGCACTGGGATCTGTTAAAACATAAAACAGAGTATGCAAATGATGTCTGGATGCTTCTGGACCACCATATCCAATATAAAAAACAGGTTTATCTGAATGATGTCATTACGGTAAGAACCTACCCTCTGGCCCCCGAAGGAGCCAGACAGCCACGAAAGGTAGAATTTTACTGCAATGATGAGCTGGTGGTAGATTCAAGCACACTTTGGATTTTATTTGATCCTGAAACTAAAAAGATCAAGCGTTTGGAAAGCGACTGGTTGGAAAAGTTTTTGTGATCAGAGAGAGAAGACAAAATCATTAACAGATTTGAAAAAATGATAAATAATGCCTGAACCAGGAGATCATTTTTCTGATGTAATACAATAAGGTCCACAGCTGTTTTTAATAAGGAACATCAAACAAACATCTCCATGAAACTATCTATTTTGCCAATACTGTTTTCAGGTTTTTTCTTTACCGTGTACAGCCAGACTACAGAACAATCAAAGGCCATCGATGACTATATCAAAAAGGTTATTCAAATCAATGAGATACCGGGAATGGCTGTCGGAATTGTAACCGATAATAAAGTAACTTTCCAGAAGTACTACGGAACAGAAACTTTGGAAAACGATAAGAAAGTAGATTCTAATTCTATGTTCAGGGTGTATTCTACTACAAAACTGATGTCCAATGTTGGGCTTTTCCAGCTTATTGAGAAAGGAAAAATATCTCTGGAAGATAAAATTTCAAAATATATTGACAATATACCGGCAGAATGGCAGAATGTTAAGGTGAAAAATCTTTTGTCTCATTCTTCAGGGTTACCTGACTGGATTAACTTCAGTGATATTGCAACAGATGCAACTAACGCTGAGGTTATTAACCGCCTGTCAAAAGAAAAAATGGAATTTGAAACCGGAACTGACTATAGATACAATCAGACAAACTATATGCTGATTGCGATGATTATTGAAAAAGTAACCGGAGAGAAATTTGAAGATTATATCCTGAAGAATCAGTTCTCAGATTCCAGAAATCAGGTGGTGTTTTCATCCAATTCCATTGAAAAAATTCCTAACAGAATTGTAAAATATATTTACAACAAGAATACACATCAGTATGATAAATCTACATTTGTGGAAGGAAGAAGAGCACATGCTGCCAACGGTCTGGCCATCTCATTGCCTGCTTTTTTACAGTGGAGCATTCATCTTAGTAAGAATGATTTTCTAAAACCAGCCACCCGGACGTTAATGTGGAAGCCATTCGAATACAAAAATAAAGAGATTACTTTCACTCATGGCTGGGATACAGATACTTTTAATAATATAAGATCCTATAATTTTTCGGGGGGAAATGTGAGTGCCTACAGAATTTTTCCTGACAGGAATTTAGCAATTATAGTGATGTCCAGCGGATATAAAAACTTTGCTGTTTTTTATCCAGTGATCAATCAGATTGCCGGTATGATGGATAAACGAATGCTGAATCCATACATGGTGGCAGAAGAATATACAAGGTCTGAACCTCTTGTTCATCCTGATCTTAAAAAAGAAGTTTATGGCTACCGGACTGAAAAAGATAACATCATTTTTTCTTACCCGTTTCCGGACGAACAAAGTGTAGAATATATCAGAAATATATCAGTTACCGGCTCTTTTAATAACTGGAATCCTGATGATCACGCATATTATATGAGCCTGAAAAAGGGCAATACTTTTGAACTGGTACTGCCAAAATCTCAGTTTGAAAAAGGGAAAACTTATCAGTTTAAATTTGTCATGAATAAAAAAGGCTGGCTTTCTGTACCTTACAATGCAATGAATGTTGATGGAACCAGAGATAATAATCTGACTTTTAAAATGGATTAAAGAATATTTTAAAATCGCATCAATAGAAACAGTCTTTTTCTGTGTTAAGCGGTTTTATCATATCTTTGCAGTATGATACGTATTACAAAAATTTTTACATTCGAAACGGCTCACGTACTTTACAACTACGATGGGAAGTGTAAAAATATGCATGGACATTCCTATAAGCTGTTTGTTACAGTGAAAGGAAAACCGATTAATGATATTGATAACCCTAAAAATGGGATGGTAGTTGATTTCGGAGATATCAAAAGTATCGTAAAATCTGAGATCGTAGACGTATGGGACCACGCGGTTCTTGTCAATGCACTGTCTCCACACAAAGAATTGGGAGATGATCTGGAACAGAAAGGCCATAAAGTTATTTATTGCAGTTTCCAGCCAACCTGTGAGAATATGTTGTACGCAATCGCCGCTAAAATCAAATCAAAACTTCCTGAAGGAATTTCTTTAGCTTATCTTAAACTTCATGAGACAGAAAACTCTTATGGAGAGTGGTTTGCTGAAGATAATCAATAATTTACCCACAAAACTCAGAAGGTGTTAAAAACAACAATTAATTTAGAACCTGGAAAAAAAGTATATTTCGCTTCAGATCAGCATTTTGGTGCTCCTACGCCAAAGGAAAGTAAGTTGCGCGAGGAGAGGTTTATACGCTGGATGGACGAGATCAAAGGAGACGCCCAGGTTTTGTTTTTAATGGGTGATCTTTTTGATTTCTGGCATGAGTGGAAGCATGTTATTCCCAAAGGATATGTCCGGGTGCTTGGTAAAATTGCAGAACTCAAAGACAGGGGGATTCATATTTATTTCTTTGTCGGGAACCATGATCTGTGGATGAAAGATTATCTGGAAGAAGAGATTGGTTGTACGGTATTCTATCAGAAACAATATTTTGAAATGGGAGGGAAGCAGTTTCTGCTGGCTCATGGAGATGGCCTGGGACCTGGTGATAAAGGATACAAAAGAATGAAAAAACTATTTACGAATCCTGTTGCACAATGGTTCTTTAAATGGCTTCATCCTGATATTGCAATGAAAATTGCATTATACCTTTCCCAAAAAAATAAAATGATCTCAGGAGAAGAAGACAAAGCATTTCTTGGGGAAGATAAAGAGTTCCTGATTATTTATTCCAAAGAAAAGCTGAAAACGCAGAAGATTGACTACTTTATCTATGGACACAGACATCTGCCTATGGTATTGGATCTGGAACCGGGTGCAAAATATATCAATCTCGGAGACTGGATTTCTTATTTTACCTATGGAGTATTCGAAAAAGATTTTGAATTGAAGACTTTTGAAAAATAAAACAAAAAAATTACCTCTAAAAAGAGGTAACTTTCGAACGGGTGGAAAACCCACTCTTGTTTTTAATCCATATTCCAGATAATTGATTGCAATAAGTTTACCAAAATAGGTTTTGTACATTAAAAAATTATTAAATAACAATATTTTATCTCTGTAATTGCCTCGTAGTGAGGGATTAATGAATTTAAAAATTATGGAACTGAACAATATATTCAACATACAGAATGAACAGGATTTCCTGGATGCATCATTGAAAACATTTCGTTATCAATATGAAAATGTTGAAATATACAGGAAGTTCGTTGACTTTCTGAATGTGAATCCCGATGAGGTAAACAGCCTGGCCAAAATTCCGTTTTTACCTATCGAAATGTTTAAAAACCATCAGATTCTGGATAAAAATGTAACGGCAGATCTGTATTTTCAAAGTTCAGGAACTACTCAGATGAATCTTTCCAGACATTTCATTGCAGATCCGGAATTATATGAGGAAAGTATTTATAAAAGCTTTGAACGGTTTATAGGAAAACCGGAAGATTTTATCTTCCTGGGTCTGCTCCCAAGTTATCTTGAGAAACAACATTCATCACTAATCTATATGGTAGACTATCTGATGAAAAAATCGGGTAAGCCGGAAAACGGATATTTTCTTTACAATCATGCTGAACTTTTTGACCTGTTGAATAAGCTTCAGGATAAAAAAGTTATTCTTTTCGGAGTTTCATTTGCTCTTCTTGATTTTCTGGATTATTGTCATTCCGGGCAAAGCGAAGAATCTCTCAATTTTCCTGAAAATCTGATAGTGATCGAAACCGGAGGAATGAAAGGCAGAAAAGAAGAAATGACAAAAGATGAATTGCTGAAGCTCTTACAGGAAGGCCTTAAAACAGATAAAATATATTCTGAATATTCCATGACAGAACTGCTTTCACAAGCATATTCCCTTGGGAATAACGAGTATGAATGCCCGAACTGGATGAGAATCATGGTGAGGAATGCGGAAGATCCTTTAGCTTATGAAAAAGAAGGAAGAACGGGCGCTGTTAATATTATTGACCTTGCCAATGCCCATTCCTGCTCATTTATAGCAACACAAGATCTTGGGAAAATAACCGGAGATAAATTTCAGGTACTGGGAAGAATAGACCATTCCGATATCAGAGGCTGCAGCCTGCTCGTAAGCTGATGATTTAATAAAAAAATGTGAATAGTCGAAGTCGCTTCGTCTGTCCATTTTTGTATAATTATAACAGCTATAAATAGCTTGTAACTTTGCTGAGTGAAAAGCCTTTGCGAATATTGTGTTACAATATTTACTATTAATGAAGTGTAATATCATTATTACTTTTTACATTGTACATTGTACATTTTACAACCATAACAATGATCAAAATAGAAGAACTCATACACGCATATATCCATACCCACTGCGATTTTGAAAAAGAGATTGTACTGACTAATTATTTTCAGGCAGATTGGGAAGCAGATATCCTGATCATTGATGCAGAAGGGGGTAGCCATGAAATTGAAATCAAACTTTCAAAAAGTGATTTTAAAAATGATTTCAAAAAATCATACCTGAATAAAGATACCGGAGAAAAATTTCTGAAACACGATAAAATTTCCTGCGGGGATTATATGTGTAATTCTTTTAGTTTTCTGCTCCCGATGGGAATGGTAGATGCTGGGCTTATTCCGGAACATTGCGGGATTATTGAATTCTATCATAATGTGGATACATGGGAAACCGAATTTTACCTGATCCGCCAGCCCAGAAAGCTCCATGAAGATTCTTACTGGAAACTGAATGATAAAGATCTTTTTATCAGGAAAATGGCCCTGAATCTTCTTCAGCGCAAAATGGAAATCAAGGGAAAGCATGAAGAGCTGATTTTTAAAAATCCTTTTGAAATCAAAAAGCTTACATAAAAAATCCTGCCGCCTGGCAGGATTTTATCATTGAATGTTATTTAAAATTAATCTGCAATTTCAGCAGTGTCTCTCTGAAGTAAGAACTTATAGATCAATCCTCCCACAACTCCTCCCAAAATAGGAGCTGCCCAGAACAACCAAAGCTGTGACATAGCAGTTCCTCCCACAAAAACTGCCTGAGAAAGTGATCTTGCAGGGTTTACAGAGGTGTTTGTAATCGGGATAGAGATCAGGTGGATCAGAGTAAGGGCAAGACCAATGGCAAGACCGGCAAATTTACCGTTAGCCCATTTGTCTGTAGCTCCCATGATCACGATAAGGAAAAATGCTGTTAATAAGAACTCAGCCAGGAAAGCAGCACCCATGCTGAACGCTTTTCCATTGTAAACAGCTTCACCGTAAAAATTCGTGGCAAAATCTCCGGGTTTTGAGAATTCTACCGCTCCGGCACCGTTAAGGATCGTATACAGGCATCCTGCTGCCACAATCGCCCCCAGACATTGCGCTACAATGTAAGGAATAAGGTCTTTTGCAGGAAATCTTCCTCCCGCTAAAAGCCCGAAAGAAACTGCCGGATTAAAATGCCCTCCTGAAATATGACCTACAGCGTAAGCCATTGTAAGAACCGTAAGGCCGAAGGCTAAAGCAACTCCTAGAAGTCCGATGCCAATATCTGGAACACCGGCTGCAAAAACAGCACTTCCACAACCTCCGAAAACAAGCCAAAATGTGCCGAAAAATTCAGCGAAAAGTTTTTTTATCATATTGTTTATTGTTTAAATGTATCTCAAATGTAAAATTTAAATCTTAAAGTAAAAAGTTAAAACTGAAAAAATATTTCAAAAAAAAGGGAACAAAAATTATAAAATATATAATTTGGTGTAAAGTTTGTTTGGGATTTATTTGTAGAGTACTATAGTCAGTTTTGAAAGATATAACATAAATGTTTTATCTTTCATTTGTAATTTTAAAGGTTGGTGAATGAGAAAGTTCTTATGTGTGGTCTTTGTACCTTTTATTTATAGTTTACATTATTCGCAGGCAGCAAAAAAGGCTTTTCCCTGCTATGATCTTGCCACTGTATTGAAGGTTGAACCCACACCGCTTTATAAATCTCACCTTGATGCTTCTAAGAGTTTTGGGCTAAAGCTGCTGAAAGACTCAAAAACAGTACAGAAATATATCAATAACGGTAAATTCCACAAAATAAAGAAATCCGGAAAAGGGTATCAGGTCCAGAGACTTGATTACAGCAGGGCCTATATGGTATCCAAAGCAAAGACCACATTGGAAAAAATAGGAGCCAAGTTCAGCAAGGACACGAAAGGCGGTACATTTACTGTTTCTTCCATTACCAGAACCCTTGAAGACCAATGCAGACTGAGAAGAGTGAATTCCAACGCCTCACTAGGGATTAGTTCTCATAATTATGGTAATTCCTTTGATATTTCTTACATAAGATTCAACAACGTTCTGAAGTACAATCCGAAGATGGAAATAGCTCTGGAGAAAGTTTTAAAATATTATGAAAAGGCCGGCAGGATATATTATATTAAGGAGAAGCAGCAGAGCTGTTATCATATTACTGTGAAAAATTATTAATCAAAACCCTCTTGCATAGCATATTTAGTTTATCTATTTTTATACGACTAAAAACTATGCTTATGTCAACATTAAACATTGTAGATTATATGCTGCCTGTAGAAGAATGCAGAGCAGCATCAAATGAGTGGAAAGCATCCTTTTCTGACTTTTCAAAACTTCAAAAACTTATTCCAACCAATTACGTTTTTAATATTTCCAGAGAACACCTTGAGTGGATGAAAGGGTTCAGTGACTATAAAGACTTTTGTGCAGCAGTCGGAATTTACAGGGACCGCTTGATCCTTATTTTTTATCCCATGAATAACGATGGGGGAAAAATAGATCTGAAAGAATATCCATACAGTTTTCTTACTGAGCTTGACAGAGACCTGAAATTACAGGAAATTCAGGAATATACGGTTATTAGAAATGCGGTTCTTTCTAAAAATCTTGAAAGTACTGAGAAAAATATGAATATGGGATTCCCGGTAACCAGTACGCCGGTTCTTGAACAGGATATAGCTGTAGAAGCGATTCAACGTTGGAGAAATGAAGGAATGGACTGGTTTTATAAAGAGAGCAGAGAAAACGAAGGAAGCGGAATTTTCAGAAAATTCTATGTTCCTACAGCAGACCTTTGTCTTTCAGATGAAGGCCTGGCAGGTATTACCTGTTCTTTCGGGATCAGATATAATGATATTTATGGGAAAATGCTCGTAACTCTTATCTTTATTTCTTTCCGTGAGAATCTTAGAAATGCAGAACTCGGTGTCGATACTATCTCCAATACCTATGACTGGGCCAAGCCATGTCCGCCTATCTGCCGTATACCGGATGTAGACGTAGGATGCGAATTTTAAATGATACGCTGAGGAATGGCTGAACTTTATAAGATAATTTTATTCCTGAATTATGCACTGCTTCTGTCTGTTATACTGCTGGGAGCAGCAAAGTACCGCATATTAAACGCTAAAGAAAAGCAGTATTTTCATTATATTGTTTTTCTTTTTTTTATTGAGTTGCTGAATCTGGCACTGCCTTATATCTTCAGTCTTAATGATACATCATTCCTCTATCCTTTATATATCGCAGGAGAATTTTTTCTACTGGCCGGTTTATTTATCAGAAAGCTGGATTGGCCAAAATCTGTTCTTGGAGCTGTAGGGATACTTGCAGCGGGTTTTATGATCTCAAAATACGGATTTGATTATCCTGCAAATGCTGATATTGCAAAAGTAGTTTCCAATATCACAATCATTTGTCTTTCCGGTTTTACCCTGATCCGGGAAATTAAAAATACTTCCTTAGAGAACCGTTTCCTTCTTGCAGATGCCAGTATTTTTTTCTACTATTCCGTTTCGGTATTTATTTTTATCATCCAGCACCAGATCGCCAATCTGTCGGAAAACGATTATTATACTATTCTCAGTGCCAATAATATTCTTTCGGGTATTTTGTACTGTTCATTTTTATATACTTTTTTCAGATTAAAGAAGTAACCTTAAATATCAACCTGCTGATCCTTATAATTGTTACCATAACAGTTATAGTATCCTTTATTCTGCTGGCTTACAGAACTTTTATAACCAGGATTATGAAGGAAAAGAATGCACAGCATGAGGCGGAAGTTCTTCACCAGAAAAAACTGGTGCTGGAAAACATCAAAGCTCAGGAAGAAGAAAGAAAAAGAATTGCGGTCATGATTCATGATGATATCGGAAACCGTCTCAATATTCTTTCTTTATGGCTGAATAACCTTGACACACAAGGGGATGAGCAGATCAAAAAAAATATCTACGGCCAGATGTCTTCCCTGATTGATGCAGCCAGAAGTATTTCCCATTCGTTATATCCTGTTAATCTCGAATCGGTAGGGCTGGTTTTATATGTGGAAGAACTGATTGCGAATCTTTCCCATAAGATTAATATCTCATTGCAGGTAATGCCGGGATATGAGAAGAAAGACCTTTTTGCAGAAGTGCAGCTGTACAGGATTATTCAGGAGTTTACTACCAATGTGATCAAACATTCGGATGCAACGGATCTTTGGATTTACATTAAAGATTATCCGGAAGATACAGTGGTTGTCATTTCTGATAACGGACAGGGGTTTGAATACGAAGAAGTGGAAAAAGGAATGGGAATCAAAAATATAGAATCCCGTATCAAATCAATGAATGCCACACACAAATGGAAAAAAACTTTTTTGAATAAAGGAAGTCGTTTAATCATAAAAATTCCAAAATATCATGAGTTCCCAAATCAAACTAGCACTGATTGATGATGAACAGCTCATCCTCGAAGGGGTAAAAATGTTGCTGTCCAATGAAAAAAATATATCGGTAAGTCTTACCGCTGATAACGGCCCCGATTTTATAGAGGACCTCGGAAAACTTTCAAAAGATGATTTTCCTGATATTGCCCTTATAGACGTTCAGATGAAACCTATGAATGGCTTTGAGCTGGTAGAAATCCTTAAAGAAAAATATCCGGACCTTAAAATCATTATCCTGTCTTCCCATTATAAAACCTCTATTCTGGGTTATATGGTTAAGCTGGGTGTATCGGCATTTCTTCCTAAAAACTCAAATAAGAAAACATTTATTGAAGCCATTACAATGGTGGATAAAAACGGCGTTTTTTTCACTGCTGAAGACCATCAGATGCTGTTTACCTACATGAACAGTTCGGCCAAAAAAAAATCTCTTTTTGAAACAGAAGATGAACTTTCCGAGAGAGAAAAAGATGTCGTAAAGCTGATCTGCCAGGAATTGACCAATAACGAAATCGGAGAAAAACTTTTCATCAGCCCAAGAACTGTGGAAAGCCACAGGCAGCGTATTCTGGAAAAGATAGGAGCTAAAAATACAGTAGGAATAGTCATCTATGCCATTGTCAACAATATTTACTCTCTTGAAAAAATATAATTGCATTCCGTAGAAATACGGAATTTTTTATTTGGTACTTTTCACTCTAGCCAGCCTTGTTTTTCTTCTGTTATTTTGAAATGTCTCTTTCAGGGATTTTAGTTGAAAAAAACACAAACACGATCTGTAATAAAAAATTAAAGTAAAGCATGAATGGCAGAGTGATTTCCGTCGGGATTTTCTTTGACGGTACAGGAAACAATGGGGCAAATATTCTTTCACCGGATAAACCGCTGAACAATAATGAAAGCTATTATGGCACCTTCACCAATATCTATAAATTATACAGTTTATTCGTTGGAGAAGAAAAAATATATATTGAAGGAATTGGAACCGTAACAGGTAGTGAAGATAATAATTTTGCGATGACAACCTGCGCAAACCCACCTTATGGAAACGGGTATTCTTCAGATGACAAACTTCAGAAAGCTGGGGATTTTGTACAAAATTTAGTTGACAATGAGGTTGCGGAATATCACTTTTATCTTTATGGATTCGGGAGAGGAGGAATGCTTGCCAGAACTTTCTGCAATCAGTTTTTGACTGATTATGCGCCGGGAAATTGCATAATAAAATTTTTAGGCGCTTTTGATACCGTAGAGTCCAGACCTTTTAATACTTATAATATGCATATTCCGGGCCGGGTAGAAAATGCTTTGCACATCTGTGCGGTCAATGAGAGCAGGTTTTTCTTTCCGCTTACCGGTTTTTTTGAAAACTCAAGAGCGATGCAGGATCAGAAATTACAAACCAGATCATCTGTTTGGAAAGAAATCTTTGTGCCGGGAGACCATGCTGATATAGGAGGCGGATATCTGGAAGGGCCACAATCTGTATATATTTCTACAGAGTTTATCAATACTGATGATCTGCACAGCTATATTTCAGAAATCAGAAATACCAAAACGGATACGGATGGAAATAAAATCTGGGATGCATTGCTCTCAGGATATGAAGTAGAGACAGTCAATGGACTTTCAAAAGCCTATGTTTGCCGTAATAAAGTGTACAATGAGCTGGCAAAAATATATGGAAAGCTCATGATGGATGAAACCAATGCAGTATCAGCCGTATTTAGTGCCGGGAATGAAGCTTATTTCGGAACAGACTATAACAGGCATTCTTTTCTTGACCGGTTTTATAGCAAAATGAAGGAATATATCAAAGATCTTTCTGTAAACAAAAAGCCGGTTTATGATTTTGGAAAATTTGCAGATTATATTCATATTTCATCAAACTTTGGTCTGTACAGTGATAGTTTCCGGTATAGAACTCAACGTGAAATTAATATTGAGCTGATCAATAACGGATTAAACGTTTCAAGCAGTACCTCTGTTGATCAGACGAACTGTACAAGGCTTTCTGCAGAGCTTCACCTGCCGGAAGACAGTTTTGTGGCTGACTTTCTATATGGAACCAGTGTTCCGAATAATGATATCTGGATCCGTTCCATTTTAAAAGCACCGGAAAAGATCGCATTCAATGAAATAAAAAAGTAGTGCCAACGCTTCTCAGTTTTAAATTTAGGTTAGGAGACATCTGATGGTGTCTCCTTTTTTAAGTCTCATCTATATAGAAGAGAAGCACTTCACAACGGACCATTTTTTTATTTCTGGGCTATTCATTTCTTTTTCCGTATTTTTGCCGGCGAAAATTCATTATTCATTACTAATTATAATTAAGATGCTTTCGGTTCAGAGTTTAGGATTACATCATTCAGGAAATTATTTATTTCAAAATGTCAATTTCACCATTAAAAAGGATGATAAAGTAGGTCTGGTAGGTAAAAATGGAGCGGGGAAATCCACTTTATTGAAAATGCTTTCCGGAGAAATTAATTTCTACGAAGGAGAAGTTGTGACGGAAGGAAGTATTACCATTGGTTTCCTGAAGCAGGATCTTGACTTCGTAAAAGGAAGAACGGTTTGGGATGAAACCATGCAGGCTTTTGAACAGATTAATGCCTGGAAAAACGAGCTTGAAGAAGTGAACCACCAGATGGCAGTCAGAACAGACTACGAAAGTGATTCTTATACGGATCTGATTAATAAAATGACCGAGCTGAATGATCTCTTGATGAATCATGATGCCTACAACCTTGAAGGGGATATGGAAAAAGTGTTGTTTGGTTTAGGCTTTAAGGCAGATGATTTTCAAAAGATTACCGATGAATTTTCCGGAGGATGGAGAATGAGAATAGAACTGGCAAAATTGCTGCTTCAGAAGAATGATATCATGCTTCTCGATGAGCCTACGAACCACCTCGATATGGAATCCATCATCTGGCTTGAAAACTTCCTTAAAGACTATCCGGGAGCTATTGTTCTGGTAAGTCACGATAAGCAGTTTATGACAGCGGTTTGTAACCGTACTTTCGATATCAATAATAAAAAGGTTGACGATTATAAAGCCAACTATTCCAAATATCTCATCATGAGAGAAGACCGCCGTGAGAAACTGATTCAGGCTAAAAAGAATCAGGATGCGGAGATCAAGCAGATGGAAGACAATATTAATAAGTTCCGTGCAAGTGCTACAAAAGCATCTTTTGCGCAGTCGCTTATTAAAAAACTGGATAAAATAGAACGTATTGAAGTTGATAACGAAGACGTTTCAAAATTCAATATCCGTTTCGTACAGTCTATGGTTCCGGGAAAAGTAATCTTCGAAGCGGTAAACCTTGGTAAGGCTTACGGTAACAAACAGATTTTTGACCATGTAGATTTCATCGTTCAGAGAGGAGACAGGATTGCTCTTTTAGGACAGAACGGCCAGGGAAAAACTACACTGGCTAAAATTCTGGCTGGAGATATCAAAGACTATTCAGGAACTTGGAATCTTGGGCATAATGTCAATATCGGATATTTCGCACAGAATCAGGAAGAGGTATTAACACCTAATAAAACAGTTCTGGAAGAAGCAGAAGATGCAGCAACGGAAGAAACAAGACCAAGAGTAAGAGATTTATTAGGATCTTTCTTATTCCAGGGAGATGCCGTTACTAAGAAAACAAAAGTACTTTCCGGAGGGGAGAGAAACCGTCTGGCACTTTGTAAGCTGTTGCTTCGTCCTTTTAATACACTGATTATGGACGAACCTACCAATCACCTTGATATCCAGTCTAAGGAAATCATCAAGCTGGCATTACAGAACTTTGAAGGAACACTGATTGTGATTTCGCACGACAGGGAATTCCTGCAGGGACTTTGTGATAAGATCTACGAATTCCGTGACGGGAAAATGAAAGAATTCCTTGGAGATATCAACGAATACCTTGAGTACAGACAAAAGGAAACCATCAGGGAAATTTCTGCAGAAAAAGCCAAACTTCATAATGAGGTGAAGGAAGAACCTAAAAAAGCAGAAGAGAAACCTGTTGTAATCAGCCAGAGTTCAAATATTATCAGTAAAGAACAGAAAAATATTCAGAATAAAATCAAGAAAGTAGAAGAAAGAATTTCTGAGCTTGAAACCAAAATTGAAGAAATGGAAGCTTCTTTTGCCAGAGAAAATCCTTCAGACGAAATCCTGGAGCAGTATAATAAAGCTAAGGAAGACTTAGATACGGCATTACAGGAGTGGGAATACCTGGGAACCCAACTGGATTAAATAAAATAGAAATGCTTCATCAATTTAAAAGGATGAAGCATTTTTTTGTAACAGAATTCTCTTCAATACAACTTATTATCCATAGTCATTAAGTAATTTAATAAAAGTTTAAGGGAACAATTAAATTATTTTCATAATTTTGAACCATGATTAAAGAAAGCAGAAATTTAAAGAATTTTATCTCCAGGCTATTGTTTGGGATATATTTCCTCGCGCTGCTTTCTCAAAGCTTTCACCATCATGATTCTGTCGGTTATTTTAAAGCTTTTCATTTTAAAAAAATCGAGAATTCGGTGACGAAAGCCGTTACTAAAGAGAAAGCTGGCGACTGTCTGGCCTGCCACTTTTTGGTTACCGGACATACATTAGCTCCTGAAGAATTCAGTTTGACTTTTGAGCATTACAGCCATGAAGTAAAACAGATCATCGCCATCCAGGAGAAAATCTGGTCTCAGACCAAATTCACCTTTCAGCTTCGGGGACCGCCCGCACTTTCATAATTCATAGATTCTATAGGGTTTAAAGTTCAATGTTTGATGTTCAAAGTTTAAAAGCTGTTGGAAATCATTTGATAATGATTATTATTAACGATTTCAGGGACTAGCTTTTAATCGCTCATCATTAATACATTTTACTTTTTACATTGTAAATGTACAGTTTACAAAACAAACCCTTCCCACAATTTTTAACGAAAAATGTACCTTATTGAAATTAAAAAGGGTACGCAATCATCTATTTACAATGAAATTGATATATTGCCTGCTGCTGATCTTTTGCGGATCAGTATTTACAAGTGCACAAAAAACTTATACTGTAGAGGGAACCGTTCAGGATTTCCATGATAAAACATTGCTGGAAAATGCAGTGATCAAGATCGGGAACTTTACAGCTAAAACCAATAAGAAAGGTAAATTTTCTTTTGATAAAATTCCTGCAGGAAAGTATACACTCGTTGCACAACATCCTGATTGCAATGATTATACTGAAAATATAGGAGTGGATCGGGATGTTCAGCTGGTGATTACACTGGAACATCATATCAAAGATATTGAAACCGTCACCATTCATGGAAGCCATAAAAATAACGGTTCATTGGTAGTGAAGACTCTCAATAAATCTGATATAGAGAAAAACTCAACAGATAATCTGGGAAATTTATTATCTAAAATTTCAGGAGTGACGGCTTTGAAAACCGGGAATAATATTTCAAAACCTGTTATTCATGGGCTGTATGGAAGTCGAATCAGCATCCTGAACAATGGGGTACGTCTTGCTGAGCAGGAATGGGGAGTAGAACATGCCCCGAACGTTGATATTAATAATTTTCAGCATATCGACGTGATTAAAGGAGCTTCTGCTTTGAAATATGGAAGCGATGCTATTGGTGGAGTCGTGGTAATGGAGCCGGAAATTTTCCCTAAAAAGGATACTATTAAAGGCTCAGTTGGTCTTACTGGGATTTCCAACGGAAGGGGTCTTGGACTTGATGTAGATGTTGCTAAAGTCTGGAAAAACGGATGGGCGGTAAAATCTGGCGGAAGCATTAAAAAGCTTGGTGACCAGAGTGCTCCCAACTATAATCTGAAAAATACAGGGATGGATTTTTCTTCCTTCAATTTTACTGTTCAGAATAATACTTATGAAAGAGGAATCTCTTTTGATTATTATCTGACAAATCAGAATATTGGGATACTAAGAGATTCACACGTTTCAACTTCTGAAGATTACGACAGGGCAATGAATGCCAATCCTCCGATATATTCAGGGAAATTCAGTTATGATATTGACAATCCAAGACAGGTTATTGAGCATCACATTGCAAAAGTTTCCGCTTTCAAAAGATTTGAAAATATAGGAAAACTGTCGGCAACATATAGCTATCAGTATAACCATAGACAGGAATATGATATCAGAAGAGGAGATTTAAGTGACACGCCTTCTCTTGACCTGGCGTTGATGACACATCAGTTCAATGTTAATGATTTATTAGAAAGGGAAAAATGGTCTTTGGAAACCGGCATTGATGCAGGCTTTCAAAACAATTACTCAGACCCGGCAACAAAAGCAAGACGTCTGATCCCGAATTATGATAAATATTCTGCTGGAGCATATTCTGTTTTCAAATATAAAATTTCACCTGAATTCAATTTTGAAGCAGGGGCAAGATATGATTTCACACGTTATGATGTAACCAAATGGTATGATAAAAGCGATTGGGAGAAATCATATGCAGATACTTATCCGCAATTTTATGTGAAAACAGATCAGAACAGAGTTCTGACACGTCCTCAGCTTAATTATAATAATGTTTCTTTCAACGCAGGTTTGGAATATCGTCCCGATGCTAATTTTAATGTGAAATTTAATTATGCAAAAGTGGGAAGATCTCCGAACGTTGCTGAATTATTTTCAGATGGATTGCACCATTCTGCAGGTATTATTGAAACAGGATACATGGGATTAAAAAATGAGCAGGGACATCAGTTTAATTTAAATATTGACTCAAGATTCAATGTTCTCAAAGGTCTGAATGTTTCTGTAAATCCATATTTTTTCATCACTAAAAATTTCATTAATGAAATTCCGGTAGGAATCAAAGGAACGATAAGAGGAGTATTTCCGGAATGGGTGTATCAGCAGATTGATGCAAAAATGTACGGAATTGATCTTGATATCAACTGGAGGCTTACAGATGAACTTACCTATGTAGGAAAAGGAAGCTATGTATATGGTCAGGATGATACCCATAATGAACCACTGATTCTGATGATGCCGCCGAATTTTTCCAATGCATTGCAGTTTAAAAAACAGGAATGGAGTAACTTCTATTTCACTGTTGAAAATCAGACATTTTTAAAACAAACCAGATTCCCGATCCGAAATGCACCACTGGAGCTGTATGTGAACGGCGAATTGGTGGATAAGGAAATTGATTTCAGTACCCCGCCAAACGGATACTCACTCTGGAATATCCAGACGGGAATCAATATCAGCAAAAATCTTTCTGCAGGACTTATCGTAAATAATCTTTTCAATACTTCTTACAGGGAGTATCTGAACCGTTTGAGATTCTTTGCAGATGAGGCAGGAAGAAACTTTATCTTAAACTTTAGATATAGATTCTAAAGATTTCAAAAAATTATTTAATCAAAATTTTACAATTTTAAAATTCTTAACAATGAACAAACTATTCAATACTAAAAATATCATCAAATTATTAGCTGTTTTATTTATCACCGTTACTGTTGTTACTTCTTGTCAGAGAAACGGCTCTGCAGAAGAAGATGATCTTCCTCAGGAAGAACTTACCAATATCGTTTTGTTGGTAACAGATGATGCAGCCGGAACTACTCAAAGCTATGATTACAGTATTGGTGCAGGAGGAACACCTACGATTCCCCTTACAAACGGAAAGAGCTATACCGTTCAGGCAAAATTCAAAAACGGAAATGAAGATGCAACCCAGGAGATTATTGATGCTAAAAACGAACATTTTTTAATTTTCGATTTTCCAAAATCCAGTATTACTGTAGAAAGAGTAGATGGCAGTGATCTTAGAAGTGATGGAAAGAGAGTAGGATTGAGAACAAAATGGACTGTTGTGAAAGCTGTTGACGGAACAGAACCTTTCTTAAAATTAACCCTTATTCACTCCCCACAAAGCGTAAATGATGCTAAATCAGGAACTGCCTGGGGAAGTGTAGTAGGAGGAGAAACTGATGCTGAAGCAAAATACAACCTAAGTAATTAGGACAATTAATCTTGTTTGGACCGCCGGAATTCTCCGGCGGTTTTTTATTTAACAATATTTGGCGTTATAAGTTGATTTTAAATGGGTGATTTTCATAAAAAATTCCTATTTTTGCAACCTAAAATTTTAATCAATAATGAAGGTTACCGCACAAAACCATGATGACGTAAGTGCATTGCTTACAGTAACATTGGAAAAATCTGACTACAAAGAAAAAGTAGAGAAGCAGTTGATTAATTATGCTAAAAATGCGCAAGTTCCTGGATTCAGAAAAGGGAAAGTGCCTTTGAGTATGGTTAAAAAACAATATGAAGCAGGTATTGCATTTGAAGAAATCAACAGACAGGTTTCTGATGCATTGAACAACTATGTTAATGAAAACAAATTAAGATTAGTTGGTCAGCCTATTCCTCAGCCAGTAAACGAATTCGATTACAATGCTGATCAATTGGAAGTTGCTTTCGAAGTAGGATTTGAGCCTGAATTCACTATAGATTTAGCTAAATATGAAGCACCTCACTACAAAGTAGAAGCTTCTGACAAAGAAATCGGTAAGAGTATTGAAAACATGCAGAAGCGTTTCGCTGAGCAGGTTCCTCAAGATAAAATCACTAAAGATTCTTACATTGCTTTAGAAGTTTCTCAGGTTGTGGAAGAAGATGCTGAAGGAGAGCACCACCACCACCCAAAAAACCTTACGATTACAGCTGAAAACAAAGAGGCTTTCAAACTGGTAAAAGGTTTGAAAATGGATGGGTCTGTAAAAGTGACTAAAGAAACGCTTGCAGGTGATGAAGAATTAGCTAAAGAATTAGGATTCAGCAAAGAAGAAGTAGAGCATTTACACCACAATGAAATAGAAGTAAAAGTAAAAGATTTCTATTCATTAAATTTAGCTGAACTTAATCAGGATTTATTCGACAAAGTATACGGAGAAGGAAACATCAAATCTGAAGAAGAGCTTAAAGAGAAAGTAAAAGCTGAATTGGATGAGTATTTCCAGCAGAATGCTGATGTTCACTTCGTGAATAAAGTATTGGAGCAGGTAACTGAGAAAGAAGAGGTAAAACTTCCTGAATCATTCCTTGTGAAGTGGTTATTATTCTCTAACCAGAACATCCAGTCTGAAGAGCAGGCTAAAGAAATTCTTGAAGCTGAGAAAAACCAGTTGAAATATCAGATCATCGAAGGTAAACTGATGACTGAAAACGAAATCAACCTTGACTATGCTGATGTATTGGCTCAGGCTGAGCAGTTAGTGAAAAATCAATTGGCAATCTACGGAATCCACCACTTAGGTGATGAAGAAATCCAGAAATATGCTGTTGAAATGTTGAAGGATCAGGAGCAGGTAAGACAAATTTCTTCTGAAGTAGCTATGGCTAAATTAAAAGATGTAATTCTTGAAAAAGCAAGCAAAAAAGAAACTAAAATTTCTCACGACGAATTTTTAGAAGAACTTAAGAAATAATTATATCAGATATAAATATTTGGAAACCGTCAATTTTTGGCGGTTTTTTTTATTATATATCCCATACCTGAAATTAATCCTTCATCATAATCATCTATCAATTATCAAGCGTTACTGATTGCTCATTACTCATTATTAATTTGTATGTCCGCCAATATTCCTATATTTACTCTCTAAACTTTATTATAAATATGAAAAAGATCATCATTCCGTTTTTCTGCGCTGTCCTTTTCTCAGTGCCTGCAGCAGCTCAGAAAAAAGGGGCTGCATCTGCTAAAACAGAAGCCGTAAAATCAAAACTTACACCTAAAGAAGTTATTGATAATTATTTCAAAGCATTAGGTGGAAAAGATAAACTGGACGCTGTAAAATCTACCATTACTGATAACACCGTGGCTGTACAGGGAATGGAAATTCAAATGACAACTAAGAAATTAGGAAATAAATTCAAATCTGTGCAATCTTTCATGGGGAAAGAAATGATTCAGCTTTTCGATGGAGAAAAAGGATATTTTGACCAGATGGGAACTAAAACAGATATTCCTGCTGATAAAATTGCTGATCTGAAAAAAGGAAGACCCATTGATGCATTAGCATTTGATGCTTCTAATTTCCAGACCGTATCTACAGAAAAACTTGACGGAAAAGACTATAATGTATTGTCTTCAGATAAAGGAAAATTTTATTTTGATGCCGGAACCGGACTTTTGTATAAGACGGATGCCGGAGAAGGAAATGCAACTATTAAGAGCTATATGACTGTAGACGGAATACAGTTCCCTGCTGAACTGGATGCTGAAGGAGGGGGGCAGAAAATGACCATTAAAACGACGAAGGTTGTCATCAACTCTGGAGTTACAGATGCTGATTTTAAATAAAAAATCACTTTTTAACGTATAAAAGCCGGGAATTTCCCGGCTTTTTTGATATATTAATATTTTTAACTCAAATTTAACTATCAAACCTGATTTTATGATTTCTTCACCTTGTGAATAATTGGTAGTTTTAAGCCGTAAATAAAATCAAATACCATGAAAAAAGTATTATCTTCATTTGCAGTCATCTTTTTAATGTCTGCAAATGCCTTTGCACAGAATATTCCTGTGGATCCTTCCGTGCGAATGGGTACCCTTTCCAACGGAATGAAGTACTACATCAAAAAAAATACCCTGCCTGAGAAGAAAGTAGATTTCCGTCTGGCTATCAATGCCGGATCTATTCTAGAAGATGAGAATCAAAGAGGGCTGGCCCACTTTATGGAGCACATGAATTTCAACGGGACCAAAAATTTTCCAGATAATAAACTTGTTGACTTTTTACAGTCAATCGGGGTCAAATTCGGACAGCACCTTAATGCGTATACCAGCTTCGATGAGACTGTTTACATGCTCCCTGTTCCGTTGGATAAACCCGGAAATCTGGATTCCGGGCTAAAAGTAATGGAAGACTGGGCATTTAATGCCACCCTTTCTGATGAGCAGATCAATAAAGAAAGAGGAGTGGTTCTTGAAGAGCTAAGATTGGGTCTTGGACCGGATAAAAGAATGATGGATAAATACCTTCCCAAGCTTTTATACAAATCTCAATATGCGGACAGACTTCCGATCGGTAAAAAAGAAGTACTGGAAAACTTTAAGCCTGATGTTATCCGGAAATTTCACCAGGACTGGTACAGACCGGATCTGATGGCCATTATTGTGGTAGGAGATATCAATGTGGATGAAATTGAAAAAAAAATTAAGGACAATTTCAGCAAATATAAAAATCCTTCAAAGCCCAGAGAAAGAAAATCTTTTGATCTTCCGAACCATAAAGAAACGCTGGTAGCTGTTGAAACGGATCCTGATGCTACCAATTCTATGGTCCAGTTTATCATGAAAGATGCTGATGCCTACAAACCGGATGTAACCGTTGAACAGTACAATCAAAGTATTATAGAAAATCTTTCAACAACGATGTTGAACAACAGACTGAGAGAACTGATCAATTCTACAAATCCCCCTTTTACTTTTGGATCCGTATACCATGGAGGCACTTATGCAAGAAGCAAAGAAGCTTTCCAGGGATTTGCTATAGTAAAAGAAGGAAATCAGCTTAATGGACTGAAAGTTTTACTGGAAGAAGTGGAAAGAGCAAAAAGATTCGGTTTTACACAGTCTGAACTTGACAGGGCAAAATCTCAGGTTCTTTCCAACCTTGAAAGATCTTATAACAACAGGGATAAAACAGAAAGTGATATGCTGGTTGGTGAGTATGTAAGAAACTTTCTGGAGCAGGAACCAATTCCTGGTATTGCCTGGGAGTATGAAGATACCAAATCTTTCCTGCCTTCTGTTACTCTTGCCCAGACCAACGAAATCATCAAAAAAATGGTGAAAGATGACAGCAGGGTAATTGTGATCACCGGACCTAAAAAAGATAATGTAGCCATGCCTACAGAAGCAATGGTTCTCAATACATTTGATGCGGTGAAAATGGCTGATCTTAAGCCTTATGAAGAAAAAGCCGCCATCAAAAATTTAATAAAACCTTTCAAATCTGAAGGAAAGATTGCGAAAACAGAAACGGATACAAAATTAGGGACAACAACCTGGACGTTAAGCAATGGTGCTAAAGTAACTTTCAAAAAAACAGACTTCAAAGACGATGAAATTGTGTTTACAGCAAGAAGCTTAGGAGGAAGTTCTCTGGTTCCGGATGCCGATTACAACAAAACACAGTTTGCTTTTGCTGCACTGACGGAAGCTGGGGTAGGCGGTTTCTCCAAAGCGGATCTTACCAACTATCTTGCCGGTAAACAGGTAAGTGTAAATCCTATGGTGACATCACTTTTTGAAGGTGTATCCGGAAGAACTACACAAAAAGATTTAGGAACGGCTATGGAGCTTATGTATGCATATTTTACAAACTTAAATTATAACCCGGCATCCTTTAATGCATACAAAGAAAAGCAGTCGGCAATGACGAATAACCTGTTATCTAACCCCCAGGCTTATTTTTCTAATGAGCACGCGAAATTTATGAACCAGAAGAATCCACGGTTCATTGGAGTATTTCCAATGGAAAAAGACTGGGCGAATACGGATTATAAAAAAGCATATGACATCTATAAGGATAAATTTGCCAATGCAGGGAACTTCCAGTTCTATTTCGTTGGAAATATTGACGAAGCGAAGTTTAAAAATGAAGTACTGCAGTATATCGCAAGCCTGCCTTCATCAGGAAAAACAACAATGTTTAAGGATACAGGATACAGAACGATGACAGGAGATTATACCAAGGTATATAAAAAAGGAAAAGATCCGAAGAGTATGGTAACCATTTCTTATACAGGAGAAGCGCCTTATAACGAAAAAGAAGCACTGGCATTGTCAGCTCTTGGAGAAGTGGCTACTATTAAAGTAATCGAAAAACTGAGAGAAGACGAAAGCGGTATTTACGGCGGAGGGGCCAGAGGAGGTATGAACAGGGTTCCTTATGGTAGCTATAACTTCAGTATAAGTTTTCCTTGTGGACCGGAAAATGTAGACAAGCTGACGAAGAGCGCTATTGCAGAGCTTCAGAAACTGATTGACAACGGGCCTGAACAAAAAGATCTTGACAAATACAAAGAAGGAGAATATAACGATAACAAAACAGACCTTAAAGATAATATGTTCTGGATGAATGCTATTGCCAAGAATCAGCTGGACGGAAGTGATAAATATGATATCTTAAATTATCAGGATAAAGTAAAAGCACTTACTGTAAAAGATCTTCAGGATGTGGCCAGGAAATACCTTACAAAAGGCAGAATTGTAGCGACTCTAATGCCGGAAGACGGCTGGGAAAAAGCAAAAAAAGAAGATCCTAAAATAGAAGTTACAGGAGCTGCTGTTGTAAAACAATAACTTTTCACTATTTACAATAATAAAAAACCGCAGATCAGTCTGCGGTTTTTGTTATTTAATTCAATCCTTACAGGTTAAGAACCATATTCTTTTTTCCATTCATCAGCAGCTTCGCTCAGAACGGTATAGAATTCTTCGCCGTATTTTCTGATCAACGGAGTTTTTAAGAACTTATATACAGGAACCTGAAGCTCTTTTCCAAGTGTACAGGCATCACTGCATACATTCCACTCATGATAATTCAATGCAGTAAAAGCAGAATATTCCGTAACACGGATCGGGTAGAGGTGGCAGGAGATCGGCTTTTGCCAGTCTACAGCACCATCTTCATACGCTTTTTCAATACCACATTTGGTAATTCCTTTTTCATCGAATGTTACATAAGCACATTCGCGGTTCTCCACCATAGGAGTAACATACATTCCGTCGTGCGGATCAGTAGTCCATGTTCCCTGCTCTTCAAGGGCTTTGATTCCCTCCCGGGTAAGATAAGGTTTTATTTTATCAAAAATACTGTCCAATATTTCAAGCTCGTTTTTATCCAACGGAGCTCCCACATCTCCTTCCACACAACATGCACCTTTACATTTCGAAAGGTTGCAAACAAATTCTTCGGAAAAAATTTCCTCTGAAATCAATTTATCGTCTATCTGAATCATAATTTTTTAAAATAAATCAAAAACTGTACCCGCCTTAAAGGCCAGTAAACTAATAATAATAAGCCATACACTGGCTTCACGCATCCAGTATTTAGGTAAAAATCTCATCATTCTGCTCAGAATAATACTTGAAGGGAATGCCAGCAGCAGCAGGTATTCATAGCTTTTATTCATATACAGGATAATGGTGACAAGCTGTGCCACTGAAAAGACCAGCAGAAAAGTATACTTATATCTGCTTATCGGACTTTTTTTATTATAATTTTTAAAATGGTCATATACGGCATAAATAAGCATCAGCACTACAGGAATAAGTGGCAGAAGCTCGGTGTAATCTGTAACAGGTTTCATTTTTCCAAACGGAAAATAATCGATATTCCATGAAGTAAACTGAACGAAATACATGACAGAAAAATAGCTGAATGTAATCATGACGATTCCCAGAAGGAACCTGAAAAGATTCAGCCCGATTTTGGCAGAAGTTGCAATCACGTGGATGATCACAAAAACAGCCATTGGCCAGGTAGTGGGAAGAAAAATAAAATTCAGCGCTACAATAGCCCCCACCAGCACATATGATTTTTTCCTGACATCCTCATCTGCACTGGTCAGAAGAAGAAGTAGAAAAGAGTTGGTAAGCAGCGAAACGGCAATTCCAATATCCAGATTTCCGGGATACAGCCCGAAAATAAAAAAAGTATACAGGAATAATGGAAGATGGGTCTGATAATTAAGAGCAATACTGTGAAAACAAAAATATCCCAAAGCAATTCCCAGAAAAGTTATTCCGGCAACAATAGCTTCGTAAGTGTTGAAATTCAGTATGTTAAATATTATTACTACTAAAAGAAGAAAACCAATATAAACAGGAATTGAAAAAATATTGCTTTCTTTTGAAAGTAATTTAAACATTTTTTATAAATTTGTACAAAGTTAATTTAAAAAAGGAAAATAATGACGTCTTTCTTTCTATTCTTAAGCAAAGTTTTCAAATGGTCTTTCGGTTTCTTTGATGCTTTCGGTAATGTTTTAAACTGGATTCTGTTTATAGTTTGCTGTGTACTATTCACTTATTGGTGCTATGTACTGGTGGTTACACTTGGTGGCGACAAAGATAAAGACTATTATTCTCCAACGGAAGGTAAGCACCCTTACTACGATCCGAATATCTACAAAAAAGAAGGTTAATTAATTGGTTATATAGTAAAAAACCGATCAAACAATATGCTTTGATCGGTTTTTTTATTACTAACGATTAAAATTTTCTTTTTCTTAGTCGTGTATCGGAAGTACCAGAACAGGAATACTTGAGCTTTTTGTAATTCCTTTGGTTAAGCTTCCCACGAATACATCATATATTCCGCTTCTGCCATGTGATCCCATCACAATATAATCTGCATTTTTGGACTTGGCATATTCCAGAATAATATCTTTGGCAATTCCCTGTTTTAAAAGGTGTTCACAATCGATATCATGGGCAAGGATCCTCTGCTCGATCTTATTAAGCTGTACCAGCTCTTCTCTGATCTCGTTGGCTTCCACTTCCGGAAAATATTGAAATCCCATATCACCAATGGCAAAGCCGATATCTGATGGCGCTACGTGGATCAGGTAAATTTTGCCGTTAAGCTGTTTTGCAAATTTTATGGCACCGTCTACCAGTTGGTCTGTCTTGTCCCCAAAATCTACGGGTAATACAATATTTATCATAACCTCTAATTTTGTTATCTAAAGATATGAAAAATTTACCAGATTATGATGTTAAATACTTATAATATTCGGATATCAAGGATTTTTTCTTCTTCAAGATAAGCTTCCAGGATATCATTTTCCTCTACCTTTCCAACCCCTTTCGGAGTTCCTGTGAAAATAAGGTCTCCTACTCTTAACGTAAAGTATTGGGAGGCAAAAGCAATAATGTCGTCAAAGTTGAACATCATATCTTTTGTATTGCCATCCTGTACCTTCTCTTTATTCTTTAATAATGAAAACTGAAGGTTCTCCAGATTGAAGTTCTCTTTTTTAAAGAAGCTGCTTACCACAGCAGAGCCATCAAAACCTTTGGCAAGTTCCCATGGGAGTCCTTTTGCTTTCAGCTCGCCCTGAAGGTCTCTCGCCGTGAAATCTATTCCCAGACCAATCTCTTCATAATGTTTGTGTGCCGTTTCTTTCTGGATATATTTTCCTCCCTTAGAAATTTTTAATACCACTTCAAGCTCGTAGTGAATATCATTGGAGAATTCAGGGATGTAGAAATCATTTCCCTTTAGAACAGCTGTATCCGGTTTCATAAAGATAACAGGATTTTCAGGAATTTCGTTTCCTAATTCTTTCGCATGCTCACTGTAGTTTCTTCCTATGCAGATGATTTTCATAATTCTTTTATTTTATTTTTTTGGCCTCGTCATTGCGAGGGCGAAGCAATTTTCTGGATTGTTTAAAGACTATTGATTCCTAAATAAATTAGTGGGTAAACTCGTTCCCGCAATAATAACATTTGAATTTGTGACTTGTCAGAAAAGAAATTCCGAAGAAGCTGGTAGCACTGTCATCCCTGTAGATATGATTGGAGCCGCATTTCGGGCATACAAAATCAAACTCAGGATCTTCAATGGTGTGTTCCACTTCCAGAGAATATTGTTCATTGTCTTTATAATCCTGAAGAATCTGCCGGGCTTTTTCCACATCTTCCTCAAATACCTGAAGCTGTATACCGCCTACCGCCTGTGACAGAAGCCAGTCTGACTGAATGAGCTGCTCATTGGCAATAAAGCTGTTAATTCCGTTTTCAGCCAGAATTTGTTTGTCCCTGTTAGCTTCAAGGGCAGTTTCATAAAATTTAAAACGAACCAGATCAGACATGTTAAAATCTGCTTGACAGTTGTATTTTTGTGAAAATCTTCTTGGTATACAGCGGGAAATCAGCATTCTGAAGCCATCCGAAATATCCTAAATCTTTTTGGAACACTGCTTTCACTCCCTGGCCTTTATATTTCCCGAAGTTGAAAACCTCTTCCATTTTCTCATTATATCCGATAAATCCGGCAAGATCTGCATTTTTGTTATGGAATGTGAATTCACTTAACGGCGCTATTTCATTCGGAATATCATCATATTTTCCGACCTGGGCATCCAGAACTTCAAACGTTGCCATTACATCGGCTTCGGCAGAGTGTGCATTTTCTAATGTTTTTCCACAGTAAAACTGATAAGCTGCGCCTAAGTTTCTGGGTTCCTTTTTATGGAAAATAGTCTGTGCATCTACCAGTCTGAATTTACTCAGATCAAAATCCATTCCCACTCTTAAAAGCTCTTCAGCCAGAAGCGGAACATCAAATCTGTTGGAATTGAAGCCTCCAAGGTCGCTTCCAGAAATCATTTCCATAATTTTAGCGGCAATATCCCTGAAAGTAGGAGCGTCTTTTACATCTTCGTCATAGATACCATGGATTTCACTACATTCTTTAGGAATCGGCATTTCCGGATTGACGCGCCATGTTTTGCTTTCTCTGGAAGCATCCGGGTTTACTTTTAGGATACAGATCTCAACAATTCTGTCTTTCCCGATGTTGGTTCCTGTGGTTTCCAGGTCAAAAATACAAAGTGGTTTATGGAGTTTTAAATTCATGTCGGTGATTAATAATTTGAAATGTGTTTTATTTTAATAAGCTATTTTAACTGTCCCTGAAAAATAAGAGACACCAATATATAATAAATAACAAGCATCGGAATTCCTACTACCTGAAATAGGGCAAGAATGGCAATTCCTCCCACCAGTAATACAACTTTAGGGTAGTTGTCTTTTAGTTGTCTGGATTTGAATTTCATTGCCATCATTTTAATCGGGCTGATCAGAAGCCATGAAGTAAGAAGAGTAAGCAGAATCAACAGCAGTTCATTTTCAAACAAAAAGCTGAAATTTCCGGTTTCTTTAAAAGCATAATAAAGACCAAAAAGTAAAACCGTATTGGTAGGCGTGTTTAATCCTTTGAAATAGTAGCGCTGCTCTTCATCGAGATTGAAGATGGCAAGTCTCAGACAGGAAAATACAGTAACGATGATCCCGATATATTTGATTTCAAATGGAAAGTGAATCCCAAGAAGCTCTGCTCCAAACGGTTCAAGCGCTTTATACATCGTAAGTCCCGGAATGACTCCAAAGCTTACCATATCCGCAAGGGAATCAAGCTGAAGACCAAGATTGGAGTTCGATTTTAAAGCTCTGGCTACAAAGCCGTCAAAAAAATCAAAAACTGAGGAGAGAATAAGGCAGATTGCCGTTGTCTGATAATCTCCTAATATTAGATGTATTGCACCTATACAGCCTGCAAATAAATTAGCCAGGGTTAAAGCATTGGCCAGATTATTCTTTATAAAATCCATAAACACAAAATTACAGTTTTTAAAAATTCTAACTCAAAATAATATGAACTAAAAAACGCATTAAAATGATTTTGATGTAAATTTGCCCCATGAAATTTTTAAAAGGATTTAGAAAACAGGAAGTTCTGGTATTGGTTTACCGGATTTTTCTGGCCTATGTTTTTTACCAGATCGCCAGACTTTTATTCTGGTATTTCAATAAAGATCTGATTAAGGTTGACTCTGTTTCAGAATATATAAAGCTGGCATACCACGGCACGGCTTTCGATACCACAGCGATTCTGTATGTCAATGCTTTATTTATACTCCTTAGTTTACTGCCTTTGGTCATTAACACAAAGAAAATTTTTCAGAAAATTCTTTTCTGGCTGTATTTCATTACCAACGGGATTGCCTATGCGATGAATTTCGGGGATTTTATTTACTATAAATTTTCACAGGCAAGGCTTACATCAGCCGTATTTCAGGTAGCTGAGCACGAATCCAATGTTTCTAAGGTACTGATGATTTCTATCGGACAACATCCTTTCGTGCTGATCTGGTATGTCATTCTGATGATTCTGTGGGTTTTCCTTTATAAAAGAATAAAAGTTGAAGAGGTAAAACCTCTGAAGCTGCTGCCTTATTTTATTACCTCCATTATTACTTTGTGCATCACTGCTGTACTGGTTGTGGGAGGAATCAGAGGTGACTTTAAACACAGTACGAGACCTATTAATATGGTAGATGCGACCCGTTTTGTAACGAATCCGCTGCAGGGAAATATGGTGCTCAACAGTACCTTCTCCTTTTTAAGAACTTTAAATACCAATAATTTCAAGGAAGTTCATTTTGTGAGTGAAAAAGATATAGAACAGTATGTACAGCCTTATAAAGTGTATGACAGAAAAGTAAAAAACCGTCCGAATATCGTTATTTTTATTGTAGAATCTTTCGGGAGAGAATATTCAGGAGCTTTCAATAAAGATAAAAATATCAAAGACTATGTTTCTTATACACCGTTCATAGATAGTCTGGCAACCCAGAGTCTTATTTTTCCGAATACTTTTGCAAACGGCAGACAATCAATTCATGGGATGAGCAGCGTATTGGCGGGAATTCCGAGTCTTACGGATGCATTTACTGGATCACCTTATTCCAATCAGAAAATCCAGTCTATTGTTTCTGTATGCAATGATCTTGGTTATGACACTTCGTTCTATCATGGAGCCCCCAATGGTTCTATGGGATTCCTTGGTTTCGGAAATATCTTAGGATTTAAGCATTATTTCGGGAAAACAGAGTATAATCATGATGAAGATTTCGACGGGATGTGGGCGATCTGGGATGAACCCTTCCTTCAGTATTTTGCAAAAAATGTAGGAAAAAAACAGCCTTTTATGACTACTGTGTTTACGGCTTCATCACATCACCCTTTTAAAATCCCTGAAAAATACAACGGAAAATTTAAAAAGGGAAAAATAGAAATGCATGAACCGATACAATATACGGATTATGCAATAAAGAAATATTTTGAAACAGCTAAAAAACAGCCTTGGTTCAATAATACGATCTTTGTTTTCACGGGAGATCATACCAACCAGGTATATTATCCGGAATATGAGAGAGCAATGAACCGTTATGCTGTTCCGTTGATTTTCTATTCTCCGAATCCTGAATACCAGCTTAAAGGAGTCAGTCAGGAAATTGCGCAGCAGGCAGATATATATCCTACACTGGCTGATCTTATCGGATATAACAAACCTATCAGAAGCTGGGGGAGAAGTCTTGTGAGCGATAAGAAATATCCTTTCATTGTTGTGAATTCTGACGGAAGCATGGAGCAGTTCATGATCGGAAATTATATTTATCGTTTTGACGGAAAAGAAATAGTAGGGGTGTATGATAAATCTGATCTGGGCCTTGAAAAGAATCTGGTTAATGAGGTTAAAAATCCTGAAGTAGAGCAGGGAAAGAAAACAGCAAAAGCCTGGTATCAGGATTATATGGACAGAGTGATTAACAGGAAGCTGTATTAATTAGAGCGAAATGGCAAAAAGGTAAAACAGCAAAACCGTAAAATGACGAAAACATAAACAGGCTGATTGAAATTTACTTTTTATACCCTCTTTATGCTTTGTATAATAAAAGTTTTTGTTTGTTGAAAATTAATTTATACTTTTATCAATACGTAGATAAGAATATTGTATTACAATTAAAACTATAAGAAATATGAAAAAAATATTGTTAACGTTCGCACTTTCTTTATGCGGTGTGCTTACATTTGCACAGATAGAAGGTAAGTGGAAAACGATAGATGATGAAACCAAACAGGCAAAATCTATTGTTGAGGTGTATAAAAAATCTGATGGGAAATATTATGGAAAAGTTTCTCAGTTATTAATAAAACCGGCTGATGCCAACTGTACACTTTGTAAAGATGACAGAAAAGGAAAACCACTTTTAGGGCTGGAAATCATCAGAGGACTGAAAAAAGACGGTGATGAGTTCACTGGAGGAACCATTACAGATCCTAAAACCGGGAAAACATACAAATGTACCATTACAAGAAGCGGTGACAAGCTGAACGTAAGAGGTTATTTAGGATTGTCTTTATTAGGAAGAACCCAGGTTTGGGAGAAAGCTAATTAATATAAGTTTAAAATAGAATTTACATGGCATTTCAGAAATGGAATGCCTTTTTTGTGAATAAAAGTTTGAATAAATTCTTCGGAACCTTAAAAAACTATAAGAACTAAGCTGAAAGAAGGTAAATTCATTTTAAATACAGTTAATATTATGACTTCACATTGAAATGAAGAGGCTTTTTATTATGTGTATAATAAAAAAACACTATTTTTGTAGTCTAAATTTTTCAAGAAAATATGGCAGAATATACTTTTCGTGAGGTAATTGCACAGGCAATGAGCGAGGAAATGCGTAAAGACGAATCCATCTACCTGATGGGGGAGGAAGTTGCAGAATATAACGGTGCATATAAGGCTTCAAAAGGAATGCTGGATGAATTTGGTCCGAAAAGAGTAATCGATACACCGATTGCAGAACTTGGATTTACAGGAATCTCTGTGGGAGCTGCAATGAACGGGAACAGACCCATCGTAGAATTTATGACATTCAATTTCTCATTGGTAGGAATTGATCAGATTATCAATAATGCAGCTAAAATCCGCCAGATGAGTGGTGGACAGTGGAATTGTCCAATCGTTTTCCGTGGACCTACTGCTTCTGCAGGGCAATTAGGAGCTACTCACTCTCAGGCATTTGAAAATTGGTTCGCCAACTGTCCGGGACTTAAAGTGGTAGTACCTTCTAACCCATACGATGCAAAAGGATTATTGAAAACTGCAATTCAGGATAATGACCCTGTTATTTTCATGGAATCTGAGCAGATGTATGGAGATAAAATGGAAATTCCTGAAGAAGAATACTACTTACCGATAGGAAAAGCAGATATCAAGAGACAAGGTACAGATGTGACTTTGGTTTCCTTCGGAAAGATCATGAAGCTGGCTTTACAGGCTGCTGAAGATATGGCTAAAGAAGGAATCTCTGTAGAAGTTATTGACCTTAGAACTGTTCGTCCTCTTGATTTCGATACCATTTTGGAATCCGTGAAAAAAACAAACAGATTGGTTATTTTGGAAGAAGCGTGGCCATTTGGTTCAGTATCTTCAGAAATTACTTATATGGTACAGCAGAAAGCATTTGATTACCTGGATGCTCCAATCAAGAGAATTACTACTCCTGATGCACCTGCACCTTACTCTGCCGCATTATTTGCAGAATGGTTCCCTAAACTTGAAAAAGTAAAAGAGGAAATCAAAAAAGCGATGTACGTAAAATAGTTATAGAAAAAAACTTCCGAAAGGAAGTTTTTTCATTTATTATATTCATGAAGAAAAATTCTTGACGTCATAAAATTAGTATAAATTTGCGCCTTTAAAATAAATTAAGCTGATATGGCAGAAGTTACAGAAGATGGCTACCACTTCGACATAAAAAGACTTTCCTTTATTGGAGTTTTAGTGTCTCTGGGAATTGTTTTTGGAGATATTGGTACCTCTCCGCTTTACGTAATGAAAGCAATTGTGAACGCGAGATCCCAGGGGAGCAATATGCCTTTCAATGAATACATAGAAGGAGCTCTTTCATGTATTATCTGGACCCTAACCCTGCAGACCACAATCAAATATGTGATCATTGCTTTGAGAGCGGATAATAAAGGTGAAGGGGGTATTCTCGCTTTGTTTTCACTGGTAAGGAACCTTAAAAAAGGATGGTTATACCTCATTGCAATTATTGGTGCTGCCGCACTTATTGCAGACGGAGTCATTACCCCATCACTGACGGTAATGTCAGCTATCGAAGGTCTTGAGATTTATAATCCCCACACTCCCGTTGTTCCTATCACTATCGGAATTCTGATTGCCATTTTTGTAGTACAGCAGTTCGGAACCAGCTTTATCGGAAAGTTTTTCGGTCCGGTGATGGTGGTTTGGTTCCTGGTATTAGGCGGTCTGGGAGTTATGCATTTGAGTGAAAATTTTGAGATTTTAAGATCTTTCAACCCTTACTATGCCTATAAGCTTATCGTGAACTCTCCGAGTGCAATTGTAATTCTTGGAGCTGTTTTCCTTTGTACAACCGGGGCGGAAGCATTGTATTCCGACTTGGGACACTGTGGTGCTAAAAATATCAGAGTGAGCTGGGCATTTGTTAAGATCATGCTTATTCTGAACTACCTGGGGCAGGGAGCGTGGCTGCTGACCAATTATAACAAACCTGGATTCTCTGTGGTAAACCCGTTCTTTGGAATCATGCAGGAATGGATGATTATCCCGGGTGTAATCTTAGCAACAGCCGCAGCAATTATTGCCAGCCAGGCATTGATTACAGGTTCTTTCACCATATTCTCAGAAGCAATGTCCCTTAACCTTTGGCCGAATCAGAAAATTGATTATCCTTCCGGAGTAAAAGGACAGATGTATATTCCGAGAATCAACTGGGGACTTCTTATCCTGTGTATCATTGTCGTCCTGCATTTCAAGGAATCAGGAAAAATGGAAGCGGCTTACGGACTTTCCATTACAGTAACAATGCTAATGACAACAGTTCTGCTGGTATTCTGGTTATTGAAGCACAGAGTGAGCAAGGTTTTGATCCTGTTTTTCGCATTGGTTTACATGGCTATTGAACTAGGTTTCTTCAGTGCCAACATCATCAAATTCATGGAAGGAGGATGGATTACCGTTGTATTGGCAGGCTCAATCGGAGTTTCTATGTATGCATGGTATAACGGACGACTGATCAAAACAAGATTTATCCAGTTTGTGAAAATAGAAAAATACGTGTCTATTCTTAAAGACATGAAACTGGATGAAACCATTCCGAAATATGCTACCAATCTGGCTTACCTGAGCAGAGCAAAAAGAAATGATGAGGTGGAATCCAAAATTATTTATTCCATCATCAAAAAACAACCTAAAAGGGCAGATCATTATTTCATCCTGAGCATCGTGAACCAGGAAGATCCTTATACTTTCAGATATACCGTAGATGAAATTCTTCCGGGAACAGTATATAAAATCAACTTCCTTTTAGGATTTAAAGTAGACCGAAGAATCAACGATTATTTCAATATGGTCCTTAAAGATCTGATGGCAGACGGAACCATTCCTTCAAGAAGCAGCCATCCTTCTTTAAGAGCTCATGATATACCGCCGGATCTTAAATATGTGATCATAGATAACACCTATATCAACGATATACTTTTAACTGTTAAACAGAAGATTACGCTTAATATTTACAACTTTGTGAAATACATAGGAAGTGATGACTTTAAAGCCTGGGGAGTATCTTCGCATAACGTTGAAGTGGAATCTGCACCTATCACAGAGCTTACAGTTTATGATAATAAGATCGAGCAATCAGGGTATTTCCGTCACAACTCTTAATCCTCTGGTATTTAAGTATACTATCTATTTAAATAAAATTCAATAAATTTGTAGATAATTTTTTTAATGGATACAGTACAAAAAGAAAAAAATATAGCTTTGATCAAGGATGTTTTGAGAAACTACTTATTGGAAAAAGGGTTCAGAAACACTCCTGAAAGATATACGATATTGGAAGAGATTTATAATATGGATCATCACTTTAATGTTGATGATCTGTATCTTCTCATGATGCAGAAAAAATATCATGTTTCCAAAGCAACGATTTACAACACTATTGAAATTTTCCTTGATGCAGGCTTAATCCGTAAGCATCAGTTCGGAGAAAAGACATTGACCTCTTCATCTTATGAGAAGTCTTATTTTGACAAGCAGCATGACCACCTGGTGATCTACAAAAAAGACTCAGATAAAGAAATTGAAGAAATTATTGAATTCTGCGACCCAAGAATTCAAGGAATCAAAGAAGCCATTGAAGAAGCATTTGGCGTAAAAATTGATTCTCATTCGCTATATTTTTATGGCACTAAGAATGACTAATTAATGAGAATAGTACTTTTTCTGTTACTCTTTATTTCTACGCTAAACTTTGCGCAGGATAAAACCCCTGTGAAGAGAGATCCCTATTTGCAGGCTCCTTCACCCACTCAGCCTAAACAGGTGAGACCTGAAGATAAAGTAAAGATCATCCATGCGGACGAGATCAAGAAAAACCCTGAAAAATACGACGGGAATCAATATTTTACAGGTAATGTTCAGATTGAACACCAGGGCTCTATTCTTACGGCTGATGAAGTAGTTCTGTACAATGAAGAGAACTTCGTCAAAGCAATAGGCAATACAAGGCTTCAAAATACAGACGGATCTGTAATTACAGCAGGAGAAATGGAATATGATGCCAATACCCAGAAAGGTGTTGCCAGAAAAAATGTGGTCCTTACCGATCCCAAGCAAACCATTAAAACAGATATTCTGTATTACGACAGGCTGGCTAATCAGGCTTATTTTAATACAGGAGGAACGATCTCGGACGGACAGAATGTGACCTATGCCAAAGTAGGAACCTATTTTCTTAATACAAGGGTAGTAGACCTTACCGGAAATGTAAAAATCGAAACCCCTCAGTATATCATAGACGGACCCAATATCAAGCAGAATCAGAATACAAAGATTGCTGATTTCATCGGTCCGACAACCATTACCAGCAAGACGAATCCAAGAAACAGGATCTACACTGAAAAAGGTACTTATAAAATGGATACCAAGGAGGCTTATTTAACGAAAAACTCCAGAATATTTTATAACGAGAAAATTCTTACCGGTGACGACATGTATTATAACCAGATTTCAGGATTTGGTAAAGCAACGGGAAATGTGACACTTGATGATCCTAAAGAAAAAAGATATATAAAAGGGGGATACGGAGAGATTTTCGAGAAGAAAGACTCTGCAATGATGACGAAAAGTCCTTATGCTGTAAAAGTAATGGAAAAAGACTCCATCTATTTTGCTGCAGAAAAAATCATCTCTTACCAAAGACCAGATTCTCTTGATATCAAAGTTAAGAAAAGCTACCTGAGAGCCTTTAAAAAAGCCCGTATTTATAAATCCAATGCCCAGGGAAGAGCAGACTCTATCGCTTTCAATGAAACAGACGGAATTATGCACATGTATACCAACCCTATTCTTTGGAGTGGTGAAAAACAGGTGACCGGTGATAAAGTAGAAGCTTATTTTAATACCCAGACAGAAGATATTGATTCTTTAAAAGTTATCGGAAATGCTTTTGCCATCAGTAAAGTAGATTCCCTGAATCTGAAAGATGAGTTCAACCAGGTGAAAGGAAAATTCATGACGGTATACTATGAAAAGAATGCGATTAAAGAAGCAAGAGTAGTCGGAAACGCCCAATCTATCGTATATGTGGATGATACCGATCAGGAAACCAAAAAGCCGGAAAGGATAGGAATTACACTTTCTACCTGCGGAATTATCGGAGCATTATTTGAAGAAAGAGCTTTACAGATTATTTCATGCAGTATCGGAGCGGCTTCAGATACCTATCCGATGAGTATGATAGAACCTTCAAAAAGGAAATTCCCGGACTTTAACTGGAATACCAGAGACAGGATCAGAAAATGGCAGGATATCCTTGTAGACAGCCCGAACAACGAAGAAATACAATATACTGCTGATAACGAGCTCTTCGATAAAGCTCAGAAAGCGATTGATGACGAAAAAGCTAAAGAAGAAGCTAAAAAGCCTAAGCGAACAAGAAAATAATAGTTATGAAAAAAATACTGTTGTTGTTATTATTTTTTCCATTGATGTTTTTTTCACAAGATTTACAACCGGATGAATTTGTATGGAGTAAAGAAAGAAAATTGCGGAAAGAAGATTATAAATTAATTACTCACAATGAGAATATCTCAATCAAATCAGCAATTAGTTTTTCATATCAGTTAAGGGGCTATAACGCATTAAGTAATAATTTTAACAGGAAGATTCTCAACAAATTTTCCAGTAATGCTTCATCACTAAACCCAGATGCCAGCAATATTCCTGCAATGATCGAGTATCAGCAAGTCAACTTTGATTTGGCTGAAGTGTATGCCCGAAGAATGCGTAAAGATCTTCTTATCCATAAAAATACTATTTGGAAGGGTTTTGCTTATGCCAATGAAATGTTTAACAGTCTGACAGCTGAATATGTAAAAGCTCAGGGTTTATTAGACAGTGAAACCAATTACGGGCTTAACGCTCAAAAACTTGAGGATTGGAAACAGAAAATTAAGACTGAACTTGATGAACTTTCTGATTTTGATTACAACAATACATCTAAAATAAAAATAAAAAAAGATTCTAAAGAAGATCACTGATTTAGACTTTCATAAAATATTTCTGGAAATGCAAAAAGATTTTTTTATATATCAGGCACAAACCACAAAATTTGCAGCAGGTTTTGAGGTGGAGAAAGCGGTAGGAAGCTATATTTATGGTACAGACGGAAAGAAATATCTTGACTTTGTGGCGGGAGTTTCTGCCAATACACTGGGGCATTCACATCCTAAAATTGTAGATGCCATTAAAGAGCAGACCGATAAATATCTTCACGTCATGGTGTATGGTGAATATGCACAGGAAAAGCCCGTAGCATTATGCAGATTGCTTGCTGAAGCTACTCCTGATCCTTTGGAGGTAACGTACCTTGTAAACAGCGGAGCAGAAGCTATTGACGGAAGTTTGAAGTTGGCAAAAAGATATACAGGGAGAGAAGAAATCGTTTCCTTTAAAAACTCCTATCATGGAAATACCCATGGTGCTTTAAGTGTTTCAGGAAATGAAACCCATAAAAGAGAATTCCGTCCTTTGCTGCCGATGGTTTCTTTTATTGAATTTAATAACGTAGAAGATCTTGATAAAATCACAGAGAAAACCGCATGTGTAATCCTGGAAACAATCCAGGGAGCAGCAGGATTTCTGGTTCCTTCTCAGGATTATCTCATCAGATTAAAAAGAAGATGTGAAGAAGTAGGAGCGCTGTTGATTCTGGATGAAATACAACCCGGATTCGGAAGAACCGGAAAACTGTTCTCTTTCGAGCACTTTGGAATTGTTCCGGATATTCTCGTAATGGGAAAAGGAATGGGAGGAGGAGTTCCTGTAGGCGCTTTTATGAGTTCCAGAGAAATTATGGAAACGCTTTCACATTCACCAAAGCTTGGGCATATTACTACCTTTGGTGGAAATCCTCTGATTGCAGCAGCAAGCTATGCAACGTTAAAAGAAGTTCTGGATAGCGGGCTTATGAATGAAGTGGATGAAAAAGAAAAACTGTTCAGAGAACTTTTGGTTCATCCGAAAATCAAAAATATCAACGGTAAAGGTTTGATGCTGGCTGTCAATCTCGGAACTCCTGAATATACTCTGGAAGTAGCCAAAAAATGCATGGAAAGAGGACTTATTGTTTTCTGGCAGCTGTACAGAAATGAATACCTGAGAATCTCTCCGCCTCTTACATTATCTATGGATGAAATCAAAGAAGGATGCCAGATTATTCTTGACATACTGAATGAAAATTAAAGATAAAATCTCTCCGGAAAGGAGAGATTTTTTATGTTCTGCATGGCATTTTTTAAGGCTTGAAATCTGCCAAAATAAAGATGTAAAACCTCTGATAAATATCATGCTGATTCTATAAAAAAGTAATTGTTTTTTTGCGTAATAAAAAAATTAATTTATATATTGCGGGACGATAAAACAAAGATTATATGGCGAAACATAAAGTCCATTACGAATTTCCAATGCACTGTTTATCAGAGATTTTATACGAATATCTGGCGACTGCAGAGGGATTGTCTGAATGGTTTGCGGATGAGGTAACAGAGAAAGGCGATGATTTCTTTTTTAGCTGGGGCGGAGGACCTGCTGAGAAGGCCACTTTGATCAGATATAAGCCTGAAGGTTTCGTGCGTTTCAGATGGGAAGAAGATGAAGGAACTAAAAACTTCTTTGAAATGACTATCGTGATAGATGATATTACAGAAGATCTGTCTCTTAATATTACAGACTTCTGTGAAGATGGTGATGAAGACGAAAACGCAATGTATTGGGAAAATCTTATTGAAAACCTCAGGATAAAATTAGGGGCAGCATAATGCTGGGCTCTATTAAATGATAAAACTGATGAACGATTTATCGTTCATTATTTTTTTGTAAATAAATCACATTAAAAATTGGAAAATCAATATTTTACATCAGACGAATTAAATCTAAAGAACAGGGCTTTTCTTTGGGGAGACTCAGTGAAGGTTTCTTTCTTTGTAAGAAATGGTGGATTGATCATGGACGAAGAATGCTATTTTTTCCTGATGGCTTCCATGAGAAAGATGAGAATGAATATTCCTTTGACTTACACGCTGGAGTTTTTCCAGACGCTTTTTCAGAAAGATATTATTGAAGGTAAAGGAATAGCTAACGGGATTATCAACTTCCAGGTGTTCAGAAATAATGACGGAGTGACTTTGGCGAAATCTTCTGTTTCCTATTTTTACGAGGTTACTGTGATGGCTGATGTGCTGGCAGTACATCAAAGACCTCTGGAACTAGATCTGATCAAGGAAATTAATGTTAATAACAACCTTTTGAGTAATATCCGGACTCACTGTCCGGAAAACATTTACGGAGCAATTTATGCCCAGGAAAACGATCTTGACGACGTGATTCTTCTGAACCCAAACAAAAGAATTGCACGTACCACAGCCGGAAATCTTCTTTTTTTAGAAGGTGATGTGATCAAAGTTCCAAAGCAGACCGAAGGATCGTACATTTCTCCTTTGATGGAAAATTTTGTTACTTTTTTGCATAAGAATAACCTTGCAGATATCCAGGAACACGAGATTATTGCATTTGAATCTCAGAAAGCTGAAGAAATTTTAATGATTTCTGACGAGAAAGGTATGTTTTCTGTAGGTAAAATAAGAAATAAAACTTTTGAAACCTCCCGTTTCTCAGAATTGGTAGAAAGCTGGAAGAAAAGTTTTAATCAGTAAAAAATTGACAAACCCGGTAAACAACAAAGTTCCAGAAGTCCTTTACCGGGTTTTATTCTGAGTAATCAGAAATTGTTTCTTTTTATTTAATATTCGTTGATGATCTCAACAAATTTCTGTGCGATTTCTTTTTGCCCCTTTTCACTGGTAATATAATTCCTGTTATCAGAATTATTAATAAAACCAAGCTCAACCAATACAGCAGGTGCTTTGGTTTCTCTTAATATGTGAAGATTGCGCTCTTCAATTTTGCGGGCATTGAATTTTTTGTAAATTTTTCCGGCCAGTTCCTTTGAAACATCAGAATTCTGAACATACACTTCAAATCCGTTGTCAGTTCTCTCTTGTTGAGGTGAGCTGTTAACGTGAAGGGAAATAACCATTTCAGGGTTCAGTTTATTGATCTGATCTGTTCTCTCGGCAAGAGTAGGGAAACTATCGGAATCTCTGGTCAGAATGACTTCGTACTTATCCTGGCTTTCATTGATCTTCTGGATTTCTTTAGCAACACTTAGCGAAATATTTTTTTCCAGGATTTCACCATAAGTAGCCCCAAAATCATTTCCGCCATGACCGGCATCAATGACAATGTATTTTTTGTTGATAGGGGTAAATGATAAAAAAGCTGTAGAAAATATTGATAAAGCAAGTAATGTAATACCTTTCATATCAGTGATTTTAGTTTTTCAAAGAACGGAAAAACTTCCTTTAAAATTGGTTAAAAGAATCTTAAAGTTTGTTAATTATCAGATTGATACAAAAATATACGGTTTTAGTTTAATGAAATGTCTTCAGGAGAATTGGCCCAGAGAAGGAATTCTCCTCCAAGATTCTGCATAATAGATTTCCAGAGTGTCTGATCGTTGGGAAGCGTATAGTCAAGGTTATAAACGTCAACTACCGTCCACATTTTCCTTTGAACTTCTGTGTCCAGCTGGTTAGGAGACCATCCGGAATACCCCGAAAATATTTTGATATGTTCAATATTCAGTTCGCTGCTTAAAACAGCATTGATGATACGCTCAATATCTTCTGTAAGATAGTATTCATCGGTAATATCAGTATAGATCTCAGTAACTCTTTTGCCTTTTACAATAAAAAAAACTTTATCGTTTTCTACAGGCCCTCCGTCATATACCTCAATTTTAAAGTCAAAAAAATCTTTGAATTTGCTACTCATCTGGCTGTTCTTTTTATTCAATATCAAACCAAATGCACCACTTTCATTGTGTTCAATAACCAATACTACCGATCTTGAAAAAATATCGCCGGAGATGTCAGGTGTCGAGATTAAAATTTTACCTTTGTATGAGTGATTCATACTCAAATTTAATAAAAAATATCTATGGAAAACCTGCACGACAAAAGAAAAGTGTACGAGAAATCCCAACTTATTGAAAGTGAGATCAAACAAAATCCAATTGAACAGTTCAGGGACTGGTTTTTGGAGGCCAATGAGAGCCCGGTGATCTCAGAAGCTAATGCTATGGCGGTTTCTACAGTGGAAGAAGATGGGTGTCCGAGAACAAGAATGGTTCTTCTGAAAGCATATACCCATGAAGGGTTTATTTTTTATACCAATTATAACAGCAGAAAAGGAAAAGCAATAGAAAACAATCATAAAGCATGCCTGCATTTTTTCTGGCCTCATCTGGAACGTCAGATCATTATCAAAGCAGATCTGGAGAAGGTAGCCGAAAATTTAAGTGATGGTTATTTTCATTCAAGACCGAAAGGAAGCCAGTTAGGAGCTGTTGTTTCCCCGCAGAGCCAGGTTATTCCCAACAGAGAGGTTCTGGAAGATAAATTAAAAGAGCTGGAAAAAGAATTCGAAAACACTGAAGTTCCACGGCCGGCCCACTGGGGCGGATATCTGGCAAGACCTTATGAAATTGAATTCTGGCAGGGAAGGCCCAACCGTCTTCATGACAGGATCATTTACCAGCTGGAAGATCTGGACTGGAAAATTTCAAGATTGGCTCCATAACAGAAATCAGAAGTTAGAAACTGGAAGTTCTATCAATAGAAGCGGGTTTTAACCCGCTTATTTTTATAAACATGATGTAAGACTTTAGTCAAAACGTAATATTCTACAGGTTTTGATGTGGATAAGTGGAGATTGTTGTCGTTTTAAGTTTTGGCTGAAGCCATTGGAATTAATGTTTATTTTAAAACGGGCTAAAGCCCGTTTCTATTTTGTCTTTTTCAATATTATCTGTTAAACAATATGATGAAATTCATGAATGGATTATCAATAGAAGCGGGCTTTAGCCCGCTTATTATTGTACGTAGTGGGGAGGCTTTAGCCAAAACTTAATAATCTTAAACGCTTAAAAAAGCTTAACGGTTTAAATTCCTGATTATAGAAATAAAAAAGGCTGTTTCCTAGAAACAGCCCTGAATTTTTTGTAATCTGAATGATTATTTTTTCTTAGCACCTGAAACTGCATTTGATAAATCAGCTCCAGCCTTGAATTTAGCAACTTTTTTAGCAGCGATCTTGATCGGTTTTTTAGTTGCAGGGTTAATACCTTGTCTTGCTGCTCTCTCAGCTACTGAGAAAGTACCGAAACCTACTAAAGAAACTTTTCCGTCTTTTTTCTTTAATGTTGTAGTTACGTTACCAATGAAAGATTCTAAAGCAGCTTTAGCTGCAACTTTAGTGATACCTGCATCTTTTGCGATTGCGTCGATTAATTCAGACTTGTTCATAATTTTTAATATTAAAGTTAGTTCGTAATTATAGCAAATATAGTACTATTTTCTAATTGTGCAATTTTTTTATTAAAACTTGTGTAATTTTTTTACGTTTAAGTAAAATCAGTTAAAATATGATAATTCCACTTTTCACAGAAAATCTACGTTACGGGTTACTAAAATCATGCCAAATGCTTATGTTTATTGACTTTAGCAAAAAGTTAATATTATTTCCTCTATTTATTAAATCCTAAATTGGGTGTAAACAATTAATTTTTTTGACCATATGATTATTAAATTTATAAGCAATTTTCATATTTCTTATATTTTGTAAAATTAAACCCCTGTGTTTGTGGGAGTTTTTAAATGATAGTAATGACATGTTTTATTAATTTTTATTAATAAATTTGCAACATGTTAATAGAAGTTTTCAAGTCTAAGATTCATAGGGTGAGAGTAACTGCCTCTGACCTTAATTATATAGGGAGTATAACGATAGATGAAGATCTTATAGAAGCTGCCGGCCTGGTAGTGGGAGAAAGGGTCTATATCGTGAATGTAAACAACGGAGAACGTTTTGATACTTACGTTATCAAAGGGAAAAGAAAATCGGGGGAAGTATGTCTGAACGGGCCTGCTGCAAGAAAAGTACAGAAAGATGATATCATTATTATCATTGCTTATGCACAGATGACCCCGGAAGAAGCAAAAGACTTCCAGCCGAAAATTGTTTTCCCGGATGAAAAAACAAACCTTCTTACGTAATACATGGAGAAAACATCAAAAAGTCCGGTAAAATCAATATTTACAATAGTAATATCGCTTGCTTTTGCAGGCTTTTTTTTATGGCTCGCCTTAAGAGGGCTGGATTTTAAAGTTATTCAGAAATCACTGGCAAAAGCCAATTACCTTTGGGTACTGTTTGCTTCCGTATTTGGACTTCTTGCTTATTGGTTTAGGGCTATTCGCTGGAACCTTATGCTGGAGCCTATGGGACATCGCATATCGAATTCCAATGCGCTTTGGTCCATATCATTCGGTTATCTGATGAATCTTACCATTCCGAGAAGCGGGGAAGTAGCTAGAGCTACAGCTTTATATGGTGTGGAAAAAGTGCCTGTAGATAAATCTTTCGGAACTATTATTCTGGAAAGGGTGGTAGATCTTGTTTGTATGCTGGGATTTTTAGGACTGACTTTATTGTTTAAATATGATGCAATCCTGTCATTCTATAAAAACTCAGGAATAACAATGAATCCTAACAAAATAATACTGGTTCTGTCAATTCTGATTGTAGGAACAGTCTTGTTTTTTGTATTTAAAAAGAAACTTTCAGGAATCCCGTTTTTAGGAAAAGTTGTCAGCTTTATTGATGGGATTTTTCAGGGATTAACTTCTATTTTCAAGCTAAAAGAAAAAGGAAAATTTATCCTTTATACATTGGGAATCTGGATTTGCTACTATCTGGCGGCTTATCTTGTCTGTTTTGCCCTTCCTGAAACCTCCGGATTTACCTTTGCGGACGGCTTCTTTATCATTGTAGTGGGAACATTGGGAATGATTATCCCTGCAAGCGGAGGAATCGGTGCTTATAATCTTGCAATGAAATACGGTTTCATGGCACTTTTTATTTCAGTGGGTAAAAGCGCTGACTTCGGAGGTGAAATGGGGCTTACTTATTCCTTTATTTCTTTGCCGCTGCAGATTGTTATTATGCTGGTAATGGGTTTGATTTCAATTCCTATGCTGGCAAAAGCAAGAAATACGGCTGTTGCAGATAAAAGCTTTGAAAATTAAGTTCAACATAGCTGTTTACATTATACAAGGTCCAATTTTTTGATTGGACTTTTTTATGCTCATTTTGATCAAAATCTAAACACTTCAATTTACTGCCTTTCAGTTTCCATAAAATAAGAATGCTCATCTTCTCCTACGATTTTAAATCCCAGACTTGTATAGAGATGCTGAGCCTTATTGGTTTTTAGGACGCTTAATGATACTGTCTTTCCTGCTAATGAGGCTTCCGACAGAATATCCGACAGAATCTTTTTTCCAAGTCCTTTACCCTGTTGGCCGGGATCAATCTGAAGTTGAAGAACCTCAATATTGGTAAAGGTTCTGCTTACTTTTAACAGCCCGATGGGTTGGTTGTCTAAAAGAATAATATGGGCTTTATCAAACTCATGAAGAACTCTTTGAAGGGTTGTTTCCCTGTCCGTAGAAAGCCCGGAAGCTTCATAATGAGGATTCATGGTTTTCATTCTGAGATTGAGAAGAAAATCAATATCAGCTTCATCGGCTTTTTTGTAATGCAGGTCTGGACTCATAGTCAAAGATTAGTGTTTCTATTTTAATGCAAGATATTGAAATAAGTTGAAGGAGGGAACAGTAATGTAAGGGCAAGGGTTGGGAGCTGGGAGAAGGAAGCTGGAAGTTACTATTGTGCTGTAGTGAACTCCTGCATTTTTTAATTTAACTTTTGTTTTAAAAAAGATGCAACCAAAAAACTTCAGATGTTTCACGTCTGATAAAAACTTCCCTCTCCCAGCTTCCCTCTTCCGGCTTTATATCAGCTCAAAAAAGCAAGATATTGAAATATGAAAAGGAGGGAACAGTAATGTAAGGGCAAGGGTTGGGAGCTGGGAGAAGGAAGCTGGAAGTTACTATTGTGCTGTAGTGAACTCCTGCATTTTTTAATTTAACTTTTGTTTTAAAAAAAATGCAATCAAAAAACTTCAGATGTTTCACGTCTGATAAAAACTTCCCTCTGCCAGCTTCCCTCTTCCGGCTTTATATGCTCAAAAAAGCAAGATATTGAAATAAGTTGAAGGAGGGAATAGTAATGTAAGGGCAAGGATTGGGAGCTGGGAGAAGGAAGCTGGAAGTTATTGTGCTGTATTGAACTCCTGCATTTTTTAATTTAACTTTTGTTTTAAAAAAATGCAATCAAAAAACTTCAGATGTTTCACGTCTGATAAAAACTTCCCTCTCCCAGCTTCCCTCTTCCGGCTTTATATCAGCTCAAAAAAGCCTCTTTTTCCGATTTTTATTTTTGTTCCGGGTATCAGCCCCAATTCGTTATTGGAGTCTGTTATTTTATTGTTATTGATCTGAACTCCTCCGTTTTCAATTAATCTCCGTATAGCAGATTTGCTGAGGTCATTTTTAAGCTGATGACAAAGTTCCACAACAGAAATTTTGTTTTCAATACCCAAAGAGCTGATAGGGATGGGTTCATATTCTTTCTCTTCAAAATTTTTATTCTGAAACTGGTTGATAAAGAACTGTTCCGCCTGGTCTGCTGCCGTTTTATTATGATATTGTGCAATGATGTTTTTTGCAATGATCTTTTTGATATTCATAGGATTTTCACCCTCTGTCATTCTGAACAGGAGGTCTGCTTTTTCTTGCGGGGAAAAATCGGTGGTCAGGCTGATAAATTCTTCAATCAAAGCATCCGGAATAGACATGGTTTTTCCAAACATTTCATTGGGTTCATCTGTAAGCCCGATAATATTGTTCAGGGACTTGCTCATTTTTTCTTTTCCGTCAAGCCCTCTCAGCAATGGCATGCACATCACAATCTGAGCAGGCATCTGGTGGACTTCCTGAAGCTGTCTTCCCATTGTACAGTTAAAAAGCTGGTCCGTGCCGCCCATTTCAATGTCACACTCAATTTTTACGGAATCGTAGCCCTGAAGAATAGGGTACACCAGTTCATGTATGGCAATAGGAGTATTTTCAGTAAACCTTTTATTAAAATCATTACGGTGCATCAGCTGAGCTACGGTAACCTTTGAAAGCAGCTGGATCACATCTGAAAAATCAAGTATATCCAGCCAGTCGGAATTAAAAACAATCTTTGTTTTCTTTACATCAATAACCTTGGAAAGCTGACTGATATAAGTCTGTGCATTATGCCGCACATCGTCAGGGCCTAAAGGTTTTCTTGCTTTATTTTTTCCGGTGGGATCGCCAATTCTTGCTGTAAAGCTTCCAACGACTATAATAATCTGATGCCCCAGATCCTGAAACTGCTTCAGTTTTTTCAATACGACTGCATGCCCCAGATGAAGATCCGGAGCGGTAGGATCAAATCCCAGCTTGACAGAAAGTTTTCTGTTTTCTTTTTTTGCCTGATTAAGCTTTTCTTCGAGGCCGTTTTCCGGAAGGATGATGGCCACATTTTCTTGTAATGGATGAATCATGTTGAATAGTTTTAAAATGAAAAGCCCGGACAGGTACTGTCCGGGCTCTATATATACGTTAGATTATTTTATTGGATTACAGATATAGAAAGTCTTCCCGAACGATAGTCCGGATGTAATATTCACTGAAGAACGGAAGACGTAATATACTGTTCAGATGTTTCATTGTGATGCAAATATACAGGATTTACCTGTGAAGCCAATATTTAAACCATTAAGACGCATTGCAGGGTTATAACAAGATTTGTTTTAAAAGAAAAACTTAACCATCCATCAATCTTAATGGCTTAAAATAATGGTTCAAAACAATTTTACTTGCGGTTTCTGAAGCTAATTTCATGCCATAAATCCCTTTAAAGCAAAATAGAAGATCAGAATGTAAAAACTGTATTTTATTATTTTCTTCATTAGTTTGTATGAAGTTAATAAAGCTGGGTTTATGCTATGTTTTTCGTTATCTGTTTTCATGAAAAGAATTTTAATAATGAAGCAGCTGTTTTGAATATAAATTTTTAATCTGCTCTTTCCAGATTTCAAGGTCTTCAGAACTTGCCCTGTCTGCCTTGTCAAAAAATAAATGTCTGGTGATTTCCAGTCCGGAATAGATGAAAATGCCATGATCAGAAGTCAGCGTAAGTGCTTTATCCATTCCTGATCTTTCATATTCTTCATATGATTTCCCATGGGTATTGATAATCATTGTTGATTTCCCTTTCAGAAGCCCTTTCTGTACCCCCTGGTCATAACGGTAGGCAAAACCATAACTGAACACACGGTCTATATAGCCTTTCATCATAGCGGGAAGCCCTGTCCACCAGATGGGATAAATAAAAGTTATCTGTTCTGCCCACGTAATATGATCCTGTTCCGTTTTTACATCATCCGATACTTTCCCTATACGTTGTCCCTGCATATCAGCCAAAGAAAGGACAGGGTCAAAACCTATTTTATAAAGATCTCTCACGATGATCTCATGATGATGGGATTGGAGGGTTTCAATTACTGTGTTTAAAAGATGGTGATTTAAACTGTTTTCATTGGGGTGTGCGTAAATGATTAAATGTCTCATTGTTGTTGATGATTTAGATTAATGAGACAAAGGTAGAAGCATGAGCTTTTCAAAAATTGTAAGAAAACGAAACGGCCTATCCGGACTTTGGATTGCAGATATCCTGCTGGAATTTCAGATACTGTGCCGGTGAAATGTTGATAAAATGTCTGAAATCATGGATGAGCTGGCTCTGATCATAATAACCGCATTCATCAATGATGGTAAACCATTGGACCTTATTCTGTTTTCCGGTTTCCTGCTCAATAATTTTGATTGCTTTTAAAAAACGGTTATACCGGTTAATTTCCTTTAAGGAATATCCAAACTGTTCCTTCTGTTTTCGCTGGATGTTTCTCTCCGTTTGCCGGGTCTGTTCTGCAATCACTTTTATTGGGTTTAAAAGATCATTTTCAAAACTGCTTAGCAGCTTGCCGGTAATGTCCTGATATTGAAGATAAGGCTTGCAGAATTCAAGAATATGATCCACCTGTGCTGTGGCGGAATGTAATTCTGCCAGCTGATGCCACAGTTCTGTAAAACAATTTTCTTCCAGCAATTCGTCAGGATGTCTTACGGATTGCTCAATAGATGCTTTCCCGAAAAACCTGTAGAATGCACCATCTTTAAAATTGGCCACTAAAATGGAGCAGCCGGCAGGAAGTGTATAATCAAAGGCTTGCCTCACAGGACCGAATACCATACATTTATCAACATGTACGTTTGTCTTTTCCAGGGTAGACATGGTGGCGCTTTCTCCAAAACAGAATAATAGAATCGTATGGTAGGTGGGTAAAAGTGTTTTGGTGACCGGTCTTTCAGCTGTGTTTTCAGCAAAATAAAAATGCGTGAATATATTTTCAAATTCCTCTGGAACTGAAATTCTGAACTCATTATATTCCGGTGGTAATTCCATTATTCAGAAAATTAAAGGAAACTTTTTATCATTTTATAATTGGTCAAATTTACTCCTTTAATATTGACCTCTTGTTCCTGAACCATCTGAAAACCAATTTTCTCAAAAAATGGTCTGGCAGTTTTGCTTACATCCGCTGTCAGTTGTTTTTCATGCTGCCGGAATGCTTCTTTTTCAATCTCCTGATAAAGAATTGATGCAATACCTTTTTGCTGCTCATCTTTGTGAACAAAAAGAAGATCGATATAATTTCCCTGATCAAGAGTACAAAAACCAACGATCTTATTTTCGTTGAGAGCAATTACAACATACTGATCTCTGATCACTTTCGTCCATCTTTCTTCATTTTCAGCTCCGGATTTCCATGCTTCGAGCTGTTGAGGTGTATAATCTTTTCTGCACACTGCATCTATAGTGGTTGCAAAAAGCTGCAACATTTCCGGAAGATCTGCTTCACTGCCTTTTCGGATGGTCATACTGTGGCTATCGGATATATTGCTGTTCATAAAGCTTTTGCTGTTCTTTATTGAGAAGTGGATAAAAAAGATTCATCTGAAGAAGCGTATAATGCTGTATAGCTTCTTCAGGACTCAGCTTCAGGATAAGCCTGTTATGGGTAAGCCAGTTATCTGCAATGATAAAAATTTGTTCAGTAAGGCAGTCTACAATAAAGAGGGGAACATCCTTCTGAAAAATACGGCTCCTCTGGAGATCTGAAAAAATCAGTTGAAACTCTTCTTTTCTGCTGAAATTAATGCCCTCATACCTGGATTCTATTTCAGGAATCTGATTCAGTATATCTATAAAATTGATGAATATAAAGCGGTAGGAATAAAAGATTTCACAAGTGGAAAAGGTAAACTGATAAAGGTCTTCCAGGGTTTTATGTTCCTTTTCTTTCATATGGTTCAGGAGCTCATCCATTTTCAAAGTTAGCTCTGAGAAAAGAATTTTAATAATGTCTTCCGAATGCCTGAAATGATAATGCAGATTTCCCGCACTGATATTGAGCTCAGCCGCGATATGCCTGGTAGTAATATTATTATACCCCTTGTCATTAAATAACTCCAGTGCTTTAGACAGAATCTTATCCTTGGTCTTCATAGTTCAAAGATAAGAATATACAGATTGAAATAAATCATATTTTTAAATTAGAACATTTGTTCTAATTTCATATATTTGCATTATAAATCTTGTCATAATGGAAGGAAAGCAGAAATTCGATTACGAATCAGCAGAAAGGACCGAAACAGAAAAGAAAACGGATCCGCAGGAAGTGATATCAAAAATCCTGCAGGTCATCCTTGGAGTTATCATGGCAGTACTTCATATGTAATGAAAAAAAGAATTTCATATTGGTTTTTGCTGGGGCTTGCAGCATGGGGCTTGATTGTTCTTATGAGGCAGACCGGAATTTACATTCCTGTTATCAATAATTATTTTACAGACTGTATTACTGTTCCCATGTATTGTTATCTGATAGAATATGTGATGAATAATGTTTTAGGTTATCATTGGAGACCTGACCTTAAATTTGTACTGACTTCGGTACTTTATCTCTCATTTTTATTTGAAATACTTTGTCCAGGCTTATCCGGAAATTTTACAGGTGATTTGTTTGATGCACTGGCTTATAGCGCCGGTGGAACAATATATTATTTTATAAAGGTCAAGCCTTTGGAAACATAGTGAAATAAAGCCGGCAGCTTCATATCGTAAGGAAGCTGCCGGCGGTGCTATAGTTTTTATCCTGATTTGTAATAATTGATGAAGATGAAATTTAATTACTGCCGCCCGCCCGGTTTGATTCCTCAAATTTCACCTGCTTGGTAGCTCCTTTAACATTATTGTTTCCAAACTTATAGGTAAGAGAAAGGTGGACATTCCGGGTAATTCCTTTGTACTGAAAATCAATATTATAAGCAGGATAATACTCAATTCCTTTTTCACGGTTGGTATTCAGAATATCGTTAAGATACAGATTAACCAGCAGCTTTTTTTCCATAAATGCCAGTTTCATACCCGTATACAGTGAAGAACTGTTGTAATAATATGAATTTCCAACCCTGTTAGGAAGACTGCCCCAAAGCCCCAGCATAAAAGTGACTGTTTTTTCTTTGTTGAGGAAGAAACTGTTATCGATATTAAGATTGGCACTGTATCCTGCAGGAGCAGTCAGTATCAAAGGATCATATGATTTTGATTTCGTATAATATCCGTTTACAAATACTGTAGATTCCAGCCATTTCAGCTTGTTGTAGTTATAGCTGATATTAATGCCTGCCTGATCTTCATTGTAAAAATTTTTAGCGACTGTGTATCTGTAATCACCATCTACCATTTGTACTCTGTCCCAGCTATCCTTATTGTAATTGTAATATAAAGTGATATTGAGATTATTGTTCAGAACATATCCAAATTCGAAATTATCTGAAAACGTAGGTAAAAGGTAAGGATTACCGGTGCTGTATTCGTACTCGGAAGTGTAATATCTGAAAGGATTCAGGTTACCGAAATAAGGACGTGAAATTCTTCGTGAATAGTTAAGAGAAAATGAATGATTCTCATTAGGCTTATAACTGATATAAGCAGTAGGGAAAAATTTTCCGTAATTGATCTTTGCTGAGGTGTCATCATTCATGGAAATCCCTTCCAATGTGGTGTACTCATAGCGGAGACCGGCTTTTGCATCCCATTTTTCACTGATTTTAAAGTTGGTAGAAAAGTAAACCGCATAATTTTCTTCATTATAAAAGAACGTGTTGGTTCTGCCCGGGTTCAGGTCATACTGTCCGTTGTTGATATTGAAAAAATTAAATTCAGAATCATTTTTAATCTTAGTATACTTTATACCGGATTCTGTTTTGATTTTGGCGAATGTTTTTTCAAGGTCAGCCTGCCCGGAATAAATGCGGTATTTGCTGATGGGATTGGCCATGGTAGAAATCGTTTCCGTAGTAATGGTATTGGAAAAATTTCTGGCATTGGAATTATTAAGCATCAGATTGGCGGTAATATTCAGCTTGCCTCCTGCACTGTCAAGCTTTGTTTCATAAAATGCCGTGGCGTTGTGAACATCCCTGCTGTTCCGGTTCCTGAAGTTGGAAAGAATATTCAGAAATCCTTCATCATTGGACCTTACAGCCTGGCTTTCTCCTTTTTCCAGAGGATTACTGTGTGAATAATTGTAATTGATTCCGATAAGATTTTTATCATTGATCTTGTATTCAGCCTTTGCATTACCACCTTTATACCTGTAGTTATTGAGATTCTGAGTATCCCGGTTCCAGTAATCATTATTGTTGTTGGCGGAAAGGTAATTATAGGTGGTGTAGTACCAGTAATTATCTCCCACGGAAAGATTGGTGCTCAGAGATAACTTTTCTCCCTGATAATTGAATGTAGCCCCACTTCTTGCTGATACTGTAGGTCTGCCCCAGAAATAGTTACCTGAAGTCTGAACAGATCCGTTCCAGCCCAGGTTGGCGTTCTTTTTGAGAATAATGTTGATCAGTCCGCTTTTTCCTTCTGCATCATACTTTGCAGGTGGAGTGGTGATGACTTCAATTTTAAGAATATCATCGGAGCGTAATGTTTTCAGGTAGTTGATCAGTTCCTGGCCATTAAGATTCAGCAGTCTGTCATTGATCATCACTGCCACATTACTTTTTCCGGCAATGCTTATAGCGTCATCACTGGTTTTTACCATCGGTGTTTTCGCGAGCGCTTCTATCGCATCAATTCCCTGAGAGGCAACAGAGTTTTCAACATTGAAAACCAGGCGGTCTACTTTTCTTTCGAATAATTTCTTCTTTGCAGTAACGGTCACCCCTTCTATTTTCTGTTCGGTGACAGGTGCTTCTTTAATTTGCAGATCTTTTCTGTGTGTTCCCTTTACCGTAATTTTTTCACTATTGGTTTTTACCCCGTCTTTTATGATCTCAAATAAATATTCTCCGTCTTCTTTCAATGGAATTTTAAACATCCCTTTATCGTCTGTGATGGCTGAAAACTTCACATCATTTTTGGTAATCAGGACTTCGGTTTCCAATGCCGGTTTATTGTCTTTGTCTGTAATAATCCCTTCAACACTCTGCGCAAAAAGAAAAGACGAAGAAATAAGACTTAAAAGAATGGTAATCTTCCGATTCATATTTTTAGTTTATATCAAAGACAATTATTTTGTCTTTGATATTACATCGTATGGTGAAGAATCTTTTTTAATGCTGATAAATATTGAGGTTTTATTTTTTGGGAATATATCCGTTCAGGACATGCTTTTACTGATGAGAGACAGAAGCTGTCAAACACTGTTTTGAGTGGGAAATAATGTTCTTATAAAAGTCCTGAATTGCAGAAAGAGGTCTGAAAAGCCTCTATTTTATTGTTGTTCCAGCTTGATAATAGGGCCTTTGTAAAACCGGGTCAGATCATATAAATCTGTAAAATGCTGCTGGAGATCCGGAATGACCTTACCGTCAAATTCCTTCACATTGCACTGGTCCTCCGCGAGCACGTATAAAGACTGATTATCCGGTTTCAGATACTCACAGAGGATATTTTCCTGATGCTGTTCTTTATTGAGAATTTCCGTGAGAAAAATTCCATAGATCAGAAACTGGTTGAAATTGCCGGAATCCACGATATAATTCATGTCCTGTTTCAGGAGTTTTTCATAGTCAGAAAGGATTTTAAGAAAATTTTCGGCATGAACGGTTGTCGGAATTTCATAAAAAAGATCAATACCATTGATAAAAAGCTGTGTTTTGGCCTCTTCGTGATCTGAAGAATATACTTTGGTAAACCACTGGAAAATAAGTAAGAGTTCCTCCTGGGTGAGCTCTTCCACAGAATCTTTTACTTTGTTTTTAATATTTTCAAGGGTGTGTACTGCATCAGGTGGAAGGTGTTTCAGAATATTCTCTTCTTCACGACTGAGCTTATTGTACAAATTAATTTTGGCAATAGTTGGATTGGTTTTGATGAAATAAAGTTCTTCCGCCATAGTTATTTACCAAATAGTCTTTTATAATGGTTATTAAAGATACAAAATATGCTTCAACTTTATTAAAAAAAATAATATGCACTGAATGGTACAGTTATTTTTACTGTTTCAGAAGTGTAATCAATTTTATCTGTGTTAAAAATAGATAGACTTATCTATTTTTTGTTTAGATTTGTAAAAATTTATCGATGAAAAAGGAAAAAGTGCGAGACAGAATTATCAGGGTTGCCTCAGATCTGTTTTATAAGCAAGGGTTTAATTCTACAGGAATCAATCAGATTATTGCAGAGGCTGATATCGCTATAGGTTCACTTTACAACCACTTTTCATCTAAGAACGATCTTCTGCAGGCTTATCTGATCAAACAGGAATCGGATTGGTTTGAAGGGTTTGAAAACAGTACATCGAACATCTCAGACCCCAAAGAAAAACTTTTAAACCTGATTGATTACAGGAAAAAATTGCAGCAGACTTCAAAGTTTGCCGGATGTCATTTTATTAAAATTGTCTCTGAAATAGGAGAGGGCAATCCTTCCGTATCCGGTTTTGCCCAACGGCATAAAGAAAAGCAAAAGGATTTGATCACAGCCCTTGTAAAAGAATACGGAATGCAAAGACAGGTTTCTGACCCGGATCTGTTAGCAGAGAATATTTTTTTGCTAATAGAAGGAGCAGTTGTTGCATCCACAATCAGGAGACAAAATGATTCCTTTGATCAGGTGAAAAAAATTGTTGAGGGATTACTACCTTAATTTTTTTTGATCTTAAAAAAATAGATATATCTATATAAAAATGAAACATAACTATTTGAAATTATTGGTGATATTATCGGGTCAGTTATTGACGATTATGGATATTTTTATCATTAACGTATCTATTCCATCTATCCAAAGGGATCTGCGTGCCGGCAGCGGGGAAATTCAGTTTATGATTGCAGCTTACCTCATCGGATTTGCCTCTTTTCAGATTACCGGCGGCAGATTGGGTGATGTGTATGGCAGAAAGAAGGTCTATATGATCGGATTAGCAGCTTTTATGCTGAGTTCGGTGGCTTGCGGAATTTCCGCAGGGGCCGGCCAGCTGGTTGTTTCAAGGTTTATCCAGGGGGTAAGCGCTGCCATGATGGCCCCACAGGTACTTTCAATGATACAGCTACTGTTTTCTGATCATCAGGAACGCACAAAAGCAATGGGATGGTATGGGATTACAATCGGGGCAGGAACTATTCTGGGACAGTTCCTGGGCGGATATTTTTCCTCATTAACAATGATGGAAGAACCCTGGCGGCTTATCTTTCTGATGAATATTCCGGTATGCCTGCCGGCCATTTTTCTTAGTCTGAAAGTATTAAACGAATCTAAAACACCAGTGAAACAATCCTTCAATATGAGTGGTGTTGTAATGCTTTCCGCCGGATTGTTCTGTGCTGCCTATGCATTAACAATATCTGAACATGAGGAGATTCATCTCAAAAATGCTTCATTGATGGTGGTCTCAGTAATTATTCTTTTTATTTTTATTAAAAACCAAAAGAAAAGAATCAGAGATGAACGATCTTATCTGATTGATTTTGAATTGTTCCGGTATAAAAATTTCAATCTTGGAATCGTGGCAGTTTCCCTGTTTTTTATTATGCTGGATTCCTATTTTTATATTCTTTCGCTTTTTTTTCAGGACGGATTAAAAATAAACCCTTTAAAAGCCGGTGAAATCATTGTATTTCAGGGGCTGGGTTTTATACTTGCCTCCGTTATTTCTGTAAGACTGATTTTACGATATGGAAAAAAAGCCCTGGTTGCTGGACTGGTGTTTATTATTGTTATTCTTATTTTTCAGCTGTTCTTATTCAGTATGGAGGCGGATTTTCCGCTTTTCTGTCTGTTATTGTTTCTGCATGGGTTGGGAGTAGGTTCCATTATTCCTTCGCTGGCCAATATTGCGTTATCCGGCATGTCTGAAAAACTGATAGGAAATGCGTCAGGGGTATATAATACCTTTCAGCAGATTGCTGCCATCATAGGAATTGTTGCTATTGGAAGCATATTTTATTATTTTCTCGGAGAAAAACCTGCAGTACAGCATTATCAGAGAGCTTTTTCGGTGACCTTACTGATCAATATTTTCTGTCTGATTCTGGTTATTGCTTCTGTGGTTAAAGTTCCCGATCATGTTCTTCCGGAAATACGTAAACAATAACATTGACTTATTTCTGTGGCATCTTTGCTGAAGTTTTGAACTCAATTAAAGCTGCCTTTGCAATATTCCTGGTAACTTCAGTCGGAGAATGGCAATCACAATTACTGAATCCTACCACATAAATGTCTTCACCGGGAATGTAAACTCCCATACTCTTAAATCCAAATATACTTCCACCATGTTCACGGTCAGGAATCCCGCTGATATCCTTCAGATGCCATCCATATCCATAGGTAAATTCCTCACCATTATTCAGTTTATATTTCTGAAATGCTTTTTGAGTTTCCTTAGAATTCAGCAAAATATTCTGATTCAGAGCCTGTTGCCATTTCAGCATATCATCCACAGTAGACATCAGTGAGCCTGAAGAAAATGGACACTGAAACTGATGGCTGTTTTATTTACAAATCCCTGCTCTTTTTTGTGATAGCCATATGCTCTTTGCCGGATAACTTTCCTGTCAGACGCATAGTAAGAGTGAGACATTCCTGCTTTATCAAAGATATTTTTCTTGATAAAATCTTCATAAGAAGCTCCTGAGACCAATTCGATGATATAACCCAGAACCACATACCCGGAATTGTTGTAATCAAATTTTTCTCCCGGTGCAAAATCCACAGGTTCCCTTTTAAAAAAATTCACCATTTCTTCCGGTTTCATCTCTTTTTGGGCAATGGAAGAGAGAGACTTCATTTTGGTAAAATCTTTAATTCCTGAAGTATGGGTCAGAAGATGATGAATCGTAATATGATCTCCGTCAGGATAATCTTTAATATACCTGGAGACAGGATCGCTGACATTAAGTTTGCCTTGCTGTTCAAGCATCAGAATTGCTATAGCTGTGAATTGTTTGGTCATAGATCCAATCTGAAAAACAAAATCAGGTGTCAGATTGACATTAAGTTCCAGGCTGGCTTTTCCAAATGCTTTCCTGTAGATATTTTTGCCGTTTTTAGTAATCATGAAAACGCCGCCGGGTTCGTCATGATTCCCGAATTCTGTCTGGATAATGCTGTCGATTTTCTTTTCAAATCCATTGATCTGGGCATCTGTTGTATTGAAAAGTAAAAACAAGGCAAGGCCGGTTATTAGTTTTTTAATATGCATATGGATGTATTTTGTTATGCAAAGATATGATATTTTTATATTACTATGTTATACAATATAGTTATTTATATTTATGCTTTGATGTCTAAAAAAGAATATTAATTATTGTATTTTTCTGGTATTGAATTTAACACCTGTTGAAATAATCATTAAGTGGTATTGATTATTTTCTCCAATTAAAAACTGATAGCCGTCTTCAGATCCCGGGTTATCAAAAAAAGAGGTCGGGGATTCCGGGTAGATTTTTGTTTTCTCTCCGTCTTTATCAAGGATATACAGAAAATGATTTTCCAGGATGACTGTGAAAACCTGTGACAAATCAGCTTCAAGAGCAAATTTTCCGGTGTATTGTTTGAGAACTTCATCAGAAACTTCAATTGCTTTCCTGTTTATTTTTTGAGGAATACGATAGGGCTGGCCATTCAAAAGATTAATGATATCTTCAGTCACTTTCTGGAAAGGGATATCTGTGAAATTTGAAGTAAAAATAAAGGTGATTCCTGATTTTAAATCCTGATAGTAATAGGCTCTGTAACCCGGTCTTCCTCCTGCCTGGATCAATTGGCTGTCTTTTCCGAACATGGTAAGGACGAGGTCTTTTCTGAGATTCTTTCCGGAAATGAGCTGCTGACTAAAGCTGTATAAATCGTCAATCGTCGAAAAATAATTTCCGGTTTCAAACCGGTTGATGCTGCTATGGGAAACAGGAATAATTTTACCGTTTTCAGCTGAAAATCCATAAGCAAAATCAGACAATGATCGGGAAGAATTAAACTCACCTGTGTTTTTCAGCTGGTATTTTTTGATGATCTCTTCCTGGATAAAATGCCAGTATCCTTTATCAGACAATTGGTCAATAAGATAATGCAAGATAAAATATCCCACATTGGAATATAAGGTCTGGGTTCCGGGTTCGAACTGTAAAGACTCCTGCTTTGCCAGTTCTATAGTCTTTTCAAGGCTGAGGTGATCATATTTTTCGTAATCTTTAATTTCCCTTGGAAGGCCGGACTGATGAAATAATAGATTTTCAATAGAAATTTTTCCTCCGTTTGGAAAATCAGAAATGTATTGATTAAGGTGGTCTGACAGTTTAAGTTTTCCTTGCTCAACCAGTTTCAGTATCCCATATTTGACAAATATTTTTGAAACTGAAGCAATAATGAATTTACTGTTCTTATTGACCAGTAAAGCCTTGTCTTCACCAGAAATAGTATAGGTCTTGTCAAGAAGAACTTTATTGTCTTTGGCAATTTTTACATTTCCGTTAAAATTTTTCAGATCCGTGAGTGCTGTAAAGTATTGATCAAGCTCCTTGCTGTATTGCTGCGCAGAAAGTTTTACTGAAAATATAAGAATGAAGAAAAAGTTTAAAAGCTTCATAACCTGTTATTTGTGATATTTGCAAATATACATTTTAATCGCTGATATTTTTTTAAGGTTATTTCCCTACACTTTTTCAATTATTTTTCAATGGAGATCAATAGCATCATAGGCCTGCGGAGCTCTTCCTTCATTTCCGGAATTTCTTTGATCATTTCCCGGCTGGGCTCAGGTTCTGTGACTTCTCTGATGGTGAAGCCATGTTTTAATAAAGTATTTAAATATGACGTTAAAGTGCGGTGGTATTTGATAACATTTTCTCCCAGAAAAGTGGTATTTCTTTTTCCTTCCAGAAAGTAGCGGTCCACAGGCCAGCTGATTTTTTCTCCGTTTTTATCATATATCCAGTCCTGGCCTCCTTCTGCTGTAAAAACAGGATGTTCTACTGAGAAAACAAATGACCCGCCGGGAGTAAGCCATTGGTAAATATTATGGATCAAAGCATCAAATGACTCTACATAATGCAAAGTAAGTGAACTGAGTATCACATCAAATTTTTCAGCAGGATAATCAACATCTTCAAGGGCTTTTCTTTCATATTGAATCCCTTCCAGATTGTTGATTTCTTTTGCTTTGGATAACATTCTTTCCGAAAGATCAATTCCAATCACGGATTTTGCTCCGTTTTCCATAGCATAACGGCAATGCCACCCGAAACCGCATCCAAGGTCCAGCACATTCTTCCCATGGAAGTCAGGAAGCATATTTTTTAAAGTATGCCATTCTCCGGCTCCTTCCAGCCCGATTTGAGAGCGGAGCATCTTTTCATACTGGTCAAAAAATGACGGGTTGTCGTATTTATTTTCTTTCATAGTGGCAGAGAATTTATCATGACATTATTTCTTACTGAAAATAAGAGCTGAGTAAATTTACAACAATTATATCGGAATTCTGAGAGAGTCTGACTGAAAAGCAAAAGCTGAATGCTCTGCATCCAGCTTTATATTATTGTTCCCGATCAGAAATTTTTTAGTTTGTTTCCGTATACTTTTTGAAATTATCAAGAATTGCCTGCCAGCCTCCTTTCTGCATTTCTTCAGGATTTTGGTTTTCAGGATCGAAAGCTACATTCAGCTGGGTTTGTCCGTTATTTTCTTTAAAATCAACATGAACCTCTCTTCCGTCAGGCATAGTATATGTAAAGTTTTTACCCTCATTTATTTCATTATAAACAGCTTCAAAGTCGAAACCGAAACTTCCGTCTTTTGCTTCCATTCTGGCTGCATATTTCCCTCCGACTTTCATATCATTGGAAGCGGAAGGACATTGCCATGAAGGATCTGCGAAATTCCACCGGGTGATATGCTCAGGATTGGTGTAGTAATTCCATACTTTTTGTGCATCTGCATTGATGGTGGCAGAAACTGTGATTTTGCGGGTCATGTTTATTGAGTTAATGTTAATAGTAATTCATCAAGTTTTTCAAGCGTCGCGATCATGCCCTGTTCCATTCCCATTTCGATAATGGTTTCCAGATCAGTTAAGGATTCATAGCTTACAACGGTTTCTACAAGGGTATTTTCATTCTTATCTGTGAAAGTTACTGTCCATTCTGCCTGAGGGAGGTGGGTGTTGATCTCTCCTTTTTCATTACAGAAGGCATCGCTTGAAGTATAGGAGTCAATCGGATTGATCTTATGGTAGCTTACCCAGCCCCAGTACTCTGTCCCGTTAGGCTCCACCATGGCATAATGCCAATGTCCTCCTTCACGGAATTCCATTGATTTTGTCTTGGTGGTCAGAGGTTTCGGAGCAAACCAGCGGTCAAGAAGCTCACTTTTTGTATAACAGTCCCAGACCATTTGTCTGTTGGCCATAAATTCACGTCTGATAGTAAGGGTGTTCTTTTCTTTGTCTGCAAGAAAATCGAACTGAAGATGATGTTTCATAATAGTATTTTTATAGTTTGTTTTGGTTTTACTTTGTCGAGTTTTATTTCTGCTGGCTTTTCAATGTAGCCAGTAAAGTGTCAAGCTGTTCGAAGCGGTTTTCCCAGATCTTTCTGAACTGTTCCAGCCAATGATCTATTTCTTTCATTTTATCAATTTCTAACAGGTAATAAATTTCTCTTCCCTGGTGATTTTGAGTTACCAGTTCGCACTCCGTCAGGATTTTCAGGTGTTTTGAAACCGCCTGTCTTGTGGTATCAAAATGCTCTGCTATGGCATTCGGTGTCATGGCCTGTACTGCGATCAGTGCAATAATGGCCCGGCGTGTAGGATCAGCTATAGCCTGGAAAATATCTCTTCTCATCAATAACAATTTTTAAATGAAACCATATGGTTGCAAATATATGTGCAACTTTTCGGTTTCGCAAGTTTTTTCTGGAAAATTTACTTATCAGAAATTAAAAATGATGAAATAAACTGTGTAATTATTTTATAATCAGCGTTTTGGTTGTCGGTGAAAAATTATTTTTTGTTTTGTCTAAGGGCTCTAATTAATTTTTCATTCCGTTTATCTGCTCTTTCATTTTGTAAAGAAAGTGCAGCCCAAATGGCAGCAGGGAGCCAGCCGATCAGGGTGATCTGTAAAATCAGACAGATAATTCCTGTGAAAATTTTTCCACGGACAATAAAGGATAAGAAGGGAAGTAAGATAGCCAGTAACATGATTTTGACTTTTAATTGAACCGATTTTTTTAACGCGATTGAGGCTCAAAATGAGCTTTAAAAGTAAGAGGATCTTCTGTTTTGTCCTCAGCTTCTTCAAGGTATTCAAGATATTCTTCCTGATGTTTTCCCATATAAACAAGCACAATGGAAAGGTTGATAAACAGGTTTTTGTCTTTAGAACCCAGATTTAATGCCGTCTTTAAATACTCCAAAGCTTTTTCATTCTCCCCCATATCAGAATAAACAGCGCCTATATTTATTAAAGCAGAAGTATTTTCAGGCTCAATAAGCAGAATTTCTTCCAGCTCTCTGACCAGCAGATCGTTTATGGTATCCCAATGATCTTCATTTTCCCATCTTTTAGCCTGAAGTTTTTTTACGTTTTCTAGTCTTAGTGTTATGCTGCTCATTATTTAAAATTAAAGGATGCATGTTTTGTTATGCTGTACAAATTTAGCTTTATTAAATATAGATGTCATTAAGAGGTAAGAATAATTACCCTTTAATCCCGTCCAATATTGCGGCTTTCAGTATTTCAGTATTGATATCTTTCAACGCTTTGAATTTAATGCAATACCCTGTTATACTGGCTTTACCTATTTTTTCTCCGTAAGTTTCAGGTAAATAGGTTTTATCATTGATATTCATAATGTATATTGAAATCCCGGTAGTATTGGCACTCAACCCAATCTGATAGAAATCTCTGGTTTTTCCTCCGGCGTATTGCATGGTATACGATCCGTAGCCGATATTGGGATTGGACACAGTTTTATTTTCACTGTCTTTACCATCAAGAAACCACAGCCGGCATTCCGGCATAAGTTCGAGGATAATGCGGTGAAGCTCCCGCATATCATTGCATTTCTTTTCAGAATGACTGTTGATATAATCTTTGATTTGTTCCTGAATGTCCATATTAAATTTAACGTTGCTAAAAACGACTAATTTATCAATTTTTAAGGTAGGGTAATATGATTATCAACAAAAAAAGAACAGCAATTGCTGTTCTGTTGTACTTTATCATTTTTGATTTACTGAATCAGTTCTTCCATTGTTTTTTCTGTTTTCATCAGCTCACCCTGAGGGATCTGATGATGAAGATAAGTGAAAAGCAAATTGGTTACCCAATTGTTTTCAATCTGATGAACAGAGTAAGAGCAGATCAGGCCAAAATCATCAGAAATATAAGCCGGAAGGTCAGAGGAACCTGTAGTTTTGAAGACAGATACAAAAATTTCCTTTCGGATATCACTGATTCTGTCTTCAGTCTCCTCATCAGTAACCTTCTCTTCAACGGTGCGATATGCTTTCATCCATGCATCAGAAAATTCTGCAGAATCTCTGTTATCAAGAATCTCATCTATCTTTTCGGGAGTAATACCGGTAAGAGCCGTTTTCAAAGCATCATTAAAAATGGCTTCCAGCTTATTGATTTTTTCTGTCATAATTTGAATTTATATTCTATCCGAATGCTCTTTTCAATAAACTTTCTACTTTTGGCTCGCTGCCTCTGAAGGCTTTATATAATTCCATTGGATCTTTGGTTCCTCCTGAAGAAAGCAATACTTTATATTTCGCTGCAATTTCAGGATTGAAGATTCCGTTTTCTTTGAAATACTGGAAAGCATCAGCATCCAGAACTTCCGCCCATTTGTAGGAATAATATCCTGCAGAATATCCTCCCTGGAAAATGTGTGAAAAACTTGGGCTCATGGCGGTTTCTGAATTGGAAGGATAAAGACTTGTCGCTTTTGTATATTTATCTTCAAACTCTTTTACACTTTCATTTTCCAATTCTCCGGCTTTTGTATGGTAATTCATATCCAGAAGTCCGAAACCTAGCTGTCTTAAAGTTTGGTAACCTTCCATAAAGTTTTTGGACTGCTCGATTTTTTCAATTTTTTCGTCCGGAAGTACTTCTCCTGTTTTATAGTGTTTTGCAAATGTTTTCAGGAACTCAGGCTCATAGCAGAAATTTTCCAGAAACTGAGACGGAAGTTCCACAAAATCCCATTTTACTGAAGTTCCTGATAGGGTAGGATATTGGGTATCTGCCATCATCCCGTGAAGTGCGTGGCCGAATTCATGAAATAAGGTAGTCACTTCCTGGAAGGTCAGTAAGCTAGGCGTGTCTTTTGTCGGTTTACTGAAGTTGCAGACAATTGAGATATGCGGTCGCGAGTTCTCACCGTTTTGTTTATACTGATTTTTATAGCTCGTCATCCATGCACCGGCTCTTTTCCCTTTTCTCGGAAAATAATCCACATATAACAAGGATTTATAGGTCCCGTTCTCTTTTACTTCATATACTTTTACATCTTCATGATATTTCGGAATGTCGTTTCTTTCTTCGAAAGTCAGGCCGAATAATTTACCTGCCAGCCCGAATACAGCATCCTGTACCTGATTTAACGGGAAATAAGGTTTCAGTTCCTCATCATTCAGATCAAATTTTGCCTTACGAAGTTTTTCAGCATAGTAGGCGTGGTCATAGCTTTGCATATCCTCTATTCCGTCAGCTTTTGCCAAAGATCTCAATTCTTCAATTTCTTTGTCAGCATAAGGTTTTGCTTTGGTCAGAAGTTCATTTAAAAAATCGAAAACTTTCACCGGAGACTTAGCCATCCTTTCTTCCAGAACGAAATCAGCATAGTTTTTATATCCTAAAAGTTCAGCTTTCTGTTGTTTTAAATTCAGAAGTTCTTTAATCAGATTCTGATTGTCAAATTCTCCACCGTCGAAAGATTTTTTACCATTGGCCAAAGCCAGTTCCTTTCTCAGTTCACGGTTTTGTGCATAGGTCATGAAGGGAATATAACTTGGGTACTGTAAAGTTACCACCCAGCCTTCAAGATTTCTTTCCTTAGCTTCCTCTGCATATTGATCGGTAATGGCCTCCGGGATGCCTGCAAGATCTTCTTTATGGGTGATATGTTTAAAATAAGCATTCGTAGATGCCAGTACATTCTGTCCAAATTGTAAAGACTTTAAAGAAAGATCCATGCTGATTTTCTTTAATTTTTCTTTGTCTTCCTCATTCAGTAAAGCTCCGCTTCTTACAAAACCTTTGTAGGTCTCATTCAAAAGCATTTCCTGCTCTTCATTGAGATTATATTTTTCCTTTTCATCGTATACCTTTTTGATTTTGTTGAAAAGGGCTTCATTTTGAGATATTTTTGAAGAATATTCCGTTAAGATCGGCGAAACTTCCTGGGCGATCTGTTGAATTTCGTCATTCGTTTCCGCTGAATTCAAGTTGAAAAAAATATTTGAAACCACATCCAGCTGTTCTCCGGAATAAGCTAATGCTTCAATAACATTTTCAAAAGTGGGTGCCTCAGGATTGTTGACTATAGCATCAATTTCTGCTTCAGATTTTTGGATCAATTCTTTAAATGCCGGAAGATAATCTTCATTTTTAATGTCACTGAACGGAGCCGAATGATATGGAGTGTTAAATTTTTCTGTTAAAATATTCATTTTTCGATTTTTATTATAAGGTAAATTTAATGATTCACCGGGAATCACAGCTGAACTGCTCAAAAATAATGCCTTACTGGTGTGGTATGACAAAAATACCTTATCTTTAATTAATCTTGTCATATGGAAAGAAGGAGTGATGTGGGAATATTTAATTTTGGGAACAGATGTAAAATCATCAGTAATAATATAACCTTAAATATATAGACTATGAAAACACTCTTAAAAATTATTGGTATCATCATCGTGCTGGTACTTATATATGCTGTAATTGCCGTGCTGGCTTTCAGTAAAGATTATCACTATGAAAAATCTGTTGTCATTAATGCTCCAAAGGAAAAAGTATGGCAACATACCAACTCTTTACAAGCATACAATACCTGGGATCCTTTTTCTAAAGAAATCAAAAACTTTTCTGTCACTTATTCAGGTCCAGGTAATCAGCCTGGCAGTTCTTATCACTGGAAGGGTGATGGCAGTGAAGGAGAACAGTCTATCACAGAAATTATCCCGAATGAAAAACTGGGAACCCGGCTTCATTTCATACAACCTTTTGAAGGGACTGCTAAAAGTAATATCATACTGACTCCTGAAGGCAGCGGCACCAAAGTAACATGGATGATTGATAACGAGCTGACTCCAATGATGAAGATCATGAAACCGCTGATGAACGGTAACATGGACAAAATGTTCAGCCAGGGACTCGGAGATCTAAAAAAGCTTGCAGAAAAATAAAATGAAAGCCTTGTAAAATTTACAGGGCTTTTTTATAATTCTTTTTACTGATTCCGGTGATTGAGAAGAAGTTTTATTTTATGGAAGGTCATTGAAAATTATTTTAAAAATATTATCTTTATATAAAGAATCGATTGTATGGAGAAGATTGTATTTGAAAAAAGTGACATCAGAGACTTTGTGAAAATGACTATCGCAGAGAAAATAGAAAAGCTTAAAAACTTTATCGAATTTACCCTGGAAGCAAGCCGTGACATCAAAAAAACTCCTAAATATGACAGTATGAGAGAAGAAATGCAGGAGGAGATCTACCAGATGCAACGACAGCTGGGTGCTTTGAATGATCTTAAAAGAAATATGGCAAAAGTACTGAATACGGCTACACAAAGAGTTCAGCTTGGCTCGTTGGTGATCACCAACAAAGCCCGGTTCTATATTTCCGTGTCATTGGGTGAGTTTTTTTTTGAAGGCGACAGATTCTACGCCATTTCTCCGGAAAGCCCGATGGCCAAAAGAATGATGGGGATGAAACCAGGCGATGAGTTTACCCTCAATAAAATCCATCAGAAGATTGTAGAGGTACTTTAAACAAGATTAAGCAGTATTTCTTTTCAACGTATAGTTATTCATCATTATAAGGATTAACTTCAGATTTATGTTTGAAGTTTTATTTTTATTTAGTACCTTGCTATGCAAAATACTATACTATGGAATTTGAAAAATTAAGAACGGGCAGAATGAATCAGTGGATCATTATTCATCTTCGTTATCTCGTGGGATCCGCTTTTTTTCCATCAGGTTTAATAAAGCTTATGGGAGAAAGATTTACCAGAATTTCAACCGATAACCCGGTCGGATATTTTTTTGAGGCCTTATATCAGTCCGGTTTTTATTGGAATTTTTTAGGACTGGCACAGGTGACAGCCGGAATTTTACTGATGACACAACGCTTTGCAACACTTGGAGCATTGATGTTTCTGGCTATATTGAGTAATATCTGGGTGATTACCCTCAGCCTTTCCTTTACAGGGACCTGGATAATCACCTCCTTAATGATGATTGCTGTACTGATATTGGTTATTTGGGATCAACATAAACTGCTCCCTCTGTTTAATTACAATAAAGCAAGTATGGTGAAGGAATATCCTGATCCGGATAACAGATGGGTCATTGCCGGGGTAGTATATTCCATAAGTTTTATTGCATTGTTTATGCTGAATCCTGCAAAAGGCGAGGTCTATGAAAAATGGCTGAGTATTCCGATTGCTTTGATCATTGCAGCAACATTTATCATAAGCAATTATCAGGCGTATAAAAATCGTAAACTGGCTGTAAATCCTTAACGTTTTAAATGAGATAGATTGAATTCCATGTTGTAAATTTGCAGGTATGAATAAAGCAACCATTTTAAAAGAAATTATACAGGAGAGGAGAAGTATTTTCCCGAAAGATTATACTGATGCGGAAATTCCTCAGGAAGTGCTGGAGGAAATTTTACACGCGGCAACACTAGCTCCGAACCATAAACGTACAAAGCCATGGCGTTTTAAAATATTCAAAGGAGAAGAAAAAGCTAAACTGGCATCAGAAATGCAGGCCATCTATAAAGCCACCCAGCCTGAACAGCTATTTCTGGAAAAAAAATACAATGACATCGGTTTCAAAATCAATAAAGCTGACGTAGTGGTTTCCATTATTGTCAATTTCAGCGGCATGGTTCCTGAATGGGAAGAAATAGCAGCTACTTCAATGGCTGTTCAGAACATGTATCTTACCTGTACCGCCAACAATATCGGGTGCTACTGGAGTTCTCCCAAAATTGTAGATCATTTGAAAGATTCCCTGACTATTGAAGAAAACCAGAAATGTCTGGGGCTTTTCTATATGGGGAAGGTATAATATTTTTAATGTAACAATCTGAAAATTTACCAATGTAACAATGGTTAAAAAAACAAATCAAATATTGTTACACTGTTAGATTGATAAATTGTTATATTTATTAATTGTTCAAATAGAATTTTTTACTATCTTTGCACTCTTAAATATTTAACTGGGACGAGTTCCCATAAAATTCAAACATTATGTCAGTAAAAATCAGATTACAAAGACACGGTAAAAAAGGAAAGCCTTTTTTCCACATCGTGGTTGCAGATTCTAGAGCTAGAAGAGATGGTAGATTCATCGAGAAACTAGGAACTTACAACCCAATTACTAATCCGGCAACTATCGAATTGAACGTTGATTCTGCTGTAAAGTGGTTAAACAACGGTGCTCAGCCTACTGATACTGCTAGAGCTATTCTATCTTACAAAGGTGCTCTTTACAAAAAACACTTACAAGGTGGTGTAGCTAAAGGTGCTTTTGATGAAGCTGAAGCTGAAAAAAGATTCAATGCTTGGGTAGAAGCTAAAGATGCTAAAGTTCAAGGTAAAGTAGATGGTTTAGCTACTGCTAAAGCTGATGCTAAGAAAGCTGCTTTAGAAGCTGAAGTAAAAGTAAACGAAGCTAGAGTAGCTGCTGCTGCACAAGCTGAAGCTGATGCTAAAGCTGCTGAAGAAGCTGCAAACGCACCTGCTGAAGAAGTTGCTGAAGCTACAGAAGGAGAAGCTCCTGCTGCTGAAACTGAAGAAAACACTGAAGCTTAAGAACAAACCCTGTTATGCGTAAAGAAGATTGCTATTTTTTAGGAAAAATCACACGCAGACATGGACTTGCGGGGAACGTAATCCTTAAACTGGATACCGATCAACCCGAGCTTTACAATAAATTGGGATCAATATTCGTTGAAATCAACGGATTATTGGTTCCATTTTTTATTGAAAAATCATCATGGAGCAAGCTTGATGCTTTGAATATTGCATTCAAGAACTCTTCTGAGGCACTGGTAGATCAGGTTTTAGGTAAAAGCGTCTACCTTCCTCTTTCCACACTACCCAAACTTTCAGGAAAACAATTCTACTACCACGAAATCATTGGATTTGAAATTTTTGATCAGGATGATCACAACTGTGGAGTAATCAGATCTGTAAACGATCAGACAGCACAGGTATATTTCATTACAAATCTGGATGGGAAAGAAGTGGTTATTCCTATGATCAAAGACTGGATTCTTGAAGTTGACAGAGAAGAAAGAACCATTAAAATGGAACTTCCCGAAGGTCTTATCGATGTTTTTCTGATTCCTTCTAAGAAAGACGAATAGTTTTGCAATAAGCAACAGCTATTACTATTCTTTCTCATTTTCCACATTACTCATTACTCAATTTTAAGGCTGGTAAAAGATAGTTCTGTACTATTTTTTCAGATTGCTGATGGGCATATGGTTTGTTGTAAGCTTGTGCTGTAATCACGATAACAACTGGAATCTGAGTAAACATAATGATTTTATTTCCTCCGTTTCCGCTGGATTGAAATGCTTCATAGCTACGATCTCCAACCGTGTAAACTTTTCTCCAGAATAAATATCCGTATCCTTCAAAATCAGAATGATCTGTAAAATAATTGGTGAACGACTTCTTCACCCAATCTTTATCTAAAATAGTTTTTCCATTCCAGACCCCGTTATTTTTATACAGCTGCCCGAATTTTGCAAAATCAAGAGCTCTCATCCGTAATCCTCCTGCCAGAGAAGGCTTTTGCTGGGGAGTGAACTGCCATTGATAACGGGTGATTCCAAGAGGCTGAAACAGTTTTTTGTCCGCATAGTTTTCCAATCCTTCAGGAACTGTTTTATCCAGAATATCTCCGGTTACTACCACGCCTGCAGTGAAATAACTCCATTTTTTTCCTGTTTCATTCCCGGACATTGGCAGATCCAATGCAAATTTTACCCAGTTTTGTGTTGGATACATATTTTCCTCATTGCCGGGAGATTCGGAATCATCGTCATTTCCTTCAAAACCGGAGCTCATCGTCAGTAAGCTTTTTATAGTGACATTGCCTTTTTGAACAGAATAATTTTTAAATTGTTTTACATCATAAAATTCCTTTAAATACTGATTTTCGCTCTTTAAATACCCTTCTCTGATCGCAATTCCCGTCAAAGCTGAAGAAAAAGATTTGCCTACGGATCTTGTATCCTGCAGAGAATCTCTTGCTGAACCGTTAAAATATTCTTCCAGAAGCAGTTTTCCGTCTTTTACCATTACAATTCCGGTCAGTTCTTTAAATCTTTTTTCTGCAATTTTCCTGTTCAATGTTCTGATAACTTCGGTATTGATTTTTTCTTTGGAAATCTTCCAGCCACTGTTGGGCAGGATGGGCTGAACAGCAATCTGTTTTTCAGGAATATTTTGGGAAGGAACAGTAAGGCTAATCTGCCCTTCTGCAATAACAGATCCTGTTTTGATGGTGGCAGCCTTCAGATAAGGACGGATTTCAAGTTTTAAAATGTGATTTCCTGCAGCCAGCGCATCAATTCCGTCATGAGCCATGTAAAAACGCATCCATAAATATCTTCCCCATGAGTCTTCATTCCTGCTGCTGATAAGAGGGATCCGCAATGCAGTTTTGAATTTTTTATTTTCCGGGGTACCGGCTCCTGTGCTGAGATTTTCTGTGTAGATCAGTTTTCCGTCAACATAGAATGAAAACTGGTAATTTCCGTTTTTCAACAACTCATCTGCAGTCCATTTAGGTTCAAGCTGATGAAGATAATTAACAAGCGAATTGTCGAAAAAAGCGTAAATACCCAGGTCACCATTTTCCTGAAATACGGAGGAAGTAAGAATATCCGGATCTTTCAGGTTTTCCAGGGAGACGGTTTTGTTGAGAAAAACAATTTTCCCGGAATATTTTTTCTGGAGGAGATTCTCAATTTTTTCAGGATTGACAATATTGCTGTTTTGCCCTTGGTAAAGACAAAATATAAAATTAAAGATCAATAACAGAAATGGTTTCATCTCAAAGAAGTATTTAAACAAAAATAAAAAACTTCTACAGGGTAAAATAGAATGAAATTAACATTACTGTTTAAAAACCCAATCTTTAATTGAAAAGCTTTCTGAATTCTCCCGGTGACTGATTTGTTTTTTGTTTAAAAAGTTTACTGAAAGACTGCGGATGTTCAAATCCCAGCTCGTAAGCAATTTCACTTACAGAAAGATTCGTTGTACTCAGACGTTCTTTAGCCAGGTCAATTAATTTATTCTGAATATGCTGCTGTGTGTTTTGCCGGGTATGCAGACGAAGCAAAGTTCCCAAATAGTTGGGAGAAATATTCATTTGTTCAGCAATACATTTTACCGATGGAATCCCGTTTTCAAGAAGGTTGCCGTTTTCAAAGTATCGGGAAAGAATATCTTCAAACTTATACAGCAGTTCATGGCTTGATTTCTTTCGGGTAAAAAACTGCCTTTCATAAAAGCGGTCTGAATAAATCAGTAACAATTCAATCTGGGCAATAATCAGATCCTGCGTGAATTTATCGATATTGGCCATATATTCCCTTTCGATATTTTTAAGGATATCAACAATCACTTTCTCCTCTTTATCAGAAAGAAAAAGAGCTTCCTTCACCTGATAACTGAAAAAATCATAGGATTTTATTTTCTTGGTCAATGAGGTATTCCACAGAAAATCAGGATGAATTAACAGTAAAAAACCAGTCGGTTCCACTTCAACATCAGGATCAATCTCCAGGCTTAAGTACTGTTGGGGGGAAACAAAGCACAATACACCCGAATCAAAATCGTATTGCTGCTGTCCATAATTGAATTTCGGGCTGACATTTTTTTTCAGGCCGATAGAATAAAAATCCTGGATCCATCTCAACTCTTTATTATCCACAGCATAGCGGACCTTGCTGTAATCTATCAGGCTGATCAGCGGGTGTTCAGGATTCGGAAGACTGCAGAAAGCATGAAAATCTGAAATGGTATTAAAACGAACGGGCTGTTTCATAATAGCTAATGTAGTTGTTTTTGTAAAAAGTTTAATGAAAGACTTCGGCTCTGTTTTGATTAAGCAGAGCCGAAAAATATCATAGTAAAGTTAAATGGCGGTTGAAACTGTCAGATTTTCCCATTTCTCAGCATCTTTTTTTAAAATATCAATCTTATTGTTCAGAAACTCCATGGTTCCTACCCCTAATAATAAATGTACTGGGGGATTTTTCTCTTTGCTGATCCGGATCAGAACATCAGCGGCTTTCACCGGATCATTCGGCTGGTTTCCATTGATTTCATTAAGGTGTGCCTGTTCGGAGCTTCTTGCTGCTTCATAGGCCTGGATAGGATTTGAAGGGGTTCTCACAGAATCTTTATTTAAGAAATCTGTACGGAAATAGCCGGGATAAACAACGGTAGCATGAACTCCGAAGTCTTTTACCTCTTCCGCCAGCGCTTCCGTAAATCCGGCAACGGCAAATTTTGTAGAGCAGTAAATTCCCCAGCCCGGAAAATTTCCTGAATATCCGCCGACCGATGAAATGTTGAAGATGTTTCCTGATCTTTGCTCACGGAGGTAAGGCATCGCGTTTCTGATCACGTTTAATGTTCCGAAAACATTCACTGCATAATTTTCTCTGGCTTCTTCGTCGGTAAGCTCCTCAAGAGTTCCGATCTGTCCGTAGCCTGCATTGTTAACCACTACATCAAGTCTTCCAAAATGAGAAACTGTTTTTTCAATAGCAGATTTGATATCGTTGTTGTCTGTAATATTGACGCTGAGAGGAAGGAAGTTTTCTGAAGTTTCTCCGATTGAAGAGACCAGGGATTCAACGGTACGGCTGGTTGCAGCAACCTGAAACCCTTCGGATAATAATTTCTTTACCAACTCGAATCCTAAACCTTTTGAAGCTCCTGTCACGAACCATACTTTTTTTGTTTCCATTTTAAATATTTTTTTGTTTAAATGATGGTACAAAGATGGAAAGTCAGAAAGAGGAAAATGTAGCCGAATCGGGGAATGATGTATCCAAATCGTGAATGATGATTTGATCCGGCAGGATCTTATGGTTTTTCAGAAGATTCCTGTATTTCAAAGGGGTGATTCCGAGGTTTTCTTTAAAGCACCGGATAAAATGACTCTGGTCCGAAAAACCACATTCCAGCGCAATATCCGTTAAAGAAGAAGGAGAATGGAGAAGCTTGACCGATTTATTGACCTTTAATTTCCGGAGATACTCTCCAAGATTGCAATGGAAATATTTATGAAAATCTCTGCTTAAATGAACAGGATGGATATTCAGGGTTTCTGAAATTCCGGTAAGGGTAAGCTTTTCAGCAGCGTTCTCATGTAAAATCTCATTGATCTGATTTACCCAGACAGGTTTTCTTTCTTTGCTTTCTTTTTCTTGGGTCAGTTCGCTGAAAAGATGTAATAGAAGCTGATTGGCGGAGGATTCAAAAGAAGTATCATTTATTTTGGTTTCTTTGAATAACTGCCAGACCAATAGCTTTAAGCCCGGGTTTTTTATAGTAAAGCTGCCTTCGGCTTTATTTTTCTTAATGTCAAACCGGTCAAACCAATCCTGGGTGATCTCTATGTGAAAGCCTCTTGTAAAGATATCCGGTTTACTATTAAAGTGTGGATCTTCCCATTGGTGATACAGTAAAGTTCCCGCAGAACAGCAATAAGTTTCTTTTCTGTTCCCTTCCGTCATATTGCCCTGAAGCAGGAAGGTAAAGTAAGCGTTCTCATGATAATGCCAGTCTACATAGGGATGGGTATATTCCGTATCAGTAATTGTCCATCCATCTGAACTGACCATTTGATTGGTTTCCCCAAAATATTCGCCGTTCCGAAGAGTATTCATGATATATTCTGTTTTAACCGGTCAATCTGTTCATACATTTTATTAAAAAATATTTTCCTTTCCCGGTTTCCGGATTCATTCAGAGATTTTGAGTTTTTGATCTGATGCTCAAAATAGCTCAGTGAATCTTCACAGGTTATTTTGTCATTGGTCATCATATATCCGAACATACTGAAAGGGACAAAAAAAGAACACTGTTCTTCATTTTTGAATAAAATACTGTTGTTTAAAATGACCAAATCATTCACATAAATCTGAAAGTTAGCTTTTTCCAGCGTTTTAATTTCCAGGCTTTCTAATAATTTTTTCAGATCATCCAGGATAAGATCTGCTTCATTTTTCTTCAGTAATCCCATTTCATTATAAAACAAAATCTGCCTCAGGGCGCTCATAATGGTAGTGTCATTCCAGATTTCCGTTACGTTTTGTTTCTCGTAAAGATCTTTCAGCATCTCGTTTTTTACAGAATGATATTCCATGGTAAATTCATGGAACGGATTTAAAAACTTATCCTGATTCAGCAGATTCATCCAGACATAAAACTTGAAACGGGAGAGGATGGAATCTGAAATGGTATAGAAAAAAGGGATGTCTTTTGCAGAGTAAAATACTTTGGAATCAGCGATATTCTGAAAAACATTCAGAATCTTTAAAGAGTTTTCAAAGTAATTCAAAAGGTCTTCTGTGGTTTTTACAGGCTGTGTTCTTTTGACAACCAACTGGTTTTCTGTTCCCAAAAACTGATCCAGTGAGATCTGATAATATCCGGCAAGCTCCAATGCTTCCTCAAAGCTGAATTTTGCTTTCAGTGAAGTTCTTCTGTGGGCTGCATCATAGCTGATATTAAGAATGTTGGCAATCTCATCATTTAAAGATTTCTCACCGATTTTTCTTCGGATTTCCTTCAATAGAGCTTCCTGATGCATAGTTTTGTGATTTTCACAAATGTAGCATTTTTTGTGGAGAAAGTTTTGATTTTCTATTTTAAAGGCTGGAAGATGGAAGTTGGGAGAAGGGAAGTATTTGAAAGCCGAAAAAATAAATAGCCGTTTACAACATCAATAGGATTTATATCATTATTACTGTTTATCATGTAAAATAACTTCCAGCCTCTTTCTTCCCGCTTCCAGCCCGCTTATATTAGTTAACACTTCATTTCGTCATCTGCATATTTGTGATTTTCGCAAACTGGACATTTTTTTTTAATTTTTTTTCACATTCGGAACTGTACCTTCTGCCGATAATTTTGAACTGTAATTTTAAAATAACGAATTATGAAAACACGAATTTTAGTAACAGCAGTTCTTTTAGTCCATGGTCTGACATACGCATCAGACAGTCTGAAGGTTGATTCTTTGAAGCCAAGATTAATTGCAGCTTCACCCTCAAAGAATGTCCGGAATGTCAACGGGATTTTATTTAAATATTTTGATGAGGAAGATCATTTTAAACCTAAGAAAGTAAACGGATTGGGAATGGGATTCAATTGTATGGGGATTTTTCTTCCACCGCTGATGCTTGTCACCCTCCAGCCGGGTAATTGGAATCTTAATGGTGGTTATGTAATTGTTCCCCGTGAGAAAATGAATACGATTAACGGGTTGCAATTATCCCTGATCAATATGGAACCTACAGTAACCAATGGCCTGGAAATCAATGTTTCCAGTAATGTAAATACTTACGCTGTTACGAACGGGGTGTCTGTTTCTCCGTTTTTTAATCTGCATCATGAGATGAAAGGTGTTTCTGTAGCGCCACTGGCAAATATTGGTCAGAAATGCCGGGGAATTCAGATCGGGTTGTATAATCAATGTAAGGATTTCAGAGGAATACAGATTGGCGGATGGAATGAGAACGGGAAAAGAAAGCTTCCTCTCATCAACTGGAATTTTAAAAAGCAGAAAGTAAATAAGACCCTGCAGGAGAGTAACCAAAATCAGTTTAACCCTTAAATAGCCAACCATGAAAAGTTATAAACTGATCTTATTTTTACTGATGTTATCAGCACGCATTTTTTCACAAAATACAATGAATGATACCTTAAAAACAAATATTGAAGAACCTTTCGATTATAAAAAATATTATGACTGTGATTTTGGAGAAGGGAATGTTTTGATTGTCATTAAAAAGGGAAAAGAATTTACAGACCTGACAGATTTAAGAAAATCCGGGAAAGGTTTTGCCATTAAAATGGAAGCAATCTATAGTATGGAATTTGCGGATGGGCAGAGATATGAATCAAGTGTGGTGAAAAGTATTACCCAGGACAGTATTTCAATCACTAATTTTTTCAATGAGAATGCTGCTAAGCTCGCAGGGCAGTCCTTTAAGTTGATTACTTATCCTCTGTCATCTTTGAAATATGTCCGTTTTATTGATGACAGAATGCTGTCCTTGTATAGCAAAAAAAATATCCGGAAGAACTTCAATCTGATGGTGAAGAAAATGGACCGCGCTAAAATGTGCCCTGCAGTGATTCAATTCAGCGATAGAAACAATGAAATGAAAGTCTGTCATTTCTATCTGACCTCTCAGGGCTATGATCTTCTCTATGAGAACAACGGAAGAGTATATTATATGGAAGGTAAAATAGAATGGAAATAATTTTTGAAGAGCGTGCATTTTCAGCCTGAACTCTCTTTTTTTATTTATCGAAAATAATTTAATGGAAATATTGATGAATACGTTGAAAAAAGCGAAAGCAATGGCACTTGCACTGAAGAAAAAATAATATTTTTGTAATATAGCTCGGATGAATGATGAAAATAAAATGTTTAATACTGTTTTTTATTATTGGAAATCTGTTTTTTCATGCACAAACCAATAATTTAGAAAAAAATACTCCTGAAAAGCGGTCTTATAAAGAATTGGAAAAAGAATTCTATAGCAGCCATGTAGGGGATCTGAACGGTAAAAGTATTGCAGAAAGTTATCTTAAAAAAGCAAAATCTGAAAAAAACATTACTCAGATTGCTGAAGGATACGTTATGCTTCATTTTGATGAGACCCTGCCCAATGCATTAAAATATCTTGACAGCTTACAGTATATCACCAAAAATTCCAAAGAAAATACGTATCCGGCCAGAATCTATCTTCTTAAAGGGAATCTGTATTTCAGAACAGATAATCTTCAGGCTGCCCTGAACAATTATATTTTAGGACTGAAATATGCCAAAGAAAAAGGAAATAAAAGGCAGATTGCTATGGCACATATCAGTATTGCCTATCTTAATAATTATATTGGAAAACATGCGGAGACAGCCAAGGTTTTAAGACATTATGCGTATGATGCCGATTATATGAATCAGAATGAGAAGAATGCCCTTAAGTTGAATCTGGCGGACGCATATATAGAAATCAATAAGATGGATTCTGCCTATATCCTTATAAAAGAAGGCTTGCTGGATTCTAAAAAGAATAAGGATGTCTACCGCTATCACCAGAACCTTGGAATGTTAGGATATTATCATCTGCATTCAAAAAAATACCAGAAAGCGATCGACGGTTTATTGGAGTGTGAAAAATATTTCTTTACAAACAATAACGGTTCTGAAAGAAACCATCATTATACCTTTTTATATTTAGGGAAATCCTATGCTGGCCTCAACAAAAAAGAGAAAGCGGTAGAGTATTTCCGGAAGATTGATTCTATGGTTCTTAAAACCAATTACATTTATCCCGAGCTGAGAGATGTATATACTTACCTGATCGATTATTATAAAGAAAACAATGATAAAGAAAAGCAGCTGTATTATGTAGATCGGTTTTTAAATGTAGATCATGTTCTGGATACCCAGTTCAGGTATATTTCCAGAGAACTCCCCAGAAGATATGATACTCCGGAACTGCAGCAGGAGAAAGAAAGCATTACCAATGAGCTTACAAAAAGAAAAAGTTTATTTTATATTGTACTGAGTCTTCTGTTGATATCACACCTGTTGTTTATCAATGTTTATTTTAAATATAAAAAATCCGAAAAGAACTATAAAAAGATTGCCCAGGACCTTATTCAGTCTGTTAATGAAAACAAGGTAGGAAAAAACAGGATGCCGGAAGCCAAAGAAATTCTTCCTGAAGCCACTAAGTTACAAAATACAGAACATGCTGAGGACAAAACACCAAGAACGATTTCCGAAGATATTGCCCAGACCATTTTAAAAGAACTTGAAATATTTGAAAACAAAGATCAGTTTTTGAATAAGGGAATTACGCTTGGAAGTCTTGCCAAAAAAATAAAAACAAACTCAAAATATCTGTCGGAAATTATCAATACCTACAAAGGAAAAAACTTTGCCACTTATCTTAATGATCTCCGTATTGATTATGCCATCAACAGATTGGCCAATGATAAAAAATTCAGGTCTTATAAGATTCCATTTATCGCCGAAGAACTAGGATATAATAACGAGCAGGCCTTCACTTTAGCATTCAAAAAACGAACCGGTACCCCTCTTTCTATCTATCTGAAAGAAATTGAAAACATGGCGGAATAATTATTTAATTTGCTGATTTTTATTTGTTTGTATTTATAAATTCATGATTTTAAATATATAGATTTATGAATCTATATATCATTCACTTGTATCATTCTTCCTCTTTTCTGCATCTTTGCTTCAGGTAAAAACACAACGTTTTATTTTGTATGTGCACATTACAAAATATCAGTTCCGGAATGCCGGTTAATTAAAGAATCAGGTCAGGAACTGTATAACAAAAATTATTAACGAACTGGTAAAAGTGAGAAAAGATAACCAGTAAAAAAACAATAGGAAAAGAATGAGGTAATTGTTCAGAATTCAGAGATGTAAAAGAGTGGTGATCATTTGAAAAATCATTAAAGTAATTAAAAACAAAATCCGCAGAATCCATCCAAAAGTGTTTAAAAGTGTAGTATAGTTTAATTTGGATTCGCTGACCTGTAGTTGATCATGAAATTATTGCTTAAAAACTAATAACCATTTCAATAAATAAAAACTAATTCCATGAAAACTCAGAATAAATTAAAATTTATTCTTTCTAAAAGTGATAATGTAGAGTGGTTCACTCCGGTCAGATGCGGATTTATCTTGAAGTTCAGGACAATATTGAGTGGAAATGTATCCTTACAATGAAAAAGATTGAGCAGCAGAAAAAGGTAAATTTCCTGAACTGAAAGTTTAAATGCTTGTTAAATGATTTTTAAAGACGGCGCAATCATTAAGTTGCGCTGTTTTTTTGTAACTTTGCAGACATTAATTTTTATATAAAAAATTTATCATCAACAAATGAAAAAGCAAACGATCAAAGAAATCCTGAAGGATTACAAGAAAGTATTACATCATGACATTACAGTTTACGGATGGGTAAGATCATTCCGTGCTAATCGCTTTATTGCGCTTAATGATGGTTCTACGATTAATAATTTGCAGATAGTTGTTGATTTCGAAAATTTTGATGAAGCGATCATCAAGAATATCAGTACGGCTTCATCCCTGAAAGTAGTAGGTGAAGTGGTGGAAAGCCAGGGAGCAGGACAGTCTGTGGAAATTATCGCTAAAAAGATTATTATTTTAGGGGATAACTTTACGGAAGAACTTCAGAGTACAATTCTTCAGCCTAAGAAGCACAGTCTGGAGAAACTTCGTGAGCAGGCACACTTAAGATTCCGAACAAACCTTTTCGGAGCAGTGTTCAGAGTGCGTCACGCAGTAAGCTTTGCTGTTCACTCGTTCTTCAACCAGAACCAGTTTTTCTATATTAACACACCGGTTATTACAGGTGCTGATGCGGAAGGAGCAGGAGAAATGTTTGGGGTAACCAACTTTGATCTGAACAATATGCCGAGAACTGAAGAAGGAGAAATAGATTTTGCACAGGATTTCTTCGGCAGAAAAACAAACCTTACCGTTTCAGGACAGCTTGAAGGAGAAACTGCAGCTATGGGATTGGGAAGAATTTATACCTTCGGACCTACTTTCCGTGCAGAAAATTCCAACACCACAAGACACCTTGCTGAATTCTGGATGATTGAGCCGGAAGTAGCTTTCAACAACCTTGAAGATAATATCGACCTTGCGGAAGATTTTTTAAAATATGTGATCCAGTATGTATTGGATAACTGTAAAGATGATCTTGAATTCTTAGACAAGCGTTTTGAAGAAGAACAAAAGTCAAAACCTGAAAAAGAAAGAGCAAAAGAAGGTCTTATTGAAAAACTTCAGAACGTAGTGGCAAAACGTTTCAAGCGTGTAAGCTATACAGAAGCTATTGAAATCTTACTGAACTCTAAAGAGAATAAAAAAGGAAAATTTGCTTACCCGGTTGAAAAATGGGGAACTGATCTTCAGTCTGAGCATGAAAGATACCTTGTTGAAAAACATTTTGAAAGCCCGGTAGTATTATTTGACTATCCGAAAGAAATTAAAGCTTTCTACATGAAACTGAACGATGACAATAAAACCGTTGCAGCTATGGACGTTCTTTTCCCTGGTATCGGTGAAATCATCGGTGGATCAGAGAGAGAGGCAAGATTAGATGTTTTAAAACAGAAAATGGCAGATATGCATGTAGATGAGCACGAGCTTTGGTGGTATCTTGATACCAGAAAATTCGGTTCTGTACCGCATGCCGGATTTGGTTTAGGACTGGAAAGATTGGTTCTTTTCGTAACAGGAATGACAAATATCAGAGATGTAATTCCTTTCCCTAGAACGCCGAAAAGTGCTGAATTCTAGAACCATAAAAAAAGCCTTAATCACAAGTTAAGGCTTTTTTTATTCTTTAATAGTTTATTATGTTAAGACAAGTAATGCAAAAATCATGCTAAATGTGTTTTTTATCAAATAAATTTATTAAATTCGTAGAATATGTTATGTTAAAACGTAAATAAGAATATGCTTAAACAACACTTACAACTCAAATTAGGACAAAAGCTGGCCCCTCAGCAGATCCAGTTGATGAAGCTTATTCAGCTTCATACTCTTGAATTTGAAGAGGAGTTGGAAAGAGAGTTAGAAGAAAACCCAGCTTTGGAAATTGCGAAAGAAGATTCTAAGGAAGATGATTATTCTTCCCTTGAAGACGCTTATCAGGATGAGGGTACAGAAAGCATTGAAACAGATTTCGACGTCAATGAATATATCTATGATGACGAACCAAGCTATAAAACCGCATCCAGCAACTACTCTCCGGATGATGAAGAATTTGATAACGAGAGTCTTTTAACGGAAGGCCAGTCCTTATATGATTATCTTACAGAGCAGATTCATCTGGTGAATATCAGTGATGAAGATCTGAAGATTGCAGAATATCTTATCGGGAATTTAGATACGGACGGATATCTGAGAAGAGAGATCAAGTCTATTGTTGATGATCTGGCTTTCTCACAGGGAATTTACACGACTAAAGAAAGAGTGGAGGATATCCTGGAAAATTATGTTCAGAAACTTGATCCGCCAGGAGTGGGAGCAAGAGGACTGCAGGAATGTCTTTTATTACAGATTGAAAAGAAAGTCAGTTCAGATAAGGCAGTTTCTTTGGCTGCCAACATCCTGAGACATCAGTTTGAAGCTTTGACAAACAAGCATTATAACAAAATCATCCAGAAATACGATATTGAAGAAGATGATCTGAAAGATGCTTTGGATGAAATATCAAAACTATCCCCTAAAGTAGGAGGAAACTTTGATACACAGACGATTACCATCAATCAGGAAATTATCCCGGATTTTGTTATCCAGGTAAAAGACGGCCAGGTAATTCCTATGCTGAACAGTAAAAATGCACCTACTTTAAGAGTTTCTGAAGAATACAAGGACATCCTTACAACGTATTCCCATGATAAAAACTCATCGGAACACAAACAGGCCGCTTTATTTATCAAACAGAAACTGGATGCTGCAAAATGGTATATTGATGCCATTAATCAGCGTCAGAATACATTGCTGCAAACGATTACAGCCATTGTGAAATTCCAGAAAGATTATTTCATCACAGGAGATGAAAAATCTCTGAAACCAATGATCTTAAAAGATGTTGCTGATATTACAGGATTTGATATTTCTACGATTTCAAGGGTAGTAAAAAGTAAATATGCAGATACGCCTAACGGTATTGTATATCTTAAAGATCTGTTCTCAGACAGTTTAACGAATGATGATGGGGAAGAAGTTTCCACCAAAGAGATCAAAACCCACCTTCAGGAAGTTATTGATAAAGAAAATAAGAGAAAGCCGCTTACAGATGATGCATTAGTGGTCATTCTGAAAGAACAGGGGTATAATATAGCAAGAAGAACGATTGCAAAATATCGTGAACAGCTTAATATTCCGGTAGCAAGGTTAAGAAAAGAACTTTAATATAAAAAACAAAAAAGCATTTCATCTGAAATGCTTTTTTGTTGTCTGTTATAATGAAGATGATGCAAGTTTTTGTTTTTCAACTTTCCTTTGCCTCTTCGCCTTTCTGCTGAGATCAGTTCTGTTTTATATTTTCAAGTCCTAGTTCCCTCATCGAAATCTCCCGCATTTCCACCTTTCTTATTTTTCCGGAAATAGTCATGGGGAATTCATCTACAAATTTCCAGTATTTGGGTACTTTATAATGGGCTATTCTGCCTTTGCAGTATTCCTGGAGCTCTTCTGCAGTGATGGTAAATCCTTTTCTCACTTTCACCCAGGCCATTACTTCTTCCCCGAATTTTTCACTGGGAACACCAATAATCTGGACATCAAGAATGTTGGTATAAGTATATAAAAAATCTTCAATTTCTTTTGGGGAAATATTTTCTCCGCCACGAATGATGAGGTCTTTTATCCTTCCTGAAATAGTAATATAACCGTCTTTATCCATTACGGCCATATCTCCGGTATGCATCCAGCGGGCGTCGTCCAGTACTTTTTTAGTATTTTCAGGATCATTCCAGTATTTCAGCATGACAGAGTAACCTCTTGTGCAAAGCTCACCATGTTCACCACGCTTTAATATTCTGCCGTTTTCATCGATAATTTTTATTTCAAGGTGATCCTGAACTGTTCCTACAGTACTGACCTGCTTCTCCAGCGGTGTTCCTATTAAAGTCTGGGTAGATACAGGCGATGTTTCCGTCATTCCGTAGCAGATGCTCATTTCTTTAATATTCATCAGATTTTCCACCTTTTTCATAATTTCAGGAGGACATACGGAACCTGCCATAACACCGGTTCTTAAACTTGAAAAATCATAACTGTCAAAATCTTTTACAGCCAATTCTGCAATAAACATAGTTGGCACACCATACAGAGAAGTACATTTCTCATCCGAAACAGCTTTTAAAGTAATTTCCGGATCAAAACTGTCATTGGGGATTACCATACAGGCTCCGTGGGCAGTACAGCATATATTTCCGATCACCATGCCGAAGCAATGGTAAAAAGGAACGGGAATACAGACACGGTCCTTCTCCGTGTATTTTAATCTGATACCGATAAAATAGCCGTTGTTGAGAATATTATGATGGGAAAGTGTAACGCCTTTCGGGAAACCGGTAGTTCCGGAGGTATACTGAATATTGACAGGATCATCAAACTGTACGTGCTCTTCAAAACTGTGAAGCACTTCATCAGAAATTTCCTGTCCGTTATTGACAAAATGTTCCCAGTTTTCATCAAAGAATATTTCGTGTTCCAGGGTTGGGCATACTTCTTTTGCGTACTCAACCATTTCTTTATAATGGCTGGTTTTAAAACTTAAAGAAGAGAAAATAAAACGAACTTCGGACTGGTTAAGCACATAAGTTAATTCATGAGTCCGGTAGGCCGGATTGATATTCACTAAAATAGTTCCTATTCTTGCAGTGGCATACTGCAAAAGTACCCATTCATAGCGGTTGGAAGACCAGATCCCGATTCTGTCGCCTGCCTTTGCTCCTAAAAACAATAAAGCTTTTGCAACAGCTGTTGTCTGATTGTAAAATTCCTGGTAAGTAGCTCTGTAATTCTGATGAACGCAGACTAAAGCTTCCTGATGGGGATGTTTTTCGACAGTACTTTTAAGATTGGCTCCGATGGTCTGTCCTAATAATGGAACCTCAGATGTTCCATACACATAAGATAAGGGCATAGTTTAAGATTTGGTGGAATAAAATTAATAATTATATCCCGAACTATGCCTATGGATATTAATTTTCCTGAGAATCTATTTCTTTAAGCTGTTTTAGATTTTTATCAAGCTTTTTGATAATGGTACCATAAACCAGTCTGTAATAAAGCCAGATCATAGAGACTGCGAGCAATGTGCTTACGGCAATTCCAACAATAATAATGGTAAGGTTGGAGCCGCTGGGCTGTATATTCTGGGAATCCAATATATAAAATATAAAAGCGACCAGTACAAACGTGAATATTAACAGCAATACAATACTGATCAGAATAAAGGCATTGACAGTTGTTTTGAATTTAATGATCCGGGTAATAAGTCCTTTCAGATTTTCCTCAATCTTTATTTTCCGGTAATTCTGATAAAATTTCAGCACGAAATAGGCTGTGATCAGTAAGCTTAAGATTTTTATAGCCAGATAAACATGACCAAAGTTATTTTCTGCTTCAGGAGCTTCCTGTGCCCCTAATCTTTCCAGCATTTTACGGAAACTGTCCGATTCCTCTTCAGGGAAAAAGTAAAACAGTCCCAGTACTGAAAAGAAAAGTAATTCTACGACGCTGATCCAGAAAATGTATTTCACGTAGTTGCGTGACTTTCTGTTCAACATCTGAAGAATCTCAGTGTTGTCATATTTATGCTGTACAGGTTGTTCCTGCCATGTTTTCTTAAAGCTGTCTAAATCAAATTCAGGCATATTTTTCCATCTGTTCTTTAAGGGTTTTCTTTAATCTGTTCATTTTCACGCGTGCATTGACTTCAGTGATTCCGAGGTTCTCTGCAATATCCTTGTAAGGCAGATCGTCAAGATACATCATGACAATGGCTCTTTCTACATTAGGAAGAGTCTTGATTACAGTATACAAAAGTGATACCTGCTGCTGTTTTTCATCATCATCTTCCACAAAATCCCTGTGGTTGATGTCCAGCTCATTCGTAGGTAGGCTTTTGCTTTTTTTTCTAAAGAGGGTAATGGCTGTATTGAGCGCTACACGGTACATCCATGTGGAAATTTTAGAATTCCCTTTAAAAGAATCGTAACTTCTCCAGAGCTGTAACACAATTTCCTGGAAAAGATCCTCTTCATCTTCCAGAGAATTGGTATACAGGCGCGATACTTTGATAATCAGTCCCTGATTATCCTTGATAAGCTGCGCAAATTCTTTTTCTCTGGAATCCATAGATATATAATGGCACGAAGATAATAATAAACTGGTAATTAGGGAAAATTATCATGTAAAATAGTAAAAAGGTAAAAAAAACGGAAAAAAATATTGATCAATCAATATCGTTTGCACGGAACTAAGATCTTTAGGTGTTTTACCATTTGCTTTTTTACCACAAAATTTGTGTACCTTTGCCTCTGCGAGAAAATCGGCCTGTTGATTTCCCGTTTTACGGGAGGTAGGAAAGTCCGGACACCACAGAGCAGCAAAGCGGATAACATCCGTCACCCGTGAGGGTAGGACAAGTGCAACAGAAAGCAGGTACAGTTCGGCTGTAGTGAAACCAGGTAAACTCTTTGCGGTGCAATGGTAAGTATATCGGTTCTTTTCAGTAATGAAAATAGGGGCGGCTCGTCCTGAAAACCGAGGGGTAATCAGCTCAAGTGTTGCAGCAATGTAACACGCAGATAAATAACAGGCGCTTCTCAGGAAGTACAGAATCCGGCTTATAGATTTTCTCGTGATTTTTTTAAAGCTGGAAGTCAGAGGCTGAAAGAGTGAAGTTTTTTAAACGTATGATTTTAAATCTTCATTTTCATGCTTCCATCTTCCAACCTAATTTATTCGTTTTCCAATTGTTTTTTAGAATCCTGCAATGCCTGTCTGTCCTTATCAGAAAGCGTAGGATATTTAAGATTCATCTTTTCAAGGGTATCAATAATGATTTGAATGGCAGCAACTCTTGCAAACCATTTGTTGTCAGCAGGAAGCACATACCATGGAGCATGTTCTTTTGCGGTTTCGTTAATAGCTGTTTCATAGGCTTCCATATACTGATCAAATAATGCTCTTTCCGGAAGATCTCCTGCAGAGAATTTCCAGTTTTTTTCCTGCTCGTCAATTCTGTCTAAAAGCCTTTTTTTCTGTTCGTCTTTGGATACGTTCAAAAAGATTTTTACCACAGTTGTTCCGTTTTGCGAAAGGTGTTTTTCAAAATTCCGGATGCTTTCATATCTGTTTTCCCAGAATTTGCTGTCAAAATCTTTTACAGAAGACCATGTTTTTTCACTCAGGTTATATTCAGGATGTACTTTGCATACAAGAACGCTTTCATAATGTGAGCGGTTAAATATTCCGATCATGCCTTTCTGCGGCAGTGCCAGGTAATGCCTCCATAGAAAATCATGGGAATATTCTTTCGGGCTTGGTGTTTTAAAGCTCGTGACATTGCATCCCTGCGGATTCACTCCTCCGAAAACATGCTCTATCATACTGTCTTTTCCTGCTGCATCCATAGCCTGTAGCACGACCAGCAGAGACTGGCTTCCGTCAGCATATAATTTTTCCTGCAGCTCACGGAGCTTTTCTTTCTCCTGAATCAGCATCTGTTCTCCTTCTTCTTTAGTGAGTTTCCCTTTATAGGACGTTGAAGTTTTTTTTATTGAAAATTTTCCGTTTACTTTAAAGTCATCTGAGAAATTGGTGTCCATATATTTTTAAGATTAAAAGATTATGTTATTAAAATTCAATAGAGGTGGGCTTTAGCCCAGCCATTTAAGTAATCCCGGGATTTCAGCCAAAACCTAAACAATTGATCAATGCTAATACATTTACTGCCGACTATTCCTATCATCTGTGATCTAATCCAACATAAATGTAATAAAAAAACCGCCTCAATAGAGACGGTTCCTTTATTTTTTGAGTAGAGCTTACTTTGCAGCAGCCTTTTTAGCTAGTTTTGCAGCTTTTTTCTCAGCTTTAGCAGCTTCTTTCTGCTCAGCAGGAGTCAATACTTTTGGCTCAGGAGCGTTAGCATCTACGTTACCTTTGATATAGATTACGCTTCTGTTGTTTGCAGGGTCATTAGAGAAAACCTCAATCATTTTGTTGAAAGGTCCAGGGATCGCTGTATTGTATCCAACCTTAATCTTAGCGGATTTACCCGGCATGATAGGATCCTGGCTGAATTCAGGAGTTGTACATCCACAAGAAGGCTTTACATTTGAAAGGATCAAAGGCTTATCACCTGAATTCGTTACTGTAAAGAATCTTGTACCATCAGCGTTAGGCTTGATCGTTCCGTAATCGAAAGTCGTTTTATCAAATGTAATTGTTTGTGCAGATGCAAGAGCAAATGTCCCGAATAGTGCAATTCCTGCAATTAGTTTTTTCATATTCTTGAATGTTAATATGTTTGTTAGATAAATTTTGTGAAACAAAGTTAAAAATTATTTTAATTCATGCTTAAAAATTTTTTTCTTTAGACTATTTTTGCAAATTGCAAGCCAAAGAAATAGAATTTATGCAGATTTCAGAAAAGTACAATCCACAGGAAACAGAACAGAAATGGTACAATTACTGGCTGGAAAATAAGTTTTTCCATTCAGAGCCTAATGATAAACCACCATATACCGTGGTCATTCCTCCGCCAAACGTGACGGGGATATTACACATGGGGCATATGTTGAATAATACCCTTCAGGATGTTCTGGTCCGTCGTGCAAGAATGCGCGGGTTTAATGCTTGTTGGATTCCGGGGACGGATCACGCTTCAATTGCTACTGAAGCTAAAGTTGTTGCTAAATTGAAATCTGAAGGAGTCAATAAATCAGATATTACCCGTGAAGAATTTTTAACTCATGCCTGGGACTGGACCAATAAATACGGCGGAACCATTCTTGAGCAGCTGAAGAAACTGGGATGTTCATGTGACTGGGACAGAACCCGCTTCACTATGGAAGACAAGCTTTCACAGCAGGTTATTAAAAGTTTCGTAGACCTTTATAATAAAGGGCTGATCTACAGAGGATACAGAATGGTCAACTGGGACCCGGAAGCCAAAACCAATATTTCTGACGAAGAAGTAATATTTAAAGAACAGAACGGAAAACTATACTTCCTAAAATATAAGATTGAAGGTTCGGAAGAGTTTCTTTCAGTAGCTACTACACGTCCTGAAACTATTTTTGGGGATACAGCCGTATGTATCAATCCGAATGATGAAAGATATGCACATTTAAAAGGTAAAAATGTAATTGTACCGATCGTTGACAGAGTAATCCCGATTATTGAGGATGAGTATGTTGATATTGAGTTCGGAACAGGAGCTTTGAAAATTACTCCTGCACACGATATCAATGACTATGAGATAGGACAGAAGCATCAGCTGAAAATGATTGATGCTCTTGACGACGACGGAAATCTTAACGAGCATGGTTTACATTATGCAGGGAAAAACAGATTTGATGTAAGAAAACAGATCGCTAAAGAACTTGAAGAAAAAGATCTTTTGCTTAAAGCTGAGGATTATGTCAATAAAGTAGGAACTTCTGAAAGAACAGGCGCCGTTATCGAACCTAAAGTTTCAGTACAGTGGTTCCTTAAGATGTCTGAAATTGCCAAGCCGGCTTTGGATGTCGTAATGGATGATGAGGTAAAGTTCTATCCGGAGAAGTTTAAGAATACTTATAAACACTGGATGGAAAACATCCGTGACTGGAATATTTCCCGTCAGCTTTGGTGGGGACAGCAGATTCCTGCTTATTACTATGGAGAAGGAGATGAAGATTTTGTGGTAGCAGAAACCAAAGAAGAAGCTTTGGAACTGGCGAGACAAAAAACAGGAAATTCAGGTTTTACGGCAGAAAATCTCAGACAGGATGATGATGCATTAGATACATGGTTCTCATCATGGCTGTGGCCGATGTCTGTATTTGATGGCCTGCTTGACCCGGAAAATAAAGATATTAATTATTATTATCCTACTTCTGATCTTGTAACCGGACCGGATATTATTTTCTTCTGGGTAGCCAGAATGATTATGGCAGGGCTGGAATACAGAAAAGAAGTTCCGTTTAAGAATGTATATTTTACAGGAATTGTAAGAGATAAGCAGAGAAGAAAGATGTCAAAATCTTTAGGAAACTCTCCCGACCCTCTTGAATTAATGGATAAATATGGAGCTGATGGTGTACGTGTAGGTATTCTATTGAGTTCTGCTGCCGGAAATGACCTTCTTTTTGATGAAGATTTAATGCTTCAGGGGAGAAATTTCATGACGAAGATCTGGAATGCTTTCCGTCTGATCAATATGTGGAATCATGAAGACAAACCGGCTGCTGCTACCGATAACCAGGCTATTGAATGGTTTGAAAATAAGCTGAACAAAACCATCTTTGAAATTAATGATCAGTTTGAGAAGTTCAGAATTTCCGATGCACTGCATTTGATCTATAAATTAATTTGGGATGATTTTTGCGGTTGGTATCTTGAAGCGATTAAGCCTAATTACGGAGAAGGAATTTCAAAAGAAGTTTATAACAAAACCATCCATTTCTTTGAAGAGCTGATGAAGTTGCTTCATCCGTTCATGCCTTTCTTAACGGAAGAATTATGGCAGATGATCTCAGAAAGGAAGGTTGATGAGGCTTTGGTGATTGCTCAGCAGAAAGAGGCAGGACAGTTTGATGAAAACATTATTAAAAATTTTGAAACTGCTGCAGAATTGATTTCAGGGGTTAGGAATTACCGTCAGACAAAAGGAATTTCGCCGAGAGAAGCTGCTGAAATTTATACCAATGCTTCTGAATTTGCCAATGAAGCTGTAGTAAGAAAACTGGCTAATGTTTCTGAAATCCACTTCGGACAGAAAACAGATAAACCAAGCTTTACATTCCTGGTAGGAGCAACTGAAGTTTCTATTCCGCTAAGTGAAAACCTGGATTTGGGAGAGGAAAAAGCGAAGACTGAAGAAGAGCTTAAATATTTGAAAGGATTCCTGGTTTCTGTAGAGAAGAAGCTTTCCAATGAAAAATTTGTTGCGAATGCAAAACCGGAAATCGTAGAAGTAGAGCGTCAAAAACAAAAAGATGCTCAGGATAAGATTGCGATCCTTGAAGAGAAACTGAAAAGTTTGTAAAATACAGACAATCTAAATTTGTCAAAATCTCAGGCTGGATACAGATGAAAATTGTATCCAGCCTGATGGTTTAAAAGAATAAATACAATGACACATATAGAAAACATAAAAAAACTATTCTCGAAAGACTTTGTGGAAAGTCCGTTACTGGAAAGTTTTGAAGTAGGAAAGATTTATCTTTCGAGCGGAAAGCTGGTAGCCTGTGATCCTTTGATCACCAATGATATGCTTCCTTTTACTACAGAATTTCCGAAGGGAGATTTCTCTGTAATGCTGCACAAAGAAAGAGAAAGCAACTGTGTGGCTTATGCCGAAATTATATTCAGCAATTCTGAAGTTAAAGAATGGAAACTGGCCACTACAGCAGGGCAGCAAATAAAAGACCTTGAAGAAGGAGAGGTGTTTGGATATCCTGTAGAAAGCGGCATGGGATGTTTCATGGATGTTGATACCCAAAACAGTCTCAATGAACTTGAACAAAGGCTGTATCAAAATAAAGGAGGTGATTTTATGGGAATCTACGAAGAGTTTTTCCATGATTATTTCTTTGATGAAAACGGAGCCATAGATCAGTATGCCTTTCTGAAACCGGCAAAGGAACATCCCGGAACTATATTTGCTTTTGAAACAGGATATGGAGAAGGATTTTATGCAAGTTATATAGCTTATGACAAAGATCAATTGCCGGTGAAAATAATTACTGAATTTATAGAAATAAGTTAAATTAAAATTAGTTATTTTAGAGACTTAATTTTATAAGGTATAAATTTTAAAGCTAATACAAAACACAATGAATTTCTCATCAGAACAACCCCGTATTATTGTTGTGGGCAGCTCATCCATAGATTTGGTTCTCGAAACCGAAAAACTCCCTTTGCCTAACGAGACGGTTCTGGCCGTAAAGTCAGACAGCTATTTTGGAGGTAAAGGAGCCAATCAGGCGGTAGGGACTTCCAGACTGGGGGCCAGTGTATACTTTATCGGATGTGTTGGAATGGATCCTCTTGGCCAGCAGATCATGAGAAATCTGGTAAGCGAAAATGTGAATGTAGGATTTGTTCATGAAACAGATAAAGAAGCTACAGGAACTGCTTATGTGACAACTTCCCACGGGAATGCAGCCATTGTGGTGGTACCGGCAGCCAATAAATATCTCAGCAAATCACATATAGATGAAGCTGACAAATATTTTCACACCGCAGATCTTATATTGGTACAGCTTGAGGTTTCTATGGATGTAGTGGAACATACCGTTAAAAAAGCTAAACAGTACGGGAAAAAAGTAGGATTGTATGCTTCTCCTGCAATGAGAGTCAGTGAAGAAATTTTAGAAAAGGTCGACTTTATTGTGGCTAAAAGCAATGAGTTATACATTATCTTTGGGGAAGAAAAAAGAGAAGACATCCTTAAAAAATATTTCAATAAAGTTTTCGTGAGAGATGATACCAATTCCACTATTTATTTTGATGGTACTGAGATGAAGTATTACAGAAACGATAAGGATGAAACCGTTTATAAAATGGGAATGGGAGATGCATTTACCTCAGGATTTGCTATCGCACTTTGCCATGGGAATTCTATTGAGGAGTGTGTGAAATTCGGGAATGAAGTTTCTTCAAGAGTCTCCGGAGGGAAAGGTTCTCAGACCGGACTGCCGAGAATCTCAGATTTCTTTTCATAAAGCTATTTACGACATATCAAAAGTCTGAAACTTAACATAAAAAGATAAGTAAAATGTCCACTTTTATAGTGGATTTTTTCTTTTATACTATGGAAAAACTAATACTGACCACGGAAGACGATATTATGCTGGCTGCCCACCTCTTTAAACCGCAGAAAGATAATGGGAAATTATTGCTGATCAATTCGGCAACAGGAGTAAAACAGCAGGTGTACTTTTCATTTGCCAGCTACTTCGCTGAACAGGGGTTCACGGTGATTACTTATGATTACAGGGGAATAGGACTTTCCAAACCAAAAAATATGAGAGGGTTTCATGGTTCCATGAGAATCTGGGGCTCAAAAGATTATAAAGCCGTCACTCAATATATCAAGACGAATTTTAAAGAATACAAAAAATACTGCCTTGGGCATTCTGTGGGAGCATTGATTCTGGGCATGAATAAAGATTCTGAAATATTTGAAGAACTTGTTTTTGTAGGAACCCAAAATGCTTTTGTCGGAAACCTTAGAGGAATAACAAAAGTGGAAGCCTATTTAGGGTTTGGAATTGCACAGCCAGTAACTACTTCATTGTTAGGCTATTTTCCGGCACATTGGTTCGGGCTTGGAGAAAGTCTCCCCAAAAATTGCGCATATGACTGGAGAACCTTAATTTTAAACAGAAAATCAACCAACAGGCTGTTGGAAAAAATTGATAACTTCTCAAAAAATTTGACACAAAAGGTATTTGTAATCCGTGCCGAAGATGACATATGGCTCACAGAAAAAGGAGTATTAAGCTTATTGAATAATACCTATCCTAATCTTAAACCCACTTACAGGCTGATAGCTGTTTCAGAATCTGATAAAAAGGAAATAGGGCATATCAATTTTTTTAGAAGTTACAACAGTAAACTCTGGGATATTATTTTAAATGAACTGACAGATAAATGAAAAGTACGATAAACAACACTGTAGCATTTGTAAAAGAAAAATTAGAAGGTGCAGAAGCCGGTCATGACTGGTTCCATATTGAAAGGGTCTGGAAGCTGGCTGCCCAAATAGCAGAAACAGAAGACTGTGATAAAGAGGTCGTAGAATTATCTGCACTTCTTCATGATATTGCAGATCCTAAATTCCATAATGGAGATGAAACCATTGCTCCTAAAATATCCAGAACGTTTCTTGAAGAGCAGAATGTTCCTGAGGAAACAATTCAGAAGGTATTGTTTGTCATTGAAAATATTTCTTTTAAAAACAGGGATCAGGCTCCGGTAAATCCGCCTATTGAACTTCAGATTGTACAGGATGCTGACCGCATTGATGCCATTGGAGCTATCGGAATTGCCAGAACATTCAACTTTGGAGGTTTTAAAAATAATCTGATGTATCATCCGGATATAAAACCCAAACTGGGAATGTCGAAAGAAGAATATAAAAAATCTGACGGAACAACCATTAATCATTTCTATGAAAAGCTGTTGCTTCTGAAAGATATGATGAATACTGAAAAAGGGAAAAAAATGGCCGAAGAAAGACATGATTACATGCTGAATTTCCTCGACCAGTTTTATAAAGAATGGAATGTAGATTAGAAAATTGGGCACAACTATAGATAAAATATAGAGAAGAAGTATCTTTGTACAATATGACACTCATTATTTTTATAATATTCCTGGCTTGTGTTTTTTCTTTGGTCCTGTTTAAGGTCAGATCAGGAAGTATGGCCAGGTGGGCAAAGCTGTTTCGTATTGTAACAGTCGTTTTTTCAATTTCTGTTTTTACCTATTGGTTTATTAAGAAAAGTGCTGTGGCATTTGTGGATAATTCCGTAGGGCTGCAGGTGGTCAACAAACTTCCCCAGACATTGGATTTTTACCTGATCAATGTGAACAAAACGGATCAAAGTACGGCTCTTGAACCGAAACATATCGGAAAAATACGTCCGGAATATTACAGAATAGAGTACCTGAAAATGGATAAATCCGATGAATACTGGATTGCAGGATATCTCGGAAAGAAAAATCTTGTGTATTTTTCCCAACATTCTGTACCGAATAAAAATATAGATCAGATTGTTGAAGTGCAGAATTATATTAATCAGAGTATGAAACTTTCTGATGCAGCGAAAAAACAGGTAGATGCCTACAATTATGAGAATACAAAACTGGGAATCTGGATTACACTGGATTTCCTGCTTCTGTTCCTCAATCTGGTACTGCTTCTCAGAAAGAATAAATAAAAAGGTAATGAGTTCTTATTCTCATTACCTTTTGCCTTTTTGTTAAGGATAATCCAGAATCTGCATGATCTGTTCTTTAAATTCTTCGGGACATGATTTGATAAGTTTGTCCTTATTCTGTTTACTGATTTCTTTAGGGTTGAGCCACTCGCTTTTATTGGAGTTCAAACTATGGTTGTCATATACTCTTTTTATGGTATGATTTTCATAAAAAATATATTCATCACCCAGCCAGTTATTGGCAATACTGATTGTACAAATTTCTTTTTCCATGATTTATGTTTTAAATTATAATGTTTAGTGAAATACATTATACTCTAATATACGAAATTTTTGTTAAGAAAAAGGAATTTTGTTTTTGTGAAATAAATTGAAATCAGCCTGTTTAAATTTTTATTTTTACAATAACCCTTTATATTAAAAAAGTGTTCCGGTACTTTCAGTTGCCATTTGTGGAATATGAATATCAGTTCCCCATTCCTCATTTACTTTCCTGATGAAATAAGCGGATAATAACGGAGAGGCTTTCTCAATATTCTGATGAACAAAAAAGTAAAGATTCTGCAGGCCTTCTTTTTTCCATTTTGTAAGGTGTTTCAACCAATCATCCAGTCTTTCGTAGTCACTTTCTGCATTGGCTCCTACATAACGGATAAATGCATTGGGAGTAGTAAGGCGCATATGAAGCATATCTCTTCTTCCGGCAGTATCTACAATAATATTGGTAATGTTATGGGCTTCAAAAAGTTCACATGTTGTATTAAGAATTTCCTCATCAGTAAACCATTCCGTATTGCGGAGTTCTATAGCCAGAGGAACCTCTTTTGGCCATTCTTTTACGAATTTTTCCAGTCTGTCATAATCTTTAGGCTTAAAATTATCATGGAGCTGAAGGAAAGCCATTCCCAGCTTCTGATCAAAATTGATGACAGCAGAAGCAAAATGGGTCACCGGATCGGTAACATCAATCAGTCTTCTGAAATGGGAAACCGTATTGGTGATCTTAGGAAAAAATTTAAAATTTGCCGGAGTTTTTTCTTTCCAGGTTTTTACCTGATCCGGTGTTGGCATTCCGTAGAAAGTGGCATTCAGTTCTATAGAATTAAATTGAGTAGCATAATAGGTCAGTTCATCCTTAGTTCCCTTGGGATAAAACCCTTTGAGATCCGTTTTATTCCACTTGGCACATCCGATAGAGATATTTTCCAGTCCTTTTTTATTAAGAGCCAGTATCTCTTTCGTTCTGGGATGATCTTTAGGTAATGTGAAATCTATTTTTGAAGGGTCTTCTACTTGTCCGAATTTCATATCTGTAGTTTTGGTATTAAACAATTAACACAAATATAAACCAAAAAACCCAGAGCATTTGACGATTTCCATGGAAAGTAATTAAACATGAAAAATTATTGATTGTAAAATTTTAAGAAACTGAACCCCTTTGAAATACTCCAGGAATAGTTTTTTTTACATTGTATGTAGAAAATTTTTTAACACTTTTACTAAGTTTCTATTAAGTTTTTTTTAAGGAAATATTAAACATTCTGTTACGTAATGTTAATTCTGTGTTACCACACTTCGTTTTTACTAGGTCTAATTTTACACCAAGTTTATAGCGAATAAAAATATGAAGAAAAAAATCATCTGTGCTTTTGCTCTGTTATCGTTCGGGTTTGCATTTTCACAGGAAACCAGCTCTAAAATTTTTGGAAGATTAAAGGGAATTTCTTCCGAAGTTACAGTAAAGGTAGTGCACATTCCTACCAATAGTACCTTTGAAACGAAAAGTAACAGCAAAGGTCAGTTCAGCTTAGATAATCTTCAGCCGGGAGGCCCTTATAAAATTGAAATATCTGACGGATCACAGGTAATCTATGAAAATCCGAATCTGCAGCTTTCTTTAGGGAATAACGACTTACCTGTAGTAGATGTAGGAAGTAAAGAGAAAACAATTGATGAGGTAAAAATCACTTCTAAAAAGAGCACAGCAAAATATGGAGTCGGAATAAGCCAGGCCCAGATTTCCGGTCTTCCGAATATCAACCGCGGCATTCAGGATGTTACCAAGCTGATTCCCCAGAGTGCCAACAACTCTTTCAACGGAACCAATTTCCGTTATAATAACGTGACTATTGATGGTTCTATCAATAATGACGCTATTGGATTCAGTCCTTCATTAGGAGGGCAGACAGGTACTTCAGGAATGCCCGGAAGCAGTACCCGTTCCAATTCTATAAGTCTGGATGCTATTCAGGATGTGCAGGTGTATATTGCGCCTTATGATGTGAAACTGGGGAATTTCCTTGGAGGAAGTATTAATGCGGTTACCCGAAGCGGAAGCAACGATGTGACAGGTTCAATGTATGCATACGGAAGAAATGCTGCAATTACCGGTAGAAACAGGGTTGGGGATAATGCTAAGATGCCTAAGGATTTTGAAGACTTTATCTACGGAGGAAGAGTAGGGTTGCCGGTTGTAAGAGATAAAGTATTCCTGTTTACAAACCTGGAATATACCAAAAGGACAGATCCTGTCTTCTATAATGCCAATGATCCGGGAGCACTGGTGAATGAACAGGTTGCCCAGCAAATTTCAGACTTTGTACACAATAAGTACGGATTCAATGTTGGAAGTTATAACCAATACAATAACTTCTCTGAAAGCTCTAAACTTTTCAATAAGTTGGATTGGAAAATTAATGACAAACATACTTTATCCATTAAAAACAATACTGTATTTTCACAGGCGTCCAATCTGGAAAGAGACGGAGCTAACTTCAGATTCTCCAGCATGGATTTCGTTCAGAAAAATACAGCATCTACCACTACACTCGAACTGAAAAGCCGTTTTAATGATCAATGGAGCAACAATTTAGTCTTAGGCTATTCTTCCATTCATGATTACAGGGATCCTACTTCGGGAAATGCAATGTTTCCACAGGTAGAAATTGCGTACAATGGCGGAACAATCTTGCTGGGTAATGACAGGGAAGCTACTGTTTTCAATATGAAGCAGAAAACTTTTGAAATTACAGACAACCTTACTTATAAAAAGGGAAACCATACCTTCCTGTTGGGAACTCACAATGAATTATACAATATTAACTACGGTTTTGTAAATGCTCTGAACGGAAGAATCTCCTATAAAAGCCTGAATGATTTTTATAACGGAACTCCCGCCAGGATAAGAGGAACATATCCTTTTAACGGAGACAGCAGACAAACGCTTTTTGATAATCCGTATGCCCAATATAAGGTGAATCTGCTTTCCCTATATCTTCAGGATGAGATCAATTGGGGAAGGGTGAGACTTTCACCGGGAGTAAGAGTAGATTATACAGATTTACCGAATAAGCCACAATTAAGCCCGTTGGTAACCCATTCGCCTCAGGACCCGAACTATGGAAATACCTATAATTACACTCCACTAAGCCAGCTTACCAACAACTATCTGAATAAGCCTACGTTCTCTCCAAGACTTGGATTTACCATTGATCTTACAGAAAACAGATCGATGGTATTAAGAGGAGGTTCAGGTATTTTCGTGGGAAGAATTCCTTTTGCATGGTTAGGATATGCTTATTACAATGACGGGGTAGGTTTCGGAAGTTATGATTACAATGCACCAACACCTGCACAGCTCGCTTCCAACGGAGATCCGCTGAACAATGCCAATTTTCCGAAATGGCAGAATTCTTCAAAAGTACAGGTAGACCTTATTGACAATAACTTTAAAATGCCAAGAGTGTGGAGAAGCTCTTTAGCTTTCGATTATACCTTTGCCGGATATAAATTAACCTTAGAAGGTATTTATACGAAAGTGCTTTATGATCTGAAATTCCAGCAGGTGAACAAAACGGATAATGTGACGTATTACAGCTATGATGTGAATCATGAAATGCCGGTCTATACCACCAATATCAACAGTAATTTTTCCAATGCCTATCTTTTATCCAATACAAAAGAAGGATATCGTTACAATTTGACAGCACAGCTTTCAAAGTCTTATGATTTCGGATTTAATTTCTTTGTAGCCTACACTTACGGAGATGCTAAAGACATTACCAACGGTATCCGAAACTCGATGGAAAGTAACTGGCAGATGAACCAGTCTCTTACCCCTAACGATCCGAAGCTCACAACATCTAACTTCGCCATCAAAAACAGAGTGGTGGCCAATCTTGGATATGCTTTTAATATTTCTGATATGAACAGATTATACACCAATGTATATTTTAATGCTCAATCAGGAAATCCTTTTTCATGGGGATTTGTGAACAGTACAATTGCCAATACAGGACAGGCTGCCGGACTTGCGTATATCTTTAAAGATGCTGCAGAGGCTTCCAAATATATAGCCCCTATAAAAGATGCCTCAGGAAATGTTGTGGTAACGGCTCAGCAGCAGATTGCAGATTACGAAAACTTTATTAACAGTAACGACTATCTGAAATCCAGACGAGGTAAATTCACGGAAAGAAACGGAGATGTTACTCCATGGAATATTCAGGCGGATATCAGAATCATGGATGAAATCAGGTTGAGTAAGAAATCTAAGAATAATATTCAGATCTCATTGAGTATCATTAATTTCACTAATCTGCTGAACAAAGATTGGGGTAAAGTATATTTTGTTCCTAATACTTTCAACTCTACAGCAAGTGTCGGGTTAACAAAAGTAGGAAATGTAGCAGCAGGACAGCCTTCTGCAGGAGATCCTACCTACAACTTCAAAACACCGGGATTACCTTATACCATTGATCAGTTTGCATCAAGATTTCAGGCACAGCTTGGGGTGAGATATAATTTTTAATAACGCTTTTACATTTTACTTCATAAATTCTTTTCAAAGGTCCGGATTTTCTTTCCGGACCTTTTTATAGATGATAAATCATAGATCGCCGATACAGAAATTACAGTTTATCTTTACTGTCAATTAGGTAAATTAACGTAATCATCTGCGGAAATCTGCGTAATCTATGGTGAATTAAAACTCATACAAATTATAACTATTCCATAGGAACGGGCTTAACCCGTTTTCATAAAATAAGCCATAGTATGCATCGGATCGGCTTTAGCCAAAACTTATTAATGCCATAGGAAAGATCTGTGAAAATCTGTGTAATCCGCGGGCGAATAAAATTAAATTGGCTTCATCCCAACCTATTATATAATAAAAAACGACAAAAGCACACCATTCGGTATGCTTTTGTAAATATAGCGTGTTTATTACTTGATCTATGCCTCGCAGCTTGAGCATGATACGAAGTTAACCATCATTTCTTTTGAAACTGATGAACTTCTCTGGTAGTAAAGTGTTTTTACTCCTTTTTTCCAGGCTTCAATATAAAGGTAGTTAACATCTTTTACAGGCATTGTAGAAGGAATCTGAAGATTCAGTGATTGTGCCTGGTCAATATATTGTTGTCTCTGTGCAGCCTGAGAAATAATTTCCATCGGAGAAATTTCTTTGAATGTTTTGAATACTGCCTTTTCTTCAGGAGTAAGTTCATTCAGGTGCTGTACAGATCCATGGTTGAGCATGATTGTTCTCCATGTTTCCTCGTTATCCAGTCCTTTTTCTTCCAGTAATTTTGCAAGGTATTTATTCTTACGCATAAAGTTTCCTTTAGCAAGACCTGCTTTATAGTAGTTAGAAGCAAAAGGTTCAATTCCCGGGGAAGTTTGTCCCAAAATTGCAGAACTTGAAGTGGTAGGAGCAATAGCCATTGTTGTGGTATTTCTCAGCCCATATCCTTTCAAAACTTCCGGTTCACCATAGATGTTGGCAAGCTCTCTTGAGGCCTGTTCAGCCTGTTCTTTGATATGTCTGAATGCTCTTGCGTTGAACTGAGTTGCCTCAAAGCTTTCAAACGGAATCATATTTTTCTGTAAATAAGAGTGGTATCCTAGCACTCCTAACCCAAGGGCTCTGTGACGCATTGCGAAGTTTCTTGCTCCCTGTAAGTAATAGTTACCCTCAGTTTTATCAATGAATTCAGATAAAACGGCATCAAGGAAATATATAGCAAGCTTTACAGCATCTGTATCCTTCCATTCATCATATAGTTCAAGGTTCATGGAAGACAGACAGCAGATGAAAGATTCTTCCATGGTGGATGGAAGCATAATTTCGGAACAAAGGTTACTTGCATTCACCGTCATTCCTAAATCTTTATAAACTTGTGGCTTGTTTCTATTAACGTTGTCTGTGAAGAAAATATACGGAAGACCTTTTTGCTGGCGGCTTTCCAGTACTCTTGCCCAGACTTTACGTTTTTCCATATCACCGTCAATCATATCCTGCATCCAGTAATCCGGAACACATACTCCGGTGAATAGGTTCTGAATCGGGCTGCCGATATCTTTAATAGATAAAAATTCTTCAATATCTCCGTGGTCAATATCTAAATACGCAGCAAAAGCTCCTCTTCTTACTCCTCCCTGGGAAACAACATCCATAGCCGTATCGAAAAGCTTCATGAATGAAACTGCTCCGGAAGACTTTCCGTTATCCGTTACCGCTGTTCCTCTGTTTCTCAATTCTCCGAAATACCCTGAAGTACCTCCTCCAATCTTTGTCTGCATGATCACTTCACCCATTTTGTGGGTAATCCCTTCAATGCTGTCCGGGATGTGAACGTTGAAACATGAGATTGGAAGACCTCTCTGAGTTCCCATATTAGCCCATACAGGAGAAGAGAAACTGATCCATCCTTTCGTGATCATTTCTTTGAATGCCGGTTGAAGTTCAGGTTTGTATAACCTTTTTGCAGCGGCGGTGGTAATTCTGTCGATTGCTCCGTCTACTGTTTCACCTTTCAACAGATATCCTCTGTTAAGCATCTGCTCAGACTCTTCATTGAGCCACCATATATTTGAATTTTGCTCTTCCATAGATGTTATATTTTCGAATTCCGGAATGAAGGAATCACTCCGGAATTTTGTTTTTTATTGTATTGATTGTAAAATTTCTACTTTGTGGGAACCGTTCAGCCCGCTTTCATCTCTTAATCTCTGAAATTCTTTAAAAGACGGAACATTCAAGACCTCATGCTGAACTTCTTCATTGATGTAGTTTGAATAATGTACAAAAGTAACACCATCTTCCTTTACAAAAACTTTATACTCAAAGGTGGAAGGATCTAAATTTTTGAAATCTTCCAGAAACTTTTGGATATTAGCTTTATTGTTTGGAACAAAGTCGGGGTTTACCGTATAAGTTACTATTACATTAATCATTCCCTTGATATTTGTGCTTTATTAATGAATTGCCTTCCTGATACTGACTGCATTGACGCTCGATGCGCTCGCGCCCGGATATTAAAACAAGTCGTTTGCTGTAATACTCTTGTCGTGTTTCGTATAGTCTACAGGTCTTTTGGCAAAGAAATCATCTAATGAATTGGCGAAAACTTCCTCCTCGAACCATACCATTGGCCTGTATTGCTCAGGGGTAATGTTGTATCTTGTTTTCATGTTGATTTTCTTCAAGCTGTCATCTACACGGTATTTCATGAAGTTTAACAGATCTTCTTTGGAAACGTTGTCGATTTCTCCCAATTCAAAGATCCAGCTAAGGATATCACCTTCTCTTGCGATAGACTCATCTACAAGGGTATAGATATCTTCAATATCGCTGTCCGTTAATAAGTCCGGTTGTTCTTCACGGATTTTGTTGATCAGGTAGATTCCTGCATTGGCGTGAATCTGCTCATCTACTGAAGTCCATGCGATGATATTGGAAACATTTTTCATGAATCCTTTGAATCTTGTGAAAGAAAGGATGATGGCAAACTGCGAGAAAAGAGAAACGTTTTCCACTAAAATACTGAATAATAATAAAGCGGAAACATATTCTTTCGGTGTAGCAGAATTAGCGTGCTTTAAGGCATTTCCAAGAAACTCGATTCTTCCTTTTACAGCAGGAATTTCGATTACGTTAAGGAATTCATCGTTATATCCTAAAACCTCTAATAAACGGGAATATGCTTCAGAATGACGGAACTCGCATTCTGCAAAAGTAGATCCTAATCCATTGAATTCCGGCTTTGGTAAGTGGTTGTATAAATTCCCCCAGAATGTCTTTACAGACACCTCGATCTGTGCAATGGCTAACAGCGCATTCTTCACAGCATGCTTTTCGTGTGGTTCCAACTGCGAATGAAAATCCTGAACATCTGCAGTAAAGTCCACTTCCGAATGTACCCAGAACGATTTGTTGATGGCTTCTACAAATTGAAGAACCTCCGGGTATTCAAATGGCTTATAGCTTACTCTTTTATCAAAAATTCCCATATTAAATATCTTTATAATTAAATAATTTAGATCCTTGTGGATAACGTTCCGGAAATACTTAAGTTTTTGTTTTTCTGCAGGTTGTGAATTAAAGTTATCCACTTTTGCAAATCCATATTTCTTGTAAAGAACTAATAGCAAAGTTCGAAAAAAAGAACTGATTTTGAAAGGGGTAAATACTAATCGGCTGACTTTTAGCCTGAAAAGTTTTCCACATTTACATGAAACAGCCTCGTATAATAGGCTAAACAGCAATCTTGAGGATAAATAGATCGAAATGTGAAGTTACAGTTAAACAATATTTTGTAAAGTATTATTAATAAAGGGTTATTTTATTAAACGAAAAATATTTTGAATAAATTTTTATTCTTGTAACAATTTGAAAATATCATCTACTTATTGGGTATAAAACATACATCACTTAATGTTAGTAATTCAGGATTTAAATAAGTCATACGATACAGGGAAAAGCAAACTTCATGTTCTTAAAGGAATTAATCTGAATATTTCTGAAGGGGAGTTTGTTTCTATTATGGGAAGTTCCGGTTCCGGAAAATCTACACTTCTTAATATTATTGGGATTCTGGATGAAAAAGATTCAGGAACCTATGAATTGGATGGAGTTCCCATCGAACATTTATCTGAGGTAAAAGCTGCGGAATACAGAAGCAGATTTTTAGGATTTATTTTTCAGTCTTTCAACCTTATCAATTACAAAACAGCTTTGGAGAATGTAGCGCTTCCGTTATATTATCAGAATGTACCGCGAAAAGAGCGAAACCAGAAAGCTATGGAATATCTGGAAAAAGTTGGGCTTGCCCAATGGGCAAACCACCTTCCAAGTGAACTTTCCGGAGGGCAGAAACAGAGAGTGGCCATTGCAAGAGCTTTGATTACCAATCCGAAAGTGGTGCTGGCGGATGAACCTACCGGAGCACTCGATTCCAAAACCACCCATGACATTATGAAACTTCTTCAGGATATCAATAATGAAGGGAAAACAATCATTGTGGTAACCCATGAACCAGATGTCGCTGCACAGACCAAAAGGAATGTAGTCCTAAAGGACGGAATTATTGAAAGTGATGAGTTTATTAAGCAGATTATACTATAAGTGAATACTGAACGGTCAATTTTGCTTCACAAGTGAATTTTATAATGAGGAGGACAAATAATTGATATCACAGACACAAATGAATATGAATAAAAATGTTTTTACATCTGAACCATTATAAGCTTGACGTATATCAATCAGCGGGAGAATTAAAAATAGAATGTTATAAGGCTTTATCTAAAATTCCTGATCATGAAAAGTTTAATATAATTGACCAGATATTAAATATTACCGAGGGATGCTAGAAGAATTATGAAGAACAAATTGACAACAAAGTTAATTGACTTCGAAGAAAATTGAGAGCGCAGCTAATTGACTTTTTTACACAGTAAAAAAATAAAAAATATGTTTGACCTAGATCGTTGGCAGGAAATATTCAGTTCTATCCGGAGTAATGTACTCCGGACAGTGCTTTCGGGGTTTACGGTAGCTTTGGGACTGTTTATTTTCATTGTACTTTTCGGAATTGGAAAAGGACTTCAGAATGCTTTCTCTGAAGGATTTTCGGGAGATGCCAAAAACCTGATTACCATTACTACAGGAAAAACGACATTGGCTTATAAAGGATTACAGTCTGACCGTACGGTTACGTTGAATAATGATGACTACGATTTCCTTATCAATGCTGATAAAAAGAATGTAGGAGCTTCCAGCCCGCGATATAATGCCAGCTTAATGGTAAAATATGGCAAAGAAAGCGGGATTTATCAGGTACATGGCGCAGAACCGGGTGAACAGGTGATCGAAAACCGAAAAATGATTGATGGGCGATACATTACCCCAAGAGATCTGGAAGGGAAACAAAACGTGGCTGTTATCGGAAGAATGGTACAGAGGGATTTGATTAAAAACGGAAGCCCGGTAGGAAAAGAACTCGATATCAATGGAACCATGTTTAAGGTGGTAGGCGTGTTCTCTGATGACGGTGGAGACTGGGACGAAAGACATATCACAGTACCCATTACCACTTTACAGCAGATGAAAAAAGGATCGGATACGGTGAACATTGCCTATATCTCCTATAGTGATAAACTGACCCCTCAGGAAGCCATTAAATATGGTGATGAGCTTAAAGATAAACTGAAATCAAGAAAAAATGTCTCTCCTGATGATGAAAACGGTGTCCGTGTCTGGAACAATGCCAAAAATATGAATGACACTTTTACATTTATGGCGGTACTTACTGCAATTGTAGGATTTATCGGATTAGGAACATTGCTTGCCGGAATTATCGGGATCAGTAACATTATGGTGTATATCGTAAAAGAAAGAACCAAAGAAATCGGGGTACGAAAAGCTATTGGAGCAAAACCGAGTGGAATTGTGGGGCTGATTGTTCAGGAAAGTGTTGTAATTACAGTAGTGTCCGGACTTGTTGGAGTAGGAATAGGGGTTTTAACGTTAAATCTTATCGGGAACAGTCTTGAAGAATTCTTCATTAAAAGCCCGAGCGTAGGATGGGGAGCTATTGTGATGGCATTTATTGCCCTGATTTTCTCAGGACTGATTGCAGGATTTGTTCCCGCATACAGAGCCTCAAGAATCAAACCGATAGAAGCATTGAGAACAGAATAATTTGCTATAATACGTGAGTTTAAAAAAAGCAAAAGAAGATAAACAGATTAACGGGATTCATTATTTATAACTTATAACTCGGAAAGGTGAATATCATATTTAAAAAAGACACTTGGCAGGAAATTTATTATTCATTGAGGAATAATAAACTCCGGACATTTCTTACCATGATCGGTGTAGGGTGGGGAATGTTTTTGTATGTGAGCCTTCTTGGAGCTGCAAAAGGAATGGAAAATGGTTTTGATAAATTATTTTCCGGTTTTGCGACCAATTCCATCTTCCTGTGGGCACAGAAAACGTCTATCCCATACGAAGGGTTTCCTAAAGGAAGAGAAGTTCACCTGAACCTGAATGATATGGAAATGCTGAAAAGAAAAGTAACAGCCATAGATTATATATCGCCGCAGAATGCCAGAGGAAGCTTTACCGGAACGCCGGGAGAAGCCATGTCAAGAAACGGGAAGAACGGAACCTATTCGCTTACCGGAGATTATTCTGTAGGAAATAAAATTTCAGAAAAGAAACTGATCTTCGGACGCTACATCAATGATGCCGATGTTTCCGGGAATAAAAATGTAGTGGTGATAGGAGAAGAAATTTATAAAAACTTCTTTGATTCCAAGAAAAAAGAAAATCCAATAGGAAAGTCTATTAATATCAAAGGGCTGTTTTTTAATGTAATCGGAGTTTTCCGTGTAAAAAAAGGAGGCGGATTTGAAAATGACCAGACTGCTTTTATCCCACTTTCCACGTATACGAAGATGTATAATGCAGGAGACCAGATCGATATGTTTGCTATTGTAAGCAAGCCTAATGCAAATGTTAACTCGGTAGAAGAAGATGTAAAGCAGGCTTTAAAAGCCAAGAATAAAGTATCTCCTGAAGATACCAACGCTTTCGGTAGTTTCAACCTTGGAAAAGAATTTAAAAAACTGACAGGCTTTCTTACGGGAATGCAGCTGCTGACCATTATCGTGGGTACACTGACCATTCTTGCAGGAGTAATTGCTATTTCAAATATCCTGTTGATCACCGTAAAAGAAAGAACCAAAGAAATAGGGATCAGAAGGGCATTGGGAGCCAAGCCTGCTGAGGTAAGAAATCAGATTTTGCTGGAAAGTGTTGTTATTACCCTCTCTTCAGGATTAATAGGTTTTATGTCCGGGATTTTTGTCCTCATGATTCTCAATGCTGTTACTCAGGGCCAGGACTCATTCCCATTCTATAATCCGACGGTCAACTACGGAAACGTATTTGCGGCAATGGCGGTAATGGTGGTTTTAGGACTGGTTATCGGGATGATTCCCGCACAGAGAGCTGTGAAAATTAAACCTATTGAAGCGTTAAGAACAGAGTAATTAATTTGAAAAATGAAGCAATTTGAAAATAAAGAAGAACGATTGATAAATGAACGAAATCAATCTTTCAATCTTTTAATTTTTCAATCTATTTAATAAAAAATAAACTATATACATATGAAAAAGAAATTCACTTGGAAAAAAGCCATTTATATAGTGTTGGGGCTTTTATTTGCAGTGGCATTATTCTCAGGGATTGGCTATCTTATAAAATCTAACTCTAAGGAAGGTGAAGCTTTCCTTACCCGCAAGCCTACCGTTCAGAATATGGATGATAAGGTAATGGCTACAGGGAAAATTGTTCCGAAAGAAGAAATTGAGATCAAACCCAATATTGCAGGGATTATAGATAAAATCTTAGTAAAAGAAGGAGATAAGGTAGAAGTAGGACAGCTGATTGCTACCGTAAAAATTGTTCCAAGTATTTCTGAAGTAAACGCTGCTCAGCAGGAAGTTCAGAATGCGCAGATCCAGATCAGTAACGCCCAGATGAATGTAGGAAATATGCAGAAGCAGTTTGATATGCAGGAAAAGCTTTACAAGCAGGGCGTGGCTTCAAAACAGGAGTTTCTTAATTCTCAGCAGCAGCTATTCTCTCAGCAGCAGGCTTTGAAAAATGCCCAGCAGCAATTGAACACCGCTCAAAAAAGACTACAAATCGCTAAAACAGGGGCAACTCCGGAACTTAAAGGGCAGGGTCTGGCGACTACCGAGATCCGTTCCAAAGCTTCAGGTACCGTACTTGAAGTACCTGTTAAAGCAGGAAGCCAGGTGATTGAAGCCAATAACTTCAATGCGGGAACTACAATCTGCTCGGTTGCAGATTTAAATGTGCTGATCTTTAAAGGTGAAATCGATGAAGCACAGGCAGGAAAACTAAGCGAAGGGATGGATATGAATATCGTAATCGGAGCATTACAAAACAAAACTTTCCCTGGAAAACTGACCATGATTGCCCCTAAAGGAAAAGATAATGCAGGAACTATTAAATTTCCGGTAGAAGGTAATGTAAGTAATCCTAATAATGAGTATATTAGAGCAGGTTTTTCTGCGAATGGTGAAATTGTTTTGAGTTCTCAGAAAAACGCATTATTATTGGATGAATCTTTGGTGCAGTATGAAAAGAAACAAGGAAAAGATGTTCCTTTTGTAGAAACCAAACAAAAAGACGGCAAATTCAAGAAAGTATATGTGAAACTGGGTGCAAGTGACGGGATCAATGTTCAGATTCTTCCGGGATCAAATATTACAAAAGATACTGAAGTGAAAGTTTGGAACCCGTCAGATAAAGACAAAGAAGAGCTGAAAGAAAAGGCTAATAAAAAATAATAAACTACACTATACACTTTTAAACTGTAATCCTGGAGGAATTCTTTTTCTCCGGGATTTTTTATATCTTGAAAACCTATCAGGAATATTTAGCTGCCTGCCAGAAAACTCCTATAGAGGAATGCTCCGGAAAGAAAGACGAAATTGAATATTGGTCTGACAATATTCAGAAAATAAAAACTGAAATTATTGATAACAGGTTTGAAATAACAGTGTAACGGAAAAGAAGTTTAAACTGTCTTATCTTTAAATCCAAACTATTATACCCATGAAAAAAGACTACTGGATTCTCGTTCTTTTTATCATTGCAAAGTTTGCCCTTCAATATTCATTGATAAGTCCTGAATATGAACTTCACAGGGATGAATACCTGCATCTTGATCAGGCGAATCATCTTGCATGGGGATATCTTTCTGTTCCACCCGTCAATTCCTGGATAGCCTGGATCATTAAAATATTGGGCAACTCCGTATACTGGGTTAAATTCTTTCCTGCTTTATTTGGAGCAATGACAATAGCCCTTGCCTGGAAAGTTGTTGAAGAACTGAACGGAAGCCTTTTTGCTAAAATACTTACTGCGTCAGGTATTTTATTGTCTGTACTTCTTCGGGTAAATATGTTATTCCAGCCGACATCACTGGAAATTTTCCTGTGGTTATGTCTTTATTATAGCCTCATCAAATATTTTAATTCCCAAAAAGTTAAGTGGATTTACACAGGAGCAGTCATTTTCGGAATAGGAATATTGAATAAGTATAATATTGCTTTTGCAGTCCTTGGACTTATTCCTGCATTTCTGCTAACAGAGCAGAGGAGAATCTTTATGCAGTCTCATGTATACTGGGCAGCGCTTTTGGTTTTAATTATTGTTTTTCCCAATCTTTTATGGCAGTATCAGAATCATTTTCCGGTAATTCATCATATGAAAGAACTTTCAGAAAAACAGCTTGTACATGTGGACCGGATGGACTTTATGAAATCTCAGATTCTCTTTTTTATAGGTGTCTTTTTTGTTATTCTAGCAGGCTGGGGGGCGTTATTGTTGTATAAGCCTTTTGAGAAATTCCGGTTTTTCTTCTGGAGCTATATTATTACAATGACTCTGTTCTTGTTTTTTAAAGCAAAAGACTACTATGCTATAGGACTCTATCCCGTTTATATTGCCTTTGGTGGAGTTTACCTGGGGCATTTATTTGAAAAAGGATGGAAAAGATTTTTGAAGCCGGTCAGCATTCTCATTCCGATACTTTTATTTCTTCCCTTATATAATGTAGCCTTTCCGAATAAAAGTCCTGAATATATAATCTCTCACCCGGATCGGTATAAAAAATTCGGACTGCTTCGCTGGGAAGATGGAAAAGATCATCCTTTACCACAGGATTTTGCTGACATGCAGGGCTGGAAAGAGCTGGCTCAAAAAGTGGATAAGGAATATTCCAAACTGGCAAAAACCGGAAATACAATGGTGTTGTGCGACAATTACGGACAGACCGGAGCAATTAATTATTATTCAAAAGCGGGTGTTGTAGCCATGTCATTTCATGCAGATTATATCAATTGGATAGATTTAAGCAGAAAATACAAAAATGTAATCCGGGTTAAAGATGCCCCCGAAGCAGGAAAAGAACTTAATGAATCCGGTTCCTTTTTTGAAGTTGCGGAACTAAAGGATTCTATTACCAATCCGTATGCGAGAGAAAAAGGAACAGCTGTTTTCAGTCTTCAGGGAGCGAAAATAAATATCAATAAAAGAATTCAGGACGAAATTACCGAAGTTAAAAATGAATGGAAATAGTTTTTCAGTAGAAGTGGTAAATGACCATTTGTTTATGGAATAAAGAAAATAGATAAAAAACATTATTGCAACTATATTGCGTTAGTTGATTTTGCTTTACCTTTGTATTATCAATTATCAACTGAACTATGGAAAATAAAAATTTTGATGTTATCATAATAGGAGGAAGCTATTCGGGATTATCTGCGGGAATGTCTTTGGGAAGATCTTTAAGGAATGTTTTGATCATTGATAATGGAAAACCTTGTAACAGACAGACTCCGCATTCTCATAACTTTGTTACCCATGATGGAAAAACACCATCAGAAATTTCACAACTGGCAAAAAACGATGTTGAAAAATACAATACTGTCAGTTTCTGTAAAGGAACCGCTGTGAAAATACAAAAGACCAATGAAGGTTTTAAAATTGAAACTTTATCTGGTGAAAAATTCAATTCTAAAAAGCTAATTATTGCTTCCGGGGTGAAGGATGTAATGCCTGATATTCCCGGATTTGCAGAATGTTGGGGGATTTCTGTTATACACTGCCCATACTGCCATGGATATGAAGTAAAAAATGAAGTCACAGGAATTCTTTCCAATGGAGATATGGCTTACGAATTTTCAAAGCTGATTTTTAATCTGACCAAAAGCCTTACCCTGTTTACGAATGGAAAGGCTTCCCTTACTGATGAACAAATAAAGAAACTGGCTCAGAATAAAATTAATCTTATTGAAGATGAGATTGAAAAGATAGAGCATGACAACGGATCTATTCAGAAAATTATTTTCAAAAACGGGAAAGAGATTTCTTTAAAGGCTTTATATGCTAAAATTCCTTTTGAACAAAATATCAATGTATCTGCTGATCTGGGATGTGAATTGACAGAACAGGGGTTTATTAAAGTGGACATGATGCAGAAAACGAATGTTCCCGGAGTATTTGCATGTGGAGATAATGTAACCATGATGCGTTCCGTAGCCAATGCAGTTGCACAGGGAAATTTTGCAGGTGCCGCGGTTAATAAGGAGCTTTCAGATGAAGAATTTTAGAAACATTTTCATATCATTAAAACAATCATAATGTTGAATTTATTGATGAATGTTTTTATTTTTTAGTGTTTAAAAATCATTTTTACAATAGAGAAATCTCGACGAAAATTCCGTACATTTGGGGTGAAAATTTCAAAAACTAAAAGTAAAATGGATATTATTTTCGACCTGATTGAAAAGGAAAGACAAAGACAAACCCATGGATTAGAGCTTATCGCATCAGAAAATTTTGTTTCTGAAAATGTGATGAAAGCAATGGGAAGTGTACTGACAAATAAATATGCTGAAGGATATCCCGGAAAAAGATATTACGGAGGATGTGAAGTAGTAGATGAGGTTGAAACTTTAGCCATCAACAGAGCTAAAGAGCTTTTCGGAGTAGATTATGTGAATGTTCAGCCACATTCCGGTTCTCAGGCGAATGCAGCCATTTATCTTGCAGTTTTGAGACCTGGTGATAAAATTATGGGAATGGACCTTTCAATGGGGGGGCACCTTACCCACGGCTCTGCAGTGAATTTTTCAGGAATTCAATATAACGTGGTTTCTTATGGGGTTCAGCAGGAAACAGGTCTTATTGATTATGATCAAATGAGAGAAGTAGCGTTGAGAGAAAAACCAAAAATGCTTATTGCAGGTTTCTCAGCCTATTCAAGAGATTTAGATTATGCCAAATTCAGAGAGGTGGCAGATGAAGTGGGAGCTACCCTTTGGGCTGATATTGCTCACCCGGCAGGTTTAGTAGCAAAAGGATTATTAAATTCTCCATTCGAGCACTGTCATGTAGTAACAACTACAACTCACAAGACGCTTAGAGGTCCAAGAGGAGGAATGATCATGATGGGGAAAGACTTTGAAAATACATATGGCCACAAAACTCCAAAAGGAGAAATCAAAATGATGAGCCAGGTTCTGGACGGAGCTGTATTCCCGGGTATTCAGGGAGGGCCGCTTGAGCATGTGATCGCCGGTAAAGCAGTTGCTTTCGGGGAAGCTTTGGATGTTCAGTTCGAAACTTATGCAAAACAGGTTAAAGCAAATGCTCAGGCATTATCAAAAGCAATGATCAACAGAGGTTTTGATATCGTAAGCGGAGGTACAGACAATCACCTGATGCTGGTAGACCTTAGAAATAAAGGAGTAAACGGTAAGGAAACAGAGAAAGCACTTGTACTTGCCGATATTACCTGCAACAAAAACATGGTTCCTTTTGATGATAAGTCACCATTTACGACATCCGGTATCAGATTGGGAACTGCAGCTATCACAACAAGAGGATTGAAAGAAAATGATATGGATACTATTGCGGGACTGATTTCTGAAGTAGTAGACAATATCAAAAATGAAGAGGTGATTGGATCTGTAAGAAAGAAAGTTAACGAATTAATGGAAGGTAAAGCTCTGTTCAATTACTAACAGATATTGCTATATTATATAAAGAATGGGCAAATTGCTCATTCTTTTTTTATTCAAATGGAAAAGAAATCTTATACTTTCGAAGAAATAAAACAGAAGCTGGTCAATTACTGTGTTTACCAGGACCGTTGTCATGCTGAAGTGGAGCAGAAGATGAGAGAATTCCTGCTTATAGATGAAGCGAAGGAAGAAATTATTCTATACCTGCTGAAAGAAAATTATCTGAACGAAGAAAGATTTACCCGAAGCTATATCAGAGGTAAATTTTATATCAAACACTGGGGGAAAAACAAAATTAAAATGAATCTGAAGCAGAAACAGATTTCTGAGAAACTGATCAATTCATGTTTTGATGAGATTGATGACACTGATTATGAGAAAACTATCAGGAAAATTTTTGATGATTATTATTCCAGACAAACCGGTTTGAAAGAATATCAAAAAAAAACCAAGACTATAAAGCATTTGATGAGTAAAGGTTTTGAATATGAAAAAATAATTGATATTTTTGATTAAATATTAATAAATTAAAAAAACTTGACGTATGACTTTTAGGAAAAAAAATAAGCAGTTCATTGAAAAAGATTGATATATAACGATTTAATAATTCTTTTAAAGAAAAACAGCTTAAATGAAGAATTTTTATAGATAAATATCACCTTTATAAACAGCTTTTATGGTATGATTTTTGTCTGTGAGTTTAGCTGTACCGTAATGAAATTATTAGATTTCATAAACATAACATCAAATTTATTTTTGATTTCAACATATTGAAATAAATTTATTTATTTTTGTGTGATTGTGTCAAAATATATTTGATTGGATCATCAGATAATATACCTTAATTAAATATGAACACCAATACAGACAATGTACAATTCTCTTAGAAAAACAATATTTGGAGGGGATAATGTTGTCAATCTCTCAGACGTAAGATATCTTCCTCGATGGATAATTCTTGTAATAGACATTATTATTCTGATCATATCTTTATTTCTTTCCACTTACATTATCGCAAAGATTACCAAGCAGGAGTTTATATACCATGAAGATAAAAGTTTAATTTTTGCTTTTATTATTCTGGTGAATGCCATTTTTATGTACGTCTTCAAGACGTATGCCGGTATTATCCGCCACTCAACATTTATAGATTTATTTAAACTTCTGATATCATGCTTCTGCACAATGCTGACTATCGGAACTATAAATATTGCTTACTTCTGGACCACAGGAAGTAAGTTTATACTTACTCCTTATCTGATACTTTACTTTGTAATTTCTTTTATGGGATTATTCCTTTTCAGACTATATGTGAAAGAGTTTTTCCATATTGTAAGGGAATATAGAAGAAGTGCACTGAAAAAAAGAATTCTGGTATTGGGGATTGATGAACAATCTATTGCGATAGCTCGTGCTATTCTGGATAATCCGAGCCTGCCTTATCAGGTAGTTGGGTTTTTAACTCAGAGAACAGATTCTAAAAGAGCTTCTCTGTTAGGAAAACCAATTTATGAAAAGGAAAAGATAGAAGAACATTCAAAAGAAGATCTTATGGTTGACGGGGTTCTCATTGTTAAAGAGATGATGGCCAGAGATGAGATGAATGCCTGGGTGAATTTGTTTTTAGAAAAAGACCTGAATGTCTTTAAAGCACCATCGGTACAGAAGTTAAGAGACAGTGATCTTGGCGGGTCTATCAAAAACCTTCAAATTGAAGATTTGCTAAATAGAAAGCCTATCAAAATTCAGAATGAGAAAGTTAAAAGCAGACATTTTGATAAAACAGTATTGGTAACCGGTGGAGCAGGATCTATAGGAAGTGAGATTGTAAGACAGGTTGCTCTTTTTAATCCTTCTTTGATTGTAGTACTGGATCAGGCTGAAACACCACTTTACGAAATCGAACTTGAAATGAGAGAGAAATTCCCTCATATCACTTTCAAATTTGTTTTAGGAGATGTTTCTAACCATCACAGAATGGAATCTCTGTTCCAGACGTATAACTTCTCAATGGTATACCACGCTGCTGCCTATAAGCATGTTCCTTTAGTAGAAGAAAACCCTCATGAAGCCATTTTTGTCAATATATTAGGTTCAAAGATTGTTGCGAAATTATCCAGCAAGTATAAAGTAAACAGGTTTGTAATGGTATCTACAGATAAAGCTGTAAATCCAACGAACGTAATGGGAGCCTCCAAACGTGCTGCAGAGCTTTTTGTACAGTCACTTCAGAATGTAGAAGGTAATGTGACCAAGTTTATTACCACGAGATTTGGAAATGTATTAGGCTCCAATGGTTCTGTAATTCCTCATTTTAAAAAGCAGATTGAAGCTGGTGGTCCGGTAACTATTACCCACCCGGAAATTGTAAGATATTTCATGACAATTCCTGAGGCCTGTGAGCTTGTACTTCAGGCCGGAACAATGGGAGAAGGAGGTGAAATTTTTGTCTTTGATATGGGAGAACCTGTAAAAATTATTGATCTTGCGAAAAGAATGATCAAATTATCAGGATTCGAACCTAATATAGACATTAAGATCATCTATACAGGATTAAGACCCGGCGAAAAGCTGTACGAAGAACTTCTGAGTGACGATGCAAAAACACTTCCTACGCATAATGACAAAATTATGATTTCCAAAGATCCTTCAATGGGATTTGAAGATATAGACAGGCTTACTAAAGAAATTACCAAGGCTTCCCTGCGAAGAGATAAAGTGGAAGTGGTAAGGATTCTTAAAACAATAGTGCCAGAATTCCGAAGCAATAATTCAATTTATGAGGCTTTGGATAAATAGAAAAAATATAAATGTATATTTGCACAATTTAACAAGATAATGAAAGGAAAAATATTAGCATTAGTTTTGGCGTCCTCTTTAGTGATTTCCTGCAAAGTGAACCCCAAAGCTAAGAATGATTTAAATTATATGCAGAATATAGAACAGGTAGCAATCAATGCATCTGCTAAAAATTCAGCAAATACAATCCAGGTAGGAGATCAGTTGGTTATTCTGATCACTGCGAAAGATATGGATGTTGTAAAACCATTTAATCAGAATTATTCTTCCTCAGAACTTATCCAGACCAATGCCATAGCCGGCGGAAATACTCCTAATCAAGGAACAACTGTACTTTCAGGACCAACATATATTGTAGATGCAAATGGAGACATTGACTTTCCAATATTAGGAAAACTGAATACATCAGATAAAAGTCTGACCGCTTTTAAAGATGAGCTAAGGGAAAAAATGACAAAATATGTTATTAATCCTACCGTTAATATAAGGCTCTCGAATTTTAAAGTTACAATACTTGGAGAAGTCAACAGACAGGGAGACTATACTATAGCAAACGGGCAGGCAACTATTTTAAATGCATTAGGTATGGCTGGTGACTTGACGCAATATGGGAAAAGAGAAGATATATTGGTTATCAGAACAGAAAATGGTGTTGTTTCTCATGGTCGTATTAACCTCCAAGATGCTAATTTAATTAACTCTCCATATTATAATCTGAAACAGGGGGATGCCATTATTGTTTCTTCAAACAATACCAAAGATGTTATGGCAAAACAAAACCCCAATACAGGTCTTTACCTGACCGCTATTTCTATTGCGGTTACAGCAGTTGCTGTTGTAGTAAGTTTATTTAATAAGAAATAAAGATTGATGGATAACCAGCGAACTTCACAATTTTCAGAAACAGAAAATAGCTCAAATAATATTAACATAAGTGAAATTATAAAGCCATATTTGAGAAAATGGCCTTGGTTTATTATAAGTGCATTTATAGTTTTGGTAATAGGTTATATATCGCTCAAGTTTATGACACGGATATATAATGTTCAAACTACAGTTCTGATTAAAGATGCGAGAAACAATTCTTCACCTATATCAGGAAGTGATTTGGGCGTATTGCCTGATTTATCTGGGTTAGGAGGTCTCAAAACGAATAGTATTGCAAATGAAATAGAGATACTGAAATCTAAAAAGATGATGCGTGAGGTTGTTATCAACCAAAACTTACAGGTAAATGTTATAGGAAAAGGCAGGGTTACTAAAATAGAGTTATATAAAAAAACTAATCCTATAGATGTCAAGGTTATTGAAGAAAAGAAAACTGATAAACCTTCCGGTCCTATAAATCTTACCATTGATAAGGATAAACTTATACTTGACTCAAAAAGCCTGTCAAAGGAAATTATTACAACATACGGAAAAACAATAAGTTTACCATTTGCTAATATAATCATAACAAAAAATAAAGAATTCGATCCGGGTAATCTAGGCATTAATATGAAGAACCTGGAGCTGCAGATTTCTACGGTAGATGCAAAAGTAAATGATTTACAAGGAGGATTAAGTGTAGATCTGGTTAATAAAGAAGCTACTGTACTAAAATTAGGGCTAAATTATCCACAGATAGTCAAAGCCCAGGATATTCTGAATAATTTAGTTGTGGCATATAATAATGATGCCATATCTGATAAAAATTTAGAATCCAAGAAGACACTGGATTTTATTGAAGACAGAATCAAAAAATTATCGGGAGAACTTGGAGAAGTTGAAAATCAGAAAGAAAGCTTTAAATCCAAAAATAATATTATCGATATAGAAACTGAGGCTAAAATAGGTTTAGAAAGTTCTGCAGCTGCGAGAGCCAAGCAATTGGAGATAGATGGGCAATTAGAGCTTACAAACTCTTTGATCAATTATGTTTCAAACCAAGGTCAGTATCAGGTTCTTCCGGTCAATGTTGGACTTAATAATGCGGAAGCAACAAATGGAATTTCTGCATATAATCAATTGGTATTACAAAGAAACAGACTTTTGGAGTCTGCAACCCCGGAAAACCCAACAGTTGTAGATGTTACTAAACAGATTAATGCTATGCGTAGTTCTATTATGCAAAGCCTTCAGAAAAACAAAACAGGACTTCAACTGGCAAGAAATGAATATTTAGGAGAACAAAATATAGTTTCTGGAAAGATATCAAAACTTCCTTCCATTGAGAAAATGTTCAGAAGTATTGAAAGGCAGCAGCAGATTAAAGAAAATCTATATTTATTATTACTTCAAAAAAGAGAAGAAACTGCTATCGCCCAATCTATTAGCGCACCAAAGGCAAAAATAGTTGATGCAGCTTATTCTTCCGGAGCACCTGTCTCACCAAAGCGCGGGGCTATTCTGGCAATTTCTTTCATTTTAGGATTATTAATTCCTTTTGCTTTTATTTATTTAAAGCAATTATTCAATAATAAAGTGGTTACAAAACATGATCTTGAAAAATTAGTACATGCACCAATAATTGCCGAATTGCCAAGTCTTGAAAAAGGAGATTCCGAAATCGTTAAAATGAACGATATTACTCCTATGGCGGAAGCATTCAGAATTCTTATCACCAATATGAATTTCATGCTTTCAAAAGAGAAAAAAGGAAAGGTTGTATTTGTTACTTCTACAGTAAAAGGAGAAGGGAAAACATTTACGTCTGTGAATCTGGCTCTTACACTGGCAAACCCCAAGAAAAAAGCAATCATCATAGGATCTGATATCAGAAACCCCCAGCTTCAGAGATATAATCCAGCAAGAAAAGGACTTGCAGGACTTACAGAGTATCTTTACAATGATGAGACAAAACTTGAAGATATCATTCATGTATCTTCCTTTAACCCGTACTTGGATGTAATTTATTCAGGAATGATTCCTCCTAATCCAACAGAACTATTATCCAACGGTCGTTATGAGACTCTTCTGGATCAACTGAAGGAAAAATATGAATACATTATTCTGGATACAGCACCATTGCTGCTTGTTACAGATACCTTCCTTATTGCGGAACTTTCTGATATTACTATCTATGTATCCAGATCTAAGTATACTGAAAAGGCATTGTTAGACTTTGCCAACAGCAATATTGATCAGAAAAAAATCACAAATGTAGGGTTTGTACTTAATGATGTAAGCAGGGAAAATTTAGGATATAGCAATAAATATGGTTATGGCTATAACCACCATGCAGAACAATCATGGTTTCAAAAAATAAAAAATAAATTTAGCAATGACAACAACATATAAAATAGCGATAATTGGTCAGGGTTATGTAGGCCTTCCTTTGTCTCTGGAATTTGCAGATCATTATCCTGTCTTTGGATTTGATATTAATGCACAACGTGTTGATCAGCTTAATAACGGAAAGGATATAACGCTTGAAGCAGATATTGATAAATTAAATAAAGGACTGAAAAAATATAACGAATCCAATGGTTATTTAGGCTATAAGGCTACAAGCCGGTTATCTGATATTGCGGAAGCCAATATATTCATCGTAACTGTTCCTACTCCTATTGATAAATATAATGCCCCGGACCTGACTCCATTGATTTCTGCATCAAAAATGTTGGGAGAAATTATAAAGAAAGGGGATATTGTTATTTATGAATCCACAGTTTTTCCCGGTTGTACAGAAGAAGAATGTGTGCCGGTTCTTGAAAAATATTCAGGACTTAAATTTAACGAAGACTTTTTTGTAGGATATTCTCCGGAAAGAATTAATCCGGGAGATAAAGTAAATACACTTACAAATGTTAAAAAAGTAACTTCAGGTTCTACAGAAGAGATTGCTGAACAAGTAGACCTATTATATAAAAAAATTATCACAGCTGGAACTTATAAAGCACCCAGCATCAAAGTTGCAGAAGCCTCAAAAGCTATTGAAAATGCACAAAGAGATGTTAATATCTCCTTTGTTAACGAATTGGCCTTAATTTTCGACAGAGTGGGAATTGATACCAATGACGTATTGGAAGCAGCAGGTACGAAATATAACTTTCTTAAATATAAACCCGGATTGGTAGGGGGGCATTGTATTTCAGTAGACCCTTATTATCTTGCGCACAAAGCAGAACAGCTGGGATATCACCCTGATGTTATTCTATCCGGCAGACGTGTCAATGATTCTATTGCAAAATTTGTTGCTGCTAAAGTAGTGAAGCTACTTATCGCAAAAGGCGGAGTGATTAAAAATTCTAATGCACTGATTTTAGGAGTCACATTCAAAGAAAACTGTCCGGATGTCAGAAATACCAAGGTCGTGGATATCTACCGGGAACTTGCTGATTATGGGGTAAATGTGGATATTTATGACCCATGGGCAAGCAAAGATGAAGTAAAGCACGAATATGGAATTGATATTCTGGATACCCTTCAGGAAGGGAAAAAGTATGATTCCTTAGTGATTGCAGTATCTCATAATGAATTTCTGGAAATGGATCTGGATCAGCTTAAAAAAGAAAATGCTGTGGTTTTTGATACCAAAGCATGTCTAGACAGAAATCTGGTAGATGCAAGATTATAAAAGATCATGAGTTATGATATCATCATCATTGGTGCAGGTTTGGTAGGATTGGCTACAGCCTATCAGACTAAACTGAAAAATCCTGATTCTAAGATTCTGATTTTAGAAAAAGAAAACGATGTGGCATTACATCAATCGGGACATAACAGTGGTGTGATCCATAGCGGGATTTATTATAAACCGGGTAGCCTTAAAGCTAAAAATTGTATTGAAGGATACAATTCGGTGATTAATTTTGCTGAAAAATATGGAATAAGATATGATCTTTGCGGAAAAATAATTGTAGCTACCTCACAGGAAGAGTTACCACTTTTAGATAATATCTATAAAAGAGGAGTCGAAAACGGACTACAGAATTTAAAGTACCTTTCAAGAGACGAATTCCGTGAAATTGAACCCCATTGTGAAGGCGTAAGAGCCATCAGAGTCCCTCAAACCGGAATCATTGACTATCCTGGAATAGCCCAAAAAATAAAAGAACTTTTTGAGGAATTAGGAGGAGAAGTAAGATTTAACAATGAAGTAAAAAATATCCTTGATAAAGGATCGGAAATTATTGTCACTACCAATATTTCCGAATTTAAGACCAAGAAACTGATTTCCTGCGCAGGATTGTATTCTGATAAGGTAACTAAAATGACCAACGAACAAAATGACGTGGTCATTATTCCTTTCAGAGGAGAATATTATAAAATCAAGGATGAAAAAAAATACCTGGTAAAACATCTTATTTATCCGGTACCTGACCCTAGCTTTCCGTTTCTTGGCGTCCACTTTACCAGAATGATTGATGGAAATATCGAAGCCGGTCCCAATGCCGTTCTGGCTTTCAAAAAGGAAGGATACCATTTTTTTGATTTCAATTTCAGCGAAGCCATGCAGACCATGTTATGGCCGGGATTCAGAAAAATTGTTGCAAAATACGGAAAAACAGGAATGGGAGAAATGCATCGTTCACTTTCCAAATCTGCTTTTACAAAAGCACTCCAAAAACTTTTACCGGAAATACAGGAAAATGACCTTGTGCCAGGAGGCGCAGGGGTAAGAGCCCAGGCTTGCGACCGAAACGGAGGGTTGATCGATGATTTTGATATAGTGAAAAATAGGAATATCATTCATGTTAGAAATGCACCTTCTCCGGCCGCCACTTCCTGCCTTTCTATAGGAAATAAAATAAGTGAGCTTATCACAAGTTAAAAAGACACCTGTAAATACACTCAAAAACTAAAAGATGAAAATTCAAATGGTTGATCTTAAAGGTCAATATCAGAAAATAAAAGAAGACATAGATGTCGGTATTCAGGAATGCATAGACAGTACAGCATTTATTAACGGCCCTGCTGTAAAAGAATTTCAACACGATTTCGAAAGATATCTTGGGGTAAACCATGTTATTCCTTGTGCCAATGGAACAGATGCTCTTCAAATTGCCATGATGGCCCTCAACCTACAGCCCGGTGACGAAATAATCTGCCCTGCCTTCACTTATGTAGCAACTGCAGAAGTCATAGGTCTTTTAGGATTAAAACCTGTAATGGTAGACGTAAATGAAAATACTTTTGATATACAGCTGGAAGGTCTTGAAAAATATCTTACCCCCAACACCAAAGCGATAGTTCCTGTTCATTTGTACGGCCAAAGTGCTGATATGGAACAAATTCTTAAATTTGCAGAAAAATACAACCTTTTTGTTATAGAAGATAATGCTCAGGCAATCGGCTCTGATTATATATTTTCAGATGGGAAAGTAAAGAAGACCGGAACTATCGGACATATCGGCTGCACTTCATTTTTTCCATCAAAAAACCTTGGATGTTATGGTGATGGAGGAGCTTTGATGACAAATGATGATGAATTAGCCTTCAAAATCAGAATGATTGCCAACCATGGCCAGGAAAAAAAATACTATCACAAAGTTTTAGGTTGTAACTCAAGATTAGATACCATTCAGGCTGCTGTATTGAAAGTTAAGCTTAAGCATCTGGATGAATATTCAGCTGCCCGAAACAGAATGGCAGATTATTATGATAAAAACCTTACGGGTATTGCTGAAATTCAGATTCCTGAGAGAGCAGGAAATTCTACACATGTATTTCATCAGTATACCCTTAGAGTGAAAAACGGACAAAGAGACGGATTACAAAAGTATTTGGCAGAAAAGAATATTCCAAGTATGATATACTATCCTTTGCCTCTTTATAAACAGGAAGCTTTTCTTCAATATGTGGATGAAAGCTTTAGCCTTCCGGTTACAGAACAGCTTTGCAAAGAAGTTCTCTCTCTTCCTGTTCATACAGAATTTGACCAGGAAGTACTGGATGTTATTATTATGGAAATTAAGAATTATTTTAACTAATATAAAGCAGATATGTCTGATTTTTTTGCACACGAAACTGCCGTTATTGACGAAGGATGTCAAATAGGAAACGGAACCAAAATCTGGCACTTTTCACATCTTATGACAGGTTGCATTTTGGGAGAAAAATGTAATATTGGACAGAATGTTGTTATTTCACCTAAAGTAGTTTTGGGGAAAAACGTGAAAGTTCAGAATAATGTTTCTATCTATGAAGGAGTAACATGTGAAGATGATGTGTTTTTAGGACCTTCAATGGTTTTTACCAATGTAATAAATCCAAGAAGTGCAGTGAACAGAAAAAATGAATATCTGAAAACACATGTTGGAAAAGGCGCCTCCATAGGAGCTAATGCCACTATTGTTTGTGGGCATAATATAGGTCAGTATGCTTTTATTGGCGCAGGAGCTGTGGTTACCAAAGAAGTTCCTGACTATGCATTGGTAGTAGGAAACCCTGCCAGACAGATGGGATGGATGAGCGAATTCGGGCACAGACTTCAGTTTGACGCAGAAAATATTGCCGTTTGTGAAGAAAGCGGAGAAAAATACAAATTAGAAAATAATAAAGTTTCAAAAATTTAAAACATACAAATGAGTGAAAAAATAAAATTTGCAGTAGTGGGCTGCGGGCATATCGGAAAAAGACATGCCGAAATGATCTCAAGGAATGACGAATGTGAACTAGTAGGATTAATTGATGTTAAAGATAAATCTGTCCTTGGAATTGAAAATTATAATGTTCCCTTTTTTGCTTCACTGGATGAATTCCTGACTTCCGGGATTGATGTGGATGTTGTTAATATTGCTTCTCCAAACGGATTCCATTTTGAGCAGTCTTATAAAGTAATAGACGCTGGAAAGCATGTAGTAGTAGAAAAGCCAATGGCTCTTAAAAAACAACATGCTGAAAAACTTATTTTTCAGGCTCTGCACAAGCATAAACAGGTTTTTGCAGTAATGCAAAACAGATACTCACCACCTTCTGCATGGATAAAAGAAATGGTAGAGAGCGGAAAACTTGGTAAAATATACATGGTTCAGCTTAATTGCTACTGGAACCGTGATGAAAGATATTATAAACCTGAATCATGGCATGGGAAGCTTGATCTGGATGGAGGAACGCTATTCACACAATTTTCGCATTTTATCGATATTATGTACTGGTTGTTTGGTGATATTACCAATATTCAGGCAAAATTTGCAGATTTTAACCACACAAATCTTACTGACTTCGAAGATTCAGGCTTTGTGAACTTTGATTTTGTAAACGGTGGGATGGGGTCTCTAAACTATTCTACTTCAGTATGGAATCAGAATCTTGAAAGTTCTATGACCATTATTGCTGAAAATGGCGCCGTAAAAATAGGTGGCCAATATATGGATAAAGTGGAAATCTGTAAAGTGAAAGATTATATAATGCCGGAGTTACCCCCTACAAACCCGGGGAATGATTATGGAGCATATAAAGGATCTGCAGCCAATCATCATTATATTATTGAAAATGTAGTAGATGTATTAAAAGGAAGGAATACTATTACAACCAATGCACTTGAAGGGATGAAAGTTGTAGATATTATTGAACGAATCTATCAGTTAAAATAAGAATTTTATTAAATCTTGAAAGCTTTATTCAATACAATATTAAATAATCCTTTTTTTAGGAATGTTACAACATTAGCTTTAGGTACAGTTGTTAGTCAGGCAATTGTTCTAGCAACTTCACCACTATTATCCAGATTGTTTTCTGTTGCAGATTTTGGTGTGTTATCTGTATTTACTAGTATTTCAGTTTTTTTTGCAGTACTATCGACAGGCAGATATGAATTTGCAATCGGTTTACCAGAGAATGATGCAAAAGCAAAGCTAATTTTTTTACTTATTGTTAAATTAGGTTTTACTATATCAATATGCTATTTTGGAGTTATTTTTCTTTTGAAAGACATTTTTAATATCCAAGATAGTGCTGGGTTTTTAAAAGAAAGAACAGCATGGTTATCGCCGGTATATATCTTCTTTATTGCGGTTTATTCAGGATTGGGATATTGGTTTCAAAGATTTAAAAAATATAAGGAAATAACATTCGCTAATGCAATTCAAGTTTGTTGTACAGCATTATTTAGTTTAATATTTGGATATCTGCATGTTAAATCAGGAATGATTTTTTCTCTAATTATAGGAGTAATTTTATCTTGTTTATTTTTAGTAATACGATCACACGAAATTTTTTGGAAGGACTTTTTTAAACTGTCTACTTTTGCTATAGCTAAAGAATATAGTTCTTTTCCTCGATACATGATTCTTTCAGATTTGTCTCTTACTGCAAGCCAGCAATTTATCCCCATTGTATTTTCAGTACTTTATAACACAACAATAGTAGGTTTTTTTGCTATGGCAAATAGAATGCTTAGATTACCTAATATTATTATTACAAGTTCAATAGCCAATGTCTTTAGAAATGAAGCTATAGATGAATTAAGAGACAAAGGTAATTGTAAGAATCTGTATATATCTACTTTTAAAAAGTTAGCAGTTATGTCTTTTCCTATATATCTAATAATATTTATATTTTCACCATTTCTTTTTGAATGGTTTTTTGGGAAAGATTGGTTGCAGGCAGGTTATTTTGCAAGAATTTTATCTGCATTGCTTATGGTAGAATTTATAGCAACTCCATTAAATAGTATTTTTTATATAGTTGAAAAACAGAAACTTTTGATGTGGATTCAGATTTTACTAGCATTAGGTGGAATTTTTATGATATATTTAGGATATTCAATTTTCAAAGACCCATACTATTCCTTAATACTTTTTTGTATTAATTCTTTATTCTTTAATATAGTATTGTTATATTACTCTTATAACTTCTCAAAAAAAGGATTATGAAGATATTTGAAAAAAGAACGGCATATTATTTAATAGCCTTGTTATATGCAATACTTTTTTATCAGGGATATATGATATTTCTGAACCCTTTTTTTGGTTATGCGGGGTTTGAAGTAAATGAATCAAGATTGACAAACTATTCTTTTATGATTTATAGCTTTGCCTTGTCTATCTTACCTATCTATTTATTTCGTGGGGTGAGTACAATCTCTGCTTTTATTTGTATTTTTATATTTTTTTTATTATATATCCCTATACAGATAACTTTTTATATTGATTATGATGGTGATGATTCCTATGTAGCCTATCTTCAGTTTTTATATTGTTTTGGGATGTGCTTATTGTTTTATGCAGACCGCGTGACATTTAAAACGAAAATTGTTATCCCTTCTAATATAGATTTTTTTAAAGTATTGCTTATAGCTACTATTTTATCCACGTTATATATGATTGTCAAATTTGGAAGTAGTTTAAAATTAGTAGCTTTTGAAGATGTCTATGAGCAGCGTTCTGCAACATCAGAATTAGGGGCTGATGTTTTTACAGCATATATTTCCTCATGGCTGGCGTATATGTTTATTCCTGTTTGTTTAGCTTATGGCTTATTTTCTAAAAAGAAAATATACATTATTGTAGGGCTGTTAGCAAGTATAATTATTTATATGGCATTTGCCTCTAAAACGGCGCTTGTGTTTCCTTTTGTAATCTTTATTATGTATAAAACCCTTAAAAATAGAAGCTTAAAATCTTCTTTTACTTTTATGGGATTAGGCCTAATTATAATTATGACTATTACATTAGTACTTGATTTTAATTCAATTACAGCCTTATTTTGGATGAGAACCATTGGAAATAGTGGTTCATTAACACTTCATTACCATTATTTTTTTACGGATCATCCTCATACATATTTTAGTCACATTAATATTATTAATTTTCTTAGTCAGTCCTATCCTTATCCTGGAAAGGCTTTGGGGCAGGCAGTCGGAAATTATTATTGGGGAGATGAAATGAACGCTAATGCTAACTTTTGGGCAACTGATGGAATAGCAGCTGTAGGAGATTTGGGAATTGTAGTATCAAGTGTTATATTATTTATAATTTTTATTTTTTTTAACAGGATTAGTAAAAATTATAATTTACTTTTTTTAATATTAACATTAATCCCCTATATAATTTCTGTTCTTAATACGTCATTATTCTCTTCTTTATTTACAGGAGGAGCTTTATTCTTATTTTTAATATTAATGTTTAATACATCAATAAATAACCCATATATTAATGAAAATCCTAACAATAATAGGGGCTAGGCCTCAATTTGTAAAAGCTGCTGTGCTTAGCCGTCTAATTGCCGGGCAAGAAGGTGTAGAAGAAGTTCTTATCCATACAGGACAACACTATGACAGCAATATGTCTGATATTTTCTTTGAAGAGATGAATATTCCAAAACCTAATTATAATCTGCAGGTGAAAAGCAAATTTCATGGTGAAATGACGGGGAAAATGATGGCTGAGATCGAAAAAGTGGTACAACAAGAAAACCCAGATTGGATTTTAGTATATGGCGATACAAATTCTACTTTGGCAGGAGCATTAGTAGCTTCAAAAATGCATATAAAACTAGCACATGTTGAGGCAGGGCTTAGATCATTTAATAATAGAATGCCAGAAGAGATCAACAGGATATTAACAGACAGGGTAAGCAATATTCTGTTTTGCTCTACAGACAATGCAGTGAACAACTTAGTTAATGAAGGATTTGAAAAGTTTGAAGATAAAAAAATATTTAAAACTGGCGATATCATGTTAGATGCATCTATTTATTATGCACATAAAAGTCGTAAGCCAGATTTTAATTTGCCTGAACAATTTAATCTTTGTACGATTCATAGAGCCGATAATACTGATAATGCCCGAAGGTTATCAACTATTTTTGAATCTTTAAATGAAATTGGCTCTGAAACAAAAATAGTATTACCAATACATCCGCGTACTAGATTACTTTTATCAGAGTTAAATGCCGATTATGAAAAAGAGTATGCTAATATTTTATTTTTTGAACCTTTTGGGTATTTCCAAATGATTTGGTGTCTTCAGCATGCAAAATTTGTAATTACTGATAGCGGAGGGTTGCAAAAAGAAGCTTATTTCTTCAAAAAGCCTTGTCTGATATTGCGTGATCAAACAGAATGGGTTGAATTGGTGGATTATGGCTATAATGTATTATCCAAAATCAACAAAAAGGATATTTTAGAAAACTACCATCAAATTAAAACTATCAAAAAAGATTTTAATGATCAGCTTTATGGTGATGGAAAAACGGGAGAATTAATTTTAAAAGAACTTCAAAATTATTGAAAATGAAATTTGTACATGTTGAGGATTTTGTACATCCGGACGCAGGCTATCAGCTTAATCTATTAGGTAGATTGCAAGTGAAACAGGGTCATGAAGTCATTATTGTAACATCTGAACTGGATAATGTACCCGATTTTTTAGTTAGTTTTTTTGGTAAAGAAAATATAAAAGAAAGAGACGAGAAATATTATCAAGAGACTGGAGTAAAGATATTGAGATATCCGACTTATTGTTGGTATAGTAGCAGAGCAATATTTAAAAAAGGACTTAATAAATATATTAAGTCTTTGAATCCTGATGTCTTATTTATTCATGGCGAAGACACATTAACTGGGATGAATTTGTTATGGAACTATAAAAAAATGAATGTTCCATATGTACTGGATTGTCATATGTTAGAGATGGCTTCTAAAAATAAATTAAGAGAAGCCTTTAGGACTTTTTTTAGAACATTTATTACTCCCATAATTTTAAAAAATCAAATCCCACTCATTAGGGTTGTGGATTCGGATTTTGTTGAAAAACATTTTAGGATTCCATTAGAAAAAACGCATTTGCTTTCTTTTGGTACAGATACAGATTATTTTAAACCTGATGCTGAAAAAAAAGCAATTTACAGAAAAGAAATGGGGTTGTCTGATGATGATTTTGTTGTATTATATGCGGGAAAACTTGATGTTTATAAAGGAGGCTTATTTTTAGCAAATAGTTTAAAACATAAATTTAAACTAAAAACTAATAAAACTTTAAAAATTATAATCGTTGGAACTACAGCTAATGATGATTATGGACATTCAGTAGAAAAAGTACTTTCAGAATCTGAAAATGATATATTAAGATTTCCTACGCAGACTTATGCTAATCTTGAGAAATTTTATAAGGTTGCAGATATAGCTGTTTTTCCAAAACAATGTAGTATGAGCTATTTTGAAGTTCAATCTAGTGGAGTTCCAGTTGTTTTAGAAAAGAATGAAATTAATGTAGACAGAGTTTCTAATAACAAAGGACTTATTTTTGAGGAGGGAAATATCGAAGACTTCAGAAATAAAATTATTCAATTTGCAGAGATGGATCCTAATCTTTTCGAACAAAGCCAAAAGAATGCTAGAGCAAATATTTTGGAATATTACAATTATGTGCCAATAGCTCAGAGTTTTACAGATGTTATGGTCAATGAATATAATAAGTTTCATAGAAAATAAATATGTCTATAAAAGTCTTTCAGATCAGTAGTGAGTTAAATGTAGGTTCTGTTGGACGAATAGCAGAGCAAATTGGAGAAGCAGTTTTAGTTAATGGCTGGGAAAGTTATATTGCTTATGCAAGAGATCATCAGCCCAGCAGTTCTGTTTCTTATAAAATAGGTTCAGCGAAAGATCTTTACTATCATGTAATTTATACCCGATTAACAGATAAGCACGGGTTTGCTTCTAAAAAGGCTACAAAAAAACTTATTGATAAAATAAAAGAAGTTGATCCGGATATTATTCATTTACAGCATGTTCATGGATATTTTATAAACATTGATATTCTATTTAATTTTCTTAAACAGGCAGATTTACCTGTTATTTGGACCTTTCACGATTGTTGGTCATTTACTGGCCACTGCGCACACTATGAGTTTGTAGGTTGTCAAAAATGGCAATCTCAATGCAAGGAGTGCCCACAGATTTCTGAATATCCGAAATCTTATAAGGATAATTCATATCAAAATTATATTGATAAAAAAAGACTATTTAATTCTGTCAAAAATTTAACAATTGTTCCGGTATCCAATTGGTTAGGGGACGAAACCAAAAAATCTTTTTTACAGAAAAATCATATTGAAGTAATTCAGAATGGCATTGATATCGATACATTTTTCTACAGAGACAGTAGTTTATTAAAGGAAAAGCATTTGTCTTCAGGAAAATTTGTTATACTTGGTGTAGCAAGTCCATGGACTGAAAAAAAAGGATTACAATATTTTGTAGAGCTTGCAGGAAAACTGAATTCTGATTTTCAAATTATTTTAATAGGACTGAGTAAAAATCAAATTAGAAAACTTCCTTCCAATGTTATTGGGTTGGAACGTACGGAGAATATTCAGGAACTTGTCGGGTATTATTCCTTAGCGGATGTCTTTCTAAATCCGACATTAGAAGATACTTTTCCCACTACAAATTTAGAAGCTCAGGCATGTGGTACACCTGTGATTACATTTAGATCGGGAGGGTCTCCGGAAGCTGTGAATGAAAAAACAGGTATTGTTGTAGATAAGCAGAATGCTGATCAGCTTATAGAGGCTATTTATGAAATTAAAAGTAAAACAAAAAAATATTATTCAATTCACTGTCGTTCAAGGGCTGAAGAGTTATTTGATAAAAGAAAAAATTTTACAAAATATATTGATTTATACAAGAGAAAACTAGGAATTTAAAATATCATCATATCTTTTGAAGTTTTAATTAATGAATTTATGAGAGTAAACAGAAATTATAAAAAAACGCATACACACAGATTTTGCAAAATCATATTAAGTATTCTCTTTTGTGGAGTTATTCTGTTGGTTCAGGGGCAAACTAATCAAGAGGTATTGAAAATTGTTGTTAAACCCGGAGCTAATGATTTTCAAGCTATTCAAAATGCTATGGATAACAATACTTCAAAAAATCTAACCATTATTTTAGATGGGAATTTTGTAGTAAATCAAACATTAGTTTCTAAAAGAAATAATACTACCATAGAATTTACCAAAGGATCACAGATCACCACAACATCCAACGAAAATGGAATCTTACTTTTTATTCATAATAACTGTGTCGTGCAGAATGGTAAATTTATAGGAAATGGAAAGTCTGCAACAACCTATTATACAGGATTTGGAGTCCAGTTAGCAGATACCGATAATTGTAAAGTAGTCAACTGTTCTTTCGAAAATATAAGCGGTCTTTCAATATTTCTGTCATACAGTAAAAAAGGATGTAAAAATAATCTGATAAAAGGAAATCACATTTCTAAACCTGCCATGTATATGAAAGAAATTGGAGATGAAGCAGGGATTATGCTTGGATATTCTGGAGATGGATACTTTCATGAAAATAATCTTATTACTCTCAATGAAATAGATGGAAACAATGTTTTAAAAATAGGAGCAGGTATTATTGGACATGGTAAGAATAATACATTTTCTTTGAATAAGATTTCCAACTGTTTGAATTATGGAATTATTTCGTATGAATCAGTCTATACAGATATTTCCCTTACAGGAAGTAAAATATTGGATAATGAGATAAGAAACATAGGAGAAACAGGGAACAGACTCACTGTAAAAGGAATGGGAATCTATTTGATGAAATCGATGAACTCTCTTGTAAAGGGAAATAAGGTTTACAATACACTACGAAATTCAGATAAAAGCGAAAGTCTTCCTGCAGGTGCTATCTCAACAAGTGGATCAGTGAATACAACTGTTGAAAATAACATAATAGACGGATCTTACATGTATGGATTTGTGAATGACTATAGCTTTAATTCTAATTTTAATTCTAATTTTGTAAAAAATACAAGACGTTCAGGAGCATATTTTGTGAATGTAAACGATGTAACGGTAAAAGATAATCATTTTGAAAATATTGGGGAAGTTGTATTTAAAGGTTATTTTGAAAATACTGGACTTCAGTACATCAAGGATCAATGGAAAATAAAAGACTATTTGAATCAATCTACCGGAAGTAATATAAGAATAGAAAATAATTATATTGTTTCTGATAAAGATTTATTGTTTTTTAGAGGAACAGGAAAAAAAGAAAAACAAATAGAAAATAAAATTAAAAATAATACTTTTGTGAATAACATTATTAAAAGAAGTTCAGGGATATCTGTGACAGATGAAAGTATAGCATTTCGAGAAGTTGATGGAAATACCAATGTTATTTCAAACAATAAAATTGAAAAAAATAATCACAAATAATGGAACAAACGAGACCATATCAGATCTGTACAAAAACTATAATGGACACTACAGACCCTAATATTATTTTTAATGAAAAGGGAGAAAGTGATTATTATACCAATTTTAAAGAAAATATAGAACCCAACTGGCATACAGATCAGCAAGGATACGATGAGTTGATGAAAATTGCTGATAGAATCAAAAAAACATCTAAAAATAAAGATTTTGATTGTATTATCGGTCTAAGTGGAGGATTAGACAGTTCTTATGCGGCTTATATAGCAAAAGAAGTTATGGGGATTCGTCCTTTGATTTTTCATGTTGATGCAGGATGGAATACAGATAAAGCAGTGGGGAATATTGAAAAACTGATCAATGGTCTGAATCTGGATTTATATACTGAAGTAATCAATTGGGAAGAAATGAAAGACCTGCAGGTTGCATTTCTGAAATCTCAAATCTCTGATCAGGATTTACCGCAGGATTATGCTTTCTTTTCTGCCTTATATAAATTTGCAAAAAAAAATAAAATCAATTACGTACTTACAGGAAGTAATTTTTCTACAGAATGCTGCAGAGAGCCTGAAGAATGGGGAGGCTTTCCCGGGATTGACACCACCTTAGTAAAAGATATTCATTCGAAGTTTGGTAAAAGACCTCTTAAAACATTTCCGTTGGTTGATATTCTTTCCTATAAAATTCTCTACAAATATGTATATGGAATGGAAGTATTCAAACCTCTGAATCTTGTTCCGTTTCATAAAAAGGAAGCCGAATCTCTTTTAGTGGAAAAGTTTGGTTGGGAACCTTTCCAGCATAAGCACCACGAATCAAGATTTACCCGTTTTTATGAAGATTATTGGTTGCCGAGAAAATTCGGTTACGAAAAAAGAAAAGCACACTTTTCTTCACTGATTCTTACGGGACAGATGACCAGGGAAGAAGCTTTGGACAGAGTTTCAAGACCCGAACTTTCAGAAGAATTCTTGCAGAAAGAATTTGAATATGTTGCGAATAAGCTGGACCTTACGAAAGAAGAACTGCAACAGATCTTCGAAGGAAAAAATAAAACATATAAAGACTATAAAAATAAGATGGGCATTATCAAATTTGGTGCTCAGACTATGCAGAAGTTGGGCTTAGAAAAGAGATTATTCAGATGATTACAATTATCGATTACGGGGTAGGAAACATTAATGCTTTTGTAAATGTTTACAAAAGAGTAGACGTGCCCGTTAAAGTTGCCAAAACAAAAGAAGATTTAGAAGGAGCTCAAAAATTGATTTTGCCGGGCGTAGGGCATTTTGATCATGCAATGACCCAGCTGAATAATTCGGGAATGAGGGAAAAGCTTGATGAGCTGGTACTCAATCAAAAAGTACCTGTTATTGGCATCTGTGTAGGAATGCAGATGATGGCAAACAGAAGTGATGAAGGAATCATGGAAGGCCTTAAATGGATTGATGCTACTGTTAAGAAATTTGACGAAACAAAAATTCAGCAGGTAACCAGATTACCTCATATGGGCTGGAATGACGTGAAGCCTGTGAAAGATGTAGGGCTTTTTGAAGGATTACAAGATAATTCAATATTTTATTTCCTTCATACCTATTATTTTGAATGTAATAATAGCGAAGATATCATGGCGGTTACAGAATATGGAGGAGAATTTGCTTCTGCTGCCCATCATGAAAATAAATTCGGAATACAATTTCATCCGGAAAAAAGTCACCATTATGGTGAGATTTTGTTACACAATTTTGCAAAACTTTAAGAGTCCATGTTAAGACCCAGAATTATACCTTCCCTTCTGATACAAGATAACGGACTTGTAAAAACCGTCAATTTTAAGAATCCCAAATATGTAGGAGATCCCATCAATGCAGTAAGAATTTTCAATGAAAAAGAAGTTGATGAACTTGCTATATTTGACATAGACGCTACTGTAAAAGGGCTGGAACCTAACTATAGTCTGATTGAAAGAATTGCCAATCAATCCAGAATGCCCCTTTGCTATGGAGGTGGGGTAAGAACTGTAGAGCAAGCCCAGAAAATTTTTGGACTTGGAATAGAAAAAATTGCACTTTCTTCTGCTGTTCTTCAAAATCCTCAGTTGATCACTCAGATTGCAGAAAGAGTAGGTTCACAAAGTGTTATCGTTGTTTTGGATGTAAAGAAAAAATTATTTGGCGGATACGAGGTTTACACTCACAATGGCAAAAAATCCACTGGAATTAATCCTTTTAAATTTGCAGAAGAAGCTCAGAAACTGGGAGCCGGAGAAATTATCATCAATTCAATTGATCAGGACGGTGTAATGAAAGGATATGACATGGGATTAATAGATAAAATAAGAGAGAAAATTTCATTGCCTCTTACGGTTTTAGGAGGAGCGGGATCTTTAAATGATATAAAGCAGATAATAGATAAGCATGGTATCATTGGTGTTGCCGCGGGAAGCTTATTCGTATTTAAAGGAGTGTATAAAGCTGTACTCATTAATTATCCTTCCTTTGAAGAAAAAGAAAAATTAAGACACAAATAACTAATCATCATATGAAATAATTCTTCTGAGATCGATGCTTGTTTCCCTCAAAGCTTTCTTGAAAATTATCAATATGATAAGGAAAAAAATATTACTATGCATATAAAAGATAAAATACTTCTTATTACAGGCGGAACAGGCTCATTTGGGACAGCTGTTTTAAGAAAGTTCATCAATACAGACCACTTTAAGGAGATCAGGATTTTTTCTCGTGATGAGAAAAAACAGGATGATATGAGAAATCAGTTTAAAAATGATAAACTCAAATTTTATATAGGGGATGTAAGAGATTATAACAGTATTGAACCAGCAATGAGAGGTGTGGACTATGTTTTTCATGCAGCAGCACTGAAGCAGGTTCCATCATGTGAATTTTTTCCGATGCAGGCCGTAAAAACAAATGTAGAAGGAACACAAAATGTTATTGATGCAGCTGCAAGGAATAAGGTGAAAAAAGTGATCTGTTTAAGTACAGATAAGGCTGCCTATCCAATTAATGCAATGGGGATTTCCAAAGCTATGATGGAAAAAGTTGCCGTAGCAGCATCCAGAAATCTTGAAGAAACCGTCGTTTGTCTTACAAGATACGGAAATGTAATGGCTTCAAGAGGATCTGTGATTCCTTTGTTTATCAAACAAATCAAAAGCGGAGATCCGATAACTGTTACGGATCCTAATATGACCAGATTTTTGATGTCTCTTGAAGAGGCGGTGGAGCTTGTATTATTTGCATTTGAACATGGTAACTCCGGAGACCTGTTTGTCAACAAAGCCCCGGCAGGAACTATCGGTGATCTGGCACAGGCTTTAAAAGAAATGTTTAAGGCTGAAAATCAGATTAAAATAATAGGAACAAGACATGGTGAAAAACTGTATGAAACGCTATGTACCCGTGAGGAAATGTTAAAAGCCGAAGATATGGGAAATTTCTATAGAATTCCTGCTGATAACAGAGATCTGAATTATGCACAGTTTTTTTCAGAAGGGGTAGAGGACATCTCAAAAATAGAAGACTATCATTCCCATAATACGGAACAGCAGGATGTGGAAGGGATGAAGAAACTGTTATTAAAATTACCTCTGATCCGTAAAGAAGTTTTAGGAGAAGATTTATTACAATACCCTGATTAATAAAATATAATATCTAATGAATGTACCTGAGGTTTTCATAGGAGGGAAATATTCGGATGAAAGAGGAAGTCTTTTCTTTAATAATAGCTTTGATGCATCTGAAATTAAAAGAATTTACTATATAGAAAATACTGATCCGCAGTTTATCAGAGGATGGACAGGACATAAGGTTGAGCAACGTTGGTTTTCGGCTTTGTCAGGAAGTTTTACTATAAGGTTAATCAAAATTGATGACTGGTCTATGCCTTCCAAAGGATTAGAAATTTTAGAATATCAGTTAGATGCCGGCAAATTGGATGTGCTCCACGTTCCCGCAGGCTATGCAAGTGCTATTCAGTCCGGAGAAAAAGCATCAAAATTATTAGTAATGGCAAATTATTCTTTAGGGGAAATACATGATGATTATCGTTTCCCTATAGATTATTTCGAAAATTTATAAAATGAAAAGAATAGGAATTACGGGACAGAATGGGTTTGTAGGATCCCATTTATATAATACATTAGGGTTAAAACCGGAAGAATTTGAAAGAATCGAATTTAAAAAGGAATTTTTCAATAACCCTGAGAAATTAGATCATTTTGTGGAGCAATGTGATGTTGTGGTACATCTGGCGGCCATGAATCGTTATCCGGATCCAGAAGTTATTTTTGAAAATAATATCAATTTAGTTAAAGAATTGATCGCTTCTTTAGAAAGAACAGGATCAAAAGCTCATGTTCTGTTTTCATCCTCTTCTCAGGAAGAAAAAGATAATTTATATGGAAAGTCTAAGAAAGAAGGAAGAGAGCTATTTTCAGAATGGGCAAAAAAATCCGGAGGCATCTTTACAGGACTGGTAATTCCGAATGTTTTCGGACCTTTTGGGAAACCAAATTATAATTCCTTCATTGCAACTTTCTGCCATAAACTTACTCACGGTGAAACTCCGGGTATTGATATTGACGGAGAAGTCAGACTTATTTATGTAGGAGAACTTGTTCAGGAAATTATAAATAATATCTATACAGGGCAAACCAATGAATTGTACGAAGTTTCCCATACTTCTGTCAATAAAGTTTCAGAAGTACTGGAAAAATTAAATCACTATAAGCATCTTTATTTTGAAAACGGAGAAATTCCGGAACTAAAAACCAAATTTGATTTAAACCTGTTCAATACTTTCAGATGTTATTTTGATGTTAAAAATCATTATCCTGTAAAATTTACACAGCATGTAGATCCAAGAGGTGCTTTTGTAGAAGTAATTCGTTTAGGAATCGGGGGGCAGTGTTCTTTCTCTACAACAGTTCCCGGAATTACAAGGGGAAATCATTTCCATACCAGAAAAATAGAAAGATTTGCAGTGATTAAGGGACAGGCTTTAATACAGTTAAGAAAAATAGACACAGAGGAAGTGCTGGATTTTTATCTGGATGGTAATGAGCCTGCTTACGTAGATATGCCTATCTGGTATACCCACAATATTAAGAATATAGGCAATGAAGAGCTCTATACTATTTTTTGGATCAATGAACCATTCAATCCGGAAGATGCGGATACTTACTTTTTAAATGTCTAATATGATCACGATAAAGAAAAATTATATTGAGTATATTTTTATTTTTTTTCTGACTTTTGGGTATATCTTTTTCTACTCACTCGCAGTTCCTTTTAATGCCCCGAATACACTCTTTTCGGTTCCTTTTCGTGTTATTCTGCTCTTTATAAGTTTTTATCTTATTTACGTAAATTTTGACACGATAAAGAAAAGGAAGACCACCGTTGTTTTTACGATTCTTTTTTGGCTGTTTTATTTTATAAAAGCAGTTTATAGTTTTAAAACAGATACTTATTTACAGAAAACATTAAATAATGAACAGCAGATTTATATCAGAATTATTTGTCTGAATCTTATACCTTATATTGCTGTTTTAAGTATCAGTTTTTCAAAAGAGATTGTCGTAAGGCTGAACAGTTTAATATTTAATTTCTTATTAATTATATTAGGAATAAGCTGTATATATACCATAATAGTCTTCCAGGCTTTTGAAAAATCAAGTGGGATATTTGCCGGATATTATATTAGTACCGGACATTATGGCTTATCTTTATTGATAATATCTGTATATTATTATTTTCTTTCACCACAAAAGATTAAACCTGTTTTAGGGATACTTATAGGGGCCTTTACTGTATTTAGTTCCTCCGCAAGAAGCCCTATGCTGGCTGCCTTCATTATTTTATTTATAATACTATTGTATGTTAACAAATTAAAATACTGGTTGGCATTAATTCTTGCTACACTTCTTTTTATTATAGGTATATATGTTTTAAATAAGACATATTTAGCTAATTTTGAATTTGTTGAAAGAATGTATAGTGCTATTTTTGAAGGAGGAGGATCCGGAAGATCATATTACTTAGCAAAAGGCTGGGATGTTTTTAAAAATAATATACCTTTTGGGGGACGTATTTTATTTGAAGATGGACTGTATCCGCATAATATTTTTGTGGAAATTCTGATGAGTATGGGAATGGTCGGAATTATTCTGTTCTTTTTTTATTTTAAGGATCTATGGAAGTTCAGGTTAACTTTTATTAATAAGAATAGATACTACTTGCCGTTTATTTTGTTTTTTATACAATATTTTGTTCTTGTCCTGACTTCCTACAGTCTCTTTGCCAATTTGGAATTCTGGACTTTTTCAACGGTATTTATATCAATAATTTTATTTTGTAATGATGAAAAAACTAAAAGTAATGACCGTCGTGGGAACACGGCCGGAAATCATTAGATTATCAAGAGTATTATCAGCATTGGATACATCCGAAGCTGTAGAACATATCATTGTCCATACAGGGCAGAATTACGACTATGAGCTTAACCAGATTTTCTTTGAAGATCTTGGATTAAGAAAGCCCGATTATTTTCTGGAAGCAGCCGGGAAATCAGCTACAGAAACAGTTGGGAATATCCTGATCAAGATTGATCCGCTTTTAGAAGAATTGCAGCCAGATGCTTTCCTTGTTTTAGGAGATACCAACTCATGCCTCTGCGCAATTCCGGCTAAAAAAAGACAAATTCCTATTTTCCATATGGAAGCCGGTAACAGGTGCTTTGACCAGAGAGTGCCGGAGGAAACTAACCGTAAAATTGTTGACCATACATCAGATATCAACCTTACCTATTCTGATATAGCGCGTGAATATTTGTTAAAAGAAGGATTGCCTGCAGACAGAATTATCAAAACAGGATCTCCGATGTTTGAGGTGTTAAATCATTATTTACCACAGATAGAAAGTTCTGATGTGCTGAAAAGATTAAATCTGGAAGAAGGAAAATATTTTGTAGTTTCATCGCACAGAGAAGAAAACATAAATTCTGAAAAGAATTTTCTGGGATTGATGGAAAGCCTTAATGCAATTGCAGAAAAATTCGGATATCCGATCATTGTTTCTACTCATCCAAGAACGAGAAATATGATTGATAAAATGAAGATATCTGTAAGACCTGAAATACAGTTTCTAAAACCTCTGGGTTTTCATGATTATAATGCACTTCAAATGAGAAGTTATGCGGTATTATCAGATTCAGGTACGATCTCGGAGGAATCTTCGATTCTTAATTTCAGAGCGCTTAATATCAGAGAAGCACATGAAAGACCTGAAGCAATGGAAGAAGCATCGGTGATGATGGTAGGCTTATCTCCCGAAAGAATTTTACAGGGACTGGTTCAGCTTCAGCAGCAAAAAACAGGTAATGAAAGAAATTACAGACCGGTATCAGATTATTCTATGCCGAATGTTTCTGAAAAGATGGTAAGAATCATCCTTAGTTATACCGATTATGTAAACAGAGTGGTCTGGAGAAAATAGAGTTATGGCTAAAAAAGTACTCATCCACAGTATTGTTTTTGCTCCTGATGCTGTTTCTACCGCTTATCTTTATAATGATATTGCATATAATTTAAAAAAGAACGGCTTTGAAGTAGAAGTTCTTTCAACAATGCCGCATTATAACAAGGTTGATCAGGGCAAAACAAAATTTAAAAAAAGATTTCTAGGCCTTTATTATTCCAGTAATTATAAAGGTATCAAAGTATATCATGTGCCTCAGAAAAAATATGAGAGTGTTCTTTTAAGAGGCTTTATTATGATTTACTGGCATTTGCTATCTTTTTTTCTTGGAATGCGAATTAAAAATGTTGATGTTATTATCAGCCCTTCACCACCTCTTACTATTGCAGTAGTATCTATTGCATTGGCAAAACTAAAAAAGGCGAAGTTTATCTATAACGTTCAGGAAATTTATCCCGACTTTTTTGTGAACCAGGGTAAAATGAAATCTCAGTTTGTTTTAAATATTCTTAAAAAGCTTGAAAAGTTTGTTTATAAACACTCAGATTCATTGGTAACGATTGATCAGAATTTTAAAAATACATTGATTCCAAGAGTTGAGAACCCTGATAAGATTGAGATTATTGCTAATTTTGTAGATACGGAACTTTATCATCCAATAGAACATCCGGTAGTTGACGCTCAATTATTTCCCGTTAGCGATAATTTGAAAGTAATGTATGCCGGAAATATTGGTTTTGCCCAGGATTGGATTCCACTTATAGAAATTGCAAAAAAAACAAAAGCAATGCCTGTCAGTTATTTTGTTATTGGAGATGGAGCCTGTAGATCATGGCTTAAGGCACAAATTGAAACACATAAACTGGATAATATAAGTTTAATTGATTATCAGGCGAGAGAGACGATACCTCATATGATTAATTATGCAGATCTGCATTTTATTTTTATGAATAAAAAATTGGAAAAAGATGGTCTTCCCTCCAAAGTCTATACAATTATGGCCTGTAAAAAACCTTTACTGGTAATCAGTAATAAGAATACACCTCTATATGATCTGCTGGAAAATACAGATGCTGCGTTTTTGATTGAAAATTCGTCGAATAATGTTAATGAAGAATTGTTTAATGTACTGCAGGACGCCTTGAATCACAGAAATAAGCTAAAACAAATGGGGGAGAAAGGATTTAATATGGTACAAAAAGATTATACCAAAGAAAAGGTTACTGAAAAATATTATAAACACATCAATAGTATAATAAATAATTAATCAAAAAACAACGATGAAAATAATAATTATTACTCAGGAGGATTCCTTTGTTGTTCCCAAAAATATTGAAAAGATTCTGCGTCTGGAAAACGTAGAACTTTTAAAAGTAGTGGATATAGATTCTAATTACAGTCTCGTTAACAAGAAATCCTACTTTATTAAAGGTTTTGGATTACTGCAGACTGTAAAAATGGGCCTGAAAGTAATCTCGGCAAAAGTCTTGAATAGTATCGATATCTCTACCTCTTACAAACTTGCTATCAAACCCAAAAGTCTGAAAGCGGTTTCGGGACGATACAATATACAATTTGAAAGGATAAAAAATCCTAATTCAGCAGAATTTTTAGAAGAAGTAAAAACTTTACAGCCGGACCTTATTGTGTCCTACTCTGCACCTGTGGTATTTAAAGAACCTTTATTGAAGATTCCTAAACACGGATGTATCAATTTGCACTGTTCATACTTACCTCAATATGCAGGAGTAATGCCCAGCTTCTGGACACTGTACAAAAAAGAAAAAACAACAGGAGCTACAGTACATTATATGGATTCAAAAATTGACAATGGTGCCATCTTAAAACAACAGGAAATCCAGATTTCGCCTAATGAAACTATGTTTTCCTTAATTTTAAAAAGCAAAGAAATCGGTGGAAATCTAATGTGTGAAACCATTCGTGATATTCAAAATTCTAATGTCAGAATTAAAGAGAATTTTGCTGAGAAAGGCAGTTATTTTACCTGGCCTACGATTGACCAATTTCAGGACTTTACTAAAAACGGAGGAAAATTAATATGAATAAGTATGCTGTGCTTAGTATGGATGTGGAAGAATGGTATCATCTGGACTATTTTACAAAAGAAGAATGTGAGTTGAGTCAGTCAACTTTAGATGGATTAGATATTTACCTGGATATTTTAGATCAATATGATATTAAAACTACCTTTTTTATTGTAGGAGAACTTGTAGAAGTTTTAAAAGATAAAATTAAATACATAAAATCTAAAGGACATGAAATCTGTCTTCATTCATATGCCCATAAAAGACCTCTTCAGCTTAGTCTTGATGGGTTTAGAGAAGACACAATAAAAGGGATTGATTCGTTCAGAGAATTTACAGGACTTGAAGTAGATGGATACAGAGCTCCATGTTTTAGTTTAGACAGGCCCCGGCTGGAGATTTTAAGGGAATTGGGATTCTCATTTGACTCCAGTAAAATAAAATTTGATGCCCATGACTTATATGGAAGTATTAATCTCGATGATTTTGAGGAATTTCACCCAACAATATATAAAAAAGAATCATTTTATGAGTTTGAGGCTTCTACTGTAGAAGTGCTGGGAAAAAATCTGCCGGTTTCAGGTGGAGGATATTTAAGAATTTTTCCCTGGGCACTGACGAAAATGCTCCTGAAAAAATATTTTAAAAAAAATCAACATTATTTCTTTTATATCCACCCATTTGAATTTTCTAAAAATTATAATATTACTGTTCCGGAAAATACAGATTTTAAAACAAGAATCAGATTTAATCAGGGAAGGAAGAGCGTTGAAAATAAAATGCATAAACTGATTAAATTGTTGAAAGAGAATAACTATAAGTTTGTTACATTTAACCAAATTATAAAAAATGAAGGCTAAGTTGCTTTTGACAGGAGCAAGCGGATTTATAGGCTCACAAATATATAAAGCGCTGAAAGAAGACTTTGATGTTACTGCTATTTCTTCTTCTTTGGGAGCGGAATATACAACGCTTAATCTTTTGAATGAAAATGACTGCAAAAATTTTTTCAGAAATAAAAAGTTTGATTTTATTATTCATGCAGCAGCAATAGCCCACGGCAAAAATAAAAATGATATAATGAAGGTGGGGGAAGCCAATATTGTAATGACAAAAAATATTTTTGATTCTCTTGATGTAAAAAATACAAAGGTTATTTTTTTAAGTTCGGTTTCGGTATACAGCTTCAAAAACAAGAAAGAAATAATTTCAGTAAAGGATCAGCCATTACCGGTTACAGAATATGGAAAAAGTAAATTGATATGTGAAAATTTGTTAAAAGAGAAAAAACCTGTATCATTGCATATTTTACGGTTGACCCCTGTTTATACAGAAAATAATTTAAAAGATTTAGGAAAAAGAGTCTTCCTGCCTGTATTGAAGTTCCCTTTCATTACAAAGCAAGCAAGAACTTATTCATTATGTCACGTTGATGTGGTAGTTAATGAAGTAATCAATTCGATGAATGCAGATCAGGACTCATTAAAGATTGTAAAAGATTCTGAAGATCATACTCAGGAAGAACTGTTGTCATTTTTTAAAATTGAAAAACCACAAATGATTATTAATCAAAGTATTGTAAAACCATTGTTTTTTGTATTAAGATTAATCCCCGTTTCGAAGTCGAATATTATAAGGGATATGTTTACTAAGTTATTTTATTCGGCCGTATATATTAATTAATTTTACTTTTGATGAAAGAATTTATTTATTTAGTGATAATGTTATTACTTTTTTGGGCTGAATTGATTTATTTCAAAATAGCTGATCAGTATAATATTATAGATAAGCCTAACCATAGAAGCGCCCATACGCAGGTTACTTTAAGAGGCGGGGGAATTATATTTCCAATTGCTTTCATACTTTTTAGCCTTTTCAATTTTTGTGAAGCAGTTAAAGATTACTGGGCTTTTGGTTTAGGAATGCTTGCTATCTGTACCATTAGTTTTATAGATGATGTTAAGCCATTATCAAATAAAATAAGACTTACGGTTCAGTTTATTTCTGTTGTTTTACTTTTGGACTTTGTCAATGCATTCGCTTTGATGCCGTTCTGGATATGGCCCATCATGTTTATTGTGATTGTGGGAACCTTGAATGCCTATAACTTTATGGACGGAATCAATGGTATGACAGGGTTATACAGCTTGGTTACAATTTGTTCTCTTATTTATATTAATAGGAATATTTTTCAATTTACCGATAATAAATTTATATACTATGCGGCTCTGGCATGTATTGTATTTCTTTTTTTCAATTTTAGGAAAAAGGCAAAATGTTTTGCAGGAGACGTTGGGAGTATGGGAATTGGTTTCTGGATAATAGGGCTTATTACTTTACTGATCATGAAAACTCAGGATTATAAATACATACTATTATTATCTGTTTACGGAATTGAAGTCGTTCTGACAATCATTGAAAGAATTATGCTGAAAGAAAATATTTTTGAAGCACACAGGAGACATCTGTATCAGCTTCTTGCCAATGAGAAAAAAATTCCCCATTTATTAATAAGTTTTGTATATTCCTTTTTCCAACTGCTAATAACTGTTTTTTTAATACATTCCTCTTCCCCGTTATGGATCGTTGCTCTCATTGTGTTTTTACCTGTTGGAGGACTGTATCTGTTATTAAAATGGAGCATTAAGAAACAATATAATCTCTAAACTTTTTTAGAAATAAATTATGAAAATTAAAGAAACACCGCTTAAAGACTGCTACATCATAGAGCCTACTATATTTGAAGATGAAAGAGGCTACTTCTTTGAAAAGTTCAACGAAAAAAAATTCGAGGAACTTACCGGAATGAACGGGCACTTTGTACAGGATAACATTTCTAAATCTTCTTATGGAGTATTGAGAGGATTGCACCTTCAGAAAGGAGAGCATGCCCAGGCGAAATTAGTTTCCTGTCTTGAAGGAAGTGTTTGGGATGTGGCTGTAGACCTTAGAGAAGATTCTCCTACATTCGGTAAATGGTTTGGAATAGAGCTTACCGCTGAAAATAAATTACAGCTGTATGTACCGAGAGGTTTCGGACATGGTTTTTCTGTATTGAGTACCCATGCGGTATTTTCTTATAAATGTGATAATTTTTATAACAAAGAATCAGAAGGCAGCGTAAAATTCAATGATCCTGATCTTAATATCGACTGGAAGCTGGATGAAAAAGATGCCATACTTTCAGAAAAAGACCGGAATGCTCCTGGATTTAAAGAAAAAAACTTCTAAAGTATATTCCTGAAAACCACTTTTATAAAGTGGTTTTTATTTTTTAATTCTAACTCTCTAATATTTTGTATCTTTGCAGACTCAAAATCAAAACGATGCGTACAAAATCTGTAGGGAAGAAGAAAATCAATGTAGTCACTCTTGGATGTTCCAAGAATGTATATGATTCTGAAGTATTAATGAGCCAGCTGAAAGCCAATGGCAAAGAAGTGGTTCATGAAGACCGTGGGGACATTGTTGTGATCAATACCTGCGGATTTATTGATAATGCAAAGGAAGAATCTATCAATACTATTCTTGATTATGTTGAGGCTAAAAACAGAGGTGAGGTTGAGAAAGTATTTGTTACCGGATGTTTATCCGAAAGATATAAACCGGACCTGATAAAAGAAATTCCGGATGTAGATCAGTATTTCGGGACAAGAGACCTTCCGGTACTCTTAAAACATCTTGGAGCAGATTATAAACATGAGCTGGTAGGAGAAAGATTAACGACAACACCGAAACATTACGCATACCTTAAAATTTCTGAAGGCTGTGACAGGCCGTGTTCTTTCTGTGCTATTCCATTGATGAGAGGAGGACATGTTTCAACCCCTATCGAAAAACTGGTTTCAGAAGCTCAGAAACTGGCAAAAAAAGGAACAAAGGAATTAATTCTTATTGCCCAGGACCTTACTTACTATGGTCTGGATCTTTACAAAAAAAGAGCATTGGGAGATCTTTTAAAAGAACTGGTAAAAGTAGAAGGAGTAGAATGGATTCGTCTTCACTATGCTTTCCCAAGCGGTTTCCCGGAAGATGTTCTTGATATTATCCGTGAAGAGCCTAAAGTATGTAATTATATAGATATTCCTCTTCAGCACATCAATTCAGATTTGTTGAAATCAATGAAGAGAGGAACTACCCATGAAAAAACTGATGCTCTTTTAGGAAAATTCAGAGAAAAGGTTCCAGATATGGCAATCAGAACAACGCTTATTGTTGGATATCCGGGAGAAACAGAAGAAAGATTCCAGGAGCTTAAAGACTGGGTAAGAGAGCAGAAATTTGACAGATTGGGATGCTTTACCTATTCTCATGAGGAGAATACAACTGCTTATGTTTTGGAAGACGATATTCCACAGGAGGTAAAAGAGGCAAGAGTAGAAGAAATTATGGAATTGCAGTCTCAGATTTCTTGGGAAAAGAACCAGGAAAAAGTAGGCAAAGTATTCAGATGTATTTTCGACCGTAAAGAAGGGAATTATTTCATCGGAAGAACAGAGTATGATTCACCGGATGTGGATAATACAGTTCTAGTTTCTGCAGAAGATACTTACATTTCTATCGGTGAATTTGCGGATGTCAAAATAACTTCCGCTGAGGAGTTTGACTTATATGGAGAATTGGTATAGTTAAATGCTTATTAATCATTTGAAAATAAGGCCGGTGGAATTAATTTATTAATTAAAATTAACATAGAATTTTTTCGGCAGCTTATTCTTATGATTCTGAAAATCAGATAATTAATATTATATATAATTAAGAATTTTTAATTTTTTATTTATAAAGCATATAAAATCAAAAATTATATCTTAAATTTGCGCAGGAAGCAATATTTTTAAATGATGTACTTTCAACAAGTTAATCATTAAAATGAGACTAAAAGTCTATTGAAATAATTATTTGATCGTTTTAGTTTCATTTATAATATTCACAAGTTGGGATACATGTTCCTTTTTGGAAATATTGATGAAAAAATGTAATTAAAAATCTTTAAAAACTTATGAAAAAATTTTTATTAACAGCAACTATGCTTGTTGGCCTTTCGGCCCTTTCTAAGGCTCAAGAGGGGCGAGTGGGGATTAACACAACCACACCAGCCGCAACCCTAGATGTAGTAGCAAATACTACTGATAATGCTAGACCTGACGCCTTATTAGTCCCTCGTTTGACAAGAGCACAATTATTGGCTAAAGATGCAGCTTATACTGCTGCCCAAAATGGAGCACTTGCTTTTGTTACTACAATTGATGGTACAGCAACTCCTAAAACAACCAATGTTACTACAACAGGTTTTTATTATTATGATGCCCCAAATTCAGTATGGAAAGGTGTAGGTGGGGGAACATCTACTCCTAATTTCCAGATTCAAAAGGGAAGACTTCATTCAGCTAACGCTCCTATTGTATGGGCTTCTGATGACTATTCTGTTGTTACAACAGCAATGGGAGGAACAAGCCAGTTATTACTACCTAACGCAACAGGATTACCTCTTAACTCTGTAAGATGTGTGTCTGCTAACGGACCTGGAAATGTGGGATGGGATCCTGCAGCAGTTGCTGGTGCTACAAGACCTATTAACAATTTACCAAGTACAATTACTTCAGGAGGATCTTTCTGCTTTATTGTAGTTGATCAGGCAGGTACAAATGTTTGGGCTATGCTTTCCGGTAGATAATAGAATTTAGTTGTAATATTTAATTTAAAACAAATGAAAAAAATAATATTTGCGCTTTTTATAGCTTCAGGTACATTAGTAAGTGCTCAGGTTTTATCCAATGGTGCTATTGCCAATCAGTTCCCAAATGAGAATGTATTTTTAGATGCTTCTACAAATAACAATGCTACAGTTAGTGATGGTAAAGGTTTATTATTCCCTTCCACTGATTTAACTCAATTTACTTTTAAAACGGCTAGTCTTGATGGGATTAACTTTCCGTCTGCTTACGATGGTATGGTAGTCTATAATACTGCTACTGGTAATACTGTAACAGGAAATGGCGTAGTAACTGCTGTAGTTCCGGGATTTTATTACTTTTCAAACCCTGGTCAGTCTACAAGTGTAGCTTCAGGTAGATGGGTACCTGTGGGAGGAACAAGTAAAGTAACGATCGGTACTGCTGAGACAACAACTAATACTATTATTAATACTACAACTGGAGACAAGCAGCTTTATGCTATTAAAGGAACTTTTACGGCAAGTGGTACTTCTACAGCTGTAAATATCCCAGCTCCTACTGGAATGTCTGCAATGTACGGAATTACGATCTATAAAGCTGGTACAAATACAGTATATGATAGAAGCCTGTATTCTTATACAATTGCTACAACTGCAGGTAATGCAATTACTGGTTCTCCAAGCATGTCTGTGGTTTATCCTTCCGGAACATATGATTATGTACTGGAATATTTAAAATAGAAAAGTATTAATTACATAATGAAAACCAATGAGAAATCATTGGTTTTTTATTTTTTATAGAGGAGCGTTCTTTTTACTTATTTGATATAAAATAATTTGATTTGATTTGATTTTTCAGTTATAATATTATATGATTAGATCAACCCAAAAATTTAACAATATATCAGGCTGTTAAAATTTTCTTCAGAATAATGACATAGCTGGCTTAAACAGGTTCTGAAAGTCGTTTTCTTACATTTATAATTTAAGAATTTTAATTTCAAAATGTATTTTTTTAATTCGGCTCTTAACATTGCTTGTTTTTTAATCTGCTGATTATCAGGTTGTTTTAAATTGTGTTTTTTTAAATTATGCATGAATTAGTTAATTATATTAACTTTTTAAATCTTTTTTTAACATTTTTTAACAGTATAGCTTAAAATCCCTATTTATAGGGTGTTGCAAGGATTGTTAACATTTTATTAGTGTTTTGTTAACTGTTTTTAACGTATGGAGTAGGGTTTTATAAAGATTCCTGATACATTTGCTCCGTCAAAACCAATAAAAGTTCAAAATGATGAAAAGATTCATTCTCGTAATCATAATGATGATTTCAACCCTGGGTGTTTACTCTTTTACGAATAACACCTTAGATGCGAAAAAAACAAGTTATGCATCGTACTACCACGATAAATTTAACGGTAGAAAAACCGCTAGCGGAGAAATCTTTGATAATTCAAAGTTTACTGCAGCAAACAGAACGCTTCCATTTGGAACAAACGTTAAGGTAACAAACCTTAGAAATGGTAAAGAAGTAATAGTGAGAATTAATGACAGAGGACCTTACCATTCATCAAGATCTTTAGACATGTCTAAAGCAGCGTTCGATGAGATCGGAGATATCAATCGTGGTACCATTCCGGTCGAATATGAAATTGTCGATTAAATTTTATGATTTAAATTAAAAAAAGCCAGCTGAGTCAGCTGGCTTTTTGTATGGGCAATATCTGTTTGATTATAGGTCCAGTTCCAATAAGGCAGGACAATGATCAGAATGTACAGCTTCCTTTAAAATAACGGCTCTGCTGAGCTTATCTTTTAAACTATAGGAAGTGAAGTTATAATCCAGTCTCCAGCCTTTATTCCTTTCCCTTGAGTTTTGTCTGTAGCTCCACCAAGTGTAATTATCGGGTTCATTGTTGAAGAACCTGAAACTGTCAATAAGTTCACATTCATTAATGAAATTGGTCATCCATTCCCTTTCCATAGGAAGGAATCCTGAAACATTTTTCAGCCCAACCGGATTGTGAATATCAATAGCCTCGTGGCAGATATTGAAATCACCCGATATAATCAGGTTGGGGATTTCTTTTTTTAAATTCTTGATGTATTCAAGGAAATCATAGCAGAACTGCATTTTAAAATCCAGTCTTTCAATATTGGATGCGGAAGGTACATATACAGAAATAGCGGAATAGCCGTCAAAATCTGCGCGGATGATTCTTCCTTCATTATCATAGCTTTCTATCCCACAGCCATACTCTACATGGCTGGGTTTTATTTTTGAAGCAATTCCGACTCCGCTGTAACCTTTTCTTACTGCCGAGTGCCAATAACTATGGTATCCTAATTTTTCAAGGCTTTCGATGTCAATCTGGTCGTTTCCGGCTTTGCTTTCCTGAATACAGATGATGTCCGGATCTGCAGTCTTCAGCCAGCCCAGAAAATCTTTTGTGAAAGCTGCCCTGATTCCATTGACATTGTAGGTAATTAATCTCATTAGTTTTCTATAAAAATTTTAAAGTTTTCATTATACTTTGACGGGATAAATTCTGTGATAGTGTAGTCAGCAACTCCATGAATATAAAAAGGATCTTCAGAGATGATCTGCTCTGCTTCTTTTTTAGACTCTGCGTTGGTGATAATAATCCCTCCCGTTCTGGGTTCTTTTCTTCCCGAGGCAATAAAACGCCCGGCTTTATAATGTTTGTCAAGGAAAATATTATGCTGTGGAATAAGCTGTTCTACCTTTTCAATAGAACTTTTATAAGTAAGCGAAATAATAAACATGATTTATTTTTTACGAAGATATGAACTATAAAAAAGAGGCGGAAATAAAAAAGCCGGTTTTGAATTTCAAAGCTGACTTTTTATAGTTTAAGTAAGTGATTTTATTTTTTTAAAACTGTTTTACCATCTTTTGTAAGCCTATTTCTTTGCCCTTACCTCTTAGCTCATAATGATCATGCCTGTACCATATTCCTGATGCGGGTTTTTGTCCCTGCAGTTCAATTGTTTTATTATTGAAAACTACTGTAGCTGTATTTTTGGTATTATTGAAAGTCATATCCAACGTTTTTCCACTGCTGTCTTTTGAAGTACTTTTTACAATTTCATCCTGAGCTCCTGAACAGCTGCTGAATCTGACAGCTTAGAAGCAACAAGATTATATTTATTAAGGTTGTCTTCTGGTATACAGAATGAGTGCCTTAAAATAAAAGTAAATCCATTAGCTATGATAGCAATATCGTTCCTTCTCTCCGGATTACAATACTAAATGAATAGTTGTGCGGTAAATATATTTACAAATTTCTATGAAACAGAATGAAACAAGCATAGCTCATTCACTACAGTCTATTTAGATTTAATACTATATTATTCATTATTTATTCCTACAATTAATAATTTTTCACAGACCGGATTTATTGGATATTTGCAGAGCAAAAACTGAAAGTAAATCAGAAAATTTTTTGTAATAGATCTCCGAGGATGAAATTATCTAATTAAAAAATACCAGTTTATACCATGTTTAAATATATAGTACTTCTGGTAACAGGGACATCCTATATTCCTATTAACGGGCAGGTAGGAGTCAATAATCCATCTCCTAACGTTACGTTGGAAATTACCGCAAAGAAAACAGATGGCAGCCGTCCTGAAGGAGTGATTTATACCTGCCTATCGGGAGACGCACTTTATGATGCCGGCCAAAATGGAGTGTATGGCCAGAAGCAGGATGGAGCGATGACTTTTGTGACGGCTGCTCCTTTACCAGAAAAAAGGGTGGGACAGACCATTGATATCGATGCCCGTGGATATTATTATTATGATTATCCTGCCAATAAATGGATTAAAATGCATGGTTTCAATACGGCTGCTGCCGCAGCAACTACCCTTAATTGTACTGAAGTTACAAGAATAGGAAACCTTAGGTATGGAATCGCTACATCAGGAGTGAGCTTTGAACTTCCCTACAGCGGAGGAAACGGATCAAATTATAATGCACAGGAAATCGTATCCACAGGAGTTATGGGGCTTAAAGCTACTTTGCCTGCCGGTACCATTGCTGTTGGCAGTGGCAAGCTTACCTTTACCATAAGCGGAACACCAGATCGTGCAGGAACTGCAACCTTTCCCATTGATTTTGGAGGAAAGCATTGCGAAATTACAATGGTGGTAGCCAATCCTAACCCAGTAGCGACAGGTCTCAATTGTGCTGGAGTAATTAAACGAGGTTACCTTACCGAAGAGATCGCAGCGTCCGGAGTGAGTTTTGAACTTCCTTACAGCGGAGGAAACGGAGCAGATTATAGTATGCAGGAAATCGTATCTGCGGGAGTTATGGGGCTTAAGGCTACCTTACCTGCCGGCACTATGGCTGTTGGCAATGGTAAGCTTACCTTTATCATAAGCGGTACACCACAACCCAACAGCACAGGCGTCGCAAAGTTCCTGATTAATTTTGCAGGCAAGAGTTGTGAAATCAGCCTAAATGTATGGTTGAATGCAAGACTGGGGCATCTCAATTGCAAGAACATCGCTATTACAGGTACTTTGACCGCAGGAGTCGCAGCATCAGCCGTAAGTGTCAGTCTTCCATATGTAATGGGTGATGCAGGAAACGCCGGAACTTACAAAGGGGAAAGCATACCTTCTACAGGAGTGACCGGACTTACAGCTACATTAGCCGATGGCTTGATTTATCAGGCGCAGAATCTTCCCTATTGGGGAGATTTCACCTATACCATAAGCGGAACACCTGCAGGTGCGGGAATAGCCAACTTTCCGATCACTGTTGCAGGACAAAGCTGTACAATGGCTGTTCCGGTAGGAAATCCTAATACTACTGCTGAAGTGAGCAATCTTAATTGTACAGGATCAGTTATAACTGGTACTATTACTGATGGAATTCCCGTTGCCGCAGGAGTGAAATTCGAAATTCCTTATAGTGGAGGGAATGGAAAAAGTTATCCCGAGCAAAGTATTCTATCTTCTACTATTGTGCTTTATCCTCAGGGGCTTACTGCCAAATTAGCTGCCGGCACAATTGCGGCAAACGGGATTCTTACTTATACCATAACTGGAACAACATTAATTTCAAGGCCTCTCGTCGGTAATTTTTTTCCGGTTAATTTCGGAGGAAAAAATTGTCGGGTTCCTTTTACGGTAACCCCGAGGCGGCCTGGAGATGGCTTCTGATGTTGGACTTTATCCTCAAGGACTTACTGCCAAATTAGCTGCCGCACAATTGCGACAAACGGGATTCTTACTTATACCAACTGGAACAACATTATCTTTAAGGCCTGTCATCGGTAATTCTTCCCTGTTAATTTCGGAGGGAAAAATTGCCGGGTTTATGTTTCGGTAAGCCGGAGGCGGCCAGGAGATGTTTATAACCTGACAAAGAATGAAGATAAACCCGATGGCTACTCTTTGAGCGTTCCGTAAACCCTTAGAAGTTTTCTAAGCATCCTTGTACTTTATAAAAAAAGCGGAAAAAATCGCAAGATTTTTTCCGCCTTTAAACCCAAAATTAAATAAACTATGAAAAAAACTACTTGGGTTCTAAAATACTGATAGGAATAATACACTCTTCCAGTGAAATTCCCCCATGCTGATAAGTTTCTTTATAGTAATTAACAAAATGATTGTAATTCTTAGGATAAGCCAGGAAAGTATTGTTTTTAGCAAAAATATACTTCGAGCTCAGGTTTCCTTTTGGAAGGAAAAGTTTTTCAGGGTTGGTAATTGCCCATACATCACTGTCGTCATATGTTAAGCTTTTACCGGTTTTATATCTGATATTGGTAGAGGTTTCTCTGTCTCCCACCACTTTACTTGGTTTTTTTACGTACACCGTTCCATGGTCAGTTGTAATGACCAGTTTGTACCCGTTTTCTGCAGCGGCTTTTATAATCTTCATTAATGAAGAGTTTTCAAACCAGTTGAAAGTAAGGGAACGGAAAGTCTTATCATCACGGATCAGCTGATCTACAATATGGTTGTCTGTTTTCGCATGGGAAAGGATATCAATAAAGTTGTAAACAATTACCAGCAGGTCATTATTTTTATGCTGGTTAAAATCATCATAGATCTTTCTTTCAAAATCCGCATTCAGTACTTTAAGGTATTTCATAGATTTTGATCCAAGACCAATTCTCTTCATCTGATCCTCAAGAAAATCACGCTCAAACTCATTTTTGTTTCCTTCTTCATTGTCGTTAAACCATTTGTCCGGGAAACGTTTTTCAATTTCAGATGGCATTAATCCTGCAAAGAAAGAATTTCTTGCATACTGTGTTGCCGTAGGAAGGATACTGTAATAATAGTCTTCCGATATTTTATTGTAATATTTTGTAAATAAAGGTTCGATAACCTTCCACTGATCATAGCGAAGATTGTCTACCATCAGAAGAAGAACTTTTTCTTTTTCAACTTCAGGTTTTACTTTCTCCTTGAAAAGCGTGTGGCTCATCATCGGTTTATCTGAATCTGTAAGCCAGTTTTCATAATTCTTCTCAATAAACTTTGCAAACTGAATATTGGCTTCTTCTTTCTGAGACTGCAGCAGATCGGCAAATTCATTATCTGCCACTTTATCAAACTTGATTTCCCAGCTCAGGATTTTTTTATAGTATTCAGCCCATTCCTGATACGTTCTCAAATAAGAAAGTTCCATAGAAAGGTTTCTGAATTCTTGCTGGTACTGTAAAATAGTTTTCTGTTCAACAAGATTATCCTGCTGAAGGTTTTTCTTTAAGGAAAGTAATATCTGATTAGGATTTACAGGCTTTAATATATAGTCGGCAATCTGGGAACCGATAGCCTCTTCCATAATGTGTTCTTCTTCGCTTTTGGTAACCATAACGATTTTTAAGGCATTATCTTTTTCCTTAATCATAGGAATGGCCTCCAGACCGGAGATCCCTGGCATATTTTCGTCAATTAACGTTAAAGCGAATTTCTCTGAATCCATAAGTTCCAAAGCCTCGTTCACATTGTTAACAGGCGTTACCTGGTAACCTTTCTTTTCTAAAAATACGATATGAGGTTTAAGTAAATCTATTTCATCATCAATCCATAATATCTTTTCTGACATAATTTATTTTTTACATGGTTATTGTATCAAAATGTTGACCAAATCCTTTTAAAATCTCACAAAATCGAAATATTAAAAGTTAAATATTAGTTAAATGGAAATACTAGGGTTGATTTCACATTTTGCCCCATTTAATCACGGGTTTGTAAATACTTCAAAGCCTTCCAATACTTTATCTTTATTAAGGATCGTGCTTTCTCTCAAAGGTAATCCTTTAATACAAGAGCTGCAAACCGTTTGTAAAGAAAATCTGAATTGATGGGTAAATAACTCAGAAAATTTTTATGGCTGCCTGAAGATGTTTGGTTAAATACAAAGTATTAGGGATGCTTGGCGCAATTTTTTAATGGTAATTTAATAAAAGGCTCAATTTTAAAATGCCTAACTTTGTTTACTAATATTGAAGTTCAATGCAGAATAAGCTAAAAATCATCAACGATCCTGTTCACGGATTTATCAAAATTCCACACGAAATTTTATTTGATATCATTGAGCATCCTTATTTTCAAAGGTTGAGGAGAATCGGGCAGACCGGTCTTTTGAACCTGATATTTCCCGGCGCTACCCATACAAGATTTCACCATGCTCTGGGAGCAATGCATTTAATGTTTACAGCCCTGGAAACACTAAAACAGAAAGGAGTGAAGATTTCTGAAGAGGAGGAAAAAGGAGCGATGCTGGCTATTCTGATGCATGATATTGGTCATGGTCCGTTTTCCCATGCGCTGGAAAGTATGCTGATGGACGACTGGCACCATGAAACTCTTTCTTTACTGCTGATGAATAAGCTGAATGAAGAGTTTAAAGGACAGCTTTCCATGGCTATTGAAATGTTTCAGGGAAAATACCACAGAAAGTTTTTCAACCAGCTGATCTCTTCCCAGCTGGATGTTGACCGTCTGGATTACCTTAAAAGAGACAGCTTTTTTACCGGAGTATCTGAAGGAAATATTAATACCCAAAGAATAATTTCTATGATGAATGTCTGTGAAGAAGGCGAGCTGGTAATTGATGCAAAAGGAATTTATTCCATTGAAAATTTCCTGACTGCCAGAATGTTTATGTACTGGCAGGTGTATTATCATAAAACGTCGGCTTTGGCAGAGTTTCTTTTGGTGAAAATCCTTGAAAGAGCAAAATATCTGGTTTCCCAGGGTATAGAACTCCCTGCAACCGATAATCTCAGATATTTTTTATATCGGGAAAAAAGTGCTGCAACGGATGAAGATATAGAAAGATTTACCAGACTTGATGACAATGACGTGATTCAGGCAATGAAAGAATGGCAGCATTCAGATGATTTTGTGTTGTCATACTGGTGTAAATGTGTAATTCAGAGAAATTTGCCTAAAACTATTATTTCGTCACATCCGTTTGACCAGAAAATAATTGATGAAAAAATAAAAAAGAGCAATGAATTTTTCGGAATCAATAATGGTAATGAATTGGTTCATGAAATTAAAAGAAAACTGCTCCCTTATCATGCCGAGAAACAGCCGATCTATCTGCTGCAAAAAAATGGTAAAAGAACAAGGCTGCATGAGTCAGAGGATCAGCTTTTATCAGGGTTGATGGTGAATAAGACAACCCGCTATATCCTTATGTTTCCAAGAGATATCTCCGGAATGGATTCTTAAAGAATATTAAAATTTACGATCTGAAACTAAAACGTGTTTGCAAATTATAGAATTTCTTATCTTTGCAGAATATGGAATTCACAGCTTCGCAAATTGCAAGTTTTATTGACGGAAAAATAATAGGTGACGAGAATGCGCTTATTACAGGAGTTTCACCAATTGAAAATGGGGAATCAGGACATCTTTCTTTTATAGCACAAGATCGGTTTTCTCATTTTTTGGATAGCTCAAAATGTTCTGTTATCATCGTTTCGGAAAAACTTCTGGAGAAAAATCATTATAATCCTACCCTAATCGTTGTAAAAGATGCCTATCTTTCTTTTCAGATTCTGATGAATTTATATCAGGAAATGCAGGGGAGAAAAGAAGGTATTGAAAATGGTTCTTCCATTCACGATACAGCTGTCATAGGAGATAAGGCCTATATCGGAGCATTTACTTATGTTTCCGAGAAAGCCAAAATAGGGGAAGGGTCACAGATCTATCCGCATGTATATATAGGAAAAGGAGTAAAAATCGGTAAAAACTGTAAGATAGACAGTGGTGCCAGGATTTATGACTATTGTATTATCGGGGATAACTGTGTAATTCATTCGAATACGGTAATTGGCGGAGACGGATTTGGTTTCCAGCCAACAGCCGAAGGCTTCAAAAAAATACCGCAGCTTGGGAATGTTATTATTGAAGACGATGTTGAAATCGGTTCAAACTGTAGTATTGACAGGGCTACAATAGGTTCTACCATTATCGGTAAAGGAACCAAAATTGATAACCTTATTCAGATTGCCCACAATGTGAAAATTGGTCAGAACAACGTAATTGCAGCCCAGGCAGGAATTGCAGGTTCTACCACAATTGGTGACTGGAACCAGATTGGCGGCCAGGTAGGCGTTGTAGGACATATTAAAATAGGAAATCAGGTAAAAATCCAGGCTCAGAGCGGTGTAAATTCCAGTGTTAACGACAGGGAAACATTGTATGGTTCGCCGGCAATCAGTTATAATGACTATTTGAGAAGCTATGTTCATTTCAGAAACCTGCCTGGAATAGTAAGTAGAATAAATAATCTTGAGAATAACTCAAAAGATAATACTAATGAGTGATATGCAAAAAACACTTCAGCAAGAGGTAACTCTTTCTGGAATTGGTCTTCACACGGGTAAAGAAGTAAAACTTACCATTAAACCTGCCAAAGAGAATACAGGTTTTGTTTTTGTAAGAACAGACTTGGAGGGACATCCTCAGGTAGAAGCAGATGTAAATTATGTTGTAGCAACAGAAAGAGGAACTACATTAGAAAAATTAGGGGTAAAAATTACCACTTGCGAACACCTTTTAGCAGCCCTTGTTGGTTGTGATATTGATAACGCAATCTTAGAAATGGATGCCTCTGAACCTCCTATTTTGGATGGATCTTCAAAATACTTTGTGGAAGCTATCGAAAGTGTTGGAGTTGCAGAACAGAGCGTAGCAAGAGAGTATCTTGTTGTAAAAGAAGTTCTTACTTACAGTGATCCGGCTACAGGTTCGGAAATCACAATCATTCCTTCAGATACTTATGAAGTAACTACAATGGTAGATTTTGGGACTAAAGTATTAGGGACTCAAAATGCCACTCTTAAAAATATTTCAGAATTTAAAGACGAAATCTCATCAGCAAGAACATTCAGCTTCCTGCACGAGTTGGAAATGCTTTTAGATCACGGTTTGATCAAAGGTGGAGATATTTCCAATGCCATCGTATATGTAGATAAAGATCTTACTCCTGAAACTACAGAAAAATTAAAGAAAGCCTTTGGAAAAGATAATGTATCCATCAGACCAAACGGTATTCTTGACAATCTTAATTTAAACTATCCTAACGAAGCTGCTAGACACAAATTACTGGACGTAATCGGTGACCTTGCTTTGGCAGGTGTAAAAATAAAAGGTAAAGTTATCGCAAACAAGCCTGGGCACTATGTGAATACTCAGTTTGCGAAAAAACTAAACCGCCAGTGGAAATTGCAGAAAAAGAAAAACGTTCCGGATTTTGACCTTACCAAGGAGCCGGTATTCGATATCAACGGAATCATGAAGCTTATGCCTCACAGACCTCCGTTCTTATTGATTGATAAAGTTCTTGAACTTTCAGACTCACATGTAGTAGGCCTGAAAAATGTGACAATGAATGAGCCGTTCTTCGTTGGACATTTCCCTAAAGAACCTGTAATGCCTGGAGTTCTTCAGGTAGAAGCATTAGCACAGACAGGAGGAATTCTTGTACTGGCCAGCGTTCCGGATCCTGAAAACTACTCTACCTATTTCATCAAAATTGATAAGGTGAAATTCAAAAGAAAAGTAATTCCGGGAGATACGCTGATATTCAAAATTGAATTAATAGAGCCTATCAGAAGAGGAATTGTTCATATGCAGGGGTATGGATATGTAGGAGACACTGTAGCAGTAGAAGCAGAGCTTATGGCTCAAGTTGCAAAAAATAAAGTTGATTAAATGATTCATCAATTAGCAGCCGTTGATAAACGTGCGAAAATCAGCAAAAATGTAATCGTAGAACCTTTCACTACCATTGCAGGGGACGTAGAAATTGGAGAAGGAACATGGATTGGTCCGAATGTTACCATCATGGATGGAGCAAGAATAGGGAAAAACTGCAGGATTTTTCCCGGGACAGTAATCTCTGCAATTCCTCAGGATCTGAAGTTTGACGGTGAAGATACCCAGGTGATTATCGGTGATGATACAACCATCAGAGAGTGCGTTACCGTAAACAGAGGGACAAAGGCTCTGGGATATACTAAGATAGGTGCTAACTGCCTTATTATGGCTACTTCGCATATAGCCCATGATTGTGTTATCGGAGATCACGTTATCATTGTAAACGGTTGCGGTATTGCAGGACATGTGGAGATCGGAGATTATACGGTAATGGGAGGATTATCAGCCGTTCACCAGTTTGGTAAAATCGGAAAGCACGTAATGATTTCCGGAGGTACTTTGGTGAGAAAAGATATCCCGCCTTATGTAAAAGTAGCAAGAGAACCTATGTCTTATGCAGGGATCAATTCTGTTGGTTTAAGAAGAAGAGGATTTACCAATGAGAAAATCTTCGAAATCCAGAAAATCTACAGAGCTATTTTCCAGATGAAGATGAACGTTTCTCAGGCTATTTCACATATTGAAAAAGAAATGCTTCCAACGGCTGAAAGGGATGAAATCTTACAGTTTATTCAAAATTCACCAAGAGGTATTGTAAAAGGGTACGGTACCGGAAAGGACAGGGAATAATGTAACCTAATACTATCAGACAATGAAAAGCTTAATTCTACTTACTGCACTTTCTGCGACATCTTTTTTGTTCGGACAACAGACAGAAAAAACTGAAACAGTAAAAAAAGAAAAGCCTTTTACCATAGAAAGAAAGCTTTCCGGAGAGTCTAATGATAGTATTGCAAAGAATAATTTAAAGGGTATTCTGAAACAGAAAAATACAGGAAATTCCATTTTCGGAACAGCCGATCAGTATAAATCTGATATTCAGATGAATGTAAACAGATTGAATAACAATGTGAATACGTTCAATAATAATATATTTAACAGAATGATGCCTCAGGGGCAGGGAATACAGTTTAATAAAAGAAAATAAATATTTACATAATTAATGGCAACAAGTAACGATATCAGAAAAGGGCTGTGCATAGAGTATAGCAATGATATTTATAAAGTAATCGAGTTTCTTCACGTAAAACCGGGAAAAGGACCTGCTTTCGTAAGAACAAAATTAAAGTCAGTAACTAATGGTAAAGTAATTGATAATACTTTCTCAGCTGGACACAAAATTGATGAAGTAAAAGTAATCACCAGAAAATTCCAGTATCTGTATGATGATGAGAACGGATTCCACTTTATGAACAATGATGATTTCTCTCAGCTATACATCAACAAAGAAATGATTGAGAACTCTCAGTTTATGAAAGCTGGTGAAGAAGTAACCATTATTCTGAAAGAAGCTGATGAGACTCCGCTTTCTGCTGAACTTCCACAGTCTGTATACCTTGATGTTATTGAAGCTGATCCGGGAGTAAAAGGAAACACTGCAACAAACGCTCTTAAAAACGCAATCGTTGAAACCGGAGCAAGAGTAATGGTTCCTTTGTTCATTGAACCGGGAGACAGAATTAAAGTAAGCACTGAAGACGGAAGCTACTTAGAAAGAGTAAAAGAATAAATAAAATTTACATAAATTCGGTTTGCATCAGCACTCCGAATTTTGTTTTATAAGAAAATCTATTGTTATGAGATTCCATTCTCCGCAAAAGCTTAAAACCATTGCAGATTTAATAGGCTCAGCATTTGTAGGGCCTGAAGATTTTGAAGTATTGGGAACCAATGAAATTCACATGGTAAAACCAGGTGATATCGTTTTTGTGAATCACCCTAAATATTATGACAAAGCATTAAACTCGGCAGCGACTATTATTTTAATTGATAAAGAAGTAGAATGCCCGGAAGGCAAAGCGCTTTTGGTTTCTGAGGATCCTTTCAGGGACTTTAATAAAATCAATACTCATTTCACCAGAATATATAACTTTACAGAAGAACTTCACGATGTTGAAATAGGAGAAGGAACAAAAATTCATCCTTCTGCAGTAATTGGAAACAATGTGAAAATTGGAAAAAATACCCTTATTTTTCCAAATGTTGTTATTGGAGACCGTACGGAAATCGGTGATAATGTGATCATCCAGTCCAATACCGTTTTAGGAGGTGATGCATTTTATTACAGAAAATTAAACGGAAATTTTGACCGACTGATTTCTGTTGGAAATGTTGTTATTGAAAACAACGTGGAAATCGGAAACGGCTGTACCATTGACAGAGGAGTTACAGACTCAACCATCATTGGAGAAGGCTCCGTTTTGGATAACCAGATTCAGATAGGACATGATACCGTTATCGGAAAAAAATGTCTGATTGCTTCTCAGGTGGGAATTGCAGGTTGCTGCATCATCGGTGATGAAGTGACATTATGGGGGCAGGTAGGAATTGCTTCCGGCAATAAAATTGAGTCTGGATCAGTGCTTTTGGGAAAAACAGGAGTCAACAGAGATCTGGAAAAAGGAACCTATATCGGGATGTTTGCAGAAGATTTCAAGACTTATCTGAAAAAAGAAGTAAAGCTGAGAAATCTCAAATAAACAATTCCAAAGGTTTTATCCGAAATCAAAGAAATTTAAGTAAATTTGTGAGCATTAATAAAATAATAAATAAATTAAAACAACAATAAAATGTCAATTTTAGTAAACAAAGATTCTAAAGTAATTGTACAAGGATTTACAGGGAACGAAGGAACTTTCCATGCTGGTCAGATGATTGAATACGGAACAAACGTAGTAGGTGGTGTTACTCCGGGAAAAGGAGGTAGCGAGCACTTGGGAAAACCGGTATTCAATACAGTAGCTGACGCTGTTGAAAAAGCAGGAGCAAACGTAAGTATCATTTTCGTACCACCGGCATTTGCAGCAGACGCTATTATGGAAGCTGCTGAAGCAGGAATCAAAGTAATTGTATGTATTACTGAAGGTATTCCTGTAGCTGATATGGTAAAAGTAAAATCTTATATCGCTGACAGAGACTGCAGATTAATCGGACCAAACTGCCCTGGAATCATTACTTCTGAAGAAGCTAAAATTGGTATTATGCCAGGTTTCGTTTTCAAAAAAGGAAAAGTAGGTATCGTTTCAAAATCAGGTACTCTTACTTACGAAGCTGCTGATCAGGTTGTAAGAGCAGGTTACGGTATTTCTACTGCAATCGGTATCGGTGGTGACCCAATCATCGGAACTACTACCAGAGAAGCATTAGAACTGTTTATCAACGATCCTGAAACTGAAGCTGTTGTAATGATCGGTGAAATCGGTGGAGGTCTTGAAGCTGAAGCTGCTAGATGGTACAAAGCAAGCGGATCTACTAAGCCGGTTGTAGGTTTCATTGCCGGACAAACGGCTCCGAAAGGAAGAACAATGGGACACGCTGGTGCTATCGTAGGTGGTGCTGAAGATACAGCTCAGGCAAAAATGGAAATCATGAGAGAAAACGGTATCAACGTAGTAGATTCTCCAGCTGATATCGGTGCTACTGTAGCAAAAGTTCTAGGATAACATAAAAATTAAAATCACAGCATATGAAAAAACTTTTATTAGCCTCAACTTTGACCCTTTCTGCTTTATCTTTTGCACAAGTGCAATGGAATAACACAAGATTCGGTGTTACAGGAGGTTTAAACTACTCCAGAGTATCCAATGCCCATAACCCTTCAGGGCCGAGATATACTTTCCAGGCTGGAGCTTTGGCAATGATTCCCGTAGGAAAGGCTAACCAGTTCTTTATTCAACCTGAAGTTCAGTACTATGGTGCAGGAGAAACAGGAAAAGATAAAGATGCTAAAGGAGTAAGCGGTTATGATGCAGTATATGCAAATAACTACCTGAGCGTGCCTCTTTATTTCAAAGGATATTTTTCTGAAGCAGAATCAGAATTCTTTGGATTGATAGGACCAAGATTTAACTTTTTGCTAAGTCAGAACGTTAAAGATGTTCCTGTAAGCAGACCTTATTATGACCCGGATGTTACCGATCCTAATCAGCCGGCAGGCGTAAACGGAAAGGCAAACAGCTTTAACTGGGGACTAGGACTGGGAGTAGGATATAGCTACAAAAGACAACTGGAGGTCGCTTTAAAATATGACTTAGGTCTGGGAGACACTTATCCTGGTCTTGCTAAAGAAACCAAAGGTACTGATAAGAAAAAATCAGAGCAGGTAATTGCCCTTACTTTAAGCTATATATTCAAATAGAAATATTTCAGAATAAAAAAATCCCGGAAACGAAGTTTCCGGGATTTTTATTTTATATATCTTTTGGACAATCGAATAATTTTCTCAGCCTTTTCGCTGTTACGATTTCACCATTTAGCATAATTACCCTTTAATCCACTTCCAAAGCTCTTTTAAAGTAGCCTTATTTCCGTACATCAAAATACCCACACGATAAATTTTTCCTGCCAGAAAGATCATAAAAATAGTGGTTGCCAGCAATAGTACAATAGATAATACTATTTGCCAGACAGGGACTCCAAACGGGATTCTGGCAATCATAGCCACCGGTGAAGTAAACGGAATAATTGACAGCCAGAAACCTAACGGACCATCAGGATTATTCATCAAAGAAAAACTTCCATACATCCCTAAGGTCAAAGGTAAAATCGCAAATAAGGTAAATTGCTGCGTCTCTGTTTCGTTATCCACAGCAGAACCGATTGCAGCATAAATAGAACTGTAGAAGATATACCCTAAAAGGAAGAAAACGATGAATACAAAGATGATTAGCGGGAAGTTCAGCTCCAGTAAGCTATGAGAAATCTGGGTAGCAAGCTGTCCTACATCCAGTTTGCTTGCAAGTTCTTCATTTCCTCCCGGAATATTTTTCTGAATAGGAGAAAAACCTGTATTTAATACCAGTGCACCAATTACTGACATTGTAATCCAGATTATAAATTGTGTCAGTGCAACCATCGTTACCCCTAGAATTTTGCCCATCATCAGTTCAAAAGGCTTTACAGAAGAAATAATGATTTCCACAACACGGTTATTCTTTTCCTCAAGCACACTTCTCATTACCCTTACCCCATAAATAATGATGAACATGAAAGTGACATACATCAGCACCATGCTCAGCCCGGATTTAACTCCAAAGACAAGATCAGAGTCCTCTTTATTGTTATCTGTAACATTGATGGTTTTTAAGGTAAAGCTTTTATCCAGATTATTCAATTGAACTTCCTGGATACCCAGCTGCTTGATTTTTTCTTTTCTGACAACATTGCTGATGTCAGATACAATTCTCTGTTTCGTATCAAATCCTATTTTGCTGTTGATGATCAGTCTGGTATCATTTTCAAGCTCGTCAAAATTCTGGTTTTTCAGTTCCGGGAGAATCAGGATGCCATCCAGAGATTCATTGCCTTTTAAATTGTTAATTTTGGATTTTTCGTCGGCTGCAGAAACAAAAACGTAATTTAATTTATCATTGGATTTCAGCTGGTTGGTAAACAGTCCGCTCTTGTCAACCACCTCTATAATACTATGTGACTCGTTTGCCTTAAACATTAATCCGATCACAGCCCCGAAAGCAATGATCATGATAGGAGCAAGCAGGGTCAATATAATGAAAGATTTTTTCTTAACCTGTGTCAGAAATTCTCTTTTGGTAATTAAAAAAATATTATTCATAAAATTAAGAATGGTTACTTACAGCATTAATAAACACTTCATTCATACTTGGGATTCTTTCGTCGAATGATCTTACTTTACCTACCTGTACAAGGTCAAGGAGAATACTATTCTGGCTTTCTTCATTTTTCAGGTCAAAGGAAACAAGATTGTTTTCATTTGATACATTGAAAATCTCATATTTGTTTCTGAAATTTTCAAACTGATCATTACTGACTTCAGAAAGAGTAATACCGAAGATATTTTTCTTGAATTTTTCTCTTACATCAAAAACCCTTCCGTCAATGATTTTTTTCGAATTGTTGATCAAAGCCACATAATCACACATTTCCTCCACACTTTCCATCCTGTGGGTAGAAAGAATGATGGTTGTACCGTTATTTTTAAGATCAATGATCTGATCTTTGATTAAATTGGCATTTACCGGATCAAAACCTGAAAAAGGCTCATCAAGAATCAAAAGGTGCGGTCTGTGAAGAACCGTAACTACAAACTGAATTTTTTGCGCCATCCCTTTAGAAAGTTCTGAAAGCTTTTTCTTCCACCATTGGTCAATATTCAGTTTTTCAAACCATTTTTTGGCTTCATTCAAAGCATCACTTTTGGTCATGCCTTTCAGTTCACCGAAATAAAGGATCTGATCTCCAACCGTCATGTTTTTATACAGCCCTCTTTCTTCAGGCATGTAGCCAATATCTTTAATATGGCTTGGGTTCAGTTTCTGTCCGTTAATAAAAATATCGCCTGAGTCTGCCTGAGTAATTTGGTTAATGATACGGATAAAAGAAGTTTTTCCGGCTCCGTTAGGACCTAAAAGGCCGTAAATACTGGCTTTTGGTACATGGATGCTGAAATCATCCAGAGCGACCTTTTTTCCGGCATTATAGGTCTTTTTAATATGTTCAGCTTTTAGCATTAAATTGTTCTTTTTACAATTAGTATAAAAAAGTTCCGAAAGTTACGGAAATATTAAAACAGAATTAATGTAAAAGAAAAAATCCTGATGATTATCAGGATTTTAATTTATTGTTTCACGATTTGAGTAACTTTCTGCGTGTTGTCACTTAATATATAACGGATCATATACTTTCCGGGTTTCAATTTTTCAATATTGATCTCTCCGGAATTCATGTTCACAGTATAATTGGCAACCTGCATACCCAAAATTGAATAGAAAGTCACACTTTTGATCCTTAAAGAAGAATCTTTTGCCTTAATAATAAGGAAATCCTTTGCAGGATTTGGATAAGCAAGCAATACACCATCATCCGCCTTTTGAGTGATGGAACCCGGCTCCCTAAGCTGAGCTTTAAAATTGTTGGAAAATCCAACAAAAGTGCCTACAAATAGAAATAAAAGTAAAAGTTTTTTCATCAAATTTATAATTTCTCGAATATATATAACAAATGTAATACATTCTGCAATTTCATACAATAGTTTTTTGCAGAACTTATATTAAATTTGTAGAAACTTATTCAAAAAGTATTCCAAAATGATACATTCAAGAAATAGAAGACTTAGAGTTAATGAATCTATCAGAAGTCTGGTAAGAGAAAGTGTGCTTACAACTGATGATTTTGTAATGCCGATCTTCGTAATGGAGGGCGAAAACAAGCAGGAGGCAATCCCGTCTATGCCGGGAATTTTCAGGCGCAGTGTAGATTTAACAGTGAAGGAATGTAAGGAATTATTTTCTTTGGGAGTAAAAGCTGTCAATTTGTACATGAAAGTGTCAGAACATGTGAAAGACAATACAGGAAAAGAAGCATGGAACAAAGACGGATTGATGCAGAACACGATCAAGGCCATTAAAGATGCCGTTCCGGGGATGGTAGTTATGCCTGACGTAGCGCTGGATCCTTACTCGATCTATGGACATGACGGAATCATTGAGAACGGAAAAGTCCTGAATGATGCCACCAATGATGCACTGGCAAGAATGTCAGTATCTCACGCAGAAGCAGGAGCTGATCTTGTGGCACCAAGTGATATGATGGATGGAAGGGTACAGGTTATCCGTGAAGCATTGGAAGAAAACGGATTTACAGACGTAGGAATTGTAAGCTATGCTGCCAAATATGCTAGCTCTTTCTATGGGCCTTTCAGAAGTGCTTTAGACAGTGCCCCGAAAGACAACATGGAAATTCCGAAAGATAAAAAAACCTATCAGATGGATTTTCACAATACCCGTGAAGCATTGAATGAGGTATTTAAAGATATTGACGAAGGGGCAGATGTTATCATGATCAAGCCGGGATTGCCCTATCTGGATATTGTTTCCAAAGTGCGTGAAGCCATTGATCTTCCGATCGCAGTATACAATGTAAGTGGTGAATATGCCATGGTAAAGGCAGCTGCTCAAAACGGCTGGCTGGATAACGACAAAACAATCATTGAAAGCTTAACGTGCTTCAAAAGAGCAGGGGCAGATATGATCTTTACCTATTTTGCAAAAGAAGCGGCGGTCTTATTAAACAAATAAGATGATATTCATTCAAATAAAAAGCCGGCTGTTCTGATCAGAACAGCCGGCTTTTTATTATTAAGTTCATTATTTCTTATAACCATCCTTTTTTGCCATACACATACGTGTCATCGAATTGCTTGTCACTCATAAAGAGGTATAAAATACCTTCAATAAAAGGGATAACAGAGGCTGCTCCAAAAGTGACAATGTTAAGGACCAGCTGAATAACAGCTTCTTTCTTATAGCCCAGGTAAAATTTATTTAAAGCCAGCCAGCCTACGAGAATTCCCAACAGAGCAGCAGGGATTTTCTTTTCCGAACGGTAAGGGACACCGCTTTGCTGGTTTTGTACATCTTCTGTTTTTGTGTAACCGTAATTTTCCATTGCTTAGTATTTTGTAATTGATTGATATGTTTTATAATAAGTAGTTTAAAATGATAAAAAGTTACAGGAAGCAAAAGAATGGAAAGCCGAAATTGCCAATTCACTTAATTCCCCCTCTGCTATTTGTCTTTTAGCCTTTTTGTTTTTTCGCCTATCTGCGAGTTTATATTTTTGATATATTTGCCCTATGATTTTACGAGGAGAAAACTTAATCAAGGAATACGGTCCTAAAAAAGTTGTAAAAGGCGTTTCTGTACAGGTTCAACAGGGAGAAATTGTTGGTTTGCTGGGTCCTAACGGAGCAGGAAAAACCACATCGTTTTATATGATCGTAGGGTTGGTTAAGCCAACTTCAGGAAAGATTTTCCTGGATAAACAGGAGATCACTACGGATGCTATGTACCGAAGAGCTCAAAAGGGAATCGGGTACCTTGCTCAGGAAGCTTCAGTGTTCAGAAAGCTTTCTGTGGAGGAAAATATTATGGGAGTATTGCAGCTGACCAAGCTTTCAAAACGTGAGCAGCAGATCAAATGTGATGAACTGATAGAAGAATTCTCTTTGCAGCATGTTCGTAAAAACAGGGGAGATCTTCTTTCCGGAGGAGAAAGGCGTAGAACAGAAATTGCACGCTGTCTTGCCACAAGTCCGAACTTTATCCTTCTGGATGAGCCTTTCGCCGGAGTAGACCCTATTGCTGTGGAAGATATCCAGAAAATTGTAAGAAGTCTTGTTGATAAAAACATCGGAATCCTGATTACCGATCACAACGTACAGCAGACCCTGGCAATTACCAATAAAACGTACATTATGTTTGAAGGAAAGATCCTTAAAGAAGGGCTTCCTGAAGACCTAGCGAACGACCCGCAGGTAAGAGAGGCTTATCTGGGTGAAAACTTCGTATATCAGAGTATTTTAGATAAGCCTAAAAAGAAAAAATATGCCTATAACATCTGGGCAGGAAACTTTGATTCAAAAGCACAGCTGCAGGGATTTGTGGATGAAAATTTCAAACAGTTTGATGATCTGAGGCTCATGTATGGCTTCGAGGATATCAGTTTTGCTTCATTAGCCAACTCTGAAATTGAACATATCTTTAATGATGTTGTAGATAAGAATGCCAACAACTCCTTTGTTTTCCAGAAAAAAGAAATCAACAGCCAATATTCTCTTGAACAGGCGGAAGCAGAATCTAAAGAAGCCAGCAGAAAAGAACTGCATTACCTTACGACTTATATGTATGAAGGATAAAATATAAAGCATTTATTTGCTGAACATGATAATAAAACGTACCTTTTTCTTTTGAAAGCGGTACGTTTTTCATTTAAAATGATTTCTATGGCTAAACCTTTTAACAGAACCGTTACCTTATTCGGAATTTATAAGCAGCTTGTCCCGTTCATCAGACCTTACCGATTAATGATCTACGGAACCCTGTTTCTTACTTTTCTCGGCGCTCTGGCCGCACAGGTCAACCCGATTGTTTTAAAATACACGGTAGATGAGGTTACCAAGCTTACGCATCTCCCACATCCGATGTCGGAAGGGATTCATATTCTTATCATTATTTCCGTTATTTTATTGGGAAAGGAACTTTTGAATATTTTTATCAATTTCGGACAGAAATTTTATGGGGAAAAGATCAGGATCAATGTCAGTTCTGTGCTGGCACAATCGGCGATTGATAAAATTTTGACTTACAGAGTTGCCTATTTTAATGACGAAAACCATGAATCCGGAAAATTACAGATCAGGATAGACCGTGGAATAGAAAGCCTTACGAGACTGGTACAGAATTTTTTTATTGATATTTTACCATTATTTTCCAATGCCATCATAGCGCTGGTTATTATGTACATGCAGAATGTGTATGTGGGGCTTGTTTCCACTATTATTGTTCCTATCTATTTCTACATCAGCTCTCTGCAGGCTAAAAAACTGAGCGGGGTCCGCCGTCAGCTTAGAAATCAAAGGGAAAGAAAAACGTCAGGACTTCTGAACCTGATCAATTCGATTATGGTGATTAAAAGTTTTGTCCGTGAAAAATTTGAAGGAAAGAAACAATATGATCTTCAGATGGAGCTCATGGAAAGCCAGATGGTGACAAGAAGAACCAACTTTATTTATGATGGGTTGAAAACCTTTATTGAGCAGTTCGGGGTGGTTTTGATCATTCTTTTAACCGTTTATCTGGTTCTTGATCAGCAAATGACTATTGGTGCTATTATGCTTCATATCATGCTTTTTAACAATGTTTCGGCACCCATCCGCCAGCTGCACAGGATTTATGATGATATGAATGATGCCATGATTTATGCCGAAGGTTATTTCGATATTTTAAATGCTGATGACGAAGCTGAACCGAATGGAAATTTTGCAGAAAGAGAAATCAAAGGAACTTTTGAATTGAAAAATGTTGATTTTACCTATCCCAACGGTACAAAGGCTTTACATAATGTTTCCATGAAAATTGAAAACGGGAAAACAACAGCTTTGGTAGGGCTGAGTGGCGCAGGAAAATCAACAGTCATCAATCTTTTGTGTAAATTTTACCTTCCCGATTCGGGAGAGATTGTATTGGATGGAGTAAACCTTAATGAATATGACAATACTTTCCTGAGAAGTGACCTGGGGCTTGTTCTTCAGAAAAATCATATTTTCCAGGGAAGTATTGAAGATAATATCCGGTATGGAGATATGAATGCAAGTTTTGAAGAAATTCAGGAAGCCGCAAAAAAAGCTTATCTGCACGAGCAGATTATGGATCTTCCCGAGAAGTATCAGCATGATGCAACGCAACTTTCCGGAGGACAGCAGCAGAGAATTGCCATTGCAAGGCTGTTCCTTAAAAATCCTCCTATCATCTTTCTGGATGAACCGACCGCCAGCCTGGACGCCATTGCTACGGAACAGATTAAAAATTCTCTGGATGCGATAAAAGAAGGAAGAACAGTTATCATTATTTCTCATTCCCTGTCACAGATACTGGATTCTGATATCATTTATGTAATGAAAAAAGGAAGAGTAGTAGAGAACGGAACGCATGATGAACTCTACAATAAAGAAGGTACTTACCGTGAAATTTTTGATGCTTCCGCCCGCAGCCTGAATCTGGATAAACTGGTCAATACTTTTAAAGAAAATTAAAAAAACTCAGCGGTCAGGCTGAGTTTTTACATTTTTTAGATTTTTAGAATTGTTTACTGGGCTTTTTCAGAAACCTGATAGGCTCCTACATCCGCTCCAAAGGCAATATTGATTCTGTTGTAGCTGTTAATCGCAATGACAGCCATGGTTAAATCTACCATTTCGGTTTCGGAAAAGTAATGACTTACTTTTGTATAGATTTCATCACTCACTTCTTTACCATTTAAAGCCGTTAAAGTTTCTGCCCATAATAATCCGGCTTTTTCTTTATCAGTATAAAATGAGCACTCTCTCCATGCACTTACCAGAAATATTCTCTGTTCCGTTTCTCCTTTCGCTCTTAATTCTTTGGAATGCATATCCAGGCAAAAAGCACATCCGTTCATTTGGGAAACCCTGAAATACACCAGTTCAAGAAATGAATTATCCAGTGAAGAGTTCTGTACCTGAAATCCCATGTTGTGAAGGGCATTTACAGCTTTGTTTCCTACCGCAAATGCGTTGATTCTTTGTGACATAATATTTGTTTTTTTGATTAATTATGTGACAAATGTAGAACTGTATTTTCCTGAATTTTTTTACAAATGATAAATTTTAAAAAGAAAGATTTTAAAAACTGGATGTTAGAAGTTACTATTAGGTAGATGATATATATTCGGTTCAATAACTTTCCTCTTCCTGCCTCCAGCTTCCTTTCTAAAACTTCTGTGCCCTGATCCTGCTCAAAGAAACCTGAGTGATTCCGATATAATCTGCAAGATCTCCAAGGCTGATGCGCCGGATAAGATCAGGTCTTTGTTTCAGAAAATTATGATAGCGTTTTTTTCCGTCATCTTCCAGCATTTCACTGATTCTTCCCATCATATTGACCGGAGCCTTTGAATACAGTTTGCTGAAAAGTGTTTCCGCTGTGTGATACTTTTTACACAATCCTTCAACAACGTCTCTATGCACACGCAGAACATCAGTAGGTTCCAGAGCTACGATCATATATTTCGACGGCTGCCCTGTAAGAAAACCACTCAGTTCAGCGAAGAATGCATTTTCTGCAAAAAATGTCATGATGAAATCTTTATCACCATTATCAAAAAACAGCTTTACCAATCCTTTTTCAATAAAATAGAAATACCTGCAGGTTTCATCGGCTTTGAGCAGAAAATCCCCTTTCCTGTAAGTTTTAGTTTCAAGATGAGAAACAAGTTCGTCCATGACTGCCTGTTCCGGTTTCAAAATTTTTTCAATAGACTGAACAAAATGAGTATGAAGCATAAAGAAAGAGTCTGTTTTGCAAAATAAATTTAATAAAAAACCTGTCATATGTATAAGTTACCAAAAAAGAATTTTAGCTTTGTTACCTAATGAACGACCACTACCTTAAAAAACTTGATCGGGTAACGTCTATCCTTACCCAGTTACAGTCTAAACCTGTTGTGCGGGCACAGGATCTGGCTGAAAAGTTCGATGTAAGTATCCGAACCATTTATCGTGATGTGAAAACCCTGGAAAATGCAGGGATTCCTATTGTCGGAGAGGCCGGTAACGGGTATTCTCTAATGGATGGTTACAAGCTTCCTCCGATTATGTTTACCAAAGAAGAGGTCTTAAGCTTCATTACTGCTGAAAAGCTGATGCAGAAATTTTCCCATCAAAGTTTGGGAAATCATTATCAGGCAGCCATGGAGAAAGTACGGTCAGTATTGAAATATTCTGATAAAAACCTGATCAAAAATATAGAAAAGCAGATTGACGTTTTCAGCTTTCATACGGATTCCGGAGACTCACTGAAAAATGTAATTCCTATTATTCTTGAAAGTATCGCAGAGAAAACACAGCTGATTATAAAGTATCAGACGGTAGACGGAAGAGTGAACCACAGAACCATTGAAACCGTCGGGATGTTTTTTGAATTTAATTTCTGGTACATCATGGCGTTTTGTACTTTAAGGAAAGATTTCAGGCAGTTTCGTATAGACCGTATCCTGGAAATTTCAAAAACACAGAATCCTTTTTTGCAGGAATACGGCCAGGTGAATGATTACCGTAAAAAATCCAATGGAAATAAAGAAAGAGCTAAACTTCTGGTGGATAAAAAGGTCATGTCTCACCTGGTGAATTCTAAAAAATATTACGGACTTATAGAAGAAGTGGAAACCGAACAAGGAGTAGAACTCACTTTTGAAACAGAATGGATGAGCGATGGTTTCCCCCGCTGGCTCATTACTTTTGCAGATTATGCTACTGTGCTTGAACCGGATAGTCTTCGCATACGATTGAATGAACTGCTGAGAAAAATGACAGAAAGACATCAATAAAACCCCAACAGATATCTGTTGAGGTTTAAAGACTTAATTGAGGCAAATAAATGAAATGGCTTTTATTAGAATCTTTCCCAGAAGAAAGGCGGTTCAATACCTAAAGCTCTTAGGTAAACATATCCCTGGCCGCGGTGGTGGATTTCATTGTCAATGAAATAAAGGATATTTTCATACACCGGAAATTCATATTGTCCGAAAAGGTTAAATACCTCCTGGAAACGTTCTTCTGAAATCTGATTGAAATAGTGGTTGATTACTTCTGTCTCTTCATCCCATTTTTTTAACAGCTCTTCCTTAGAAGCAGGATTGAAGCCGTCTTCACTATAACCTTCCATATTTCCTTCAATAATCCCTTTCAAAGCAGGGCCTGCAATGTTGATCATCTCTGTGGCAAGTTTGGCAAAAGGCCTCATACCTCCGACAGAAAATTCAAATAATTCTTTTTCAGGAAAAGCTTCAATTACTCTTCTTGTAAGATTTCTGTGTCCCTGCCAGTCTTTTAGTAACTGATCTGTGGTCATAAATTGCTTAGTGGCTGTGGCTGTAGTTGTCATAATATTATTGTTTTTGTTTGTTGTTGATACAAAGGTAAGATGAGGTAATGACAACAGTTTGTCAGTAGGATTTCCGGGATTAAAAAAATATTTTTTCCTTTGCTAAAATATCCTGACTTACTTTTCCGTTAGAAGAAAGGATATTAATAAAAATCGCTATTATTAGAATTATGAAGAAGTATATTTTGCCTGCTATCACCACTTTTTTATTAGTATCATGCAATAAGATTGAGGAAAAAATAGACCAGACTGTTCAGAAAACAACCGAAACCGTACAGCAGAAAGCGCAGCAGGCTGTAGAAGAAACGGTGAAAAAAACGGTCAATGAATCTGTGAATTCTTTAATTAATTCCGAAGACGTTAAGTTTAATACTGTTTTTCCAGGTAAAGGACCTTCCATTGTTTCCGAAGAGAAAGGAAAAAAGATTAAAATTCCGGGAAGGCCGGAAGGCTATATCTTTAAATATAAAGCGGATATTGCTGTTTTACTGCCGTTTTTAGAAGCGCAGCCCACCTCCGATGAAAGCAAATCTGATAAAACTGCGCGTAAGATTGACGGACAAAGTATTGTAGATAAAATAAGCTTTCTGTCGAAATTCCTTCCTGACAATACATTTGATGCCAAAATTCTTGAAGATATTAAATCCGATAAGAATATTCAGTATTATAAGCTGAAAAGATTTCCCTACAGCAGTACCATTATCTACAACCCAAAAAATCAGACCATCATACAATACGTAGAGGTAAATAAATAATTTGGATATGGCCGGTTTCTCCCGGCCATTTTTTATTCCCATTCATTGCAAGCCATAAACGACGCGATCTCAACCCGTTGAAAACTACTTATCAGAATGAATGAACTCCTATTTATTTCTGATGTTAACTAATTAATTTTTTTATATAAATATGGTGTTATTGATTTATTTTTTTTCATATTATTAATAAATAACCTTATGTTTTCTAGATCAATTATTGTTTTTGTGAAATGGTATAGTTTTCGCAATTATGAAATAGAATTGTTATTATATATTTTATTTTTGTGATTAATATTGATTTTTTTATTAGATTTATTGAATATTTAATAATTGATATGAAAAATAATTTATTTAATGGTAAAATCTATGCATTAGTATTAAGCGGAGCTGGTGCTATGGGATATGCTCAGGACAGCATAAAACAAAATAAAATAGATGAAGTTGTGGTTACAACGGGTAGAACTAAGCCAAGAACCATCATTACCTCAGCAATTCCTATTGATAATATTTCTGCTGTACAATTAAAATCTACAGGGCAGGTTACTTTTGACAAAGCTTTAACCTATGCTGTTCCCTCTTTCAATTCATCACAACAGACTGTTTCTGATGCAACGGCTCATTTCGATCCGGCTGATTTAAGAGGATTAGGACCATCCAGAACATTAGTGTTAGTCAATAATAAAAGAAAAAATCAAAGTGCTCTTATTTATGTAAATGATACACCTGGAAAAGGTGAAGTAGGTACAGATCTGAAAAGTATCCCATCAGCAGCTTTGCAGAATGTAGAAGTATTAAGAGATGGGGCATCTGCACAATATGGCTCTGATGCTATTGCAGGTGTAATCAATATTATTCTTAAAAACAGCGTTGGAAAAAGCACCGTCAATCTTTTTTCAGGGATTACTTCAAAAGGAGACGGCTTTAATATCGGAGCAGATTTCAACACAGGAATCAGGGTTGCAAAAAATGGAAGTTTAAATCTTACACTAGGATTTTCATCTCAAAATAAAACCAACCGCGCAGGTGCTGTTACAAAAGATGAGCTTTTTGGTGTGGATAATGCCTGGACGCAGGCTAATCCTGGTTTAGGAATGATTATCGGACAGCCGGAAACAAAAGTTGCCAATATGTTTGTAAATTTTGAATTGCCGACTAGTGAAACGGGTAAATTTTATGCGTTTGGTGGTACAACTTACAGAAATGGGACCAGTTTCGCTTTGTATAGAACACCTTATTGGGTATCTTCAGATTTTGGATTATTAACTCCAAAAGGACAGCCTTACAATGGATTTCAGCCGGAATTTAAAACAGATGTTTATGATTATAATTTAACCTCCGGTTGGAAAGGTATGTTTGGAAAATGGAATTTTGACGGGAGTGCAACTTTTGGCTCTAATGCAGTAGATTATGTTGTAGGCAACACTATTAATGTTTCTTTGGGTGCAAATTCACCAACCCGTTTTAAAGCTGGTGGCCATCAGTTCAGTAATATTATAGGGAACATAGATATCAGCCGGGATTTTGGTGCGCTTGTTTTAGGAGCCGGAGCAGAAGTGCGTAATGAAAACTATCAGGCGAAAGCAGGAGAAGAGGCATCTTATACAGGAAGTGGCGCAGAATCATTTCCAGGGCTGCAGCCTCAAAATGAAGTTAATAAAAATCGTCAGAACATTGGAGCTTATGTGAATGCTGAATGGGATGTTACGAAAAACCTGTTGCTTGGAGGAACTGTGAGATATGAAAACTTCAGTGATTTTGGAAATAATGTTTCCTGGAAAGGAAATGCGAGATATAAGTTCCTGGATGATAAATTAGTTTTCCGTGGATCTGTTTCTACGGGATTTCGGGCACCTTCATTACATCAGATTTATTATTCCAATGTTCAGACCAAAATTACAGGGAATACTGTAGCTAATCAGGGTACTTTTAATAATGACTCTCAAATTGTAAGATCTGATCTTGGCGTACCAAAATTAAATGCCGAAAAAGCCTTTAACATTACCGGAGGATTTGCAGTAAAACCTTTTAAAAACCTTACTATTACAGCGGATTATTATAGAATAAAAATTAAAGACCGGGTACTTTTCTCAGGAGATATTGGTTACAAAACCGGTGCTCCGGGGAGTCCGGATTTAACAAATCCTGTGGAAGTCATATTAAACAATAATAAAATAACATCCCTGAAGTTTTTCACGAATGCTGTAAATACAGTTACTCAGGGGATAGATTTCGTTGCCAATTATTATACTTCTGCTATTGGAAAAGGAAGATTGGGAGTTATTGCTGCTTTCAATTACAATGAAACTAAAATAGTGGATAATATCGCCGTTCCACCTATTTTGGCTCAAAATGGTTACTCAGAAAACTTTTTTGACAGAAAAGAGCAATCCAGAATTATCTCTGCAAGGCCAAAGACAAAAACTATTCTGAGCCTTTCGTATGACATTACAAAGTTTAATTTTAACTTAAATAATACTTATTTTGGTTCTGTTACCTGGCAGCACGCTACAGATCCTGCCAAAGATCAGACGTTTTCCGGTAAGGTAGTTACAGATGTAGTTTTAACCTATAAAATCACGAATGATCTTAAAGTTTCCGGGGTCGTAAATAATTTATTTAATATTTATCCGGATGTAATAGACAGCAAAGGAGATGTGGTAACAGATCTTGGAGGGAGGTTCAGATATCCCTGGGAGGTCAACCAGTTCGGATTTAATGGGACAACTTTTCAGCTCAATGTCAATTATACTTTTTAATCTAAAGAGAAAGTATCTCAAAAGACATAAAACCTGCCTATGCAAATATTAACTGACATTAATTTCTAATGTCAGTTTTATTTTTTCAGACAGGATGAAAGCTATACTGCATTTTACTTTTTACATTGTATAAAAAAAGGTATTTTAGTACTATGAAAATTTACACAAAGACAGGAGATAAAGGTCAGACTGCATTGTACGGCGGAACGAGGGTTTCCAAAGCCAGTGCCAGAGTAGACAGTTATGGAAATATAGATGAACTGAATTCATTTATCGGAATTGCAAAAAGCCATATTGAAGATGAAGAAGTATTGAGGCAACTGAAAAAGATCCAGTTTGATTTATTTACAGTAGGTTCAGAAGCCGCAACACCGGTAGATAAACTGATGCTGGCCAACGGGAAATCACGTCTTCCGATCATCATTTCAGAGACAGAAATTGAAGAACTTGAACAATGGATGGATGCTTTCGATGAAAAGCTGGAACCGCTTCAATATTTTATTCTTCCCGGAGGAGGAAAATCCGCCACTTTTTTACATGCGGCAAGAACAATCTGCAGAAGAGCGGAACGTTCATTGGTTTTCCTGAATGAATCAGAAGAAGTACGTCCTGAACTGATTAAATATTTAAACAGGCTTTCAGATTATCTTTTCGTGCTGGCAAGATATATTTCAAAACTGAACAACGAACCGGAAGAATACTGGAACCCGAATGAAAGATAAAGCATTACTTTTCATCAACGGAGATGCCCCCAAATCATTGCCCGATCTGAATAATTATGGATTGATAGCCTGTACAGACGGCGCTTTTCATTATTTGAAAAGAATGGGATTTCCCATGGACAGGCTGGATTTTATATCCGGGGATTTCGACTCACATTCCGGTTCTGATGAAAATATTTATGACGAAAAATTTATCCATACTCCGGATCAGAATCAAACCGATTTTTACAAAGCTTTGGATATCATCCTAGAAAGAGGCGTAAAAAAAGCCGATATTTTGGGCGGAAGCGGGGGAGAGCAGGATCATTTTCTGGGAAATCTTACGGTTGCCTATGCTTTCAAAGAGCGTATGGAGCTGAAGTTTTATGATGAATATTCAGAATATTATTTTATTCCTAAAAGCTTTAAAGTGGAAGGGGTACAAAATAAAATGATTTCCTTATATCCTTTTCCTATAGCGGAAAATATTACGACAAAAGGCTTGAACTGGCCGTTGGAAAATGAAAATTTATCCATTATTTCAAGGATTGGAACCCGGAATTTTGCTGTCGAAAACGAAGTTGTTATCGGATATGAAAAAGGAGATCTGTTGATCTTTATAGGAACAGATTATTTATAATGACCGGATTTGTTGTTCTGTTATAAGGAAGAGTAACAGCGACCGGAGGAATCAGAAAAATTTATCAACGGCTTTAGCCAAAATCTAACATTTGAATACATTAGTCAGAATATCAGTTTTCACCATTTCATTATGCTGCATTTTATCCTGTAAAACACAGCATTTTGAAACTCCGGAATATGGAAAAAATGAAACTGAAAAAGTGATCCGCCTTAAGAAAGTAACCAATTTCCGGACTGTAGGAAATATCAAAAATACGGAAGGAAGAACATTAAAAGAAGGAAAGCTGTACAGGAGTGCCCATCTTCATAAGCTTAAAAAGAAATCTTTTGACCGTTTTGATGAATTGGGCATCAGAGAAGTTATTGATCTCAGGAATTCAAAGGAAATCGCTCAGAAACCTGATCAGATTCCTGCAGAAAACACATATAAGAAATATTCAGCGTTTGAAGATGAAGGCGATCAGCTTGCCCAGGCGAAAAAACTGGTCCTTAAAGGTAGAGTGAACGCTTCTGATGCTGATAAAAGAATGATTGGTTTTTACCGTGAGTACGTTACAGAAAGCCCGGAAACTATAAAAACAATTATCACCGAGGTGCTGGAATCCAAAGACCCCGTTCTTTACCACTGTACTGCCGGTAAGGACAGAACCGGGATTATTACAGCGCTGATCCTCACGATTCTGAAATTTGATAAAGAAACTATTTACAACGATTATCTTTTATCCAACAATTACAGGAAAGACCTTGTTCAGAAAAGACTCCGCCTTGCGAACAGGTTACATTTCCTCTATCCGAAGATGGATTTACAGGTGCTGGAGAAACTGAGCTGGGTTGAAAAAAGATACCTTGATGCTGCTTTTGAAGGGATCAATAAAAAGTATGGCTCTACAGATGCTTATATTCAGCAGGTATTGGGAATTTCAGATACCAAAAGAAATGAATATATTCAGAAGTTTACCTATTGATTATCAGAAGTAAATTTTTCTAAGATCCAATATTGGGTGCTAATTTAAAATTATAATAATTTTAACACCTAAAAATGAAACTTTTTTAGCAATTTTGCATTTCTTAATTCACTTGTTTAGAAATGAAAATAAAGTACTCGGAACTTATTGATCAGACATTATATTTTCCTACGGAGGAATTTAATGTTTCTGAGAACAATTTGTTGTTTCACGATATTCCTTTGATGGATGTTGTTGAACAATTTGGCACCCCGCTAAAGATTAGCTACCTGCCGAGAATTTCTCAAAATATTCAGAAAGCGAAAGGCTGGTTTAAAGAAGCTTTTGAGAAAACCGAATATAAAAAGAATTATACCTACTGTTACTGTACCAAATCCAGTCATTTCAATTTCGTATTGGAAGAAGCTCTGAAGAATGATATTTCCATAGAAACATCATCTGCTTATGATATGGATATTGTAAAATCTCTTTATGAAAAAGGTAAGGTAGATAAGAATATTGAAGTGATCTGTAATGGTTTTAAAACCGATGATTATCTGGCTAAAATATCAGATATGATTAATAACGGATTTGAAAATATTACCCCGATTCTTGATAATTACAGAGAGCTGGATAAGCTTACAGAAAGTATTGATTCTACTTTTGATATCGGAATCAGAATTGCATCGGAGGAAGAACCAAAGTTCGAATTCTATACTTCAAGATTAGGGATCGGATATAAAGATATTATTCCGTATTACAGCCAGAAAATTGCAGAACATCCGAATGCAAGACTGAAAATGCTTCATTTCTTTATCAACACAGGGATTAAGGATACAGCCTATTACTGGAACGAATTGTATAAATGTCTTCGTGTATATGCACGTCTGAAGAAAATTGCTCCTGAAGTGGATTCTCTGAACATCGGAGGTGGTTTCCCAATCAAAACATCTTTGAACTTCGATTACGATTATCAGTACATGGTAGAAGAGATCGTTTCCCAGATTAAGAAATTCTGTGAAGAAGAAGGAGTAGAGGAACCTAATATCTATACTGAGTTCGGAAGCTTTACCGTAGGGGAAAGTGGAGCAAACCTTTATAAAATCATTTCTCAGAAACGTCAGAACGACAGAGAAAAATGGAATATGATTGATTCTTCTTTCATGACCACTCTTCCGGATACATGGGCCATCTCAAGACATTTTATCATGCTTCCGCTTAATCGTTGGGAAGATACTTATGAAAGAGTATTCTTAGGAGGACTCACTTGTGATTCCGATGATTATTACAATTCTGAACAGCATACGAATGCGATTTATCTGCCGGTTTTCAGTGATACAAAACCTTTGTATATCGGGTTCTTCCATACCGGAGCGTATCAGGAAACTATCGGTGGATACGGTGGAGTGCACCACTGCCTGATGCCTCAGCCGAGACACGTCCTGATTCAGAAAGATGAAAACGGTGAATTACAGTACGAAATTTTCCGTGAAAAACAGGAACCGGAAGATGTATTGAAGCTTCTTGGGTATAAATAATTTTATGATCAATAGAAATGGGTTTTAGCCCATTACATCAATAGAAAAGTCCATTGGCTTTAGCCAAAACTTATACAAAACAAAAGCTCTCAGTTTTTCTGAGGGCTTTTTATTTAAAAATATTTTGAAACTTTATCCAGTTCTAATTCCTCATAATCAGAAACTACCGTGTCTGCCAAAGTGTAATCCTGGTTCTTTGAATGCGGGCTTCTGTATGCCGCACAGAAAATTTTAGCACGGTGTGCAGCAAGAATTCCATTCGTGGAATCTTCAATCACCATACAGTTTTCAACAGGTTCTCCAGCCATTTCTGCAGCCAGAAGAAAAACTTCAGGATGAGGTTTTGATTCCTTTAAATCTGCCCCGCTGATCTTCCCGCTGAAATAAGGCTCCAGTCCGAATTTCTCAAAAACCATATTGATCGTTACCATTGTAGCAGAAGACGCCAGAATAAGTTTTATCCCATTCTCATGATAATGCTCGATCAGTTTTCTTACTCCCGGAATTAAGTCAAACTCGTCGTCATTGTAAAAATAATCCTTGAAATGAGATCTTTTGATTCCTGCGATTGTTTCGTAAGTCTGATCTAAATTAAATACACTGATCAATGTTTCAGAAACTCTTTTGGTAGAAGCTCCGGTAAAAGAGGTATACAGTTCTTCAGAAACTGCAATTTCCAGTTCTTCAAATGTTTTGAAATAGGCTTTTCTATGCAATGGTTCAGTGTCTACTATGACACCATCCATATCGAAGAGAACAGCTTTTAAAGGCATATCAGGAGTTTTATACAAAAATAACTTTTAAAATTTAAACATTAAAGGATTTAAAATTTAAAAATCAGGATAAGGTTAAAAATTCATAACAAACCGTTCATTACTTATAACTCAGGTACTATTTTGTATCTTTGCGGAATCGTTTAATCTTTCAATCATTTAATTTTTTAATTAATAATTATATATGAAAACATACGCAGGAATTCCCGAGGAAAACGCAACGTTAGAGAATTCGAAAGTAATGTTGGTAACTGTTCCTTACGATGGAACTTCAACATGGGGTAAAGGAGCTGATAAAGGTCCGGAATTATTCTTAAACGCTTCTGAAAATATGGAGCTTTATGATATCGAAACACAGACAGAACCTTACCTTCAGGGAGTTTACTTAGCAGGAGAAGTGTCTGAAAATTCTTCTCCGGAAGCAATGACGGAAGCAGTTTATCAGAAAACCAAAGAGCTTTTGAATAATGAAGGTAAATTATTTACTCTTTTTGGTGGGGAACACTCTGTTTCTATCGGTTCTATTCGTGCGGTAGGAGAAAAATTTGAAAATTTAACGGTTCTGCAATTAGATGCCCACACAGATTTACGTCCTGAGTTTCACGGTTCTACTTCAAACCATGCTTGTGCGGTTTTTGAAGCTAACCAGAAACATAATCTAGTACAGGTGGGAATCCGTTCTATGGATGCTGAGGAAGCACAATACTTGCCGGAAGGAAGAGTATTCTTTGCTCACGAAATCGCGAACAATGAGAACTGGATCAATGATGTATTGGAGAAAGTATCAGGAAATGTTTATATCACGATTGATTTGGATGCTTTCGATCCTTCTATTGCTCCATCTACTGGGACTCCTGAGCCAGGTGGGTTACAATGGTATCCAACGCTTGAACTATTGAGAAAAGTATTTGAAAAATGTAACGTTGTAGCATTTGATATTGTAGAGTTAATGGATTCTCCAATGGCTAAGCCAACTGCTTTCTTATCTGCGAAGTTATATTACAAAATGCTTGCTTACTACGATATTTATAACAACAACTAATATTCCGCAAGAATCGGATTTTTTCTGCCGTATATTCTTTGGAAATTTGTGAGGTAAAATCATAATACAATGTCCACACAAAGTCAGATAGATTATAACAGAATTGCCAAAGCGATAGAGTATATCCGGAGCAATTTCAGGCTTCAGCCAAGTTTGGAGGAAGTGGCAGAGAATATTCACTTAAGTCCGGCCCATTTTCAGAAGATCTTTACAGATTGGGCAGGAACAAGTCCGAAAAAATTTTTACAGTTCATCAGCCTGGAACATGCTAAAAATTTATTGAAGGAAGAAAAAGCAAGTTTGTTTGATACCGCCTATGAGACAGGACTTTCAAGCACCAGCAGGCTTCATGACCTGTTTGTGAAGATAGAAGGAATGTCTCCGGCAGAATATAAAAACGGAGGAAAAAGCCTTAATATTCATTACAGTTTTTCCGAAAGTCCTTTTGGAAATATCTTAGTAGCTTCTACAGAAAAAGGAATCTGCTATATGGCTTTTGAAGACGATAAAGAAAAAGCATTCGGGGAACTGAAGCAAAAGTTCCCTAATGCTTCTTTTATTGAGCAGCAGGATGCCCTTCAGAAGAATGCCATGTCTATATTTGATAAAGACTGGACCCAACTCAATACCATAAAATTACACTTAAAAGGAACCGATTTTCAGCTGAAAGTCTGGGAAAGCTTATTGACGATTCCTATGGGTAAACTTTCTACGTATGGCAGCCTGGCTGAAAAAATAGGAAATCCTAAGGCATCCAGAGCTGTGGGAACAGCCATTGGAAGTAACCCGGTTGCATTCCTGATACCTTGTCACCGTGTAATTCAGTCTACCGGACACCTCGGCGGTTACCGATGGGGAAGTGAAAGAAAACAACTTATTGTAGGCTGGGAAGGTTCACAGATGTACTCGTAATATATTTTTACCACAAAAGACACAAAAGGATTTTTGAGAGATGGATAATAAGATTAAAAATTATCTGTCATAAAGTTCACAACAAGAAAATCAAAGATATTCGAAGGCTTTAGTATACTTTTAAGTATGAATCTTGTTAGTTAAATAGCAATGTATTATAACTTTTGTGATTTTTTCGGTTGAATAATATTGAGCCTTAAGTTTTGGCTAAAGCCAATGGATTAACTCTCTTTTTATTAAACGGACTTTAGTCCGTTTCTATTGATACAAAAATTACGGTGTGATTTGTGAAAATATTGGTGGTATTTGTGTTTAATTATTAAGATCATAAATACATTTTACATTGTACCTTTACAAAATAAAGCATTTAAATTAAAAAAACGATGATGAGTCTCTTTGAAGAAATATCAGATTATCCCCTCAACATACTTCCGCATGATGGAACCGTTCATTATTATGGGAAGGTTTTCTCAAAAGAAAAATCCGATTTTTATTATGATTATCTGCTCAATCAGATTCCATGGGAGAATGATGAAGCCGTAATCTTTGGGAAACTGATTTTAACCAAAAGAAAAGTAGCCTGGTTTGGAGAAAAAGCTTTTGAATATACCTATTCGAAAAGAACAAAATATGCCAGATTCTGGACTCCCGAATTACTGGAACTGAAGAAAAAATGTGAGGAAGTTTCAGGTGAAACTTACAATTCTTGTTTGCTTAATTTATACCATGACGGAAGTGAAGGAATGGCCTACCACAGCGATGGTGAAACAGATCTGAAGAAACATGGGGCAATTGCTTCTCTGACCTTTGGAGCAGAAAGGAAATTTTTATTTAAACATAAAACAACCAAAGAAAAAGTTGAAATATTTCTGGAAAACGGCAGTCTGCTGATTATGAAAGGAACCACCCAGGATCATTGGCTTCACAGGCTTCCACCCACTACAAAAGTGAAAACCCCCAGAGTAAACCTGACCTTCAGAACCATTGAAGAGTAGTTGTTAAGAGAAATTTTATCCATAACATCTGTAACTCCGTAGAGTCTCAAATGGCGCTCATCTAATGGCAAACCGATTATGCAGATTTAGAGGATCACGCTTATCATTCCATCAGTAGAAGCGGGCTTTAGCCCGCCTGAATAAAAATAATAATTCATCCGGCTTTAGCCAAAGCCTAAAAATAAACTTCAGGCCCTCAAAAACAAAAAGCTGTTCGTCTGAACAGCTTTTCAATTTATTTTAAAACATCAGCTTCAATGGAGCTGTCATCATATACTTTGATGAATGCTTTGGTGTAATCTTCTTTGTTGGCAAAATTCGGATTATCCATAAACTTTTGCGGGTTAATGGCGAAAAGCGGAAACCAAGTACTGCTGATCTGAATCTGGATTTTATGTCCTTTTTTGAAGGTATGAACCACGTCCTGAAGCCTGAAGTTAACAGCCGTTTTCTGGCCGGGAACCAGCGCCTCTCCCTTTTCTTTCGTATTTCTGAATCTTGCAGGCATAATTTCACTTCTTACCATCTGGTGATAGTTTCCATAGATAACGCCTTCTTTCTTTTCTGCAGGCTTGAAATCTTCAGGATAAACATCAATCAGTTTTACTGCAAAATCAGCATCTGTAGATGTGGAAGCAATATTCAGTTTAGCCATGATCTCTCCGGCAAAAGTGATATCTTCAGTAAGTACATCTGTTGTGAACGTTAATACATCAGGTCTTCCGACAGCAAACCTCTGGTCTTCTGACATATAATTCCTTGGAGTGAAACCATTGAAATCTTTTAAGTGATCAGAGCTTAAAACAGGATTGTTCGGGTCACTGTAATATTCGGAATATCCTTGCCCTGATGATTTTTTTAAGGTTTTATCCGCCAGATAGAAATTCACTTTCTGAGCATTTTTAGGAGGGTAAGAAGCAAATTCTTTCCATTCTTTAGCTCCGGTGTCATACATCAGCGCTTCAGGAAGTCCTGCATCCTCTTTGGTATTGCCTTTCAGGTAGTGGTTGAAGAATTTAGTTTCAATATTTTTCTGATAATATGTTGCAATGCTGTCGCCAAAATAGGTTTCACTATGGAAATGTTTTCCCTGTTCCTGAGACCAGCCGCCATGAGAGAATGGTCCCATTACGATGGTGTTTTTAGCTTTAGGGCTTGTTTTTTCGATGGTTTTATAAATGTTCAGCGGCCCGGAAAGATCTTCTGCATCAAACCATCCTCCAACAGTCATTACAGCATGATTGATGTTTTTTAAGTGGGGAAGAAGCCCTCTTTTCTGCCAGAATTCATCATAGTTGGGATGATTCATAATTTCTGTCATGAAGAAGTTATTCTTATAATACTTTTCATACCCGTCTTTCAGGGTACCCATTTCTCTGTAAAATTTCAAACCATCCTCAGAAGTCTGCTTGATGAAAGAATCCATATACCAGGCCTGCTTTTCCGGTTGTGTTTTTTGAACACCAAAAACGGGAAATGTTCTGAAATAGCCCAGCATAAATCTTCCGTTGTGAAGGAAATCATCATTCCAGAAATCAGAAATTGGTGCCTGCGGAGAAGAGGCTACCAAAGCCGGGTGCTGTGACAACGTTCCTACAGCAGTATAAAATCCGGGATATGATGTTCCAAACTGGCCTACTTTACCATTGTTATCCTTCACATTTTTCAAAAGCCATTCGATGGTGTCATAAGTATCCGTACTTTCATCAACATCTTTTTTCGTTTTACGCTCTACCTGTGGTGTCATATTGGTAAAAGTGCCTTCACTCATATATCTTCCGCGTACATCCTGGTACACAAAAATATACTTGTCTTTCATAAGATACGTGTTGGGGCCTACCTTTGTTTTATATTCAGTTTCTCCGTAAGGGGCAATGCTGTAGCAGGTTCTCTGCATCAGGAACGGATATTTGTTCTTGTTCGATATATCTTTCGGGATATACACCGCAGTGAAAAGTTTCACTCCATCACGCATTGGAATATAAAATTCTTTCTTGGTGAAATTGTCTTTAACGAAAGTATCTTTCTGTTCCGTTTTCTGAGCTTTTCCAAGAATCAAAAAAAGAATACATAATACTGAAATATGGATTTTCATAAAAAAAATTTGCTGCTAATTTAAAAATAAAAACAGGTTTATTTGTAAATCTTGTTTAAAAGGTTGTTGTAAAAAAACACTCCCTCAATAATTCTTTGAATTTTCGCCACTCCTCCAAAGGAGGGGAATTTTGCGTCTCCGGTTATCACGGCATTCAGTATTGGAATTCAACATTCATAAAAATAGCCGGGAAAGATCCGGCCATTATCAAAAATTATAAAAGGATGGTGTTGCTTATTGCGTCTTTTTTCCTGCAAACTTATTCAGTTTCATGCTGACGGAGAACATGATGTACCGTTTCAGGATAAGATCTTCACGGTCTTCGAAATAAGAATCGGTGATGGTTCTTCTCACACTTTGATTTTGGTTCAAGACATCATAAATCTTCACTTTTGCCGTAAACTGTTTTTTATAGAATGAATATCCAAGGCTGGTATTCCAGAAGTAAAAATCCTTTTTAAAGCCCGGAGCAATATTGGAATTGGTATTGTATTCAAAATCGTTTCCAAATACCAGTCTCCCTTGCAGCATATAATTGGTCAGCTCCAGTTTTAAGGCTTGATTGGCTGTATTTACATTCGTTACATTGTAATTGGTATAATTTGAAAAACTGTATCCAAGTCTGTAAGAAGGTTTGATGGTCATTTTATCCTTGATTTCATAAGTAAGATTAAGCCCCGGATTAAGACTGTATGAGTTGCTGGTAAAGGCCTGTCCGTCAATAAAACCATTATTGTAAGCATACACCATGCTGAATCTCGGGTTGATGGTAAGTTTGTTGTTTTTCCACTTCAGGGTTTTACTGAATCCTCCGCCTGCGTTGATATTTTTATTTCCGCTTACGTTGCTGTAGGTAATCACCTGCTTTCCTGCGTTATCATAGGTGGAAAAATTGATGATGTCGTTATTTCTGTACGTAAAACCGATATTGAAATAGTAACTGAGGTCTTTTACTTTATTATAATTATTGAAATACAGATAAAGATTGTTGATCCACGTATTTTTCAGATCAGGGTTTCCCTGATAGGTAATCAATGGATTTGATTCATCTTTATAGGGAGTAAGCTGTTCTGCAGTAGGAATATTGAAGTTGGAGTAGTTGTAAACACTCAGAACTTTTCCTTCTCCCAGCTGATAGTAAAGATTGACATTATATTGGGGCAGTACAAAATTTTTCTGTAAATCATATTGCTGTCCGTTATAGACAGAGTTTACTTTCATGTCTGAGATGTCAAGATTCATGGAAGCCCAGAAATTCAGTTTCTTTTTATTAAGCTGGTACGTGAACTCAGGAGAAATCTGATTGATTCTTTGCTTCATATTGTTGGATAAAAGCTGATTGAATTTAGTGTAATCCCCGGTTGCATTATCAAAATCATTTACATTCCTCAAATCTCTGGCAGATCTGGTTTCATATTTTATTTCAAAACTTACACTTGAAGAATCGGAAACAGGCTCTGTATATCCGGCAGTGAAATTAAAACTGCTGTTCTGATTTTTATTCCTGGCTAACTGGTCCCTGTTGTCTGCAGTTGTTCCGCCGGACTGATAGAACGTGTTTTGGGACTGGTTCAGGTTATCTCTTTTTGATTCAGAGATGGAACTGTTTATATTCGCTGAAATCGAGCGGCCTTTTTTTCTGAATTTTCTTGAAAAATACAGATAAGGATTAAATGAATTACTTTCCGAATCATTACTTGAATACGCATTGCTTTCATTCAGAAGCTTGCCGTTATTCAAAGTAGAGGAGCGTGAATTATTAAAATTAAAGCTGCTGTTTTTTGTAAATCTTGGAGAAAGGTAGATACTGGTCATAGAATCCAGTTTGATTTTAGCTGAAGTATCAAAACTGTATTGCTTGGATTCATTTTCTCCGTTACTTTCAGAATTGGTCTGAAGCGTATAAGTAGGTAAAAGGGTAGACCTTGAAACTTTGGATCTTGTTTCCATATTGGAATCGGAATGCATCAGACTGAAAGAATCCAGATCGGCATCTTTTCCCAGTTTGTCACTGTAGTTTAACCCAATGGTTGTAGACCTTTGAATTCCTTTTGTACCGCCTCCCTGGGTGAAATAAGTCATATTTCCTACCGTTGAAAAAGATCCTCCCTGCATCATCCAGGCATTCCGGCCATTTCCCATACTGTCAAAAACCTCATCCCTAGAAAACCCCTGGGAATTGATATTATTGGAAGAAGCCAGTAAACTTATTTTAGTGTCACCTTTAAAGTAACTGGCCAGTCCGCTTGCTTCATACCGCTTATCTGATCCATAACCGACGGTAAGCCTTGTCAGTAAACCTTTATTTTTCTTTTCATCAATATTAAAGTTGATGGTGGTATTCTGAGATTTGGCTGTTTTTCCGCTTAATTCTTCCTCCTTCGTTTTGGTGGTGGTAAACTGAATATTTTTGATGATATCCGCAGGTAAGTTCTGAAGGGCAATTTTACCGTCTTTATCAAAGAAAGGTTTACCATTAATCATGATCTGGTCCACATCTTTTCCGTTTACCGTAATTTTTCCCTCATTGCTGATTTCCACACCAGGAATCTGCTTCAGAAGCTCCTCTATTTTACTGTCCGGGCGTACTTTGATCGCTGCTGCATTAAATTCAATCGTGTCTTTTTTAATTTTTACCGGGGAAACCGTAATTTTTACCTCATCGATAGCATTCACCAGACCTTGTTTCTCAAGCTGAATATCTCCCAGGGATAACGACTGATCTATTCTATCAAATTTTTTTGAATAGGAAGATAATTTGTCGGCGTCAATTTTAAGAACGGAGGGTTCTTTCACCTCATCAATTTTCAGAGAAAATTTTCCCTCTTTATTGGTTGCTGTATAATTGACGATAGATGAATCCTTTTGTTTTAAAAGATAAACGGTAGCGTTTTCTATCGCTTTCTTTTCAGAATCTGATATTTTTCCGTCAATGTGTAGTTTTTGGGCGTGCAGAATAATGACTGTGAACATCAAAGTCAATAGCAGCAGAGTTTTCTTCATTAGTTTTTTTTTCAGAGCCGTAAAAATATAAAAACATCCCAAAGCTGGGATGTTTCTAGGCTTTTTTTGTGAAAATTTATTATTTTTTAATAAAAATTATGCTCTTAAATATCTTGAATAAGCATATCCTTCCTGGCCATCTGCATTTTTCACTTTCCACCAGTCATCAGAAGTCTGCTCAATAAGCGTTACAGAAGAACCTTTTGCAGCTTTACCTACAACGGCAGCTTCAGTAGAAGGCTCCTGTCTGATATTAAGGTTAGATTCTTCAGTAGCCACGGTTAAAGAAGCTCCAGCAGCAAGACCTGCAACCTGCACATCAATATTGATATCTGAAGCAGAATAAGTAGAATCAATAGCTCCTAAAGCATTCCATACGGCATCTTTAGCTGCAGTATTGGAAGCATTTCCGGAAACATAAAGAATCCCGTCCTGCTCCTGAACCTGAAGATTGGAAATCCCTGCAGACTGTGCTGCTGAAACTACGCTTGAATATTTATCTTGTAATTCGCTCATCTTTAATTATTTTACGATTAGGTTGTTGTTATACTTTCCGATTTTCAAAGCATCTACAGATTCTTTGATTTTTCTTGCCTGTAAGCTGGAAACATTTCCTGTAAGCGTAAGCTGCCCGTTTACAACTTCTACTTTTACAGAAGGGAAATCTTTTACCGCATCCTGAACTTTTTTCTGAACAGCAGGATCTACAGCAGATGCCGTTTCAACCGGTGCTGCAGGTGCAGGAGCTGCTACTGTAGACATATCCATTACGTCTTTTACTCCGTTGATTGCTTTTAATTTTGCAATCATCGCGTCTTTAGACTGTTGATCTGCGAAAGTACCGCTTAAGTGTGCCACACCTTCTTTTACTTCAACAGAAGCATTGGGATTAGAAGTTACTATAGTTGTAGCCTGAGTCTGAAGGTCGGCATCAGAAACTTTCTTTTTACAAGAAATAGCACCGAAAGATACAGCTACAGCTAATGCAGCCATTGCAATAGTTTTTTTCATATTGTATATTTATTTAATGTTGTTATACACTCAAATGTAATAATAAAATTTGTACCAAAAGAATAAAAATTCAATAAATGTTTCTTAATTTTTTTACAAGATTTTCTAAACCAGGGTTTTAATTTTCATGGATTTAAAACCCAGTGAAGGAAATGTGAAAATTATCCATATTAAGAAAATCTTCTGCCAATTGAAAAACCATTATATTTGCGCAAATTGAACTATATATATGAAAGGACAGAATAAACTTTTTATAGCAATTATCATTGCCCTTCTTCTGGGAGTAGGAATCGGAGGTATTGTACATGTAAATTACCCGGATAGTGCCGAACCTTTTTCCAAAAATATAAAACTGCTGGGGACGGTTTTTATCAGATTGGTACAGATGATTATTGCGCCATTGGTTTTTACGACATTGGTAGTAGGGATTGCTAAAATGAGCGATATCAAAATGATCGGAAGAGTAGGAACAAAAGCGATGCTTTGGTTTATTTCCGCTTCTCTGATTTCCCTTTTTATCGGGTTGATGCTTGTTAACTGGCTGGAGCCGGGGCATGTGACAAAACTACCTATTCAGGATGTAGCTTCTGCTGATGAACTTCTTAAAAGCAGCAAAAGTTTTTCCATGGAAGATTTTGTAAAACATATGATTCCTAAAAGTTTATTTGAAGCCTTTGCAACCAATGAAGTATTGCAGATTGTTGTATTTGCGGTAATGTTCGGAGTTGCGCTGGCTAATTTAGGAGAAGAATATTCAAAACCTGTTGTAAAACTTTTTGATATCATTGCTCATGCTATCCTTAAAATGGTAGGATATATCATGTGGTTTGCACCGCTTGGAGTATTGGGGGCCATTGCAGCCGTAGTGGCAACCAACGGTTTTGAAATCTTTAAGGTATATGCTATTTATTTAAGAGATTTCTTCTTTGCGATAGCTGTTCTTTGGCTGGTCCTTTTACTGGTAGGATATCTTATCTTAGGAAACCGTCTTTTTGACCTTTTAAAAAGAATTAAAGAGCCTTTGCTAATCGCTTTCTCTACTACAAGTTCAGAAGCCGTATTCCCGAAACTGGTGGAAGAACTTGAAAAATTCGGTTGTAACAGCAGGGTAGTATCATTTATTTTACCTTTAGGATACTCATTCAACCTGGACGGAAGTATGATGTATATGACATTTGCTTCCATCTTTATTGCTCAGATCTATGGAATCGAAATGACGCTTGGGCAGCAGATCACGATGCTTCTGGTATTGATGCTTACCTCAAAAGGAATTGCAGGGGTTCCGAGAGCTTCTCTGGTAATCATTGTGGCAACCTGTTCCATGTTCGGTATACCGCCGGAAGGTATTGCTTTAATCTTACCAATTGACCACTTTTGTGATATGGGTAGAAGTATGACCAACGTGTTAGGAAATACACTGGCAACTTCAGCGGTTTCAAAATGGGAAGGACAGTTAACCGAGCCGTTAGACAAAATTTAAAACAATTCATGAGTTTACATCACTTAGACAATCATAAAGGCCATATTCAAGAATATGGCTTTGCTGTTATCAATAATGTGTTTTCACAGCAGGAACTTGAAGAAATTGATTATGTTCTACAAAACATAGATACCTCAAAAGAAAATTTCAGAAAATCGGAAGACCTGTTCGCTATAAGACAGTTTTTTAAAGAAGTTCCGGAAATTAGAGACCTTATTTTTAATGAAAATATCAGGAACGTGATTAAGGAAATATTCGGGGAAAAGTATTTTGTGGTCAAAAGTATTTATTTTGATAAACCTGAAACTTCCAACTGGTATGTAGCCTATCATCAGGATCTGACGATTTCTGTAGATAAAAAGCTTGAGCTCCATGGTTTTGGTCCATGGACAACCAAACAGAATCAGTTTGCTGTACAGCCTCCTGTGGATATTCTGGAAAATATCTATACCATCAGAATCCACCTGGATGATACTGATGAAAATAACGGAGCCCTGAAAGTAATTCCAAAATCTCATGCAAAAGGCATTTACAGGCCGGAAACCATCGACTGGACTATAGAAACAGAAGAGCTATGCAACGTAGAAAAAGGTGGAGTTATGATCATGAAACCTTTAACGCTTCACGGTTCCAACCGGACAACTAACGGAAGGAAAAGAAGAGTAATCCACATAGAATTTTCTGATATCGAACTTCCGGAAGTCCTGCAATGGTCTGAAAGAATGAATGGATAAAAAACGCCCTTCGAATTTTCGGAGGGCGTTTTTTTGGCTGGAAGATGGATGCTGGAAGAAGGAAGTTTCTGAAAGCCTAAGTACTAAGATCAGTTGATTGATTAAATTTTTGAAAATCAAATTCTCTAACAAACGGACTTCAGGAAGTAATTCGTCAAATAGAAACTTCCATCTCCCTTCTCCCATCTTCCTTACTTTATAGAAATCTCATCAATAAAGATATAAGCATCACCTCCCGCTCCCTGATGCCATTCCGGAAGTTTTCCGAAGTAATGGGCTTTTACTTTGATATACCGGGCTTCAGTAGGGAGAATTTTAGTTGAGAAATCTTTGATCTGAACTTTCTCATCTTTAGGATCAATATCATTATCAATGGTTTTCAGAAGAACAAAATCTTTTCCGTTCATAGAAGCATAATATTCTACTTTTTTAGGCATCAGAATCCATGCTCTGCTATCCTGAAGATAGGTAGAGGACAGGGTGGTGATCTGCTGGGGTGATTTAAAGTCAATGATAGCCTCAAAATTCTGTCCCTGATATCCGTGCCATTCACCTTTTCTCCAGTTGATATCCCCTCTGATTCCGTCAATAAGAGCAAGATTTCCGGTTGCACTGTATTGAGGAGTTACTTTTGACAGAATATTAATATCCCAATAATTGGGTCTTCTGTTGAAATGAGCGGTTGTCACAGAGCTTTTTTCACCGTTTCTTTCAGCATATGCCATTACCTGAGTTGTTTTGGTGATGGTAAACGCACCTTTGTAAGTACTGAAAGCCTTTCTTTTAGTACTGTCATTTTCATCCATTGTCATATAATATACCTTGTCGCCTGGGTCCAATGGAGTGATCTCAACTTTGGTAGAAAAGTCGAAGATTCTGTCAGCCGCAATTACCGGTGAAGCTGTCTGTTCAGTATATTTAAAATCTTTAACAGGTTTTACATTTTCAAACCCTAGTTTTTTAAGTTCAGCCCGGCCTGTCGTTTTTGTAATTGTTCTTGTAGTGCCGTCTTCAAGATGAATTTTAATTTCGTCAAAATAAGGCGTTGTAGTTTCCCATTCCGGTAACCCTGGAGTTACGGAATAAATTCCCATAGAACTTAAAATATACCAGGCACTCATCTGGCCGCAGTCTTCATTCCCGATAAGTCCGTCGGGTGTGTTTTTGTAAAAGTTATCAAGGATGTATTTTATTTTGGCATCTGTTTTTTCTGGCTTGTCTACGAAATTGTACAGATAAGCAATGTGGTGGCTCGGTTCATTTCCCTGGGCATATTGTCCCATTAACCCTGTAATGTCAACCTGCTCTCTGCCTGTGGTTTTATCAGGAGCGGTAAAGATGGCATCTATGAACTGCTCAAACTTTTCTTTCCCGCCGTGAGCTGCAATAAGCCCCGGAATGTCCTGCTGTACAGAATAGGAATAGTGCCATGAGTTTCCTTCCGTATAATTATTGTTGACTTCTCTCGGATCAAATGGCTCATACCAGTTTCCGTTTTTTCTTGGCTGCATAAAACCCGTCCTGGGATTGTAAAGATTTTTCCAGTTCTGAGAACGCTTCATGAAATACTGATACTCTTCTTTTTTGCCTAAAATTTTTGCCATCTGGGCAATACACCAGTCATCATAAGCATATTCTACGGTTTTGGAAACGCTTTCATGCTCATCATCTATGCTGATATAATTATTTTGTTTATAAGCATTCAATCCAAAAATATCCTGCATAGCAGAAGCTTTTGCTGCCTGAAATGCCTTCTCGTAATCAAACCCCTGAATTCCTTTAGCCATAGCATCTGCAATGACAGAAACAGAGTGGTAGCCAATCATACATTCCGTTTCATTGGAAGCCAGTTCCCATACCGGAAGTTTTCCTCCCTGTTCGTATTGTTTAATGAAAGTATTGATAAAATCAGCAGTTCTTTTTCTGTCGATTAAAGTCATTAGCGGATGAGCGCCTCTGAAGGTATCCCAAAGGGAAAATACCGTATAATAATCAAAACCGTTTGCCGTATAAAGTTTGTTATCCCTGCCTCTGTACTTTCCGTCAACATCCATATTGATATTGGGCTGTGTGAAAACATGATAAAGAGCAGTGTAAAAAACGGCTAATTTGTTTTTATCATCAGACTTCACTTCAATCTTTGAAAGCTCTTTGTCCCAGTCAGATTGAGCCTGTTTTCTTACCGCGTCAAAATCTTTCGTCTGTCCTTCTGCCAGCATATTCTTTTCTGCTCCTTCGTAACCGGTGGGAGAAACAGAGACCTTTACGTTGATTTTTTCTCCTTTTTTAACATTGGCTGAAAATGCCAGGGCTAGCTTTGTTCCGGTAAAAAGATTGTTTTCCTGTTTTCCGCTGACTTCCTTTTTTGAAATTTTCATCGGTTTTGAAAACTCAATTCTGGCATAGATATATTGGTTGGTTGCCCATGCCTCACTTCTTCTGAAAACTTCGATGGTTTTATCATCAATGATTTTTACCTCACCTTCCAACAGTTTATCCCTGTGGTTGAGGTCCAGGATAATATTGGCGTTTCCTGCGTTGTTGAAGGTGTATTCATGATAGCCGACTCTTTTGGTAGCGGTAAGACGGACATCAATATTATTCTTATCTAATTTGACAGCGTAGAATCCTGCCTTTGCTTTTTCATTTTTATGCGAAAACCTTGACGAATAATCCTTGTTGTTAAGACTGGGATTTCCCATCGTAGGCATCAGCATAATGTCTCCGTAATCCGAAACTCCCGTGCCGTTCAGGTGGGTATGAGAAAAACCGTAGATTACAGAATCCGAATAATGATATCCGCTGCATCCGTCCCAGCTGCCGTCAATCCTTGTATCAGGAGACAACTGTACCATTCCGAACGGAACAATAGCACCGGGAAAAGTATGGCCATGGCCTCCGGTTCCAATAAACGGATTGACATGTTGAGAATAATTCTGTGCAGAAATAATCTGGGTAATACCTATAGAAAATGCAATAAGCGTTTTTTTCATGTTTTGATTTTATAAAAGCGAAGATATTGAAAACAGTAAATACAGAGCCAATAAATCATTTGAATTTAGGTCATAAAGCATTCTAATGCTTAAGTTGTTTCTTAAGACTCATGTCATTCTGAATGAAATGGACTGGAATGAAGAATCTCATCATAAGAAGAAATTCCTGCTTCATCAAATGACAAAGCAAAATATTACACTTCTCCTTCAAAGAAATCATTCAGATATGCATCTTTATCCTTTTCTTCCCGTCCGGAACCCAGATATTTTTTCCAGGACTGGGATTCATGATAAACAATTCCCATTTCCCATACACAGTATGTTGGCAGATGGGTTTTGTTTCTGTTCCATACTTCAAATTTTCCGGAACCGTCATAATATACGCTTTCCCAAAGTTCGTTTTCGCTTCGCCAGGTACAAACAAGCAGGAGATAATTTTCTCCGCAACGGTGTAAAATAACAAATCCCAGATCATCAATGTTTTTAAAATTTTCTTCAGCATCGTCAATACATTTTTGGGCATTATCAATGTCCTGTTGGGAAACTTCTGCAGGATCATTAGCCAGGTCATACCATTTGAATTTTGTTTTTCCAACGGTGAAAATCCCTTTTGGCTGTGCATATTTGGAAGGATAAGACGGTATTTTCATATCAATTATTTACTGAGGGGTGGGGTGGCATCAGGACATAAAACACAAATAAAAAATTTTTAACGATCTGATTTATCACCTGATATTATAGATTTTATTGATTCTAAATTACCGAAAAAAATGCGTAAATTTGTAAACAATTTATATTTATATGTTGACGAAAGAAAAGGTTCAGGAATTCCTTAAAGAAATAGAAGTAGACGATTTGGTGAATAATCTTCAGATTATGGGTGATGATGTTTATATTGACATGACTGCTCATTCACCTGCAATGCACGAAAAGAAAAAGCTGGAAGCTGCCATGAAACAGGCCTTTGCCAGTGAGTTTGGAGAAAACGTTCATTTAAAACTTAAAATCGTTTCTCCGGAGCCTAGTGAAATTCAGCAAAGTCAGATCAAAGGAAAACAAATTCCCGGGATTCAAAATATTATCGCTATTGCTTCCGGTAAAGGAGGGGTAGGAAAATCTACAGTTTCTGCAAATATGGCAGTAACGTTAGCTAAAATGGGCTTTAAAGTAGGATTACTGGATGCCGATATCTATGGTCCTTCGGTGCCTACCATGTTTGATACAGAAGGCGAGAAACCCATTTCTGTAGAAGTTAATGGTAAGAACCTAATGAAACCTATCGAGAATTATGGGGTAAAAATGCTTTCAATAGGATATTTTTCAGGAGCTAATCAGGCAGTAGTGTGGAGAGGGCCAATGGCTTCAAAAGCATTAAACCAGATGATCAGAGATGCCGCATGGGGAGAACTGGATTTCCTATTAATTGATCTTCCTCCGGGAACAGGGGATATTCACTTATCCATTATTCAGGAAGTACCGGTAACAGGAGCGGTGATTGTAAGTACGCCCCAGCATGTTGCACTGGCAGATGTAAGAAAAGGTATTGCTATGTTCCAGATGGAAAGTATTAACATTCCGGTGCTTGGTTTGATAGAAAATATGGCGTATTTTACACCGGAAGAACTTCCTGACAATAAATATTATATCTTTGGAAACCAGGGAGCACAATATTTGGCCGAAGATCTTGGAATTCCTGTTTTGGGAGAAATTCCGTTGATCCAGAGCATCAGAGAAGCAGGAGATGTTGGAAGACCGGCAGCACTTCAGGAGGGATCTAAAATTGAAGAGATCTATACAGAAACTGCCAGAAAGATGGTTGAAAGCTTAGTGGAAAGAAATAAAAACCTTCCGCCTACTGAAGCGGTGAAGATTTCCACAATGGCGGGCTGCTCGCCAAAAGCAAAATAATAATAATTTCAATAAAATTTGAAAAAAACCGAATTGAACTGAAAAATATGGAAACAAACATAACGCACGAAGATACAGTAACAAGAGTAATGGAAGCTCTGGAAAGCATCAGGCCGTTTTTGAATAAAGACGGAGGTGATATTGAGCTTATTGATGTGAAAGATAATCAGGTGTTTGTGAAGCTTTTAGGTAACTGTTCCGGGTGTTCATTGAATTTTTCAACCTTAAAGCTGGGTGTGGAGAATACAATTAAACAACATGCCCCGGAAATAGAAAAGGTAATCAACGTAGAGTAAAATTATATCTGAGATATTTTAAAAAGACAGGCTTTTTAAGGCCTGTCTTTTTATTTGGATTAATACAATAAGTTTGACCCGCTAAGCTTAGCCAGACCTGCCAGGTTTCCGATGATAAAATCAGTTCAGGAAAACTTTGATATTATCTTTCACTTGAATACTCTTATTGTTTGACAACCTTATTTCCTACTCCTGTACTGGAAATATCCGGTCTTCCTGATTTTGTCCCTGATGTTTTGTAGTATACTGTGTTATCGGCACCTTCTAGGGTTACTTTATCCACCTTATCAATATATACTTGGTTACCTGTCCCTGAAACAGCAATCTTTTTTGCACTTCCTTTAATTGTTACGGTATTGCCGCCTCCCTGTACTTTGGCATTTCCTCCGTTAAGTGTATAGCTCAGCTTGTGGCCTACACCTTCTACCTGTACAATCTTATCATGGTCTGTTTTTTCTACTCCTTTTGCAGATTCTGTTTTTCTGGATTGTGAGAAAGCTGTACCTGTTCCTAATAACAGGAAAGCAAGAATCCCTGCAGTTTTAATATTTTTCATTGTGAATTTGGTTTTGTTGGGTTAAATATAGATATAAAAAGCTTCCTTCAGGCATTTCGAAAGTTAAATCATCTTCAATAAGAGTCTTCATACAGTATATTGCAGATTACAATAACAAAAAAGCTCCGGAAATCCGGAGCCTTAGATAGAATGATATATTATGATTGATATTACTTTACAATGACTCTTTTGGTTTGTCCTTCAGATGTTTTTACAAGATAAACACCTGTGGACAGATTGGAAGTACTTATTGTTAAAGCATTTTTTTCCTTTCCAATAAGTTTTCCGGACATATCATACAATTCGTAATCCTGTTTTCTGTTGAAATAAAGAGTGTTTCCTTTAGTGACAGGGTTTGGGAATACATTGAATGTCGGCTGCTCAGCTTTTATTTCACCGGTGCCAAGTGTTGCCGGCGCAGCTACTTCAAACGTGGACAGCGTTCCGCTGATTTCGTTGGCAACAATCACATAGCCTTTATTGGTTGTTGTATTTTCAGGGGCAATGTAAATGATTCCCTCAGGGCCATTATCACCTCCGTAAGCGGATGTAGAGCGGGAGTGTTTATAATCGGTGAAAGTAGGGTTGTTAGGATCTGTGATATTATATACCATAACACCGCCGGTTCTTTCCAGCGTGATGAAAGCGTAAGTCTGCCCGTTAATCCTTCCCAGTGCGACACCCTCCGGTTCAGGACCTTTTGCACGGCTTCTGTTTTTAACTGTATTCGACTCATTATCCGCATTGAAAATTAAAGGATGATTGGCGGCAATATATCTTTCAAACTGATCTCCGCTGTCATATACCATCTGTTTGGTGTCTGCATTGAAAATAGAGAATGAGCGTGCTCCTAAAGCTGCTATTTCTTCAAACTCTGTATCTCCATCCGTATTTCCCGTAGCAGATGAAACCCTGAATCTTCCCAGGTTATGTGAAGCTTTTAAAATTGCTGAATTCGGAAACAATACAGGATCTAAAACATAACTGTTTGCACCCACAGTAGTTCTTTCACTGAAGCCGGAAAGATCTTTTTCATCTCCTTCATTGGCTGTTACAATATAATTGGTATTTCCTACCTTATAATTCTGTACGGCATCAGGAACATAATAGGCTTTTACCGGCCAGTTGGCAATAACTACTTCACCGTTATTGTCAGAAGCATCAAAACCATTCCCTGGCAGGCTCATATCTTTTTTACCCAATCCCCAGATTCCTGTGATGGTTTTAGTTGCCAGATTTATTTCTGCAACAGCATTATTTTCCTGCAGTGTTACCCACGCTTTCTGGCTGTCTGCACTGATGGTAACATATTCCGGCTCCAGATCCTGGGAAAGCGTATTGTTGGTTCTTACTTTTCTTAAACCGGTTGCGGTTAATGCTGCCAGTTGAGACTCAAAACTGTTGAAATTAAGCGTTGTCACATTGGTTTGAGTAAGATTTGCAATACCTCCTGAAATATCAATAATACTGATTGTTCCTTCAGGATCTACCGTGTATGCGTCATTAGGCTCACCTTCGTTGGCAGTAACGACTTTTGTTCCGTCGGGGGAGAATGTGATCATGTCTGGTAAAGCTCCCACGGTTACCTGTTTCAGGAAGTTTCCGTTAATATCAAAGAATACTACAGAACCGTTTTGCTGAGGGTCTGTATTCGGAGAAGCGGCTGCGATAATTCCGTTTTTTACGGCAATACTTGTAATTCCGCCATACGGGGCCATGTTGACTGTTTTTACAACAGACAGCATTTCCGGATTACTGAAATCGATAATGTCAAAAACATCCGTAATGGAACTGATTGTAAATAAACGTTGTGTGGAGACATCATGCACCACAATTTCCGTAGAGCTGTTATTGTTTCCCGAAGGATCAAAACTTCCAAGATAATTGAGTTGGATCTGATGCGAAGGAGCCGGTGCCGGTTTATCATTATCGATAATATAAACGGTTGCAGAGTTGTCTCCTGAAATTGTTGCTCCAGCAGGATTTTCAAGGCTTACCACAAAATACTCGGCTTCCTGTTCCTGCATTGTATCATTAATAATCGGGATATTAACAGTGTAGCTCGTTGTAGCTGGAGTAATGTTAATAGTTTGATTTACCAGGCTGAAATCATTAGCGTCAGCTGTACTGAAAGGTGCCGGTTTTACAACCAGATTTACAGTGGATGCCGAAGGATTGTTAATATTGATTTTAAATGCAAGACTTCCTGCATTTTCATTGACTTTAATAAAATTCTTTTCCAGAGAAATTGTTGTTCCTGCAGTAGTAAATGTGCTGGAAGTAACGGTTGTAATTCCATTATCACTGAAGTCTTCCACTGTATTCGGTTTCAGCGCCAGGTAATACGTCTGGCCCGGCACCATTCCGGAAGCAGGAATTACTGTAATTGTATTGTTGCTGAAAGTTGTAGTAAAAGGGATCTGGGCACCCGAAGCATTTCCAAGACGGAAATCTATGAGGTTTTGTGCATTGGAATCGTTGATCGCGGAATTATCTGTTAACCTTATATTTTCGTTAAAGGATAATGTTGGATTTACAGTAGTTGACGCATTATTAGTATTGTTGGCCGGAAGATAAGTAACCGTTGGCGGAATGGTATCAACACCTCCGGCAGGAGTAGCATCTACCGTAAAGTTATCAAAACGGTTATTTCCTCCGGTTCCGCCTCCTGTTGCGGAGAATTCAACCTTTAATTTAAAATCAGGATTGTTGTTAGCTCCCTGAATGGCAGAAAAATCCAGGGTGATCAGTTGTGGATCATTATCCTGAGGATTTACAGTCTGGAATGGTACAAACGTAGTTCCGTCCGTTGAATAAGACCATGTCTGTGTTCCTGCTCCCTGTGCAGATCTTCTGGTGGTAAATTTAACAATAATATTATTGTATCCTGTTGTAGGTAAATTAAACTGTAAAGCTCCACCAATCGGATTATTGAATCTTAAATGGGTTCCGGATGCATCCCCGTTTCTTGCATTTAAATTCTGCAAACTAAAATTCTGGCCGGTACCACCAGTAAAATCAATGACACTTGCACCTCCCGCTATGGCAGCAAGGGAACCGTTCACCAACGTGGAAGATGGTGTGGTAATAGCTGCGGCAGAAGTATTATTATTAAAATTCCAGTAATGAATCAATGTCTGTCCGAAAAGGCCGCTCTGAAAAAAGAATGCGGCAATCACAGACCCTTTGAGTAAGTAGTTGTTGATCATTTTTGCTTTTGTTAGATAAATGCAAAAATGAACTTTATGTTTCGCAACTATTTTAATGGAATTTTAAGAAATGTTTAAAAAATAGGTCTGTTCCGATAAAAGATAAATTATATTCAAAGATTATTTTTATAATTCAGCTAGTTTCCTGACTTGCCTGAGAAATTTAAAATCTTTCCTGATTTATTTCCTTCCAGAGGATGTTTCTGCATATAAAAATATCCTGAAACGGCAGTTACAAGCAAGAGTACAAAAATAACCAGAACAATTCTTTTTAACATGTCTCTCATATCGCTAAATTTTTAATATCTCTAATTTCTAAAGTAGATGTAGGGTAACCTTTTTGTGTTACATTGATCATTGCTCTACCTACTTCCTGTAAAGTTAAGGATTTTGATTGAAAAAATACAGGAAAAATCCAAATAAAAGGTTTAAAAAACCATTTTACATTGGATTGACCTTCAACGGGTTTCATAAATCCTGGACGGAAATTATAAGCGCCTTTAAAGTTCATTTTTTTCAAAGCATTCTCTGTTCTGCCTTTTACACGCGCCCACATCAGCTTTCCGCTCTCTGTGCTGTCTGTACCTGCTCCTGAAACATAGCTGAAAACCATTTCAGGATTTTGGTTCAGCACCGCTTTTGCAAAATGCAGGGTGGTATCGTAAGTGATTTTGGTGTAGTCTTCTTCATTCATCCCTATACTGCTGATACCCGCACAGAAAAAACAGGCGTCATACCCTTTTAATTTTTCATCATGAAGATCTATTGTCAGGAAGTCAGAAATAAGGTATTCTTTCAGTTTGGGATGCTTTTTTCCTGATGGCTTCCGGCTTATGCTTAGTACTTCAGAAACACCAGGGTTGTCAAGGCATTCCATTAAAACACCTTCACCTACCATTCCTGTAGCACCTGTGAGAATTATTTTGATCGGGTTCATTGTTTTGCTATTGATATTGGTATGACGGATGGGGATGAGGTTTTACTTTAAAAATTTAGATAAAAGATAAAAGAGGTTGCTGCTAAATTCAACAGGGTGGGGTTTAACCCGCCTTTAAAAATGGGAAATCTTCTCATTGGCTTTAGCCAAAACTTAATATGGGGAAAGGGACTGTTTCGTCGCTTATGAACTATGTTCGCAGGCCTTCAGCCTGTTCGCAATGACAAGAGAATCAGAAACAAAATGTATCCGAAAATAAAAGCCAGCTCAAAAATGGCTGGCTTTCAATATGTCGTAAATTGTTATTTTTTATGCTGCAGCTGACTGTAAATATTATGAATCAATCCGTCTGCTACCGAGATCTTTGGAACAAAAATTCTGCTGATGTCGGACCAGGACATGACATTGTTGAAAATACCCAGAGCATGTACCAAAACATCGGCACGGTCTTCTCTCAGGTTATATTTTGTCATTCTTTCTTCTACAGAGAGTTCATTAAACTCTTTATACGTTTTTTTCAGGTGAGACAGAGACATTGGCTTTCCGTCTTTCGTTTTGCTCATGGAGAATACTTTATTGATGTTTCCCCCTGACCCGATAGCAACAATAGGTTTTTTGCTGACGATATTTTTCTTGATCTCGTCCTTCATCTCTTTCCAGTTATCCATTGTCACAAGGTTGTTAAGGAGACGGATGGTCCCGATATTAAAAGATTTTTCATAAACCATTTTACCGTTTTCGTAAAATGTAAGTTCGGTAGAACCTCCGCCAACATCGATGTATAAATAGGCAAATTCTTTATCAAGACCTTCCGCAACATGATTTTCGTATATAAGGGTTGCTTCTTCGTCACCGGAAATGATTTCGATGTTGATTCCGGATGTTTCTTTTACCTGGCTGATGATTTCATTGCCGTTGGAAGCATCACGCATTGCACTGGTAGCACAGGCTCTGTAATGATCTACTTTGTAGATTTTCATCAGGTCACTGAAGATTTTCATAGAATCAATGACCATTTTTTCTCTTTCCGGACCAATCTTGCCAATGGTAAAAACATCCATTCCCAGTCTCAGGGGAATTCTGAGAAGGTTCAGTTTAATGAATTCAGGTTTCCTGTTATTGATCTTTACTTCATTGATAAGAAGGCGGGCTGCATTACTCCCTATGTCTATCGCTGCTATCTTCATTTTTTGCTTGTTTTAGCTTTTAAATATTTATAGGTTTCTATCTGTGAACGGCACTCTTTTTTATCATTTCTTACATACTCATTACTCAGCTTTTTGTCTAAAATTCTGGCTTTTACATTGTCCCTAAGCTGAATATCAAGAATATCTTTTAATTCTTTCTTAAGATTTTTGTCTGTTATTTTAGCAGCAGCTTCAATTCTGTAATCAAGGTTCCTTGTCATCCAGTCTGCGGAAGAAATGTACATATCCTCGGCTCCTTTATTATAAAAATACATAACTCTGGCGTGCTCCAGATATTCATCTACAATACTGATGGCTTTTATCTTCTCTTTGAATTCCTTTTGATTGACGGCACAGTAGATCCCTCTTACGATCATTCTGCTCACCACTCCGGCTTTTGCAGCTTCATATATTTTCTCAATCAGGGAGCGGTCACTCATTGAGTTTACTTTTACGATGATTTCTGCTTTTCGTCCTGCTTTGGCTTCCTCAATTTCTTTATCGATATGGTGAACAATCTTTTCACGCATAAACTGGGGGCAAACTAATAAATTTTTACACGTTTTCAAAACCGGAAGGTAATCATCTTTTGGTTTTTTCAGTACATTGAAAACTTTATTGATATCTGCCATGATGCCACGGTCGGCTGTCATCAGCAGATGGTCTCCATATATTCTTGCCGTTTTTTCGTTGAAATTCCCTGTGCTTACAAAGCCATACTGAATGGTTTTGTTATGGGCTCTTTTCTTGATAACACAAAGCTTGGCATGCACTTTTTTGTTTGGGAGTCCTATCAGAACAGTAATTCCTTCCGGTTCCAGCATATCTTTCCATTCAAGATTGGACTCTTCGTCAAATCTTGCCTGAAGTTCCAGCATTACGGTTACCTCCTTACCATTTCTCGCAGCATAGATCAATGCATTAATGATTTTTGAGCTGCTTGCCAGTCGGTACGCTGTAATCTGTATTGATTTTACGTCCGGATCCATCGCCGCTTCACGGAGAAGGTCAATCACCGGATTGTATTTATGATAGGGGAATGTAAGCAGAACATCTTCTTTTAAGATAACATCTGTTACTCTTTCTCCATGTTCAAACGCCTGGTGGGTAAAAGAAGTTCTTTCCACAGGTCTTTCATACGCCTCAAAAACATCAGGGAAGTCCATGAAGTGCTTGAAGTTGTGGATTTTTCCTCCTGGGATGATACTGTCTTTCTTGGTTAAATTCAGTTTTCTGATCAGGAGTTCCAGCAAAGCCTTATCCATATCCTTATCAAACACGAAACGCGTAGGCTTTCCTTTTCTTCGGTTTTTGAGTCCTTTTTCTATTTTTTCTGCAAAGTTGGTCCTGATGTCATTATCCAGATCCAGCTCAGCATCTTTTGTTACTTTAAAAGCATTGGCGGCAAATTCATCATACCCGAAATAAGAAAATATATGGGGAAGATTAAAAGTAATCACATCTTCCAGCAGCATTACATTTTTTTCTTCCGGATCTTCTGTTGGCAACAATACGAAACGCCCCACAAAGCGGGAAGGAATTTCAATGATTGCATAATTGCTGGAGTACTGCCAGTCTTTTTTTCTCATCGCTACACCCAGATAGAGACTTTTGTCCCGTAAATAAGGCATAGGAGTATTTTCATGAAGAAGAATCGGGATCACATTGGACTCTACCACTTCATCAAAATATTGTCTGACAAATTCTTTCTGCTTGGCGGTCAGGTTTTTGGCATTTTTAATAAAAACTTTATGATCAGCCATTTCGGCCTGGATTTTTTTCCAGGTTTTATCGAAATTCAGCTGTTGTTTCATCACTACTTCATTAATTCGCTGAAGGATTTTAGATGGCGGCTGATAGAAAGATTCGGCAATCACCTTTTCCTTAAAATCCATAGCACGTTTTAATCCGGCAACACGCACTCTGAAAAATTCATCCAAATTATTGGAGAAGATGCCAAGGAAACGTATTCTTAAATGTAAGGGAACTTTTTCGTCCATGGCTTCCTGCAAAACTCTTTCATTAAAGGCGAGCCATGTAATATCTCTAGGATTAAAGTGTAATGACATTCTGAATGTGTATATTTTATCAAAAATAATAATTCATGAAGATTCTTTCTCTATTTCTTAGGTTAAACTTTGATTAATTTTTGAAGATTTAGTGAATTATTATTTTTAATTATCGTGTTTTATTGTAAAGTAATTGGTTTTCAGTATATTTATGTTGTGAATAACCTGAGGTTACCCCAGGATGTTTATTTTTTTGAGAAATATTTCAAGGAATCATAAAAACTTTTTAACCATGAAAAAATTGATAACCATACTTCTGCTGCAGTTATCTGGTTTGATATACAGTCAGTATGTAGAGATTCTGAAAAAAGGACAACTGGAGAATTTATCATCCCAGAAATTCATGATTCCTTTACAGAATCAGGAAAACTATAAATCTGCATTTGTAGGGCAGTACAAAGCACATTATCCCAATACCTATATGGGGCATTTATTTACAGCCATTGCTGATGAAGCAAAAAATTCAGGGGCAAATGCTTATCACATTGTGAGTTTCAAGGAAGGAGATTCCCAAAATGAATCTGAACTGGTATTGGATACTTACCACATTCAGGATTCTGATATCAAGTATCAAAGTACACTGATTGAAAAGAATAAAGTATATATCATCGGAGAACCTGTTGTAAACGGTGGAGATACTTCAAAATTTAAAGTAAACGGAGAGAAAAAAGAAGTAAAAGACAATACGTTTGCCGCTATAGCTCTAAAGGACAACGAAGAAGTGAAAATAGTAAAAGGAGGGATTACAGGAATGGCAGTCTGGGTAAAATGGAAACCGGAACAGTTTAATAAATTCTACAGCTTTTCAGGCATGGGTTTAGATGGAGCAGGTTTTGGATCTAACGGAGCGGGAGTTGCCATTAATACAGGAAGAATATATCCTGTAGATCCGGATCTGGGATATTTTTTAATTCAGGTTTTAAAAGAAAGTAAATGAAATCTCAGATTGGATGGACTAAAGTTGACATATCTATGTTGAAAAAAATGATTTTTTTTCCTGAATACAATTTCAAAAACCCCATTATAAAGGGGTTTTTATTTTTATTGTGTCATTTTGTCATAATTCTTCAAATGGTACAGATATTGAGAAATTGAGAGTGTAAATTAAATTTTAAAATAGAAAAAATATAAAATATTATGAGTAAAATAATTGGAATTGACTTAGGAACAACCAACTCTTGTGTTGCTGTAATGGAAGGTAAAGACCCTGTTGTTATTCCTAACGCAGAAGGTAAAAGAACGACTCCTTCTATCGTAGCTTTTACAGAAGATGGAGAAAGAAAAGTTGGTGACCCTGCAAAAAGACAGGCGGTAACGAATCCAAAGAAGACAGTATACTCTATAAAAAGATTTATTGGAACTCATTTTAAAGAAGATGCTCAGGAAATTTCAAGAGTACCTTATGAAGTGGTAGCAGGACCAAATGATACTGTAAAAGTAAAAATCGACGATAGAGAGTATACACCACAGGAAATTTCAGCAATGACTCTTCAGAAAATGAAGAAAACAGCTGAAGATTATCTTGGACAGGAAGTAACAAGAGCGGTAATTACTGTTCCTGCATACTTCAATGATGCACAGAGACAAGCTACTAAAGAAGCTGGTGAAATTGCCGGCCTTAAAGTAGAAAGAATTATCAACGAACCTACAGCTGCAGCGTTAGCTTACGGTCTTGATAAAAACCATAAAGATCAGAAAATCGCAGTATATGACCTTGGTGGAGGTACTTTCGATATCTCTATCCTTGATTTGGGAGATGGTGTATTCGAAGTATTATCTACAAACGGTGATACACACTTAGGAGGTGATGACTTCGATGATGTGATCATCAACTGGATGGCTGATGAATTCAAAGCTGAAGAAGGTGTGGATTTAAAAGCAGATGCCATTGCTCTTCAAAGATTGAAAGAAGCTGCTGAAAAAGCTAAAATTGAATTATCTTCTTCTCCTCAGACTGAGATCAACCTGCCTTATATCACGGCTACTGCTACAGGTCCTAAGCACCTGGTGAAGACTTTAACGAAAGCTAAATTCGAGCAATTATCTGCAGACCTTGTAAGAAGATCTATGGAGCCTGTTGCCAAAGCATTAAAAGATGCAGGTTTATCAACATCTGATATTGACGAAGTAATCCTTGTAGGTGGTTCTACAAGAATCCCGATCATCCAGGAAGAAGTAGAAAAATTCTTCGGTAAAAAACCATCTAAAGGAGTGAACCCGGATGAGGTTGTAGCAATTGGTGCAGCTATCCAGGGAGGTGTATTGACAGGTGATGTAAAAGATGTATTACTACTTGACGTTACCCCGCTTTCTTTAGGAATCGAAACAATGGGATCTGTATTCACTAAATTAATTGAAGCGAACACTACAATCCCAACTAAAAAATCTGAAGTATTCTCTACAGCTTCTGACAATCAGCCAGCTGTAAGCATCAGAGTAGGACAGGGGGAAAGACCAATGTTCAATGATAACAAGGAAATCGGTAGATTCGATCTTACAGATATCCCGCCGGCACCAAGAGGAGTTCCTCAGATTGAAGTAACTTTCGATATTGATGCTAACGGTATCTTAAGCGTATCTGCTAAAGATAAAGGTACAGGTAAAGAACAGTCTATCAAAATCCAGGCTTCTTCAGGCCTTTCTGACGAAGAAATCGAAAGAATGAAAAAAGAAGCTCAGGAAAATGCTTCTGCTGATGCCAAGAAAAAAGAAGAAGTTGAAATCTTCAACAAAGCTGACGGATTGATCTTCCAGACTGAAAAACAATTGAAAGAATTCGGTGAGAAACTTTCTGCTGACAAAAAAGCGGCAATCGAAACAGCTCACACAGAATTAAAAGCGGCTTTCGAAGCTAAAAATGCTGATGACGTAAAAGCTAAAACTGAGGCGTTAGATGCAGCATGGATGGCAGCTTCTGAAGAATTATATGCAGCTGGTCAACAGCCGGGTGCAGATGCAGGTGCAGGTGCTCAGAATCCTGGTGGAAATACCGGAGCTGAAGATGTACAGGATGCAGACTTCGAAGAAGTAAAATAATGATTGTTTAAATAACAATTAATAAAATAAGAAATCCCTATAAGCAAATGCTTATAGGGATTTTGTTTTTTATATTCTGATTTCTTTTTTTTAGTAGGAAGGAAATGTGTGCTTTGATCTAGACTCCGAAAAACAATTTTATTTATGGAAGTAGCTGGATATTTAAAAAAAACAGAAAAAAATAAGTGCAGCTAAAATGCACTTATGGATATGATTTTCAGTAAATAATTATACTTGTACCTAAGCTTTTCTTTTTCAGGAAAGAAGGATAACAAGGAAAAAAATTAAGGAGTTAAGTTATAAACGTTTTTATTTGGTAATATCTCCGATTGGCTGATAAGCTGGCACTCCTAATTGCCATAAAGCAAACGCAAAAATATCTCCAATATTAGCATAACGCTGTGCTACAGGTATAGCACCTCCGTGACCTCCGGCATAATCTATTTTCAACAAAATAGGTTTGTCGGAAGAATTATCTGCTAACAATTTAGCGGCAAATTTAGCAGGGATCCAGGGAGCAACTCTTGGATCGTTAATCCCCGATGTGATTAGAGTTGCAGGATATTTAACTCCTTTTTTAATGTGATGGTAAGCATCCATTTCCAATAGTCCCTTAAAATCAGCCGGACTATTTAGATTGCCATATTCTTGAGCAGCAGATTTTCCTACGCCTCCAAACTCGTTTCTCAAAGTATTTAGCACTCCTGATTCTATAATTACCGCACCAAAAAGCTCCGGTCTTTCGGTCATTGCTCTTCCCATTAATATCCCACCTGCACTTCCCCCCAGGATGGCTATTTTCTTAGGTGATGTATAATTTTTATTAATTAAATACTCGGTACAGGCAATCAAATCTTTCCATGAATTTGGTTTTTTAGATTTCTGTCCATCAATATGCCATTGTTCTCCTTTTTCTCCACCTCCTCTTACATGCGGAACAGCAACAATTCCTCCTTGATTTGCCCACAATAAATAACTAACAGAAAAGTATGGAGAATATGACTCAGCGTAAGCACCATAACCATTCATAAGAACTGGAATCTCTCCATTCTTTTTAATGTTTTTATTGTAAATTAAAGATAATGGAACTTCTACACCATCGTGAGACTTTACCGTAATTTCCTCAACTACAATGTCCTTAAATTCAGGATATTCAATGAGCGGAGCAATATTTTCTGGAGTAAACTCATTTTTTTGCAAGTCATATTTAAATCTTTGCTCATCATTTGCCCAGCCTGAACAACTAATCCATATATCCGAAAAATCTTTTCCTTTCGCTTCCAAATATATATTTCCTGATACAAATGGAGTTTTTATATTTCTTTCTTTTCCATCTTTGTACAAATATAATTTTGCTTCTACACCGTTTTTTGTTCTGGTATAATATATTCCATCTTTCGTTACAGCATATCCTGTTATCACTTCATCTGCCATCTCAGGGACCAATATTTGCGGATTTTTGAAGTTTGGATTCTTAGCGCTGGTCTTACAGAGTTTGTAATTCAAAGTATTATTATAGCCGGATAAAAAATAGATATCATCTCCGGCTAACCGCATATATGGTATTTTATCTTCTTTCGTATATAAAGGTTTCCAGGTTTTTTTACCATTTAATAAATCTTCTTTACTGATAATAAATGTTCTCCTAAAGTCTTCTGAATCTACTAAATTTCCTATGTAATACTTATCATCAGCATTAAATGCCATAATAGCCGGGTATGTGTTTTCCTCTATATTTAAATTCGGATTATTAGATCTGGAAAATACATTATTCAATTTTTTGGGATTTTCACCTATTCTATATAAGATTGCTTGAACATTTTTTCCATAATCTTTAGAATTACTGTCAATGACAGGATAATAAACATAAAAAAATCCTGAATTATCCTGTAACCATTTAATACCTCCAATGCTGGAAGGATTAGTGTTAGTCACAACTTCCGGATGAACATATTTATTTTCTACATCTATTACAATAATTTGAGAAATTTCTTTACCATTTTCCGTCAATGAAACAGCCAACCTGCTTCCGTCCCAGCTGGGACTTAATAGATTGACTAAAAATTGATGTTTAGATTTATCCGAGGAATCTTTAAAAGGGGATATGAATCTATCCGGGTCGTATAGTAATTGTTCCGTTCCGTTAATCCCATTTCTATAGTAAACTTTTGAAGTTTTCTCTTCAGAACCTTTTTTCAGATAAAAATATCTGTCATTATTCGTTATTACGAAATCAGATACTGAATAGCCTTGCCTTTTATCAAATTCTAAACGTTTTTTAAGGTAATAATCTCTATTTGGAATTTTATTAATCAAAAAATTAGTGTAATCTGTCTGAGATTTCATCCATTGAGCGGTTGCAGAGTCCTTTAAATTTTCTAGATTTCTGTAATCATCAATGATTTTAGTGCCAAAATAATGATCAGTAGCAGGTACAGAAGGTGCTAAATTTGTTTTTTGCGCACCCAAGGATAGTGAAAAAAAAATAAATATATATATTTTCATTTGATATTAGAATAAACAACCCCGGGGTAAGGCTACTGGGGAATTACTGAAAATAATTTTTTATTTCGATGAAAAGCTCTGTGTCTTTTCAAACCTTAACTCTTCTTCCCCGAGGTAAAATTCAAAAATTTTTTGATTAAATTTTGATCGGTTCCTGTGGATCCTTACTAGCATTATCTGGAAAAGCACAAGTCCTAATCTTTTCTTCTAAACCTATTATTCCCCCCTTAATAGAGTTTAAATTGTTAATTTTTGAGATTTTTACTTTGTTAAGCGAAAGCTTTTTCTCATTAATGTTCTTCTTCATTTTGAAATTTTTAACTTATTTAATTATGCAAATAAAATGATATTTTTCGAATCCTGCTGGAATTAGAGCTATAAATTTATAAATCTATAGTTTTTTATTTATAAAGATTTGAGTATTGTAAATTGAATTTTTTTAGAATGATAATTTTCAATTGTAGTATTAAAAAATAAATTTCATTTATAATACTAAAAATAGCTTTTATTATATTACTTGTGATCAATAAAATGGATATTTTTGTACCGCATACTTTAGTTTATGAAAAGCCTAAAATATTTTTTCTTTCTTTTATTAGCATACAACCAATATTATTCTCAAAATAAAGTTTTAATTGATACTTTGTCTAAGTATGACTATTTGGAATTAGAAGAAAAATTCTACAATTACAAGAACAATAATAAAATTAAAGAATCTAAAATCATTGCTGAATACTACCTGAAAAAGGCAAAGAAAGAAATGATCATTAATAATATTGCTGAAGGGTATGTATTCATGCAGTATAATCAAAATTTAGCGACCTCCTTAAAATACATAGATAGTTTAGAATCCATTAGTAATAGACTGCATGATAATAGATATCCTGCTCGTATCTATCTGCTAAGAGGCAAATTGTATTTTGATTATGACAACGAAAAATTAGCCTTGGATAATTTTGTAATTGCGTTAAGCCATGCCAAGGAAAATAACAATAAACGACAGATTGCTATCGCTGATCTTCAAATTGCTTATCTAAATGGATATATTGGAAAACATAAAGAGACCGTGAAGGTTCTGGAATACTATTACGGACATCCTGAATTTTTAACTCCCCAAGATATTGAACACATTCAAATAAGTCTGGCAGATGCATATATTGATATTTATGAGTATGCCAAGGCATTGAAATTAATAGAAAAAGGACTTAATGATGCATCAAAAAATAATGAAATAAAAAGATATAACAAGTATTTAATTTTGTTGGGCAGATATAATTTGGAAACCAAAAATTACTCCAATGCTATATCCAACTTAGAAATCTGTAAAAAATATTTTTTAAAGAATAATCTTGATTTTGATGCTAATTATACCATGTTATACTTAGGAGAATCATACTTAAGTTCTAATGAAAAAGATAAAGCTGCAGAGAATTTTGTTAAAATTGATTCTATTATTCAAAAAACTAATAATACTTTTCCCGAGCTCCGTGATGTTTACACTTATCTTGTAGATTATTATAAAGAGAAAAGAGACAAAGAAAAACAACTTTATTATATTGAAAGGTTCTTAAATGTTGATAAAACTCTTGATTCCCAATTTAAATACATATCTAGAGAACTACCAAGAAAATATGATGCCCCTAAACTCTTAAAAGAAAAAGAAAATATTATCAACGATTTAGAAAAAAAGAAATATTTTTTGTTTTCTGGTCTGGGAGTTTTGTTCTTGGCACTAATTGCTGTAGGATTTTTCTTTTATAGATCTAAAAAGTCAGAAAAAAAATATCGAAAAATTGCTCAAGATTTAATAAAATCTATTAATGAGAAGAAATCAGAAGTAGAGGAAAAGGAAGAAAAAAGAGATTTTATTCCTTCTAAAATTGAGGCCGCTTCAAAGATTGAAAAATCTGTAATTAGAAATATTTCAGAGGATACTGTACAAAAGATTCTGAAGGAATTAGAACGATTTGAGAATAACGAATTATTTTTACGAAAAGGTATTACTTTAAACAGTCTTGCAAAAGATTTTAAAACCAATTCTGCTTATTTGTCTGATGTGGTTAATACTTATAAAGAAAAGAACTTTGCTTCTTATCTCAATGATCTTCGAATAGATTATGCCCTGAACAGATTAGTACAGGATAAAAAATTCCGTTCTTATAAATTAACTGTTGTTGCTGAAGAATTAGGTTATAATAATGAACAGGCTTTTGCCTCAGCTTTTCGAAAAAAGACCGGAACCATTTTGAGGACTTATATCAAAGAAATTAACCAGTCTCAGGAGTAATTCATCATTTTTATATGTAAAAATTTTCGTGTAAAATGACATTCTTTTATTGAGGGAATGTGTTGTGATTCTATTGTCTGATAATCAATGGAATAATTAATGTTTTACAGGCTGGTTTTAATGAATTACAGCCATTATAAGGTATAGATTTATATATCAAATCTATAAATTTATAAATCTATATTTAAGTTTTTTTGTGACTGATTATAACGGTGTATGTTTGCAATCGAAACGAGTAAACATGACACAAGCAAAATTCTACAGTATTCTTCTTCTCTTTTTAATTTTAGGATTTTTTCATGCACAATCTTTGAAGTTAAAAATTGTAGATTCAGAAAGCGGTAATCCAATTCCACACGCAAGAATTATTTTATCAAATACAGTGTTATACAGCAATGATGATGGTTTTATTTTATTGCCTGAAAATGCAAACAATTTGGAAGTTTCAGCGTCTGGTTATGAAATGGAAAAATTTGTTAATTATAGTTCAATTATAAAATTAAAACCATTATATAAAGATATTGATGAAGTTAAAATAATAAATATTGATATCAAGAAGATCTTTTCAGATGTTTTAAAAAATTATGAGAAACGATATTATGATCAACACTCTCTATATGATATACTTTACAGACAAAAAAATAGCGATGATGATAATTTAAGCTTCCTTCTGATAACCAATGGTAAACTTTGGATGGAGTCCAATACTTACAATTATAAGGAAGCTTTTAATAAAAGATTTGATAATTTCATCCAAATGGAAATAGATTCTGTAAAATATTTCAAATCTACTATTTCCGAAAATGATTTTTGCAAAGGACAATCTTTGAACCAGTCCAAAGATTTTGTTGGAAACATTTTTTTCAAGTACGAACTAGCCCGGGTTAATTATTATTTCAAGACAAAAGATGCAAAATTCTCAGGCAGAATTGTTGATGATTCTAATGATGAACAGACTATTGTTTATAAAATCAGTAACCCGGAAATAGAGGTTACAGGAACAATTGTGTATCAAAAAATGGATAAAACCATTATTCATTATGAACTGCAATATGATCAAAGCAAGTATCCGTCTTATAAAGTAAAAACTAAAAATGGATTAGAGTACGAATTCAAAGTCGGAAACGGTGTTACCTACTATGATTTTTACAAAATAAACGGAAAGTATGTTCCTTCTATTTCAGGAACCAAAGGTTTTAGTTATTGTACCTATGATGGAAAGAAGCAAAAAAACAGCTTTAGCAGAGAAATCATCTTTCAAAAGTTTACTGAGACAGAAACAACCGGTCTTCAGAAAAAGATTGACCTGACCAAAAGAATATGGGAGAATATTCCTAAACTGGAAAAGCAAAATAACAGCATATTATTATCAGAAGAAGAACAAAAATTTATAGATGAAAAATCATATCAGGAATAGTTTTTTATTAATGTTATTATCATTTTTTTTCGCCAATTCTCAAACACACAGATTTGTTTATGATGTTGAATACAAAAAGGATTCAACTTCAAATCTTACCGCAAAAGAGAATTATCTTTTAGACATTAATAAAAGTGAAGTGCTGTATTATACAAGAGACTTTTTTATTGCAGATTCTTTAATCAGCCATAATATCCCTTTTCCAAAAAATATGAAGTTAAATACTTCAACCATTATCACCCATAGAATTGGAGACAATAATTATAATGAATATGACTTACTGGAAAATACGATTCTAAAATTACAAACAAAAGATTTCCAAAACTGGAAATTGACTGGTGAAAAAAAGAAAATCAAAGAACTGTCGTTGCAAAAAGCAGTAGCCACTTGGGGCGGACGAAACTGGACAGCCTGGTTTACTACAGAAATCCCTTTTCAGGATGGACCCTATAAATTTCACGGATTACCTGGTTTAATTGTAGAACTCTATGATGATAAGAGTAATTATAGATTTGAACTGGTAAAGTCTGAAAAATACAATGGAAAAAAAGAAAATCAATTTATAGAAATATCCAAACAGCAGGCCATTGCTGTTGAATGGGAGAAATACAAAAGTACCAAGATAAAATTTTATGAATCCCCGGTGAATTTTATTCAAAATAGTGTTGGTGATTCTAAAAATGAAGAATTCTTTTTGAATGATGGTACAAAAGTAAACGCTGTAAATATGAGGGAGATCAATGAATCTTTACGAATGAATATAAAAAAATACAATAACCCTATTGAACTCAATCGAGCGATTGTATATCCTAATTAAATTTTATCCGGATCAAATAACTATATAAAGTCGACTTTTATTATTAAAAATCAACAATTAAATTTTCAAACTATGAAACAAAAATTAAAATTAAACAAAGAGAAAGTCAGCAAACTGACAGATCTTCAATCTTCCACTATAAAAGGTGGAAAGGAACTAGCAGTAAGTACAAGACATAATTTTACTTGTGGACTTTGTACTGGAGGTGATGGTACAAAAGATTCTTGGAATACTTGTGCTGTTTCTGAATGCTTTGCATGTAGCTAATTATAGAATTTAAAAACTAGAACTATTAAATTTTTTATCATGAAACAGAAAAAATTATCATTAAACAAAGAGAGAGTTGTAAAATTAACAAAAGAACAATCTGCTTCTATTAACGGAGGTAAAGCTTCTGCAAGCAGTTCTTGGAATGATTTTACTTGTTGTTGGTGTACTAATGGAGGTGATGGGCCTTCTAAAACTAACAACTGTATAGAGCCTGCAAACTAAACATTGGATAAAAACTATTAACCAACAAGCTCTATAATTTTATAGAGCTTGTATTATAAACGCGTAATGAGTATAAAGAATAAATTATTAGAGATAGAAAGTGTAATAAACCAAAGCTGGCATAAAGAACCTTATATTTCAGATCTTTCTTTACTTACGGGAATTAGTGGTATTCCTATCTTCTATTATATGTTATATAAACACTATAACGAACCAAAATATCTGAATAAAATAGAAGAGGTACTCAATGTTATTTTTGAAAGATTAAATGAAGGAGAGGAAACCATTCCTAAAACTTATTGCCTGGGACTTGCAGGAATAGCCTATATGCTGAATTTTTTAGAAAAGTCAGGAGACATCAATATTGATCTCTCCGAAGCTCTTGAAACATTCGATGAAATCTTATTAGATACTGTAGACCACTTTCTTTCCTACATAGATAATATCGAAAGTAAATATATCATGGAGCAGGTAGATTTTCTTCATGGAGTTTCCGGCCTTGCCCATTATTTTCTTTCCAGAGAGAGAAAAGAAATCTATTCCGAAAAAATCATAATCTTATTTGAAAAACTATCAGAAATAGTAGAATGCGATTATAGAAGAGCATTAGAAGTTAAAGATATCGAACAAACTTCAACGGATTTGCACAAAACAAATCTTGGCCTGGCACACGGGCATATTTCATTTATTTTATTATTTTCAAAGTTTTTAGAAGTTTTCCCTCATAACAAGAAAGTGAAGGAAGCGTTAGAAAGCAGCGTAAAGACAGTTTTACTATTTAAAAATGAACAGGAAGACGGATTTTGCTTATTTCCAAGCATAGCAGTGAATAAAAAAACAGCGCTTTACAATATTCACTTAGGCTGGTGCTATGGAGATCAATCAGTCTCTTATGGACTTTATAAGGCTGGGAAGACATTAAATGATGAAAATTTAATTAATATTTCTAAGGAAATAGCTTTATCCACATTGAAGAGAGACTCCCTTGGAACAGCATTATTACATGAAGAAAGTTGTGATCCGGGATTTTGTCACGGAACCATTTCCGTGGCTTATTATCATAAAAAATGGTATTTAATGACTGGAGATACTAGATTTTTGGAGTTATACAAAAAATTTACTCAACTCACTTTATCTCTTTCTACTGAAAAGAAAGGTCTGGCCGGTTACCTAAAGAATACAGGCACAGGAGGTAAACAAGCTGCTTTAGGACTTTTAGACGGAATAGCAGGAATAGGAGTTTTTTTTGTTGATAACTTATTAAACAGTTCTTCAATACAGTGGGATTCTATTTTCCTGTTAGAATAAATTTAACATTGATTATGAAAAGATCACAATATCTTCCTTTTGAAAAGTTCGTATTAAGAACACCTCTTTTATCATTAGATTTTTTTAAAGATTTAACATCAGCAGAAATCATATCCGATCAGCAATTGATTGATACTTGCCAAAATGAAACCATTCGTGAAGCCATATTTTTAGCATCCCCTTCTCTTTCTTCTCAAATTGATAGATGGATAAATGGTGAAATTACTGATGCTGAGAAAAAAATAAAATTAAAACACAGCATTTTAAAATATCTTTCAAGAATGTCCTCCAGATGTACTCCATATGGATTATTTGCAGGTTGTTCTGTTGGAAGTTTTTCTGACCAAACCCAAATAATACTGGATAACCCAACAAACCATCAACGCCATACCAGGCTGGATATGAATTATGCAGTGGCTTTATCTGATAAATTGTTAGAGATTAAACAGATAAGAGAGTGCTTGAAATTCTATCCTAATTCCAGTATTTACAGAATTGGGGACAAGTTAAGATATATAGAATACTTTTATAAAGACAATATCAGACATTATGACATTGTTGCTGTTGACTTTTCGGAATATTTAGAAGAAATTATAACTATTTCTAAAAGGGGATTATATATTAATGAGATTATTGACAATCTGGTTGAGGAAGATATTGACTATGAAGAAGCCAAGGATTTTGTAGAAGAGTTGATTGAAAACCAAATTCTTGTAAGTGAAATTGAACCGTCTGTATCCGGACTTGAATATATTAATCAGCTCATTAATGTGTTAAAAGACAAATTTGAATCTCAGAATGAGTATCTCACATTTATAGATTCAATTGAAAAAGAGTTGGAGAGTATAGACCAGGTAATTGGCAACTCATTAGAAAAATACATTGATATAAGTAATAAGATTGGAAAAAAAGAAATTCCTTTTGATCTTAAATACCTTTTTCAATGCGATTTAGTGATTTCAACTCAACATAATTCCATTGATAAAAAAATTATAAAAGATATTGAACAGGCTATCAGATTTGTTAATCGACTAAGAAAAAATAAAGCTAAAAATTATTTGGATCAATTTAAAGAAGGCTTTTATGAAAGATATGAAGATTATGAAATGCCTATATCTAAAGTTTTAGATCCGGAGATAGGTATTGGATATGGTTTTAATACACAATCCAATGATGACAATCCTTTAATTGATGATTTATTAATCCTGCCCCCGGACAAAGACATAAAGGAGCCAAAAGAAATAAAATGGACAGTAATTGATGATATCATTCAGAAAAAGATAATAAGTGCTATTCAACAAAACCATTTAATAATAACATTAGAAGATAAGGATTTTTCCTTTCTGCCTGAAGTTACGTATGAAGATTTACCTGAAACAATATCTCTAATGATTGAAATTGTTGAAGAAAACAATCTTTCCAAGATAAAATTCTCAGGTGGCGGAGGAGGGAGCGGAGCCAATTTATTAGCAAGATTTTGCCACAGTGATGAGAATATAAATAAATTGGTCAACGAGATCATTCATTTCGAAACAGATTATAACTCAGATAAAATTATTGCAGAGATAGTTCACCTTCCGGAAGCAAGAGTTGGGAACATCTTATCCAGACCAGATTTTAGAAATTTTGAAATTCCGTATTTGGCTCGTTCGAACAAACCTTTAGACAAACAGATAAGTCTAGAAGATATCATGGTATCCGTGAGAAATAATAAAATTGTTTTGCGATCCAAAGCTCATAATAAAGAGATATTGCCGAGATTAACGAATGCCCATAATTATTCCAACAGTAATACTCTTCCCATCTATCATTTTTTAAGTGATATGCAATTGAATAATTATTCTGCATTATATATCGATGTAAGCAATTTTGATCACTTATATAAATTTATTCCCAGAATAGAATATAAAAATATCATTCTTTCCTATGCTTCTTGGAATTTTAGTATTGATGATATAAAATCTTTAATTGAAGGGAAAAAGCAAAACAATCTGCAAAAAAAGGTAGAAAATTTCAAGGAGCAATTTTCTCTTCCTGATTTAATCCTTTTAAGTGAAGGTGATAATGAGTTGCTTATCAATTTAAACAACCTGACCTCTGTGGAGATGTTTATTGAAACGGTCAGAACCAGACCAAATTTTAAGTTGACTGAATTTATTTTTAATCAAGACAAACAAGTCGTTAAAGATTCTTCCGGACATAACTTTTCCAATGAAATTATAATGTCATTTTACAAAAATTAATAGTATGCACAACAATATGAGAGCATATAACATACCTGGAGGGAACTGGATTTATTATAAGCTGTATATGGGGACAAAATCTGCTGATGAAATACTTGTAGATAAAATCAAGCCTCTTGCAGATCAACTCATTGAAGAAAATGTTATAGATCAATGGTTTTTTATTCGATATAATGATCCAAAATATCACTTACGCATAAGATTCAAATGTACTGATCCCACTCTTTTACATGAAATTACTTCAAGAATGCACCCTATTTTATTGCCTTTAATTGAAGAATTTATTATTTGGAAAGTTCAGCTGGATACTTATAATAAGGAAATAGAAAGATATGGTCTTAAAACAATGGAGGTTTCAGAGCAATTATTTTTTTTGGACAGTGTGATGACTGTAAATTATTTGGAAAACTTTAAGGACGAAAATCTAAGATGGCTATTCGGTTTAAAGGCAATTGATGATTTTTTAAATCTATTTCAGTATCAATTGTCTGATAAAAAGAATTTTATGGAGCAGTTAAGTATTGCTTTTAAAACAGAATTTGGAAAAACAAAAATTTTGAATTCTAATTTGAGCGATAAATTCAGAGCCAACAGGCAGGATATTACAAATACAATTGAGGGTAAAAATACAAATAATATTTATGAAATAATTAATGAAAGAAATCAGAGAATTATAAATTTAAAGGATGAAATTTTAACATTGCATAATTCAAAATCCTTAGATGTTAATATCAATAATCTTATGGCAAGCCACATTCATATGATGATGAATCGTTTGTTTAAATCTAAAAATAGAGCACATGAGATGGTTTGTTATGATTTTCTATTTAGATATTACAAATCGAAGCATGCCATAGAAAACAGTGTGAAAACTCTTCCATAAAAAACTCAAATGTTTCCTTCATATAAACAACCAGACTTCAAAGACTGTGGTCCTACCTGTTTGCGAATTATCAGTAAGTATTATGGTAAGGCCATTCAGCTCCAGCAAATAAGAAATTTATCAGAAACAACAAGAGAGGGCAGTAGTTTACTAGGACTAAGCAATGCTGCTGAGAATTTAGGATTTAAAAGCCTAGGGATAAAAACTGATTTCCAGACATTTGTGGAAGAAATTCCTCTTCCATGCATTGTCCACTGGAATAAAGTTCATTTTGTAGTTGTGTACAAAATTGACAAATTACAAAAGGTATATGTTTCTGATCCAAGCTATGGGTTAATAACCTATGAAAAAGAAGAATTCATTAAATTCTGGATAGGTGAAAATGCTAATGAAACCACAGAAGAAGGGGTTGCATTACTATTGGAAACAACACCCGCCTTTTATCAGAATGAATTTGATGAAACTAATAACAAAACCAGTTTTAGCTTTTTATCCAGGTATTTATTGAAGTATAAATCGCTGGTATTTCAGCTGTCCGTTGGTTTGTTGGCAGGGAGTTTATTATCACTAATTCTCCCATTTCTTACCCAAAGCATTGTAGACGTAGGCATACAGAATCAGGATCTTAATTTCATTTATTTGGTTCTGCTGGCTCAGATTATGGTATTTTTAGGCAGGACAGGTATCGAAGTTATCCGAAGCTGGATTTTACTACATCTTTCTACAAGGATCAATATTTCCATCATCTCCGATTTTTTTATCAAATTGATGAAACTTCCTATCAGTTTTTTTGATACAAGAATGACAGGAGATATTATGCAGAGAATCAACGATCACCACAGGATTGAGCAATTGCTGACCAATTCTTCGCTCAATACATTATTTTCTTTGGTTAATCTCATTATTTACAGTATCGTTTTACTGTTTTATGATTATAAATTGTTCTTGGTGTATTTGGCGGGTGCTGTTTTATATATTGGCTGGATTACTTTTTTTCTCAAAAAAAGGAAAGAGCTGGACTACAAAAGATTTTCTCAGGTTTCGCAGGAACAAAGCAAAGTGATCGAACTCATTAATGGAATGCAGGAAATCAAAATGCATAATGCTGAAAAGCAGAAACGCTGGGACTGGGAATTTCTGCAGATCAAATTATTTAAAATCCAGATCAAATCGCTATCCCTGGAGCAATGGCAATCAGTCGGCGGAAACTTCATTAATCAGATGAAAGATATTTTGGTAAGCTTTCTTTCTGCTAAACTGGTGTTGAGCGGAAATCTGACCCTTGGAATGATGCTTTCGGTTCAATATATTATTGGACAGCTGAACAGTCCGTTATTTCAATTAGTAGATTTTATCCGCCAGACTCAGGACGCTAAAATTTCACTTGAAAGATTAGGTGAAATTCATGATAAAGAAGATGAAGAAAGTACTGATGAACAATACATAACAGAAATTCCCCAAAAAGATTGGGAAATACAGGATGTTTCTTTTCGGTATATTGGTGCTAATTCTTTTGTTTTTGAGAATCTGAATTTAACAATTCCTTATCAAAAAACTACTGCTATTGTGGGAGCTAGTGGAAGCGGGAAAACCACTTTACTAAAGTTATTAATGAAATTTTATGAACCCAATTCAGGAGATATCAAAATAGGAAATACTGATTTAAGAAATATATCACCAAGGTTTTGGAGAGATCATTGTGGAGTTGTCATGCAGGAAGGTTATGTTTTCAATGATACGATTGCTAATAATATCGCTATTGGTGAAGATTATATTGACAAATCAAAATTAAGAAAATCTGTTGAGATTGCCAATATTAAAGATTTTGTGGAAGACCTCCCTCTAAGCTATAATACCAAAATCGGTAATGAAGGGGTTGGGGTCTCAGGGGGACAAAAGCAAAGGCTTTTTATAGCAAGGGCGGTTTACAAATCTCCGGAATATATCTTTTTTGATGAAGCAACTTCTGCTTTGGATGCCAATAATGAAAGAGTTATTATGGAAAATCTGGAACAATTCTTCAAAGGGAAAACAGCAATTGTTATTGCGCACCGTCTTTCCACTGTAAAGCACGCCGATAAAATTATTGTTCTGGATAAAGGGAAAGTTGTGGAACAAGGGAATCACACAGAATTAGTTGCACTGAAAGGTGAATATTACAGACTCGTTAAAAATCAACTGGAACTTGGAAACTAAAAAAGACATATTAGATAGTATTGAACTGCGGTCAGAGAGCGTTCAGGATATTCTGACACAACCGCCGCACTGGATGATCCGTTGGGGAAACTCTGTTATTTTCATTATTCTTGTAATGGTTTTGATCATGAGTTGGTTTATCAAATATCCGGAATTTGTTCCGGCCCCGATTACTGTTACATCAAAAGAACCACCAGAAAAGCTTCAGGCAAGAATTAATTCTAAGATCGAAAAAATTTTAATTAAAGACCATCAGGAAGTCAGGAAAAATGACGTTTTAATGGTTTTGCAATCCACAGCTAATTATCAGGATATTCTGAAACTTAGAGAATTGATAGGTTCCACTGCTCCGGATCAGGTATTTTCTTTTCCGGTAGGTGAAACCTCCGGTTTTAGATTAGGTGAGCTCCAGGGCGATTTTAATCAATTTTTAAAAGCTTTGCAGGATGAAAAAATGTTTACAAAATTACAGCCTTATGCTCCGGAAAACCTCGCGGCCAGCCAGAATTTATCTGAATTTAAAAACAGAATTGCCACTTTACAGCAACAGAGAAACCTTGAAATGGTAAAATATGAACTGACAAAGAAAAACTACCAGCGTTCACAAAGTTTACACGATCAGGGCGTGATTGCCACAATGGAACTGGAAAATGAAAAAGTTAAATTTTTACAGGAAGAACAGAATTTAAAAAATATCACTATTTCTTTATCACAGTTACAGGAGGGAATTTCTAATCTTAACAAAACCAAAAGTGCTGCAAATATCAGTTCTGAAAAAGACAAGATCAATTATTCTTCCCAAGTGGTACAGCTTTTTGAACAGCTCAGAAAATCCCTGGAGCAATGGGAGCAAAACTACCTCGTTACCTCTTCAACCGATGGAATCGTAAGTTTTCAGCAGTTCTTTGGTGAAAATCAGTTCGTGAAATCCGGAGATGTTATGGTAACCGTTTTACCTAAAAACAAAGATGTGTTGGTTGGAAGAATGCAGATTCCTTCTGTCAATTCAGGTAAAGTTGCTTCAGGGGAAAAAGTGCTGATAAAACTGGATAACTACCGTTTTCAGGAATATGGTATTGTAGAAGGGAAAGTACAGAATATCTCTATTTCTCCAGACGAAAGCGGAAATTATTACGTTGATATTATCCTTCCAAAAGGGTTGAAAACATCTTATAACAAAAAACTTCCTTTTGACAAAGAACTCAGAGGCAATGCAGAAATCGTCACAGAAGATCTTAGGTTGATTGAACGCTTTTTTTACCAGATCAGAAAACTGTTAGGCTATCAGTTATAACAAATGATTTACGACTTAAAAAATAAGTGCTGGTATCGAGCATTATTTAAACTTATACTGGATTTTTTAAGTAATATTTTTTGTAAAATTGTAATCTAATTATAAGTAGTAAATGAATTTGAAATTATCCTTTATTTTGGTTCTGTTTTTTGTAACCATCAGTGCACAATCAAAAAATGATTTAAATCCTGAAGAGAAAGAATACATTTCAAAGTTTATATATCCTATAAAAACTTTTAATCCTGACGAAAAAGATAATAGTGATTTGCTCATCTTAAACAAACTCATTGGAAATTCTAAAATAGTTGGATTAGGAGAATCTACTCATGGTTCGAGTGAAATATATCAAATGAAATATAGAATAAGTGAATATTTGATAACCAATAAAAATTTCAATGTCTTTTCACTCGAAGCCAATATGCCTGAAAGCTTTTTAATGAATCAGTATATTCAGGAAGAAAAAGAAAATCCCAAAGATATTCTAAAGGGAATGTATTTTTGGTTGTGGCAAACCGAAGAAACCTTAAATTTCGTTGAATGGTTAAAAAAATACAATGAAAATCATGATTCAAAAGTTTTTTTTGATGGCTTTGATATGCAATATGCTAAAGGAGCGATAGATCAAATAAGAAAAACATACCAGGAAAATCAGTTGCCTGAGCAAGAGATTAATGATCTGGAAACAACTTTAAAGGAAAACAACAGAGGTTTCAGGACTTATTCTAAAAAAAGCCAAAAAATTTTATCGGAATATCTGTTTTTAATAAAAGAAAAAAGTACATCAATAAAAAAACCGGAAGAAAAATCGCGCTTCCTGCAAAATGTAGATATTGTTAGACAATACATCCAGCTCAATTTTATTAGGAGAGACAAATTCATGGCGGAGAATATTAAATGGTTAAAAGAAAACTATTTGAATTCTAAGGTAATTGTCTCGGCTCATAATTATCACATTGCAAAATTAAATTCGGACAGAATGGGTTATTGGATCAATGAAGCATATGCTGACGATTTTGTAAATTTTGGATTTGCTTTTTATGAAGGTACTTATTCTGCAAGTATTGATGGGAAGATCGGTACCTATAATTCAGAAAAAGCAGGTCCCGGAACATTAGAATATAGGCTTAACTCACTCAATATTCCAATTTTTATTCTGGATCTAAAGGCAATCAGAAAGGATAACAACAAACTTGGTAACTGGATTTTGGAAGATATTCTATTTCGTAAAACAGGATCAGGTACAGATAAAAATGAATTTTTGAAAACCAATGTTGCTAAATCTTTTGATTATTTGATATTTATAAATAAGTCAACAAATTCAAAGCTTTTAAATGGTAACTCAAAATAAAGACCGTGCAGCCAACGGGACATCGGCGTAAAATTTTCTCAAACTTGGATTCATAACTTGGTACTGATTACAATGAGATATTGTAAGAAATTTTCCACAGGAAAATCAATAAAGGAAATCTACTTATCTAGATATATCCCATGCATTGTGTCAATTTTTATGACTTTTTCTATTTTCCAGAATCATTTTACCCCAGTCATTGATATGATCCAGTAAAGGGATAAATGAAAGACCCAGATCTGACAGACTGTATACAACTTTCACGGGAGGTTTCGTTCCGAAGACTGTTCGTGTTATTAACTGATCTCTTTCCAGTTGTCTCAGCTGAATACTTAAGGTGGTTTCTGTAATAAAAGAAAGCTCTTTCTTGAGCTCGCCAAACCTTTTATCCCCATTCTTTAAATGGCAGAGGATAACTCCTTTCCATCTTCCTCCAATGAGATCCATGACGAAACTTACTGCGCAGGGATAAGATTTCTGATCAACATTGATATAGGAAAGCTCACATTCTTTTTTCATTTTTTAATAGTATCTATATGGATAGTTATTTCATGCTAACAGTGCAGGATTTATTTTTACACAATATTAATCAGAATAATAAAAATAGAAAAAATGTACCACTTAGCACAAATTAATGTTGCCAGAATGATTGGAACCAACATTGAAGACCCTGTAATGAAAGAGTTTGTGAACCATCTTGATTCGGTAAACCAATTGGCAGAGGAAAGTGATGGCTTTATCTGGAGGCTGAAAGATGATGAAAATAATGCTACTGGCTTTAATCCATTAAATGACGAGCAGGTTATCATCAATTTATCTGTATGGAGAAATATAGAATCGCTGGAATATTTTACTTATAAGACATTCCACGTTGAGTTTCTGAGAAGAAGAAAAGAATGGTTTCAAAAATATGGAAAAGCTTATTATGCACTGTGGTGGATTAAAAATGATGAATATCCAGGTATTGATGAAGCATTGAAGCGCTTAGAATATTTACAGGACCATGGTCCCTCTTCCTATGCATTTAATTTTCAGAATGTTTTTCAGGCACTATAGCTGTAATGTAAGACCTTTATATCTGATATTTTTAATAGGGCAGTGCTGAAAACCTTTGCAATAAGTATGTTAATAAAGTTATCTTTGTGCAGTTCAGTATTGTATTGAAATAAATGAAAGACAGATATATCGCTTTTCTGGCGGTTGCCGGAATCATATGCTTACTAAGTTATACTTCTAATGATCCTGCAGGATATACAGTGGAAGAACTGCGTACGTTATACAGCAGCGGAGATCAGAGTAAATGGCCGGCCCCTCACTTATTTGAAGAAGCGAAAGGAGGTTTTCAGGATATCGGGCCTTTGCCTGAGATGAAATTTCCTGAAGATAATCTATATTCTGAAGATAAAATGGAACTGGGAAGAATGTTATTCTTTGATCCGAGATTGTCAGGAAGCGGACAAATTTCCTGTGCAAGCTGCCATAATCCGGAAACAGCATGGTCAGACGGAAGCAGGGTTTCTGTTGGACACAATAAGCAGACCGGAACCAGAAATGCCCCTTCTTTGATCAATATAGGATATGCTAAATCATTCTTTTGGGACGGCCGTGCCGCAACTTTGGAGGAGCAGGTGAAAGCACCTATTGAAAGCCCGGTAGAGATGAATCTTCATATGTCAATGGCTGCAAAGAACATCAGTAAGATTGAAGAATATAAACCCTATTTTGTAAAAGCGTTCGGAAATGGAGAAGTGACAGAAGAGAAGATTTCAAAAGCTATTGCTACATTCGAACGTTCTCTGGTAAGTCCGCCTTCAAGGTTTGATCAATTTGTTAGTGGAAAGAAAGATGCTTTAACAGATTCTGAAATCAACGGTCTTCATTTATTTCGAACCAAGGCAAATTGCATCAATTGTCATAATACACCCTACTTCTCTGATCAGAAATTTCATAATCTGGGATTAACTTACTACGGAACGCAATATGAAGATCTGGGAAGATATCTCGTTACTGAAAGAAATGAAGATATAGGAAAATTCAAAACACCTGCATTAAGAGAAGTTGCAGAGAACAAACCTTATATGCATAACGGACTTTTTCCTGAGCTGGCGAACGTTGTTATGACGTACAATGCCGGAATGGTAAAAGAAATTCCGAAAGGAAATCAGATCAATGATCCTAAATTTCCTTTCAAATCCGGAATGATACAAAAGCTGAGCCTGACAGATGACGAAGTTTTTGATATCGTAGCATTTTTGAAAACCCTGAACAGTTACAAATACAAAATGCCCCCTCCGGTGTTACCTAAGTCATAAAAGCCACAGTAACTTTTACTGTGGTTTTATAATCGTCTTAAAGAATTTCCACTTCTTCCGGTACTACAAAAAGAATGATACAGCCGTGCTCAGATTTTACAGAATGCTTAAAATTTGGCGGAGTATACAGGTAATCTCCTTTTTCAAGCCGGGCTCCGGCAATAGCAGCATCACCTTCCATAATAAATAGTTCCTCTCCGGCAGGATGATTATGATAAGGATAGCTGGCTCCGGGCTCAAATTTTAAAAGTATGCTGGTAGAGCGGTTTTTTTCAGGATCAAATTTTAAAGATTTTACAAAAATACCTTCATAATGAATCCCTTTTTCAATTAAAGGATGCCAATCTTTTTGCTCTGTTTTTACGATGTAATCGTGGATGTTGGTGTTCATGATATATAAATTTTAATTGTTATTGATGTAAAGCTGGTCTAAACTCCATCCGTAGCGGGCAAAAGTACTTAATAGAAATGCTCCGGCACTGAATGCAAAAACCGAATAATCCAGAGGTTCTTTAATGCCGTAAGAAATACTCATCGCAACAGCAAATAATAAAGTAAGAATGGAGGCCCACAAAGCTGTCTTTTTTAACTGATATCCCAGAAGCAGAAAGATACCTATTGAAAGTTCAGCTGTAGTAGATAATACAGCAATAGCAGGCGCCCAGGATTGGGGTAAAAACGAATTCGTTTCAGCAGCATAGTTTACAAATCTTTTCCAGCCGGAAGATTGAGCTCCCCAAAGACTAAGCCTGCTTGCCACTGCAGATAAAAATCCGATAGCCAGAGCTATTCTTAATAGAAAAACGGCGATATCCTGTTGCGTTTTCATACATATAATTTTTTGGTTTTAATTACAGTACAAAGTTCAGCAAAAGCCGTTGCCTAAAGAATAGACAATTCCGGGAAAAGCATGTAATATTTGAGAGGGAAGAAGGGAACCGGAAAGTTATTGTAAAGTTATTTATTTTTTAGAGTAAAACCCTTTCTGACTGTTTTAGATTTCCTTTACGGTTTTCTGATACTCTTTGGGAGAATGTGAAGTATGTTTTTTAAAAAAGTTCGAGAAATAAAAAGGATCATTGAACCCAAGTTTGTAAGCAATTTCTTTTACGGTCAGTTTTTCATACATCAAAAGTCTTTTGGCTTCAGAAATGGTAAGGCTGTAGATCACATTCTGTGCAGTTTTGTTGGTATGAAGCTTTGAAACCTCATTCAGTTTGGCTTCGGTAGTCCCGAGGAGATCAGCAAAATCAGAGACCTGATAATTGTTTTTAAAATGATCTCTTACACTTTCAAGGAATTTTAAGAATAAAGCATCCGGTTTCCAGATTTCATCACCATTGGCAATTTTACTGCGGTTGATTTCTACCAGCAGCAATTCAACCAGCGAATGGATTGAGATCAGATATTGGTAAGGCTGTTCCTGAATCTCTTTTTCAATCGTATTCAGGGTTTCAGTGAAAAATGCAGGATGCCGTACGGTGATCATTTCATTCATTCCGAAATGGCAAAAAAGCCCGTTGTGGAAAATAAGCTCAATATCACTGTCGCTTTTACAGAAAAAATCCAGGGTAAAATTCAGGGCTGTAAGTTCTCCTTCAACAGATTTTAACTGATGAAACTGTCCTGATGTAATGGTTACGGTCTGACCGGTTTTCAGAATGAAAGTATTTTCGTCGATCAGGATTTCAGCACTTCCCTGACTGCACCAGAATAAGGTGTATCTGATGACCCGTCGCGGTTCAGGATATCCTGCCTGACTGGAGTATTTTCTTATTTCAATCATTGTTTGATCTGTTAAAAGTTGAATATTAACTTGAACGGATAAATTTTATTTTGATTTTTCGTTATCAATTTTTTCTAACTGCTTTTTTATTAAGTTTACATTTTCTTCCGTAAGTTTGCCATAGCCGTGATCCTTGATTTGGCTTAGTTGTAATTTTGATATTTCATCTTGCTTATCTTTATTTTTTAATAACTGATCCCGTAATGAAATATAATTCTGGGCCGAATATACTTCATCTTTCAAAAGCTCTGAAATATTTTTATTTTCTCCGGCACACCCTAGAGTATATTTCATGATGAAAGGATGGTTAGAATAGAAGGTATAGACATCTAAGAATCTTTTATCATTTCTTTTAAATAATTCTTTGCCGGAATAAACCTTTAAAGCATTGCTGCCATTCATCGCATAATAATAGAGCTCATCATTACTTGCTATTTTGGCAATTTTTTTAAATTGGTTATAAATCTTGCTTTCTTCACCTCCAACTCCAATATTAGGTGACTCTGCATATGAGATATTGTCTAAAGGCTGTGCCAGTTTTTTTACCTTATCAGAAACCTGGGCGTTATACCCTATGCAACTGAAGGTGATTAAAAATCCATAAAAATATTTATTCCTCATTATTTATAAACTATTTAAAGTTAAATAAAATAATTGAACGATTAAATACCTAAATTCGTGTAGACTTAAACAAAATTCAGAATGAAATATTCAAAAATTATTATCGTTGTAACCCTGTTGTTATTTCAGTTGGGTGCAGCTCAGGAAAAAGCAGATGTTGTAGTAAATAAAGCTTTTACGGAAGCTAAAGCTGGTAAGAAAAATGTTCTACTGGTGTTCCATGCTTCATGGTGCAAATGGTGCAAAATGATGGAGAAAAATATGGACCTTCCTGAAACCAAACCTATTTTTGACAAAAGGTTTGTCACAGCATATATAGATGTGCAGGAAAGAGGAGATAAAAAAAGCCTTGAAAATCCTGGCGGACAAGAGCTGATGAATAAATATAATGGCGAAAATGCAGGGCTTCCTTTCTGGCTGATTCTGAACCCGAAGGGAGAAGTGCTGGCTGATTCTTTTGATGCCAAAGGAGAGAATCTGGGCTCACCGGCAACACCGGAAGAAGTAACGGCTTTCATTGCCAAGATTGAAAAATCTTCAAAATTGAGTAAAGAAGAAGCACAGGCAATAGAGAAAGTGTTTGTGAAGAAATAAAACAAAGAAAAGTAATCCCCCAAAATAGATTCATTTTGGGGGATGTTTTATATGGTAACCTGCAGATTGCAGCTATTTATAATAATATTCAATATTACTCCATAAAACCTGATCTCCCGATTTTATCATTTCAGAAGGAGTGGTAAACAGGATTCCAAACATATTGTCATATTGTGTCATACCGAAAGATACGTTCTGAACAATTGTAAGGCCATTACCGTTATCTCTCGGTTCACGTTTCATGTACTGCAATGTTCTCTTTAAAGTAAAAGTGGAGCTCTTTTTATTAAAATCACCTATATACCTACTCTTCGAAGCTTTATCATTAATCAATACGGAATCGTTGCTGATTCTGATATTATAGACCGCATCAGCAGAATTTCCGGCAATCAGTTGTATAGAGCTATTTTTAAGATCGAGAACAATTCTCTTCCATGCCGGTTGCTGATAGGTACTCCAGTAACTGCTCAAGAAAGATTCCTGAGGATGAGTCTTACTCCCGGATGTCCCTGTATAAAGAATAGTTTCCTTTACTGCATAACTTTTGAAATCAAATTGGTACACCTCTTTTTCAATCGGTCTCGGATCTTCAATTACATTGTCATTATTTCCACATGAGATCAGGGATAGCGAAATCAATGGGGTATAAAAAAGATATTTCATGGTTATTTTTTACAAAAATAGGGTTTTTGCACGTGATGGTGAAATAGGTGAGCTGGAAATTCCCTTTAACAGAGCGAAAAAATAAAAAAAGCGAAAGGGTAAATTGAGTTCACCTTTTCGCTTTTGTTTAAAATTTATTTTCCAAAATACATCTGATCCTGTTTCTGCTGTTCATTATAAATGATCTGGAAACTTACAGGCATATATTGATAAAGAAGTTTCCAATGCTGGATCTTTGCGTGTTTTTTGAAACTTTCAAAAGATCTTACGAACAGATTTTCAATCATGGTTCTTACATAGGAATTTCCGTTTCTGTAAAGCCAGTCCATCAGCTTGATGTGATGGGCAATGATATTGATCTTCGATTCCTGCAGCAGTTTTTTCAGATAATTTACAGTAGCCTGCATGATTCCGGCGAAATTGTCCTGTACGGACAACTGTGTGATTTCATTGCGAAGTGGCGGATAGAAAAATTTTAAGTATTCAACAGCTATTTTTTGATTAATAGTTTGCATTTGTACTTTCATCATAATTAAGAATTTTTCAAACACTTTGTATTGCAGCGAAATGTATACCAAAATTTAAAGACAGGCTGCAAAAATAAATACTCCAACGATCACTGCGATGTGAGTGAGTAATATCTCTGTATTGTGCTTATTAGTCGTGGTTTTCCAGGTTTTCCAGTCTGAAATCCTTCTGATTTTATTTTTCATAATCTATTGATTGTGAGTTATTTTTATTTTTGTTTAATTTAAACACTTTGTAATGAAACGGATGAAAAATGTAACAAAACCTTTATATACCGTGACTGTAAATTTGTCTCGAATACACCTTCTGAAGGTTGGCAGAAATATGACTAAAAATCACTTTTCTGTATTCCTCACTGCAGAAGGCAGTGCAATTGTCCAGAGAATAGATAAAAGTGGTTTCAATAGCATTTTTTAATACCGTATCTCCGTCAGTGTATATTTTGTCCATTTTCTGTAAACTTCTGAAAAGCAGGTTTCTGTCATTCTGGCGGATCATATTTTTAATACGCTCTGTGAAGGTGCGGATAATGCTGTATGAGTTTTTAATTTTGATTTCTTTTACTTCTTTTTCAAAATCGGGAACCACGTCAGTGATTTCCTTTACGGCTTGTAAATAGTTCATAATATGATATTTTAATTTGGATTGTGTTCAAGCATTTTGATGATGGCACCAAAGATGAAAATGGTTAAAAAGGCAAAAAAGAGCAGATGATAAGGTTTCAGCCATTTGGGAGTCTCCGGGCCTTTGCTTTTTAATCTTCTGAGCTTGTCTAGTCTGTTTAAGGTTTTTAAGTCCATTTTTCTATGTTTTCAAATCATGATGCCAATGGTATTCCGTTGAAAATAGAATATGATTAAGATGTTGATATTTAATATATTGTGGTCTTGTTACCAGGCTTTTTAAACAAAAAAGCGTGTCAAAATGATAAGGTTTTTATCAAAATGGGAGAAAAAACAAATGACTTGCCTTAAAACTCATCACAAAGTCACAAAAGAGTTGAACTGTTAAATTATTTAAGGTCATCAGCTTCACGGATAAGAAGTACTCAGAAGTTTTGAAAATCTAAGATTTTCACCTTTAGTGAACTTTTTAGTTCGCATCATTGCGCTTCTAAAATGTGCTAAAAGATTTAAAATAAGAACTTTTGTGCCTTTTGTGGTTAAAAATAAAGTTTACGTTATCCCAAAATCAATATTATTTTTAAGTTTCGCAGTAAGGACAAGAATGAATATCTTTGCAGTCCAAATATTCAGAAAATGTTTTCAAAAATAATAGTACACAGAGTCGGAAATAAAATCAACGGAGATTCACTGACACTTTCCCAGGAAGAGTTGAAGCTTGAAGAAGGAATGGCAGAATTGCTGGAAGATTACTTTTTAGGATCTTTCAAATCGGAAGAAACTTTTCATTTTTACAGTGATACTTACCTGGTCAATAATCCGGTTTACAGTGCGGTATCTGAAATTTTTGATGATAAATCCAAGTTTATCTGGGAATCTGAGAATATTGCCAAACATCTTTTTGAAGCTGCAGAAAACCCAAGGGTTCAGAGCGGAGAACTTTTCATCGTACTTTTTGAAGATGAAAGTGACAGACCTGATAAAGTAGACAAAATCGGGATCTTTAAAACAGAAAAGAGAGAATCCTTCCTGAAAATCAATCCTGCAGAAGAAACATTTGATATTGAAAAAGATCAGGGGATCGGTTTATCCAAAATTGATAAAGCGGCTTTGATCTACAACAATAATAAAGAAACAGGATATGTACTTTCCGTAGTTGACAACAACAAAAACGGAGATATGTACTACTGGTTTGAAGATTTCCTGAAAGTAAAGCAGCGTGACGATGAATATTTTCATACCCAGGAAGCTTTAATGGTTTATAAAGATTATATCACCAAACAGCTTCCTCAGGAGTTTGAAGTTTCCAAAGCAGACCAGGCAGATTTTCTTAATAAATCTATTAATTTCTTTAAGGAGAAAGAAGAATTTAAGCTTGATGAATTTGCCAGTGAAGTATTGGGAGATGAGCATGTAATTGAAAGTTTCGTAAATTTTAAAACAGATTACGAGCAGGACATGCAGGTGAATATTGCTGAAGAATTCCCGATTAGTGAAGCAGCTGTAAAAAAGACGCAGAGACACTTTAAAAGTATTATTAAATTAGATAAAAACTTCCATATCTACATCCACGGAGACCGTCAGAAAATCGAAATGGGTGAGGATGACAAAGGAAAATATTACAGGCTTTATTTCGAAAAAGAAGTATAAAAAAGAAGTCTCCGGTTCCATAATAATATCATAACTTTATTGCTGATTACAAAATAACAGCTATGAAATTTCTGATCATTTTCTGGGGAATTTTTCTCTTTTTTTTCTGCGCTCCTTTTCCTATTTTATTGTATATGTTGAATGAGGAGGTGGCAACAGAACCGAGAAATTCATTAGCGGTAAGCTATGGGTATCTCGGTTTTTCTTTGTTAATTTGGGGATATGTGATTATTTTCTTTATCAATAAGCTTTTCATTACAACTTTTAAAGAGAAAAATACGATAAAGTCTATTCTTCGGAACGGAATTCCAAGAGAAGCCAAAATCATTGATTATAGACTCCTCAAATACATTGCTAAGAAAAACATGAACCTCATTCAGGTTACGCTTTCATTTCCCAATCTCAGCAATACGGTGATAGAACATAAAACGATGTTTCATGATTCTAAGCCCCACGAAAAGAGATTTGATGTAGGAAACAAAATAAAAGTACTGCTGAATCCTAAGGTATCGCAGGAACCTTATTTTATTTTAAGTGATCAGAAAGTAGGATTTAATACATCTGGAATACTTTTAAGAAGCGTGTTTCTTGTATTGCTGATTGCTTATGTTATTGGTCTATACTATTATTTTTATATGCGGGAATCCTTTGATTTCGGCTGGAGGTTTCTGACATTCATGCATCCGATTATTTTCAGCGGTGTGATGACAATCATCTATGTTTTGGTTTTTCAGTTGATTTTCGGCAGGCTTTTAAAAAATACAAAAGAAGAACGTATTCTTTTTTCAGGGAGAAATGCTGAAGCCCATATCATCAGCGTCAGTGAGACAGGTCTTCTTGTCAATAATCAGCCACAAATCATGTTTCAGGTAAGTTTTAAAGATTTCAGAGGAACTGAACATATTGCGGTATACAAGAAAATTGTCAGCTTTCTAAAGCTCTCTTCCATTCCTAAACAAGGAACTATTGAGATTATGTATGATGAGAATGATCCAAAGAAGATTATGATTCCCAGAGGGGTTTAGGGAGTAAAAAGGCGAAATAGCAAAAAGGCAAAACCGCTAAATATGATAACAAGACATCAGAACAATTAAATATTTTTTAGATGTAAAACTCTGTTTTTGAAATTGACTATTTAACATATAAAAAAATACCTGAATTCATTTTTTTAATAAATTCATTTTTGTTTAAATAATAAGGTAAAATCAACTCAGTTTATACGGAAAATTTTTAAGTAAAAAATATGTTTTCCTCAGATAAACAACTACTTAACATAATCATATGAAAACAACAATTGTCGATCTGACAAAACCTATCCAATACAATGCAGGAGATCCGTGGTTTATGCGGGTGAAAATTAAACATAAAGCCCACAGAAAATCACATTGGCTGATTCGTCTTGCATTAAGACTTCCATCAAGACTTTTTCCTAAAAACTGGACAGGCTGGGCAGATGACACCATCAAAAATATGGGGCTTCATGCTACAACACATATTGATGCTCCCTGGCATTATGGCCCTGTAGTAGAGGGAAAGCCTGCCAAAACGATAGACCAGATTCCGTTGGAATGGTGCTATGGAGACGGAATTGTGATCGACTGTACCCATAAAGAAGATTTTGTTGCCATCACCGTAGAAGATCTGAAAAAAGATCTCAATAAAAACGGCATTACCATCCGGGAAGGAAATATTGTTCTGATCAGAACAGATCGTGATAAAATGATGGGAACCCCGGATTTTGTAGAAAAAGGAACGGGAATGAGTAAAGAAGCTACAGAATGGCTGATTGACCAGGGCGTAAAAGTAATGGGAATCGACCAGTGGGGCTGGGATCTTCCTCTGAAATATATGGCTCAGAAAGCCAAAGAGATAAATGATCCTGAATTTTTCTGGGAAGGGCATCGCGTAGGAATCGAAAAAGAATATCTGCATATCGAACAGCTGACAAATCTGGGAGCATTGCCTCCATCCGGATTTAAAATTTGTGTATTTCCGCTTAAAATCGTTGGCGGTTCTGCTGCTCCGGCAAGAGTAGTAGCAATGATGGATGTATAGGAAATTAATTTTTCCAATTTTTTTAAAACAGAAAGGGAGAATTTGTAATATATAAATTCTCCCTTTTATCTTTTTACGATTTCGGTTTGCCGTTTTATTAACTTTTCTTCCTGAAAAATAGAGCTCTGTTATACTCGAAATTCATTCTGGCAATATTCAGTACGGAAATTCCCTGTGGGCATTCCACTTCACAGGCTTCTGTATTGGAGCAATGTCCGAATAATTCTGTATCCATTTGAGCTACCATATCCAGCACTCTCTTGCTTCGTTCTTCTTTTCCCTGAGGAAGGAGTGCCATGTGGGTAATCTTTGCAGACGTAAATAAGGCTGCACTTCCGTTTTTACAAGTGGCAACACACGCTCCACATCCGATACACGCAGCAGAATCAAAAGCTTCCTCGGCCGTCTGGTGAGTTACCGGAATGGCAGTGGCGTCAGGAGCCTGACCTGTATTCACCGATACAAAACCACCTGAAGAGATAATTCTGTCAAAAGCAGAACGATCAACTTTTAAATCTTTCTTCACCGGGAATGCTTCAGCACGGAAAGGTTCTATCAGAATGGTTTCCCCATCTTTAAACGATCGTAAATGAAGCTGGCAGGTCGTTGTATTTTTCAAAGGACCATGGGCAATACCATTAATCATCATTCCACATTGTCCGCAGATTCCTTCACGGCAGTCGTGATCAAATTCTACAGGTTCATCCCCCTCAATAATCAGCTTTTCGTTTAAAGTGTCCAGCATTTCTAAGAAAGACATGTGTGGATTCAACCCTTTAAGGTCGTAAGGGACCAGTTTTCCTTCACTTTTTCTGTCTTTCTGTCTCCATATCTTAAGATGTAAATCCATAATTTTCTGTTTTTATTTGTAACTTCTTACCGTTGGCTGAATTTCTTCAAAGATTAAAGGTTCCTTAATCAGTTCAGGTTCTCCATTTTCACCTTTCCATGCCCAGGCAGAAATAAATTGGTATTCCGCATCATTTCTCATCGCTTCGCCATCCGGAGTCTGGAATTCTTCCCGGAAATGAGCTCCGCAGGATTCGTTACGGGTTAATGCATCATAGCACATCAGTTCTCCGATTTCGAAATAATCGGCCACACGGCCTGCTTTTTCCAGTTCGGTATTCATTTTATTGCCCTGTCCGGAAACTCTTACATCTTTATAGAATTCCTGTTTCAGTTTTCTGATTTCCTGAATGGCATATTTCAGACCTTCTTCATTTCTTGCCAGTCCGCAATAATCATACAAGAGCTTTCCTAATGTTTTATGGAAATAATCAACGGTTTTGCTTCCTTTGATATTGATAAAACCATTAATCTGATCTTTAACTGCTTTTTCAGCCTGTTCAAATTCCGGAGTATCCGGTGAAATTTTTCCGGTATGAATTTCATCCGCCAGATAATTGGCGATAGTGTAAGGTGCAATGAAATATCCGTCTACTGAGGCCTGCAGAAGTGAGTTTGCACCCAATCTGTTCGCTCCGTGATCGGCAAAGTTAGCTTCGCCTAAAGCAAACAGCCCAGGAACGGTAGTCATCAGCTCATAATCTACCCAAAGGCCGCCCATTGAGAAGTGGGCAGAAGGGGAGATCATCATGGGTTCTTTATAGGCATCATATCCTGTAATTTTAAGATACATGTCAAATAAATTTCCATATTTTTCCCTGATCTTGTCTTTTCCCTGTTCCTGTATCGCTTTTGAAAAATCAAGATAAACGGCGTTTTTCAAGGGCCCGATTCCGAAGCCTGCATCAATTCTTTCTTTAGCTGCACGGGAAGAAATATCTCTCGGAGCAAGATTCCCAAAAGCCGGATATCTTCTTTCAAGGTAATAATCCCTTTCATTTTCCGGAATATCATTCGGCGGTCTGGTTTCACTTTGTTTCAATGGAACCCAGATCCGGCCGTCATTACGTAATGATTCAGACATTAAGGTCAGTTTAGACTGGTAATCTCCGGATTGCGGAAGGGAAGTAGGATGCACCTGAATCCAGCTTGGTGAAGCCATTAAAGCTCCTTTTTTATGCGCTCTCCAGATGGCAGAACCATTACATCCCATGGCAAGGGTAGACAGATAATAGATTTTTCCGTAACCTCCGGTTGCCAATATTACAGCGTGGGCTGCATGTCTTTCGATGTCTCCTGTGTCTAAATTCCTTACGATAATTCCTCTGGCTTTTCCATCAACAGTGACCAGGTCCAGCATTTCATGTCTTGAAAATAATTGTACAGAGCCTTTTCCGACCTGTCGCATCAATGCCTGATAAGCACCCAGAAGAAGCTGCTGTCCCGTTTGTCCTCTCGCATAGAAAGTACGGCTTACCTGAACCCCTCCGAATGAACGGTTGTTCAGATATCCGCCATATTCACGCCCGAAAGGGACTCCCTGAGCCACGGCCTGGTCAATGAGGTTCAGAGAACATTCTGCCATGCGGTATACATTGGCTTCCCGGGCTCTGAAGTCTCCTCCTTTTAAGGTGTCTACAAACATTCTGTATACACTGTCACCATCGTTTTTATAATTTTTTGCCGCATTCACACCTCCTTGCGCTGCCACAGAGTGTGCTCTCCTCGGGCTGTCCTGGAAACAGAATGATTTCACATTATATCCCATTTCTCCCAAAGAGGCTGCAATTGAACTTCCCGCCAGTCCGGTTCCTACTACGATAATGTCTAGTTTTTTACGGTTGGCAGGGTTAACGAGTTTTGCTTTCTTTTTATAATTTTCCCATTTATGTTCCAATGGACCCTGTGGTATTTTTGAATCTAAAATCATGATTGTTCCTTTTAATGATAAGTAAAGAATACATACACCGGCATTAATGCAAAACCTACACAGATAATGATTGAATAGGTAATTCCGATTGTTTTGAACCACTGTACGAACTTGGGGTGATATAATCCCAGCGTTCTTACTGCACTGTGTATTCCATGAATCAGGTGATAACATAAAGCGATCATTGATAAAACATAAATGATAACGTACCACCATTCTTTAAAGACATTCACTACCAGAATGTAGAGATCTTTATTTCCGTTCTCATCCAAAGGAGGAGTTCCGAATTTGTAGATATACCAGAAGTTCTGGAAATGAATCACCAGGAAGATCAGAACTAATGTTCCGAGAATTCCCATATTTCGGGAAGCCCATGTACTGGCTCTCTCACGTCTGTCCGACTGATAACTGCCACCGGACTTTCTGTTTTTTAAAGTAATAATCAGCCCGTCTACAGCATGCAGAATAATACTGGCATACAAGACGTAAGAAACTATTTTGATAATGATATTCCCTGATAAAAAATGCGAATAGGCATTAAACTGAAGGTGCGCCTGTTCTTGTGGTAGAAAAAGCTGGAGATTTCCAAGGAAATGAATCAACAGGAAGAATCCCAAAAAGAGTCCTGTAAGGCACATCAGCATTTTTCTTGACAGTGTTGATAACATATTTTTGATTTATTGATTAATAATATCCTAAGACTTTCATCCATAGTCCTCCTACAACCATATAAATGATCAATAGAACAATTCCTATTTCAAGACCTCTGAGCCACCATGCTTTCAGATCAACATACCCGCTTCCGAAAAATACAGGAGCCGGACCGTGACCATAGTGAGTCAGTACCCCATAAATTGAACCCATGAAACCCAGCATCATCGCCAATAGCATAGGAGGAATTCCCAGAGAAACACCTACACCCAGCAATGCCGCATACATGGCCGCCACGTGAGCGGTAGCACTGGCAAAAATATAGTGACTGAAGAAGTAAACCACAATAATAACAGGGAAGGCTACCTGCCAGCTCAATCCTCCGATCTGAACCTTGATAAGGTTACTGAACCAGCCAATGAAGCCCAGTTCATTTAAGGAGCTTGCCATCATGACCAATACGGCGAACCAAACGATCGTGTCCCATGCTCCTTTTTCACCTTTTACATCCTCCCAGGTCAATACTGAAGTTAATAACAGCAATGTCAATCCGATGAATGCAGTAGTTGTGGCATCAATAGAAAGTGCTCCGCCGAATATCCAAAGGGCCAGCAGGATAAAGAAGGCTAACAGCATCAGCCATTCGTTTCTGGAGATAGGTCCCATTTCTTTTAATTTCTCTGCTGCCATTTTCGGAGCATCCCCTGTTTTTTTCAATTCAGGCGGATACAATTTGTACAATACCAAAGGAACCACAAAGAATGCTACCGCCCCGGGAATGAAACCCGCTGCAGCCCATGACATCCATGTAATATCAATACCAAGGTTAGCCGCAAACTTCTGACACATCGGATTACTGGCTGTCCCGGTAAGGAACATAGAAGAAGCGATGAGGTTCATGTAGTAACTGTTTAAAGTCAGGAATGAACCTAATTTTCTATGGGTTTCCGGCTTTTCAGGAACAGAATCAAAGCTTATGGCCATAGATTTCATGATAGGATAGATAATCCCGCCACCTCTTGCAGTGTTACTCGGAATGGCAGGTGCCAGACAAACATCGGCAAGCCCTAATCCGTAGGCCAGCCCCAGTGAACTTTTCCCGAAAACTCTGATGAATAAAAAAGCTATACGGTTTCCAAGCCCTGTTTTGATAAACCCTCTGGCAATAAAGAATGAAATCCCGATCAGCCAGATTACTTTGTCTCCAAAACCGGACAGTGCTTTAGTAATGGATTTTCCTGCATCTCCAGGAGCAACCACCTGTGTAAGGGCTGTGAAACCGATGGCCATCATACACATTGTACCCATTGGAGCTGCTTTAAGGATAATGCCTAAAATGGTTGCTGCAAAGATGGCAAACAGGTGCCAGGCATTTTCGGCAACGCCTTCCGGGGCAGGAATGAACCATATGATCAACGCAACAACAAATGTGATCGCTACGTTTTTAATATTAATTTCTTTCATGATACTAACTGTTTAATCGTTTAAAACCTACTCTGTACTTGTACTATAAATAGATTATTGTTGTATTGTGAGGTGTTTTCCACCTGATGTTTGTAACGGTCAAACTGTACTCCCAGCTGAATTCTTGCGCCGTAATTTTTCAGGAATTCCAATCCGAACATCGGGGTGATTGTCTGTCTTGGGTTGGAAGCCATTCTGAAATTGGTATCAAGATATTCGTAACGGCAGGAAAGTTCAAAGGCACTGAGATTTTTATGGTTGATTTCATATCTCAGATTCGGAAGGAAATAAACGCCGCGGATCAGGTACTGATCAGGGTTCTCAGGGCGCAGTTCAGGGGCAATGGAATTATACAGAACATGGTTGGTGGCCTGTTTGCCTTCCAGCTGCATGTCAAGACTCCATTTAGGATCAAACTGAATCAGTGAGCTCAGATCTACTCCCAAAGCATATACTTTTTTGCTGAAAACTTCCCCGATACCTCCATTCAGGCCTACATTGAAATTATATTTTTTGGATAATCCGAATACAAGACGGGTGGAATACTGTTTTCCGTTGTCATTATCATTAATCTGGTTCTTTCCGTTTCCGTTAACTACTGAAACCGCATATTGGAAAGGAATTTCTCCCAGCTGAAGCTGTCCTGTAGCAGACATTCCGATCTGGAAACTTGTCCAGCCCAGCTTTCCGAATTCCGTATACTGGTTAGACCAGTCTAAAGATTTAATGATATCAATAGGATAAGTCTCTTCAATACCGAACCAAGGTCTGAACTGTCCTACAGTAATCGCTAATTTTGGATTGAAAGTATATTTCAGGTAAGCATTTTCAAGAACTCTGCTTTTAGGATCATTTTTAAAGTCTGCAAGGTTGGCCAGTACGACAACTTCTGTACGTTTACTGATCTGGGCCCGAACCTGAACCCTCATATATTTGAGCATAAAATTATTATCAGTTCCGGAACCATCGGTATGATGGAGTCCGTTAATATCTACGTCTTTACTCATCCCTACAAGATAACGCGCCTGAAAAAGGCCTTTGATCTGCAGCTGAGGATATTTAATATTGTCTTCCTGCTGTGGGTGGGTGGTCTTCAGAGAATCCTGATTCTGTGCATGGGCAGCTAACCCGCAGGCAAGCATACACAGAATGAGGCTTTTCTTTTTAATTGAAAAAAAGGCCATATCTATTTTTGTTTTTTTATTGTAATTTCATTTACCACATATATCTTACATGCATTTGAATGATCATACATTCAGTCATAGTGCTGCATACTTAGGTCTTCATCTGCAGAGATCAGATTTTGCTTAAGCATAAGTGTTTTGTGGTGAAATATCTATTTTAAACCTAAGAACGTGAATGGTGCGGATTCTTTAAATTCTGCATTGGTTTTACCATTGTAGGTACGGTAGTTACTAAGATCCAGTTTCATCACTTTTCCTTTAAGGCTCAGATCAAAATCTTTAAGGTCTACCCAGAAAGTATTCGGTGTAAAAACCGTTTCAAAATAATACACCAGGTTTTTCTGATCCGAAACGGAACGCCATCTTGTTGAAGAAATATTAGGCTCTGTGGCAGAAGTAATTCCGTAAGGTACTGAACAGTTTCTGATGACGCTGAAGACACTGGCTACCGCTGTACGGATATCTGCAGTCTGTGGAATCGCATTGATGTAGTAAGAAGCTCTTACAAAGCGGTCTGCAGCGCGGTTGGTTCCCGGAAGCATAACGGTTCCCGGAATTCCTTTCCAGTAATTATTAAGAGCCAGCTGCTCTTCAAAAATAGGAGAGTTGGTCATTACTGTATAAGACGGGTCATGATGAATTACCAGTTTTCCGTCAATATATTCAAATACAGCATTGTCTCCCGAAGCATCAGAAATAGAAAGGTGGACGGTTGTAAACCTTTCTGTTCCCGGAATGTAATCACTTACAATAACGAAAGGTTCTTTACGTGAAAATTCCACAGCTTCTTTTACGGTGGCAAAATTATCCAGATAATATTGAGCCCATAATGAAATGGCAATTCCCTTTTTACTTCCTTTCCCATCGAATTTAGGATACTGGGATTCTCCTAGCCAGAGCAGGTTGGCAACCAATCCTTTTTCGTTCATTCCGTCTGCTGAAGCAATGTCCCATGAAGAGCTTACAAGGCTTCCGTATTTGGCAGTCCATTTTACAGATTTCGGGCCTACCAGCCCGTTGCGGTCTATTCCTTTCGGAAGTACCCAGAGGTTGACAGGGATTTCGTCACGCCAGTCCATGGAACGTGCTGTAATAACGGTATTCTGAGGACCTTTATATACAACTCTTGTACATGCCTCTGACGGATTCCATAATCCTATAGAGAGAATCAGAGAAAATAAAATTAATGGGAACTTTTTCATAATAGTATTATTTGAATTTAAATTTTATATTGAATTTTTTGTTAATAATTCAATGTATTTTGATCATATTCATTATTTGGTGATATAAATTTAGCAAAATTTGTTTAAATAAAATAATTATAAGAGTTAATAATATGTAATTTATGTTATGAATCATAGTTAAAGGATGATAATTGGATTGTAAGATTTTTTTTTGTATATTTTAAAGATTTGACATAAAAAAAGGTAAAAAAAGAAGAATATTTGAATATGTTTTTTACTCCTGTTTTATCATCGTTATATACCATAAGACGCTGGTTGAAAGAGGTTTGAAATTAAGTACCACAAAATAGAAAGCTGTTAATAAAAATCGTTATATTTGATTAACAGACTGAAAAGATATATGAATTTTATAGAATGCCATGAAGAGCCTATCCATATTCCGGGTTCTATACAAAGTTTTGGCTATTTGATTGGCATTGATGCAGAGCTCCATACCATTACTTTTTTTAGCAGGAATATTTCGGATCTATTTAAAATCGGGAACTCGGAGGAGCTGTTCGGAAGAAAGCTTACTGATTTCCCGGAAAGTTTTCAGGGCATTATTGATTCAGAAATCTATACTTCACTGGACAAGTTTACCAGACGCAGTAATGAGACTTATTTCGACAAAATTTTTATCAACGGTAAAGAATATCACTTTTCTGTTTTCAGGAGTAAGCTTTATATCTTTCTGGAGTTTGAAGAGGTACTGATTAATCCCAATAAACGGATTTCCAATAAATATGATAATTTTTACGTCATAGATAATGAAAAGGAACTCTGGAATCATTTGCTGGAAACACTTTCAAAGGTGGTAAATTATGACCGGATGATGGTCTATAAATTCATGATGGACGGTTCCGGAAAAGTAATTGCTGAAAAGAAAAATGAGAATATGGAAAGCTTTCTGGGTCTTCACTATCCGGAGTCTGATATTCCGAAGCAGGCAAGGGATCTTTATCTGAAAAAAAGAAAAAGAATCTTCAGCAATGTATATGCGGATACAGTTCCGGTTCTGAGCAAAAGCCCGGACCATATTGATCTTACTTTCTCAGCGTCCAGAGCAATGTCACCTGTTCACGGACAATATCTGAAAAATTCCGGTGTCGCATCAAGTTTCAGTGTTTCTATTATTATTGATGATCACCTTTGGGGGCTGGTAACATGCCAGAATGTGGAACCCAAGCATATTGATCTTGAAGACAGGGTACAGGCGGGGATTTTTACAGCCCTTGCTGCGAACGCTTATTCTTCTTTTAAATCAAAAAGCGAACTGAATTACCGTCTGGCGCTGAATGAGAGAATGTCTCAGCTGAAAACGGAGTTTTTAAAACATAATATTTTGTTTGATTCTCTTATCGAATGTAAGGAAGAGATCAGAAATTTACCCGAAGCAGACGGACTTGCTATTGTTTCGGAAGAAAATGTCGTAACAGATGGCCGCACGCCGGATCTGGAAAGTATTAACAGAGTAGTGCAGTGGGCTCTTGGTAATACATCTGAACGCATCTTTGTGAGCAGAAGCTTTCTTAAAGATCATGGTGAGGAGCTTGGGCTGTCTGAAAATGCTGCAGGAATCATTATTTATTTTATCGAAAGAGAGAAAACTGAAATGCTGGTCTGGTTCAGGAAAGAATTTGATGAACATATCAACTGGGCAGGAAATCCGGAGAAGAAAGTAATGGTATTTTCTCAGAACGGGGAAGAAAAACAAATGATCTCGCCAAGAACTTCCTTCCGGATTTTTACAGAAAATATAAAAGGACAGTCGAAAAGATGGAATTCCCGGAATATAAGCGCTGTACAGGCTATAAGAGATCTTATCCTGGAAACTTCCCATAAAAATTATAATGCGATCAAAAGGCTTAATGATGAGCTTAAAAAGGTAAATGAGGAGCTTGACAGTTTTTCATATACTATTTCGCACGATCTTGGAACCCCGCTCACCGTAATGAAACTGAATGCTCAGATGCTTTTGGGAAATCTTACGGATGATTCCGGGAAAAGCAAAACCAAGATCAATACAATTATTGAGGAAATCGACAATATGGCGGAAATGATGCATGATGTCCTGCAGCTCAGCCGTGCAAAATATAGTGAAATCCAGCTTGAGCGCCTTAAAACAGTTTATACGATTGAGAAGATTTCTGAAAACGCCAAGATGACCTACGGCAGTCCGAACAGTGAGATCATCATCAAGGAATGTCCGGACGTACTGGCTGATAAAACACTGCTTCATCAGGTATTTCTGAACATCATTAATAATGCCGTGAAATATTCTTCTCATAAAGAAGTTCCTAAAGTAGAAATTGAAGGAACAGAAGATGGACAGACCATTATTTACAGAATTTCTGACAATGGAATTGGTATTCCTGAAGAAGAAAAACATAAGATGTTTAAGATCTTCAACAGGATGGATAATGCCAAGAAGTTTAAAGGAAATGGAGTAGGGCTGTCTATTGTACACCGTATTATGAAAAGAATAGGCGGAAATGTTGATTATGAAAGTAATAATGAAGGGACTTCCTTTATTTTAACGTTTAAAAAGCCTTACATTTGAGAAACTTTTAAAACGTTATTATGGTAACAGAATATCTTAAGCAGAATACGGCAGACTATCACGATGCAGCAGAAAAACTTTTTAATTCTGAAAAGATTTTCAACAAAACTTTCACTTTAGAGGATTATAAAAAAATCATTCATACCAATTACCTGATGCTTCTTCACAGTGAAGATAAAATATTCAGCAGTCTTTCTGATAAGTATGCGGAAAAACTTCAGCTCGATTCACGAAAGAAGCTTTCCCTTATCGAAAAAGACCTGAAGAGCCTCTCCCTGGAAAATCAGGAAGCTTCTCACGATCTTGAATTTGACAATGAGCATGAAGCGCTCGGAGCTATGTATGTGATTGAAGGTTCCACACTTGGCGGAAACGTTATTGCAAAGCAGCTATCTAAAACAGCAGGTTTCGATGAGGTAACTTTCAATTTTTTCGGTTGCTATCAGGAAAATACAGGACCTATGTGGAAAAACTTTAAAGAAGTTCTGGATACAGAGGTGGCTGAAGAAAACTATAACGAAGTGCTTTCCGGGGCAAAAAAACTCTATACGTTTTTACTGAACGTCAATTAATTCATTTAATTCTAATTAAATTTCTGAAAAATTGCGCAATTTTTCAGGAATTGTTAAATTTGGGGAGTTTCAAATTTAAACTTAACTAACAAAAAAATAATTTAAAAAGTAACAATATGAAAGTAACTGTGGTAGGTGCAGGCGCTGTAGGAGCAAGCTGTGCAGAATACATCGCAATGAAGAACTTCTGTTCAGAAGTAGTTTTGGTAGACATTAAAGAAGGGTTTGCTGAAGGTAAGGCAATGGATTTGATGCAGACAGCATCTCTTAACGGATTTGATACAAAAATTACGGGTACAACAGGAGATTACAGCAAAACTGCAGGTTCTCACGTGGCAGTAATCACTTCAGGGATTCCAAGAAAACCTGGAATGACAAGAGAAGAATTGATCGGTATCAATGCCGGTATCGTGAAAGAAGTTACTGAAAACTTAGTAAAACATTCTCCGGAAGTAATCATCATCGTGGTTTCTAACCCAATGGATACTATGGCTTACCTTGTTCACAAAACTTCAGGTCTTCCTAAGCACAAAATCATCGGAATGGGTGGTGCATTAGACTCTGCAAGATTCAAATACAGATTGGCTGAAGCATTAGAAGCTCCGATTTCTGATGTTGACGGTATGGTAATCGCTGCCCACAGTGATACAGGTATGCTTCCATTATTGAGCAAAGCGACAAGAAATGGTGTTCCTGTAACTGAGTTCTTAAGCGATGAGCAACAAAAATATGTAATCGAAGAAACTAAAGTAGGAGGAGCTACTCTTACCAAATTATTAGGAACTTCAGCATGGTATGCTCCAGGTGCAGCCGTTTCTGTAATGGTTCAGGCAATTGCATGTGACCAGAAGAAAATGATCCCTTGTTCTTTAATGCTTGAAGGTGAATACGGACAAAACGATATCTGCTTAGGTGTTCCGGCTATCATCGGGGCTAACGGAGTAGAATCAATCGTAAACGTAACATTGACTGCTGAGGAGCAATTGAAATTTGCTGAAGCTGCTAATGCGGTAAGAGAAGTGAACGGAGATCTTAAATTCTAATATTTACCAGCTTTTAAGCAGGAATTAAAATAGATAAAGTCCGGCTGTTTCAAAATTGAAACAGCCGGATTTGTTTATGAGTATTTGAATGTTGGGAAATTTTCGGCGCGGCCGGAGGCCGCGCCGAAAATTTCATTTAAAATTATAGGTATATAATTTATTTCATTGTATCCACAAAGTGAGTTACAGCCTTCACAAATTCTTTATTTTTTTCGTAATACAAAAGATGTCCGCCATCAATGGAAACTACTTTCTGATTGGTAAACTGAAAGGTTTTATAATGTTGGGTTCCGACTGCCTTATCTTTTTTTCCGGTGATGGTCAGTACAGGGACTTTGATGTCTTTTGTTATGGGTGCATAATCAGCATAATATTCAGGAAAATCTTTGGGTTTTGAGATCACCGCCATTCCGAAGTCGATGATACGGGGATGGAGAGAATCTGTTTTATCCATCTGTTTTATGGTTTCTATATCTTCAGTAAGGAATTTGTACCCGATTCTTTTTTTTCTTAATGCACTGCTGATTTTAGAAAGCTCTGCAGAAAGGCTGTCTTTAGGAACAGGTCTGTTTTTTGCCTGTAGAAGACTGTTTCCATATTCAATCTGTTCTTTGACGGATTCGTCATTCAGAAAATGAAGCGTAACGTTGGCCAGAATGATTCCTTTGGTATGCTGAGGATATTTTTTTGCATAATTAACGGCTATGATTCCGCCAAAGGAATGAGCCAGTAAGAATACCTTTTCCAATTTCAGATGCTGTCTCAACTCTTCAATATCCTGAATCATTTTATCAAGATGATAGTTATCCGATGTACCGGATGCTCCGGAACCCCGCTGATCCATATAAATCATCCGTATATTTTTTTCAAGGTTGTTTCCTCTCATCAGTTCAAAAGATGGATATCCCTGTCCCGGACCGCCTGGAATATAAATGCAGGTTTCTCCTTTTCCGGAGACTTTATATTTGATCTTTACATGATCTGAGGTTTCAAAGTAACCTTCAGATGGTCTATTCTGAGCGGAAACGACATTCAGAGAAGTGATAAAAAGGAGTAAAAGCACAATTGTTTTCATACCATTATAACAATTGTAAGGGGTTATTTATTACTAAAATAGCCAATTATCTTCCTTTTGCCTTGTCTCCTCTTAAGGCCATAACAGTGCTGGTTACTGCTGCTACCAGTTTTCCTTCGGTATTGGTTATTTTGCAATGATAGACAGTGATGGTTTTACCGGATAGTATCGGCCTGGCATGAGCCGTAAGCTTATCTCTCCATGTTGGACGGAAAAAATTAATCTTAAGTTCTATACTGGTAAAACTTTCTCCTTTATTCATCAAGGTAGAGTGGGCTGTTCCGATGGTTGCATCTTGTTAGATGATTTTAATTGATGAAAAACTATAATATTATATAAAATATCAATCACTATGATAATTCCACAAGATTTTAATAAATATATAATTGCTCTCATGACAATTTATTAAATTTAAAATGTGTGCTCACAATCAAGAGACTTTGCGTAGTAGAGGTATTCTGAAATATGAGTTTGGACTAATTGATATGTTTGAATATTTTAAAAACTTCTTACGACAATTTGATCAACCAATTTATTTTACAATAATTTAAGACCTCATATGAATTATAATATTTCAACCCAATTGCACGTGAGAAATAATGCAATTAAAAACCTAAAAACAAATCAGAATGGGAAAATTCCCACTCTGATTTAACTGAAGCTCTATTGTAACTTTAAAAAAATGTTTGGTTGTTTTTATCCTCTACTACAAAAGATACACTAACCTAGTAAGTAAAATTTTCATTTCTAATTATTTTTTTGCCCATTCAGGAAATGTTTCCCAACCCCCTGGAGGAGATTTCTGGATACTATCAGGAATAGGAATATTTGGATAAATGTTAGAAAATGAATTATCTTCTAAAGAAAATTGTACCAAATATCTTGCTGGTATTTTTACTTCAGAATCTTGTGCATAAATGTTTGTAGTTTCATATTTTTTACCATTTACACTATAATTAAATCTAATTCTTTTATAGGATATTATTGGCCAATACATTTTTGTAGCATACCCAATTGTGTAATTACCAGCTTTAACAGGAGATTGTTTATTATATATATAAATAAATAAAGGAGAAACCATTATCATAATGATTAAATAGTTCCATTTTGATTTTCTTTCAAAAATATAATAATTTAGTTTAGCTAATAACCTATTTATCATTGTATCTTATTTTGAATAGTTGCTCTTGTATAATCAGGACCACTCGTATATATATGTGAAACAGCTGTCCCTATTGTTTGTCCTAAACCTGAAGTCTTTTGAGTTACAGCTTGTTGAAAAGCTGAAGAGCCAGTTATTTTATTTACCAATGTTCCTCCTGCAGCACTCATTGATGCTTGAATCATGTAAGTTCTAGCAGATACGCCACCTGTAAATACTGTTTTACTATCTGACATATTAATATTTACAGCAGTTGAAATAACTGCATTACCTACCGGGCTCATTCCTATCCCCGATAAAGCAGATTGTGTTAAATTTATATTCTGTACAGCCTCCATGAAGTTCCCACCATTAGTTGTAAAATTTGCTGCTGCCTGTACTGAAGCATCAGTAAGTGACTTAGCTGCAAAAGATCCTATAGTGATTTCTCCTGACAAAGCAAAACCTCCAGTTCCTCCTGTTGCTAGTGCTAATGGAACACCTATAAATAATGCCTTCTCAACACCTTCTAATTGCTTACATGCTGTACAATTATTAATGGCTGTTCCTAATCTTTCTCTATTAACATTAGTGAAATCCTCAGACCAGTTTCCATTTTCTTTTAAAGTTACTTCTGATCCTGAAATAGATGTATATGTATTATTCGTTTTTCCATCAGAATAACTATCATAGCCTGCTGCTGCTGCTTGTGATGCACTTTTTATCTTATCATCCCAGTGCCATGTTGTACTTCCATTTTCATCAGTTGTCCCTACCCAATCTTCTAATCTTCCATCAGGATCTATAAATCTGATTGGATTGTTATAGGCATATCTATATGGCGTCCATCTTCTGTCTTTCTCTGCCAGCGGATCCACCACACCCCATCGTCCTAAGTCAGGCATATAAAACCTTGCTCCATAATCATACATCCCTGTTTCCTGCAATTCTTTACCATTGTACTTGTAATTATACGGAACTCCTCCAAAAGGAACCGGTACAATAGTTCCGTTCTGGTGCTTTAACCCAAAAGGATAATAGTTATTGGCATCAATAACCTCCAGTGCAGTACCATTATTCTTATAGCTCACTCTTATATTGCCTAAATGATCCGTGTAATTGTAAATATACTTATTTTCCGTAAAATCATAATACCCTTCTGAGGTAGGTACAAATTTCAATACCGGAACGGTGTAAAGAGAGGCTGACGTATCATAGGCATGTCTGTTATCATACTGGAAACCGTCTAGATAATTGGTTTCTATGGACCCGTTATTACTGTATGTTTTAGAGACTTTTGTTCCGTCTGCCCTGTAGGTGTAGCTGGTTGTAGAGCTATCCATTATCCCTGCATTAACTGCAATACTATTGGGCAGACTCAGGTAATTGTAACTGATCTTCATTTTTTTATCAGGATGATCCGTCATATTCCCATTAAGGTTATAGGCCATGGTTCCCTGCAAAGCATTATATCCTGAACTGTTGTTAATGACACCGGGAGGAAGGGTAATTTTGTCCAGGGTATTACTTTTGTCCCCATTCTGATAGTTGTAGACCAGATCATCAATCTTCTCTGCGATAGTTCCCCCGGAAACAGGCACTGAAAATCTTTTTAAGGTTTTAATATTTCCATTGAGATCATAAGTAAGCTCTTCATTAAAATAATTATTCTGGGCTACAGAAGAATTGGGCTCGGAATATACTCCTTTTAACATCC
>NZ_JBPCHX010000003.1:0-711261 GCF_051011775.1 Chryseobacterium amylolyticum
TGTCAATCCACAGGAGTCCGGACAAAACTTGTCCGTAGCATGACACGGATAATACCAACTGTTAAAAAAGATTTTAGACATTATCCTGCTAACTTACATCCTTTACTCTGGTCAAGAGGTTTGGATTTCTACGGAATGACACAATGGAAATAAAGGCTTGGATTCACTAACCCGAAGCTCGCAACACAATAACCCGGACCACTATATCCTCCTACCATGAAATTCATCATTCATCATTCATCATTCATCATTCATCATTAACAACTCCTTCCCTAGCCCTGATAGCAATGGTTACCCCGCAGCAGAAGCCGGAGCGAGAGGGCTTGAGGACGGGAAGCCCCGGCGCGAGGAGTAGAAATGGATAGCAGGATGAAGCTCCTGAAAAAATCTATACTATTTATAATGATGCACAATATTGCGAAACCTATTGTAAAATCCTATACTATATATGATATGATTTCTTCGAAGTTATGACTAATCAAACAATCTCAGTTGCTGATCGCGGGTTCCGGTGAAGTTTGCGGTTGAAAGTTTCGGGAATTCTTTACCTTCAAAAAATTTCTTTCTTCCGATTTTAAAGGTAGTGTGAATCATTTCCGCAATGTTACCTTCTCCCCTTTGTCGTTCAAAATATCTTTTATCTCCAAGCTTTCCTCCTCTCATAGACCGGATAAGATTCAATACTTTCTGAGCCCTATCCGGAAAATGTACTTCTATCCAATTTACAAAAACAGGTTCAACAGTATCATTTAACCTTACAAGCGTATATCCGAAACTGGAAGCACCCGCATCCGAGACGGCTTTCAATATATTCAGCGGCTCATCGCTATTGAGTCCGGGAATGATAGGAGCGACCATTACATGTACGGGAATGTTGTTTCCGGAAAGGATTTCAACAGCTTTTAATTTATTTTTTGCGGAGCTGGTTCTCGGTTCCATCTTTCTTCTGAGCTCTTCATTGATTGTCGGAATACTCAGGGAAACGGAAACAAGATTCTGTTCTGCCATTGGCTTTAAAATATCCAGATCTCTTAATACCAATGCATTTTTTGTCAGAATATTGACAGGATGTCTGTAATCGAGACAAACCTGCAGTAGTTTTCGTGTGATTTCAAATTGTCTTTCTGCCGGCTGATAGCAATCTGTATTTCCGGACAGGAGAATAGGAGCTGCCTTGTAACCTCTTTTCTGAAAAAATTTCTCCAGTAGTTCAGGAGCATTTTTCTTTACCATGATTTTTCTTTCAAAATCAATTCCGGCGCTATACCCCCAATATTCATGAGTGGGTCTTGCAAAGCAGTAGGAGCAGCCGTGTTCACATCCCTGATAAGGATTCATTGAATACTCCATGGGAAGATCCTCGCTTTTCACCTGATTGACAATTGTTTTGGGAAAGACTTCGGTAAAAGAGGTCTTTATGGGTTCGAAATCTTCATCTTCAGGTTCAAAGGTATACCTGTCGAAACGGTTGATAACGTTTCGCTGAGCTCCCTGACCTTTTATGAAATTTTCGTTTTGCATTCCGGTGTAAAATTAGAGTGGAATTTTCATAAAATAATGAGTTTTAACATTAAAGTTTTCCACAAAAAAATCCAACACTTTCAAAAGCGTTGGATTTAAACATAATTAAATATATTTTTTTACTACTTCACTGCGTAAAATTCAACTCCATGATATTCATCTTCATGATTCTTTTCATCAAAGTGTCTGTGATAATCCGAGTAGGTATCACTATATTTTTTATCTTTTTTAGTCAATATTTTTTTTATGCTTATTAAACTTAATACTGCCAAAAGACCAACTCCCCCTGCCAGTAAAACTCCAACTTCTTTTTTCATATTTTCTTTGATTTATTACTGATACCATTGCAAAAAGTATACCCAATTTATTTTTTCAGATTATAAATTTTGTTAACATTAAACTTTATTTTTAAGAAAGTTATAATCTGTTATTTTTCTTATATTTAGAAATTGCAATGGTTTAATTATTGCACTTATTACCAAAAATATTATTATGGAAAATCCAGAAAACATCGACAGAATGACGACATTGAGCCAAGTCATGAAAACGCTTTCTGAAAGAGGAATACACAGAGAGTTCAGAATGAATGAAAAATGCGAAATGAAATTTGAAAATTCTGACAAAATTTATCAGCCTTCGGAGCTGACCATTTTGAAAACCTACCGCTTTGAAGGAGACAGTAATCCTGATGATAATGCAGTTCTTTATGTGGTAAAAGACAATAGCGGAAACCGTGGAATGATCATAGACTCATATGGAGCAGACAGTAATTATCCGGGTGAAGAGTTTGATAAATTTTTACGAGACATTCCTATTCAGGAAAGCGATGAATTCAATTTTTAACTGAATCTTTCTTATATTAATCCTTAAACCATTAAGGTTGTTATCATTACATATCGTTTCTATGAGCAGATGATCATTCTATCTTAATGGTTTAAGGAATTATTCCTGGGTATTTTCTTTTTTCCTGAATATTCCTTTAAGAAAACCTTTCTTTTCTTTTTTCTCTCCTTCCGCCGGGGAGGCTTCTTTTTTATTTTTTATTTCCTGTTTAATTTCTTTTACAGACTGCTTCATATCTTTTACTGAAGCGACAGCATCTTTTACTTTCTTTTCTGTTTTTTCTACATTTTTACCAATCAGGGTTTTCTTTAATCCTTGTTCTATTCCGCGCCAGAAAAGATTAAAGAAAGACTTTGTAGGATCACGTTCCACATCTTCCACCGTAACGGCTTCAGGAAAACGTCCTGAATCTGATTTCAGAAATACATTGGCAACAGCAGTCAGAAAACCTTTTTTCTCATGGTTGTTTTTATTTAAAACGGCAATTTTCAAGTCTTTATGTTTAAGATTAAAGGTTCCATGCAATCCTGCAGGATTTCCTTTAAAATTAAAAAGCATTTCCTGAATCGTCCCTGCGGTAGCCGTTACATGAAGATAAGGCCTGATAAACGGATTGATTCCGCTGGCCGGAAGATTGGATGTTTTCCCGGAAATTGCAAATTTATCACTCTGATCGGCTACATCGAAGTTCCAGTTTACGGAAAGCGGCGACAGGTTCATAAAGGAGCAATTGATTTTAATATCTACCCGGGTTGGTTTTCCTTTTATTTTGGCTGAATTCAGGTTCTTTACATTCATATTAAAATTGCTGAAAGTCAGTTTTCCCGGTCCCATACTTTCTGGCGTATCTTCTTCATACACCAATACAGAGTTTTTCAGATCAAGGTTATTGACCGTCATTGGAATTTTAATAGATCTCAGCATCTTGGAGTACAAAGCTTTTATTTTGGGGTCGTCTTTCGGAATTTTACTTCTGAAAATATTGGCATCTGCCGACTGAATAACCACGTGGGAAGCATTTACCGTTTTATTTTGAGAAAAAAGCTCCCAGGTTCCTTCTGCAGTTATCCGGTTTGCCTTCAGGTCATACAGATCTCTTTCAACGGGTATCATTTTGATAAACTGTGCCCTCGAAACGAGAGGCTTCATCGCAAAGTTATTGACCTGGATTCTGTTTTTATTCAGCTTAAGAAGACCCAGGCTCATATTATAGAACTGTGTTTTGTAGGCAAAATTTCTGGTTGTCAGATAGTAATCCTTCACGGTAAAGGAAAGGCCTTTATGATCAGCTTTAGGAGACAGCTCAATCCCATTAAAGGTAGCATTCAGATCATGAAAAGCTAAAGGCTGTTTTCCTTTATCATAAATAATATTTGAATTTTTTAAGGAAGCTTTTCTTATGGTAATGGATTTTACAATATCAGGCCCGCCAGCATTGCTCTGCTTTTTTTCACCTGCCGTAAAAGTTCCGTTTACATTTTCTATCAGAAGATCTTTAAGGTCAAGATTTAGTTTTTTATCTATAAATTCCAGCTTATTGATATTAAAAGCAATATGGCCGGTTCTTAATCCTTCTATTGGTTTTCCTGTTTCTGGAGTGCCGGCTGATAATACCACATCCCGGATTTCACCGCTGGAAGGTTTAAGCGCAAGGCTTCTTACAGTGATATTCTGATGATTTGAGTATTCAATGTCTCTTCCGGCAACAGTAAAGTCTTTATATCCTACAGGAATGATCTGTTCTGAAGTTTCTTTATTAAACATCAGCTGATTGATATTCAAATTAAGATTTCCGACAGATAAAAGTTTATTGCCATCCGGTTTATTGATCCGAACAATGGCATTATTGAGTTTAATATTTTTTAAATCAACTTCAAAATTTGATTTTTTTTCATTTTTTTTCCCCTTTATTCCTGTATTGTACACTGCCAAAACAGGATTTTTAAAATCCGCATTAGCAAGTGATACTTTGTTTTTATTTAAAACAACATCTTTAAATTCCATTGTAGGAATGGAAAATTCAAATAGCTGAACCTTTTCAGGATAAAACTTTTTAAAACGGGTCAAAGAAAGCAGTGGGATCAATCTGAAGTTATCTACCGACATTTGTCCGTTCTCCGTATTGATTTTACTGATAGTAATAGCATAGATATTATCCGGACGGAAAAAGAATCTTTCTCCTTTAATGCTGTACCTGTCAAAAACGACCGGTAATTTATCCTCTACGGATTCTTCTGTCATCTGTAAATTTTCTACAAACAGATCGAGCTTCTCTACAGATAAAAATTTTTGTTTGGTATGTCTGAAAACAGCAATTTTTCCATCACTGATCCTGATATTTTCAAAAAGCACGGGATTTCTCTTTTTGCCGGTTTTACGATCAACCGGTTTTGCAAGAATAACATTTAAACTGGGCTTAGCCAACAAAAGGTCCGAAGAGCTGATTCTTTTATTGAAAACAGCATCATAAATTCCGAAACGGCTTATTTTCAGGGTATCAATTGTTCCCTGCAGGCCAATGACATCAGTATTCTGCGGATCTTTACTGTTGACGGAAATTCCTGTTGCGAATATATTTCCTGATCCTAAATCTACATCAAGGGTTTTATAGGATACTTTATAATCAGTATTCTTTTTTATATAATCCGGAAGCCGGGTTTTAAGCCATATGTTAACTCCGAAATTTGCGGCAAGAAGGATACCTGCCAGAATCCCGAAACTTATCAATAGTTTTTTTACCCATTTTCCCATATTTTGTGATTTGATTTTATTTTACCCCGGATCAATTCCTGATTTCCAGATCGATTACATATCCTTCATGGCCTCTTACATTGATGAAATTTCCTCCTTCAAAGCCAAGATACTGTCCTTTGATTCCGGTAAGCCTTCCTGTGAATTCAGGTTTTTTATCTAATGTAAATGAAGTTACCTTTTCCGGCTTTTCAAACGGATAATCCAGCATCCACAATTCTTCTCCTTCACTATAGAATTTCTGAAAATCTTCAGGGAAATATTCCTTGATCTTCTGTCTGAAATCTGCAAGATCCACTTCACCTTCGAAATCATCCTGCAGCATTTTTCTCCAGTTGGTTTTGTCCGGTAAATGCTCTTTTAGAGCAACTTCTATCATTCCTGCTTCATAGCGGTTTTCTGTTCTTGCAATAGGTAAAGCAAAAGTTGCCCCCTGATCAATCCATCTTGTTGGAATCTGAGTATTTCTGGTCACTCCTACTTTCACATCTCCTGTATAGGCCAGATAAACAGTATGCGGCTGAAGCTGAATTTGTTTTTCAATTTCAAGATCACGTTCTGCGATATCCAGGTGCGCGGTGGAAAGTTCCGGACGGATAATGGTATCACTTGCATAAGGGCTTTCAAAAAAACAGTTTTTGCAGAATCCCATTCTGTAAATCGGTTTATTCTCACCACAATTTACACACTGGAATCCGATATGTTTTATGCTTAACTCCTTTCCAAACAGCTCATTCATGTGAATCAGATCTCCTGAAAGATTGAGATAGTACTGGATTGGCCTGGCGTCGTAGCTTGTCATCTTTAAAATTTGCCCTTGAAACTGCATATTATATTTATATTACTTTTTTAAGTAAATTTAATGATTATATTTTTCAAAAAGTAAAATTTATATTTTTGTACCCATAAAAAATACAAATGGTTTATCTTGTAACAGGCGGCAGCGGGTTCATCGGCTCTCATTTAATTGAGCGATTATTAAGAAATGGACATTCTGTCATAAACATTGACAATTTTGATGATTTTTACGACTATCAGGTAAAAATTAAAAATACTTTAGAGTCAATTGGTAAAATTTCGGATTTTGAGTTCTCGGATAAAGAGACTGACATCCGTCGTTTGGCTTCCCTCTCCCATTCTGATCAATATTCCCTCTATTGGCAGGATATCCGGGATTATAAGGGTCTTGAAGCTATCTTTAAAAATCATCCTATTGACATGGTGATCCATCTGGCAGCACTTGCAGGGGTACGCCCTTCTATTGAACGCCCTCTGGAATATGAGGAAGTGAATGTAAGAGGCACTATGAACCTCTGGGAATTGTGCAAAGAATATCATATAGAAAAATTCATTTGTGCTTCCTCTTCAAGTGTTTACGGAAATAATGAAAAAATTCCTTTTGCAGAAACAGATAATGTAGACAGGCCTATCTCTCCTTATGCAGCGACCAAAAAAAGCGGCGAAGTTATAGGTCATGTTTATCATAACCTATACCATATAGATATGATCCAGCTTAGGTTCTTCACGGTATATGGGCCAAGACAGAGACCCGATCTTGCGATACATAAGTTTACAAAGCTTATTTCGGAAAATCAGGAAATCCCTTTCTATGGTGATGGAAATACAGCCAGGGATTATACTTATATAGATGATATCATTGATGGAATTACTAAATCAATCCTTTACCTGGAAAATAATACCGGGGTATATGAGATCCTTAATCTGGGAGAAAATCAGGTTGTGACTTTATCGGAGATGGTAGCTACTATAGAAATGGCGCTTGAAAAATCTGCCACTAAAAAATTTCTGCCAATGCAGCCGGGAGATGTCACAAAAACCAATGCAGATATCACAAAAGCAAAGGAATTAATAGGCTATAAACCTGCCACAGACTTCCAAAATGGCATAAAAAAATTTGTGGAATGGTTTTTGAGAAAACGACATTAAGTAAATTGCTGACATCGCTGACAGCCAGTTTGTGACAGCCATTTATAAGAAAAAATTATAAAAAGAATTGAAAATCAAGTATAAAAAAGTTTATTATACAACCTATTTTTATACTTTTGCAAAAAATTAGAAAATTATGTACTGGACATTAGAATTAGCTTCATATTTAAGTGACGCACCTTGGCCAATGACAAAAGCAGAGCTTATCGACTACGCAATCAGAACTGGTGCACCTATGGAAGTAGTAGAAAACCTTCAGGCAATTGAAGACGAAGGAGAAATTTATGAATCTATCGAAGAAGTATGGAGTGATTATCCTACTGACGAGGATTTCCTTTGGAACGAAGACGAATATTAATAAAGCGATGAGCTTTAGGCTGCGTGCTTAGAGCTTTTTTGCCCTTTTTATATATAATTTACACGATAAGTGTTATTTAAAACGCTTAAAGCATTTTGCATTAAGCATAAAGCAAAAAATTTATGAGTTTTTTAAACAAAGTTCTTAAAGGGTTTTTGGGAGACAAAAAAGCGCAGGACCTAAAAGAAGTAAAAAAAGTTGTAACAAAAATCAAGGCTGTAGAGCCCAGCATCCAGCAACTGACGGATGACGGGTTGAGACAAAAGACGGCTGAGTTTAAAGAGAATATAAAATCTGCAACCAGCAAGATCACAGCTCAAATAGAACAGATAAAAGAGCAGATAAAAAATTCAACAAATGTTGATGAGAAAGAAGCTCTTTTCTCAAAAATTGAGTCTCTAAAAAAAGAATCATACGAAATTGAAGAGAAAGTTCTGACTCAGATCCTTCCTGAAGCTTTTGCATTGGTAAAAGAAACAGCAAGAAGATGGGCTCAGAATGGAGAAATCCGTGTAACAGCAACTGACTGGGACAGAGAGTTGGCTGCTGCAGGGAAAGATTTCATCAGTATTCAGGGAGACACAGCTGTTTGGAAAAACTCATGGGATGCTGCCGGAACTCCTGTAGTTTGGGATATGGTCCACTATGATGTTCAGTTTATCGGAGGGGTTATTCTTCACAGCGGTAAAATTGCCGAGATGGCTACCGGTGAAGGTAAGACTTTGGTAGGAACATTACCTATTTATTTAAATTCACTTCCGGGAAGAGGAGTACACGTTGTAACCGTGAACGATTATCTTGCGAAAAGAGACTCCGCATGGATGGGCCCTCTTTATCAGTTCCATGGAATGTCTATCGATTGTATCGATAACCACCAGCCGAACTCAGACGGAAGAAGAAAAGCATACAACTCAGATATTACTTACGGAACCAACAACGAATTCGGTTTCGATTACCTGAGAGACAACATGGTGACCTCACCTTCAGAACTGGTACAAAGAGAACTGAACTTTGCTATCGTGGATGAGGTGGATTCTGTATTGGTAGATGATGCCAGGACGCCATTGATCATTTCCGGCCCGGTTCCTCAGGGAGACAGACAGGAGTTTGACGTCCTTAAACCTTCTATCGACAGAATCGTTGAAGTACAAAAGAAAACGGTTTCTACTATTTTCAATGAAGCGAAAAAATTAATCGCTGCCGGAAATACAAAGGAAGGCGGATTCAAATTACTTCAGGCTTACAGAGGTCTTCCAAAAAACAGACAACTTATCAAATTCTTATCGGAAAGCGGAAACAGAGCATTGCTTCAGAAAGTTGAAGCGCAATACATGCAGGACAACAACCGTGATATGCCGATCGTAGATAAAGATCTTTACTTCGTTATCGAGGAGAAAAACAATCAGGTAGACCTTACAGACAAAGGTGTTGAATACATGTCTCAAGGAAACTCTGATCCGAATTTCTTCGTACTTCCTGATATCGGAACTGAGATTGCTGAAGTAGAAGCTAAAAACTTATCTAAAGAAGAAGAGTTTGAAGCAAAAGAAAAACTTTTCGCTGAATTTGCTGAAAAATCTGAGCGTGTTCACACGATGAGCCAGCTGTTGAAAGCTTACACATTATTTGAAAAAGATGATGAGTATGTCGTAATTGATGGTGAAGTAAAAATCGTTGATGAACAGACAGGCCGTATCATGGAGGGCCGTCGTTATTCAGATGGTCTTCACCAGGCAATCGAAGCAAAAGAGAATGTAAAAATTGAGGCAGCAACCCAAACTTTTGCAACCATTACGCTTCAGAACTATTTCCGTATGTACAACAAACTTGCGGGAATGACCGGTACTGCTGAGACAGAGGCCGGAGAGCTTTGGGAGATCTACAAATTAGACGTTGTGGTAATTCCTACCAACCGTCCTATTCTGAGACATGACAAGCAGGATCTGGTTTATAAGACTAACAGAGAAAAATATAACGCCGTAATTGAAGAGGTAGAAAAATTAACAGCAGCAGGAAGACCTGTATTGGTAGGAACCACTTCTGTTGAAATTTCACAGTTGCTTTCAAAAGCACTTCAGTTAAGAAAAATTCCGCACCAGGTATTGAACGCGAAGCTTCACAAAAAAGAAGCAGAGATCGTTGCGGAAGCAGGACGTCCGGGAGTTGTAACCATTGCAACGAACATGGCGGGACGTGGTACCGACATTAAGCTTACCAAAGAAGTAAAAGACGCAGGAGGTCTGGCAATTATTGGTACAGAAAGGCACGATTCAAGACGTGTTGACAGACAGTTAAGAGGTAGAGCGGGACGTCAGGGAGATCCGGGAAGTTCTCAGTTCTATGTATCTCTTGAAGATAACTTAATGCGTTTGTTCGGTTCTGAAAGAATTGCTAAAATGATGGACAGAATGGGTCATAAAGAGGGAGAAGTAATTCAGCACTCTATGATCAGCAAGTCTATTGAAAGAGCTCAGAAGAAGGTGGAAGAAAATAACTTCGGAACCAGAAAGAGACTTCTTGAATACGACGACGTAATGAACAAACAGCGTGACGTTATCTATAAGAGAAGAAAGAATGCTTTATTCGGAGATCACCTGAAATATGATATCACGAATATGATTTTCGATGTTGCCAATTCTATCGTTGCGAAAGGAAAGGCTTCTGGAAATTATAAAGATTTTGAATATGAAATCATTAAAACATTTACGATGGAATCTCCGGTTTCCCAAAATGACTTTAATAACAAAAACGTTCAGGATCTGACGAATATCCTATTCAAAGCTGCTCAGGAAGATTACAAAATGAAGCTGGACCTGTTGAAAGAAAAATCATTCCCGATTATTGAGAATGTATACCAGAATCAGGGTTCAATGTTCAAAATGATCCAGGTTCCTTTCACAGACGGACACAAAACAATGACTATTGTAGCTGATCTTAAAGAAGCTTACGAAACGCACTGTGAAAGTCTGGTAAACGATTTCGAAAAGAACATTACTTTATCAATTATTGATGAAAACTGGAAGCTTCACCTTCGTGAGATGGACGACTTAAGAAGATCATCACAGGGAGCAGTATATGAGCAGAAAGATCCGCTTGTAATCTATAAGCAGGAGTCTTTCCACCTATTCAGTGAAATGATCGATAAATTAAACAAAGAAATTATTTCATTCTTATACAAAGGAGAAATTCCTTCTTAAGAAAAATTTAATAATAATATTCAAAAACCGTTATGGCATTGACCATAGCGGTTTTTTGTTATTCAGTATATAATAAATTTATGATAAATATCAATCTTATTATTTATTTAGAACAGTTAAAAATAATATATTTGCAGAAAATTTTGCTTTCATGAAAAATGTACTGATTTGTGCTTCCGCACTGGGGACAATGATGGTTTCTGCCCAAAAAAAAGATTCATTAACCACAAAAAACATAGATGAAGTAGTTATCAATACATATGTCAAGAAAGACAGTGATTATTCCAATAAAATGCCTCTTAAAGCCATAGAGGATCCACAGGTATATTCTTCTATTGACAAGGGTGTCTTGGAAAATCAATTATTATTCACTGTAGATGATGCTTTCAGGAATGTGGCGGGCGCACAAAAGATGTGGAGTGCAACCAACAGATCCGGAGATGGGGGAATTTATCTTAACCTCAGAGGTTTCGTAGCAGGAAACTCTATCAGAAACGGTATGGTAGCCCCTATTACCACTTCTATGGATGCCATTAATATTGAAAGAATTGAAGTTTTAAAAGGACCTTCCGCAACGCTATTTGGAAGTAATGTTACTTCTTATGGTGGAGTTGTCAACAGAATTACCAAAAAGCCTTATGAAACTTTCGGAGGAGCAATATCTCTTGCAGGAGGAAGTTACAACTACTACAGGGTACAGGCGGATGTAAACGCACCGTTGACCAACGATAAGAAGTTATTATTCAGATTAAATACAGCTTATACAAATCAAGGGACTTTCCAAAGAACTAATGCAAAGAATTCATTCTATGCATTTACACCTTCCATCACTTACCGTCCTACCGATAATTTGGAAATCAATGCAGAGCTGGAAATGTTTGAAACCAATTCATATCCTGAAACAGCATTTTTCTTTTATTTCCCAAGCTCACAACTTGGTGCAGACAGCATGGACAAAATGGAAAAACTTGGTTACAACTACAAACAGTCTTATACCGGGGAAGGCCTTAAAACTGTAGGTAAAGCAAGAAATTTCTTTGGGCAGGTTAACTATAAGATTAATGAACATATTAAATCTTCCACTAATGTAAGTACGGCCTATTCTTATTCAGACGGATTTAGCCCATATTTTTATTTCGCCCCCAATCCTACAAATAGTTCTGAAGTTGGAATAGCAAGAGCCGATCAGTCAACCAAAGACAGTAAAAGGACTTATTTCCAGCTTCAGCAGAATTTTAATTTTGATTTCAATATTGGAAGTATAAGAAACAGAACTGTAGCTGGTTTCGATTATATGAGATTAAATGACAACCAATACTTTATGTTCACCAATTTTGACTGGGTTCCTTTTAAAGGTACAGACTATTCTAATATGAATAGCCAGACATTGGGAGCCATGTATGATAATCTGAGAAACCAGCCTGATTTTGAAAAAAATAACACCTATATCAGTACAGGGAAAAAAGATGTTTACAGTGGATACATTTCCAATGTAATAACTCCTGTAGCAGGGCTTAATATCCTTACCTCTTTGCGATATGAAAGTGTAGACTTTAAAGGAGGTCAAACGGGGCAAAATGTAACTGCAGCATATACCCAGGGAGCATGGTCTCCGAAACTGGGAATTGTTTATCAGATTGTTCAGGATAAAGTATCTGTATTTGGAAATTATCAAAATAGTTTCACAAGCAACGGATATTATGTTTCCGATGCAAATTCTAATGTAACCCTTTCTGATCCTGAACGAGCTAATCAATTCGAAGGCGGATTTAAAGCCAGTCTTATCAAAGGAAGAATCAGTACAACATTAAGTTATTACAATATCAAAGTAAAAAATACACTTCTGAATGCTGGATATACTGATCAAGGGAGAGCAATTCAAAGACAGGCTGGCTCCCTAACGAGTCAGGGTGTTGAATTGGAAGCAAATGCTTATCTGATCAAAGGATTTTCTGTAATTGCCGGTGTAAGCTATAATGATATGAAATATACGGAAGCGGATGAAACTGTAATTGGAAGAAGGCCTGCTACAGCTTCTTCTCCGTGGCTGGTTAATTTCAATGCGAGCTACCAGTTCCTTGATGGAAACTTAAAAGGACTTGGTTTTGGTGTAGGAGGAAATTATGCCAGCGATAATAAGATCGTCAACTCAACCACAATGGGAACTTTCATACTTCCAAAATATCTGGTACTGAATGCTAATGCCTTTTATGATACAAAAAAATTCAGAATCGGAGTGAAGGTAGACAATTTTACCAACGAACATTACTGGAGCGGATATACAACAGCCAATGCGCAAGCTCTTGCCAACGTATTAGGAAGCTTCACTTATAAATTTTAAAAATTCAAAGGTTAGCCCCTTATGGGGTTAACTTTTTGCTATGAGAAAAAAGCATCATCATAAAAAGAAGGTTTCTTCAACAAAAAAATGGTCCGCAAAACTGCATTTGTGGCTGGGTTTATCTGTTGGAATCATTGTATTTATAGTCTCTCTTTCAGGGACTTTATATGTTTTTAAGGATGAAATACAGAATAGCTTTAGAAAAGAAGCCATTGATCTTAAAAAAGAAGATGTAGGGACAAAACCGCTGCCTATCAGTCTGCTTCGTGAAAAAATAACACTGGAGCTTAATGAAAAGTATCCTGTAAGTGCTGTAGAAATCCCTTTGGATAAAAGCAAATCCTATCAGTTCCAGTACTATGAAAAAAGTAAAAAAGGATGGAACTATTTTCAGCAGGTACTTATCAATAAGCAAGTGTATGTGAACCAATATACAGGCCAAATCCTTGCTGTTTATGATGAAAAATATGATGTATTCAGTATCTTGAAATATATCCACTGGGGACTTTTACTCAATTCTGAATGGGGGCCGTACACTGTAGGAATCCCTACCGTTATTTTTATGATTATGCTGATTACAGGAATCATTTTATGGTGGCCCAAAAATAAAAATGCAAGAAAAGGACGTTTCTGGTTCAATTGGGAAAACGTAAAAAACTGGAAGCGTAAAAACTATGATCTTCATAACATACTAGGGTTTTATGCATCATTTATTGCTTTGCTTTTAAGCATTACCGGACTCTATTTTGCTTATCCTTACGTGAAAAATACATTCACATTTGCCTTGTCCGGATCATGGGAACTTCCAAAAGAAAAAGAAAGAAAATCTCCGGACTCTCTGATGATAAAGAATGAAGCTGTTTTTGATCTGGCTGCGGCACAGACTGAAAAGTTGTATGCAAAGTCATCAAGCTTCAGAATCACGCTGAACGGAAAGAATAAAAAAGGAAAAGAGCTGAAAAATCTTCCGGTAACAGTTTACGGAATGGACGGAAGATACAGTGAAAGAAACAGCCTGACATTCGACAAATATTCAGGTAAACTACTTGCCAACAAACCTCATCACAAACTTAATACTGCCGAGAAGTACTCCAATGCTAATTATGACATCCATACCGGATCCTATTTCGGAATTATTGGAAAAATCATCTGGTTTATTGCCGGCCTTACGTGTACGTCACTCCCTGTAACCGGATTCCTGGTCTGGTGGGGAAAAAGAAAGAAAAAAGGAAAGAAAATATAATGAAAAAAGTGCTTTTATCAGCTGCCTGCTTAGGAACTACTGCCATTTTTGCCCAGGTAAAAGACAGTTTACAAACTAAAAATGTAGACGAGGTGGTAATGACTGCTTCCAGAAAAAAGGAAAATATCAAAGAAGTTCCAAGCTCCATCACGGTGGTAGGAGAAAAACAGATTCAGTCTCAGCTGACTGTTAACTCTGATATTACAAGTATTCTTCAGTACACCGTTCCCAGTCTGGGAACCAATTCCGGGCAGACTTCCAATACAGGACAGACGTTAAGAGGACGCCAGGTTCTTGTTTTGATTGATGGAATTCCGCAGTCTACACCGCTTCGAAACGGAGCAAGAGATTTAAGGACCATTGACCCTTCAGCGATCGAAAGAATAGAGGTAATCAAAGGAGCATCTTCCATTTATGGTAACGGAGCAGACGGAGGAATCATCAATTATATTACCAAAAGAAACAAAACAGATAAAAAAATCTCCGGAATTTCACAGATTGGTATTACCGGACAACCTTACGGTGGCACTTTGGGAGTAAGAGCCAGCCAGCTGTTAACAGGAAAGATCAACAAATTTGACTATACCCTTTCATTAGCTTACGAAAGAACAGGTTATACAAAAGACGGTGACGGCGTTTTGATAAGTCCGACTTACAGCATTGCCAAGATGGACAATTACAATGGATTGCTGAAAATAGGGTATGATATCAATGAAAATCAAAGGATTGAAGCTTCTTACATTGGTTATTCTTCAAGATCAGATCTGAACGTAGGCTTAAAAACAGGAAAATACGGCATTACGCCTACCATTGGGGAAGGAATCGGAAAAGGGTTGGAAACAACCCCACAGGGAACTCCGAAGAATCACAACATCAGAGTGAGCTATGACAATAAGAATTTGTTTGCCGGAACTTCCTTAAATGTGAATCTTTATTATCAGGATTTTAAAACCGTTTATGGCTACAGTGACACCTTTTTCAATGGTGGCCAGTCGAATGTTATTTCCCGGAAAAAAGGAGCAAGATTCAATTTTGATACCCAACTATGGAATTCTGCCAATTCCCAGGGAGAAATTATCTACGGAGCTGATATTCTGAATGATGAGACTGTACAAAAGCTGGAAGACGGACGCTTCTGGACTCCTAATATGAACATGACCAATATTGCACCTTTTGTATTGGCAAAAATTGATCTGTTTAAGAAGCTCACCATCAAAGGAGGGCTTCGCTACGAAAACATCAGGGTAAATGTTGATGATTTCAATACCCTTTCTACCCTTAAAAGTGACGGAACTTTCACCAAAAGCATTCCTGTGGCCGGCGGAAAGCTGAATTATAATGCGCTGGTAGGAAATATCGGTGTCCGTTACAATATTGAACCTTATATCAACCTTTTCGGAAGCTTTTCTCAGGCCTACTCTATCAATGAGCTGGGAAGAATTTTAAGAACCTCAACTTCTGAAACGATCAAAAGCCTGGAAACAAAACCAATCATCGTTAATAATTACGAATTGGGCACTACAGGACAGCTTTCCAGCTGGATGAACTATGAATTAACGTCTTATGTAAGTACCTCAAAGCTGGGAGCATCATTCGTACAAAGTCCGGACAGAGCATTAATGATCCAGCGCTCTCCTGAAATTGTGTACGGTGTTGAAGGTTTTTTACACTTTACCCCGGTAAAATGGATCCGGTTTGGTGGAAGCTACAGCTGGATGGAAGGAATTACTTCTGTAAAAGATGATGGTGATTATTCAACAAAAATCAACAACAGCAGAATTTCTGCCCCTAAGGTTTTGGCATATGTTCAGGCCAGACCAATCCCTGCTCTATCCTTGGGGCTTGATATGCTTCACTCTTTCCAGCAAAAGAGATTTGAGCCTAATGCCAAGACGGGATTATATGCGTATGGTGAAGGATATGTACCTGAGTATACTGTCTTCAATTTCAAATCAAGTTATGAGGTTAATAACAACTGGAGCGTATCATTAGGAATTGAAAACCTTTTCAATAAACTGTACCAGCCTGCTATTTCATGGTGGACTGCAAGAGACAGTGATTTTACCAATGCTCTTGGATTGAGAGGAACATTCATGGTTGAATACAGATTTTAATTAAACTAAATAAAGAGCAAGGCTTATATTTGCTTTACTTTTATTGCGATATGAAGAAAAAACATCATCATAAAAAGAAACCGGGATTCATTAAAAAATGGTCTGCAAAGCTCCATCTCTGGTTTGGATTGGGTATAGGTTTCCTGATCTTTATTATCTCTATTACCGGAGCCTTATATGTTTTCAAGGATGAAGTGGAAAATATCACCCGAAAAGATGTCATCTACCATCATGAGCAGAATATTGACCAGAAGCAGGTACTTCCTATCCGGGTAATGGAAAAGGCTGTTGCAGAACAGGTAAAAGAGAAATATCCGATCCATTGGGTCAATGTTCCTATCGATAAAAAGATGTCCTACATGTTCTTCTGGTATGAGCATAATACGGATGCCTGGAATTATTTTGATGAATTTCCTGTTTACAAACAGGCTTACGTAAATCCATACACCGGAAAGGTACTGAGAGTTTATGATGAAAAAAACGGATTCTTCAATATTGTAAAAATGATCCACTGGAGTTATCTGCTGAAACAGGACTGGGGAACGTATGTGGTAGGAATTCCTGTTATTATCTTTATCATCATGCTGATTTCCGGGATCATTCTTTGGTGGCCCAAAAACAAAGCAGCCAGAAAACAGCGTTTTTCCTTCAAATGGAAAAATATCAAAAGCTGGAAACGAAAGAACTATGACCTTCATAATGTATTAGGGTTTTATGCATCCATTTTTGCTTTAATCTTTTCCATTACAGGGCTTTTCTATGCATTCTTTGTCGTTCAGGCGATGATTTATGTGATCTTTTCCGGTGGAGAAACAAAGTATCCTGACTTCTCACATATCAGGACAAAGGCCCCCATTGAACTGAGAACAGAAGGAACGCTTGATAAAATTATTAATACTGTACAGACAAAATATCCCGATGCCTATGGTTTTGCTGTAGACCTCGGTCATCCTCACATGGATGATCATGAGCATCCTAACTTTGAAGTGTATGTGAAACATCTCTCCTATTCTTATCATAAAAGCAGCAGCTTAATCTTTGATGAAAACTCAGGAGAACTTCTCCATACTCATGATCCGAAGGACAAAAACTTTGGAGAGAAGGTGGTAAATGCTAATTATGACATTCACGTAGGAGCTATCTTAGGACTTCCAACCAAGATTATTGCCTTTATTGTAAGCCTCATCTGTGCTTCTCTCCCGGTTACCGGATTTATGATCTGGTGGGGAAGAAAAAAGAAAAAATCAATAAAAACAGCATAAAGAATTAAATAAAATCCAGTTAATAATCCATTAATACAATCTTTTTTATAATTTTAGCCCTTAGAATTTAATCATAGAAATGTCATTAATAGATTTATCAAAACAAGTTGCCCTTGGAGTTGACATCGGCGGAACCAATACTAAATTCGGAATCGTAAACCACCGTGGAGAAGTTCTGGATAAAGGAAACCTGAGAACCGATGCTTATGACAAAGTTGAGGATTTCATCGATGCTTTATATGAACATGTTCATCCTATGATGGAAAAACATGGTGCTGAAAAGCATTTTGACGGAATCGGGGTAGGAGCACCCAATGCCAACTACTACAAAGGAACCATTGAACTGGCTCCCAACCTTCCCTGGAAAGGTGTAATTCCTTTTGCTGAGCTGATGAAAGCAAAATTCGGTCTGCCTTGTACGGTTACCAATGATGCCAATGCTGCAGCCCTTGGAGAAATGCTCTTCGGAGCAGCCAGAGGAATGAAGGATTTTATCATGATTACACTGGGAACAGGAGTAGGAAGCGGAATCATTGCCAACGGAAGCTTAATCTATGGACATGACGGGTTTGCCGGAGAATTAGGACATACAATAGTGAAACCCGGCGGTAGAAAGCACTGGAGCACAGGTTCTGAAGGAAGTCTGGAAGCATACGCCTCCGCAACAGGAATTACTATTACAGCAAAAAAAATGAGAGCAGAGTTCCCGGAATCTATGCTGAACCAATATCCCGAAGATGCCATCAATTCTAAAACAGTATATGAATGTGCTATCAAAGAAGACCCAATTGCTATTGAGGTTTTCCGATATACGGGTCAGAAGCTGGGAGAGGCATTAGCTAATTTCGTTATGTTCTCTTCACCTGAAGCTATTCTTTTATTTGGAGGGGTGATTAAAGCAGGTGATTTTATTTTAAAACCGGCTAAGCTTCATATGGAAAGAAACCTTCTTCCTATTTTCAGAAATAAGGTAAAACTGGTATTCAGTGAGCTTGACGAAGCAGATGCTGCCATTCTTGGAGCAAGTGCTTTGGTTTGGGAAAAATAACTGAACGCTATTTTAAATAATTAAGAGCATCCTTTAGGGTGCTTTTTTGTTTTCCCGACGGATTTGGGTTTGTATTTTTATAGTGTTTATTTGTGAAAACATTGGTGGTATTTGTGTTTGGGAACTATTTGTCACATCTATCATTGTAATTTACGTTTCAGACGTAAAATCGTGTTCAAATGAAAAAGTTTTTCCTATTTTTGATCAGCTTTTTCCGGGTAAAGGAAGAGAAATAAAACAATATAATTACCAACAATGGACAACAATAATTTAGAACAGATTACTTTCGGGGGCGGATGTTTCTGGTGCGTAGAAAGCTGTTTCAATATGCTGAAAGGAGTACAATCTGCTATTTCAGGATATTCGGGAGGTCATAAGGATAATCCGACTTATCAGGAGGTATGTACAGGTGAAACCGGACATGCAGAAGTGGTACAGATTACTTATGATCCGGCTGTTATTTCCTACGAACAATTAATGGATGTATTTTTCTTCCTTCATGATCCCACCCAACTGAACAGACAGGGAAATGACATCGGAACCCAGTACCGTTCTGTGATTTACTATAAAGATGATGCAGAGAAGGCAAAAGCCGAAGAAGCCATTAAAGTATCTCAGGAATCGGGAAGATGGGCTGGTACTTATGTAACGGAATTAACGAAATTCGACAAATTCTGGCCGGCAGAACAATATCATCAGGGATATTACAATGAAAATCCTACACAGCCATATTGCAGTGCTGTAGTAGGTCCTAAAATACAGAAGTTTAAAAAACATTTCGGAGAACTGGGAATGCTGAATGCAGAATAAAGTCTTACATTTTTAAGTTTTGGTTAAAGCCGGATCTGATGGTATAATTTCAGTTTAAACGGACTAAAGTCCGCTCCTACTGATATTTAATATTATTCCAGAAAATGGAATCCTGACATTTATAAGCTAATATAAAATACAGAAGCGAAGAGAAAATCTCTTCGCTTTTTTGTTTACCATAAAATGAGTGAGGACTTGCTTTAATTGGGTTCAAAATTATTGTGAAGGAAATTTATTTTTCAATCAGGAAAGGTTCTGAATTTTTCCCGGCGTATTTTGTGATCATATGGCTCGTTGCATTTTTTAAACTTTTGCCATTATCTGGATTTATTCCATCCATTGTAAAAAACTCTACCACATTATCATATTTTGTGTACCAAGAACTACCCAATCCATTTTCTACCGTTAAAGTATCTGGTCTCGTAATTTTCCTAAAATACTTCAACTTGACAGTATCAACGGGTATTAACTTGTGTTTGGGGTTTTTATCATCGCAGGATGTTAGCTTATATTCATCCCCATCCCAGTACATACATTGATTTTCTTTGACTCCATTTCCTCCATAAGAAAAACCTGCAAATAAAATCAGAATGAGAGCTCCTATTCCCATTCCGTTTTTTGCCATATGTGGAATATTAAAAACAGGCGTATTCGTAATGTTTATAATTATTTTAGAAAGTCTTTCTGACAAAGAATCTTCATCATTTCCAATTTTCATTTCTATCTGAGTCTCTCCATGATCTCTCCTAATTGTATAATTCTCAGAAAAATCTTTAAAATTATCATACCCCACATACCAACTTAATTGATCTAAAGTTAGATCGTCAATAGAATAGTCTCGGTTTTCATGTATCAATCTATTGTAGTATCGTACAAAAGTTCTTCCATCTTTAGAATAACCAAATTTCTCTTCTAGTTTCTGACTTAAAAAATCAAATACAGTACTATAAACATCTGTTTCAAGTTTAAGTTCTTTTTTTGCGGTTTCATATGCTGCTTTTATGAGCAATTTTCTTTTCTCAAACATACAATTTCGATAATGGATTAATTTGCTGTCCAAATTAGACACATTTTAGACAATACAATTGCGGTTTTCCGTAATACACAGCATTTTACATGGCTTTATCTGTCTACTCACTGTCTTACATAAGACAACGTACTATCGGATATTTGTAAAAGAAATCAGGGACAAATTACAAACATTAAAAATAAAATCTAAAAACTCTGATTTCAAAAATCACCAGATAAAACGGAGGAAAACTCCGGATTGGGAAGCAGATGTTTCTCCTCCGTTTTTGAAGGTTCACTTCCCTAAAAAATTAAGAAGCGCTTCGAAATTTTAATTGTGTACAGCCTGAGATAAATACTTCTCAGGAGGAAGAAAAACAGTCAAAAAACTTCTAAAATTTTACGGAAATGATAGAGATCATATTAATGCTAATCGGTTTAGCATTCTCAAACAATAATGCCAATACAACAACTGCAAATGATAACAACCCAACTACTGAAACTACTCAAACTCAAAGTGGGGCTACGGATCCTGGAGGATCTACAGGGGAAAGTGGGGGAAGCGATACGGGAGGAGAAACTGGACAAATAATACCTCCAAGAAAATAACAAAGAAAGCGGAAGAATTATCTTTCGCTTTTTTTATTAAATTTGAAAAAAAACCATTGAAAGCTCATATAACTTTTCTATTAATATTATCCCTCCTACTTTCTTGCTCAAGAAAAAAGCCATCAGTAACCGATCGAATAAATTATGATAAAGGTTATGATTATTTAGAGGCATCAAAAAAAGACAGTGCATTTAAATATTTAAATAAAGCAAAAGATGATTTTATCCAAAAAGGATACCCTTCTTATGCTGGAAATTGCTTAGTACTTATGGGAGTAATCCAATGTGACGCAGGAGATTTCTACGGAGCTCAAGAAACGGCTTTATCAGCCATTAAATTTTTAGATACAAAAAAGGATTTAACAGAATTAGTATCCAATTATAATAATCTTGGTATTTCATGTCAAAAGCTAAAAGATTATAAAAGAGCTGCACATTTTTATAATCAAGCTGCAATATATAATCAAGACTCAATCTATCAATTTACACTCCTTAATAATAAAGCCGTTTCATATGTGTATTTAAAAGAATATAATAAGGCAATCAATATTTTTAATAGTATTTTAAATTCTTCCAAGGTTGACTCTATTATTTTCTCTAAAGTTTATGATAACCTTGCCTTTGCAAAATTTCAACAAAATCCTAAATATAATGCCGAATATGAACTGAACAAAGCCCTACATATACGAGAAAGCATAAAAGATACTGATGGACTAAATGCCAGTTTCTCTCACTTAACTGAATACTTTGAAAATCGCAATCCCACAAAAGCTCTTTTTTATGCAAACAAAATGTTCGAGACCGCTTCAATTAACAATAGTCCTGATGATAAATTAGAAGCCCTCCAAAAAATAATACAACTAGAAAAGCCTGAAAATATAAAAAAAACATTCAAGCAATATCAAAATCTGAAGGATAGCTTAGAAACAGCCAGAAATAAGTCTAAAAATCAATTTGCTTTAGAAAGATATGATTCTGAAAAACTCAAAAGAGAAAATGTAGAAAAGGATAATAGTATCCTAAAACTTTTGATTGGAGTAGTGATATTAATTGTTGCAATCATATTTATTATAATTGGTTACAGAAGAAGACAATTAAAATTAAAACAAGAAAAAGAAATCGAGGTAAAAAACACGCAGCTCAAAATGTCGAAGAAAGTTCATGATGTGGTTGCCAATGGAATCTACCAGGTGATGACAAAGATTGAAAACCAGGAAGACTTCGACCGGGATAAAGCGCTTGACGAACTGGAATTTGTATATGAAAAATCCAGGGACATTTCCTATGATAAAATTGGAGAAGAAAAAGAGTTCAGCAAAGTCATCTCAGAGCTTATTGCTTCATTTAATAATGATACCGTAAAAACCTTTACCGCAGGAAACAGTCCTGCGATCTGGGAGTCCGTTTCTCCCACAGTAAAAGAGGAGGTTTACCAAATGGTCCGTGAGCTGATGGTGAATATGAAAAAGCACAGCCGGGCCAGCCACGTTGGCGTTAAATTTGAAAAAATAAACAATCTTATTGAAATTCAATACAAAGACAATGGAATAGGAATTCCGGGAGACCTTGTGTATAAAAATGGCTTACGAAATACGGCATCCCGCATTGAAGCGATTAAAGGAACCATTACTTTTGACACGAAAATTGAAAAAGGGCTGAAGGTCAATCTTTCATTCCCTGTTTCCTAACCATCCAGCCATGTTCAAAAAAGTTTTAATCGTTGAAGATCAGGAAATCATGAACCGGGGAATCCTGAATACAATAAAAGAATTAAATATCCCTGATTTTGATTATGTAACCTATTGTGATGAAGCCCTAAGCAGAATCAGAACAGCTTTGGAAAAGAAAAATCCATATGATCTGCTTATTGCTGATCTGTCATTTGACAAAGACCATATTCCCCAGAAGCTTCGTTCCGGGCAGGAACTTATTCTTGAAGCAAAAAAAGTTCAGCCGGCTTTAAAAGTAGTGGTATTTTCTGTTGAAAAGAAAGCAAAAACAATTGACGACCTTTACAAAATCTATCAGATTGACGGATTTGTAAGCAAGGCAAGGCGTGACGGACAAGACCTGAAAAGCACAATACGGAAAATCTTTAACGGAGAAACCGTAATTCCCCAGGAAATTCTGAATACAATGCGTCATATTTCTTCTGAGTTTGATGCGTATGATATCAAATTGCTTGAGCTGTTAGCCAAAGGCTATAAGCAAAGTGAAATAAGCACTTCTCTGAAACAACACAGAATGATCCCATATGGCATCAGGTCTATCGAAAGGAGACTGAGCGAACTCAGGGACAGTCTCGGCGCAAAAAATAATATTGAGATGATCGTCATCTGCAAAGATATTGGCCTCATCTGATCAGGCTTGCTGAAATATCATTTTTTCGTCCCTTTTACGTGAAACCGTAATGACGAAAAATTAAATGAATATACTTTTGAGGACTTAACCAATTTTTTTAATTAAACCGTATAACCATGTTCAAAAAAATTTTAATTGCCGAAGATCATGAAAGCATCAATATTTCTGTTCAGAAAACCCTTGAGGAGCTGAATATTCCCACAGTAGATTATGTGTATTACTGTGATGATGCTATTGGAAAAATTCAGAAAGCGTTACGGGAGGAATATCCTTATGACATGTTGATTACAGATCTGTATTATGAAGAAGATCATCATGAGCAAAACCTGAAAGACGGAAAAGAACTCATCAGAAAAGCAAAAGAGATACAGCCTGATTTAAAAATCATTGTATTTTCGGCAGAACATAAAACGGGTGTAATAGAAAATCTTTTTTCAGATTATGAAATCAACGGATATATCCGTAAAGCCAGAAATGATTCAAAAGAACTGAAAAAGGCCATTGCATCTGTATATATCGGCGAAAACTATTTATCTTTTGATCTGAAACAGGATATGAAAAAGTTCAACAGCTATGAGTTTTCTACATTTGATATCACCCTTGTCTCTCTCCTTTCTAAGGGAATCTTGCAAAAAAACATTCCTGCCCACCTCGAAGAAAGAAATATTAAACCCTCCAGCCTGAGCAGCGTTGAGAAGAGATTAAACAGTCTGAAGGAAGACCTTGAAATAAACAGCAATGAGCAGCTGGTAGCCTTCTGCAAGGACATCGGGATTATATAGTATACAATTCATCTTACATACAGCCTTTCAAATTTTTTGAAAGGTTTTTTATTTTTTGCCCGTTTTACGGTTTTCCGTAACAGACTGAAATCTAATGCTCATATTTTTGGACTGTTAAACAATAAACAATTTTTATTATGAAAAAGGAATATTACCTCAATAAGAAACAGCAGTCTAATGGAGATTATGAAGTGCATGAAAGCTCATGCAGATACTTACCATCTTCTGAAAATAGAATTTATTTAGGCAGTTTTTATACTTGCCAGGAAGCGGTAAATGAAGCGAAAAAATTATTTACAGCTCAAAGAAACAACATCAACGGATGCTATTACTGCTCAAATGCATGTCATACAAGTTAAATAAAAAATTAATCATGGGAAAATTCGTAATCACACAAAGAATCAACAAAGAGTATCAGTTTAATCTGAAAGCCGGAAACGGTGAAATTATTTTAACCAGTGAAGGATATGTTCAGAAAGCATCCTGCCAGAAAGGCATTGAATCTGTAAAAGTCAATTCTCAGGATCTTTCAAGGTACGACAGAAGACTTGCAAAAAATGGAAAAGACTATTTCGTGTTAAAAGCTAGGAACGGTGAAATTATCGGAAACAGCCAGATGTACAGTTCAAAATCCGGAATGGAGAATGGTATAGCTTCTGTAAAATCAAATGCTCCGGCAGCAGAAATCGTTGATGAAACTTTAAAAAATTAAAAACTATGGAACTTAAAATTAAACTTGAGCAGCTGCACCAGAAAGTAATAGGCCTTAAAGACCAGATCGGAACAGAAGAAGCCACAAAGAATGCTTTTGTAATGCCTTTCATACAAATCCTGGGCTATGATATTTTCAACCCTACGGAAGTGGTTCCGGAGCATGTCTGTGATATCGGAACAAAAAAAGGAGAAAAGGTAGATTATGTGATCAAAAATAATGATGAGCCCATCTTCATTATTGAATGTAAGCATTGGAAAGAAAGCGCCGATGCTCACAATTCACAGCTTCACAGATATTATCATGTTTCCAAAACAAGATTCGGAGTTTTGACCAATGGAATTGTGTACAACTTTTATACAGATCTGGAAAAGCCCAATATTATGGATGAAAAACCGTTTTTCACCATCAATATTGAAGATTTAAAAGACAGTTCCATCAAAATTCTGGAAAGTTTCACCAAAAAAGATTATAATCTGGAAAGTATACTTGATTCTGCAGAAGCATTAAAGTATATCAAAGCCATCAGAAAGGAATTCGAAAAGGAAATTGAAAATCCATCTGATGAATTGGTAAAACTTCTGGTGAACCGCTTCTTTGAGAAGCCTTTAACAGCCAACAGAATGGTTTCTTTTAAAGAGTATGCTAAAAAAGCATTAACTACTTCTATTAATGAATCGATCAGTTTCCGGTTAAAGTCCGCATTGAGTATTAATGAACAGATAGAGAAAAAAGAAGATGATGTAAAATCATCACAGTCTATTGATCAAAATAATGATTCTAAGATTATCACCACAGAGGAAGAGCTGGAAGGATTTCAGATTGTAAAAGCAATTCTGAGAGAGAAAATTCCTTCTTCGAGAATTGCCTATCGGGATACTTTATCCTATTTCGGGATTTTATTGGATGATAACAACAGAAAGCCACTTTGCAGATTACACTTCAATACAACAAATAAATATCTGGAAACCTTCCACAACGGAAAAGAAGCAGGAGAAAAGATTTTATTGAATACCCTTGATGAGATCTATAATTACAGGGATCAGCTTCATCTGACACTGGAAAATTATGCATAAAAATTACTCATCATGAAAACTTTTTTTATCATTCTGAAAGTTGTGCGATGGATGCTGGGTGCTGTATTCTTTTTTGCCTCGTTGAGTTTATTAATAGAGCAAAGTTTTGGCGCTTCAATTATACTTTTAATTTTGACGGCATTTATAGTTCCATTAACTGGGGATTATATTGTAAGAAAAATAATGAAGATCAATCTTTCAGGAACCCATAAAGTTTTGCAGTCTATCAATTACTCTGAACTTCATACTATTTTACCCACCTATCAGCAAAATGTATTGAACCACAAAAAAGTAATAAGTGATAAGCAAAAAATAAAATTCGGAAGAAAAATTTACTATAATACCTTATGTACTGCCATTGCAGATTTTCATCTCACCCAGAGCAAAATAGCCAAACTTAATGAGATTAAGGTTTATTTTAACTTATCTGATCAGCAAATATTCTTTGAGAAAAACAGGATTTCAGAAAAAACGGTTAAAAACCTGGTGCAGAAATGTTACGCAGACCATGTACTGACTGATTCAGAAGAACAGCAAATTACAAACATGGCTAACTTTCTTCAATTTCCGCTAGATAAAGCAGGAGAGATCAAAAATAAAATCGCTTTTTCATTATTCAACAGAATACTTGAAGAAAAGATATCAGATAACCGCCTTTCTCCAATAAAAGAAACAGAGCTGAAGCAGGCGACAAGAAATCTGAAAATTGACCAGCAGAGTATTACAGCCTTTCTTTCTGACCGAAAAATTAGAAGCTTACGGCATGCCAAGTTACTATGGAATCTTGATCATGGTATTTTTCCGGTTGTTTACAATCCTTCCATAGCTTTAAGCAGAGATGAACAATGTTATTTGAATGTTCATGCAACCCTCATTGAAAACAAACTTGTTCATGCAGGATATTCACGCTCAAGTACCGGTGTTTCTTTCAGGGTTATGAAAGGAGTCAATGCAAGAATTGGCGGCGGAAGGTACCGTCCCGTAAAAGAAAATGTAAGGGAGACCCATCCCGGAACACTATATCTTACCAACTCAAGAATTGTTTTCAATGCCGGAGGAAAAAGTTTCCAAATCCCTTTCTGCAAATTGATTTCACACAACGCAAGAGGGGGAAGTCTTGAACTGACAGTCCAAAACAAAAGCTACTCACTCCGTGTAAGTTATAAAGAAGCTGAAATATTTGTGCTTGCATTATCAAGTTCTCTCCGACAGTACAGAAATGCCAATGATCATGTAAAAATACAGGCTATAAGAGAAATCTCTATGAATGAGAATTTCATCTGAAGTCCAAAATCAATTCACCATTAATATTCAAAACATGAAAAAACTAATCCCATTTATCATACTTACCTTCAGCATATTTATCTTAAACTCCTGTTTTAAAGCCAATGACAATGTAGGACATGGCGGAAGATGTACAGGTTCTGCATACTGCACGGCCTGTTCAAATTGCTCAGGATGTGGACACTGCAGCAGCGGAGGGAGCTGCGGAGTTTGCCGGGGCAGTTCTTCCGGGAAAACCTCTGCTAAAAGCAAGTCTAAAAAACACAAACCTTCAGATTCTTATCGATCTTCAAAACCTCACTCCGGTAAACCTCCAAAAGTTTTTATCGATGAGGTAACGGTTAATGTTAATACCAACAACAGATACATTGCAGGCATTGCAGCAATAAATATTTATGAGAGACCTTCCACTGCATCAAAAGTAATAACAACGGTACCTAAGGGAGCCAAACTGATAAAGCTTTCAAAGGAAGGATCATGGTATGAAGTACAAGTGAAATCAACCGGTAAAAAAGGATATGTTTCCAATAAAGACATAAAATAATCAAAATTATGAAACCATTTCTCACCTTTTGTGCGTTATGTTGTTTCATCGGCATTTTCAGACTTCCCATAGAATATTATACTTTCCTCAGAATTCTTGTTTCTCTTGGAGCCTTGCTGGTTTTATACAATACGTTGAGTTCCGGGCAGCACTATTTTAGTATAATTTTTCTGGTTATCCTGATTCTTTTCAATCCCGTTTTTCCTATGTATCTGTACCGGAAAAGCATTTGGATCCCGATAGATACGATAACAGGAGCTTTATTCTTACTCATTAACTTCATAGAAAGAAAAGAGCTCACAAAAAAAGAAGACGAAACTGTCGAAGAAACCTCAGAGCACCCGCCTCCTATACACCAAAGAACTGTTTCCAGAGACAGAATTATTAATCCCAAAAAAACAAAACAAGAATAACCATCATGGAAAACAATCAAATAACAGAAAGCCTCAAAGCCCATTTTCTAAGACTCTATCAAATGGCAATCTGTGATGACGATTTCAGTGCTTTAGAATTAAAAATGCTCTACAAATGTGCAGAAGAAAGAGGGATTTCATCAAAAAATTTAGATGAGATCCTTTTAAATCCGATCAATTTAAAGTCATTGGTACCCCAAACGATCGAAGAAAAAGTAGATTATTTATATGATCTCACTGTCATGATCTGGGCTGATGGAGTCGTTTCTCCGAATGAATACTCTGCCATGCAAAAGTATGTTCTGATGTTTGGTTTTCTGGAAGAAAATACAACAGCTATTGTAGATTACCTCATTGAAGCCATAAAAATCGGCAAGAACAAAAGCGAAATTTTATATGAATTAAAAAACTAATCATCATGGATACCACCAGTATAAAAAATTTATTTAAACTAAAATCCGTTCCGATAGAACCTCAGCAGGAACAGCTTCCTGAAAGTGATGTCATTCCGGGTGATGAATCTTTCGAAGAAACCCGAAAAAGGACCTACCACGAATCGGGTTACAGAGACAGCTCGCGAACCAACGGAAATCACTCGACCCTATCTATATGTTTGGATGCCGTTTATTCAAAATTTCAGAATGAAGAAAAAGAAATGGTTGAAAAGCAGAAAAATCTTAAAGAATCTTATGTAAACGAACAGAAAAACCGGGAAACTGAAATCAAAGCTTTATTCGTTTCACAGGAGACCAAAGAAGAACAATTACAAAGCAAGAGCACTGAAATTGAGAATCATCAGCATACCATTGAAACATTAAAAGCTGAGATCCTTGATCTTCCCAGAAACCCGGAAAAATATAATATAAAAGCGACAAGAGGAGCTTCTGCAAAATTCTGGATCGGACTTTTTCTTTTGATTCCCATCACCTTATATTTAGGAACATTCTATATCTCTACTTCCTATTCGGCATTTTTTAAAAGTTTTGATGCAAAAAGTACGATTATCCAAAGTGTTTTAGATGCACAGGCTTTCAGCAAAGCATGGAACGAAGGAGTTATTGAAGGAGCATTTGTCACCCTGATTCCCTTTGTATTCCTAGGATTGGGTTACTTGATTCACATGTTCTGGGAGAATAAAACGAGAGCCAACTATATCAAGCTTGGTTTATTATTTATCGTGACATTTATTTTCGACTGCATTTTAGCCTACGAAATTGAGTCAAAATTGTATGAATTAAACAAAACTTTTGAATCTCCGCCCTTTGATATTAAAATTGCTTTTACCAAAATTCAGTTTTGGGGAATAATTTTCGCGGGATTCATTGTATACATTATTTGGGGATTGGTCTTTGACTTTGTAATGAAAGAACACCGTGAAAAAGATAAGATTAAAAATGAACAGGAAATAAGGCTGAAGAGAATTGAATTCTTTCAGGATAAAGTCAATATTTTAAAAAAAGAAATAGAAGAAATCCTTTCCAACATCGGAATGATAAAAGAAACTGTTATCAAAACCCGGGGTAGAATCGAAGAGCTTCAGAATATTATTGACGGCGTAATTATTCCGACCAAAGATTACAAACTTTACGCCTCGGAATACGTGCAGGGCTGGATCACTTTTATCGGTGAAAAAATAGCAGTGTCGAGAACGGAAAAACAAACAATGATTGACGACTGCATTGCCACCTACAATACCAGCCTGGAAGCTGTAGGCGCTAATTCCGACAACCAAAATTTAGTGTATTTATCATCTTTATAACGCGCAGATTATGAAAAAGATACTTTATTTATTATTGTTCATTTCTTTGGCTTCTTGCTGTAAAAACAAAGACGATGGAACAAACACTGGAAAGATAGATTCTGCGGTGGCTGACCCAAACAATATCAATGTCAGCATTTTGATTGATTTATCCGACAGAATTGATCCTAATACAAACCCAAATCCTACAATGGAATATTATCAACGGGACACAGAGTATATCAAAGCCATTGAAAAAGGATTTTTAAACCATATTAAATCAAAAAGAATCATCACCTATGACGATCAGATGCAGGTTTTCTTCAATCCGGAACCTTCAGACCCTAAAATGAATGAGCTTACCAAAGAATTAAAAGTTTCTTTCAATAAAGATACTCCAAGAAATTATTTTGATTCTGTTGATAAAAAATATTCTGAGTTACCTTTAAAAATTTATAATTCAGCAATTAAAGATGGAAAATATGTCGGGTCCGACATCTGGGAATTCTTTAAAAACAAAGTCAAAGATTACTGTATAAAAGATGATCGCAGAAACATCCTTTTCATTTTAACCGACGGGTATATGTATCATCAAAACACCAAGTTTGAAGAAAAAAATGAAAATTCATACAGAACCTCCTATTTAACAACCAAACTTATAAAAGCCAATAACCTGACAACATCCGGTTTTAAAGATACCATTGAAAAAAATGGCTATGGTTTTGTAAAAGCAAATGAAAATCTGAGTAACCTTGAAGTTATCGTTTTAGGAATTAACCCGGAAAAAGGAAACCCTTTCGAAGAAGCTGTTATTAAAGAATACTGGGAAAAATGGTTCAAAGAAATGAAAATTAAAAATTATCAGATTAAATCTGCAGATCTGCCTTCCAACCTGGAGCCCATTATCTTAAAAGCGATTTCAGGGAAATAAAAACACACTCAACATATTTAACTATTAAAAAAAGCGAAGAATACATTTCCTCGCTTTTTCTTTATTTTCTTACCATTTCCGTATGCGGAATATCATCTTCCAGATATTTATTTCCTGTATCTACAAATCCGAATCCGCTGTAAAATTTTAACAGATAATCCTGTGCTGAAATTCTGATTTCAGAAGTATGGAAACGGTTTTCTATGGTTTCTACCGCATACTGAATCAACTGTTTTCCAAGACTTTTTCCCCTTGCCAGTTCAGTGGTAAGAACTCTGCCAATAGAAGTTTCATCATACTTTATTCCTTTGTCAAAAATACGGCAGTAGGCTAAAACCTGCCCGTCTTCTTCTGCCCAGATATGGACTGCTTTCTGGTCATAATTATCCAGATCAGGATAAGGGCAGTTCTGTTCAATAACGAAAACATCAATACGTGCTTTCAGTACCGCATACAGCTCCGGAACAGTAAACTCATCAAATGTTTTGATCTTCCAGACAATATTACTATTACTCATCGAAGCTTATATTATTATGGGTTAAAAACTCATTGGTCTTTTGAATAAAATCAAGAATCTTATCGCCACCTTCTTTCTTTTCTGCTGAGGTAATATACAACTCAGGAAGATCTTCCCACGTTTTATGAAGCTCAGCCTTATAGTCCTCAACATTTTTGATCACTGCATTCGGTTTCAGCTTGTCAGCTTTTGTAAACACAATTGAGAATGGTATTCCGCTTTCGCCACACCACTGGATAAATTCCAGATCAATTTTCTGCGGGGTATGTCTTACATCTACCAGAACAAAAAGATTCACCAGGTTTCTTCTGTTCAGAATATAATTAGTGATCAGTTTTTCAAAATCCTTTCGCTGTACTTTTGAAACCTTTGCATATCCATATCCGGGTAAATCGGTAAGAAACCAGCTTTCATTCACTAAAAAATGATTGATCAGCTGGGTTTTTCCCGGTGTCTGTGATGTTTTGGCAAGATCTTTATGATTCATCATCGCATTGATCAGTGATGACTTTCCTACATTTGACCTTCCGATAAAAGCATACTCGGGAATATTGGGTTCAGGGCATTCCTGCCATTTTCCGCTACTCTTTACAAACTCTGCTGTCTTGATAATCATTTCTTGAATATATTTTAGAAAAATAAACCATTAAGAAAAGCTCTTAATGGTCATTTATATGTTTTTAAACTTTATCTTTTATCCAGTTGTACAGGATTTCATTGAACTCATCCGGCTTTTCCATCATGGCAGCATGACCGCATTTATCTATCCAGAACAAATCTGAATTAGGAATAAACTTGTGCATATCTTCTGCTACTTCCGGCGGAGTTACATTATCCTGTTTACCCCAGATCAGACAGGTTGGTGTCATAATTTTCGGAAGGTCATTCAGCATGTTATGTTTGATGGCACTTCTTGCCAGCATTACTGTTTTTATTCCCTTCATTCTGTCATTGACCACTCCAAAAACTTCATCTACAAGGTCCTCTGTTGCAATCTTTGGATCATAGAATACTTCTTCCGTTTTCTTTCTTATATAAGAACGGTCATTTTTCCTTGGAAAGCTGTCTCCGAAAGTTCTTTCATACAATCCGGAGCTTCCTGTAAGAACCAGGTTTTTTACCAGATCAGGTCTTGCCAGGGTAAGAATAAGTCCTACATGGCCTCCCATTGAGTTCCCAACAATGGTTACAGGTCCTGAAATATGACTTTCTATAAACTTGATAATATATTTTGCGATAGTGGTAAGATTCGTATTGAGTACCGGCAGATCATAGATGGGTAACTGAGGCACATACACCTTAAACCCTTTTTCCGAAAAAAAATCTACCATTTTATCGAAATTACTCAAACCACCCATTAACCCGTGCAACAGCACTAATGGATGTCCTTCTCCTGCTTCTATATAGGAATATTTCTTTTCTTTTTTTGTACTAAATATCATAAAACGCCTTAATAAAGCCCTGCAAAAATACAAATTAAACCTCAAAAAAATTTTGATTATCCTAATTTAAGATAAAAATAATATAATATTCTCCTTTTTAACTTTTTTTTTCAAAACCGCTTTATTATGGTCTAAATAACACTTTCAACAAGTCTCTTCATATCAGTATTTTACATTATTGAAATTCAATCTTTAATAAAACTTATTAACATTGAGTCAAAAAGTGGGAAAAAGTGGGAAATTTTGGAAATTATTATATAAATTTGTCCCAAATGAAAAATTTCATTGGGACATATGAGTGTAAAATTGACGACAAAGGCCGCTTAAAAGTTCCTTCATCTTTAATCAAACAGATGGAAAACTTCGACGATAAGGCGTTTGTAGTCAAAAGATCTGTGTTCCAACCTTGTCTGGAAGTTTATCCTATGAATGCATGGGACAAGCTGATGGGCAAAATTAATAAACTGAACAGGTTCATAAAAAAGAATGCTGATTTCATACGAATGTTTACGGCAGGAGTAAAAACAGTGGAACTGGATAATGCAGGAAGACTACAGATCTCCAAAGACCTTACGGTTTTCGCAAATCTTCAGAAAGATATTGTGATTACCAGTGCAGGAGAACTCTTTGAGATTTGGGATAAGGATGCCTACGAAAAGGTGATTGCTACCAACGAAGCTGATTTTGCAAGCCTTGCTGAAGATGTGATGGGTTCTTTCGATGAAGAATAACTGCAGAGATTATTAATTGATAGTATTAAATAAAAAACACAATTAAGCATGTATCATAACCCCGTTTTGTTGAAGCAGAGTGTTGATGATTTGGTGACGAATCCTGACGGAATATACGTGGACTGCACCTTTGGAGGAGGAGGCCATTCAAGAGAAATCCTGAGCCGGCTTTCCGATAAAGGAAGATTGTTCAGTTTTGATCAGGATCTGGATGCACTTAAAAATACAATTGATGATCCGCGTTTTACATTGGTTAATCAGAATTTCAGATTCCTGGAAAACTCATTGCTGATGTATGGTGTTTCACAGGTAGACGGTGTTCTGGCAGACTTAGGGGTGTCTTCCCATCAGTTTGATGAGGCAGACAGAGGCTTTTCAACAAGAAGCAATGCTCCATTGGACATGAGAATGAATGTGATGCAGAATCTTGATGCCAAAAGAGTAATCAATGAATATGAAGAAGAAGAGCTTGCCGATCTTTTTTATCACTATGGAGAATTAAGGGAAGCAAGAAAGCTGGCGAGAGAAATTGTTCATCACAGAAAAACAAAAAGTATAGAAACTACGGAAGATCTGAAAAAATTATTCAGCTACATTCCTCCTCACAAGGTCAATAAATTCTATGCACAGCTTTTTCAGGCGATAAGAATTGAGGTGAACCAGGAGCTTGAAGTATTGAAAGAAATGCTGGTTCAGGCTTACAATGTGTTGAAACCGGAAGGAAGATTAGTCGTTATTTCTTACCATTCCCTGGAAGACCGCCTGGTGAAAAGATTCCTGAAAAACGGAATGTTCGAGGGAGAACCGGAAAGAGATATCTACGGAAATTATAAAAAGGCATTCGAATTGGTCAAGAGTAAAGCGATCATCCCTGATGACAAAGAGATCGAAGAAAACTCAAGAGCCAGAAGCGCCAAGATGAGAACAGGAATTAAAGTATAAAATGTGAATGAATGAATCGTCAATAGTGAATCATTACGCAAAATAAATTGACTATTGACACGAAGTAAATTCACTGCAAAGCAAATTGACATAATAAATTGGCAAAAAGAACAACAAATCGCCCCCAGAAAAGACTCACTTTTATAGACATTATAAAAGGAAACTTTCTGAACCGTGATGAGATCAAAATACATTACAAGTATTTTCTCCTGCTGTTTGTTCTGATGATGGCCATGATTTATACAAACCATCTCGTCAATAAAAAAATTAAAATTGTAAACGCCTTAAAGGAAGAAACAGAAGAATATAAATCGAGAAATGCTTACGCTCAAAGTAAGCTGATCAAAGTAAAAATGGAATCAGAGCTGGGGAAAGAGGTAGCACGGGATTCATTAATGACCCTGGAAAACCATCCTCACAAATTGCTAATAAAACTGGATAGTACAGATGCAAAAGCAAAATGAATACGACAATAAACGTAAAAAAACGTTACGATGGGGCTACCTCTTTGCAGTGGTAGCTTTGTGCGTGTTTGTTATGTTCTTGGCAAGGATTGTGATCCTTCAGAATACCAATGTCCAGGAAATTAAAGATGATTACATCAATAAAAACTACCGTGAAGCCACTTTAAAAGCTGCCCGCGGTAATCTTTTTGCTTCCGACGGCTCTATTCTCGCCACAACTGTGATGCGGTATGACATCTATCTTGACTTCAAGACGATGAAAGATACGGTGTATTCCAATAACATCGGAGCGCTGACTGATTCCCTGAGTAAAATGTTCGGGAAACCAAGAAGTGAATTCAGACAGAAGTTTGACGAACAGAAGAAAAAGAAAAATCAGTATTACACCTTGGTAAAAGGGCTTGATTTTGACCAGTATGACAGGATCAGAAAGTTCCCGATCTTCAAAAGAGGTAAAAATAAAGGAGGATTTATCGTTGACCGGAACTATAAAAGAGAATTGGCGACATCAGAAATCGGAGCCGGCACCATCGGTATGGATAACGGCGAGCTTAAATCCGGACTGGAAGGCGCTTTTTCAAAATATCTGACAGGTACTGACGGAAAAAGACTGGAACAAAGAATCAACTCTTCCCAGTGGAAACCGATTGATTTCTGGAAAGTTCAGGAACCTGTAGATGGTGAAGATGTTTATACCACTTTAGACCTTAGAATTCAGGATATTGCGCACTCAGCTCTTGAGAAGCAGTTAATTAATTTTGAAGCAAAACACGGTACCGTTATCGTGATGGAAGTTGAAACCGGAAAAGTACGTGCTCTTGTTAATTTAAGAAGAACGGAATCAGGAGAATACGAAGACTCTTACAACTATGCCCTGAAAGATAATATTGAACCCGGATCTACCTTTAAAACCATTTCCCTGCTGGCAGCAATGGATGACGGATTTATTGATGAAAACACAACGGTAAATGTAGGAAACGGAGTATGGGTGTATGCAAAGCAGAGAATCTCTGACGGCCATGGCGGAGGAACATATGATATCAGTGATGTTTTAGCCAAATCAAGCAACGTAGGAACTTCGAAGCTGATCACAAAATATTATGCGGATAAACCACAGATTTTCCTTGATCACCTGAAACGCTGGAAATTATTCGACAAAATGGACATCGAACTTCCCGGTATTACAAAACCAAAAATTGTTACTCCGGAAAACAAAAGATGGAACGCAGCAACCCTTGCCTCCATTTCGTACGGGTATTCTTCCAATATCAACCTGCTTCAATTGACAACATTTTATAATGGGGTAGCGAACGGAGGGAAAATGCTTAAGCCTCTATTCATTGATAAAATCATGAAAGACGGCAAAGTGATGTATCAGGCAAAACCGGAGGTAATGGTCAACAAAATGGCCTCTGAAAAAGCCATTAAAATGATGACCAGTGCTTTAACCAAAGCTGTAGAAAAAGGAACAGGACGAAGCATTTTTACACCTAACCTGAAAATGGCAGGGAAAACAGGAACTGCAAGGTTTGAGTACTGGCTGCCCGGCCCTATGAAGTACCGCGCATCATTCGCAGGCTTTTATCCGGCAGACGCACCCAAATACACCTGTTATGTAATGATCAGTGAACCGAATACGGCAAAAGGGTTTTACGGAGGTTCTGTTTCAGCACCGGTGTTTAAAGAAATTGCGGGAAAAACATTCCTGAAGACGCCTCAGAATATTGAAAAAGAAATGCTGGTAGACAAAAAGGTAAACCTGAGCAAAATGGTGGAACCTAATGTCAAAATAGCAGTAAACGATAAACAGATGCCTAACGTAGTAGGATTAATCGGAAAAAACGTAATCCCGCAATTGGAAAACTTAGGCTACCGTGTCGACTATAAAGGAGTAGGAAGAATTAAAGAACAATTCCCTCTGGAAGGCACAACGATCAGTAAAAACCAGAGGATTTATTTATCTCTGCAGAATTAAAAACAAGCCCGGAAAGGCAATTTAAAACAAAATAAGGCAAAGCTTTATTGATAAAGATGATTATAACAGAATTAGTAAACAGAATCCCAGTACTGGAAATTCACGGAGATAACACCCGTGAAGTTACTGAATTGGTGATCGACAGCAGAAAAGTTACAGAAGGGTCTCTTTATGTTGCAATAAGAGGAACAGTAGTGGATGGTCACTCATTCATCGCATCCGCTATTGAAAAAGGAGCTGCAGCAATTGTTTGCGAAGAACTCTCTGAAACATTGGCAGAAAATGTAACGTATATCCTGGTAAAAGATCCCTCTAAAGCCTTAGGACACCTTGCTTCTAACTTTTACGGGAACCCTTCTCAGAAACTCAAACTGATAGGAGTTACAGGAACCAATGGAAAAACTTCTGTTTCTACCCTTCTTTTTGATGTTTTTAAAAACCTGGGCTATCCTGCTGCGTTACTTTCTACTGTTGAAATCAGAATCGGTGAAGAAATTATACCGGCAACCCACACTACGCCTGATGTGATTACCATCAACAGGATTTTAGCTGAAGCCGTAGAAAAAGGATGCGAATTTGCTTTCATGGAAGTAAGCTCACACGGAATTGCCCAGAACAGGATTGAAGGGCTCCATTTCAAAATAGCGGGTTTCACCAATCTTACCCATGATCATTTAGACTATCATAAAACATTCGAAGAATATTTAAAAACGAAAAAAAGATTCTTTGACGAATTAGAAGATACAGCTATTGCTATCACCAATGTGGATGATAAGAATGGCAATGTCATGCTTCAGAATACAAAGGCTAAAAAGAAGTCTTACGCCCTGAAAACCATGGCAGATTATCACGGAAAACTTTTAGAAGTGGATTTCAACGGAATGCTGCTGAACTTCAACGGAAAAGAATTCTGGACGACATTAACCGGGAAATTCAATGTATACAACTTGCTTCTTGTCTTTGGAATTGCTGCTGAACTAGGTTTTGAACAGGATGAAATTCTTCAAGCTATCAGCAAGTTAAAAAGAGTTTCCGGAAGATTTGAAACCCTCAAATCTGATGGAGGAATTTTCTTTATCGTAGATTATGCACATACTCCGGATGCATTGGAAAACATCCTGGACAGCATCAACGATATCAGAACGAAAAATGAAAGATTAATCACCGTGTTCGGCTGCGGAGGAGACAGAGATCATTCCAAAAGACCTGAGATGGGAAATATTGCCACTAAAAAATCAACCTTGGCAATCATCACTTCAGACAATCCGAGAACGGAAGATCCGGCACAGATCATCAAAGAAATTGAAGCAGGCGTGGAACCTCAGAACTTCAGCAAATACACTTCAATCCCGGACAGAAAAGAAGCCATAAAAATGGCGATAAAATTTGCAGAGCCCAAAGATATCGTTTTGGTTGCCGGGAAAGGCCACGAAACCTATCAGGAGATCAATGGTGTGAAACATCATTTTGATGACAAAGAAGTAATTAATGAGCTCTGGAAATTAATGAGCAAGTAAATTACAAATGATAATTGGTACGTAACGCTCATCAATTATCAATGATTATTTATTAACAATTGAAACTATGCTATACTATCTATACGAATATCTAACCAACCATGGAATTCACGTTCCGGGATTAGGAATGCTGAAATACATTTCCTTCCGTGCCGGAATGGCTGTATTATTCTCTCTGATTATTGCTCTTGTCTACGGAAAAAGAGTTATTAATTACCTGAGAACAAAACAAATGGGTGAATTGGTACGTGATCTTGGACTGGATGGGCAGAAACAGAAAGAAGGAACTCCTACCATGGGAGGGCTTATCATTATTCTGGCAACCATTATTCCGGTATTGCTGTTTACAAGGATTACCAATGTTTATATTGTCCTGCTGCTGGTTTCAATGTTATGGATGGGAGCAATTGGTTTCCTTGATGATTATTTAAAGAAAATTAAAAAAAATAAAGACGGCTTAAGTGGTAAATTTAAAATTGTAGGCCAGGTCGGATTAGGATTAATTGTCGGAATTACAATGTATTTTCACCCGGACATTACCGTTAAAAGAAAATACGCAGATGCTAAGGTGGTCAACAGAAACAACGTAGAGCAAAACTTTATGCCTACAGAAAAAATTACCGTTTCCACCGTTCCTTTTGCAAAAAATAATGAATTCGACTACAGCGGAATTTTATTTTGGATGAATGACAAAGATGCCCATGAGTGGGCATGGGTTGTCTTTATTCCTATCGTAATCTTCATTGTAACAGCCGTTTCGAACGGAGCCAACATCACAGACGGAATTGATGGCCTTGCCGCAGGGACAAGTACTATTATCCTGCTCACACTGGCTCTTTTCGCTTACCTTTCCGGGAACATCATCTTTGCAGATTACCTCAATATTATGTTCCTGCCGAACATGGGGGAAACCACCATCTTTACCGTGGCAATGGTAGGTGCTGTAATTGGTTTTTTCTGGTACAATACCTATCCTGCACAGGTTTTCATGGGGGATACGGGAAGTTTGATGTTGGGAGGAGTCATTGCCGTTTTAGCCATTATTTTAAGAAAAGAATTATTGATTCCGGTATTATGCGGAATATTCTTAATTGAAAACCTGTCTGTAATGCTTCAGGTAGTTGTTTTCAAATACAGAAAAAGAAAATACGGGCTGGAATATGCTCAAAATAACAGACTCTTCAAGATGTCACCATTACACCATCATTATCAGAAAGAAGGATTCCACGAAAGCAAAATCGTGAACAGAATGATCATCATCGGAGTAATATTGGCTATTGTATGTCTGATCACATTAAAAATGAGATAAATTTTGTAAAAAGTAAAAAGTATTAATGTAAAAAGACACCAGATACATTGTACGTTTTACATTTTACATTTTACAAAAGAATAAATATGAAAATAGTTGTTTTAGGAGGTGGAGAAAGCGGATGCGGCGCTGCTTATTTGGCTAAAAAGAAAGGTCTGGAAGTATTTCTTTCAGATAAAGGAGCCATTAAGGATAACTATAAGCAGTTCCTTACCGAGAATGAAATTGAATTTGAAGAAGGAAATCACGACGAGGAAAGAATTTTAAATGCTGACTGGATCGTAAAAAGCCCGGGGATTCCGAAAAAGGCAGAAATTATTAATAAAATTCATGAAAAAGGAATCAGACTTTCCTCTGAAATTGAATTTGCTTCTGAATTTACAGATGCAAAAATAATTGCCATTACCGGAAGCAACGGAAAAACAACTACAACTTCCCTGATCTATTACATCCTTAAAAATGACGGATTAAATGTAGGTTTAGGAGGAAATATCGGCTATAGCTTTGCCAAGCAGGTTGCAGATGAAAACCATGAGTATTATGTACTGGAAGTAAGCTCTTTCCAGCTGGATGACATTCAGAATTTCAGACCTTATATCTCTTTATTGCTGAATCTGTCCCAGGATCACCTGGACCAGTACAACTACAACTATGAAGAGTATGCACTGGCAAAATTCAGAATCACTGAAAATCAGGAAAATGATAATTTCTTCATCTATAACAAAGATGATGAAATGAGTAAAAATCTCCTTGAAAAGCTTGAAATAAAGGCCAAGATGATTCCTTTCTCAACAAAAGAGAAATTACCGGAAGGAGGTTTTGTGAATGAAGATGAAATTGTGGTAAAAATGAAAGACGAATTCTCAATGAAAGTTGATGAATTGTCTTTGTTAGGAAACCATAATGTGGCCAATAGCCTGGCGGCATCAATTGCCGGTAAGATCCTGGAAATCAACAATGAAAGCATCAGACATTCATTGATGACCTTTCAGGCAGTTGAACACAGACTGGAGTTTGTTACTGAAATTGAGGGCGTAAAATACATCAATGACAGCAAAGCAACCAACGTAAATGCTACTTATTATGCGTTGGAAAGCATGAAAACACCAACCGTATGGATTGTTGGCGGGTTGGATAAAGGAAATGACTACACTGAAATTGAGGATTTAGTCAAAAGAAAAGTAAAGGCAATTGTCTGCCTTGGAGTTGACAACAGGAAGATCATAGATTTCTTTAAAGATAAAAAAGAATTTATTTATGACACTTCAAGTATGGAAGAAGCAGTGAGAATTTCAAAATCACTGGCTAAAAAAGGTGATACCGTTTTACTGTCTCCATGCTGTGCAAGCTTTGACTTGTTCAAAAGCTACGAAGACAGAGGACGCCAGTTTAAACAACAGGTATTAAAGTAAAAATGTAAAAGTATTAATGTATTAACGTATTAATGATCATCAATTTCATCAATACATTTTACATCAGTACATGAATACAATAATTATGGACGAACAGAACACAGAAAGCAGATTTGAATTTCTAAAGGGCGATAAAGTACTTTGGATGGTCATCCTTGTGATCTCCATCTTCTCTATTTTCCCTGTATACTCTGCGAGTTCAAATCTCGAATACATTGTTAATAACGGAACCACAACAGGCCACGTTATCAAACATATGTTCTTTGTAGTCTTAGGTTTAGGTATTATGAGACTGGTAGGAACCGTAAAATATGAATACATCGGAAAGCTCAGCAGCATCCTGCTCGGCCTGATGATTGTCCTATTAGTGGTTACGATGTTTACAGGACAGACCATTGACGGAGCCAGTGCTTCCAGATGGCTGAAAATTCCCGGAACACCGATCTCCTTCCAGCCTTCATCATTTGCTTTTTTAATGTTAATTATCTATCTGTGCAGATATTTAACCAAAAAAATTACAAGAGAAAGGCTTCCGATAGAGAATATAATGTATATCTTCGGCCCTATCCTGCTTGTTTTTGTTTTAGTAGCTAAAGATAACGGTTCCACGGCGTTAATGATTTTAATGGTTTCTGTGATTGTTCTTGTGATAGGACAGCTTCACTGGAAATACATTGCAGGATTTATTTCCGCATCATTTGTAGCCATCGTATTCTTTCTTCTGATTGCTCTGAACACTAATCTGATCGGAGGCAACCGTGTCCACACATGGATGAGCCGTATTGAAACATTTACATCCAGCAAAGCCAAAACAGCCGATGTGGATGATGAAAGCATAAAAGCGAAAAATTACCAGGTAATGCAGGCCAAAGCAGCCATCGTACATGGCGGAATTACCGGAATGGGACCAGGAAAAAGTGCATTGAAACAAATGCTTCCGCAATCTGCTTCCGACTTTATTTTCGCGGTTATTGTAGAAGAATATGGAGTTATCGGTGCAGCTTTTCTGATCAGCTTGTACCTCATTATGATAATAAGGATCGTCATGATTGCCAGCAAGATGCCGGCATTTTTCGGATCGTTGCTCGTGCTCAGTCTCGGGGTAATGATCTTTATTCAGCTATCGGTAAACATAGCTGTTGCGGTAAATCTGATCCCTGTAACAGGACAGCCGCTGCCATTGATCAGTTATGGGGGAACCTCAATGCTGGTAACCTATTTACAGTTAGGTATTATTTTAAATATAAGCTCAAGGATCCAGATTTATGACGAAGAAGGAATGGGCAAAAAACAAAGTATAGCAGAAATAAACGATATCGCTTAAAATGGACAAAAAATTAAGAATATTATTATCGGGCGGAGGAACCGGAGGACATATCTTCCCGGCCATCGCTATTGCTGATGAGATCAGAAAAAGATTTCCTGATGCAGAGTTTTTGTTCATTGGTGCCAACGGGAAAATGGAAATGGAAAAAGTTCCTCAGGCAGGCTATAAAATTGAGGGAATTGATATTGCCGGAATCAATAGAGGAAATCTGCTGTCCAACCTGGGACTCCCTTTCAAGATTTTGAAAAGCTTGTCCAAATCTAAAAGGATTATCAAAAACTTCGCTCCTGACTTTGCTGTAGGAACAGGAGGGTTTGCCAGCGGCCCCGCTCTTTATGAAGCCAGTAAAATGGGAATTCCGATTTTCATTCAGGAACAGAATGCCCACGCAGGGGTTACCAATAAAATCCTCAGCAAGAAAGCTAAAGCGGTCTTCACGGCTTATCCGAAAGTAGACGGCTTTCCCACAGAGAAAATAAAATTTCTGGGAAATCCGATTCGTTCAGCTATTATTTCAGGAATGCAGGAAACCGCTCAGGCAAAAGAGAAAATGGGACTGGATAAAGACAAACTTACCATTCTTTCAGTAGGAGGTTCTTTAGGATCCAGAACATTGAATAATGCCTGGAAAAATAACCTTGAAAATCTGAAAGAAAAAGGGTATCAGTTAATTTGGCAAACAGGAAAGCTGGATTACAACGAATTGTCAACCAGTCTTCAGCTTCCGGCTTCAATTCATTTGAAAGAATTTATTAAAGACATGGAACTGGCTTATTCTGCAGCTGATATCATCGTTTCCAGAGCCGGAGCTATTGCCATTTCAGAGCTGGCTGTAGCACAGAAACCGGTACTTTTGGTGCCTTTCCCTTTTGCCGCGGAAGACCATCAAACCAAAAATGCCATGAATCTGGTAGAAAAGAACGCGGCCAGAATGGTAAAAGACCCTGAAATGCAGGAAAAGTTCTGGAATACATTATCAGAAATCTGCGAAAATGAAAATATAAGAAAAGAAATGTCTGACAATCTGAAATATTTTGCCAAGCCAAATGCGGCAAAAGAGATTGTGGATGAAATATTTAATAAACTGTAAAAAGTACCATTGTAAAATGTATGAATGACAAAAAACTCATGAATACATTATACATGAATACAATAATACAAAACAAGAGAATGAACATTTTACAAACATATCAGACTTTTTACTTCGTCGGGATCGGAGGGATCGGAATGAGCGCACTGGCACGTTATTTCAACGCTTCCGGGAAAAAAGTATTGGGATATGATAAAACCAATACCAAACTTACCCGGAACCTGATGAATGAAGGCATTGATATTGTTTTTGAAGACCTCATTGATGAAAGGATAGCTTCCCTTCAGAAAGAAGATACATTGGTGATCTATACTCCGGCCATCAAAACACTTGGCATATTGGATTACTTCAACCAAAATCAGTTTGAAGTTTTAAAAAGAGCCAAAGTCCTGGGATTAATTACAGAAAATACAGACTGTATTGCCATTGCAGGAACCCACGGGAAGACAACAACGTCTACCCTTGTTGCTCATTTATGCAAAGAAGCAAACCTTCCTTTCTCATGTTTTTTAGGGGGCATTTCTGAAAACTTTAAATCCAACTTCCTGTACAATGGTTCTACTTATTCTGTAGTTGAAGCCGACGAATATGACAGAAGCTTCCTGAACCTTTCTCCGGACTGGGCAGTGGTTACCTCTACAGACGCCGACCACCTGGATATCTATGGAGATAAGAACCACATTGAAGAAGGATTCAGACAGTTTGCCGCTTTAGTCCCTCAGGATAAACAGCTTTTTGTAAGAAAAGGATTGGAAATCGGCAGAGGACATCAGACTTATGCAGTCAATGAGCCTGCAGATTATTACTCAGACAACCTGCGTATGGATCATGATAAAATTTATTTTGATTTCCATACCCCAACTGAAACAGTAAAAGATTTTGTCTGGGAAATTCCGGGAATTCATAATGTGGAAAATGCTACTGCAGCACTGGCTATTCTGCATAATTTAGGCGCAGATTTTGATACGCTGAAAAAAGCAATTGCCAATTTTAAGGGAATTAAAAGAAGATATACCAAACATATTTATCAGAACGGTAAAATTTATATTGATGATTATGCTCACCATCCTACAGAAATCAATGCTGTAATGAGCTCAATCAGAACATTTTATCCTGATAAAAAACTTCTGGTAGCCTTCCAGCCTCATCTTTTCAGCAGAACACGAGATTTCGCAGACGGCTTTGCGGAAAGCTTAAGCAAGGCAGATGAACTTATCCTTCTTGATATTTATCCTGCAAGAGAACTGCAGGAAAATTTTGAAGGAATTACTTCAGACTGGCTGTTGGAAAAAGTAACATTAGATAAAAAAGAGGTATCGGCTTTATCCGATGCTTTTGAAAAAATAAAAGAAAAAGATTTTGATATCCTCCTTACGGTAGGGGCAGGAAATATAGACACCCTGTATGATCCTATTTGTGAATGGATAAGTGCTGTACAAAGTACAATGTAAGATGTACAATGTATTGCGGTGAAAAAATAATTAAGAAAAATATATAAGGTACACTGTACTTTTTACATTGTACAAAAAATATGAAAAATAAATACAGAATATTAAAAATTGTTGTCACTGTAATTATCTTAGGATTTTTACTGAGCTTCTCATTGAGGAGATTCAGCCGTGAGCAGATTACGGACAATAAGATTTCTGTAAAGATGAGCGAAAAAACGCCGGTGTATTTTGTGGATGAAAAAGACATCAGGGAGATTGTAAAAAAAGAAAACCCGTCAGGAAAAGTTGGAGATCTTAATATCCCTGCTTTAGAAAAAAAGATCAACTCTTTACCGGCAGTAGACAGTGCCAATGTTTATCTGAACCTGAACGGAAAACTGAACCTGGATATCAAACAGAGAGTCCCGGTTTTCAGATTGAATAAAGATGGAAAAGACTTTTATGTGGATGAAAAAGGTGTTGAATTCCCGATCTCAAGAACCTATTCGCATCCTTGTATGCTGGTCACAGGAAATGTACAGCCGGATGAATATGAAAAGCTGGCGGAGCTGGTAGAAAAGATTGACAAAGATGATTTCAGCAAGAAATATTTTATCGGAATCTCAAAAAATAAAGACAGCTACAGCCTGCTTACAAGTGAAGGGAACTACAGAGTAGAAATCGGAGATCTTGATAATATTGATTTTAAAGTAAAAGGATTCAAAACCTTTGTGGAGAAATACCTGGTATATCAGGATCCTCAGAAGTACAGCATGGTTTCTGTGAAATACCAGAATCAGATTGTCACCACTTTAAACCCGTATTTTAAAGAAAATGACAGTATTTTAAAAGCAGGAAAAATGGAACTGGCAAAAGCGCCTACCGCAGCTGCAGCCAAAAAGACGGAGGTTAAGCCCAAAACAACGGAATCAAAAAAAGCCAGCTCAAACACGGCAAAACCGCAAGAGAGTACAAAACCGAAAAACCATACAAAAGAAACGAAAAAAGCAGAAAAAAAGCCCCCCGTCAAGGCACAGACCAAGTCTAAGCCAAAAGTAAAAATAGAATAAATCCGAAAGGACATTTATACACAAATAGGAGAATATCCTTATAGAAAAAAAGGGAAAAGTAGAAAAAATCAAATCGATATAAAATGGAAAATCAAGAGTATTCAGTAGGTCTGGACATCGGGACAACGAAGATAGTCGCGATTGTCGGAAGAAGGAATGCACACGGGAAAATAGAAGTTCTCGGTGTAGGAAAAGCTAAAAGTCTTGGTGTTCATAAAGGTATTGTGAATAATATTTCGCAGACCATTAATTCAATCAAGGCTGCAGTATCCGAAGCACAATCCAGTGCCGGAGTTCCTATCCGCAAAGTCACGGTAGGTATTGCAGGAAAACACATCCGTTCTCTGCAGCACTCCGATTATATTATGCGTGAACATCCTGATAAATTTATTACAGACGACGACATCGAAGCATTAAAAGATCAGGTAAAAAAGCTGGTTATGCTTCCCGGAGAAGAAATTATCCACGTACTTCCTCAAGAATATAAAGTGGATTCCGAGGGGGAGATTCAGGAACCTGTCGGAATGCATGGTAAGCGTTTAGAAGCCAACTTCCACGTTGTAGTGGGCCAGATGGGTAGCATCAGAAACATTGCAAGATGCGTTCGTGAAGCCGGATTAGAAATGGAAGCCCTTACTTTAGAACCATTGGCCTCTTCAGAAGCTGTCCTTACAAAAGAAGAAAAAGAAGCCGGTGTGGCGATTGTTGACATTGGTGGTGGTACAACCGATATCGCGATCTTCAAAGATAATATCATCCGTCATACCTGCGTGATTCCATACGGAGGCGGAATTATTACCGAAGATATCAAAGAAGGCTGCTCCATCATAGAGAAACATGCAGAACAACTGAAAGTAAAATTTGGTTCGGCTGTTCCCGAATTGGAAAAAGACAGTACTTTTGTAACAATTCCGGGGCTTCACGGAAGACCGGACAAAGAAATTTCTTTAAAAACGCTTGCCCAGATCATCAATGCAAGAGTAGAAGAAGTTCTTGAAATGGTAAATACCGAGTTGAAAGCATATGGCGCTTTTGAACAAAAGAAAAAGCTTATTGCAGGAATCGTGCTTACCGGCGGGGGTTCAAATTTAAAACACCTTCGTCAGCTGGCCAATTATACTACAGGTTTTGACAGCAGAATCGGTTTTGCGAATGAATATATCGCCAACGATAAAAATCAGTATCTGAAAGGCCCTGAATTTGCTACATCTATCGGATTGCTGATGGAAAGCTTGAAGATCAGGGACAAAAAGCAGAGTATTGATGAAGTAACAGAAGTTGTCACTGAACAGCCAAAACCGGAAGTTGCTGCAGCACAGACAGAAACCGTTCAACCTGTTCAGCAGGCCGCTCCGGTCATGGAGCAGCATTCTGTTGAAAATGAAAGACAGGAGAACAGAAAAGCGAAATTAACCTTCGGGCAGTCGCTGATGGAAAAAGTAAAAAAATTCTTTGAAGAAGTAGAGTAAATTATAAATGATGAGTGATAAGCGATAAACGATCTTTTCCTTATTCATTATCATTAATCAATGACCAATTATAATTGTAAAAAGTATAGTTATGGAAAATATAGGTTCACAAGGATTTTCATTTGATTTACCAAAAGGAAATTCATCCATTATAAAAGTAATCGGTGTAGGGGGTGGCGGAAACAACGCTCTGAAGCACATGTACGAGAAAGGTATTCACGGCGTTGATTTCGTGATCTGTAATACAGATGCCCAGACTTTAGATAATAACCCGGTAGCCAATAAAGTTCAGCTGGGAACTTCTATCACAGAAGGTCTTGGAGCAGGTGCCGATCCTGAAGTTGGTGAGAAATCAGCCATTGAAAGTATTGAAGATATCAAAGCCGCTATGGGCCAGAACACAAAAATGGTGTTCATCACTGCCGGAATGGGTGGTGGTACAGGTACCGGAGCTGCTCCTGTCATTGCTAAAGTAGCAAAAGACATGGGAATTCTGACGGTAGGTATTGTTACCGTCCCTTTCAGTTTTGAAGGAAAAAGAAGATTGGAGCAGGCAGAAAACGGGCTTGATAAACTAAGAAACAATGTTGACTCGCTGATCGTGATCAACAATGATAAACTGAGACAGCAGTTCGGAAATCTTGGATTCAAGCAGGGATTCTCAAAAGCCGATGAAGTATTAACCAATGCTGCAAAAGGGATGGCAGAAGTTATTACAGGTTACTTTGATGTAAACATTGACTTCAGAGATGCTAAATCTGTACTTCAGAATTCAGGTACGGCATTGATGTCTACAGGGATTGCTTCAGGTGAAAATAAAGCGGAAGAAGCAGTAAGAAAGGCATTAGACTCTCCATTGCTGAACGACAATAAGATCACAGGAGCGAAAAACGTTCTTTTATTGATCAGAAGCGGTGCTGAAGAAGTTACCATGGATGAAATCGGTGTGATCATGGACCATATCCAGAAAGAGGCCGGGAATACCGCGGATATTATTTTCGGGGTAGGTGCTGATGAAGAATTGGGAGATGCGGTAAGCGTCCTTGTTATTGCTACAGGATTCTCTAACGATAATAAAAAATTTGCTGGTCCTACAGAGAAAATCAGAATCAGTCTTAATGACAGTTTCGAAGCTCCGAAAAATTCTCCTTTCAAAACAAGAGAAGAAAGAGAATCTGCAACAGAAACGACACACGATTTTGGAGGAAAAAACCTTTTCAGGCTGGATGACGAAGACCACGACATCTCTTTCAATGTGAAGTCTACTGAAAAAAAAATGATCATTGAAGAAGAACAGCCAAGAACTGAAATAAAATTCTTTGATAAAGAAGAAGATACGGTCAATACTCCTGAACAGAACTGGAGAAATGAAGAAGGCGGAGAAGAAGAATACAGCTTATTTTCCATTGATGAGGAGCATGATGATCCTAACGATCTTGAGATCCAGTCTTTCTCATTTGATTTTGAAAATAAAAAAGATGAGCCACAATCCGGAGCTCCCCTTACAAGCTCTTTTTCAGAGGAAAAACCTGTTGAATTCAGTTTCTTTGTAAATGAGCCTGTCAGAAACGAACCGAATACGGATTTCGGACAGCCAAAAGCAGAATTTAATGCCCCAACAAACGCTGCTGTAGCTGAACCAGCTCAAAAGATTGAAACATTCTATCAGAAACAGGAAGAGCCTAAGGCTGAAACAAGACCAGCTTTTGAAAACAAAACTGAAACTCCGAAAACTGAAGAATCAGAATTCACTTTTGTGAATAAAACGATCGATCAGGAAAGAGTTATCGAAAGAAGAAATAAATTAAAAGAATTCAACTCCCGCTATCAAAGCTTTGACAGCACCAGTGAATTTGAATCTGTTCCTGCTTTCAAAAGAAAAAATATTTCGATCGACGGAAACAACGCATCGGACCAGAATATCAATACATACCTGTCTGATAACAACGGTTCCATGCAGATCAGAGAAAACAGGTTCTTAAATAAAGATGTAGACTAATTAATATATAACAATGTAGAAATGTACCGATGTAACAGTATGTATTAATCAATCATTGGTAAACTGCTACATTGATACATTGTTAAATTTGAAACCATGAGTTTAGAAAATACAATAAACGAAGCTATAAAAACAGCAATGAGAGCTAAAGACAAAGTGGCTTTAGATTCTCTGCGTGCTGTAAAATCTCAGATATTACTGCTTAAAACTGAGGCTGTAGGGGCTGAAGTAACAGCAGAACAGGAAATTGCTATTCTCCAGAGAATGGTAAAACAACGTAAGGATTCTTATGACCAGTTTACGGCACAGGGAAGAAATGACCTTGCTGAAGTAGAAGATGCTCAAATGAAAGTTATTGAGCAGTTTTTACCAAAACAGCTTTCTGCTGAGGAGCTGGAAACAGAAATGAAAAACATTATTTCTGAAACCGGAGCTGAATCTGTTAAAGATTTAGGGAAGGTAATGGGAGTGGCGTCAAAAACGCTAGCCGGAAAATCTGACGGAAAAAGTATTTCCGAGATGGCTAAAAAGCTCCTTTCTTAAACCGTGATCTGCGCGTTTGATTCAGAGTCATTCTGAAACCAAACAGCACAGTTCACACCATAACTATAGGATATACAACCTTTGCATATCGATTTGATTAAAGAAGCCCTGAACTGTTCGGTTCAGGGCTTCATTTCTTTGGATATTAAAGTTTATCAGTCAGTTGGATTCTAAACTGAAAAAAGCGTCAAAATACTACCATATTTCAGACAGTGTTTAAGTTGTTGATTGCTTGAGGGAAAGCTTGTAAATGTTTTTTCACGGTCGTTTGTTTTTCAGAATCATTTCAAATTTAATAATAATATTTCATTATTCCTAATCTTAATTCACTTTTTTTTGAATATTATTACATTATTAATATTCTATTAATTTTATATGACTAAACGATTGATAGTTTTTATATATTGAACAAACGCAAAGAATTGCTTAACTTTGTACAGATAAAAAACAAAATATATGTATCCAACAGATTTAGTAATGCCTATGAAGGCAGAGCTTACAGATAAAGGTTTCCAGGATTTAACAACTCCGGCTCAGGTAGAAGAAGCTTTGAAGCAATCCGGAACCACATTATTGGTAATCAACTCCGTATGTGGCTGTGCGGCAGGTGCGGCAAGACCAGGAGTAGTATACTCTTTAACAGGAGATAAAAAACCAGATCATTTAACAACCGTATTCGCAGGATATGATACTGAGGCGGTGGTAGAAGCAAGAAAACACCTTGCACCATTCCCTCCAAGTTCTCCATGTGTAGCGCTTTTCAAAGATGGTGAATTGGTTCACATGCTGGAAAGACACCACATTGAAGGAAACCCTGCAGGTGCTATTGCTGCTAACCTTCAGGCTGCATACGATGAGTACTGCTAACAAACAATCAACTAAATATCAAACCGTTACAAATTTTGTAACGGTTTTTTTATTTAATCACGTAAAAAATTTTCTGAAAATTCAAATATCATTATATTTGTTGGAATGGCAACCAAAGCACTTTTCAACACCGTAGTCAACTGGTTTATCCGTCAAAGGATTGATCAGATACAGAATTTCATGGACCATCCCATTGAAACACAAAAAGGGATACTCTTCTCCCAGCTGTTTCATGCAGAGGACACGGAATATGGTAAATTATACGGATTCAATTCTATATCAAGCTATCAGGATTTTAAAAATAAAGTTCCCATTGTCACTTATGAGGAAATGGAGCCTTATATTGAAAAAGCAAGACAAGGGCATAAGGACGTAAGCTGGCCAGGCCTCATCAAGCATTTTGCCAAATCATCCGGCACTACCAATGCCAGGAGCAAGTTTATCCCTATCTCTGCTGAAAGCCTTGAGTACTGCCACATGAAGGCAGGAAAGGACATGGTTTCCATGTATGCCAACAATCATCCGGAAAACCAGCTTTTTAACTATAAAAATTTACGTTTAGGCGGCAGCTCTGAACTGTATGCAGATTTCAACACCAAATTTGGAGATTTATCGGCTATTTTAATTGATAACCTTCCGTTCTGGGTAGAGATTACCACAACTCCCAGCAAGAAGGTTTCTCTGATGGGAGAATGGGAAAGTAAGCTGAAAGCAATCACTTCTGAGGTAAAAAATGAGGACGTTGGAAGTATCCTTGGCGTACCAAGCTGGATGATGGTTCTTTTGCAAAGAGTACTGAAGGAAACCAATGTAGGAAGCATTTCCGAGCTATGGCCTAATCTGGAGGTGTTTTTTCACGGTGGAATCAGCTTTAAGCCCTACAGAGAGCAATACAGACAGATCATCGGAAAAAACATCAATTACTACGAAATTTACAATGCTTCCGAAGGGTTCTTTGGGATCCAGGACAGATCAGACAGTGATGAGATGCTTCTGATGCTGGATTATGGTATATTTTATGAATTTATCCCGATGGACCAGTTCCATTTTTCAAATCCAAAGGTCGTAAGCCTGGAAGATGTGGAAGTAGGGAAAAATTATGCCATGGTCATTACAACCAACGGAGGGCTCTGGAGATACCTGATTGGTGACACTGTTGTCTTTACCTCAACCAATCCTTTCAGAATAAAAATAACAGGAAGAACAAAGCACTACATCAATGCTTTTGGCGAGGAACTCATGATTACCAATGTAGAATCTGCTCTTTCCAAAGCCTGTGAAGCTACAGGTGCACAAATCACCGATTTCACAGGAGCTCCTGTCTTTATGAAAGGAAATGAAGGCGGTGCCCACGAGTGGATCTTTGAATTCAGCCAGCATCCGGATAATCTGGACAACTTTATAGATGCTTTCGACAAACATCTGAAAGCTATTAATTCAGATTATGAGGCAAAAAGGTACAATAACATGACTTTGAAAAGGCCTATTGTACATATCGCCAAAGAAAACCTTTTCTATCAGTGGCTGGAGGCTAAAGGAAAGCTTGGCGGCCAGAATAAGGTGCCGAGACTGAGCAATGACAGAGAATATATCGATCCGTTGCTGGAGATGAATAAATAAGCGAGTCCTGACTCTCATTGCATATTAAAAAGCCGTAATTCTGTTGAACTACGGCTTTTTTATTATTTATTTGCTTAGATCTTGCTGCACTTTTTTGGCAGCTTCCTCAACTTTCGAAGCTCCTTTTTTGGCAGCTTCTTTTGCATCTTTTCCTACTTTATCAGCTTCAGCTTTAATGTCCTGACCGGCTTTGTTAAGATCCTGTTTTGTCTTGTCTGCAGTAGCATCAATTTTATCTTTCGCCTTTTGAGCAGCTTCGTCAATTTTATTCCCAGCTGCATCTACTTTAGTCTTTACATCTTCTTTAGCATTGTTAATCTTTGCTGTATCCACAACGTTCGGTGTTTCTGTAGTGGTAGTGGTTGTAGTAGTAACTGATCCGTCAGGATTTTCTACCTGTTCCGTTTTTGTTGTTGATTTTGTACATGCTACCGTGAATACTGAGATCACTACTGCAGCGAAAATTTGTTTTTTCATATTATTTATTTGTTTAATGTTTTTTGAATTTATTCTGATTTAGTTTCCTGGGCAGCCGGTTTTTCCGCTACCTTCTGCTTCTTTTCTGTTTCTGCCTTTTTCTTTTCCTCCTCCAGCTTTGCTTTATTTTCTTTTTCCAGCTCGGCTTTAATTTTATTTTCTTCGTCCTGAAGTTTTTTAGCCTGTTTTACCGAATCAATATACTGGGGAGAAGACATCCTTATTTTGCGTGCAATATCCACTGAAACAGCACCCGTAGAAAAGGAGTCAACAGCAGTAGTATCATAACTTATTTTAACATCCTGCTCGGCCCCGAATCCCGGTGATTCTTTCTTGGAGCAGGCAGTAAAAAAGAGGGCAAAAATAAAAATTGCAGCCGGTAAATTTTTCATGGAACTAATTTAACAGAAATTCTGCAATTACAGGATAATGATCCGATAATTTCACAGACTGATCTACTTTATAGCTCAGCGGAATGATTGATTTCGAACTGAAAATATAATCAATTCTCAAAGGTACTTTATAATCATGGAAACTGCTTGCACTACCCTTTCCGGCTACCAAGAATGCGTCCTGAAGGTCTTTGCCAAGGTTATAATATTCATATGAATTGGGAACTGAATTAAAATCTCCTGCCAGAATAACAGGATACGGCGACAAGTCAACCATTTTTCTGATTCTTTTCACCTGATCTTCATGAGCCTGGAATGTAGGAGTCATATGAGAAAGTAATGTTGAAACATTTCCCAGCCCTAATGCATCCAGTTTTGTAAACATCGATTTATTAAGTCTGAAGGGCTCAAGGTACACATTAATAATTCTGACTACTTTTCCATTGATATCTATATCAGCGTAGAATGAATTTCCACGCGCTTTCTCATCAATTAATTCTGCCTGTCTTACAATTTTATGCTTTGTTTTAAGAATGACTGACGGATACTTTATAAGATCACGTTTTATAACACGGTTTGTATCTTTTTCCTGCACAAGAATAATATCGGCATCCTGCGCCTTGATATAGTCTTTTACTTTATCCCAGCCATATTCTCCGTATTTCACATTAAAAGTTAATACCTTGATATCCCGTATTGTTTTTAAATTCTCTGTTTTTGGGGAAAAGTTGATCCATCTTCTGATAGGGTTATAGAAGATAAGTGTACCTAAAGCAAAAGCTATTGCAATTTTTTCTTTTTTAAAGATCCAGATCAGGGTAAGCATCACATGGGCAAGAATCAGATAAGGAAAACCAAGAGACAGAAGATTCAGATTGCCCAGAATATTGGGTGGAATCCATGCATTCCCCAATGTGCATAAGAGCAAAACAGCAACAACGATATGTATAAATAGTAATATCTGATTCGACTTCATGAAAAAAAGGTCTTGGTACGGTTTTCTTTCAACAAAAATCCTACCAAGCATAAAAATTTTAACTATTTTTATGATTATTTGCTTTCCGAAGAAAATTTTACCATGACAGGATAATGATCTGAAATACTTACAGAACGGTCAACTTTGTAAGATATTGCCTTTAAAGATTTTGAAGAAAAAATATAGTCGATTCTGATAGGAAATTTATAGTCATGAAAGCTTGTTGCACTTCCTTTTCCGGCCGTTAAAAACGTATCTTCAAGCCCGTCTGATAAATGGTAATATTCATAAGAATTAGGTACAGAATTGAAATCACCTGCAAGAATAACAGGGTAAGGTGAATTTTCAATAGCTTCATGAATCAGATCAATTTGTTCCTGATGCTTTTTAAAGGTGGGAATCAGCCTTTTAATAACATCTTTTATTTTTTGTTCGTTGGTATCGGTATTTCCATTAAGTTTCACCATCTCTTTGTCAAAGCGAAAAGGGTTGAGATAGACGTCAATGAACCTATAGGTCCTGCCATTAATTTCTATATCAGCCAGCAAACCGGGAATTCTTACCCCTTCATCCTTTGGATCTATAATCTGCTGCTTAATGATTTTATGTCTGGTCAGAATGGTTAAGCCTCCTCCGGGATTGGCTTTCTGATAACCTTCAAACTGATATTCATTACCTACATCCTCCTGCAGAAGAAAAACATCTGCATCCTGAGATTTCAGGTAGGGTGCAATTTCTTTGTTTCCTCTGCTGCCTGCCCTTGTATTGAAAGAAACAACCTTTATCTCCGGTGTTCCTTTCTGATCAGAATAATTAACCCATCTTTTTACGGGATTTATAAATGCCAAGCCGGCAAACATAAATACAAACGCTCTTTTTTTCCAGCTGAATACCCAGAATACGGTCAGAATGAGATACAAGATAATAAGTACCGGAAACCCTAAAGAAAGCAGATTAAACCACGGAAACATCTTTGGCGGTACATAGGCATTCAACAAGGTACCCAACAATAGAAATAAAATTCCCAGGTGGATAATCAATACTATGAGTCGGAAAATCTTCACAACATTATTTTAATTGAACCGGTACAGGTGTTTTTTCCAGTTGAGAGCCAAGAGCCATCCTACCAGAGCACCCCCTACGTGAGCCAGATGGGCAATGCCTCCGCCGTTTCCTGAAACCCCAAGATATATTGAAATCACAACAATAATAGGTAACAGATATTTTACTTTTATAGGAACAGGAATAAACATGATTCCAATTTTTGCATCCGGATATAATGTGGCAAAAGCGGCTACTACTCCGAAAATTGCTCCGGAAGCGCCTACCATTGGTGTAGCAACAATAGCTTTTAAGCTTTCCAGTAATTCTTTCTGTTTAAGAACAGAGCTCGTATTTCCTGCAAATTCAACACTTGCTCCGGACAAATAAGCATTCACATTGAACCCTAGCTGTTCCAGTTCACGGGAAAGTTGTTGAACCTCAACAAAATTCCATGCATTAAAAAGAAAAAATGCACCTAAGCCACTTGCAAAATATAAAAGCAAATATTTTTTGTCTCCTAATGTCTGTTCCAGAATTGGCCCAAAACTAAAGAGTGTCATCATATTGAATAAAATATGCATGATACTTCCATGCATGAACATATGGGTAATAATCTGCCATGAATGGAAAAATGGTGAGAAAGGATAAAAGCCCGCAAGGTAGCCAATCATCTGGTTTCCTATGAAGTAAGTCAAAATAAATATTACAACATTGATGATAATAATATTCCTTGTAATGGGCGGTATATTGTTAAACATAATTTTTAAAATTTGTTTTTAAAGTCATTAAACGGAACTTCATAAAAGCATCTTTTGCCATCCGGTAAAAATTCCGGGAAGCCTAATGCTGTAAAATCTTTGATAAGCTGTTCCGCATCTTTTTTATAAATAAAATCAAATCTTGACTTCGACTGCATTTTATTCCATTGGTTGTGGTAATACTGCATGAATTCCTCTTCTGTCTTGTATTCCAGGATCTCAAAAAGGTTTTCCAGGAACTTCATCGCCTGGGTTTCCTTTAACCCTTCAGGAAGTGAATCTATACGAAGTACACTTTCATGAGCAATTTTCATGTCAAACCCTAATTCCGGAAGATATTTTTTAATCGCATTGTATTTTGTCTTCTCAATCTCATTCATATGATACTCCAGAGAGAAAAGAAGGGCGTGGCTGTTTGTGCTTGATTTTCTGACAGATTTATTGCTTTCAGATACCAATAGCCTGTGCATTCTTCCAAGATCAAGCATAAGTGTCACATCTCCTTTGTTAAAAAGCCAATAGCCGTTTGGAAGCCTCATAAGGTCTTCATCAAAATCTTCATCTTCAAATAAATTGATTTTTGAAGGTTCTGCTGTAATATTCTGATGGTACATTTCCGTAAGGTTCTGGATTTCTTCCGGATGTACTACATTTTTTTCTTCCAGGAACGGATTATAATCTTTATCTACAATAATTTCAGGCATTTTAATAACGCCGCTGCTTCCGCCGCTGTTGCTTTTGCTGGGAATCGGTTTATTCATCATTTCATCCAGTTCCGGGTCTCTGTCGAAATCAAGACTTGGAGAAACATTGTAAATTCCCAGGGATCTTTTGATGGTTGAACGGAGCAAAGCAAAGATGAGATGCTCATCTTCAAACTTCACTTCTGTTTTCTGCGGATGGATGTTTACATCAATTTTTTCCGGATCCAGCTCCAGGAAAAGGAAAAACGAAGGTACATATCCGGGCTGCAGAAGTCCTTCAAAAGCCTCCTGTACCGCTTTATTAAAGTACGGACTTCTGAAATATCTTCCATTGACAAAAAGGAATTGCTCACCCCTTGCTTTCTTGGCACCTTCAGGCTTGGCAACAAATCCATGAAGCTTACACCAGATAATATCTTCTTTAATAGGAATCAGTAGCGGCTGAAGCTTTCTGCCGAAAACATCTACAATACGCTGCATCTGGCTTCCTTTTCTGAGCCTGAAAACAGCTTCATCATCATGGAAAAGGGAAAACTCCAGATTCTCATGAGCCAATGCAACCCGCTGAAATTCATCAATGACGTGTCTGAATTCAATATTGTTATTTTTCAAAAACTTCCTTCTTGCAGGAACGTTGTAGAAAAGATTTTTCACTAAAAAATTTGATCCGTCTGCTGTCTGAACAGGATCCTGAAACTGGAAAACTCCTCCTTCGATATAAATATTGGTTCCAATGGAAGTATCTTTCTGTTTTGTTCTCAGCTCCACCTGTGAAACCGCTGCAATAGAGGCCAGCGCTTCACCCCGGAATCCTTTTGTGGCAATCCTGAAGATATCTTCTGTTCCTTTGATTTTGGAAGTTGCATGTCTTTCAAAAGCCATACGGGCATCTGTCTCAGACATTCCTTTTCCATCATCTACCACCTGAATAAGGTTTTTCCCGGCATCTCTGATGATCAGTTCAATTTTCGTTGCATCTGCATCAATAGCGTTTTCCAAAAGTTCCTTCACGATGGATGCAGGCCTCTGCACCACCTCTCCTGCTGCAATCTGGTTGGCTACATGATCCGGTAAAAGCTGAATAATATCTGACATAAAAACGTAAATCAACTTACAAAAATAGTCAATGAAAACGGGAATTAAAATACCAAAAACGTGATTTAATATTTAATTATCAACATTTTTCCCTATTTATCCCCAACTGATTTTTTTAATGTTTGTAATGAAGGGCGTTAGCAAGTTCATTGATTTGATTCCATAATTTTTATTTGAACAACCATAAAAAACAGGACAAAAAACAATCAAATTATAGATATTGAAGTTAATTTTTAAGAAAAATGCCCCTATTCTATGATAAAATAAGGGCACTTACAGCTAGTTTATACAAAAAATTAATAGTGTGTTTTTATATTTTAATCCTCAAAGACAAGTTTTCTTTTCTTCTCTTTTTTAGGAGCTCCATGGATTTTCTCATACAGGTAGGCAAAAATATTGGGCTTTCTGTAGATCCTGTTGTATCTGTATTTTGTATTGAAGTGACGGATGTGAATTTTATAGGCATCATAACCGATCACAATCAGCAGACATATACTGATCACATAAAACACCCTGAATTCCAGATAGTAATAGGTAAGCCCCGAGAATACAGCTCCCATGACATAGGCAAGCATAATACTCATCAGAAGTTTAGCCCTGCCGATCAGCTCACCGTTTTTTCTGTATTTTTTCTGTGTAAACATTGATACCAGGATTCCCAGGTCGGTGGTTGTTCCGGTAAGGTGGGTGGTTTTCACAGAGAAATTAGAAATACTTGCCGTCAAACCGTTTTGCAGTCCGGTTGCAAAAAGCATCAGTGCTACCAGATATTCTGTTTCCTCTAAGGTTTTATGATAATAAAACTGCCCGTATACCCCTACAAAAAGCAAGCATATGATTTCCAGCACAATCGGCATGGCATGAGCAAAATATTTGCTTTTCTTATTAAAATTGATGACAATAAAGTTGGATACAAAGCTTCCAAAGAAGAACAGGAAGATCCATGCTCCCACTACAGCTACCTGGGTCCAGTTCCCTTTACTGATCTCTGCTGCCAGAATAGCATAGTGTCCCGTTACATTCGATGTAAAAGAGAGAAATATCAACAGGGAAGCAATATTTATAGTACCTGCGGTGAAGGCAGTCAGCGTCCCCAACCTGATATTGTCTCCCAGTGTCCTGCTGTTACTATAATTTCTTAACATTTTTATTTTTTTTAAATTGTGTTTACTGTTACTTTTAGACTTCTACGAAGATCTCTGCCAGCCTGCCTCTTTCCGGGAGCCTTTCTCTTGCTTCAATGGTAATTTCATGAGACTGAAGCTCTTTGCATTTTCTGATGTAAGGAATCAGGTCAAATTTTCCATTCCCCTTGCTTCTTATAGATGGAGAATAATAAGCCTCTTCAATATTTTCAGCCTTTACATATTGGTTGAATGTTCTCTGGAAGCTCCCTGTAAAAATGTCACAGATGATTTTATTAATCAGATGGGGGTATTTATTACTGATGATTCCATAGGCATCGCAGAACTCTTTCGGCCTTATTTTATTGAAAACCGATGTTTTGGTGCTGAATAAAAGTTCCCTGATAGAATCTCCGGAATCATATCCTGAAGTCAGAAGAATATTATACCGGTTCTGATCTTCTGCTGCATCTTTCTCTTTAAGTACCTTTTTCAATATATTCAATGACTCAAGAGAATAATCTGTTGCAATTAAAATTGTTTTAGCCATGTTCTTTATTATTTTGTATTGTGTTTATCTTTTTTGATGATACAAAACTAGAACGATGGTATTAGAAGATCTTTGGAACGGAATTAAAATGTGATTAAAGAGATTAAAATGAGATTAGAAAATTGTTAAGAGGAGTTAATATGGCGAAAAAGTGAAATAGCAAAAAGATAAAAGAGCCTTTCGCAAATTTGCCGTTTGCGATTTTACCTATTGTTTCCGGCTTACCCTTTAACTTCTTCTTCTTTCTGCATACTATAGAAATTAGGGAAGCGCATCTGTACGGTTGTTCCCTGATTTTCGTGTGAACTGACGATCAGTTCGCCGTGATGCATTCTCACAATATTTCTGGCCAGCGGAAGCCCGATGCCGTAACCTTCGTAGTTGTTCGTATTGGATGCTCTGAAGAACGGATCATAGATTTTATTCATTTCTTCCTCAGGGATTCCGATACCATTGTCTTTTACAATGATATAAACATCGGTATTGGTGGCTCCCAAAGAAACTTTAACCTGCTGGAAATTAGAATATTTACAGCCATTGCTGATGATATTAGCTACTGCAAGATGTAATAGCTGCTCGTTTCCCTGGACCTTCAGTTTTTTCGGATTATCAGGAAGCATGCTGATGTCCAGATAGATATTATTTCTGGAATCAATTCTTCGCAGGGTTTCAATAACGTCCCAAAGCAGCTGGTCAATTCTTACCTTATCCATTTTCTGGATCTTTCCGTCGAATCCGGTTTGGGCAATCATTAGCAAAGCTTTGATCTTTTTATCGAGCTTTTCGGCTTCGTCCAGAATAATTCCGAGGGTTTCTTTGTATTCATCGGCTGTTCTGCTGATCGATAGCGCAACATCTGCTTCTCCCATAATAGAAGTAAGAGGTGTTCTCAGCTCGTGGGAAACATTTCCAATGAGGTGATTTTGGGTTTCAAAGGAAGTTTCAATACGGTTGAGCATATCATTGAAGGTATCTACCAGCTCATTAAGCTCTTTATTATCAGGTTGTGATTCCAGTCTTAAATGAAGATTTTCAGAACTTATTTCCTTTACCTTTCCTGTGATTTTTAAGATAGGTCTGAATAAGGTTTTAGACAGATAAAAAGAAAAGATCATACTGAAGAACAGGGAAAGTACGATACACGTAATCAGTGTTCTTTTCAGAAACCCGAGATAATAGACAACATAGTGATTTTTTGCAGAAGCTATCGCTATATAATCCTTATCATCATACCTGAAACTCTGCCCGATGTAGTAAAATTCTTTGTCATTATAATTGGATTCACCTTCTTTAATGATATTTTTAAAGAAATAGTCCGGAATATGAACTTCCTGGGATATTTTTTTGAAATTGGAATCGGTGGGAACCGCAAAAACATAGTCTTTTTCCATCGGAAGCTCCTCATCATTCAGGCTGTTGAGAATATAATTTTCCGGAAGATCGAGATGATCTTTACTTTTTTCAATCTGGACAATGGTTGCTGTCCTGATTTTCAGCAGCTCATAGAATCGCTGATGTGAAAAATTGACGATAGAAAAGTACACCAAACCACTGAACAGCAAAATGATGGCTGTAAAAACCAACATTAAAAGCACCATCGTTTTGGTTTGATTTGTAATGACTTTATTAAACATTCATTATGCTTTTTTCAATACATAGCCCATTCCTATCACGGTATGAATCAGTTTATTATCTTCCTGATTGTCCAGCTTTTTTCTTAAATAGTTGACGTACACATCCACTACATTGGTGCCCAGCTCATAGTTTACTCCCCATACCGCATCAAGAATCTCAGCTCTGGAAATTACTTTTTCAGGGTTATTTAAAAAATACAGCAGTAATTTATATTCTGTGGAAGTAAGTGAAATCTCTTCGCCTCCGCGTGTTACTTTCTTCGTATAATCATTCACTGTCAGATCCGAAAACTGAAATACATGTTCGTTATCCGGCTCCGGTTCAGCGGTTTCCTGTGGACCGTTGTTGTTGCTTCTCCTCAGCAAAGACTTCACGCGCGCTACCAGCTCAATAAATTTGAAAGGTTTTACCAGATAGTCATCTCCGCCGCTTTCCAGCCCCAGAACTATATTTTCAGAAGTCCCCAAAGCGGTCAGAAACAGAATAGGAACACTCTGATTGGTTTTTCTTATCTCTTTACACACATCCAGTCCGTTCATTTCCGGAAGCATGATGTCTAAAATGACCAGGTCAAAATCGTTAGCCTGCACCAGCTGCACTCCTGTACGGCCGTCAAAAGCTACAGAAATTTCATATCCGTTTTCCTGAAGTCCTTTTTTAATGAAAGAGACTACACTGGTCTCGTCTTCGATAAGAATAATTTTTTTCATAAATGAAATAAGGAGTTTTACAAAAATAGGGAAATTTTCCTCGGATAGACAAAAAGGTACAACCGGAAAATTTTCACCTAAAATGAGAACTCCTTACCATTAATTGTTTTAAAATCAATATTTTATCAAGAAACAATGGCTTATCTGTTAAAAACCAGCTCCATTTGAACATCTGCACGATCATATCCGGCATTGCTAACAGGAGTATGGATAAAGCCCAGTTTTTCATAGAGTTTAATTGCCGGAACAAGTATAGAATTCGTTACTAAAAAGACTTTTTCTGCATGTAATTCTCCCGCTTTTTCCACCAAAGTTTTCCCCAGCAGATATCCAAGCTTTTTCCCTTGGGCCTTTGGACTCACCGCCATCTTTGACAGCTCAAAAGTAAGGGGATAATCCTGGGTTTTTACTAATGCGCAGGTTCCTACAGGCTCATCATTTAACAAAGCAAAAACAATATGTCCTCCTTTATTCAAAATATGCTCTTCAGGATTGTCCAGCAGTTTATAATCACCGGCTTCCATGACAAAGAATGTTTTAATCCATTCTTCATTTAAAGCTTTGAAAGCTTCTTTATATTCAGGTTTATACGCTACGATTTTTACTTCATTATTGTTATCATTCATCGCTGTAATGTTTATTAAATTCTGTTTTTTATCATTTTACCCAGCTTCTCAAGATCGCTTTCCACTCTGTCGGTCCATTCCAAAGCGTAATTCAGCCGCATGCAGTTCTGGTATTGATTATATTGTGAAAACATTCTTCCCGGAGCAAAGTTTATTTTCTGCTCAAAAGCCACATCATAAAGGTCTTCGGTACAAATTCTTTTGTCCAGTTCCAGCCACAGCATAAAGCCTCCTTTAGGTTCTGAGATTTTAGTATTGTCAGGGAAGTATTCGGCTACCGATTTCTGGATCTGAAGATAATTGGCATACAGCTTTTTCCGGAACATTCTCAAATGATGGTCATACCTTCCATGGGCCAGAAAATCCGCAATTACATCTGAGAATAGCGACGGGCTGGAAACCGTCTGAACCAGCTTCTGACGGATAATTTTTTCTTTAAATTTTCCCGGGGCCACCCATCCTGTCCTGAAACCGGGAGCAAGGGTCTTGGAAACCGATCCCACCCACATCACAATTCCGGCTTCATCATAAAATTTGCAGGGCTTTGGTCTTCCTGCCCCGAAATAGATGTTTCCGTAGACATCATCTTCAATAAGGGGCACATTTTGTTCAGTAAGCATTTTCACCAGTTCCTTTTTATGTTCATCAGGCATCTGGAACCCTAACGGATTATTGTAATTCACCACAAAACAACAGGCGGAAAGCTTTGGAAGCACTTTTTTTAGAGCATCCAGATCAACCCCTGTAATAGGATGGGTTGGAATTTCCACAGCCTTGAGCCCCAACAGATGGATAGCCTGCAGGATTCCAAAATATACCGGGCTTTCTACCGCTACACAATCTCCCGGTTTCGTAACCGCCATCAGACCGTGATAAACTCCATTCATCGCCCCTGAAGTAATCACCAGATCATCTTCTGTGATTTTTCCCTCCATCACAATTGACCATTTGGCAATTTCACGCCGAAGCTGCTCGCTGCCCTGCACTGATTCGTAATGGACACCGCTGTCACTTTTCCTCTTTACCACATCAATCATACATTTCTTCATCTTGGCTACCGGGAGAAGGCTCTTCCCAGGAATTCCCAACGCAAACTGTGTGACATCCGTACCGGCAATAGTTCCGAATACCTTGTCAAAAAGATCCTGAGGCGTATTCTCCCCTTCTGAATGTTTCATCTGAGCTACAGAAGGCAGGGCCAGTTTCCGTTGGGAAGACTGGCTTACATAATACCCATATTTAGGCCGTGATTCTACCAGAGAACGGCTTTCAAGCTCCATATAGGCCTGTTTTATCGTATTCAGGCTTACATTATATAGCTTTTGGGCGCTTCTCAGCGAAGGCAGCCTGTCTCCAAACTGCAGGGTTTCGCTCTTGATCTGCTCTGTGACAGAATTGGCTATTTTAAGGTACAGAACATCTTTGGACATAGAATCAGGGTTTTAAGTAAATGTACAATTTTTCCCATCTTTATTAAGGATTAAGCCAGCTGATCATACTGCTGATACTGCTTTTTAATTGTTCCGGATCCTTGAAGTTAGGTGTATTATTATTTTTAAAATATCTTTCTGCACAGGAAAAGAAGTTCCGCTTTTCAGCATCAGTCATTTTTCTTTTATCATATATTTTAAAGGAAATTTCATTCTTTTCATTTACGATGAGACTGGCAAAAGCAACTACTTCCCCTCCATTCTTAGCCAAAAGAAAAGGAAGTCCGAAATTCTTATCTGCGATCTTCAGATGCTGTGTTTCCAGAAAAATATTTTTCAGCACCAGCATGTCTGATATATAAGCTTCAACATATTGAAACTGTTTCTGATGTTGAACCATTGTTTCCATATTTTCTTCTTTAGCCAAACAAAATTATGGAGTATTTAAGTTTGGATACAGATACAGAACTATACAATATTATGGGTACAGATTTTTTAAAGGAACTTATCTTCCTTTTTTCAGAACAATTTGATTCTATCCGAAACAGCATTCATGCAAATATATTTAGCATAAGGTGTTTTGCATTTTTATATTTGCAAAAAATTTTGGACAGGATGAGCTTTTTCGGAACTAATATTAAGAAAATAAGACAGGTTAAAGGATTGAGCCAAAAGGCTTTCGCCGATCTGTTCGGTCTCAACAGGGGTGTGATAAGTTCTTATGAAGAAGGGCGTGCAGAACCTAAAATTGAAACTATACTAAAGGTTGCCGATCATTTTAATCTTACCCTTAATCAACTGCTGACTGAACCTGTCCGGGAAAAACAGCTGAAAAGTGTTTCTGATACTGATCAACATATACTTTTTCCTGAATTAATGATGCAAAGCAGCGTAGAAACAGAGAAAGCCCCTCTTTACACTTCAATATGGCAAAAAATATTAGCATCGGTTGATCTCGTTTATGAATTTACTTCTGAAAAACCTCCACTTCCTCAATATCAATCCGGTGATATTTTATTTCTGAATAAAACAGATCCGAAAACGGACTCCATTAACAATTTGCTGGTGTACACCAACAAAAATCTTCAGTATGCAACTGATCATCAGTCTATAAACAATCAGGAATATTATAAGATTGTAGGGTATGTTTCAACTGCTGAGAAAAATATTTTCACAAGCATTTTTGAAAGACTGGAAAAACTGGAAAAGAAAACGGATCTGCTCAACAACTGAGAAAGCATCAGCTTATGGACTTTGCAAAAAGTTTGAAGATTATAAAACAGAAAAGCCCTCCGTACTATCATACGGAGGGCTTGTACCCCAGACGGGACTTGAACCCGTACGTCCTTGCGGACACAGGATTTTAAGTCCTGCGTGTCTACCAATTCCACCACCAGGGCATGGTGAAGGGCGAAAAAAAAAGATTCGAACAAAAGTTCCAATCTTCCGGTAACTCCAAAGAGTTTTTCGCATAGTGCGGATGAAGGGACTCGAACCCCCACGCCTCACGGCACCAGATCCTAAGTCTGGCGTGGCTACCAATTACACCACATCCGCTGGTTTGCTGATCTGAATTTACAGATTCAGGCTATATTTCTTACAAATATAAAAATTTTATTTAAAGAACACTCTCTATTAAAACAAAAAACCCTCCGTAAGATATTACAGAGGGTCTTGTACCCCAGACGGGACTTGAACCCGTACGTCCTTGCGGACACAGGATTTTAAGTCCTGCGTGTCTACCAGTTCCACCACCAGGGCATGGTGTGGAGCGAAAAACGGGATTCGAACCCGCGACCCCAACCTTGGCAAGGTTGTGCTCTACCAGCTGAGCTATTTTCGCATAGTGCGGATGAAGGGACTCGAACCCCCACGCCTCACGGCACCAGATCCTAAGTCTGGCGTGGCTACCAATTACACCACATCCGCTGGTTTTTTTATATTGTAAGTTTTAAAGAGCTTGCTTCGTTTTTGTGAGTGCAAATATAGGACAATTTCCTTTAGTACCAAACTTTTCAGGAAAAAAAATTAAAATTTCCACATTTTTTTTTCACGGCACCTTTTATTACATTTCATTTTCTTACTTTTACAACGTTAATATTTACGATATGGAATTACAAGGAACGGTAAAGAAACTTTTTGATGCTCAAACATTTGCGAGCGGGTTTCAAAAAAGAGAAATGGTTATTTTGACCCAGGAACAGTATCCACAGCCGATAAACATAGAATTTTTATCTGATAAAATCAGTTTATTAGATAACCTTAAGGAAGGAGAAAATGTAAAAGTAGGAATCAACATCAGAGGTAGAGAATGGGTTTCTCCTCAGGGTGAGACTAAATATTTCAACTCTATTACAGGATGGAGAGTAGAGAAAGTATTTGATAATGCTTCAGAACCTACTCAGGCAATGCCTCAGCAATCTGCTTCTCCAGTTTCAAATGAGAATCCGTTTGCTGGTGATGACGATGATGATTTGCCTTTTTAATTAAAGAATAAAGATCAATATAAATCCTGCTTTTTGAAGTGGGATTTTTTTTCTAAAAATGGTCCGATTAGACGAGAACGAGATTTCATTTCCAGACCCTGAACTGTATGACGGTCATGAGGGAGTGATTGCCTTTGGAGGTGACCTCTCCGTAGAACGTATTTGGTTTGCCTATCAATTGGGGATTTTTCCCTGGTACAATCCCGGAGAGGAGATTCTTTGGTGGTGTCCGGATCCAAGATTCGTGCTAATTCCTGCAGAATTGAGGGTTTCAAAATCCATGAGAAAAATCCTGAACAGGAATGTTTTTACTTTTTCTGAGAATAAGAATTTCAGGGAGGTGATCAGAAACTGCCAGCAGGCAACCCGGAAGGGACAGTCAGGTACATGGCTTTCCGATGAGCTGATGGATTCTTTTATCCAGCTTCATGAGTATGGGCTGGCCAGAAGCGTGGAAGTATGGCAGGATGGGGCGCTTGTAGGAGGTTTTTACGGATTGCAGATCGGGAATGTGTTCTGTGGAGAAAGTATGTTTGCCAAGGTGAGCAATGCTTCCAAAGCCGGGTTTATCCATTTTGTAGAAAGTAACAAAAATACAATTGAATTGATTGATTGTCAATCCCATACAGAGCACCTTGAAAGCTTAGGGGCAAAAATGATTCCTAAAAAAGAATTTCTAAAAATCTTACACGAAAATAATGAACGCAGATAAAGAAAAATGGGTTCTTCTGATTGTCCTGAGTATTATCTGGGGATCATCCTTTATTTTAATCAAAAAATCACTGGAACATTTCAATCCTTTTCAGGTAGGGTCTTTGCGAGTGCTTATTGCCGGGATCATTTTACTTCCGGTTGCCATTTCCAATTATAAGCTTTTCCCTAAAAAACATCTGAAATGGTTGATTCTGGCAGCTTTTACCGGAAATTTCATTCCAATGTTCCTGTTTCCGATTGCTGAAACTGAGATTAGCAGCAGCATTGCAGGGATTATCAATTCCATGATGCCTATTTTCGTGATCATTGTCGGCGCACTGGTGTGGAAGTTTGAAACAACCAAAAAACAGATCATCGGAACGTTAATAAGCTTCACAGGGGTCTGTATCCTTGCATTTGGAGGTGGTGACAGCGGAGAGTTTAAAATGATTCCGATTCTTCTGCTTTTATTAGCTACTTTATGCTACGCCCTGAGTACAACAACTGTAAAATCAAAACTTATGGAAGTCTCCTCCACTGTTTTGTCTGCTTTTGTTTTCTCGTTTGTTTTGATATTTCCTTCTATTATTGCATTGACATGTACAGGTTTTTTTTCTGAATTCAGTTTTTCGAAGGATAATCTGCTGGGGCTGATGTTCGTCAGCCTTTTATCTATTTTCGGAACGGGCCTGGCGATGATGATGAATTACCGTTTACTGAAAGTTTCCAGCCCTCTTTTTGCTTCAACTGTAACTTTGGTAATGCCCATTGTAGCCATTATCTGGGGGATTATTGATGGCGAACAGCTGACTTATTTACAATTTACAGGAGCAGGAATCATCATAGGCGGACTGATATTTTTAAGAACAAATCCTAAAAAGTAATATGATGTTATAAATTAAATTATATTTGGGCCGATTTAACTTATAGCTATGAAAAAACTTCTACTTTATGGCTCCATAGCCTTGTTTACCCTATCCTGTTCTGATTCAGACAACATCTCTTTTGACAACAGCGACCCTTCGGCTCAGAATGTGATACTTCCTACTAAAATGACAATAGATGGTATTGTCATGAAAGTCAATTACAACGGAACGAAGATCATCAGCATGATCAATAACATTAACCATGGTCAGAGAGTGGAGTTTTCCTATACTGACGATTACATTACAGGTATCAAAAATTACGAAAATAATGTTCTTGAAAGTACTGCTGAGTATAGCTATTCCAGTGGGCGCATGTCGTCAGCAGTCATTAAGGAATATTCCACTACCGGAACATTACAAAACACTGTTTCATTTACCTACACCTACACCAGTAATACAGAAATCAATGTAAAAAGACAGACGAATTCGGGAACTGCCGGTTCTTCGACCATCAACAGCGTGTTTACCTACAGCAACGGAAATATGGTAAGCAGTCTAGGTTCAGGGACAGGAACCGTAAATGGAAATACAGTTAATTATACAGAAAAAGAAACCTATACTTACACGGATAAAAATTATCCTTTTAAAAATGTGAAAGGTTTTGATAAGATCATATTCAATGGAAATGAGAGCAGTGATGGTGTCAGCATGTTATTTTCGAATATAAAAAACAGCTTAAGCAGTTATAAGGGAGAGTTTACCAGCTCCACAGCCGGAGGGGGAACAGCCACCGGAACAACTCAGCATAAGTATACAACAACTTTTAATACTGCCGGTTATCCATCTGAAGAAAGCAGACAGTCTCTTGACGCGAACGGAAACCCTAACAGCAGTACACCAGATAAGTTTTTTTACGAATATAATTATCAATAAAAAAACCTGCAGTTTTGCAGGTTTTTTGTTATTTTTCAGATAAATCTAGTTCTTTTTCTTCACTTTACCGGCCTTAACCTTTTTTACTTCATCTTTAATGAAAGGATATTTTTTCTGCATATCCTTAACCAAAGACGGATCAAGATCCAGTGCTTTCTGAAGTGATTCCATTCCTTTATCCTGCTCTTTCAGATTGAAATAACAGTTGCTTAACTGATAAAACAGTTCAGCCCTGTGATGCCTTTTAATAGCTTTATTCAAAACCGTCACCGCATCTTCATATTCTCCTACCAACATCAAAACTTCTGAATAGGCATACCAGTTGTAAAACCTTGAAGGCTCTGCATCTACCAGCTTTTTAAGACATGAGAGGCTTTCTTCAAACTTCCCGGAATCGATGAATAAAAACGCCAGTCTCTTCTGATAATCAAGGTTGTTTTCATTCAGCTGGGTAGCTTCTTTGGCAAAATGCAATGCTTCGGACATTCCGCCCATTTCTTCATAAAGATAAGACTGTTCCATCATGGCAAGATAAAACTGAGGGTCTTCTCTCAATGATTTCTGGAATGCATTCAAAGCCAGGATAGGCTGTTTTAAAGCCTTGTTGCATAATCCGATCTTATAGAAGGTAAATGCTTTTGTATATTCCAGCTCCAGCATTTCTTCATAAGTGTCGATTGCCTTCTGATATTGTCCCAAAGCTTCATAACAGGCTGCTTTATTAGCATATACTCCTACTGAATTGGAGTTGATTGCCAATAAATAATCATACCCTCTTATCGCTTCATCATAATTTTTTCTGTTGAAATAGAATTGTCCGTATTCAAACCAGGCGGTTTCAGAATAAGGGAATTCATCTAAATATTCATTAAGAAAGGCAATTGCCTCCTCACTCTTATTCAGGTCACTGAAGCATACCATACAGTTTTCCAGCGCATATTCATCCGCCGGATCTTCTTTCAGTGCTTTCCTGTAATGCTTAAGAGCGTTAAAAGGATCTCCGAGATTCACATATTCATCCGCAATAAAGTTGTGGAGAAAGTTTTCTTCTTCCTCTAATGTCAAAGCTTTTTTGCAGATTTCAATGGATTTTCTGGGATTTCCTAAGTTCGAATAATACTTGGCGTAGCAAACCAAAAAGTCTGTATTCTCCATAGAAGCACCTTTCAGTTCGTCAATAAGTTCTTTCGCCGTATTATACTCTTCCCACTCCAGAAGGATCTCAAGTCTTTTGATCTTAATATCCAACGAATTAGGGTGAAGCTTAAGCCCATAATTAACCGCCATATCTGCGTAATTAAAATCACCAAGCTCCAAATAATAAACAATAATGTCTTCCAGCTCTTCGGTATCGAAGTAGAATTCGTCATTGTTTTCCATCATTTCCTCGAACTTTTTTACAAGTTCATTTCCAAAATACTCTTCCAATAGTGTCCTCTTTGTCGGCCTGATGTCTGAATTTACTTACAAACCTCGGCAAACGTTTAGTTAATAATACATCTGAAACTGATATTCAAATATTTATGCAAAGTTGCAACTTTTTTTTGAATTTTCCATTTCATAAATTTCTATTATAAAAATAGTAAAAAAAGAAAACCGATAAAAGGATTGTGGATAAAAAAACGGAAATTGGGGTTAAATTCTTATGACCAGGCGTTTTCCGCTTTGTATCTCAGCGTTCCATACAGTTTCGATATTTTTAATATCAATGTCCTGTGTTTCCATTTTTATTTTTCCATCTACGGCGGCCTGAAACATTCCGGGAATAATTTCTGAGAACAAAAGTACTGTTTCTTCCTTCGTCCAGCTTCCCAATCCCGATCCGGAAATCTGAATATCAGTCCCCCGCAGAACCTGTGAAGACAGCTGAATGGCATCTCCGCTCATTCCTCCTACGTTTACCAGCCTTGTTTTATGGGAAAAGCTGCCATCTCCTTTAAGGGCAGATAATATCATTTCTACGGAATGTCCCCAGATATAATCCAAAATAATATCTATAGGCCTTTCCCTGTGAATTTCTTTTATTTTTTGCTTAAAATCATGTTCCTCCAGTTTGAGAGAAACCACCTCATCGGCACCTAATTCACGTAAAGCTAAAAGCGATTCTTCATTTCTTCCGGTAACGATAATCTTACCCGCTCCGTATAGCCTGGCAACCTGAACCGCAATTTTACCCGTAATTCCTGTTGCCCCATTGATCAGAACAGTATTACCCTGTCGTAATCCCGCCTTGAATTTTAATGCCATTGCAGAGCCCATCACCGCATTGGGCAATGCAGCTGCTATAGAGAAATCCAGTTTTTCAGGAATCGGAATGATCATTTTTTTATCTGCTGCTGCTTTTTCTGCTACGGTTCCTTTTTTACTGAAAAAATAGACTTTATTTCCGTTTTCCAGATATCCTGCTCCGTCTGTCCCGATAATTGTTGGCTGGTGTTCCTGATTATCTGTTGAATAGTGATTTCCACCAGCTCTGGCTCTGTCAAGGTTTTTAATAGCCGCGGCTTTCACTGTAACTATAATTTCATTTTCCTGTGCTTCAGGCTCAGGAAAATCGGTGTATTGAGGAATATTTCCTTTTTCAAATACTACTGCTGCTTTCATTCTTTTAATTTTTAAACAAAATTATGAGGAGTGAATGCTATGGAACGATAACATTTGTTATCATTTTAAGAAAGGAAGCCGGAAGCAGAAGGCTGGAAGTTTATAAGCGGGCAATAGATTAAAACGCAGAGGACGCCAGGAAATAGAAGAGCAAGTATTAATTTGTTCGCAAGGGCACTTCGTTCAGCAAATAACAGTTAACATCACTGAGAGGAACGCCTTTGCGAACATTTTCAACAATACCTATTATTCTTTGCGAACATTGCATTTAAGATGAGTCAGAATTTATGCAGTTTCTTTTTAAACTTCCGGCTTCCATCTTCCTGCTTATTCCAGTCTTTCTTTCAATATTTTGCTTTTGATCCTGCTGAGATGTACGGTGGTAATACCGAGATAGGAGGCAATATAATGCTGGGGGACTCTTTTGATAATCTCCGGTTTTTGCTTTACCAGATTCAAATATCGTTGCTGCGGTGTGTCTTTAATGAATGAAAAGAAATGCTTCATATAATCAAATATTCTTTCAAAAAGAGCATCCATAAAGAGATTTCTGAGTTCGGGTTTTTCATAAACTTCTTCCAGGAAAGCTTCCACATCAGATCTGCTGATTTTATATAAAATACAAGGTTCTATGGTCTCGAACGATACCATACTTGGCGAGCCTTTTTTAAAGCTTTCAAGGGAAGAAAACATCGTATTTTCAAGAAAAAACTGGAATGTTACGTCTTTTCCGTCATTATTATACCAGGCTCTTGCCATTCCTTTTTCTATGTAATAGGCATTACAGGAAATCTCCCCTTCCTGTAAAAGCAAAGTTTTGGCAGGAACTTCCATACGTTCGAAGCCGCTTACAAATTTTCTCCATTTTTCTTTGGGGAAAGGAAACCTGTCTTTGATATGTTCAAACATTCCTGATATAAAAAAGAACGGACGCATTGTCCGTTCTTCGTATATTTTTTAGATTAAACTCTTGATTTTTGCAATGATATCATCTCCCAACTGATCTGCTTCTTCCTGAGATTTAGCTTCAGTATAAATTCTGATGATTGGCTCTGTATTGGATTTTCTAAGGTGAACCCAATTGTTTTCAAAGTCTATTTTAACACCATCAACAGTAGAAACTTCTTCATTCTGATATTCCTGTTCCATTTTACTTAAGATAGCGTCTACATCAATCTCCGGCGTAAGTTCTATTTTCTTTTTACCCATAAAATAGCTTGGATAGCCTGCTCTTAGTTCAGAAACGGTTTTGTTTTCTTTGGCTAAATGAGTCAGGAACAGGGCAACTCCTACTAAAGAGTCTCTTCCGTAATGTAAATCTGGATAGATAATTCCTCCGTTTCCTTCTCCTCCGATCACTGCGTTTTTCTCTTTCATCAGAGTAACTACATTTACTTCCCCTACTGCGCTTGCAAAGTATTCTGAGTTGTGTGCATGTGCCACATCTCTCAAAGCTCGGCTTGAAGAAAGGTTGGAAACAGCCACTCCGTTTTTATGTTTCAATAAGTAATCAGCAACGGCTACCAGCGTATATTCTTCTCCGAACATTTCTCCTTTTTCATCAATAAGGGCTAATCGGTCTACATCCGGATCTACCACTACTCCTAAGTCTGCATTTTCTTTTTTTACCAGCTCACAGATATCTCCCAAATGTTCTTTCAAAGGTTCAGGATTATGTGGAAAGTGTCCGGTTGGTTCACAATACAATCTGATGGTTTCACAGCCTAATTTATCCAAAAGCATAGGAATCGCGATTCCTCCTGTAGAGTTCACAGCATCCAGAACCACCTTAAATTTCTTCGCTTTGATTGCTTCCACATCTACCATCGGCAGATCCAGAATCTGCTGGATATGAATATCAAAAGCATCATCTCTTGTTTCATATTTCCCAAGATCGTCTACTTCTGCATAGTTGAAGTCTTCACTTTCTGCCAAAGCCAGTACTTCTGCTCCATTTTCCCCGCTGATGAATTCTCCTTTTTCGTTTAATAATTTAAGGGCATTCCATTGTTTTGGATTATGGGAAGCAGTAAGGATGATTCCTCCGTCTGCATTCAGCTCAGGAACCATTACTTCAACAGTTGGCGTGGTAGAAAGACCAAGATCTATTACATTTATTCCCAGTCCCTGCAAAGTAGCAGTAACCAGGGAAGAAACCATCTGTCCAGAAATTCTGGCATCTCTTCCAATGATAAGGGTAAGATCTTTTTTGTTTTTATTATTCTGAAGCCATGTTCCGAAGGCGGATGCGAATTTTACCACATCCAGCGGTGTCAGGTTATCATTTACTCTTCCTCCAATGGTTCCGCGAATTCCGGAAATAGATTTTATTAATGACATGATGTTTTTTATTTTGTTTTTCTAAATTTTCCATCGCAAAGATACTTAAAAGACCTTTGAACTTATAGAACGGGAATCTTTTTTTGAATTTTATCGTAGGTATTTTTTACAACTTTCGGTGGTGCAAAGCGATAGCCTATATATAACAGTCCATAAAGGTTATTATTTTCCACAGTCTGGTTATCTTTCTGGTCGTATGCATAGCTTTTAAAATTCATTTTACCTCCGAATAAAAACCGGTCAGTATTATAGCCTATATGAAGGCCTCCCTGCATTCTTATGGTTGCATATTGCGCATTTTTTTTAGCACTTCCGTTCTCAATATCCGTGTAGCTGGAGAACTTTCCTCCGATCCCGACGGTCAGATAAGGTGAAATATTAACCTTATCTCCAATCACCCAATTATAGAAATACCCGATATTTCCTCCGATATTATACTGTATTTCCTTGCTTTTGACGCCGTCAATTGTATTTCTGAAAATGGTAAGATCATAATCCACAAACGGAATCCAGCTGCCACTGCTTTTCTTCTGCCATTCTCCCTGGGTGTAGATGCTTCTTGCTGAAAAATTTTCCTTGAGAATATAGGATGTTGAACCGCCAAAGGTTTGCACCCTCAGATCCGGAAACTGAATGTACGGATCTCGTCCTTCCTGCCATCCTGGGGAAAGGTCTTTCATATTTTCTACATAAAAGCCCCTTACATTTTTATAATAAACGTTCTGGATAAATCTTCCGGGGAAAAATCTGAAGCTTAGATCGGTATAAGAACTTTTTCCTTTCATTTCATCATCATTATTTCCATCTAAAAACCTGGGCGCAAATGATACCGTCGCACTTATGATTCTATAATCGACAGAAAGGGATGTTTTCGTTTTATTGTTGATTGACAGGTCCATCCTGAACGCATCCTTACCTTCTCCTGCTGAAAAAACATAGCTCTCAATATTAGTATCAAGATTCACACGAATCATTACCTGGTCTGCATAAGACTTGGTATTGACAGTATCTGACTGTGCCTTTACCTGAAGGACAAATAAAGAAAATAATATAGGTAATCCTGTCTTTAAGAAATTCAAATTAATAATTTACATTAGAAAAATGAAATTACTACATTTTTTTTAATTATCCGATGAACCCAATATTAAGAACAGCCGCAATCTTTATCGCAGTGGGTTCTTTTGGAACTGAATTTCTTAGGAGCAAAGTTCTTTTTTAGTACTTTAAACAGAGAGTAGCAGGCGAATGCTACAATGAGTATAACAAGTACATACTGAATGATTAATGATGAGTCCATTACTTTAAAATCTGATATACTATCATCGACACAAAATATGCCAAACCTGTCATCATGACCACCTGAAAGCCGGTCCATTTCCAGCTTTTGGTTTCTCTGTAGACTACTGCCAGTGTAGAAACACACTGCATTGCAAATGCGTAGAAAAGAAGAACCGAAATTCCGGTTGCAAAGCTGAAAACTTTTTCTCCGTTGGGCTTTACATCTCTTCTCATTTTATCAATTACTTTTACTTCCGGGGCATCATCTTCAAGACTGTAAAGTGTAGACATTGTGCCTACGAAAACTTCTCTTGCCACAAAGCTGGTAAGGATTCCTACCCCCATTTTCCAGTCGTAGCCGAGCGGAGCAATAACAGGTTCTATTCCTTTACCCATTTTCGCAAGGTAAGAATGATCAAGGTGAACATCGGTAGCGACGAACTGATCTGCTTTCTGGCTTGGCCCGAAGTAACTCAGGAACCAGATAATGATACTGACAATAAAGATTATTTTTCCGGCTCCGGTAATGAAATCCCATACTTTTCCTAAAACCATTTTAAAGTCATATCCGAAAAGTGGTTTTTTATAGGCCGGAAGGTCCATTACCAGGTACGTTTTTCCTTTACTTTTAATAAATCTTTTAAGAATTGATGCTGAGAATAAAGCGACCAGGAAGCCCAGAAGGTACATTCCCATTAAGACCAGTGCTTTATATTTTATTCCTAAAAATGTTCCTTCTGAAATAATCAGTCCGATGATGATACTGTATACAGGAAGTCTTGCCGAGCATGTCATAAAGGGTGTTACCAATATCGTCAGCAGCCTTTCTTTCACATTCTCAATGTTTCTGGTAGAAATCACTGCCGGGATAGCACAGGCAGTACCTGATACAAGCGGAACGATACTTTTACCGTTTAGCCCGAAAGGACGCAGCAGTCTGTCCATCAGAAATACAACCCTTGCCATATATCCGGAATCTTCCAGCAGGTAAAGGAAGTACAGCAGGATTCCGATCTGTGGTGCAAAAACTACGATTCCTCCTATTCCGGGAACGATTCCATTTGAAATCAATGAATTAATTGGTCCTTCGGGAAGATGCTCACTTGTAAATGCGGCCAGCCAGGAGAAAGTATCTTCAATCCAGCTCATCGGATATTCTGCGAGGAAGAAAACGCTTTGGAAAATAATCAGGAGAATCGCTAAAAAGACTACGTATCCCCAGAATTTATGAACTAAAACTTTGTCCAGCTTTTCAGTAACTAATTCTTTGAACTGAGCTTTTTTAGAAATAATATCAGCCAGGATTTTGTCTACATTCTGATATCTTCTGACAGTTTCCTGAACCTGTAATCTTTTAGGAACCAGGCTTTTGGAATCAGGCTCATTGAGCAGTTCCATTACCGAGCCTATTCTTCCGAGATCTGTCCCCAATGAGAGGCTCATCCAGGCTTTATATTCATTGTCAAAACCTTTATGGGCTGCCAGCTTCTGAATAAAATCCCTATGTTCGTTTGGTGTTTCAAAAGAAACTTTATCTGTTTTTACAAATTCATTGCTGTAAACGGCTTCCCTTACTGCATCAATTCCTATTTGCTCTTTGGCATTGGTCTGAATAATTTTAATGCCCAGTGCTTCTGAAAACTTTTGAATATCTATAGTAATACCTCTTCTTTCTGCCTGATCAATCTGATTAACAATCAGAATCATCGGAATTCCGAGGTCCTGGATCTGCTGAAACAGAAGCAGGCCCCTTTTTAAACTTAATGCTTCAAGAATATAAACAACCCCCGCATAGTTTTCCTGCTCGTCAATCAGGTATTTGGAAAAAATAGCTTCATCTTCTGAACTCGGGTATACGCTGTACGAACCCGGAAGGTCTATCACCTCCACTTCTTCGTTTTTATAAACATAGTTCCCCGAATGACTGGCAACGGTAACGCCGGCGTAGTTTCCGGTTTTCTGCTTTTTGTTGCAAAGTGTATTGAAAACCGTTGACTTCCCTACATTAGGATTCCCGACTAAAAGTATCTGTTTTTTCTTGTTTTCCTGCATTAATTCAATTCTTCAACAATGATGTAATCTCCTTCTTCCTCACGAAGAGCAATCCGGCTTTTTTCAGCTCCAAACTCTACATACATGGGGCCGCTGAACGGAGCCTGATACAAAATCCTGAAAGTGGTTTCCGGAAGAAGTCCCATTTCAATAATTTTATTGGGCATTTTAAGATGGTCGTTATCATATCCCAATATCTTCCCCATTTTATTTTTAGGGAATCCACTTAATTTATGTAATCCGTTCTCTTTCAAAGCCTAATTTTTAGTCCTGCAAATATACGCTATTTAAATTTAATCTAAATAACGTTTTATCATAAAAGAAATCACCCCAAACACATTGCTGTATCTGGGGTGATTCAAAATATAATTTAGTTGATATGAAGTCTATTTCTTCTTCTTGTCAGAAGGTTGTTCTTTTTCTATTGGATTGTCATTGGATCCGAAGAAATCTTTCACCTGTTTTTCAAGTCTTTTCATAAAGTCTCCTACTGTTCCATCTGTTCCAGGCATTGGCCTGCTCATATTTTCTGCTGTCATATATGGACGAGATTCAGCGAAAGGATCTGCTTTGTATCCTTCATAAGATTTCAAGAACTTTTCTTTAGATGTAGGAGTTATTGTATTGCTCATCATTCCCATTTTAGCATTGATCTTATCTGCATATGACAATTCATCATAGTTTTCGATCTTCTTATTTCCGCTCAGTTGCCAAGAATAGTTTTTATCAGCATCTTCAATTTTTACAATCAGACCTGGAAGACCTTTAAATTTATACGGTCCATCCTGAAAAGGAATATCTGAGCTGAACCATGCTGTCCATTTTCTGCCACCAAATTCAGTAGTTGCTTTCTGAGCATTATATTCTCCTACTTTTTGTTTATCTGGCAAAATGCTCCATTGTAATTTCGGATCATCCTCATATGAGAACAGGTTTCTGCTGATTCTGTCTACATACTGAACCTTCATGTCCGGATAACTTTTAATAATCTTATAAGAGAATTTCGGCCATTTTATCAGCTTAGTCATATCTTTAAAAGACTTGGTCTTCTCCATTTCTTCTATCTGTACTTTAATGATAGAATCCTGAGCCGGCATAGTATAATCCTGATAAATTGATTTTTTGGGTGTAATATCAAGAATGGTAATAATCTTATCCAGTTTCGCTGAATCTTTCTTAGGCTTAAAAGTCAGTTCATAAAAGAAACGGTTGGCTGTCTCTTTAGATTCCTGAGCTCCTGCAAAAGCAAAAAGTGCAATAAGAAATATGGAGAATAACTTTTTCATTGTAGCAAGTTTATATAATTAGTAACCGCATGTTTTATTTTGTTACAATTTTTTTCAAATTTTATTTTCCAGTAAAAAATATTCTTCCGTTTCAATCTTTACAACTTAAAAAATTATGATTCTCTTAAAACATTTTCATTTTTAAAACGCTTACCTTTAAGTTTCTAAAAAACAAAATATTATGGATACTTTATCTCAATTAAAATCCGAACTGGAGGGAGAATTCCAAACCACAAAAAAATTTATTGAACGATTCCCTGAGGGAAAAAATGATTATGCTCCCCATGAAAAAAGCATGAAAATGATGCCTCTTGCCACACACCTTGTAGAAGTTTTTGAATGGCCGAATACTATTTTGAAGACTTCCGAACTTGATTTTGCCAAAGGAGACTACAAACCAACAGTTCTTTCCACCAAAGATGATCTTATGAAAAAGCTGGAAGAAGACTATCAGTCAGCAAAGACAGCATTGGAAAACAGTACTGAAGAGGATCTGAAACCAAGCTGGACCATTAAAAATGACGGCCATGAGCTGGCAAGCTGGAGTAAATACGGGGCCATACGCCACGCTTTAAACCAGATTACCCATCACAGGGCCCAGCTGGGCGTATATTACAGACTGAATAATATTCCTTTGCCAGGAAGCTATGGGCCTTCAGCAGACCAGCAAAGTTTTTAATTACTATCTAAGTATATCTCAACAAAAAACCAATCCGCATGGATTGGTTTTTATTTTATTTAAAGTTGAATTTTACGGTTAGCATAACCTGGCTTGGGCGGAGTTGCATAGTTGTCTGGGTAATAGTTGCATCCCCAACATTTATTTTTTCAAATACTTTTCTATCTGCAATATTCATCCATTTTAATTCAAAATCAACTTTTTTCTTAGACCAGCTGAATTGGTATGAAACATCAAAAAACCCATTGTTTAATTTTGTTTGCCCTAATTTTGAATTGATCTGATCCCAGTAAAAACCAATAGTATGATTTTCCAAAGGATAGAAAAATACATTTAAATTATGAGTATATCCCTCCGTTTTACCAAGATCATTCTGAATGATTCCATTACTTTGCTTATTCCATGATTTGGTCATATTGAAATCAACACTCATCCACGAGAAATAGGTATTATTGAATTTAAATCCTAATGTATTACCATTAGTTTTAGTATCAATAAGATCTGTGTTTCTTATAGATTGAGATTTTGAGATGCTATTATTATAGCTGAATGATGCATTGGTTTTAAACTTCGGAAAATATTTTCCAATTTCTGCATATAAACTGTTGTTTGTTCTTTTGTTTTCTTTTTCTATATACTCAATTTCACTAAATCCTGATTCGTTAACTATGCTTGAAGCCAAAAGGTTATTTTTTGTATCACTTAGCCTATAGCCTACATTAAAAAATAGATTATTCAGCGGATTTCTGTACTCCAATCGCAATCCTCCATTTTTTGTATTGGTTTCAGGTATTGGATTTTTAGGATTCATTTTATTAAATCCACCTGGACTTATTAAAATATAGCCGGCATAAGCAGTCTGAATATCTCCAAAATTGTTACTGATTCCTCCATTCACACTGGCTTTGAAGAATGAAGCAAATGAATATTGTGCAAAAATATTAGGAGTAAATGTTACTTTGCTAAGAGATTTCGAAACATTTCTGAAAGCATCTTCAGCTTTGATATTATTAAAATTAACAGGAAAACTTGAAAATAAGCTCCATGATTCAGATTTATAATTAATTCCCACTGAAGCAGATGGATTAATTCTCGTAAACTTTAAGTCATTTTCGTAGTTTAATGTCGCAAAGTCTGGTTTATCATTAACTGTACTTCCATCGAAATTTGTTATCAGTTTATCTGTTGAAAAGTCGAGTCCTACTTGCGGTGTAAAAGTCCAACCCTTAGAAGAAAAACTGATATTTGCAGAATGCGAAGTATCTAAAGATTTAATTCTGAAATATTGCAAAACAGTACTTCCTGGCGTGAATTTAATAGTAGTTAAGTCTGTACTATTTGATTCTTTGTAAGGAAACTGCAAATAATCGGCTGGAGAAATTTCTAAGGTCTGCCTGTCATTCTGATAATTAATATAAGATTTAAAGTTTACCATTTTTTCCTTCCATGGAATAATGGTACTCAGAGAGTTCTGGAAAGATGTTGTGGGTGATTCCAAAGCTTCATTTCCTATCCTGTAACCATTTTTATCATTTCTTTCTGCAAAAGCCCTATCCCCGTTCCAAAACTGTGAAAATGTAGTTGTATTTTTAAAAAAACCTTTTTTAGCATTTTTTGTAAAGATCAATTCTCCTTTTAGTTTATCCGTATAGAAATTATTCAGGAACCTTGTTGTGTATTGTGTTCCCTGCTGGATATCTCTGGTAACACTATTTGATTCTCTTTCTACTGCGTTATTAGTATAGTTTGCATTGGCCTTAAGCTCCCATTCTTTCTTTTTATCAATATTGGTAAGGTAATTTGCAGAAAGGTAATGAACACTGTTCATTAAATATCTTTTTACCGGAAGGTTAGGAGTCTCTGCATTCTCTACACTCAACCAGTTATTCTGAGAAATATTACTTCTTCTTCCTTCCCATGAGCTTCCGAATGCCAGAATATTTCCTTCATTTTCCACCTGCTCACCCATATTATTGGTTTTATAATTGACCACCCACTGGCTTTTCTGCCCGAAAAACATGGGAGTCAGTTTTACATTCCAAAGCCATGGATCTCCGAAACCGGATCCCACTTCTCCTCTACCTGTCATGGTTACAGAATTTTTCAGCTTGATATTGATGGCTGCCTGATCTGAAGGCACTTTATCCTGCAGGATTTTTACCGGCTGGTGATTTTCGAGAACTTCTACTTTCTGTACCGCATCCTTTGGAAGAGAGTTGTTGATGGTTCCATAACCTCCTTCCATAAGGTCTTTTCCGTTGACATAAAATTTATTGATGGCATTCCCCTGGTACAGGATTGTTCCGTCATTGTTGACTTCAATCCCCGGAATCTTTTTCATTACATCTGCCAGGGTTCTGTCGTTTTTGCTGTTGAACGCTTTAAGATCGTAAGAGATCGTGTCTCCTCTTGCGGTGATCATTTTCGTTTTCAGCTGTACTTCTTTAATTTCTGTTGCTTCAGACTGCATTTTGAAATTCAGGGTCTGGTCGCTGTTGCTGATCTGTTTTGTAAGGGGTTTCTGGTTAAAGGCCTTCACTTTAAGATCCACATTGGATTCTGCTGAAGTAAAGGTCACTTTATATTCCCCCTTGGAATTCGTAATTCCGTAAGCCAGAATAGCATCTTTTCCAGGCTCTTCTATCGTCACACTGGCACTTGGTATCGCCACTCCGTCATCATCAGTGATCTTTCCTGAAACCGTTTTCTGTGCGAAAGTAAGCACCGTAAAGAAAAGCATCAGAAATAAGGAAATATTTTTTTTCATACTTATTATTTGCTCAATTAGTTAATGGTTATTGGTTTTTGTTACACTTTTTATAAAGATGAATTTTATGGATAAAGGTTAAATCATTTATCACTACAAATGTAGTGATATTTATTAAAGTTTTGATTTTTTCAATAAAATATGCATTTAAAAATCAATTCATCATAACTTATAGATCTTTACACTACTGATTATTTTTCTTAAAAACTATATTTGGCATATCAATTTTATAAAAACGCAGCCTGATTATTTTTTTAAATCCTGTAACAAAATCTTTATGTATTTTGTCTTATTAAATCAATAAAGGAACATTCTTAACAATAATAGAAATTTTGATATTTTTATCTGTTCCAAATAGTAAAATCTGATTTGAATCATAGATTAAAAAAAAATTAAAAACTGGTACATCAATATATATTTAATAATTTTGTAACATAAAATTTATAAAATGGGAATTATTTTAAAGCCTATAGATGTTGTAGATGATATTTCGAAAGAAGATTTCTACGAAAAATATCTGAAGCCAAGAAGGCCCGTTGTCATCAAAAATATGGCAAAAAAATGGCCTGCTTATCAAAAATGGACGATGGAATACATGAAGGAGGTTGTAGGAGATGTGGAGGTCCCGCTATATGACAGCTCAAAGGCAGATCCCTCTGCTCCCATCAATGCATCTGCAGCAAAAATGAAGTTTGGAGATTATATTGATCTTATACAAAGAGAGCCGACTGATCTCAGAATCTTCCTTTTTGACCCGATAAAATATGCCCCTAAACTTCTGGAAGATTATATTTCTCCCAAAGAATTAATGGGAGGTTTCCTGGATAAGTACCCCAATATGTTCTTTGGCGGTAAGGGATCAGTGACGTTCCTTCACTTTGATATTGATATGGCTCATATTTTCCATACTCACTTCAACGGCAGAAAACATATTCTTCTGTTTGATTATAAGTGGAAAGAAAGGCTTTACCAGATTCCATATGCAACCTATGCACTGGAAGATTATGATATTGAAAACCCGGATTTCACCAAATTCCCGGCGTTGGATGGTGTAGAAGGCATTGAGTGCTATCTTGAGCATGGTGATACTTTATTTATGCCTACAGGATGGTGGCACTGGATGAAATATCTGGACGGAAGTTTCTCTATTTCTTTAAGGGCATGGGACAAATCATGGGCCGTAAAAGCACACTCTCTGTGGAACCTTACTGTACAGCGTAAATTTGACGACATTATGAAGTCCAATTTCAAAAAGAAATACATGGACTGGAAAGAGAAAATGGCCATTAAAAGAGCTGAGCTAGCCTTGAAAAGAGGTTTACCAAGATAATAAAAAAAGACGTTTCTCCGGAAACGTCTTTTTTAGTTTACTTATTAATTAACAAACATTTACAACACTCTGTAAACAGGATATTGCCTGAATGTTTTTTCTTCAAAATAAGGAGAGTGTCTGTAAATCCAATCCAGCTGTGCAGTTCCGTCCTCCGACAATTTTTTATCTGATGCCCTGGCTGTTTCGAAAGCCTCTTTCAGTTTTTTATCTTTTTTCAGAAGGTCAGCGGCTGTATCTTCGAAGATATAGGCAGAATAATATTCTTTCTGTGCCAATATTCCATCAAAGAAATTCCAGTTAAAGAAAGAGTCTAATGCCTCAGGCTCAAGCGTTTCTATAATGTATTTTACGCCCGGCTGACTGGTAGGAACCAGATAATCACCTGCAGAAAATGTTATGTTTTTAGTGGAAGCATCCACAGTCGTTTCAAAATGCAGATAATGCCCTTCATAAGGATTTTTAACGGTTTTGAAATCTTTGATTTTATAAGATTGAACCGCTAAAGTACTGTCCTTCTGAATCGGCTTCATCTGAATATGATTTCTTTTGAACTCTTCAAGAACCCGGTACTGTGACTGAGGGATCACATAATATTTAGGAATAGTAATATATCCCGTTGGGACAGCAGTAGTAAAGAGTTTTATATTTTTTGTAAAAGGTTTATTTCGGTCATAATACAGTCTGGGCTTACCTGAAATTTCACTTGGCTTGTATTTTCCTTCATAGCCTTTAAAATCCATCGTAGAAAATTTCGTAGAATCAATTTTCCAGCGGATTCCGTATTGTTTCCCAGCCTGATACTGTTTTAAGTTTTCAATGCGAAGCTTTTTTATTTTTTGATAGTCCTTATCTAAATTCTGCAGATTCACCAGCATATATTTGTAAGTAGCATCAACCCTTTTGTCATAAGGCTTCAGCATATGGGTTTCAGGAACAGTTCCTAAAGAATTGAAAAGGGAAGTATATCCTGTGGAATATCGGGGAGAGTCTTCAAATGAGGCAAATCCAACTTCCGGAACATCTCCGTGAATGTTTACATAAGGAGTACTTTCATACCCCAGTTTCTTCATGTCTTCAAGATTTTTAGCCTGATACTCATTGTAGAAATAGTTTCCGAGAGTGGTTCCCAGACGTTCTTTAAAAGTGGAAATATAGGTAAATGTATACTGATAATCCGCTCCGTTGCTGACATGATTATCAATAAAAACATCCGGTTTCAGCCATTGATAGATTTCCTGAAAGCTTCTGGCATTTTTGGAATCTGCCTTAACGAAGTCCCTGTTCAGGTCATAATTCCTTGCATTTCCTCTGAAACCGTATTGTTCCGGTCCATTCTGATTGGCTCTGGAATAGGAGCCTCTGTTGAGCATTCCACTGACGTTGTAAGCAGAAATGGCAGCAATAATAAAGTTCTGCGGGGTTTTGATCTTTTGGGTGGCAAGATCTCTCATCAGCATCATGGTAGCATCTATTCCATCCGGTTCTCCCGGGTGAATGCCATTGTTGACAAAGAGAATTGCTTTTTCTTTTCTTAATCTTTCAAGGTCTTTTTCAGGAAAAGGATTATAAATAACGACATATATCGGTTTTCCATTGTCATCTTCTCCTTTTTTAAGGTATTGAATGGTATTGAAGTTCTTAGCCAGATCCTGATAGTAGCTGTTCATTTCATCATAGGTAACCGTCTGATTACCATTGCCTTTTTCAAAAGGAGTCTGAAATGATTTCTGTGCAAAAAATAAGGTAGAACTCAGGGTGAATAAAAGGTATTTCAGTTTCATTGAAGTCATATTTTCAGACTTTAAAAGTAGTTATCTTTTGTGAGAAATGGGAATGTGTTAGCAGGCAAAATTGCGAAAAAGTGAAAATGCAAAATTACTTTTAAAATAAAAACCTAACAGGTTTTGAAAACCTGTTAGGTTTATTCTCGACAGTATTAATTTCTGCCCTTTTCTTTAGGATATAAGGAGGGAAGCGGATCACTTTGCCAGAATTCTTTGGTATTAATATCCATGATGGATAAAGCTCCGGTATAAGCTGCTCCGGTATCCATATTCCAGACATTGGCTTTATTGGCAGGAACCCTAATTCCAATATCAAGAGTGGGCGTATGTCCGATGAATATTTCTTTGTACAATAGTAGTCTTTTGGGATATAATGCTGAATTTCTCTGCAGCTTTTTATCCATTGCAACAGCGGTTTCCCAAAGGGTTCTGTCCCAGCGGTAATTACTGGAATAAACTTCCCTCTCAGGACCGTGCATAGAAGCATACCCCGCATGAATAAACAGGCGGTTCTGATCGTCGATATAATAGTTTTTCATTTTTTGAAAGAACCCAAGATGAATATCAAGATCTTCCGGGAGATAGTTTTTATAACTTTCTACGGTACTTTTTCCTCCGTTGAAAAGCCATACATCAGGACTTTTGCCTGATGCCAGCCAATCTTCGCACCAGGCATCATGGTTTCCTTTGATGAAAATACATTCCTGCTTTTTGGAGAGATCCATTAAAAACTGTATGATTTTGGAAGATTCGCTCCATCCGTCTACATAATCTCCGAGGAAGATCAGTTGATCATCAGGTGTTACTGTTGCTCTTTCGAGAACCTGCTGTAAAGCTTTAAATCCCCCATGAATGTCACCTATTACTAATGTTCTGCTCATTTTTACTTAGAAATGTATTTTACATCAACAAAATCCGTAAGCCATACTCCATTTGCAGACTGGTAGAAAGACAATCCTTCCTGATACATTGTTCCGGTTCTGATCGTAAGAATCACGGGTTTGCCATGTCTCATCCCTACCTTTACAGCCGTCTCTTTATCAGCACTTAAGTGTACATGCTGGCGGGTCCTTTTTTCGATTCCTTTTTCTAAAATGGAAGCAATATTAGCTTCTGCTGTTCCATGGTACAGAAATTCCGGAGGCTGTTTTGTTTCCAACGCAAGGTCTATATCAACAGAATGTCCCTGGCTGGCTCTGATCATGGTTTTATCTTCGTTAAAAGCAAAACGCTTTTTATTATTGGTTTCTACCACCTCATCCAATTCTTCGGGAGTAAAATATATTCTCTTCTTTGCTGATTTTTCCCGCAGCTCTTCCACGTTTGCCCAACCGTTTTCATCCAGTGTAAGGCCTATACTTTCTGGCTGATGCCGTAGGATCAGGCTTAAAAATTTACTTATTTTTTTCTTTTCTATTTCGTTCATGGTTTGTGCATTTTAATTCATTAACTTTTGGTGTAATTTCTCACACAGCTTCTCAATATCGTCCTTTCTCACCAGCTCAGCAATCCATTCTTCAGGAATATTTTCATATCCATAATAAATTCCGGCAATTCCTCCGGTAATGGCTCCTGTGGTATCGGTGTCTTCTCCGAGATTAACCGCTTTTAGAACGGCTTCAGGATAGCTTTCTGAGTTGAGAAAACACCATAGAGAAGCTTCCAGGGTGTGAAGGACATAGCCGCCACTCCTGATTTCATCTTCAGCATATCCGGAAATATCATTTTTTAAAACCCTATTGAAAAGTTCAATTTCTTTTGGGTTAAAACCTTGCTCTTCAGCGTATTTCAGAGTGATATTTTGTGTTTGTTCATATGCTTCTCTTTTATTCTTCCCTTTCAGCAGCTGAACGGCAAAAATGACATAAATGAAACAGGCAAAAACAGAACGGAAATGCCCGTGAGTAATTGCTGAAACCTCTTTTACCGTCAGATAGAGCTTCTGAATATCATCTTCTTTTTCAAGATAAAAAGCAAGGGGAAGAATTCTCATCAAAGAGCCATTTCCGTTGTCTTCTTCAAAAATATTTCCTGAAAACTTCGCACTTTCACCTTTAATTAATCTCGCCAGGGAATGTCTTGTTGTTCCCCCAATGTCAAAAAGCCTTCCATGAGCAGTCCAGTGCCCATATTTGTTCCATTTCACAAAGCTCTGTCCTATTTTTTCCAGATCATATCCTTTGGAAAGTTCATCAGCAAGGCAAAGTGTAAGAGAGCTGTCATCACTCCAGGTTCCTTTGGGCTGATTCCAGGACATATATTCCAGCATTTTTGTTACCGGAAAACGTTTTAAATCTTCTCTACTTTTAAATTCCACCGGAACACCAAGGGCATCACCGATGCACACGCCCATAATTCCTGCTTTTACTTTATTTTCCATCAGGCAAGGTTGACCAGTTTATCAAACAACAATTTCATTCCTTTAGTTGCCGGCTCTTTCATGACTACGGCTCTCTGTCCGTAGCCAAATCCTGTTTCATTAGGATTGATCACGATCAGAAGACAGTCATCCTTGATATCATGAATCAGTCCGGCTGCCGGATATACCTGCAGAGAAGTTCCTATTACGAGCAAAATATCCGAATCTTTAACAATTTCCCGTGCAGTCTGATACAAAGGAACATCTTCTCCGAACCAGACGATGAAAGGTCTTAACTGTGCCCCATCTTCGGCTTTATCCCCAATTTTAATATCATCTTTTTGTTCATAAACCAGGTTTTTATTGTTGCATGAGCATGATTTGAACAGTTCTCCATGGATATGAAGAATATTGGTAGATCCTGCTCTTTCATGAAGATCATCAATATTCTGGGTAATAATCTGAACCTCAAAATATTTTTCCAGTTCTGCCAGTAATTGATGAGCCTCGTTGGGCTGTACTTCATGCAGCTGGCGTCTTCTCTGGTTGTAAAATTCCAGAACCAGCGCTCTGTCTTTTCTCCATCCTTCCGGACTTGCCACATCCGTTACATTATGATTTTCCCAGAGACCGTCTCCGTCTCTGAAGGTTTTTATTCCGCTTTCGGCACTGATTCCGGCGCCGCTTAATATGGTTAGTTTTTTCATTGGTTTTTAATTTTTTCTTTTACATTCTGAAAAATAATAATGATCAAAATGATTATAAAAACAGGAATTAATATTATCCATACAAGAATATCCTTTATTCCTATTTTTTCTTTTATTCTAAATTTTTCTTTCGTTTTGTAGTTGATAAAATCTACAAAATTTTCTTTATTTATAAGCTCCTTTTCATATCCCCTCCAGTCAAAATTTGTGATAAAATCTCCAAAAACATACAAATCAGGAGATTTAGGATCGGATAAATCGAAAAAATAAAAGGTTTCAAAATCCTGCCCAACCAGAGGTTCATACTCAATATGATGCTGGAAACAAAAAAGACATTCAGTACTCAACAGATTCCTTTCTTTTAAAGCCTTTTTCAGTTGCTTCTGATATTTTTCCAGCTTTGTAATATTATATTCCACAGGAAAAACATTTGATCTTTTCCCTGCTTTCTGAAGATAATAAATATAGTTTTCAGGAAACTGCAGATTTAATTCTTTCTGAAGAAAAGCAATTTCTTCATTGGTCAGTCCTATGTTAGGGTCTTCAGGTTGATCTACAAATCTGAAATTATATTTTTTCACTTTAAAATTCTTTTATCTTAAATTGAGTTTTTTATTTAAAACTTCATCAAATAATAATGGTTTTTCTTCAGGAACAATCAGATTATCCAAATCATCATTTAAAACGAACTGGTATTGTTCTTTCACAAAATCTGAAATATTTTCAATTAAAATAATATCGTCTTTGGCAAAAGATCGGGTAAATTCATTTCGTAAACCTATTTGGATTGCTCTTCGTTCAAGTTTATTTCCAAATGGGTCATGATCCGGATCCCACTGGAGCCTTACTGAGGATTCTTTCACCTGATCCTGCCATTCTTCTCTTGAGATTCCAAGTTTTTTATTGTAAGAAGAATATACTGCATTTTCCAGATATTTTCTGAATGCATCTTTTTTCAAATGAATTGCAAGAACACACTCCTGATCTTCTTTTCTTCCCCAGCCATTGCGATACATCATCCAAAGAAAATTAGGTTTTATCCAGGTCATTCTTTCAAAACTGAAACCTCCACCAAAAAATTGGTTTTTAACGGCAAATTCTCCTATCTCGTTTCTATAGGATTGATATACTACAATTTTTTCATCATCATATTGAGCCATGATATGATACCCTTGTTGAGGCCATTCCAGAAGCTGTTCTTTATATTTTTTTAGTTTAATTTTCATTGGATTTCTTCAAACGGTTTCAGCATTTCTTCTTTCCTGGTAAGCACTGCAAAAACCACTCTTTTAAATTTATTTTTATATTTCCCCTGAAGATGCTTTTTAAACAATCCTGCAATTTCTTTTGGATCGTTTTTAAATACGCCACAGCCCCAGGCTCCTAAAATTAATACCTCATTTCCTTCGTGCAAGGCAAGGGAAAGCATTTTATCCATCCGGAGATTCATTACATCAAGTATTTCATGAGCCTTTTCCGGTTCCTGGCGCTTTACCACGCCTGTATTAACAGCCGGAGAAGTAATAAAATTGCACAGAACGGGCTTATCCAGTAATTCTCCCTTATCTTTTCGGAACACCGGAACTTTAGGACTGTAAATCATTGTATCCGTATAAAAACAGGATTCCATTGCCCGGTGAATCGTGTAATAGTCCCATGCCTGAAGGAGACTTTCATATAGTCCGGAAGTTCTTGCCAGGCTTTCTTCCTGAGCTTCCGCTCCGTTGATAAATCCACCTCCAGGATTTTTTGCCGAAGCAAAGTTCAGACACATGAGTTTTTCCTGGTTTTCTTCTTCAGCCAATTCTAAAATTGCTTTTAAAGAACTGCAGTTTCTTGTTTCAAACTGTGTTTCGAAAGTATTTTCCGGCATTGAGGATTCTGCCATTTCTGAAAGCTGTTCCGGAGTGAAAAGAACCGTTTCTTTTTTACTGATTTCCAGTTCGTTTTCTATATTTATTTTCTCGTTATGTTCGTTGATATAATATTTTCTGGCAAGGATATCTAAGGTATCTTTTGCCATTCCTTTATTGGTCATAGTTAGTTTTTTTATGTTTAACATCAGCTCTTCCAGTCCAGTATTTCCGGCTTTCTTAAAATCATCTCCTATAAATACTTTGGTTACCTTGATATCTCCTACAATCGCCTCATTAAAGCTTTTCAGCTCTTCAGAAGGGACCCATAATTCATTATGGTTCCTGGCTCCAACATTCTGTGCAGGATAATGATCCGCGACTTCTTCCAACACCTCAAACCTGGTTACAAAACCGAGATAGTTTCCGGTTTCGTCTCTGGTATTCCATTTTTCAGCAATCTCAGAAGCATACTCTTCATTAAGAACAGGATAAAAAACAGGCTGCCATTCCAGTCTTGGAGGAAATTTTTTAAATCCGCTTTCCATAATCAATATCATTTCTTTTTCTCCTACCGGTCTGTATAATGTTGTTGTTTTCATGATGTTTTCTTTTTTTATTACACTGAAGCTCCAATTCTGTGAGCCAGTTCTTCTGACAGAGGATAGTTTTTTTCTACAGGCAGCAGTTTCTTTGCTTTGTCAAATTCTCCCGATTTGGTAAGATTCAGGATTTTCTTAACCAAAGGAGTATAATTCTCTATTTTTACAATCCATTCTTCATTGAATTCCTCAATCAGCGACCGGCTGATCCCGACCTGAATGGAGCGGTAATTCAGTTTTGTCCCTTTAATATTCCTTTCAGGATCCCACTGCACATAAATCTCTGCATTTTCAAAATCTTTTTCCCAATTTCTAGGATCGGGATAGACTCTTTTTTCTGGTGAAGTAAGAATCGCTTTGCCCAAAGCCTTTTCCCAGGCTTCTCTTTTAATATGTATTGCCAGAGTACATTCCTGATTAGATTTCTGTCCATAGTTACTGCGTTCCATCATCCAGAGAAAAGAAGGCTTTATCCAGGTCATCCTGTTGAACGAAAACGGAGGAGTAAATTTCTGATGCTCCACAGCTGATTGTGCAATGGCTTTATTATAAGCCTGGTAAACGATGAGAGTATCATTTTTATAGTCTGCTCTTATTTCAAATTCTTTCATTGCTTGTTAATTTATTCAAAATCATATACATACACCTCCACATTCTTTTCAAGCAGTGCTCTTTCAATAATAGGTTCTATCTCTTCCCATTTTCCTCCTGCCAGTCCACATCCGATTCTCGGCATATGCACCGAAGCTTTTTGTAGGATAGCTTCATGCGCGAGTTTTAATAAACACTCTTCTACAGCATCATATCTGATAGGTGGAACTTCTGAATGAGTGATAATTTTATGCTGAGCAATCATATTGCATACCCAGATATCATTCTCTGTCTGAACGATCTGGATTTCTCCAAGATTAAAATTTTTATTGTTTCTAAACCACTCTCTGTATTCTTTTTCCGGTTGTTTCCATCTTTTGGAAATGGCAGTGACAAATCCCTTTCCCCAGCCTCCTATATCATTGCAGATATGAGCAATTATTATATTTCCTTCGGCATTGGGACGGGTAGCATCTCCTTTTATATATTGTATTATTTTCATGGTTATTATTTCTCAATCATTAATCATTTTCTATTCTATCATTCAATATAAAACTAATGCTTTTTTTATCTTATTCCTGAGTTCCTTTTTGAAATTAAAAAATCTGTTTAAAATCTTTTGAATACGGAGAATAAGATCCATACACAGCGTCAAATTCTATATCGAGATTTTCCACTTTAAATTCTTCATCAATCTGATCCAGACAGGTAATGACAAGGTTCTTTTTAACCGGAAATACATAAGCTCCATCCAGTTTTAAGGCATAATCCAGAAGTTTATAATCTATTTCTCCTGTTCTCAGCTCCTTCTGATACTCATTAAATGTACAGGTTTCCTCTTCATTGTTTCTCAGTTTCATTTCTTTTTCATTGCTCATCCAGCCGTTTCCATGGCGGGTTGAATAAATTCTGGTCACATAATACATTTCAATGTCTTCAATTTTCAAAAGCCTGCAGATTTCACAGGCATTCTTTGAAGTGGTATGCGCATAGGTCACATTGGGAAAAATGCCATGATCCATATCGAGTAAAATACCCTGGCTTCCTTCAAAAATAAGATGATTGAATGAAGCCAACCAGGTATAATCATTTATTCTCCAATCAATACAGTCAATAGCTTCTAAAAAAGGGTCTAAAAGTTCACTAATTTCGTTTTCATCTATAAAGCCATAATAATAGGCAATTCCTTTCAGCTTTTCCATCAGCATCTCTCTGGGCGCAATCAGGTCTGCAGCAAATAGTTTATAAGGGCTTTCGTGTCTTTTCATCGTGGCTCCTATTCCTTTTCCACAGGTTCCGTGTTCCAGGTTTCTCGCATTATTTCTGTTCTGCCAGACATCAAATGGAGTCGTAACTTTCGCCAGTGGATGAATATGGACCTCAATATTTCCATTCTTTGCTTTTAATTCTTCTCTTTCATTGAGCAGAAAAACCGGATGGATGGTACAATGCTCCGTGAAGTAAGAAGGTAATCCGCGAAGAGATCCACTCCCAAAACTGGAATGCACATGCTTTCTATGATCAATCATTACAGTATGAGCAGCCTGCTGACCGCCTGAAAACCGAACTACAACAGCCTCCGGATTCTGAGAAGCCAGGAAATCTGTGGTAATTCCTTTTCCTTCATCACCAAAACCAAGTCCTATTACTATTTGTGCCTTTTTCATGACTTTTTATTTTTTTAATATTTTGTCACTGTCATTCTTATTTGCTCATGACATTGACAGTTTTTTAAAGCATTTGAAACTGATCTAAACCTCCTGTTCCCATTGTTCCGAAACTTTGATTTTTAAACTTATCACAGATAATGTTTTTAATAACATTCGGAATTTCCCTGTGATCTGTTATAGATACACAGTTTTGTCCTAATAATTCTTTCCAGTCCCTGTCCGCTCTCAATGCCTGATCGGAATGCAAAACACTGATGTGGTATACTTCATATTTTTTCTTTGCCTCTTCCAGCAGCTCAGAATGGGTATAGGTTTGCTGTCCCTTTCCCATAATTTCCCTGATGGCAGATGCGGAAAGTGTTTTTAAACAAGGTTCATCACCTACAGTAAACAGTAATCCTTTCTGTCCTCTTTTTTCAAAGGCATCTGTTTTCGTATGAAATGCAGCAAAATACCAAGCTAAAAGATAGCTTTCACCGGCGTTTCCTCCTCCACCCGATTCAATATAAGTACGGGTAAGCCACATATCCAGTTCTGCATCACCCGATTCAAACTGGCCAACCTGAAGCGGATAGCCATCACATTCATGATCTCCGATTCCAAGGAACAATAAGGCCGGATCAGGAACGCCTCCCTGGATAATTCCGCCCATCAGCTTAGGCAATCCATCTCTGATCAGTTCATGAGGAATATGTCCCATACTTCCGGTAACATCCAGCCCCAAAATAATCGGAACCGAGTTAGGGTGAACTTCCGAGTCTCTGGATTCCCTGAAAGAAATCCCGTGAGGATTCATGGATTCATGAGCCATTCTTTTGGCATTCTGGGTGAAAATTTCTCCCGCGGATTTTGTTCCGTAACCTGCTTTTCTTGCTCTGTCATAACGAGCCTCTAAATCATATCTTGTACTTCCCATGACTATAATGTTTTTCCAAATAAATATTCAAATCTTCTCTGGGTTACTTCCAGCTGAATATTCAGATTTCTGATTGTTAATGATAATTCCATGTCTTTCTGAACAAATGCTTCCGGATTGAAATCCACAAAAGTCAGACTGTTTCTGTCCAAAGGACTGATATCAATAAGCCCTTCCTGTTCACGCTCGAGTCTTTTAATTTTAAGTTCGATATCTTCGACGCTGCGTCTGTAGATCAGTTCGGAATCTGCTCCGATGATCCTTGCCCGGTCTTCTCTGATCTGATCATTATTTCTTTGTAATGATCCGATAAATCTGGGTTTTAATTCATCTTCCATAATCAAATATTTTTATTTGTGTTTGTATTACGCAAAAAATAGAAGGCATAGTTTTATATTTTTATTTTTCCTAAATCAAAGCATGCCTTAATGTTCTTCAAGGTTCCACTTTTCCTTCTCTCATCAGAATTGAAATCAATACCTAAAAAATGAGTGCACATTGTCATGCCATATTGATCTCTTTCTTTATCCGTTTGAAATCCTCCAATTGTTTTCCAGTTTTCCGCCTGGCAATTGAATGTATTTACAGAATATCTTGGTTTCTCGCCTATATGAAAGTATAGTCACATTAGAGGTCTTATCTTTTAAAAATTCCATCATTAAGGTATCTGTTCCAGTAAAATCTCCAATCAGAAATTCGCATTCTGACAGATTACATTCCTTTATAGGTTCTATATAAAACCGATGAAAATTATCCCAGGATATATTTCCATTTCCAAAAACATATATTTTTTTCATGATCATTTTTTCAGGTACATTACATCTGTTCTCAACACATATTTCTGCCCGCTGATCAAAGTCTTTCCTTCGTGTCTCAGGGGATGATAAAAAATAAGGGCTGATCCTTTCTTTGGAACTACAGTAAATAAGTTCTCAAATTCTGTTTCTCCTCCTTCAAAATCATCATTCAGATAGATCATAAAGGTGTAAAAGCTTTTTTCATTTTCATTCCGGATATAACTTCCATCCCTGTGCATTTTAAACTGCTGTCCGGGCGCATATTTATAAATCCTGAGCATTTCATTAAAGTTAAGGACCTGGTATCCATCCTGTTCCTGAGGCAAAAACTCTACAGCCTTGTTAAAAAGCTCCTCAGCAATTGTTGTATCAAAGATCATCAATCGGTCATTATTTCTGATTCCTTTATTCATCTGCTGGCGGCCGAATACATTGATTTTTGCTTCTTCAAACACTTTTTCCAGTGAAAGACTGATATAATGATCACATTCTGCTTCGGTCAGAAAATCTTCAATCAGAAATATCTGTGGGTGTAATTCTATTTTTTCCATAATTAATATTTTGTGCCTGGTTATGTTTTTACCTTCTTAATTCATCCCTTACTTCCATCAAAGCAAATCCTAACAGGTTTTCTCCGTTCCATAGTAAAGGATTTTCTGCTCTGTGATCTGTTTCCAGCATTCCGATTCCCCAGATTCTGTCATAAGGACTCGCTTCTACCAAAACTTTGTCCCCGGTTGACAAAAGAAAGTCTTTAAATTTCTGATTTTGAGAGAATTTCAAAAGATTTCCCTGCGTTACAATTTCAAATTTATGTTTGTCCCACTGTTTAGGATCAAAGTTTTTTACTTTTCTGCCTAAAGCTTTTGCCTGGTTAGGGGTATTTGCTTTTAAAATCCCCTCTTCGGTTTCATGATCATTAAATAATCTGGCCTTTCCTGCCATCATATAATGTTCTGCCGTTTTATAAATGATCCCGTTTTCTTCAAAATTTCCGGGAAACCACTGACTGAAACATGATTTGGTAACGGCATCTTTTGCCGTGTGGCCCCAGAAAAAGAGTAATTTTATCTTTTCTTTTTTCTGAAAGCGTTCTTTTATATTCTGCAAATTGTATTTCATGATTGCGTTATTTTTACACAAATTTAAAGCAATATCATTTCCCTTTCCAAATTTATTTGTGTTAAATTTACGCTAATAATTGTAACCAATTGATTTACAGAGATAAAAATTTATTTTATAAAACATAAATTTGTATCACAAATGGTACCATCTTTAAGATGTTTAGGCTAAAGCCGATCGAATTGATCATAAAAAAACGGGCTAAAGCCCGTTCCTGTTGAATGTTTTCAATTGATATTTATACTGTGGCTTCAAAAATGTCATAAATATGAGTGGATATTTTTGCAAAACATTCGTGAAATTTGTGTTTAAAAATCTATTTAATTTCAAAATAAAACCCCTGTTCTTCAAGCTCTTTATACTTTTCCTTATTGAAAGTAAAAAGTTTTCCAGGTCTTCCGCTGCCTTCTTTTTTAACGTTATTGGTTTCATTAAGCAGCCCGTAGCTCATAATTTTTTTACGAAAGTTTCTTCTGTCGATTTCCTGTCCTATAATGGTTTTATAAAGGTTTTCAAGATCTGAAAAAGGGAATTCTTCGTTGAGAAGATTGAATCCGATCGGCTGATACTGAATTTTTGTACGAAGTCTTTTTAAGGCAGTATCAATGATCGTTTTATGGTCGAAAGCCAATGAAGGAAGCTTATTAATGCTGAACCATTGTGCATCTTCAGCATCAGAGTCTGCGAAAAGCTCATGATAAGATGGGTTCACAAGTCCCAAATAAGCCACAGAAACAACTCTGTTTCTCGGATCCCGGCCCAGATCACCAAATGTATACAGTTGTTCCAGAAAATCGGGTCTTATACCTGCCTCTTCATATAGTTCTCTTTTTACTGCGTCATCCACACTTTCATCATCAAGAACAAGCCCTCCGGGCAGTGCCCATCCTCCTTTAAAAGGTTCAATATTTCTTTTAATCAGAAGGATCTGAAGATCTTTTTTATCAAAATATCCGAAGATGACGGCATCTACAGCCACTTTTATATCCTGTAATTTTTTTGGAGACTCCATAAAATTGATTTGCGTTACGAATACACAAAATTACAATTTATGCGCATAGTAAAAAATAATTAGAGGTATAATAAAAGTTCTTATCTTTAAGTTATCATTCTAACCATCTTAAAACTAAACCATTATGAAAAATTTATTATCTATTCTTGTCGCAGCTTTTTTATTAACGGCTTGTGAGAAAGGAAAAACAACAGCAGCCAATAGTACTGATAAAGCCGATTCCACAGCTGCAAAATCTGAATGGAAACCAGTAGATTCTGCGACAGCCATGAAAGCATGGATGGAGTACTCTACTCCGGGAGAAATGCATAAAATGCTGGCAAAATCCGACGGAATATGGACAGGAGAAACCACCATGTGGATGGAAGACGGAGGAAAGCCTATGATGAGTAAATCTGAGACTACCAATAAAATGATGTATGACGGACGCTATCAGATCAGTAATCACAAAGGAAATTTTATGGGAATGCCTTTTGAAGGAATGAGCATTGTGGGTTATGACAATTCCAAAAAGAAATTTATCAGTTCCTGGATCGACAATATGGGAACCGGCATTATGCATGGTGAAGGAGAATGGAATCCTTCTACAAAATCGGTTGAATTCAAAGGAAAAATGACAGATCCTTCAAGACCCGGAAAAGATTGTGATTTCAGGGAAGTTTTCACTTTTGTAGATGACAATACCCAAAGGCTGGAAATGTACGGCCCGGACTCCAAGACAGGAAAAGAGTACAAAACCATGGAAATAAAATACACCCGTAAGAAATAATCAACAAAAAACCGCTTCATCAGAAGCGGTTTTTATTTTATAATGAATTAATCATTCAGCTTTAATACAGCCATGAACGCTGATTGCGGTACTTCTACCCTACCAATCTGCTTCATTTTCTTCTTACCTTCTTTCTGCTTTTCCAATAACTTACGCTTTCTGGAAATATCTCCACCGTAACATTTTGCGGTAACGTCTTTTCTTAAGGCTTTAATGGTTTCTCTTGCAATTACTTTCGTACCCAAAGCAGCCTGAACAGCAATATCAAACTGTTGTCTCGGGATCAGCTCACGAAGCTTTTCACACATTTTTTTACCAATGTGATACGCATTACTGTCATGAATCAAAGATGAAAGTGCATCTACCATATCACCATTGATCAGGATATCCATTTTTACAAGCTTGGAAGCTCTGAATCCAATTGGATGATAATCGAATGAAGCATATCCTTTAGAGATCGATTTTAACCTGTCATAGAAATCGAAAACAACCTCAGCAAGCGGCATATTGAACACCAATTCCACTCTTTCAGAAGTTAAATAGCTTTGATTAACTATTTCTCCTCTTTTTTCAATACATAAAGTCATTACCGGACCTACGAAATCAGACTTGGTAATGATAGAAGCCTTGATAAACGGTTCTTCCACTCTGTCCATAATAGACGGATCCATCATTTCAGAAGGGTTGTTGATCAGAATCGGAACTTCAGGTTCTTTTTTGGAATATCCAAAATAAGATACGTTCGGTACCGTAGTGATCACATTCATATTAAACTCTCTGTCAAGACGTTCCTGTACGATTTCCATGTGAAGCATTCCCAGGAATCCGCAGCGGAAACCGAAACCAAGAGCGGCAGAACTTTCCGGTTCGAAAACCAGGGAAGCATCATTCAGTCTTAATTTCTCAAGAGAGAACCTCAGCTCTTCAAAGTCCTCAGAATCAATTGGATAAATACCGGCAAATACCATTGGCTTTACTTCCTCAAATCCATCAATCGGAGTAGCTGCAGGTCTGTCAAAAGAAGTGATGGTATCCCCTACTTTTACTTCACGGGCATCTTTGATCCCGGACACCAGGTAACCCACGTCTCCGCAATGGATTGTTTTCTTAGGTACCTGCTTCAGTTTTAATGTTCCTACTTCATCAGCCCCATATTCTTTTCCTGTAGCGAAGAATTTGATCTTTTCATTTTTAGTAATGCTTCCGTTTACTACTTTGAAATACGCTTCAATACCTCTGAAAGGGTTATAAACAGAGTCGAAGATCAAAGCCTGAAGCGGACCATCGGGATCTCCTTCCGGTGCAGGAATTCTTTCAACAATCTGCTCTAAAAGGTTATGAACACCTTCTCCTGTTTTTCCGGAAACTCTCAGTACATCTTCATAGTCGCACCCGATCAGGTTCATGATCTCATCGGTTACTTCCTCAGGATTGGCAGACGGAAGGTCAATTTTATTCAGAATCGGAATGATTGTCAAATCATTTTCCAGTGCCAGATACAGGTTACTGATGGTTTGCGCCTGAATACTCTGTGCAGCATCCACAATCAGAAGTGCTCCTTCACAGGCAGCAATGGAACGGGAAACTTCATAAGAAAAGTCAACGTGTCCCGGTGTATCAATAAGGTTTAAAATATATTTTTCTCCTTTATATTCATAATCCATCTGGATAGCGTGCGACTTAATCGTAATCCCACGTTCTTTCTCCAAATCCATATCATCAAGCGTCTGAGACTGTAGTTCTCTTTGGGTAACGGTATTCGTGTACTCCAACAGACGGTCTGCCAGGGTACTTTTACCATGGTCGATATGGGCGATTATGCAAAAATTTCGTATGTTTTTCATTTAAGAATCTTGTAGTTTGCAAAGATAAGAAAATGCAGGAGAATTTTTCATTCTTAATTCTTTCTTTTAACTGAAACACAGATAACAATAAGAAGAGAGGCAAAACTTTCCCCCTTTTCAAATATTATTTTGTTTTGCCAAAGTCTTCCGGTAACACATAATTTCCGGTAAAAGGATCAAGATAAACTTTGGGTCCTACAGTATTCTTTCTTTTGCCTGATAAACTGACATCAATCACTGCACCAATAACGCCACCAATCAGACCTCCTGCAGCAGCACCAATTGTAACCCCCGTTGTTGCCGTTTCAGGAAATAATTCTGCTTTTGTTACCTCAATAAAAACACCCTTATCATCTTTGAAAATCTCAGTGTAACCCACGGGGATATTTTTGTATGCAATGCCTTTATACACAAAACCATAAAAATGCCTTATTGCCGTTTTTTCTTCTCCTTTTACGGCCTTTGTAACGATTCCTTTATCATTAGTCTGCAAAGTAAATCCGGGTTCAGGATTGTGAGTAAAAAAGCTGTAATAGTCTTTATAAACTCCTTCTTTTAATTCATCTGCTTTCAGAATACTAAGTTTTTCTTTTAATATAGGAACATAGTCTGAAAGCTCGTTTTCTGAAATACTAAGTTCCCAAGGTGTTGCTTTATAGGATTCTTTAAAAAGATCAGTAAGAATTAAAGTTACTTTTCTTGCCAGACTTTGTGCCAGATAAGGAGTTGTTCGTGATGAGACTGTTGCTACAGTATCTTTTCTGTCAATAAAATGATATCCGTCTTCTTTCTTAATAAATGTACTTGCCTTTAATTCAAGCTTTCCGATAGAGTACTTTTCTTTTTTGTCTTCTGAAATATTTAACTTCTCCAACAGAATGACCATATCATTATTTCCTCTTACCGGATTGTATTTATAAAACCAATCCTGTATGTCTTTGCCGGCACCGTTCTCGAAAATAATTTTCACCTCATCCTTATGGTGCATAACCATTCCAATTTCCTGATTTTCCCTTTGATCTATTACCGTAAGACTCTTGATAGAATTTTTGCCATCCTTAATAGATTTTGAAAGATCAATGGTTTCTATTTTCTGCGCTGATGCAAAAACTGACATAAGTAAAAGGAAAAAAAGGTTTCTCATAATTTATGTTATTACTACAGCAAAAATAGGAATTTGAAGCAAAATTAAACGGCTCTCACAGAAATATCTGTAAGAGCCGTCCAACATTAAAAAAATAAACTATTATGGGTTTTGTTTTGGTCCTGAAGCATTATTGTTGTTTCCATGAGGTCTTCTTTCATCCATTTTATCCTTCATCATTTTTTCTGATTGAAACAGCTTCAGAACTTTCTGGCAGGGTATCACCTGCTGCATTTTGTCTGCATATTTTTTTCTGTTATCCAGCAGCTTTTGTCCCACTTCAAAGCTTTGCTGTAATTTGGCCTTAGCTTCCTCATCCGTTAAGGTTTCCGGATCAAAGTTTGAATTGAACTGACTTTTTATCTGTTTCTGGCTATCCAGATATTCGTTATACAATTGTGTAAATTCGGCTTTATCCTCCGGATCAACATTCAGATTATCCATGATCATATTGTTTCTGAATTTCTTCAGAAGTTCTTTTCTCTCTTCAGGAGAAAGGTTATTGATGACTTCCTTTCTTTGTTTAGGATCCATCTTTTTCCAATCATAATCTGTTCTTTGGGCATTTAAACCAAAGCCGTAAATAATCAAAAACGTCAATAATATCTTTTTCATCTTCTTTTAATTATAAATATCCAAATAAACGTCCTGAGTTGAATTACTTGCTAACTCTGCAATTTCAGAATTAGAAAATGAATCCAGATAGTCATTCATTCGTGTTTCTTCTTTTTTATTTACAGTTTTCACCGGTTTTGGTGTGTCTGTTGTTTTTTCAGTTTCCTGGACGCTTTTTGAAGCGTACACATTGTTATTTTTTTGATTTTCAACTGTTTGATTATTATTTTCAACAGAAGTTAAATCAGATTTTAAAGTTTCATAAGCCAACTCACTTTCTGTTTTTGGTTCTCCGTTATTGGCCACATACGTTGTTTTAGAGTTCAGTATTTGTTCCGTGGAATCGTTATCTGAATTGAAAACATAAGTTGCCCCAAAGATCAAAGCCAGTGATGCCGCTGCTGCATACATCCAGTTCAGCTTAAAGACAGGTGCTTTTTTACTTGTCTTTATATCATTCATAACGCTCTCCTGAATATTTTCAAACAAATTTTCAGGGACTGTGTAAATGTTTTTACGTTCTAATTTTTCTATATCGAACTCTTTCATCTTTGTTGGATCAAAAATTATTTTTCGTAATTTTCTTTAATATAATCTTCTATTTTCTGTTTGGCATAATGATAATTCGTTTTCAGAGTCCCTACCGACATATCTACAATCTTTGATATTTCTTCATAGGGCAAATCATCATAATACCGCATCATAAATACCAGTTTCTGCTTCTCGGGCAGGCTCTGTATAGCGTTCTGCAGTAAAATCTGTATTTCTTCAGCATCATCATCTGTATTATCAGCTACGAGATTCTGCATGTGATAATCCGGGTCTTCGTCAGTTTTCTGCATCTTTTTCATTTTGTTGACCTGCTGTAGCGCCTCGTTGGTAGCAATTCTGTACAACCAGGTATACAGCTGGCTATCATTTTTGAACTGATGAAAATTCTGATAAGCTTTAATAAAAGTTTCCTGCAAAGTATCCTGTGCAAGATCTCCGTCCACAATAATTCTTCTTATGTGCCAGTACAATCTGCTTTGATAGGCATCCATCAAGGCACGGACACCTTTATCCTGGGTCCGTGGATTCTGCATCAACGAAATAATTTCCGCGTCCTTAATCTTCATAAGATGCCTTACATTGTTTTGGATTACAAAAATAACTGAAAGTTAAATTAATTATTCAATTTTCAATTTAAATATTAAAAATATTATGAGACACTTACGCAATAAACGTGCCTGTATTGAAGTACATGATTTCCAAAGCTGACTTCCTTTCCCGGCTCGGCTTAAAATCCTATATTTGTTATATGCAAATTGTAATTATCGGTTCCGGAAACGTTGCCTATCATCTGGCAAAGGCTTTCACTTTGAAAAGCATTCCTGTGGCCCAGTTATTTGGGAGGAACGAAAAAGAATTAAGTAAAATTTCCGAAGAATTAAACATTCCCTACTCCACAGATCATCTGGAAAAGGCAGATCTTTATATCATCTGTGTAAGTGATCATTCTGTAGAAGAAGTTTCGAAGATCATACCCGGAAAAGACTTTCTGGTTGCGCATACTTCAGGATCACTTCCTAAAGAAATTCTTGCCGGCGAATACCGGAAATCCAGTTTCTATCCTTTACAGACCTTTTCAAAATCCAAAGAACTGGAATACGAAAAAATTCCGTTTTTTGTAGAGGCTGAAAATGATGAAGACCAGAAAATATTGTTGGATCTTGCTTCAAAAATTTCGGAAAGGGTGATGGAAAGTACTCATGAAAAAAGAAAGTATATTCACCTGACGGCTGTTTTTGCATGCAATTTTGTGAATCATCTTTTTTCAAGGGCCAAGGAAATTTCAGATTCTCAGGAAATTCCGTTTGATTATTTCTTACCATTGATTGATGAAACAGTTCAGAAAATTCATACAATTGAGCCTAAAGAGGCACAAACCGGACCTGCCGTAAGAAATGATGTCAGGATTTTACAGCTGCATGAACAGTTATTAAAGGACGAGAGCCTTGACATTTATAAAACAATGAATCATTCTATTCAGAAAATGTATGAGCTATAAAGAGAAATTAAAAGATATTAAGGCATTTGTATTTGATGTTGACGGTGTTTTCACAGACGGAAGTGTATATCTGCTTCCCGGAGGAAATATGTGCAGGGTAATGAATGTCCTGGACGGCTATGCTGTGGTGAAAGCATTAAAAAACAATTATCTGATTGGTGTTATTACGGGAGGAAATGATGAAATGGTAAAACACAGAATCAACTACCTTGGAATTCAGGATTACTATCCGAAATCTCACAATAAAATAGATGATTTTGAAGACTTTAAGAAAAAATACAATCTTAAAAATGAAGAAATTCTGACGATGGGTGATGATCTTCCGGATATTCATATTATGGAAAGTTCGGCTATTGCTGCGTGCCCTGAAAATGCAGTTCCCGAGGTAAAAGGAATCTCTGATTATATTTCACCTAAAAAAGGAGGAACAGGAGCGGTTCGTGACGTGATAGAACAGGTGATGAAAGTTCAGGGTAACTGGCATGATGATAATACCCAATCTGTATAATTAACGGCATGAAATTACTTTTAGCATCACAATCCCCAAGAAGAAAGGAACTTCTTTCCAGCCTTGGTTTTGAATTTGAGGTTGTCAAAATAGATTGTGAAGAAATACTTCCTCAGCACATTAAAATAGAAGAAGCCGCAGCGTATCTTTCCGATTTAAAAGCGGATGCTTTCAGAAGTCTGGAAGGGGACGAAGTGCTTCTGACTGCTGACACAGTGGTAGCTATTGATAATCAGATTCTAGGCAAGCCTAAAGATGAAGCAGATGCCTTTAAAATGCTCCAGAGCCTTTCAGGAAGAAAGCATCAGGTGTATACAGGAATTACCATCAGAACTGCCAATCAGTCTTTTACGGAAACAGATGTAGCCGATGTAGCTCTGGATGTGCTTACGGATGAAGAAATTAACTATTATGTGCAAAATTACAAGCCTTTCGATAAAGCAGGAAGCTATGGCATCCAGGAATGGCTGGGAATGGCAAAGATCACAAGCCTTACAGGAAGCTTTTATACGATTATGGGACTCCCTACCCACCTCGTTTACAAAATTTTGAAAAAAACCGCTTTGATTTAAAAGATTTTTAGAATTCCGGATATCTGTTAAAGAAGAAATAAAATATTTCCTGCGGAAATATAAATATTATTCATTATAAAATTTTATTATTTTTACAAAATCATCAAACTGCTGATAATAAAAAGCAGATTAGCGAGTTATATTGAATAATGAAAAAGAATATATTATTCCTTTTAGTCATATGCCTTGTTGCTTCCTGTGCTACCAAAACCAAAAAGCCGGAGCAGCGTTCAAGGGTATTGAAAGGATTTTCCACATATTACAATACTCTGTTTAATGCGAAAGATGCATTAAACAGTGAATTTACGGCCAGGGACAAAGGGCACAAGGACAATTTCTATGCTCCTTATATTCCTATTCTGACATACGAGGAACAGCCTTTGGGGAGTGACCTTGGGCAGACTGAAGCTTTTGCAGAAAATTCTATGAAGATGGCCGAAGTAGCCAACAGACCCTCCGGAAGAGGTAATTCGGGAGTTCCGAATATTCCTGGCGGGCCTCCGGGAGGCGGGCCATCAAGACCGGACGGTGAGGAGAGCAAAGGCGCTACCACCCTTGAAATTGCAGAAGCCAAAGCTTTAAAAGCTATTAATAAATATTCGGTAACCAGAAATGGTGAAGAGAAAAACAAGCAGATTTTTGATGCCTATATGATCCTTGCCCAGGCAAGAATTTACCGTGGTAAATCCCTGGAAGCTCTGGATGCGCTCAATTATGTCTTCACACACATGAAAGATGATAAAAGAATTGCACTGGCAAGAATTTATCAGGGGCTTGCTTATGATAAAATCAAAGATTACCACAGAGCACATGAGACTTTTGCCAAACTGAAAGGAGAAGATATAAATAAAAGCTACGCAAAGCTGCTGAGTATTTACTATGCTGAATCTCTGCTTGATGCAGGAAAAAAAGAAGAGGCAGCCAAGGAACTTGACAATGCTTTTGAACTGAATAACAACAGAAAGGTCAAAAGCAGAATCGCTTATCTGAGAGGTCAGGTTTATGAAGAACTGAACCAGAATGATAAGGCAAGAGAAAGCTATGCTGCGGCATACAAATATGCCAATGATTTCGAATTCGAAGTAAAATCCCAGATTGCAATTGCTAAAACCTTTAACGGTAAAGGAGATTATGCCGGGGCAAAAAATTACCTGGAGGGAATCAGTAAAAAAGGAACTTATGGTTCCAGAAAGAATGAATTTTACTATGCCTTAGGTTTGATGGCTAATAAAGCCGGAAAAAAAGATGAAGCAAAGCAATTCTTCAGAAAATCACTGTTTGAGAAGGTTTCTGACCCTCAGATCCGTGGGCTGACTTATTATGAAATAGGAAAAAGCTACCTTGATAAGAATGATTATATAGGGGCAGGAAGCTATTACGATTCTGCACTTGCCGTAATGACTTATGAACCGTCAAAAGTCTTGTTGAAAGACCAATCCGAATACATTAAAAAGATTTCCAAAAACTACTATCTGATCAAAAAGAATGACAGTATTCTTTCTCTGGCAAGGATGGATGATGCCCAGAAGACTGATTATTTCACAAAATATATTGCAAAATTAAAGATTAAAGAAGAAAAAGCAGAACAGGAAAGAAGACGTGCTGAAAGAAGTAAAGGTTTTGATACAGGAGATTACAGCGCCAATTCTATTTTTGCCAACAGTGGTAATTCTTTTGAAGACTTTGGAGTAACTACAAAAGGTTTTTACTTCAGCAATACAGGAACTGTAAGCAAAGGAACCTCTTCATTTAAGCAGATCTGGGGAGACCGTGCTCTTGCCGACAACTGGCGTTCTTCCAAGAAGATGGCCTCTATTGAAGATATGAAAAATGAAGCTCTGGGAGTTACTTCAGCACCTAATCCAAGACGTTTTGAACCTGCTTATTATATTGAACAGATTCCTACCGATCAGGGCAAATTGTCCCAGTTAAAAAAGGACAGGGATACCGCTTCTTTGGGACTTGGTATTATGTATCAGAACTATTTTACCAACACTCCCCTGGCGACTAAAACGCTTTATGACCTTGTAGATGTGAAGCCGGAAGAAAAGGTAATGCTACAGGCATTGTATGAGATTTTTGCCATGAATTATGAAAAAAATCCCCAGGCTTCTGAAAGAGCAAAACAAATTCTGTTAGCTGATTATCCTTATACTTCATATGCTGAGTTTGCAAGAAATCCTAAAAACAAATCATTTGTGAAATCAACTGAGGAAGTTGAAAACGAATATAAAAAGGCATATGCCCTGTTTGAATCGGAAAAGTTTACGGAAAGTAAAGAGGTGATCGATCAGACCATCCAGAAGTTCCCGAAGGATGCACTGGTTCCTAAACTATATCTTTTGAATGCTTTCAATGCTGGAAAATCCAGTGGTAAGGAGGTAATGATTCTGCAGCTTGAACAGATTGCGCTGAACTATTCCAAAACCCCGGAAGGTGTAAGAGCGAAAGAAATGCTGAATTACCTGAAAAGTGATCTAAGCTTCCAGGCAACGGATAATAAAGGAAATACCATCCCTCAGCAGCCTTCAGGAGCTCCCGTACAGCCCAATGCCCAGAATACAGGTATTCCACAAATGAATAACGGGAAAATCCAGAAGCTGGACAGCGATCAGAATCCGAATATGAATAATACGGCTCCACAACAAAATCCCGGGCAGCAAAATCCTAAGAAAACAAACGAAACAAAATCAGGGTCGAAAATCCCGCCAAGACCTCAATAAAATAAAAAAGCGAAGATTTATTCTTCGCTTTTCTTTTTCTTTACTCCATGGAAATCTTTGAGATAAAAAGGCTCAAAGTACGCCATGTCTTCAAATTCTTTATGCTTTATCTTTTCCAGTGTCTTCCTGATCAGATATTGTGCAGAGGGATAAACATCTTCTTTAAAAGCTGCATCCGGAAGATTCAGGATATCTTTTGCTTTTTTAGCCCCATCCCCTACAAACAGGACTTTTTTATCTTTGAATTCTTCAAAAGAAGCTTCATCTAAAATTTTGGCTTCAGTGGCTGACAATTCTTTTCCTGTCTTACCGTCATAAACAGCTGTATAAACCTCCATTCTCCTCGCGTCGATCAAAGGCACTATGAGCTCATAGTTATCGCCTAAAAAAGGCTCTATCATGCTTTCAAGAGAATTTACAGCTACCAGAGGAACTCTAAGCCCGTAACAAAATCCTTTTGCCGAAGCAGCTCCGATTCTTAAGCCGGTGTAGGAGCCCGGTCCCTTTCCTAAAGAAACCGCTTCAATCTCTTTCAGAGAAATACCTGCTCCTTCCAATGCCCATTCAACATAAGTGTGTAAACTTTCAGACTGTTTATAGTTTTCGGAAACTTCTTCACAAAGGCATAACAGCTTCTCATTATCTGAGACTGCTACTGAACAGTTTTTAGATGATGTTTCCAGATATAGAATTTTCATTTTTTTCTTTTAAGCTAAACTGCAAAATTACAAAAAGGCAAACCGCTTTAATGTTCTGCAAATTTACTCCATTATTTTGGACTATTTTCTATAAATTGTTCTCGGTTCTGCCTGGGCACTTGGATAGATGGTCATATCTGAAATGGTAACATGCTTCGGAGCATTCACACAGTAAGCAATTGCGTCTGCAATATCTTCCGCTTTCAATGCTTCATAGCCTGCATACACCGTTGAAGCTTTCTCGCTGTCTCCTTTGAATCTTACCAGGGAAAAATCCGTTTCTACAGCGCCTGGCTGAATGTTGGTTACCTTGATTCCAAATTCAGTAAGCTCCAGCCTCATCCCTTCGGAAATAACATCTACTGCTTTTTTCGTCGCACAGTACACTACTCCATTCGCATAAGTTTGTCTTGCTGCTACGGAACTGACATTTACAATATGACCTAAATTTTTAGTTTTCATGATCGGAATGACCATTTTGGATACATAGAGCAATCCCTTAACATTTCCGTCTATCATAGAATCCCAGTCATCCGTTTTACCAGCCGACAGCGGATCTAATCCGTGCGCATTCCCCGCATTATTGATCAGAACATCAATATCTTTCCAGTTCTCAGGAAGAGAATTGATGGCTGTTTCCACTTCTTCAAGATTTCTTACATCAAACTTTAAACTAAATATTTCGGTAAATTGGGAAAGTTCAGTCTTTACAGATTCCAGCACTTCACTTCTTCTTCCGCAAATAATTATTCTGTTTCCTTGTTTTGCAAGAAGTTCTGCAGTAGCTTTTCCTATACCGGAAGTAGCTCCGGTGATCAATATTGTCTTCATATTTTTTTTCTCTTAAATGATATGCTTTGCCCCCTGTATTCCACCATTTCCAAACGACCAGTCTTCCTGACCGTTATTCTCAGTTAATACAATAATGATATTATTTTTTGTAATTGTAGTTGATGCTTCTATTTTTTCAGCAATAGAAGCATATAACCTTTTTTTCTTTTCAAAATCCCTTCCTTTTCCTGCAGTTATCTGTATAAAGATGATTTCTTTTGTATGAGGGATGTCCAGATAGCTTTGAGGAAATTTAACCTGGTGTGATTCCAATTCTTCTATAACATGAAAATAATCATCGGCCGGGATATTAAATTCATTCATAAGAGCCTGATGTACAGAAATGGAAATCTGATCTTTCTCTTCTTGTTTCAGCGTTTCAGGCAGGCTAATTCTTACAAAGGGCATATGGTAAATTTTAATTATTTATACTCAAAGATAAGACATATCTAATTGGCATCAAACGCCTCAAAGGCGTCTTCAATATGTTCAATTATTAAATTTTTGTTGTCGTCAGGAAGAGCGGAAATAATATCAAACCTTACTTCGTTATCTTTATTAAATTGTTCCAGATAATGATTGGCAGCAGAAACAATAGATCTTATCTTTGTTTTGGTTACAGCTTCCTGTGGGAGCATAAATGCATCAGTAGATCTTGCTTTTACTTCCACGATGATAATCAGATTATCCTTTTCAGCAATAATATCAATTTCAGCTTTCTGAAAACGGAAGTTTCTGACCAGGATTTTATAGCCACACTTCTTGAGATGCTCAACAGCGAGATCCTCTGCCATTTTTCCAAAATCGTTATGGTTTGCCATATTCAGTATTTAAGAGTCTGGAGATAGGAGGGAGGTACCTACTTAAAAATCAATTTTTACTTTATTATCAACCTTTAGCTTAACCTCGCTTCCGATAATTAATGGCTGGTTGTCTTTGATATGTCCATTCGGGAAGGCAAATACCACAGGGAATTTATATTTTGAAATTCTGTCAGAAATCAGCTTGTAAGCAAACTCGTCAAAGCTTTCTTCATAGCTTTTGTTTTCTTTTTCATCTCCCATATTGGTCATACCCCCAACAATGAGTCCTTTAATTTTGTTAAAAACTCCTGCCAGCTCCAGGCTCATGATCATACGGTCAAGGGCATAGAAATTTTCACCAATATCTTCAATAAACAAGATTTTATCCTTAAAATCAAAAGAATATTTGGTCCCCAGAAGGGCATAGATAAGGGCTAAATTGCCTCCAACCAGCTCACCCTTGATATTCCCTTCCTTATTAAACTGATGAGATTCAAGGCTGTATTTGGGCGTTCTCCCTTTCAGGATATCGAAAATAAGATCATAACTTTTATCCGTAACTCCAAAACTGGATGTTTTAATGGTCTGGCCATGGATAGAAGCGAAGCCTTTTTTCAAAAGATAGCTTTGAATTACAGTATTATCGGAATATCCGATATACCATTTCGGGCTTTCTGTAAAGTTTTTCAGTTTCAGATGCTGAATCAGGTGCTGGCATCCATAACCTCCTCTGGAAGCCCATACGGCTTTTATTTCTTTATCATTTAAAGCCCAATTGATATCTTTTATTCTTTCCTTTTCTGTTCCGGCATAATTGTATCCGTTTGAAAATTTAGTGTAAAGATGTTCCCCCGGAACGGGTTCAAAACCTCTACTTTTAATCATTTCAATCCCTTTTTCCAGTTGTGAGGCATCTACGGCACCTGCAGGGGAAATAACAGCTATTTTGTCTCCTTTTTTAAGAGACTTTGGAAAGATCATTTTTTTCATTTTGTTTTTTGATATTTTACTTCTTTCTTTTCTGCTTCCTCCAGCTGTCTGTCAAACTGGTTGAATTTTTTGAAACTCTGAAGGAAAATAAAGAAACTGAAGATAATAAGAATACAGCCAACCACCCGTCTGATCTGGTTGGCTAATTTTTGTGTCAATTTATCGTGAAACTGCTTGGCAAGAAATATCTTCGCAAGGTCTATAGATAGGTAAGTGGCCAGCACTATGCTGATGTATAAAATAAAACTGCTGGTGTCCGGGTATTGATTCCTTACGGAAATTACCGTTACCAGCCAGAAAAGGATAACACCAACGTTGAGAAGATTAAAGAAGAAACCATTGAAAAATGTCTTGATATAATTCTGGCCAATGATCTTTTCTTCACCAGGCATATGCATTTTGGTTTTGGTAACCAGCATCACAATCCCGTAGATGAAAATAAGAATGGAAGTAATTCTGTAAAATCCGGGATGCTTATCTATTAAAGTTACAATATCTGTACTGGCATAGTACGCCGCTACAATGCATAACAAATCTGCTGTGATAACGCCAAGATCCAGTGATAGGGCATGTCTGGGGCCTCTGGAAAAGCTGGTTTCGATTAACAGGAAAAAAATAGGTCCTATGAAAACCAGGCTCAGCATAAATCCTAATATGATGGCAGATAGTACAAGTTCTAGCATTAAGTGGTGTTTTAAAATGAAAAAAAATTCATTTCGTTTAATACAAAGTTAGACTTTATGATTTAATTATTCAATAAAGTTGTGATATATCAAGTGGATTTTAATCAGAGTTTAATATAAAAATTTTAAGAAATAGGAGAGGGAGCATATTAAAAAGCTCTTAATATGAAAAAACAAAAGGCTGATCGTTATTGAACCATCAGCCTTTTTATTTACTGTCTTTGGAGACATTATTTACTTCACAATCTGGAAATCCAGCTGTTTCTGAATCAGATTGGCTTTCACCACTTTGATCTGAACTTCGTCTCCCAACTGGTATTTATTACCATGTCTTACTCCATATACAGCATGTGTTTTGGTGTCAAACATGTACGAATCATCAACAAGATCTCTCAGTTTGATCAGACCTTCCGCTCCGTTTTCCGGAATTTCTACCCAGAATCCGAATTCTGCCACTCCGGAAATCACACCTTTGAAAGTTTCTCCTAAATGTTTTTCCATGAATTTCACCTGCATGTATTTGATAGAATCCCTTTCCGCATCTGCTGCCAGTCTTTCCATGGCACTGCAGTGTTTTGCCTTTTCTTCAAGCTCACCTTTGTTTGGAGATTTTCCTCCATCCAGATAATGCTGAAGAAGACGATGGGCCAATAAATCCGGATAACGACGGATAGGAGAGGTAAAATGGCTGTAATATTCAAAACCTAATCCGTAATGCCCGATAGGTTCTGTAGAATATACCGCTTTACTCATACTTCTCATGGCCAGCGTTTCGATCATGTTTTCTTCACCTTTACCTTTTACATCATGAAGAAGCTTATTCAGGGATTCAGCAACTTTTTTGGTATTGGCAAGATTCATTTTATATCCGAAAGTAGCTACAAAGTCTCTCAGTGATTCCAGTTTTGCAGGGTCCGGATCATCATGAACCCTGTAAATAAATGTATTATTGGTGATTTCACCTTTCCTTGTCAGAGATACAAATTCCGATACTTTTTTGTTGGCTAAAAGCATGAATTCTTCGATCAGGTGATTGGAATCTTTACTTATTTTAAAATAAACCCCAACCGGCTCATTATTTTCATCCAGGTTGAATCTTACTTCACTTCTGTCAAAAGTAATAGCTCCTTTTCTGATACGTTCATTACGCATAATTTTTGCCAGCCTGTCAAGAGTATTGATCTCTTCCGCCAGATCTCCCTGTCCGGTTTCTATACGTTCCTGGGCCTCTTCATAGGTAAATCTTCTGTCTGAGTGGATTACTGTTCTTCCAAACCACTGTTTCTGGATTTCCGCCTGATCATTCAGTTCAAAGACTGCTGAAAAAGTATATTTATCTTCGTTTGGACGCAGGGAACAGACATCGTTGCTCAATACTTCCGGAAGCATTGGTACAACCCTGTCAACAAGATATACCGAAGTAGCTCTCTGATAGGCTTCATCATCAAGAATAGTTCCCGGAACCACATAATGAGATACATCTGCGATATGAACCCCGATTTCCCAATTTCCGTTTTCCAGTTTTCTTATGGATAAGGCATCATCAAAATCCTTGGCATCTTTAGGGTCAATTGTAAAAGTGCATATTTTACGCATATCCCAGCGTTTTGCAACTTCTTCGTCAGTAATACTTCTGTCAATTTTATCTGCATCAGCTTCTACTTCCTGTGGAAATTCATACGGTAAACCATATTCTGCAAGGATAGAGTGGATTTCTGTCTCATGTTCACCCGGAGCACCCAGTACCTGGATAATTTCACCTTCAGGATTTTTATCCCCTGGTTTCCACTCTGTCATTTTTACGATCACCTTATCTCCATCTTCCGCATTATTGAACTTGGTCTTGGGAATAAAGATATCCGTATTGATTGTTTTTTTATCACAAACTACAAACCCGAAATCTTTGTGAGCTACCTTCTGAAATGTCCCTACAAATTCTGTTCTGTTACGTTCCAAAACTTCCAGAACTGAGCCCTCAAGTTTCTTTCCTTTATAATGATAAGTTATAATAAGAACCTTATCTCCCTGCAGTGCATCCTTCACATTTTTGGCATGAATGAAGATATCGTCTTCCATTCCTTCCACACTTACGTAGGCATTTCCGCTTTGGTTAAAGTCAATAATTCCGGTTAGTGTTCCTGCTATTTTCAGGTTAACAATATATTTTCCGCGCTCCACTTCTTTGATCTTTTCAGATGCCTGAAGTTTATGCAGTGCCTGGATAACAAGTTCCCTCTGTCTTGGATTTTTGTAATCTATACCATCAGCGATTTGTTTGTAATTATAAATTTTGGATGAATTTGCATTCATAAAACGGAGGATCAGTCTTCCGATCTCCATCAGTTTTAAATCATTTTTATGACTTATATATTTTCTTTTTTTTGGCATGTTAATTTTCTTTTTTAAATGTTTGGCCTTATCTCAATTCAAATAAAACCTTTTTCTAAATCTTCCTTATTCCTTATATAAGGTTATTCAATTTCATCATAGATTCTTTCCGTATATCATCAGAAATTATCTTTCAGTTTGCTAACAACGGGAGCTTTAGTTTTGTATAAATTTAATACAATTCTGGAGAAGAAAAGAGAAAAACCTTCTGTTAAATATATTTCCAATATAAAAAAGGCTTTAGAGAATAATAGAGTATTATTTCTATTGGACACTGCAAATGTACGAATAAAAAATAAATAAGGCTTGTAAAACGATTTACAAGCCTTATTATATGTTAGCAAAATGCAATTTTGTCAACTCTGTTCTGGTGTCTTCCACCTTCAAAGTCTGTTGAAAGAAATTTATCTACAATCTCAATGGCCAGTTCCTTTGATATAAATCTCGCCGGTATCGAAATCATGTTGGCATCATTATGCTGTCTTGCCAGCGTTGCAATCTCCGGCATCCAGCAAAGGGCGCATCTTATTTTCTGATGTTTGTTGGCAGTGATCTGAACTCCGTTTCCGCTTCCGCAGAACAAAATTCCCAGTTCATTTTCTCCGTTTTCCACAGAAGTAGCGGCAGGGTGCACAAAGTCCGGATAATCCACACTGTTTGTGGAAAACGTTCCAAAATCCTGAACTTCAAAATGTTCTGAAAGGTAGTTTTTAACAATCTCCTTATATTCATAGCCTGCATGGTCCGCTGCAACAGCAATTTTTCTTTTCATAATACTCTTATTAAGCTTTTTTAGATTCTATTTCCTTACAAAGTTAAGAATAATAACAATTCGTGTTAGTAAACCGGGAGTTAATTGTGAAAAGGTCTGTGAATAACTGTGGAAAACTTTTATCAACTTTCTATTTTTAAAGATCAATTTATTTCGTAATAGAAAACCTTTCTGCAAAATTTAACCACAACTTTCCAGATGTTTTCTTCAGCTATCCCCAGTCTTTTCCATAATAAAATAACTAAGAATTGCTTTATTTCAAAGTTATCAACATTTGTTAATAAGTGTGTGAAACAGCGGGTTTACAAGGATTTATATTGTGAGTTAAATATGAATTGAATAAAAGTTGAGTGTTACCAACTTTCGGCCTGAAACTTATCCCCGAAACTAACAATACTCAACAACAACTACATTATTCTTTTTTTTAAAAGAGAAAAAATTGTTGATTAATGGGTGATTGGGTTCGGGGAAAGTTTTTGAAAACTTTTATTTTAATCAAACTGTTGAAAAAGTTTAAAACCTTACATTTGTGAAACAAAAATTCAGTGAAATTTATGAAATTGTTCATGCGAGACTTTCCAGGAAGCTAAAACGGATTTGAGCACGGCAGTTTCATGAGGCTTAGAAAAAAATAAATCTATTTATGAAAACAATCAATGATCTTAATTTTAAAGATAAGAAGGCTCTGGTAAGAGTGGACTTCAATGTTCCGCAGGATGATCAACTGAAAGTGACAGACAATACAAGAATTGTTGCTGTAAAACCTACAGTGGATAAGATCCTTAATGATGGTGGTTCTGTCATCTTAATTACCCACCTGGGAAGACCAAAGGGAGAGGTTAAAGATGAATTTTCTCTTAAACATATAGTGAGCGAAGTTTCCAATGTCTTAGGACGTGAAGTAAAGTTTGTTGATGAATGTATCGGTGAAAAAGCAGAGCAGGCTGCAGCTGAACTTAAACCGGGAGAGATCTTGTTATTGGAAAATGTACGTTTTCATAATGAAGAAGAGAAAGGAGATGCTGCCTTTGCAGAAAAGCTTTCTAAACTTGGAGATGCTTATGTAAATGATGCATTTGGAACTGCACACAGAGCTCATGCTTCCACAGCCGTAATTGCACAGTACTTTCCATCAACTAAATATTTCGGTTTACTGATGGCTAAAGAGCTTCAGGCAATCGATAAAGTATTAAAAAGCGGTGAAAGACCTGTTACAGCTATTCTAGGGGGGTCTAAAGTTTCAACTAAAATTACCATTATAGAAAATATACTTCCTGCTGTTGATAACCTGATCATCGGAGGAGGTATGGCATTTACCTTTATTAAGGCTCTTGGAGGAAAAATCGGAAATTCTCTTGTTGAAGAAGACAAGCTTCCTTTAGCTCTTGAGATTTTAGGTAAAGCTAAAGAACATAAAGTGAAAGTTTATCTTCCGTCTGATACAATTATTGCAGAAAGTTTTAGTAATGATGCGGAAAGAAAAGAGGCTGATATTTATGCAATCCCTGAAGGATGGATGGGACTTGATGCGGGCCTCAAATCCCGAGATCAGTTCAATGATGTACTGTTAAACTCAAGAACTATCCTTTGGAACGGTCCGATTGGAGTTTTCGAAATGTCAAACTTTGCGGGTGGAACTGTAGCGTTAGGTGATAGTATTGCTGAAGCAACCAGACTTGGTGCCTTCTCTTTAGTTGGAGGTGGAGACAGTGTTGCATTCGTTAAGCAATTCGGGTATGCTGATAAAGTAAGTTATGTTTCTACCGGAGGTGGGGCTATGCTTGAAAGTCTTGAAGGACTTGAGTTGCCAGGTGTAGCTGCAATCAACAATTAAAAGGAAAAAATATTTTAAAGCCTGCTAATTATATTAGCAGGCTTTTTTCATCTCAGTAACTTAAAGAAAATCCTTTATTCATGAGTAATTCCAATGTGTTTTAGATATAACTTATGGTTATATAGAGCCATGTTTAGTTCTTTATCAATTACCTGTATTTTATCGGAATTTCTTTGTCTGTATTTTTCTCTATAATTCTGTAATTTTAAAATTTTATGCTTATTCTTTCCTTGTTTTTTTGAAAATAAATGGTTCGATTTTCAACTGAATATTGTCATTGAAAGATCCATTTTAGAAACATTTTTATGTTTTTCATTTTATACTTATTTTCTTGTCTATGCTCTTGTGGGAGATTAGTCTGACAGTTACTTTAAAGTACCATTTTTGATCCCTGATTTTATAATCTATATCCTGAAACAAGATTATTCTTTATATTTCTTTGAGGAAATAATTTGAATTTTATTTTTTATAAAGTAATTCTATAGTTATTTATTTCACATAAATGTGAATACGTTATATCATTCTGAATATCAATTAATAAACTATTTGTTAAATATATTTATTAGAATCGTTTTTAACTTTGATACTTTGTAAGTAATGTGAAATGAATAAGTTAACAATATTTCTTATCAAATTTTATTGTAACAATGAATTTAAGTCAAATTAGAAATGTTGTGCTGACAGCACGTTCAAATTACATCTACTGCTTTTTAGGTTGATTTATAATTTTGTTTTGAAAGATTTTATTTTAAGTTAGAAGAAACTGAAGTAAGATGTAAAACTTTGGTTATAAATTCAGATAAGAAGAGTAGGGGAAGTTTTATATTTTTCATTGTTATGTATTCTCTGTTTATTTCTAATAGCATCCGATTTGCAGAATAAGAATATTTACCGGTCTTGTATTTTCAATTAGGAATACTGAAAAATCGACCTCAATAAATATACTGAAAATCGACTTTCTGTATTTTTCCGTGAATTAGCATGTCAATTTATTTTTAGCGGAAATTATCTTTGTTTTTGTAAGAATTTAAATTGTAAAATCCAATTTTTTGTTTTGTAGTGACTTTTAGACATCAGGATAAGTTTATAGATAGTAAAGTGAAAATTGAACTCTAACAAAATAATTGTTTTCATTTTAAATTTTAAAATGGAGTAGGGGGGAACCTTATTAAAAGTTTCAAGAGTTCACTGAGTCAAAATTATTTTACTTACAATTTCAAGAATAAATAAAAATGAAGTTTATATAAAAAAAACTCAGGAGAAAAATTCCTGAGTTTTGTTTTTTTTATCAAAATGCCGAAAAATGACCTTCATAAACAGGTCAAAAATCGATTTTCTATCTTTTTTCGATAATATATATCAAACTTGAAAATTCGTTCGAAAATAATGCCTTTATGTTGGAAATTGTTCCATAGACTACTGCTTTTAGCCAAAACAGGGGTGATTTTTTATATTTTTCGCTCAACATGGAGATGTAGTATGAGTCAAGAACCAGTGGTTTTATTTTTCTTAATTTCCAGTCTCGGTTTTTAGAAATTAAATTTTCCATTCCATTTTTTGAAAAGTGATAGATGTGTCTCGGAACATCATAAGCAGCCCAATATTCTTTATAATGTTTTGCATCATATGATGTAGGGTTAGGAACGGCGATAACAAGAAGACCTTTTTCTTTTAATTTTGTATGGAATATATTCAGCATCTCATCCTGGTTCTCAATGTGCTCGAAAACGTGCCAGAGTGTAATAGCATCCAGACTGTTTTTTTCAATCTTATCAATGTCATCCACAATAGAGGCTTTGGATATTTTTCCCTGAGCAGCTTTTCTTGCATCGGCGTCAGGTTCAAAACCGAAAGTCTCAAAATCATTTTCAATATATCTTACAAATTCTCCGGCTCCGCATCCATAATCCATAACTTTAGATCCTTTGTTGATTCTATCTACCAGTATATTTTTTTTGTACTGAAGATTAAATGACTGAAGAAACTTGTAGAGTTTTTCTTTTAAACTTCCGGAATCCTGGTGATGAGAAATGTAATCTTCGCTTTCATAATATCTTGAAATGTCAGATGGAATAGGGGAGGTTTTAAAAACACCTTTTGTTTCTGTCTCTTTAATTTCAAATATTTCCTGTGAAAGAAAATGATCTTTTATTTTCATTGATATGTTATCTTTTTATAGGGTAAAAAAATTAAGATATTCAAAGTTTTATCACTACAAATATCTTAATTTTTTGTTTTTATTTTTTAATGTTCCACGTGAAACATTTTTTTTAACGTCCCAGATATACTAATAAAACATTGATGTCGGCTGGAGAAACTCCACTTATTCTTCCTGCCTGTGCTATAGTTTTCGGGCGTACATTAGACATTTTCTGCTTCGCTTCTGCAGAAAGGCTGGAAAGCTTGGTATAATCAAAATCTTCAGGAATTTTAATGTTTTCCAAACGGTTCAGTTTAGCAACATTTTCTTTTTCTTTCTCTATGTATCCTTTGTACTTGATATTAATCTCTGCCTGCTCCCTTACTTCATCGTTATATTGAGCAGAAACTTCTTTAATGAAATCAATTTCATCCAGTTTTTCTAATGTCATATTTGGCCTGGTAAGAATCTGTGCTGCTCTGTACGCCTGGTCTACGGGGCTGCTTTCGATAGATTCCAGAATCGGATTGATAATACCTGGCTTTAAAGAAGTTTCTCGAAGGAATTCTTCAAGTGATTGACTTTCAGATACTTTTGTTTCTACGCGTCTTAATCTGTCTTCTTTTGCCAATCCAAGGTTGAAAGCTTTTTCAGTTAGACGAATATCAGCATTATCCTGTCTGAGAAGAAGTCTGTATTCTGCACGCGAAGTAAACATTCTGTAAGGCTCTTCGGTTCCTTTAGTAATCAAATCATCAATAAGTACTCCGATGTATGCTTCATCTCTGTTCAGGATAAATTCACCTTTTTCGTGTACTTTATTATGTGCATTGATCCCTGCTATTAAGCCTTGACCTGCCGCTTCTTCATAACCTGTTGTTCCGTTAATCTGTCCTGCGAAATATAAATTATCAATAATTTTAGTTTCCAGGGTATGTTTTAATTGGGTAGGAGGGAAGTAATCATATTCAATAGCATAACCTGGACGGAAAACTTTTACGTTTTCAAATCCCGGGATATGTTTCATTGCTTTAATCTGTACATCCTCCGGAAGAGAAGAGCTGAATCCGTTTACGTAGATTTCAACAGTTTTCCATCCTTCCGGTTCTACGAAAAGCTGGTGTCTGTTTCTTTCTGCAAAACGGTTAATTTTATCTTCAATACTTGGGCAGTATCTTGGACCTAAACTTTGGATTGTACCATTGAACATTGGACTTCTGTCGAAGCCTTCTCTCAAAATGTCGTGTACAGTTTCGTTAGTATAAACAATATGACAGCTTAATTGTTTTGTCAGTTTCGGGGTATCAAGATAGCTGAACTTTTGAGGATTTTCATCTCCTTTCTGTTCTTCCATTTTTGAATAATCCAGGCTTCTTCCATCTACTCTCGGTGGAGTACCGGTTTTCATTCTGCCTGCTTCGAAACCTAAAGTGACCAGTTGCTCTGTAATTCCAAAAGCTCTTGGTTCACCCATTCTTCCTCCGCCTAATTGTTTATCTCCAACGTGAATTAATCCGTTAAGAAAAGTTCCGTTGGTAAGAACCACAGATCTTCCTTTGATCTCAATTCCTAAAGAAGTAACTACTCCTGTTACTTTATTATTTTCAACAATCAATTGTTTCACCATATCCTGAAAGAAATCAAGATTGGGAGTATTCTCTAATGCTAAGCGCCACTCTTCAGCAAAAAGCATTCTGTCATTTTGGGTTCTCGGAGACCACATCGCAGGACCTTTTGAAAGATTCAGCATCTTGAATTGTATCGCAGATTTGTCTGCTACAATTCCGGAATATCCTCCCATTGCATCAATCTCTCTTACGATCTGTCCTTTTGCGATTCCGCCCATTGCCGGGTTGCAGCTCATCTGTCCGATGGTCTGCATATTCATTGTAATAAGTAAAGTTTTTGAACCGAGGTTGGCTGCTGCTGCTGCTGCTTCACAACCTGCGTGTCCGGCACCTACTACTATTACATCATATATTTCTGAAATCATTTTTATCTCGCTTGTTTTAAGCTTTAAACCTTATCTTTATAACCAATGTTTCACGTGAAACATTTTTGGAGAATGCACTCTAGGTAAATGTATATTGTTGCTAGAATAGAGTACTTTAGATATGGGACTTTAAGTGATTGTTCAATTTTAAAACTTTAAATCCCTGTATTTATCAAGGTACAGATCTTCCATTCTCCGCATCTCTTTTTCTTCCTCTTCCGTCTTGTCTTTATAGCCTGCCAGATGTAAAATCCCGTGGGCTAAAACCCTTCTTAATTCTTCTTCATAATCTCGGGAAAGGATAGAGGCGTTATCAGAAATGCGCTGCAAAGATACGAAAATCTCTGCGCTTATTGTCTTCCCTTTTACATAATCAAAAGTGATGATGTCTGTATAATAATCATGCTGTAAATAATCCTGATTGATCTTAAGAAGATATTCATCGTCACAGAAAATGTAATTGATTTCTCCTAGTTTTTTTCCTTCTGAAAGAATAAGATCTTCCAGCCATTTTTTGTAATCTGTACTTACTGACTCCGGTAAGTTTTCGTAAAAGAACTGTATCATTTTTTTAAAACCAGTGCCCTAAAATAACACTGAATATACCTTTTTGGTTGTTTTTAAGTGAGTGGCTGAAGTTTACTTTTATCTGCCCGAAAGGAGATTTGTAACCAGCCGTTATTCCCAGTGAGCTATAATTTACTTTAACTGCATCTTCAAACTTGATATCGTTTGATAAGTTAGCAAAGCTGAAATTTCCACTGATAAAATAGTTTTTGTTGAATTTAAACTGGAGATCATTAGAGGCCAGTATAACATTATTTGTATGAAGCTGGGCAAAATAAAATCCTCCGAAGCTTTTGAAATTAATCAGGTTCTGTTCAAAAATTCCCCCTAATCTGTATTGATAATAAACAGGAAGGTTTTCACCAATGGTAACTCCTCCAAATAAATTCAGGCGGTAACTGAACTGCTTACCCAGCGGAATATTAAGCCTGAGATCTGCTTTAATCTGAATGATTCTTTTATCAACCTCGGACTTTAAAAGATCTACTACCTTTCCTTCTGCAGCGAAATATACTCCTTTAGTCGGAAATTCTTTATCATCCTGCGTGTCGGTTTTGATGAAAATATACGGGTTTAAAAAACGGCTGTAACGTTGGTTCTCACCATTGGGGTTTTCTGCCTTAAAATAGTCGTGGCTGATACCGCCACCAATGGCAAATTTGTCTTTCCATACAGACTGTATATAAGCTTCATTTCTGAGCCACTCCCAGCGGTCTACCACATAATTGTCTATATTTTTGATATCAAAGCTCATTCCGGAAGAATAAATTCCAAATCCGGGAATATATCCGTTATCGATAAAATAGTTCAGGTAATACCTCAGGCGGTCTCCAACAACAACATCGAGGGAAAGGTTTGAGTTTTTGAATAAAAGTCTTTTTGCTGAATAATTCAAAAGAAGTCCCGTCTTGAAAACTTCGTCATAATGTAAGCCAAATTTTAAAAAATGACGGGCTTCATCTTCGGTAACATACAGCTTCAGATAATTGGCATCATTTTCCTGAACAATATCATAGTTGATAAAACGGTAGTTGTTTGTAGCAACAAGCTTATCTATCATTTTATTGATGCTTCCATAGGTCTGCAGAGAGGGGAGGCGCAGTCCCATTTTACCAAGCGTATAGTTTTTTCCGTAGATTTTACTTCCTTCAATAGAAATGCTGTCTATCTTATAAACATTGGAATAGATTGGATTTATACGTTGTCTGAGGCGGTCAAACGGTCTTTTTGGAAGCTGATCCAGTATATGGGTATATTTCAGTCCTTCCACGTAACCGCTGTCCAGAATTTTCTTTTTATCATCATAACTTGTTGCAGACATCCCTTTCAGATTGGGTTTAATATTGATGTCTGTATATTTATACTGTCTTCTGGTATCTTTTTTTATTCCGAAATCAATAACCTGATTCAGAATGGCTATAATGTTGTTTAAATCCTCTCTTTTTGAAAGATCCTGGTTAAGATCCACACCAATGACAATATCGATTCCTTTGTCCTTTAAAGGCTTTGACGGATAGTTTACCGTCATAGCTCCGTCAATATAAATACTGTCTCCGATTTTAACAGGATCCATTAAAGAAGGAAATGCGGAGCTTGCCATAATAGACTGTACAAGATCTCCTTTTTCAAAGATCTGCATATTTCCGCTTTCAAGATTGGTGGCAACACATAAAAAGGGAATAGGCATTTTAGAGAAATCTTCGATATTGGAAACGTTTTTAAAAAGTTCTTTAAGAAGATAAACATTTCTCTGGCCGGTGCTGATGGAAGAAGGAAGGGTGATTTTTCCATTTTTAAGCGGAATGGATAAAAGGTATTTATCTACTGATTTGTTGAAAAAGCTGGCTTCCTGCCGTGATTTCGGATCCATAATCAGAGAATAGAAATCCGTATCCATGACAATTTTTTCTATTTCTTTTCCGGAGTAGCCGGCCGCATACAATCCTCCTACAATAGCCCCCATACTTGTCCCTGAAATATAATCCACTTTCACTCCCAACGAATCTAATACTTTAAGAACCCCGACATGTGAAAAGCCCTTGGCCCCGCCACCGGCAAGTGACAGCCCGATCTTTGCATTCTTGGGAATCACCAGATCTTTTTTTACCTGAGAATGAATCAATAACAGCGGGAATATGAAAAGCAGAATCAGGAGTTTTCTCATAAGTTAGTCTTTTATATAGATCCGTTTCACCCGGGGTGAAATGGAAGTTAATACTTCATAGGTTATCGTTTTGCAGTATCCTGCGAATTCTTTTAAACTTGGGTGTGCATTAAAAACAGTTACCGTGTCACCTTCTTTTACATTCGGAATGTGATCTATATTAATCATCATCATATCCATACAGATATTTCCAACGATTGGTGCCAGTGTTCTATTAACGCCAACATTTCCTACCTGATTTCCTATCAGCCTTGGAATTCCGTCTGCATATCCTACGGGAATGGTTGCGATTCTGGTAGGATGATCTGTCTTATATCTTCTGCTGTAGCCTACAGATTCTCCGTTTTCCACAGTTGATATCTGTGAAATTACGGTTTTAAAGCTTACGACGGACCGCAATTGCTTCTGAATTTCAGGATCTGCTGATTCTCCAAGCATTCCGATACCGATTCTTACCATTTCATACTGGTGATCTGTATAACTTGTGATTCCGGAAGAGTTCAGGATATGACGGATAGGCGTGTATCCCAGCTTTTCTATAAGGTAACTGGAATTTTTTTCGAAAACTTCCAGCTGTTTCAAAGTGAATTCTTTTTCTTCAGGTACATCAGAAGAAGAAAGATGGCTGAACAAACTTTGTACTTTTAAGTTTTTCTGATTTAAAGTTTCGCTTAACTGATCCAGTTCAAAATCTTTAAAGCCAAGGCGGTGCATTCCTGTTTCCAGTTTGATATGAATAGGGTATTTTTTATCATATCCTGATTTCTGAACGGCTTCATAAAATAATTCCAAAACTCTGAAGCTGTAAATTTCAGGTTCCAGGTTGTATTCTATAATAGTCTGATAACTGTGCTGCTCAGGATTCATTACAATAATAGGAGTCGTAATTCCTTTCTTTCTCAGCTCCACACCCTCATCTACATAAGCAACTCCAAGATAGTCTATATGATGATGCTGAAGGAATTCTGATACTTCAAAACTTCCAAGACCGTAAGCATTGGCTTTTACCATAGCCATCATTTTCGTTCCCGGTTTCAGCAGTGATTTATGATAGTTGATGTTATGAAGAATGGCATTAAGGTTTATTTCCAATACGGTATCATGCTTTCTGAGTTCCAGGATATCTTTAAGTTTTTCGATCTCAAATTTTCTGGCACCTTTCAGCAGGATGATCTGATTTTCTATTTCAGTAAGATGTTTACTTTCAATAAGCTCTTTAGTGTCAATAAAAGTAAAGGTTTTAGCTTTAAATAATTCACTGAATATGGAAATTTCTTTACCGATCAGGAATACCGAATCAAAATTCTGATCATTCACCAGCTCTGCTACTTCTTCATACAATTCTTTGGCATTGGTGCTCACGCCTACGATGTCTGTCAGGACCAGAGATTTTTTTGCTTTATTGTATTCATTCAAAAACTGCAGGGCAGTCTTCAAAGAATCGAGGTCAAGGTTGAAAGAATCATTGATGACAATATTGTCCTTAATTCCTTCAATGGCTTCAAGCCTCATTTCGACGGCCTTTAAAAGGTTGATTTTTTCGACGATCTTTTTATTTCCGATATTCAGTTCCTTGAGGACTGTGATAAGCGCCATAGCATTGGTTAACGTCGCTTCGTCTCTCTTATGGGCCGGAAAACTGATTTCTTCGCCAAAATATTCAACAATTATATTTTCATCTTTGGAAATATTGCTTTTGATGAAAACCTGGTTCTCTTTTTTGAAACCATAAGCAATTAGTTTTTTATCAGAATAGGCGTTTTTAATTTTTTGATCAACCAGGGAATTGTCACCATTATAAATGATCACCTCAGAATTCTTAAAAAGACTGATTTTTTCATCAATCAATTCTTCTTCGGAAGAAAAGTTGGCAGCATGAGCTGTTCCGATGTGTGTCAGCAATCCGATCTGAGGATGGAAAATATTTTCAAGTTTTTCCATTTCGTGCGGTTTTGAGATTCCCACTTCAAAAATTCCCAGCTGATGAGAATCATTGATCTGAAGAAGAGATAATGGTAATCCAATCTGGGAATTGAAACTCTTTGGACTTTTTACAGTAGGAAATTCATTCCACAGACATTGATATAACCATTCTTTTAAAATGGTTTTTCCATTACTTCCTGTAATTCCGATAGATTGTAAATGAGAATTTTCGAAATGATATTTTGCTAATTTCTGAAGAAACGCTACGGAATTTTCAACAATGATCCAGGTTATATTTTCAAACTCCTGATAATGATGTTCAGAAATAATGACCTTAATACCCCTGTCCATTGCAGATTCAATAAATTTTTCCCCGGAATTTTTATGAGTATTGATCGCGATAAATGCTGTATTTTTGATAGAATAAATAATCCTGCTGTCATACGCTATATTTTTGATCAGTAAATTTCCGTCTCCAATGATCTGTGCATTGGTGATCTCTGCAATGTGTTGTGCTGTATAGTTCATTGGTACCCTTTCTGCTTTATTTTAGACGAAATCGCAAAAAGGTAAAATAGTAAAAGGGGCTAAGATTTATTACATCATCCGGTTTTTTCCTTTTTAATATTTTACGATAGCTTTTTCGCTTTTCATTTTATATTAAGTTAAATATATTCTTAATGGTTTTGGCAACAGCTGATTCATAATGTAGCAGCTTCGCCTTCCGGTTATTTTCTTTTTGAAAGTACTTCGTCAATAAAAACACGGCGGCTTACTGCTTCATAGCTTTCTGTTTCTCCCAATTCTACCAGGTTATCTCCCTGGGAAATTCTCATGGAATAATTGGCAAGATTACCCGTTCTCTTACAAATAGCATGCACTTTTGTAACATATTCGGCAGTAGCCATCAGATTCGGCATCGGCCCGAACGGACGGCCCAGAAAATCCATATCCAACCCTGCGATAACTACTCTGATACCGCTATTGGCAAGCTGATTGGCAATATCAACAATGCTTTCATCGAAAAACTGAGCTTCATCAATTCCTACAACATCACAATTGGATGCCAGCAGAAGAATTTCATTTGGATTCTCTACTGCTGTACTGCGGATCTTATTCTGATTGTGGGAAACTACATCCTCTTCAGAATACCGTACATCCAGCTTAGGTTTAAAAATTTCCACATTCTGTCCTGCCATTTCTGCTCTTCGCAACCTGCGGATAAGTTCCTCGGTTTTACCGGAAAACATAGAGCCGCAAATCACTTCCATCCAACCGCTTTGTTTGGAATGATTAATTGTATTTTCTAAAAACATTTGTTAAATTAGCCGTATATTTTTAACATCAAAAGTAAGCAATTTTAATAAGAATCTTATTATGCAGAATATCCAAGATTTAAAGGAAAAGATTTTTTTTGAATCCATGAATATCATTGATAATCTGGACAAAATAAGTCACATAGACGAATTACTTTCTAAGCAAGATCTTGTGGATGAGCTTGCTAACAGGATTTCTTTTTTGAAACTGCTGGAAAAAAATATTGAATACTTCGTCGCAGACAATCCGGTGCAGAACCCGGACAGCCAGTATGTCTCTTTTGCTTCAGGAGAAACAGAACATCATGATGCAAACGAAGTGACCGAAGAGGAAGCTATTTTCAATAATGAACTGAATGAAATTGACGAGAATGAAATTTTCCCTGACGGATCTGAAGAAGAAGCGGTTTTTAATAATCAGCTGAATGAAATTGTTGAAAACGAATTTCATGAAAATATAGTGAGCTTTGTAGAAAAAAGTTACACTGATAATACTGAGGGCCAGATTTCTGATCATGAAATACAGGAAGAAGAAGCCGTGTTTAATAATCAGTTGAATGAAATTGATGAAACAGAAATATCAGCAGAACAAAGAGCCGTTCTGAACTTTGTAGATGAAGATAAAATTCTCGCAGATTCCACACCGGATTCAGATGAAGATCTTAATGAAGATCTTTATTACCATGAAGTAACTGAAGAAGAAGCGATTTTCAATAATCAGCTTAATGAAATAGAAGACGAGGAAAAAATTTCTGAACAGGAATCAAAAAAAGAAGTTGATTCTGCGATCGTAAATGATACCAAAACATCAGTTACAGAGACAATTCCAAGTATTTTTGACAGCGAAACACTGGAAGACGAAATCCTGATCGAAGAAAGTGAAGAACAGTTTGTAGCTTCAAATGTTTCGATAGAGCAGGGAGAGATGGCTACTGAAACTTCCAATGTGGAAAATATTCTGAGCGAGATAAAAAATGATCATTCAGCAGAAGAAACAAAAGAAGAAAGCATCCTTGCCGAAGTTTATGACCGGAGAAAAATTGTTGAAATTGACAAACCTGTTCGCGAAGAAACCGATAAAAATCCTTCCGATGAGAGCTTTGAAAATTTAGAAGAATACCATCGGGAGAAAAAAATAAAATTAGCCAATATCAAAGGAATGAAGGCTGTTCAGTCGCTTTTCGATGACGACCATCTGGAAAGAGATCTTCCTAAAGAAGAAAAACCGGCTCCGGCTGTGAAGGAAGACACGGGAAGTATCCTGAAATCCAATATTCCAACCAACTTCATGGAAGCAGACAAGCTGAAACCTGAATTTAAGCTGGATCTTAATGACAGGCTTGCCTTCACGAAGATGCTTTTTGAAGGAAGCCAGGCAGATCTGAATGATACGGTATACCAGCTGAATCAGTTCAGGACACTGGATGAAGCCAAAGAATATCTGAGCGATCTGTACTACGAAAGAAAATGGAATAAAGTGGATGAATATGCCCAGAGGCTTTGGATATTGGTGGAAAATAAATTCTTATAATTTTGAGCGGAATCCTATATTTTGTTCCCACACCTGTCGGGAACCTTGAAGATATGACCTTCAGGGCAGTAAACGTCCTGAAAGAAGTTGATTATATTTTATGTGAAGATACCAGAACTTCCGGTGTGCTTTTAAAACATTTTGAGATCTCGAAGCCTTTAAAATCTTATCATTTGCATAATGAGCATCAGGCGACGGAAAAAGTGATTGCAGACCTTAAAAACGGCCAGAATATCGCTATTGTTACCGACGCAGGAACTCCCGGTATTTCGGATCCCGGATATCTGCTGGCAAAAGCGGGGGCAGACAACAATATTGAAATGATCTGCCTTCCCGGGGCTACTGCTTTGATTCCTGCCCTTGTAGTTTCAGGACTGCCCAATAATGAATTTCTATTCGCAGGATTTCTGCCTCAGAAAAAAGGAAGACAAACCAAACTGAAGCAGCTTGCTGAGGAAAAAAAGACCATAGTTCTTTACGAAAGTCCCCATAAGATCAACACCACTCTGGAGCAGATTAAGGAGTTCTTTGGAGAAGAAACCAAAGTAAGCTTAAGCCGTGAGATTTCCAAGAAATTTGAAGAAACCAAACGTGGGACAATCAATGAATTAATTGAGTTTTCCAAAAGTAAAACTTTAAAAGGAGAGATTGTTCTTATTGTCAATAATTCTATTTAATTTTCCTTGAAAAAATTAGTTTTTGTATTATGTTCTGTAGTCTGTACAGCACAGACTAATCAGTATATGAAAGTAATCCTGTCGAAAAAAACAGGAAAAGAGATCAGTTCTTATTCTGAAGGATACGGAACAGCTTACGATCCCAGATCTAAAAAACAAGGTATTATAGATTCTTTAGGGAATATCACATTTGAATCTCCAGGGAGAAGTGTTTATCATATTTTCAAAAACCGGTTTATCCTGGATTCTGAAGAAGGAAGCAGCCGGAAATCAGCAGTTATTGATGAAAAAGGAAATGAGATTATTCCATTGGACAATCAGGAATTTAATACACCCTGGTGGAGCAGGGAGCGGATTATTTCATCAAAACAGAATGCAGAAGCAGTCTTCGACTTTAACGGAAAGCAAATTATTCCTTACTCAGAAAAGATCCGTTTTTCAGGAAAGAACAGATTTTTTGTTTTAAAAGATAAAAAATGGTTCCTGTATGATCTTCACGGAAAGCAGCTCAGTACCAGGGAGTTTAAAGAAGATTACAATTTTGAAGAGGATAAAGCACTCATCATTAATGAAGATGGTCAGAGCGAAATCATAGGAAGTAATGGCCAGACCTTACATACATTTTCTCAACAGGTGATCAACATCAGTGCTTATCCCTATCTGATTACCAGAAATAAAAGTACAGGCAAATATGGTTTGATCGATGCAGACGGAATTACCATTGCTGAAGAAATTTTTAATGATATCACTCCTGAATATTTCGGAAGAAGGGAATATATCTATTTCGGTAAAAACGGCAAAACAACTGTTTTCAGTAAGAAAGACAGGAAGCTGTATTCCCTGGCTTATCAATATCTGAATCCTTTACCGGATAAGTATTTCAGTACTTATAACGATAAAACAAAGAAATATGGTGTTGTAGACCTTGAGGGAAAGGTTATTTTTCCTCAGGAATATGATTTCATAAGAAGCTTTACCATTTCCGGAAAAGACTTTATTTATCTTAAAAAAGGAAATGAAGAGAAATTTCTCGATAATGATCTTAAGAATATTATAGAAGAAGGATTTCAGGTTTTTGGCTTTTATCCTGATGATCTCATCATTGGAAAGGACAATACATATTACAGCTTTTCAGTGGCCGGAAAAAGGTTGAAAGAATTAAAAAATATCAGCTGGATAAAGAATGAGGATGTTGGATATTTTAATCCTCTTAACCAGTACTCCAAACCTTTGGTTTGCAGGAATACTGATAATTTTTATGGCATTCTGGATGGGAAAGGAACAGAAATTGTACCCTTTGTTTACGAAGATATCATAACTTTCGGGAATGCTGAAAATGAAATTGTAGTGAAAAAAGAAGGGAAGTTCGGCGTTTCCAATTTCCAGAATGAGCCTCTGAAAGAAATTGTGTATGATAAATATTTCTGGCAGAAAGAAGTACTGAGGATGGATCAAAACAAAAAAAGTGATTTTATCTATTTCACCAGATTTAAAAATAATTCTGCCCAACTATAATAAATATAAATAATCATCAAAAAAAGATGAGTATTTTAACAATTTAAATGGGTTGAATAACAATTTATAATATCTTTGCAAACCGTTTAATTCCGGAAAGGAATTGTAGAGACTACAAGAGTCAGCTCACACAAGCTGAATGAGTTATAAAGAAAATAATTGTCAATAGATATGAAAATATTAGAAGGAAAAGTAGCACTAATTACCGGAGCTACAAGAGGAATCGGTAAAGGTATCGCTGAAATGTTTGCCCAGCAGGGAGCAAAAGTAGCATTTACCTACGCCGGCTCTGTAGACAAAGCAAAAGAATTAGAAGCAGCTTTAAGTTCTGTAACCCAAATTAAAGGGTATCAGTCTGACGCATCAGATTATGATGCTGCTCAGAAATTGGTGGATGAAGTAATGGCAGAGTTTGGGCAGATTGATATTTTGGTAAACAATGCAGGGATTACAAAAGATAACCTGTTATTGAGAATGTCCAAAGAAGATTGGGATAAAGTAATCAAAGTAAACCTGGATTCAGTTTTCAACCTTACGAAAGCGGTAATCAAACCAATGATGAAAGCAAGATCAGGTTCTATCATCAATATGACTTCTGTAGTAGGAGTGAAAGGAAATGCCGGACAGGCCAATTATGCAGCTTCTAAAGCAGGGGTAATAGGGTTTACAAAATCAGTAGCGTTGGAATTAGGATCTAGAAATATCAGGTGTAATGCTATTGCTCCTGGATTTATTGAAACGGAAATGACGGCTGTCCTGGATGAAAAAACAGTTCAGGGATGGAGAGAAGAAATTCCGATGAAGAGAGGAGGACAGCCTGCAGATATCGCGAATGCATGTGTATTCCTGGGCAGCGAAATGTCAGCATATATTACCGGACAGACATTAAACGTTGACGGTGGAATGTTAACCTAGAAAATGAAAAAAGTACAGAATATAATAGTATTCTTGTCAGTTTTACTATTCATCGGTCTGACGTACATTAGTTTTTTTAATGTATATCAGACCGATGATTATTTCTGGTCCTATACTACCAGAAAGCTTGGGCTGCTGCAAAGCTTTATAGACACCTATACACAATGGGGCGGAAGATATTTCGGATATTCCATTAATATGTTTAATCCTGTCTTCTATGACAGCAATAATATTGTCCCCAAAATATATCCTGTCTTTCTGATCTTCTCTTTCATTGGAGTTTCGGTATTAAACTTTAAAGGGTATTTCAACTATTCTCTGAGGGAGTCCGTTAAAAAAGGATTTCTTTTGTTTTTCTTTTATACAGTCCTTCTGGTAAGCTTACCGGAACATTACTTCTGGATTACGGGGTCCAATATTTATTTTGTTCCTGTTATTCTATCCGGTATTTTACTTTATTTTTTCAGAAAATATGAAGATACAGACAGGAAGATATGGTTTTACCTTTCAGCTTTGCTGATCCTCATTCTGATGGGATCTAATGAGATTCTGGCATTGATTCTTGAAGGGCTTTTATTAGTGGCCTGTTACCGGAAACGCAATAAAGAAAGCTTGATTCTGGCATTGCTGGGAACCGTATTTCTGCTCATATGTTTTCTCGCACCCGGAAATTTCAACAGAATGGGGGAAGTGGAAAAAGGAATTGTTAAATGGCTGAAAAGAGCTGCTCTTTTCGGGGCGGATACTGCATATGTAGTATTTAAGGTGATTCTTATATTACCGTTATTTATAAAGGTTTTTGAAGAAGAACTTAAAAAGATTGCTGGTAAGGTTACATACAGGCAGGCTGTTTTATTCTGGTCAGTATCATTGCTCCCTTTGTTATTTACAAGCTATATTCTCACCTCTGTTGCAAGACAGTTCGAAAGTATACTTTTTTATTTTCTGCTTACTTTTTCACTGTTATTATATTTTAAATGGAAAAAGATTAAAAAGTTCTGGTGGCTTTCCCTTCTCATTGTTTTGCTTCCGGAGCTCAAAATTTTCCCCGGAAAATATTCTTACTTTAATATTGATTTTAATAATGAAAATATAATAATGGAAGTTCTGGATACAGATCTGAAAGAATATGAAAGAGAAATGAACCAAAGAATAGATACCATCAGAAACTCTCCTGAAGATTCAGTTGTGGTGGATAAAATAAAAGAAGTTCCGAGGATTTTATATATGGATGAAATGGCTTCTGTAAAAGAACAGGAGACCTACGTAAATGATCAGCTTCAGAAGTATTTCAATAAAAAATACATCAGAACAAAAGAATAAAGGCTTTAGATAATAATTCTAAAGCCTTTGTTTATTAATCTTTAAAAACCTGGTTTTCCTGTTCCTGAACCCTTATAAAAGTAGTTCGCTTGGAAAGTTCTTTCAGTTTCGAAGCTCCTACATAGGTACATGTAGACCGGACACCTCCTAAAATATCCTTTACTGTTTCAGAAACCGGACCTTTATAAGCTACTTTCACTGTCTTTCCTTCAGAAGCACGGTATTCTGCCACGCCTCCGGAATGCTTATCCATTGCCGTTTTAGAGCTCATCCCATAGAAAAGACGGTATTTTTTACCGTTTTCTTCAATCATTTCTCCGCCGCTTTCATCGTGCCCGGCAAACATTCCTCCCAGCATTACGAAATCTGCACCGCCGCCGAAGGCTTTTGCAACATCACCGGGAACTTTGCATCCTCCGTCAGCAATGATATGTCCTCCTAAGCCGTGGGCAGCATCAGCACATTCAATAATTGCAGAAAGCTGAGGATATCCAACCCCGGTTTTTACTCTGGTAGTACATACGGATCCCGGGCCAATACCTACTTTTATGATATCTGCTCCTACCAGAAGAAGCTCTTCCACCATTTCTCCGGTAACCACATTTCCTGCGATAATAATTTTCTCCGGAAAATTAGCCCTTGCTTTCTTCACAAATTCAACAAAATGCTCAGAATACCCATTGGCTACATCTATACAGAGAAACTCGATTTTTGGATGATTTTCGAGGATCAGCCTTATTTTTTCTTCATCTGCCTTTCCTGTTCCTGTACTTAAGGCAATATACTGGTGAATACTCTCAGGCTGGCTGTTGAGAAACCGGCTCCATTCATCAGGAGTATAATGTTTGTGAACAGCAGTAATAATTTTTTCTTTGGCCAGTTCTACTGCCATTTCAAAAGTCCCTACTGTATCCATATTAGCAGCAATTACCGGAACTCCTGTCCATTTTTTCTTGGTATGCTTAAAGGTAAATTCTCTTTGGAGATCAACTTCCGAACGGGATTTTAAAGTAGAACGCTTAGGGCGGAACATTACATCCTTGAACCCCAGTTTTATGTCATATTCTATACGCATTTTGTAATTATTTGTCAGAATAAAGGTAGTGAATAATATGAAATAGTGTATTTTTGAAATAATGGATTTTCCTGTAACCTTTCATATTTTCGGCAAAACAATCCTTGCGCATCCGCTTTTTGAGGCTGCCGGAATGTTTTTGGGTATGAGATATTATTTTTATCTGAAACGTAAGTCCGGGGAAAAACTTTCTTTCAATACTTCTGCAGCGGTTTTAATAGGCGCTACTGCCGGAGCTTTGATAGGCTCCAAGCTGATCGGAAATCTTGAAAATCCTTATGCATTATTTGAAAATTTTTCTATCAGAAAATTCTGGTCAAACAATACCATTGCAGGAGGTCTGGCCTTTGGCTTACTGGGAGTAGAGCTGGCAAAAAAGATTGTACACCATAAAGAAAGTACGGGAGATCTTATTGTTTTTCCCCTGGTATTTGCTATGATTATAGGCAGAATAGGGTGCTTTCTTACCGGTATTGGTGAAGAAACATATGGTATTCCTACTGATTCTGTTTTTGGAATGCATTTGGGGGATCAATATCTCAGGCATCCTGTTGCTTTGTATGAAATAGCCTTTTTAATTCTTCTTTGGATAGGATTAAAGTATATTCAGAATCGTAAGAAATACCCTTCCGGCTTTATATTTCAGCTGTTTATGCTCAGCTATTTTACATTCAGATTCTTTTTAGATTTTATAAAACCAAAGGTAGAAATCATTGGAAATATGGGTACGATTCAAATGGTCTGTATCTGCGTAATTATTTACTACATTTATAAAATTAAAAATACCGGATCTTTATATTTAAAAGAGTCAAGATGAAAACATTAACTATTTTAGAAGGCAATCTCAATCTGGCAGGGTTGGTGGTAATGATTGTTGGTGCGATTATTTTGGTTGCACTGGTTCTTTCCCTTATTGTCACTGTTGTGACAAAAACCATCTACGAATGGAAAGGAGACCGGAAATTTACCAAAAAACAATTTATCCAGACCATGCTTATATCCCTTCTGATCTGTGGACTGATCAGCGGCTATATTTGCGGAGGACTTTAAAAAATTTGCTATGCCAGTAAGAAATTATACCTATTACGATTATACCATCAGTCTTTGCCCGGAATGTCTTAAAAGGGTAGGAGCTAAAATCATTATTGAGGATGAAACTGTTTTTATGACCAAACGATGTCCGGATCATGGTTTTTTTAAAACAAAAATAGCTTCTGATGCACATTATTATAAAAATATAAGAAACTATAATAAAGCCTCTGAAATGCCCCTTCATTTCGGAACTGATGTGGAATATGGCTGTCCTTATGATTGCGGGCTATGTGTAGATCATGAACAGCATAGCTGTCTTTCAATTGTGGAAGTTACAGACAGGTGTAATCTGACCTGTCCCACCTGTTATGCGATGTCCTCACCTCACTATGGAAGTCACAGAAGCCTGGAAGAAATTGAGGCTATGTTTGATGTTATCGTAAAAAATGAAGGAGAGCCGGATGTAGTGCAGATCAGTGGAGGAGAGCCCACTATTCATCCGGAGTTTTTCAAAATTATGGATATTGCCAAGTCAAAACCAATCAAACATCTGATGCTGAATACCAACGGAATCAGAATAGCCAATGATCCGGGGTTTGCTGAACAATTGGCTACGTATGCTCCTGAGTTCGAGATATACCTTCAGTTTGACTCATTTAAACCTGAAGTACTGGAAGATTTCAGAGGGAAGGATCTTACGGCAGTCAGAATGAAGGCGCTGGAAAAACTCAATGAGCTTAACCTTTCTACCACATTGGTGATTGTCCTTCAAAAAGGTAAAAATATTGATGAAATAGGAAAAATTATAGAATTTGCCCTGAAACAGAAATGTGTAAGAGGTATTACCTTCCAGCCTGTTGAAATTGCCGGAAGAAACCGGGAAGATTCTGCTCATGAAAAAATTACCTTAACTGAAGTAAGACAGGAAATTATCAATCAGTTTCCGTTATTAAATCCTGATGATATTATTCCTGTTCCCTGTAACCCGGATGCTCTGGCTATGGGATATATCTTAAAACTTCAGGGTGAAACAATTCCTCTGACCCGATATATCAATCCTGCTGATCTTCTGAATAATGAATCAAGAAACACGATTGTTTACGAACAGGATAAGGGATTGCATATGCAGCTGCTGGATATTTTCAGTACGGGGATTTCCGTAGATAAAGTCCAGCCTAAGGTCAATCAGTTATTGTGCTGCCTGCCTGAAGTCTGTGCTCCGGATCTTGACTATGATAACCTTTTCAGAATAATTATCATGAACTTTATGGATGCTCATGATTTTGATGTAAGGGCAGTGAAAAAGTCATGCGTACATATTGTCAATAAAGATCTGAAGTTAATCCCTTTTGAAACAATGAACCTTTTTTACAGGGATGAGAAAAAGGCTTACCTGGAAGAGCTCAGAAAAGAAGATAAAGTATTATTTTAACAACATAAAAAATAAAAGCGTGAAATCTGATTTCACGCTTTTATTTCTCTTTGATTATTTTACCTCTTTTACATTTTCAAAAGTCATCACCTCTTCCAGCGTTTTCATATATTCGTATGCGGTCAGGTCAAATTTTACCGGAACAATGGAAATATATCCGTTAGCCAATGCTGTTTCATCAGCATCCTCAGAATCATCCATATTGTTGAAATATCCGGTCAGCCAGTAATATTTTTTACCATGAGGATTGATTCTCTCATCAAAGCTTTCTTCCCATTTTGCATGCGCTTGTTTACATACTTTTACACCTTTTATTTCTCCGGCCGGAAGTTTAGGAATATTGACATTCAGTACAATTCCTTTGGGCATTGGGTTTTCCAGCGTTTTTCTTACGATATTCTGAATAAATTCTTTAGCCTGGGTAAAATCTGCTTCCCAGCTGAAATCAAGTAATGAAAATCCGATAGCAGGAATACCTTCCACACCAGCTTCTACTGCAGCAGACATGGTTCCTGAATAGATCACATTGATAGAAGAGTTCGCACCGTGATTAATTCCTGAAACGACAATATCAGGCCTTCTTTTCAGAATTTTATCAAGAGCCATTTTGACACAGTCTACAGGAGTTCCGCTGCATGAAAAATCAGTTTGAGGGCCCTCCAGGGTAACTTCTTCGTAGCTTAAGGTAGAATTAATGGTAATAGCGTGGCCTTTTCCACTTTGAGGAGAATTGGGTGCTACAACAACTACTTCTCCGATTTCATTCATAAAATTTACAAGATTTCTGATACCGGGAGCTGTAATTCCATCATCATTAGTCACCAGAATAAGTGGTCTTTCCATAAATTATCTTTAATTTTTTTATTCAAATAATATTGTGAGTCTGTTCATTTTCAGAATGGAACAGATAGATTTTCAACACATCAAATGTAGGTAAAAATAAGACGCGATAAAACAGCAGATGCAGTATTGATTTCTTTGAAATCAAAATTGAGTTTCATCTGTTTTAACCATAAAATAAGATTGGAAACCGGATTATCAGAAAATACAATGTTCAGAAAAGTAAACCGAAATAAATACTTTGAAAAGGAAGAATTTTTTGTGACCGGTGTCATTATTCATCAGTTTATCTTAAAATTTACAGATGCATTTCCAGCAGGAATCTGTTGAAATTCTGAGGAAAAGCACCTGTAAAGACTGATGTTTTTGTTACGTGATTTGAAAAAGAATTAATCAAGTGGTTTTCTGCCGGAAATAATGTTATAAAGAATAACAACAATGGCAATAACCAGTAAGACATGAATTAAATAGCCGGTACTCATACCCGGAACTATTCCTAACATTCCTAAAAGCCAAACGACGATGCAGATAACTGCGACTAACCATAGTAAACTTTTCATAACTTAATATTTTGAATTTGTATACATCAATACCATCATATTTTATGCCTTAATGGTTGAAAACAGATTTTTGTGGTACCTGTTTTGCGATTTTTAATGAAAAAAAATTGGAAAAAAACCTCGTAAAAAGAAATAAAATAATATGGTTTTGGATTGAAACTGCCTGACAGCAGGAAACGGATAACACTGTTTTGATTATTTGCAAATCTCTTTAAATAAAAATGACCAAAACTGTCGATATTTGTAAATAAGGTATTAAATTTGATCATTTGTAACAGTACCAAACTTACTGCTACTAATTATTATACTTATTTTAAAAAAATTAATAAATAAAGACAGTTTATGTGGAAAAATTTCAAACTGAATAAATTTTTACTCCTGATTCCATTAACCAGTCTAATGTTTTGTTTCAACTCGCCAAAGAATGACGATGAAAAGATGCAGACAATAATGGTGAGCGTAAAAAACACACTTTCTTATCTGCATTACAGCCCGAAAACTATCAATGATGCCTATTCGAAGGACGTTTATAAGCATTATTTCGAATTGGTAGACCCGGCAAAAAGATATTTCCTGCAATCTGATATGGACGAATTCAGCAAGCATGAAACAAAGCTTGATGATTATATAGGACAGGGTGATCTGACATTTTATAAACTTACCATTGACAGATTATACCAGAGAGTGGATGAAATCGATAAAATCACACAGGATATCTTCAGTAAACCGATCAATCTTCAGGAAGATGAAACCCTTACCCTTGAGCCAAAACTAAAAAAAGTACCTGCCAACAAACAGGAACAGTATAATGAGTGGAAAAAGTTCATCAAATACAATATCCTTCAGGAAGTTGAATCGATGAACAGTAAGGAAGAAGCTCAGAAAGAAAAGAAAGATTCTGTTCAGAAATTCAAACTGAAAGATACCATCAAACTGAAGGTGCTTACTCAGGATGAAAAGATCAAAAAAGCTACAGATGAAGTAAAAGATCTTGTAAAAGATACCTTTACCAGATTCAAAAAGAGAAAGAAAATGGATTGGTTTACCGTGTATATGAATGCATATACAGAAGTATTTGATCCGCATACGAACTACTATTCTCCAAAAGATAAAGAAGATTTTGATACCCAGTTTACCGGAAAAGTAATTGGTATCGGGGCGCTGATCCAGGAGAAAAAAGGAAATCTTTATCTGGGAGCTCTTACCATTGGCGCACCGGCATGGAAGTCTAAACAGCTTTCAGAAGGCGATAAAATCCTGAAAGTAAGATCCAAACCTAAAGAAGATGCGGTAAATGTTGTAGGAATGCTTTCTGATGAGGCAGTAAGGCTGATCAGAGGGGAAAAAGGAACTCCGGTAACATTAACGGTTCAGAAAAAAGACGGTACCATTAAAGATGTAACCATGATCCGTGAAGAGGTCGCTATTGAGGATACTTTTGCAAGAAGCATCGTTGTAAATGCTCCAAACGGTAAGAAATATGGTTTCATCAACCTTCCAAGCTTTAATGCGGATTTTGAAAATGCAAAAGGAAGAAATGCTTCTGATGACATTAAGAATGAGATTGTTAAGCTTAAAGCCCAGAATATTGAAGGAATCATTCTTGACCTTAGAAATAACGGTGGAGGTTCTTTAACTGAAGTAGGCGATATTATGGGGCTTTTCATGGAAGCAGGACCTTATGTTCAGGTAAAAGACGGAAACGGAAAAATACAGACGCTTAAAAATAAAAATGAAACGCCTATCTGGACTGGTCCGCTGGTAATCATGCAAAATGAACTTTCTGCATCCGCTTCGGAAATCCTTGCGGGAGTAATGCAGGATTATGGAAGAGCAATGATCATCGGGTCTCCTCAGTCTTTCGGAAAAGGAACCGTTCAGACTTTTGTTGATCTGAACAGATTCCTGAATACAGAAGATGACTTCGGATCCTTAAAACTGACCATCCAGAAATTCTACAGAATTACAGGAGAATCTACCCAGAGAAAAGGAATTGTATCCGATATCCAGATGAAAGACTTCTTTACCTATGCTGAGGTAGGAGAGCGATATGATGATTATGCATTGGCATGGGATAAAATTTCCCCTACAAAATTCCAGAAACTGAACTATTTCAATATTCAGGCCCTGGAAAAAGCAAGTGCTGACAGAATGGCTAAAAACAGCAATTATCAGTTGTTGTTGGAATCTGCCCAGTGGAGAGAAAAGCTGGATAAAGAAGAAAACATTACGCTGAATATAACGAAGTTCAACGAACTGATGAAGAACAGAAAATCTCAGATCGAAAAGTTCAAGGCTTTGACAAAATTTGAGAACGGACTTCAGTTTATCATGTACCCAAGTGAGATTGAAAGAGAGAAAAAAGATGAAGCTTTCAAGAAAAAATCTGAAATGTGGATTAAGAATCTGAAAAAAGATCTTTACCTGCAGGAAGCAATGAATATTGTCTCAGATATGGGCGCTAAGTCCTAATCATAAAAAAACCGCTAACCAAAAAGGTTAGCGGTTTTTTATTGAATAAAAGTAAATTATTTAATTTCTACACATCCTACTCTTCCTCCTGCATTTCCTGTAGGCTGAGTATGGAAGTCATCTGCTGCTGCATGTACAATAAGGCCTTTTCCGATAATGTTTTTAGACTCATCTGTACAGCCCAGACACCATTTGTCTGTTTTGAAAGTTAATGTTGCTGTTCCGTTCTGGTTGGCAACCAGGTTTCCTATATCTCCCATATGGAAATGTTCGGCTCCCCATTTACCATGATCATTCTTGGAAGGATTCCAGTGACCGCCCGCAGATGTCCCATCTGCCGCGGAGCAGTCTCCTTTTTCATGAATGTGTACTGCATGGATTCCAGGAGTAAGGTTCGTGATGTCCAGCTTCATTGTTACCTCACTTCCGTTTTGGGTAAACTTCGCTGTTCCTCCTGTCTGTGTTCCGCTTTTGGCATTTACAGAGTACGTTTTTGTAGTTCCGCATGATGCTGCTAAAAATGCACACCCTGCCAGTAATGCTAATGTTTGTACTTTCATTTTTTAAATGATTTATAGTGATTTTACCCTAAATTTAAAAAAGATTTTCCAATGCGCTTTATGATTCCTGTCTTTTTTTCAAAAGATACTGCGTATTACAGCTTTATTCCATCTTGTTTTAATCACGGCTCATCCACTTATGATCAGATTGTTATTGGCATTAAAACAACCCGGAAAAAGCTTATTTTTAATGTGGAATTATTATATATAAACATGGTCATTCTGTACACCTTTATCAGCGAAGAAAAACATCTGTTTTTTTTGGATAGATACATGTCCGGTTTTTCTCCGGAAACTCAACAGGCTATCCTGAGATACAGAAGATGGCAGGATGCACAGCTTTCTTTACTCGGAAAAGTTCTTTTACAATACGGATTGAGAGCTTATTATAATATCTCTGATATAGAGACAGGTCTTCTCCCTAACAGAAAACCCTACCTGAAGGATCATCATCTTCATTTCAATATATCGCATTCCAAGGATCTTGTTGTCTGTGCCATTGCGGAATATCCTTTGGGAATAGATGTGGAATTCAATGATCCGAAGATCAGCTATCAGGATTTTATATTTCAGATGACAGACAGAGAACTTCTTGAAATTCAAAATGCTGATGATAAAATAAAAGGATTTTTCACCTATTGGACAAGAAAGGAAGCTGTAATCAAAGCGCATGGAGACGGAATGATGATTCCCCTGGAATCTTTCGAAATAGCAAATAACGAATGTATTATTGAAGGGGAAAAGTTCTTTACCAGAGAGATTTTTATTCATGAAGGCTACCACGGATATATCGCCTCTTCAGATCGGGAAATTAAAAAAGCTGTTCCTCTTTTTAAACATTGGGAAGAAGCTGTTTTATAACTGATGAATGCATAAATTTCTGAGAATAGCAATAATAGACAAACAAATCTCAGCCTGAAAAAATATCTTTGTGCACATATACTTTTGAATTGGAAGAATATAAAAAACGGATTGTAAAAACACTTCAATATATTGATAACCATCTTGATGCAGATTTGTCTCTGGAGAAAGTTTCAGAGGTAAGTGCCTATTCCCCGTTTCATTTCCACAGAATATTTAAGCTGGTTACAGGAGAAACTCTTCAGAACTATATTATCAGGAAGAAAACAGAAAAGAGTGCTCTCTGTCTTGCCTTGCATAAAAGTATGGAAATAAGGGATATCTACTGGGATCTTGGATTCTCCAGCCATTCTGCTTTCTGCAAAACATTCAAAAAATATTACGGATTAGCGCCTACGGAATTCAGGAGGTCGGCACCGGAAAAGTTTCACAGGATTGTACAGAAGCAGAGCAAGAACGGACAAGTTGATACGGTTTTCAGCCAATACATTTGCAACATCGAAAACCTGTTAAACTGGACGAAAGTGAATTTAAAAATTGAAGTAAAAGAAATGCCGGAAATGCACCTGGCATCCGTAATGAGCCTTGGAATAGCCAATGTAGAGCCTTCTTTCAATGTATTGGTAGACTGGGCGGTAAAGAAGAATCTTTTTCCCAAAGAGAATATGAAAATGATTTCCGTTTATCATGACAGCTGCAAAATAACACCTCTTGATAAAGTCAGGATTCACGCCTGCATGCTTCTGGATGAAAAACTGCAGAAACAGCAAGGAGAAGTTTTTGCGGAAACTTTAGATGCCGGAAAATACATTGTAGGAAGTGGTGAAGTTACCCTGAATGACTTTGAGCAATGCTGGGTCTCTTTGTTTTTATGGATGAATGAGCACCATTACACGATGAGGAGAACCTTTCCCTATGAAATTTATCACTCTAATTTTAAAGAACATCCGGAAGGAAAAATGGTTGTGGATTTTTGTATCCCGGTTCATTAATTACCATTCGGTAGCAAAAGAATGCCTTTCGGTAACAATTTTTTTACAGGAAGGTATTTACTGTGCTATTTTTGACGCAGAAAACAATAAAAATGAAAACACAAGGACAAAACATACCGGTTCTTTTTTTCCTGATTGCCTCCATTATGGGATATTCTCAGGTGAAAATATCGGGGAAAGTATCCTTCAAAAACAAAGGAGTGGCCGAGGTAAATGTAACACTTAAAGATACTTACGACGGGACAACCACTGATACACAAGGTAATTTTACATTTGAAACCTCAGAAAAAGGAGCTCATATCATTACTTTTACCCATCCGAAATATGAAAATGTAGAAAGACCGGTTTCTATTGAAAATCAGGATGTTTCTTTGAATGTCGACCTTAAAGAACAGATCAGCGAAATTGATGCAGTTGTCGTTTCTGCAGGATCTATTGAAGCCAGCGATAAAAAAAGAGCAACAGCGCTGCTTACTCCCATTGATATTTATACCACAGCAGGAGCCGATGGGCAGATTTCTTCAGCACTGACGTATCTTCCCGGGGTACAAAAAGTAGGCGGAACAGAAGGTCTTTTCATCAGAGGGGGTACAGGAACGGAGTCTAAAATTTTTATGGATGGAAGTCTTATCAACAATTATTTTTCCAATTCAGTTCCGGGAATTGCAGGAAGAGATCAGTTCAATACCTCTCTTTTTAAAGGAAATATATTTTCAAGTGGTGGCTATTCTGCACTGTATGGGCAGGCTCTTTCAGGAGCATTGATGCTGGAAAGTGTGGATCTTCCGGATGAAACTTCTTATAATGTTGGGATTTCACCTATTTTCCTGAATGCCGGCTTTCAGAAGTTATCAGGTAATAAAAATTATTCGTACGGGGCTACAGCAGGATATTCCCTTTTAAGTCTGATGCAGAAAGTTTTTAATTTTAATACAGATTTTGTTGAAGCGCCACAAGGGTTTAACGGAGACCTGAATTTCAGATTTAAAACAAAATCAGGAGGATTTTTTAAATACTACGGAATGTTCAACTCCAATAGAATGGGTGTAAAGTCGGAAAGTCTTGAACCCGGATCCGATTTCAGCCTGGTAAAGCTTAATGGTAAAAATACTTTTCATAATCTCTCTTTTAAGCAGAAATTCGGAAAATATCTGCTGAATGTGGGTGGCTCTTACTCTTATAACAGATCGGATCTTCATTTTTCTATACAAACCAGTGATATCGAATCTAACAGAAGCCAGCTTCTGACAGACGGAAATTATCTGAATTTTAAAGCTGTTCTTGAAAGAAAAATCAATAGGATAAGTGCAGTAAGGGGAGGTTTTGAACTTAATAATACCGATGAAAACCTGAATTTTGAAGCCGTACAAAAGCATTACAAGGATTTGATCTCATCAGCTTTTGTTGAAACAGATCTCGGCTTCAGTAATGCATTGTTAGCGAAAATAGGAGTAAGAACGGAACATTCATCATTCTTAGGGAAGAACAATATTGCACCACGTTTTGCGGTTGCCTATCGTCTGGCAAAAGACTGGACCACTTCGTTAGCTTACGGACTTTTTTATCAGAATCCGGAAAGTAAATACATCAACGGACCTGCAAATCTTGGTTTCCAGAAATCTCAGCATTATATCTTCCAGGTTCAGAGAGCATCAGAAGGCAGAACTTTACGTTTTGAGGCATTTTACAAAAAATATGACCAGTTGATTAAAACGTTCAATATTACCCAGGATAAAGAGCAGAATCAGCAGATCCAGACTGCACTGAACAATAATGGATACGGATATGCCAAAGGACTGGAGTTTTTCTGGAGAGATAATAAAAAAACATTTGAAAATATTGATTACTGGATCAGTTACTCGTATCTGGATTCAAAAAGAGATTTCCTGAATTATCCTGTGAGCCTGCAGCCAGGTTTTGCAGCAGAACATACGCTTTCAGCAGTGGCAAAAAGATTTATTCCGGAATGGAAACTGGGGGTAAACCTGTCTTATACCTATGCGAAAGGACGTCCTTATTATGATATTGCATCTAAGACTTATAATGGAGAAGTGATTAATTATACACGTAATGAAGGGAGATTGAAAGATTACAACGCATTGAATTTCAGTATCAATTATCTTCCGAATATCGGTAAAAAGGATGCGAAATCTTTTCCCGTATTTGTGCTGAGTATCAGTAATATTTTAGGATCAAAAAATGTATATGGCTATAATTTCTCGGCAGATGGCTCCAGAAGCTCCGCAATTGTGCCGCCGGTCAATACTTTTGTATTCATAGGAGCATTTATAAGTTTCGGAGTAGACAAAACAGATGATGCTATCAATAATAATTTATAAAAAACATAACTTAGAACCCACAAACATCACTAACTTTTAAAATTTGAATCATGAAAAAATACCTTTTAAGCTTTGCTTTAGCTTTTATGAGTTTAACTGCTTTTGCACAGGCAGATTACGACAAAGTAATGTCTGATAAAATCGCCAGGATAGAAACCTGTAAAACACCGGAAGACTTCCAGGCACTGTCCAACGACTTCCAGAGAATAGGGAGCAAAGAAAGCTCGAAATGGCTTCCGGCTTACTATGCAGCTTTTTCTTTAATTCAGAAAGGAAGAGTCCTGATGAGAGAGGGGAAAATGCAGGAGCTGGATGTTATCGCTGATCAGGCTGAGAAACACCTTTCAATGGCTCAGAATCTTGCCGGAACTGATAATGCGGAAATTCATCTGTTGAGAAAAATGTCTTATTCTCTGAGAATGATGGTAAATCCTGCCCAGCGTTACATGACAGACGGTGCAAGAGCAGCAGAAGAGCTTAATGTTGCAGAGAAATTAGATCCTTCAAATCCGAGAATTGCCCTGATCAAGGCAGAAGATACGTATTTTACTCCTGAACAGTACGGAGGCAGTAAAACGAAGGGATTGGAGATGTTTAAAGATGCTCAGACAAAATTTAAAGCCTACAAACCCAAAACTGTTTTAGATCCTAACTGGGGAAAAGCTGAAGCAGATTATTTCCTGAGCCTGCCTGCAGAAAAAGCAAAATAGTTTTCTATATTTTACGTAAAAATCAACCTTCATTCGTGAAGGTTTTTTTATACCATTCAGAAAAGAAAATCAGCCCTTCGGTAAGAATTAATTTTTGATACCTTTAATAAAAACTAATTTTGAGTCAAGAAAACAGATCATGAAGCGTAAATACCTTATAACATTACTTTGGACTTCGTTAGGAACCACATTGTTTTTTTTCTTGTTTTTTAATGATGAAAAGACAATGCAGACCTTTTTGATCACTTTGCTCCTTTCGACGATGTATTCTTTTGTTCTGGGGTTTGGAAACGGATTCATCAATGAATTTCTCAATAAAAAATTTCCCTGGTCAGAAGCTACCCGTACGAGGGCTGTCTTAAGTATTGTTTCCATTATCATCGGAAACTTTGTTCTGGTCTATTTCTGTAATTATATGAACTATGTTGTCATTCAGAAAACAGCCAGTGCAGAAGAGTTCTTCTCATCAAAATATGGAGTTACCAATTGGTTTATGATCAATATTGCTCTGCTGATCTCCGCTTTTCTGCACGCAAAAAGTTTTATGGAGGAGCTGAAGAAGACTTCCAGAAAAGAAGTGGTGGAGCAGAAGCTTATTGCCAAATCTGCGAATGCACAGTTTGAGAGTTTAAAGAACCAGCTGGATCCTCATTTCCTTTTTAATTCGTTGAATGTCTTAAGCTCCCTGATTGATGAAAATCCCCGACAGGCTCAGAAGTTTACCGCTTCAATGTCAAAGATTTACCGCTATGTACTTGAACAGAAAGATAAGGAGCTGGTGACGGTAGAAGATGAAATAGAATTTGCAAAAACCTATTGTGAACTTTTAAAAACAAGGTTTGAAGACAGTGTGGATTTCAGTTTTGATGTTCCCGGGGGAGACTATCAGAAATATGTGGTTCCGCTTTCCCTGCAGCTGCTGCTTGAAAACTGTATCAAACATAATTTTGCGACATCGTCAAAACCACTTACTATCAGAATTTTTTCAGACGGAAATACCCTCTGCATTGAAAACAATCTGCAGGTACGAGAACAGATCAAAGAAAGCTCCGGGATTGGTCTTGCCAATATTGTACAGCGTTATTCTCTTCTTACAGAAAGAAATGTCTTTATAGAAAAATCTGAAGATCATTTTAAAGTAAAGCTTCCGATGCTTTTAGCTAAGCCTCAGATTACCATTGAAGAACCTGAAGAGGAGGCTGCTGCTTATAAAAGAGCCCAAAAGAGGGTAAGAGAAATGAAAAAGTTTTATTCCAGCCTGATTACGTACTGTATTATTATTCCTTTTTTATTCTTTGTCAATCTTTTAACAAGTAAGGGAGAGTATTGGTTTTGGTATCCGGCATTAGCCTGGGGAATGGTTTTGGCTTTCAGGGCTTTCAAAATTTTCGGAATCGGGGAGTCCTGGCAGGAAAAGAAGATCAGAGAAATTATGAATCAACAAAAAAACAGAAGCAATGGAAAAATTTGATGAAAATGATATCCACTATCAGCAGGCTAAAAAGCAGGTGGAACAACTGACCGGCTTTTATGGGCATTTATTTGTTTATGTGGCAGTAAACATCATTATTGTCTTTTATAATATTTCACATCTGGAACCGGGAGAAAGCTATTTTCAGTTTAAAAACTTCTTCACTGCCATCTTTTGGGGAATCGGACTTCTGGCTCATGCGCTTTCCGTTTTTTTACCAAAAATCGGAGCCGTAAAAAAGTGGGAGGAAGATAAGATCCGTGAAATAATTGATAAGAAAAAAAATCATTAAAAAACAGCAAACTGTGTAAATGCAGGCTTCGTTTTTAGTGATTCATTTAAAAATTAACCATAAAAACCTAACGGAAATGAATACTTTATCCATTCTATTTTATATTTCAATGGCTGCCTGGTTTCTTACGGAGATATTGTATAAAAACAGGCTTAAATCCGGTAAAGAAGACAAAAAAGATAAGGACAGATCTACCCTGAATATTTTATGGCTGGCCATTCCTTTTTCCATTATGAGCTCTGTAATTATATCCTATAATACCCGCTTACCGATAATTAAGACTAACTGGATTCTTTATCTGGGAGAGTTTTTCATTCTGGCCGGGATTATTTTCAGATACATTATGATCAGGTCCCTGGGAAAATATTTTACGGTAGATGTTACCATCAGACAGGACCATAAAATCAAAAAAGAAGGATTTTATAAATACCTGAGACATCCTTCCTATGCTTTTTCCCTGTTAACATCACTTGGACTTGGCTTGTATCTCAATAACTGGCTTTCATTACTCTTTGCTTTTGTGCCTCCTTTTTTAGCTTTCGCCTATAGGATTAAAATTGAAGAACAGGCTTTGGTAGAGCAGTTTGGAGAAGAATATATCGCTTACAGAAAAAGTACTAAAAAGCTGATTCCTTTTATCTATTAAGTTGAGGTTCTTACCATTCAGGTATCATTTTCTACCGTTCGGTAATATAAAATTGATTGGAGGCTTCTTTCTTAGCTACCTTTGACTCAAGAAAAACAAATTAACCTTTAAAACAAAAACATTATGGAAATTTTACCTGATAAAGAAACAATTGCTTACAGAAAAGCTACTAGAAGAGTAAAAGAACTGAAAGAGTTTTATGGAAATCTTACTTCTTACTGTCTTGTAATTCCCTTTTTAGCTGTACTGAATATTCTTACTGCTCCCGGATATTTATGGTTTTTATGGCCTGCACTGGGTTGGGGGATCGGACTTGCATTTCATGCCGTTAATGTATATGGAATCGGCAAAGAATGGGAGGAAAGAAAAATAAAAGAACTGATGGATAAAGAAGAAAAACCAAAAATAAAAACATTTTAACCCATAATAACTAAAAAATTATACAATCATGGATTACCAAACTGCCTGCACAAGAACCCAAAACATCAAAAAATTCTACAGAAGCATTTTCATATTTGCGATCGTTGCTGTGCTTATTGCTCCCGACGATATTTTTGATGAAAAGATAATCAGAATCCAATTATTCGACAGGTATGCCATACTTGGAATATGGGGGCTTATCCTTCTTGTAAAAGCGATAAAGCTGTTTCTTTTTGATTCCGAATGGGAAAGGGATATGATTGAAAAAGAACTCAGAAAAGAGAAAAAGCCGATAGACTATTAAAATCTGTCCGCTTTTATCTACCTTTATTTCCTGAAATCTGAAAACCAAAAGTAAAGCTCAATGATCAAAACTGTTATTATAGAAGACGAAAAACCGGCTTCAAGGAAATTGGAAAGAATGCTGGGTAATTTCCCTGAAATTGAAATAGTTGCTAAAATAGAATCAGTAGAAGAAGGAGTTGCCTGGTTTTCTGAAAATGAGCATCCCCAGCTGATTTTCTCCGATATTGTTTTAGGTGACGGTCTTTCTTTTGATATCTTTGAAAAGGTACCTACCAAAGGGTTCATCATTTATACGACAGCTTTTGACCAGTACACGCTGAAAGCATTTAAACTGAACAGCATCGATTATCTTTTAAAGCCCATTCTTGATGAAGATCTTGAAGGCGCTGTTGAGAAGTTCAAATCATTCATTCCTGCAAATGATACCAATGCTTCTCAGGATATCAAACAGCTGATCAGAAAAGAAAAATCAACACTTTCCAGAGTTTTGGTTAAAATAGGATATAACCTTAAAATTATACAGACTCATGAAATAAGCTGTTTTTTCAGTGAGAATAAAATCGTTTACCTTCAGACGGAAGACCGTAGTTATCCATCAGATTTTACGCTTGATGAGCTGGAAGACGTTCTGGATGAAAAAAAGTTTTTCCGTGTCAACAGACAGTTTATTATAAGCTCAGATTATATTAAAAATATCCATACTTCGCCTTACTATAAAGTAGAGCTGGAATTTCAGCCTGATGACGAGATTACGGTAAGCAGAGACCGTGTGAAAGATTTCAAAGACTGGTTAGTCAGTTGATAAACAACCTTTAAAAACAAACACCATGGATCTTATATTATTGATTTTTAAACTTTTCCTTTCTCTTTTTTATCCCTGAAATCAAAAGAATAATCAGCCGTTATAAAACCGGGCGGCAGATGTTATAAACTGATGGAAGGCTTCCGTAACTTCTTTCCTGTGCTTATGGGCAAGAGGAAAAGGAACCATATGGGAATATTCATACGGAAAGTCTTTGATTTCAATATCAACGTTGATATTCCTGTAACCTCCCTGCAGTGTATTTAAAGCTTCGATTGGAGGGGCAACACTATCTTTCTCCAGCACATAAGCTTTGATGTGGGTTTGGATTTCCTGAATCCTTTCTTCCCTCTCTTGCTGAAAATAATTATAGCGGAGCATCTTTTTAAACCAGCTTTCCTGTGGGTGTAATGCTTCGGTCTGATAGTGCTTCAGCCGGGCATCTGATTTGAAATCCGAACTCAGGAGCTCCGTAAAAACAGACTGCATTTTAACGGTTGCCTGGGTATCCATAATGTATTTGGATATCGGAAACATCCGGTCGATGGTCATTCCGCCGCAAAAGCAGAAAACTTTCGATTCGGAAAAGTAATGATCCGGATCAGCCATTTTGATGATCATGGAGAGGAAAGATCCTATGGAATACCCGAATAAATCTAATTTTGCATCCTGGGAAATACTTTTTAAGTGGCCGTTTTTGATATCTTTTACCACTTCGGTGATATCAGAATAGGTCTGAAGGCCGGACCAGAACATCCTTTGGGGATGAGCTTCCAGCCGGGAACTTATGGCAGCATTTACATAAGAATAATTCATGTTTTCCGGATACTTTTTCTTTCTGAAATGTACTACTTCCATCATGTGATGGCGGTCACTCCAGATAGGTTCCGCACGGTTCATATGAAAAGCGATAGGGAAAAGAACAATGGCTTTTTTCGTTCTTTGGGCCAGTTCATATGCCCACGGAAGATATTTGTCCCATTTCTTCTCATTCAGGCCATGAAAGAAAAAAATACATCCGTCTGCTTTTTCAATATCTGCGCTCTTCAGAAGGTAATATTCAAACTTTTTGTTGCATTCAATTTCGAAATCTTTAATGTCTACTGTTGGATGATTATAAACAAGATACCCCTTTTCGCTGATTTCCAGGGTCTGCTGGTGTTTATTGCAATGCTGATGCTCCGAACCGTACAGAAGGTCAGAATCTTTAGATTCAAAAGGAACTGACTCAATGGTTACATTCAGCTCCTTTATTTCAATGGTGCTTTTTCCTGAATCAAAATGACTCTTCAATACTTCATACAATTCATAATATTCCATAACGGTGCCATTGAGGGGTTCATAATTAGAACTATCAAGTTAAAGAATTATTGCAGTAATCTGCTGGTTTTGAATGATTAAATGTATTCCAGGCATAAGAGAAATATAATAGAAGCAGCATAACGAACCCTTTGGTGAATTTTTAATGAGATCAGCAGGTCTTAATTATCTGTAATCAATCCTGTTGGATTCTGTATCTTCAAGCTGTTTTACAATAGATTCCGGAATCTCATCACTGTCAATCGGAAAGCTGATAGAGTCGGAAATAAAATTTTTCCTGTCTGCTTTTCTGAAGATTTCAAACAAGGCAATCGGCTCCTGATTGAAGCTTATACAAGTGCTTATAAAGTGGATTTCGTGGAGTTTATAGTCCGGATTCTTAAGTTTTTCTTTACTATCTTTTATCCTTGAAATAAAATGCCTCTGACGGATAAAAGTATTGCTGTTCATAATGATGAAAACATAATCCGAATAGGCGGTTACTTTTCCAAAATATTTATGGTGATCGCCGCCGCTTCTCTCAATAAAATATTCTCCGGTAGTTTCCGACTTATAAATTTCCATCGCAGAGCGCCATATACGGTCTTCTTCTGCCATCAAAGGATTATCAGGCAGATTTCGGTTATATGAATACCAGCAGCCTACCAAACGGTCTAAAAGTGCTGTATTCAGATTAACATTGTTCATTTCAATTCTCAGGTCATTAAAATTGAATGATTCCGTATTGGAATTAATAAAATCTATATAATTCGAATAACCCAGAGCTTTAACGATAAGGCTAAGTTTGGCAAGGTTCGGCCTGCTCAGAACAGCATTTTCATTCTGTTTGAATTTTTTCAGCTTATTGATAATCAGATGTTCATACAGGTAATTTGTTCCCAGAAGATCAGGTTCTTTTTTTATCTCCTTTTCAGCATGATTACTGACAATCAGATCATTCAGTTCAGCACTTATATAAGACCATTCGGTTTTGGTAACATCTTCCCAATGGTTTTTCTTTAAAAACTGCCGGCTTAAGAAATTCATAAGCTTTTCAAGATGCAGAATATCCTCCTTTTTCATGGGTTGGTTTTATAAGACTAATTTAAGATTTTTATCAAACCAAAAAAGACTTTTGAAAGACTTTTATATTGTATAATCCATTGATATTTGAATAGAAAACAAATAGTAAGACAATGGAAACAAAAATGGTATTAAAAGACGAATCTCTTTGGAAAAGGATACAGGAGTTTTCTCTGGATGCTCCCGGTGTTGATTTTCCCTTTTCAAAGAAGCTGGCAAAAGAACAAAACTGGAGCCTTGATTTTGCTAAGAAGGCCATTGAAGAATACAAAAAGTTTGTATATCTGTGCTGTATTCTTCCCAGCGGCGCTTCTCCCAGCAAAGTTGTAGATAAGGTATGGCATATGCACCTGATCTATACCCGGAACTATTGGGAAGAATTTTGTCCGGATATTCTGAAAAAACCTCTTCATCATCACCCATCCAATGGAGGAATAACAGAAAAAGAGAAACATCAGAACTGGTTTGAAGATACCCTGGCCGCCTACCGGAAAGTATTTCAGCAGGAAGCCCCGGAAGAAATCTGGAAAGCGCCGGGGAAGAAATCGAAAGTGCAGACCCGGATAAAAAAGATCGCTTCCTTTACCCCGGGTTTCATTTTGCTGATGCTGTTCTCATGCACTGAAGGGAATGGATTTACAGGCTTACTCGTGACAGGAGTTGTATTTGCAGTTATTTTCATCCTGGGAGTGGTTGTATCTGTCATCGGAGATCATGAAGCTTCAGCCCCCAATGGAAAAAAGAAAGCAGATAGTGATGGAGGAAGCTGCGGCGGATCAAGCTGCGGCAGCGGTTGTGGAGGAGGCTGCGGCGGTTGTGGAGGCTGTGGCGGATAAAAACTAATGAGTATGAAAAAGATCATCATTCTTTCGGTTCCTGTTGTGATCAGCCTTATATGGCTTTGGACAACATATCAGACATTTAATCCTGTTATACTTAAAGGGCCCGGTTTCCTGAAGTTCTATATTTTACTGATGCTTGGTTTCTACGCTTCGGTCTTTATGCTCAGTTCCTTTAAAGAAAAGATTTCAGAAGTGACACTTTATTTTACCGGCTTTATTTTTTTATTGGGAATTATAAAGCTGATCAGAGGAATTGTATTGGAAAAACCTGTTGGTTTTCTGGTTATGGTTTTAATAGCAGAATGTATTGTTACATTGGTTTTTATGTCAGGTTATTTTAATAAAAAGATTAAATAAATACTTTTATAAAAAAACAAACCCGAAACGAATGTTCCGGGCTTTATTAGGTAGGGCTGACATTAAATATCTTTCTTTTCATTGGCCGGTTTGTGACTATATTTCCGGACCATAACGGAAGTCAGAATTACCAGCATTAAGGCCAGCGCGATGTTGGATTTTTCCGGATGTACAATGGCCTGATAAAGATTATACCCAAAAACTGCAGATACAATGGTAATCAGGATATTGTTTGCATAAGCATACTGGTTTTTTGCAGATGTTTTCATAGTAGTATTTTTATTGTTATTTACTGAGTAAGTATGATCACTTAAAAAACGTTACAGTAAAATTTCAAAAAAATATTCTCCTTAAAAAAACAGTCCCGGTATCCTTAAAAGCTCTTCATTCAGGAACTCGCACCATTAAATCCCGAATCCCGAAACCCTTACGAAATCACGCCGCTGCCGATCAATTCCTCATCGATATACCAGGAAGCAAACTGACCTTCAGCAATAGCAGACTGGAGCTCATCAAACTCAATATAAAAGGCATTTTCAAACTGATACAGGGTTGCTTTCTGCAAAGGCTGTCTGTATCTGAATCTTGCCATTACTTCCATAGATTCACCATTCTGAAGTCTCATATCCTCACGTACCCAGTGCAGTTCTGAATTATCAATTTTCAGCGCTTTTTTGTGTAATCCCGGGAAATGACTGCCTTCTCCTACGAAAAGGATGTTGTTTTCCATGTCTCTGGAGATGATAAAACAGCTTTCTTTGTGTCCGCCTATTCCAAGCCCTTTGCTTTGTCCGATCGTGAAAAACTGGGCTCCCTGATGCTTCCCGATCACTTTTCCGTCGGATTTTTTATAATTGATTTTTCTTGATAAATATTCCAGCTCTTCTTCTTTAGAGGAAAATTCAGGCTTTTCTTCTGAAAAAAGAGGAGAATCTTTGAAAATTTCTACAATTTCCCCTTCGTTAGGTTTCAATTGCTGTTGCAAAAACTGTGGAAGGCTTACTTTTCCGATAAAGCATAAACCCTGTGAATCTTTTTTATCCGCCGTTACAAGCCCGATTTCTTTTGCGATCTCTCTTACCTGTGGCTTTGTAAGTTCGCCGATAGGGAATAATGCTTTTGAAAGCTGATCCTGACTTAGCTGGCAAAGGAAATAGGACTGATCTTTATTATTGTCTTTCCCTGCCAGAAGATGGAAAATTTCTTTGCCGTTTTCATCAAAAGTGGAAGTTACCCTTGCATAATGTCCTGTTGCAACCTTATCTGCACCCAAAGACATTGCGGTCTTCATAAATACATCGAATTTTACTTCTCTGTTACACAATACATCGGGGTTGGGAGTTCTGCCTTTTTCGTACTCGGCAAACATATAATCAACGATACGTTCTTTGTAAAGTTCACTCATGTCTATTACCTGGAAAGGAATTCCAAGCTTTTGTGCCACCATAAGGGCATCATTACTGTCCTCAATCCAGGGACATTCATCTTCTAATGTTACGGAAGCATCGTTCCAGTTTCTCATGAATAAAGCCACTACTTCATGGCCCTGCTGCTGCAGCAAATAAGCTGTAACACTAGAATCTACACCTCCGGAGAGGCCTACTACTATTTTCATTGTATTTCAATTTTACGAAACTCTTAACGGGAGTTCTTAGTTTGATGCGGCAAAAATACAACTAATAAAGTCGTAAAAAAACCATAATTTTAAACATTGATAAAAACGATAGTAATCGGGATGGCCATCTTGCCGGCTTATAACGGGTGACGGATGGATAAAATAGCATCAAAACAAAATATATCTAGATATGAAAAAGTTTATTATTTCTATGATGCTGATAGGATCAGGATCAGTATTTTCCCAGGTTTCTGTAGGCACACCGGTACAGGAAAACAGCAAATGGACCTTCGGAGGGGGCATCGGGGTAGGATTTGGAAGTAACAGTGCTTTTAACCTGTCTGCTTCACCCAGAGTAGGCTACAGGTTAACTGATGATCTTGAAGGAGGAGTAGTGGGAACAGTTTCCTGGCAGACTTCGGACTATTATAAATCAACAATGTTCGGGGTAGGTCCTTTTGTCAATTATTATTTTGCCAGAACATTTTATTTGGGAGCCAACTATCAACATTATTTCATTGATTACAAGGATAAATATTACGACTACAAATATAATACGGAGGAAAATGCATTGTATCTGGGAGGAGGATATATGCAGCGGATCGGGAATAATTCCTTTATGCAGCTGGGATTAATGTACAATGTGCTCTGGAAACAGAATTCCAGTGTGTTTTCCAGTGGCCTGGTCCCAACTATCGGTTTTGTGGTTGGGCTTTAATACCTGATGGATTATAGGAACGGGCTTTAGCCCGTTCAATACAATATTCAAAAAAACATTGGCTTTAGCCAGACTTATACAAACAAAAAGCACCGGAAAACTTTCCGGTGCTTTTCTATTGAATTAAATTATTTATTTTTCATTAAGACTGAGAAGATTTCTCAGCGGCTGATTTCTTAGCTTTCTGCGTCTTTCCAATCAATCCGTCTTTAGCCTCATTCAGGTCAAGAACCACGGTTTCTCCTTCAGATAATTGCTTGTTTACCAGCATTTCTGCCAATAAGTCTTCAATATATTTCTGGATCGCACGTTTCAATGGTCTTGCACCGAAATCTTTGTCCCATCCTTTTTCAGAAATAAAGTCTTTCGCTTCATCTGTAAGCTCTACTTTATATCCTAATTTTTCAAGTCTGCCATACAGTTTGTTCAGTTCAATATCAATGATTTTCTTGATGTCATCCTGTACAAGAGAGTTGAAGATAATGATATCATCTATTCTGTTTAAGAACTCAGGAGCAAATGCCTTTTTAAGGGCATTTTCAATGGTGCTTCTTGCTCTTGTATCTGAAGTTGACTTTTTAGCAGATGTTCCGAATCCTACACCGTCTCCGAAATCTTTAAGATCTCTGGTTCCGATATTGGATGTAAGGATGATAATCGTATTTCTGAAATCGATTTTTCTTCCTAAACTATCTGTAACGTGACCTTCATCAAGGATCTGTAACAGGATATTGAACACATCCGGGTGAGCTTTTTCAATCTCATCCAAAAGAACTACAGCATAAGGTTTTCTTCTGACAGCCTCGGTTAGCTGGCCGCCTTCTTCGTATCCTACATATCCCGGAGGCGCACCTACCAATCTTGACACCGCAAATTTTTCCATATATTCACTCATGTCAATTCTGATCAATGCTTCGTCAGAATCAAATAATTCTCTTGCCATTACTTTAGCCAGCTCGGTCTTACCAACCCCGGTTGTACCAAGGAAAATGAAGGTACCGATAGGACGGTTCGGATCTTTAAGCCCGGCTCTGTTTCTCTGGATTGCTTTTACAACCTTTTTCACAGCGTCTTCCTGACCGATTACCTTACCGTTCAGTTTATCATCCATCTGGGCCAATTTATCAAGCTCGTTCTTACCAACTTTCGTTACAGGAACCCCACTCATCATTGAAACCACTTCTGCTACATTTTCTTCCGTTACGGTTTCTTTTTTCTCTTTTACATCTTTGTCCCATTTTTCCTGGGCAGCATTCAGTTCCATCTGAAGACGTTCTTCTTCATCTTTCAGCTTTCTTGCTTCAAGGTAATCCTGCGCTTTTACCGCTTTCTGTTTCAGTTCCTTGATCTCTTCGATTTTCTTTTCAAAATCAATGATTTCAGTAGGAACTTTCATGTTTTTGATATAAACACGGGATCCGGCTTCGTCCATCGCATCAATCGCTTTGTCCGGTAAGAAACGGTCTGTAATATATCTCGATGTCAGATTGACACACGCTGCAATGGCTTCCGGAGTATAAATTACATTATGATGTTCTTCATACTTATCTTTGATCTGGTTCAGAATCTGAATCGTTTCATCAATAGAAGTAGGTTCCACCATTACTTTCTGGAATCTTCTTTCCAGAGCCCCGTCTTTTTCAATATACTGACGGTACTCATCCAGAGTGGTTGCCCCGATGCATTGAATTTCACCTCTTGCCAAAGCCGGCTTAAACATATTGGAAGCATCTAAACTTCCGGTAGAACTTCCAGCTCCTACAATGGTGTGAAGCTCATCAATAAATAAGATGACATCTCTGTTTTTTTCCAGTTCCGTCATAATCGCTTTCATCCTTTCCTCAAACTGACCACGGTATTTTGTCCCGGCAACCAAACTTGCCAGATCCAAAGTGATCACACGTTTTCCGTAAAGAACCCTGGACACTTTTTTCTGTTGAATTCTTAATGCCAGCCCTTCAGCGATAGCAGATTTACCAACTCCCGGCTCCCCGATAAGGAGAGGGTTGTTTTTCTTTCTGCGGGATAAGATCTGAGAAACCCTCTCAATTTCTTTCTCACGCCCGATCACCGGGTCCAGCTTTCCGTCTCTTGCCAAAGAAGTAAGGTCTCTGCCAAAGTTATCCAATGTAGGTGTTTTACTTTTTGCAGAACCTAGATTTCCTGTAGGCTTTCTCATTTGCTCAAATTCTTCTCTCTCATCATCATCATCGTAAGCACTCATCTGAGGAGACTGTCCTGAATTTTTAAGCATAGTCTGGTATTCTCTTGAAACTCCCTCATAGTCAATATCATAAGCTCCCAGAATATTTGAAGTAGGATCCTCATATTTATAAAGAATACCTAAAAGCAGGTGAACGGTATTAATTTCATTGCTTTTATATTGTCGGCATTCTAACTCTGCACGTTTAATAGCATGATCTGCCATCTTGGTGAAAGAAATATTGGTAACCTCTTCAGAAATAGGATTAAGACTTGCTGTATTTAAAGTTTCAATTTTTCTTCTGATTTGTGTTAAATCCGCATTAAGGTTTTGAAGGATTTCTTTTGCAGAGTTTTCCGTTTTTATAATACCTAAAAGTAGATGTTCTGTATTAAGAAATTCACTTTTCAGCCTTTTAGCTTCGCTTTTGCTTTGTTTGAACACCTGGCTCAAACCTTGTGAAAACTTATAATCCATAATATATCTCATTAGAACAAAGGCAACATTACCTTTTATTCATTATCTAAATTACAAATATTTTACCAAAAATCAATTAATGACTTTATGGCAGAAAAAATTTTATTATCTTATTGAAAATGATTAAGTTTGTTATCCTTAAATTTTCCCCATGAATCCTGAACTTACCACTTACATCGGCTATTCTGCTTCTCTTTTTATTGTATTGAGTTTCATACTGAAAGATGTAAGGAAAATCAGAATTGTCAATATGATTGGCTGTATTTGTTTTGTCATTTATGGCTTCTTCAGCGGACCGCTTTGGCCGGTTATCATTCCAAACGGGCTAATCTGTTTTATTCAGATCTATCATTTAATACTAGGTAAGAAGAGTTCATGAGGAAAAAAATAATTACTTCGGCTTTTAGTAATCTGTATACTGACCAGAGGATCGAAAAGGTGTGCAAAACCCTTTTTGATAAGGGATATTCTATAGATCTGATCGGGAATGACTGGCAAGGGAATGAAAAAATGGAGCGTCCATATCCCTTTTCAAGGATTGCTCTGAAATCTAAAAGCCTGAAGACTGCTTATTTTGAATTCAACTGGAAATTATATAAAGAACTGAAGAAAAAAGCGGACAAAGATACTATCCTTCATGCCAATGACATTGATGCACTTCTGCCAAATTATCTCATTTCCAGAAAACTGAACATCCCTTTGGTCTTTGACAGTCATGAAATTTTTACGGAAATGCCATCGGTTCAGAACCGGTTTTCGCAGAAATTCTGGAGAGTACTTGAAAGAAAGCTGGTTCCTCACATGAATCTTATGATGACAGAAAGTGAAAGCTATGCTGAATGGTTTCATGAACAATATAATGTCAATCCGGTAGTAGTAAGAAATATCCCGAGAAAAATCCTTTCTGCTCCTGAAATTCCTGAAAATCATCCTAAAATTATTTTATATCAGGGAGCGATTAATCAATCCAGAGGAATAGAAAAAATGATTGTGGCTATGCATCACATTAAAGATGCTGTTCTGAAAATTGCAGGCGACGGCCCGAAGAAAAAAGAATACGAAGAACTTGTGACTCAGGAAAAACTTCAGGATAAAGTATTTTTTCTGGGTAAACTAAAGCCTGAAAATCTCAGGGAAATCACCAAAACGGCTGATGTGGGGTTCAGCCTTGAAGAAAACAATGGTGTAAGCTATTATTATTCACTTCCCAATAAGGTTTGTGATTATATCCAGTCGAGAGTGCCTCTTGTAATGATTAATTTCCCGGAGATGCAAAGGATAAAAAATCAGTTTGATGTAGGAGAAATTGTTCCTGATCATCAGCCTGAAACAATTGAGAAAGCGATAAATCTTGTTCTTCAGAGAGGAAGATTGCATTATCAGAGTGAACTGAATAAGGCCGCAGATGTTTTTTGCTGGGAGAATGAAGAAACAAAAATACTGCAGCTTTTTGAAAAAGCATCCCGGCAATAAATTTTACAAAATTGGTTATCTTTGCACAAGAAATTGATTTAAAATGACCATTAAAGAAAAACAGCAGGAAATAATCGACGAATTCGCTTTTCTTGAAGACTGGGAGCAAAAATATGAGTACATCATTGATCTTGGAAAAGAACTGAAAGGCTTGCCGGAAGACAGAAAAACGGAAGAAAATCTGATTAAAGGCTGTCAGAGCAAAGTTTGGATTGATGCCGAATTCAAAGATGGGAAGCTTTTCTTTAATGCAGATTCTGATGGTATTTTACCCAAAGGAATTGTTTCGCTTTTAGTAAGCATTTACAGTGGGCATTCCACTCAGGAAATCCTGGATTCTGATTTTGATTTTATTGCAGAAATAGGACTACAGGAGTTTCTTTCCCCTTCCAGAGCCAACGGGCTGATGGCGATGACGAAGCAGATTAAGTTTTATGCAGTTGCTTACCAACTGAAATCATAACGGTGACCAGAATTTTAGCATATCGTTTTTCCGCATTTGGAGATGTGGCAATGACTGTACCTGTTTTCAGAGAATTTCTGGAGCAGAATCCCGGTGTGGAAATTATTATGGTTTCCAGAAAAAATTTTGAAGCTTTGTTTGCGGGAATTCCTAATGTGACTTTTAAAGGAATTGATCTGGATGATTACAAAGGACTTTTTGGGTTGAGAAAGCTCAGTAATGAACTGATCCGTGAGTTTAATCCGGACTGTATTGCTAACCTCCATGATGTAATCCGGACGAAGATTTTAGACAGGATATACAGAAGAAAAGGATTTAAGGTTTTCAAAATTGATAAAGGTAAGGAAGAGAAAGAGCATCTTACGGATGTCTGGAATCTGGAAAAAGGGCAGCTGAAAAAAACGGTGGAACGTTATGCGGATGTTTTTCGTGATATGGGATTCAAAGTAGAGCTTTCTCATAAGCTCAGACCTGTTTCAGTGGATAAATCAGGGATTGGTTTTGCTCCTTTTGCCCAGCATAGGGGAAAAATGCTTTCTCTGGAAAAATCATATGAGCTGGCCAGGATTCTCGCCAGGAAACATACTGTGTATTTCTTTGGAGGGGGTAAAAAAGAAACGGAAACCCTTGAAAATTGGGAGTCTCAGATCCCGAATACAAAAAATCTATCCGGAAAATTAAATCTTACAGAAGAACTTCACCAGATTTCTCAGCTGGAACTTATGATTTCCATGGACTCTGCGAATATGCATCTTGCGAGCCTTGTAGGAACGAGATGTATTTCGATCTGGGGGGCAACTCATCCTTATGCCGGATTTTTAGGATTCGGACAGAGCGAAGAAGATGTTGTTCAGGTGAAAGATCTTAGCTGCAGGCCATGTTCTGTATTTGGAGATAAAGAGTGTTACAGAGGAGATTGGGCCTGTCTTGAAGAGTTTAATATCCAGAAGGTGGTGGATAGGGTTAATTTTTAAAAATAATCTTCACCATCTCTTCGGCTTTAGCCTTATCAGAATGGTTTTTTTCTAAGATTTCCTTTCTTTTTTCAGTCTCATGAAACTCTTTTTCAGCTGAGGTGATAATCTGCCGGCGGATTTCGTTCATGTCAGCTCCATACAGACACAGATTCATCAAAAAAGGATCGTCTGTAATATTTTCATTGATAATGACAAAACGGCTGTTGTAAAGTGTATTAAACAACTTTACTTTTGTTCCTGAATTCTGGTAAGAAATCAAAATATTGGCATGGGCATCTTCCAGAAGACGGTAAAGATTTTCTGTGGTTTGAATAGGAGTGAGGCTGATGTTTTCAACTGTGGAAATCTTTCTTTTAATATCTTCAGTGGCACGATCTGAGGCTACGACCAGTTTATATTGGGGAAGCGTTTTAAATAAGTCGATGGTCTCATTCAATGCTCTTTTATTATCAGCGGTGGTAAGATCTCCGTGAAAAAGAAAATACTTTCCTTTTCTATCCAATACCTTTACCGATTCATTACCATGAAAGATATGAATCAGGCGGGCATTTCCCGAATAGGTTTCTACTTCATTATATTCTTTTTCAGACAAGCAGAATACAGCTTCAAATTTCTTTAAAAGTTTTTTCTGATATCCGGAATACTTTAAAGACTCAATTTTATAAATGACCTTTTTAAAGATGTTTTTTTCTGACAATGAAAGACCTTTGTAGTATTCTCTTTCGTTATTGTGATAACGGAGATAGAGTTTGTGGTCACTATCTCTCAAAAACCTTATAATATGCGTTGTCTGCAAGCCTTCGAACAGGATCGGAGCCTTATTCTTTTCTAAATTTTTAAGAAAGGTATCAGAATTTCTTATGGCTGCTGCAAAAGGAGTAGGTAAGAAGTAAAGCAAAGGATTTTTTTTCTTCCTGTAAAAAAACACATTTTCCGTAATTTCTTTAATTTCCCTGTCAATTGTTGAAGGAATCTGATCTATAAAACAGTGTAGATGGATTTTTATTCCCAGATCAGATAAAGCCTTAATTTTATAATATACATCAATGATTCCGCCATAAGAAGGAGGGTAGGGATAATTGAATGATATAATATGGAGTTCCTTCACGTTTAATTAATCCGATGCAGACAAAGGTAAATAAATATCAGCAAAAGTAGAAAGGAGGTTAAACAGGATAAAAATAAAAAAATCTCCCAGAATCTGAGAGATTTTTTGTGGGTCCTGAGGGATTCGAACCCCCGACCCTCTGGGTGTAAACCAGATGCTCTGAACCAACTGAGCTAAGAACCCGAATTTTTTTGAAAGGTTTCGTTTCCTTTTCTGTGGGTCCTGAGGGATTCGAACCCCCGACCCTCTGGGTGTAAACCAGATGCTCTGAACCAACTGAGCTAAGAACCCTCTAGACTTGTTCTCTTGTTTAGAGTGGTGCAAATATACGACTTATTCTTTAATCTCCAAATTTTTTTCTAAAAAATCTCCCACTACAAAGTTGCTTCCGCCGATGAAAATCATTTCTTCATTTGTACATCGTTCTTTTGCAGACAGATACGCTTCCTGTACGGAATCAAAAATTTTATAAAAAATTTTCGCCTCCTGAAGCAGGTTTTCGTAATCTTTGGGAGGTCTCCCCCTGTTGATGGATGGTTTTGCGAAATAGAACTCAGAATTTTCAGGAAGTAATTTCATCACGTCATCTATTTTTTTGTCGTTTACAAAACCCAAAATGATATGCTTGTGACGGTCAATTGAATTTAATTGTGAAAAAACATACTCCAGACCTGCCTGATTGTGCCCGGTATCACAAATGGTAAGAGGCTGTTTTGAAAACTCAAACCAACGGCCGATAAATCCTGTATTCTGATGAACGTGGAGCAGCCCGTTTTCAAGATCTTCATCAGAAATATGTACTCCAAGTTTTTTTAATTCTTCTACAGCCGCCAAAACAACTCTGATATTTTTTTTCTGATAATCTCCTTTCAGGTCAGAAGAAAGATTAGCATCAATAGAAGTCGCATCTATAAACGGAGCACCTTCTTTAGCCGCTGTTTCCCGGATGATATTTTTCACCACCTCACTATCATCCCCTGAAATAACAGGAATGTTGTTTTTAATAATCCCGGCCTTCTCAACTGCAATTTCTTCAATGGTATCACCCAGAATATTCTGATGATCCAGCTGTACATTAGTAATAGCCGAAACCAAAGGGGTAATAATATTGGTAGAATCCAGTCTTCCTCCCAATCCAACTTCAATAATGGCAAAATCTACCTGTTGCTGGTAAAAATATTCAAAAGCCATAATGGTGGTAAATTCAAAAAAAGAAGGACGGATGTCCTCAGGAAGCTGTTTTAATTTCTGAATAAAATCAAAGACAAATTCTTTATCACAGTTTTTTCCATTAACCTTAATGCGTTCTGTAAAATCGATCAAGTGAGGAGAATTGTATAATCCTGTTTTATAGCCGGCTTCCTGAAGAACCGATGCCAGCATATTGCTTGAAGAACCCTTGCCATTGGTGCCACCAATATGAATGCACTTTATTTTATCCTGGGGGTTTCCAAAGAAAGCACAAAGCTTTGTAATATTATCAAGCCCGGGTTTATAAGCCTTCTGCCCATCTATCTGATAGTTGGGCATCTGTACGAAAAGCCAGTCAATAGCTTCCTGATATTGTTCGTTTGTCATGGTGCAAAATTCCCAAAAGTTTTTTTAAAATAAAATATAATTTTTCAATCTGTAACTTTTTTATATTTAATTCGTCTAATATTGAAAAATCTTAATATGAAATCGTTGTGATTTATAGGTTACAGTACTGAATAAAGATCATACGATTCCATATGACCATTAAAAACAAATAAACATATACATATGAAAAAAGTTTGGATCATCGTTTTTGGATTAGGTTATCTGGGTTTAAGCGCTCAGAAGAAATGGTCCTTAAAAGAATGTGTAAGCTATGCAGTGGAGCATAATCTTCAGGTTATCCAAAATCAGTATAACAAACAAAATCAGGAATATAATCTTAAAGCAGCCCAGAAAGAATATTTGCCTTCTGTATCGGGGAGTATGACGAATGGGGTAAGTTTCGGACAAGGGTCATTAGGAGCCGGGAGCTTTAGAAACGATAGATTCAACAGCAGTGTTGGTCTGGGTGCCGACATCTTGCTCTATAATAATGGAAGATTAGAGAAAAATGTAAGAAAAGCCCAGTTTGATGTAGAAGCAAGTCAATATGATATTGAGACCATTAAAAATGATATTTCCCTTCAGATTGCTCAGCAGTATCTGACAGCCTTGCTGAATAAAGAGATCGTTAAAATTTCTCAGAGTGCTGTGGATAATGCCCAGAAACAGTTTGACAGAGCTAAAATCACAACTCAGGTTGGAACAACTGCACAGACGGTTTTAGCAGAGGCTGAAGCTGCGCTGGCAAGAGAAAAACAAAACCTTAAAACAGCAGAAGTAAACGTCGGACGTGCTTTATTTGCCATCGCTCAGCTTTTACAATTGTCAGATTATAAGGGGTTTGATGTGGAAGATGTACATGTTCCTGAAAAGCTAGATTTACAGCTTAATTCTGTGGATGAAGTACTTACAACGGCATATGAGATACAACCTCAGATCAAAGCCGCAGAAAGCAGGATAAGATCTGCCGAAGCACAAACTGAGGTAACCAAAACAGCCTTCTGGCCTACATTAACAGCAAGTGCTGGTCTTAATACTTTCTATAACAGGCAATTTGATCCTATACCAGGTACTGTGCAGGGAACTTTTTTTGAACAATATAAAGATCAGTTCGGACAAAATGTGGGGTTATCCCTTAATATCCCTATTTTTAACAAAGGGAAAACAAAATTACAAGTAGAACAGTCTAAAATAAACGAAAGTATTGCCAAAAATACGTTGGAACAGCAGAAGCAGACCGTAAGACAGAATGTACAGAAAGCTCAGTTTGATGCTGATGCCAATTATGAAGCCTATCTGGCCGCAGTAGAAGCTGAAAAAAGCTCTAAACTGGCTCTTGATTTTGCTGATAAAAGCTATGCTGCCGGAAGAACAACCATCTATGACGTAAATGTGGCGAGAAATAATTATGCAAATGCACAGGGATCAGTAGCGCAGGCAAAATATAATTACCTTTTTAGCCTTAAACTATTGAATTTCTATGCAGGAATTCCGTTAAGTTTGTAAAATGCCAATTCAATCTTTAGAAAAATACTTACCTCAAAATACACTTAAATATTTAAGAATCTGGTTTGCAGATTATTATATACATATAAAAGTTACAAGAAACAGGAATTCAAAACTGGGAGATTACAGAAAGCTTCCGGACAATTCACATGAAATTACGGTAAATTCTACACTTACCCCACAACTTTTTTTCTTTGTGCTGACCCATGAGCTGGCCCATCTGATTGCGTTCGAAAAATATGGCAGAAGAATCTCTCCTCACGGAAATGAGTGGAAGGAAACCTTCAGGAATATGCTCCTGGAAAGCCTTGAAATTTATGATGAAGAGCTAAGACCCATCATTATAAAATTTTCAAAATCACCCAAAGCAAATTTCATGGCCAGCCCCGATCTGGTAAGGTATTTTCATACTGAAAAACAAGATGATACCCTTCAGTTTATCGAGGAACTTAAAAAGGGAGAATTTTTTATCTACCGCAACGAAAAGTATTTATTGGAAGGTCTGGTTAAAAAAAACTATCTTTGTAAGAACCTGGCTACTGGAAGGAAGTATTCTTTCAAGCCTTTAGCAAGGGTAGAAAAATGTAGCTAATGATGTTAAAATCAGATAGATATTGCGTTATAATGGCGGGAGGAATCGGGAGCCGGTTCTGGCCGATGAGTACGCAAAAATTTCCAAAACAGTTTCAGGATATTTTAGGAACCGGGCGCACCATGATTCAGCAAACCTATGACAGAATCAGCAAGGTAATTCCTAAAGAACAGATATTTGTGATTACGAATAAGGAGTATGTTCCTGTTTCCCATCAGCAGCTTCCGGAGATTCCTGAAGAAAATATTGTGGGTGAGCCGCTTATGAAGAATACAGCAGCCTGCAACCTGTATATGGCCAACAAAATTGCTGAGATCAATCCGGATGCAACAATGATTGTATTGCCGGCAGATCACTTGATTCTTAAAGAGGATGTGTTTTTGGAGAAAGTGGAGCTGGCATTTGAGCTGGCATCAAAAAATGATTATCTGGTAACATTGGGGATTACTCCGACAAGACCTGATACAGGCTATGGTTACATTCAGTTTGTAGAAAAAAAAGGTTCTGAATACTTTAAAGTGAAAACATTCACAGAAAAGCCCATCCTTGAAATTGCCCAGAGCTTTCTGGAAAGTGGTGATTTCCTTTGGAACGCAGGAATTTTTGTGTGGAATGTGAAAAGTATTCATCACGCCTTTGATCTTTATCTTCCTGAAATGATGCAGCATTTTATGGCTTGTGAGTATAATTCAGAGAAAGAAAACAGCTGTATTGAAACCATTTATCCAAAAGTTCAGAAAATTTCTATTGATAACGGGATCCTGGAAAAGGCCAAAAATGTATACGTGATTCCTTCAGACTTAGGATGGAGCGATCTTGGTACATGGACATCCGTATATGAAAATACAGAAAAAGATAAAGATGGAAACGCTGTAAAGCTGAAACATTTACTTTCTTATAATTCAAAAGGGAATATCATCCGTCTGAAGAATAATAATAAAGCTGTAATTATTGATGGGCTTGAAAATTATATTGTTGTAGATACGGATAAGGCGCTTCTCATCTGTCCGAGAGATAATGACCAGCTTATCAAAGATTATGTTCTTGATTTAAAAAACTTTAAGAAAGGCGAGAAGTTCATGTAATATTTGGTATATTTTCTGCTGATTTTTAAACTATGATTAAAACTGCAACCCGATTTACAATTCTTACATTCCTGCTTTTGGGAATCTCAATATACGCTCAGGAGAAGAAAAAATTTTCGAGCATTCCTGCTATTTTGCAGCAGATCAATCCAGGCAGCAGGGTAGATTCCTGGGTGTTGGTATACAACAGCTACGGGAAAGGAGAGGAAATAAAGACTTCGGGTAAGGTAAATTATACTCCTCAGTTCTCAGGATTCAATCTTTTTCCCAGTGAAGACAGTTTTTATTACATTGCCTATTCAGAAGGAAATAAGGTAAGCTATGTTACCGATGCCGAAGGATTAAAAAAGTTTGTAGACAGAATTGATAATGCCCAGGAAGCAGCAGTTATATTAGCAGCAGACGGATACATGGTAGATGAAGAGTTTAAGGACCTTGCAGGTAATTACCATGAAGATCAGTCGAATTACTATCTGGATCTTGGAAAGCTAACCTCAAAGGAATGTCCTTATCAGAAAACACATTATACAGTAACGGTAAGCAAATCTACAGGTGCCGTAAGTAATGTAAAAGATAATGGAACCTATATTGAGCTTTACAATAAAAAATGTGCTAATAACCCGAGACTTTTAAAAATCGAAAAAAAAGAAGAACCAAAGAAAGATGAGCCTAAAAAAACATCCAAGCGCAGATAATACCTATGAGACTGAGCGATTAATCCTTCGCCCTATGTCCCGTGAAGACAAGGATTTTATCTTTGAGCTTTACAACAGGCCTAAATTCATTCAGCATATCGGTAACCGCAATGTTAATTCCATTGAAGACGCTGAAAATTACATCCTGAACAGATTTGCCCCACAGATTGAAAGACTGGGATTTGGAAATTATCTTTTAGTGACCAAAGAAGGAAATGAAAAAATAGGAGCAGTAGGAATCTTTGAAAGGGAAGGCTTGGATATTGTAGATATAGGATATTCTCTGTTGGAAGAATTTGAAGGGAAAGGCTATGCTTTTGAAGGCGCTCAGAAAGTTAAATCCATAGTGATGGATGAGTTCGGATTAACAAAAATATCCGCGATTATTTCAAAGGATAATATTTCTTCCCAAAAGCTCATTGAAAAGCTGGGACTGAGGTTTAAAAAAAACGTCATACTGCCCGGGGAAACCGAAGAGCTCAACTATTATGAGACAGAATAAACTGCTATAAAAATACTTTCACCAGTAGTAAAGCGCAAAATCTGTGCTATTGGTGAAAGTATAAATGCTATTTGTATTTAAAAACTATCCTTCAAGAATCTGCTCAGCAGCAGTCTTTGACGTTACTTTTTCAATCACTCTTGTGCAAACGCCATTTTCGTCAAAAATAAAAGTAGTTCTTACAATTCCCATATAGGTTTTTCCAAACGTTTTTTTCTCCTGCCATACCCCGAATTTTCCAATGATATCACGGTTTTCATCCGCAATAAGATCATAAGGGAAAGCGAATTTGCTGTGGAAATTTTTCTGTTTTTTTACAGAATCACCACTTACTCCCAATAGCTGGAACCCCGCTTTTTTAAGCCTGGAATAATTATCACTCAGATTGCAGGCTTCTACCGTACAGGTGGGTGTATTCGCTTGCGGATAGAAGAAAACTACCAGTTTTTTTCCGATTAACTTTGATGAGGTTACCGTTTCTCCGTCTTGATTGATTCCTTCAAATTCAGGTAATTTATCTCCAACTTTCAGCATAATGATTTAATTTTGTTCAAATTTAAGGGTTACATGACAAAAAAACAAAGGGCTGAGATCGTTCAGAGAGAATTGGACAAATTATATCCCACAACACCTATTCCGCTGGATCATACTGATCCTTATACATTAATGGTGGCCGTAGCGCTTTCCGCACAGACCACAGATAAAAAAGTAAACGAGGTGACACCTGACCTTTTCGCCGTGGCAGGAACTCCGCAAAGAATGGCCAAGCTGGAAGAGTTTGAAATCAAGGAATTAATTAAAGAAATAGGACTATCCAATACCAAAGCCAAAAACCTTAAAAGAATGGCAGAACTTCTGCTGGAGCGCCATAATGGTATCGTTCCACAGACTTATGAAGAATTGGAAGCCCTTCCGGGCGTAGGGCACAAAACAGCTTCAGTAGTAATGAGCCAGGGATTCGGATTTCCTGCTTTTCCGGTAGATACCCATATTCACCGCCTGATGACACAGTGGAAGCTTACATCAGGAAAAAACGTTGTAGAGACAGAACGTGACGCTAAGAAATTATTTCCGGAAGAAGTGTGGAATAAGCTCCATCTTCAGATCATTTTCTATGGAAGAGAGTATTCTCCGGCAAGAGGTAAAGGAGAGAAGGATTTTATTACTAAAATGTTATTTGAAAAATAAATCGCTGTATTTTAACACAATGATCGCAAAGGCTTTACAATAATTTTTATTGACAAGGTTTGCAAAGGCAAAGGACAATTGTTTCTTTGCTGAGTGAAACGTACTTTCGAACTAAAAGAAAACGCAATGATTAGAAAGTGATCATTGCGTTTATTTTTTATGGTGCCAAAGAATGATTAATAATCCAATAACCTCCTGTGATAATTGATCTGCCCCAGATGATAATCCAGATGGGCAAGCAGATGGATCAGAAAATAATCGGTTGTCATGGCATTCTCAAAAACAACCAATGGGTATTCTTTTTTCAGATCCTCATCAGACAATTGGGAAAGCGTTGAATCTATCATTGCTGCAGTGGCTGTAACCTTTTCAATAAGTTCCGCCTTCGGGATATCTTTTAAGGAAAATTCCAGATCACGCTGCCTGACGTATCCTGTGTTTCCAAGGTGTGTTCCCAGAAAATGATTGAGATTTCCAACAAGATGAAGTGTCAGATTACCCGCAGAATTGGCGATGTTTCTATCTGTTTTCCAAAGGTTTTCTTCGTTCCGATAGGCTTCTATCTCTGTTTTTAGTTTATTTAAATCTCTGCTGTAAAGAGATCTGAGGCTTTCTGTGATCATATCAATTATTGTATTATGGTTTTAAAATATCCTTTAAAGTGTTTATCAACTAAACTATCAATACTGCATTTATAATCTATAAAACCATAAATGCTATCATTTTTGTTGAATTTGTTACTGTTTAGAGTCAGTTTTTGGCTAAAAACTTTAGATTTTATGAATTTTTCTTCGCCTTTTAAGGTTTTGGGGTCAATATCTTTGATGTAAAACTGATTTTTAAAAACTTTAATCAAAATTCCGTTGCCAAAATATCCGTTATTGTTATTCAATTTTATGGTAAGAGTATCGTTCTGATATTGAGCTTTGCATTTATAATCATCGAATAAAAACGTTCCTTTACGAAAGCCATCCGAATAACTTGCAGACTGAATAATATGGGCTGTTCTTGTTTTGCTTTCAACAATTTCACTATTGTAAAGCTTCAGTTCCGGATATTTAGAGAGAAGTATAATAGCATCATTATCAGGCAGGTTGGTGTCCACAGTAAAATTTTCGAAATTCAGTTCCTTTTGGCAACTCAAAACCATCAGTAAAATACCTGAAAAAAATAAAAATAGTTTCATTGAAACTATTTTTGCTTTTGAGCCCAAAGCTCCATTTTCCTGTTCAGGACATCCAGAGGAAGGCATCCCTGGCTCAGAACTTCATCATGGAAGCTTGCCAGATTGAATTTGTTCCCAAGTTCTTTCTGGTATTTTTCTCTCAGGTCACGGATTCTTAAAGAGCCTATTTTGTAGCCTAAGGCCTGCCCCGGCATTGCCATATACCTCTCAACTTCTGCAGTGGCAGATCCTTCGTCATATGAAATGTTGCTTAAGAAATATTTGATCGCTTCTTCTCTTGACATTTTTCCGGTATGAAGCCCTGTATCTACAACAAGTCTTACCGCTCTCAGCATCTGATCGCTTAAATACCCCATTTTCTGGTAAGGATCTGTGTACAAGCCGAACTCAGGGCCTAATGTTTCACAATAATGTGCCCATCCTTCACCATAAGCTCCAAACCAACCGAATCTCATGAATTTAGGAAGCTTTGTATTTTCCTGCTGAAGAGACATCTGATAGTGATGCCCTGGGATGGCCTCGTGAAGGAAAAGAGACTCCATTCCCGAAGTAACATTGAATTGGGAAGGATCCGGAAGCGGAACATAAAATATACCCGGTCTTTTACCATCCGGAGTTCCTGGCATATATTCTGCGCTGGCACTTGCTTCTCTGAACTTTTCTGTCTGTCTGATTTCAAACTTTGTTTTTGGTGTTACGTTAAACATCGTTTTCAGCTTCGGAGTGATTTTCGTTAAAATGCCATTAAATGCATGTAAAACTTCCTTGGAAGTCTTATAAGGCATCGCCTTTGGATCCGTTTTTACAAAGGTGATGAATTCTTCCAGAGTTCCGGTAAAACCTACCTGCTGTTTTACTTTTTCCATTTCCGCACGAAGCATAGCTACCTGCTGTAATCCGATCTTATTGATCTCTTCAGGAGATTTTTTGGTAGTGGTCCAGCTTTTTACATAATAGCTGTAAATTTCATTACCGTTAGGAAGACTGTTGTATCCATCTGTATCTCTTGCTTTTGGAAGATATTCTTTTTCCAGGAAAGTTCCCATTTTAATATAGGCCGGGATAATCTTTTTCGCAATGGCATCTTTGTAAAGTGCTGAAAATTTATCTTTCTGAGCCTGGGAGAAATTTTTAGGAAAATTTCTGATCGGGCCGTAGAAAATATTCTTTTCCATGTCAGAAGTTGTGATTTCCTCGGCTTTCATCTGAGGAATCATTTTAACAACCAGCTTTTTAGGAAGAACCATTTTATTAGTCATCCCTTCACGGAAATTGTCTGCAGCAGCATCCATCCATTCCGGGAATTTTTCCATTCTTTTCAGCCAGTCACTGTAATCTTTTTCTGTTTTAAAAGGCTGGTTACCCTGTCCGCTTCCATACAAAGGAAAAGTAAGCGGAAGTCCACCAAACTGGGTAAAAGGTATATATTCCGGATGATAGGCATAGGCCTCAATCTTGTCTTTTAAAGTGTAATCCAATACATCATATACCACTTTATCTTCATCAGAAAGGGTTTTGTAATCTACATGTTCCAGCTGTTTCTGGACGGAGTTGTAGAATGCTATTTCTCCTGAGATAAAATCTTTATCGATATTAATAGGAAGCTGGTCATTATATCTTGTATCTCCCTGTGCGGTAGCGTCCATCGGATATAGCTTAAGATACTGCTCATAATAGTTGGAAGCAATAGAGTCCAGATTGCTGGGAGTCACTTTTGTAAGGGGAGAATCCGATTTTTTGCAGGAAGCAAGACCTATCATCAGCCCTAGTCCTAGAATACCTTTTGATAAAATGTTTTTCATTTTCAGAATCTTTATGAAAACAAAAGTAAGTATTATTGGGATATTCAGGCTTATGGTATGCATTGATTTTAAAAAATTATTTTCAAAATCCTTTTAACTTTGAATCAATTTTCTATCTTTGTCTAAAACGTTTAACAATCATATTATTACAGTTCTTTTTTAAGAAAAAATGAAAGGGATTTTAAAAATTTACCATCCGGAAGAAACGCTAAAATACAATATCAGAAATACTTATTGTAAAGCCGTTTACAGCAACCAGCAACACTTTTTAGAGGTTGAAGTGATTACGGATGACAGTTTGGATCACGTAGATGATGATTCACTGCAGTACAACTTTCCGCAGCTTTCACTTGAAATTTTCGATTTCCCTATCGACTCTGCGGAAATAGAAGGAAAAACCATTACCATCAATGACTCTGATGAAGAGACCTATACTGAAGTAGACCTTTTCGATGACGAAGATGCCTATATCTATGACAATGAGCTTCTTTTTGAAAAAAATGAAGAAGGGGAGCTTCAGGTTATCTGGAAAGGAACCATTGATGATTTCTATACCGGATCTGATACCCCGATTCCTTTTAGATTAAAATGCGAATTCAAGCAGGATGATATTGAGGTAGACGAGGACTAACCCGAAACTCTATCCTTTTTAATACCGAATTTCTTTTCAGAATTATTTTTTGGAAAGAAATTTGCTGTTTGTAGAACTGTAACAAATTTTAAGTTGTTTTTAAGCAATTTTTAAGAGTTCAATTCATAATATTCTACTACATTTGTCGTTGAAACTTTAATAAATTCACATTTAATGCTGTTAACGGAACTTTCTCAGATTTTATTTGCACAAATCGCTACACCCGCTGTTGCTACAGACAATTTAGAGTTCTCATTCTGGAAGATCATGTTCCATGGAGGGGCTTTCGCTAAAATAGTGATGGTCACTGTATTACTTTTGGGAGTGTTTTCTCTGTATCTGTTTTTTGAAAGATTTTTCTTTATCAAAAGACTGACTTCAAAAACAGATTCCAACTTCATGAACAATATTGAAGACTTCATCAAGGCTGGAAAAATAGAGGCAGCAGCAGATTACTGCAAAACCCAGAATTCTCCGGAAGGAAGAATTTTAGAAAAAGGAATTTCAAGATTGGGGCGTCCTGTTTCAGATATTGTAAGTGCCATGGAAGCACAGGCGCAGGTAGAAGTTGCCAATATGGAAAAAAACCTGAACCTGTTGGCTGTAGTACCAAGTATTGCACCAATGCTGGGGCTTTTAGGTACAGTAATAGGGATGATTATTGCTTTCTTTAATTTATCCCATGCCACAGGGTCTTTCTCTCCGAAAACGCTTTCAGAAGGTATTTATACCGCTTTAGGGCAAACCGCTGTAGGTCTGGCAGTAGCAATTCCGGCCAACTTCTGCTACAATATCCTTTTGACAAGGATTGATAAATTTGTACTGAAGGCTCAGAACATGTCAGGGGAATTTTTAGACCTTATCAATAAACCTTTATAATTTTCTTACGATGAAAATTCAAAGAAGAAATAAAGCGAATCCGGAATTCAGTTTAGCAGCGATGACAGATGTTATCCTGTTGATGCTGATTTTCTTTATGATCACCTCTTCAGCAGCCAACCAGAGTGCTATTGATGTGAATCTGCCGAAAGCCGGAGCAGTGGACGATAATATACCTAATCCTTTAACTGTTAGTATCAAACCGGACGGTTCATTTTTTGTGGATGATAATCCTGCCAATAAAGGTGAACTTGAGAAAATTATTGTAGATAAATTAGCGGGGCAGACCAATAAATCGTTTACAATCAGAGCTGACGAAAACACATTGCATAAAGATGTTGTTTTTGTAATGGAAATTGCTGAAAAACATAAATTTAACATTGCGATTGCAACCGTTAAAGATAAATAACAGAGCCGGATTTCCGGAAAGAATTACTTTTTAAGATGAGAAGCTATACAGCAAACAGAAACGAAGAAAATAAAGACAGGGTAAAAAGCGCACTGCTTTCTATTCTGATCTGGGCTGCTATTCTGCTTTTTGTTTTTTTATATAAACTAAAACCCGAACTGGATAAAGACCCGGAGGTAGTAACTACAATGCTGGTGAACTTTGGAGACAACAGGAACGGAAAAGGAGTTGAGGAACCTGCTGAGCAGCCTGGAAGCCTTGCCGCCGCCACAGAAGAAGTGACGCCTGAACCTGCAGAAACACCGGTTCCGGAGACAAAAACTGTTGTAAAGCCAGAGCCTTTACCTACTCCTGAACCTAAGAAAACAGAAGTGAAGGAAAAGGTAATCACGGGTAATAACTCAAAAACAGCAGTTGCTAAGAAAGAAGAATCAAAAAAAGCTGAGAAAAAAGAAGCAACCAGTACAAGTGCCTCTAAAAACACCAAAAAATCAGGCGCTGCCACAGCCAATTCAAAAACAGGAAATGGGGACGGAAAAGGAACTGCAGCCATAGGAAACCTGATCAAAGGAAGAGGAACTAAAGCCGGAAGCCAGGGAACTGGTGATGGTATCGGAAATGCAGGAGATCCTTTAGGTGGTGACGGAAACGGTGATAGTAAGGTTGGAATTGATAGAAAGCTTGTAGGTTATATTCCGGGAACAATGGGAAGAGGGGGAGCACAGCCCTCTCACAGCTGTACGGCAAGCGGATCGATTACGATTTCCTATACTGTAGATAAAGCAGGAAATGTGGTGTCTGCAAGAAGATCAGGAGGTATTTCAGATCCTTGTGTGTCATCTACATCTGTGGCCTGGGTTAAGAAATATGTAAAGGCTGAGAAAGCCAATACTTCATCAACAGGAACTTATAAAATTACTTTCTAAAATATAAAATACAAAAGCACTTTATCCAAGTGCTTTTTTTAATTCGTTGATTCTGTTGATCACCGGAAGGGCAAAAATACCGCTGGTCTGAAGATACAGCTCATAGAATGTTTTTGCTTTATCCTGAAAATCTTTGTTCTGATCATGTCTGCTGTTAAAGTAAAAAAGATTTCCAAGCATTTCATAATAATCTTTGCGGTCCCTTTCCTGTCTTTCATTGACCAGGGCAATCATTTCTTCTTTAGTCATTGAGGAAACTTCCGTGAAATTCATCTTAAAAATATCCCTCATTAAAGTGTCAAAATCCAGCTCTTTCTGCATTAAACTTTCTTCGGGTTTGTCCAGAATCAGTTTTTCCAATGCCTGGGTTAACTGGCGGATGAGCCTTAATGTAAATTCTTTATCTGTAATCATAATGGGTAGTTTTGTTGCTGGTTGTTAGTTGCAGTTGCTGGTTGCTGGTTGTTGGTTGCTGGTTGTTGGTTGCGGTTGCTGGTTTGGGTTATGTACGCCAGTTTAACTGGACGTATTTTATAAAGTTATTGATTTTTCCTTCTAAGAGTTTATATTGTTCCGTTTTTTCTTTGAAGCTTAAGCTTAATTCCGGATAAAGCCTGTTGATTTTTGATAAGTGACAAACAGTTTCATCACAACTTGCTTGAGAATAGGTAAGAAACCTTATGAAGTCACCTTTGTAATTGTTTCTTCCATAGCCTTCAAGCAATATTTGTGACAACGGAGTCTGCAGATCGTCGCAATTGGCTACCCAATTCATGTAATTCATAGTTTGGCAGTTGGAGTGATAACTTATGTGTTTCAATAAACAGCTCAAAAGCAATATTATAGATATCAAGTTTTTCGTAACTCATCAATACATTTTTAACGGTAAAAAAAACAGCAACGATCTGACCAGCAACTTTTCATTATGCGAAAAATAAATAAGCCAACGCAATAGAAGTGATGATACCTACCAGATCGGCCAGAAGCATGGCAATTACCGTGTATCTCGTGTTTCTAACAGCTACGGCTCCAAAATATACCGCGATCACGTAAAAAGTCGTATCTGAGCTTCCCTGAAGCACAGCGGCCAATTTACCCTGGAAACTGTCTGCCCCAAATGTTGTCATTGTATCTACCATCATTCCTCTGGCTCCGGAGCCGGATAACGGTTTGATTAAGGCGGTAGGAAGCCCATCCACAAATCTAGGGTCCATATTGGCTGTATTAGCCACCCACTTCATTCCATCAATGATCACATCGAAAACACCTGAAGTCCTTAATAATGAAATGGCAATCAGCATTCCGACAAGGTAGGGAATAATCTTAACACAGGTTGTAAAACCTTCTTTTGCTCCTTCAATAAAGGCATCAAAAACGTTGATTTTTTTATAAACAGCCCCAAGCACAATTGCCAGGAAGATAAAGAGAATCAGACCATTGCTCAATACTTTGCTGAAATCATCCAGTTCATCTTTACTCAATTGAACCAGGTACAAAACCAATAAAGCGATAACGGCTGAAATTCCTCCTACATAAGCAATCACTACCGGACGGAGAAGGTTGATTTTCTGGTATAAAGAAACGATAATCATTGCTGCCAGTGTAGCCGCAAAAGTGGCAATCATACAAGGCAGGAAAATATCTGTAGGCATTTTGGAGCCCATTGAGGCTCTGATCGCAATAATCGATACAGGAATCAAAGTCATACCACCGGCATGGAGACACAGGAACATAATCTGTGAATTGCTGGCTGTATCTTTATTGGGGTTTAAAGTCTGAAGACTTTCCATTGCTTTTAAACCAAAAGGAGTCGCAGCATTATCCAATCCCAGAAGATTGGCACTGAAATTCATCAGCATGTGCCCGAATGCAGGATGGTTTTTAGGGATATCAGGAAAAAGTCTTGAGAAAAACGGCTGTATCAGGCGGCTTAAAAGGTTGATGCCTCCTGCTTTTTCTGCAATACTCATGAATCCCATAAACAGAGTCATAATCCCGATAAGTCCAAGGCAGATTTTAACTGCGGTTTCTGAAGTACCGATCACTCCGTCTGATTCCTGAACGCGGTAAACATGAACATTTTGCTTCAAAGAATCCGTTTTGTAGTGAATTCTGCTGTCTGCAAAATCATTTTTTTTCATCAGGCTGTCTCTTACAACAGGGGAGAGGCTGTTCATAGGCTGGGAGGCAATCTTCACTGTATCACCACCTTTTCCTACCACCATATCATTGAAAATGGTTTTGTAATTACCTGACGAAACGTATTTTATACTGGCAATGGCAATGGCAATGATAATGAAAGCCGACCAAATTCTGCTGAGGACCATCTGATTGATTTAATTGTTTAAACTTATCAAAAATACTTTAAACCACAAAAATAACTAAAGTCTTTTGTTATTATGGTTTGAAAGTAAACTAATGACAGCTTCTGATGTTAGATTATAAAAAATTCTCAATATTTTACCATTAAGAAGAACTGAAGAAATAAAGCTTAGTTAAGATGTATCACTCTTTTAAGCTTAAAGCGAAACTTATCTTCATACTCTTAAAGCCTTAAATCAATCTTAATGTTTCAAAATAATGAAGGTTTAAACAGTTATTCTTCCAGATAAACAAGATTCCCCTCAAAATTGTCATCTAGTTTTTTAAGAACTTTAGCATCATCCATTTTTTTGATTAATGCGTCTACAAAGAAGCTTTTTTCAAAAAACTGGCGGTGAATTCCCGGTAAAAGTTCCATGAAATAATCCATTCCGATTTTGTTGTTATGAAGATCCATTTTGGTTTCCAGGGGTTCATTCGGGAACAGCTCTTCATGCATGTCTGTGATCCTTTTACAAAAATCGAGCGCTTTTTTAGGGGAAGAAATCTTACAGCAGTACATCATAATGAAGCAGCACCAGAGAGCATGCCTGAAAGCATTTCCAATCCCGTTATTGGAAGCTGTTTCAGGGAATTTTTTCTGTGCAATGGTGAATGCTTTTACTGTTGCATAAAAACTTAGTAAAGCGAAAAGAGGATGGGGAAGGATAAGTGATAAAAGACGCATAATCTTTTTAAAACTCATACTCCTGATGGTATTGAAAAATATCTTAAAAGTCCTCATAAATAAAAATCTCTCCCTAATTAGAGAGAGATTGTATTGTTTTTGTTACAGATACTATGCTTTTACAGCTAATAAATTAACTGTTTTGGCAACCGTATCCTGAATTTCAGTTCTTTTTACGATGAAATCTACAAATCCTTTTTCCTGCAAGAATTCTGATGTCTGGAATCCTTCCGGTAAGTCTCTACCAATCGTTTCACGGATTACTCTTGGTCCTGCGAAGCCGATCAGCGCTCCAGGCTCTGCCATAATAATATCAGCAGTCATAGCGAAGGAAGCTGTGATTCCTCCGAATGTAGGGTCACAAAGGTAAGCGATGTATAAAAGTCCTGCTTCAGAAAGCTGAGCTAATTTAGCCTGAACCTTTGCCAATTGCATCAGAGAGTAAGTGGCTTCCTGCATTCTTGCTCCTCCGGACTGACAGATAATCATATACGGAAGTTTGTGTGCGATACAGTAATCTACTGCTCTTCTGATCTTTTCTCCCATTACAGAACCCAAAGATCCACCGATGAAAGCAAAATCCATACACGAAACTACCATTTCAGTTCCTTTTACAGTTCCTACTGCGTTTCTGATAGAATCTGTAAGCTTTGTTTTAGCTTTCACCTCTTTCAGACGGTCTTTGTAAGGCTTTGTATCTTTGAAGTTTAAGATATCAATACTCTCAACATTGGCATCCAGTTCGGTAAATTTACCACCGTCAAAAAGGATGTCAAAAAATTCTGCACTTCCTATTCTCACATGAAATCCGTCTTCAGGAGAAACGTAGTTATTTCTCTTTAGTTCATCATGTTCCACTACTTTTCCGGATGGAGTCTGATGCCACAGGCCTTTGGGAACGTCCTTTTTCTCATCAGTAGAAGTGGTAATGTTTTTTGCTTTTCTTTTAAACCAGTCGAATGCCATTTTTGTTTGTATTAATGTATAAATGTAAAATGTACCAATGTAAATCTATTTCGTATGAATATTTTTACATTGATACAATTGTACAGTTCTTATTTTAAAGTATTTACGTTATTTAAATCTTCAAATGCTTTCACCAATCTTGCAGAGAATGTATCTTCACCTTTTCTTACCCAAACTCTTGGATCATAGAATTTTTTGTTAGGTTTCTCTTCTCCTTCAGGGTTTCCGATCTGAGCTCTTAAATATTCAATATTGTTGATCATATAATCTCTGATTCCTTCTGTGTATGCAAACTGAAGGTCAGTATCAATGTTCATTTTGATTACTCCGTAATCGATAGCTTCTCTGATCTCTTCTAAAGTAGATCCTGAACCTCCGTGGAATACGAAGTTGATCGGTTTAGCAGCCGTTCCGAATTTTTCCTGAACATATTTCTGGGAATTGTCAAGGATTTTTGGCGTAAGAACTACGTTTCCTGGCTTGTAAACTCCGTGTACGTTACCGAAAGCAGCAGCAATTGTAAAGTTATCAGAAATAGCTTTTAATTTTTCGTACGTATAAGCTACGTCTTCAGGCTGAGTATATAATTTTGAGTTATCAACGTCTGAGTTGTCAACACCGTCTTCTTCACCTCCGGTAACTCCGATTTCTACCTCAAGAGTCATCTGTAGCTTAGCCATTCTTTCAAAATATTTAGCAGAAATTTCAAGATTTTCTTCTAAAGGCTCTTCAGAAAGGTCTAACATGTGGGAAGAATAAAGGGATTTTCCTGTCTGCTTGAAGAATTCTTCATTAGCATCCATCAAGCCGTCAATCCAAGGAAGTAATTTTTTTGCACAGTGGTCTGTGTGTAGAATTACAGTTGCTCCGTAAGCTTCCGCAAGCGTATGAATATGTTTTGCTCCAGCGATAGCTCCTAGGATAGCAGACTTCTGCCCGTCATTGCTTAATCCTTTTCCTGCGTTGAAAGAAGCTCCACCATTTGAAAACTGAATAATGACAGGAGCGTTTAATTTCGCTGCAGTTTCCATCGTAGCGTTTATGTTGCTTGATCCAATTACGTTTACTGCAGGTAATGCAAATTTGTTTTCTTTAGCATACTGAAAGATATCAGTAACTAACTGACCTGTGGCAACTCCTGCCGGAAAAATTCTGCTCATGTTTTACTTTTTAGTATAAATTTATTAGGTGTTTTTAATTTCGTGTAAAGGTAATCATTTTTAAGAAATTGCTAATTTCTTTTATCTCTTCCCCAAAGTAGCTTCTGACGGATGGTTTCGTAGAAACTTAAACTGTTGGGCTGTACCAGAAGAAGCTGGAATTTTGCTTTTTTGATAATGATTTCTTTATCCGTTTCTATATGGATCAGTCGGGAGTCCAAGGAAAGTGAGTACTGAGGCACCCGGCTTTCCACCCTGAATTTTATTTCTACCTTATCATTTACAACCAGAGGCCTCACATTCAGATTGTGAGGTGCAATAGGAGTAATGACAAAGTTTTCGTTGTTAGGAGAGATAATTGGTCCGCCGCAGCTCAGAGAGTAGGCGGTAGAGCCTGTAGGTGTTGAAATGATCACGCCGTCACCCCAGAATACATTCAGAAATTCATCGTTGATGTACGAATCTACAGTGATCATGGATGTGGTTTCTTTTCGGGAAACGGTAACGTCGTTCAATGCATAGGGAAAAGACCCTTCAAGCTTGGGAGAAACAACTTCTATTACCGAACGGCGGCTTGTTTTTACATCTCCTTTTAAGATGGAATCCAGCTCTTTAAATACTTCTTCTTTAGTGAAAAAGGCTAAAAAACCAAGACGTCCTGTATTTACTCCCACTACCGGAATTTCAAGATCTTCAATAAAGGTTAAAGAGTTTACAATGGTTCCGTCACCACCGAAAGTGAAGAACAGATCCACTTCCTTGTCCAGAAGATCCTGTTTGCAGTTAAAAGTTTCGAATATTTTTGAAAACTGAAGAGCCTCAGCCATTTCATCATACAGAACAGATTTTACACCTCTTGCTTCAAGTTCAGAGATAAACTTGCTTAAATATAAAAAAGTATCAAGATCTTTTTTCTGAGAATATATGGCTGCCTTCATGTTATATTTCTATGAATTTTTGTAAAAACCCGAATCGGTCTTTAAACAGATCGGATTTCTCATCAGAATAGTATTTTTCAACAATTCTGTAATCGTACCGGTCAAAAGTAGCGTCTATCGAGGCCAGGTTTTCATTGCTGATCTTTATGGTGATCTGGACCACTTCTTCAGACATAAAGCTTATAAACCCACCGTAAAACTTCGAGTTGTTGCTTTCCACGATATTGGTGATTTCCGTCATAGAATATTTTCTGGCGGGAGTTTCTACGGTAAGAATGGCTCCTGTTTCCGAAAACAGAGGATAACGGGAAAGGTCCTGAAAAACATCTTCACAGGTAATATATCCCAGGTATTTTTCATTTTTATTGATCACCGGAATTACATTGGAACTGAATGTATAAAACAGGCGGATACTATCCATGATATTGCTGTCCTCCAGAATGGCAAAACGCTCTATCTGATGTTCCAGATCTTTCAGTGTTCCCCCTTCCTCCTCATACAGAAAGTCCATGGCAATAGCACCATAGAAGTGGTGGGATTTTTTGATGAAAACATGGGAATATCCAAAATCTTCCAATATATTTCTGGCCGACTCTATGGAGTCAGACAGGCTAAAACACGGAAAGTCTTTTGAGATATAGTCCTTGATAAACATTGTGCTAATTTATAAAAAATTAAATGAAACTTTTTCTGAAAACCCGACTTTTTTTAAGATGAAACAAAAAAAGTGCCGTCAAAATTTGTTTGTAAAGAAAAATAAAGTACCTTTGTCGCCTTTCATTTTTACTTTTTATTAGATTTATTTCAAACTGCACTGTCTACTAAGGACATATGCAGTTTTTTTATTTTAAAGCTTTTGCAAATTCCCACATTACAATTCCGCCGCATACACTTACATTAAGAGAATGCTTCGTTCCAAGCTGGGGAATCTCTAAAAACACATCAATATTAGGAAGAACATCATCACTGATTCCCTCTACTTCATTTCCTAAAATCAAGGCATATTTTTTTGACCTGTCAATTGTAAAATCAGTAATAAGCTGGCTGCCGGTAGTCTGCTCAATTCCAATGATTTCGTAGCCATTGCTTTTCAGATCGGCAATAGCGGTATTGGTATCTGTTTCGTGAGACCAGTCTACACTTTCAGTAGCGCCTAATGCTGCTTTATGGATCTCGCGGTGGGGCGGCTGCGGCGTAATTCCGCAAAGGATTATTTTTTCAATTAAAAATGCATCTGCCGTTCTGAAGGCTGCACCTACATTGTGCATACTTCTGATATTATCTAAAATGATGACCAACGGAATTTTTTCAACCTTCTTAAATGTTTCTACATCTATTCTGTTAAGTTCTTCCAGTTTTAGTTTCTGTACCAATTGTATTATTTTGTTGAGATTAATTTTCCGTCTTTGTAGACCTCTGTCTTTTCTATGCTTCCGTCTTCACGGTAATGAACCCGGGTGCCATTTCTTTTGTCATCGGCAAATTCAGTTTCACGCTGTAATTTCCCTGACGGGTAGAATACTTTCCATTTTCCAGTAGCAAGACCGTTGTCATACTGGCCAATGTCTTTTATTGATTTTCCGTCTTCATGAAAGGTTTTGCTTTCTCCCTGTAATTTATTGAATTTATAATTCGAAATTTCAGTTATTTTACCGGCAGGAGAATAAAAAGTAGCGGTAAGGCTGTTATCATAAATATTCTTTTCTCCATTCCTGAAAGCTTCTTTAGATGTGAGAACGCCATTTTTGTCGAAATAGGACCATTCTTTTACCTTGAATCCTTTTTTGTATTCGCCTTTGGACTGTATTTTTCCATTATCATAATAAAAAACAGCATCGCCGTCCAGTTTTCCTTTTTTCCATTCCACTACATTTTTGACCTGTCCGTTTTCATAAAATTCTTTACAGGATCCCTCCTGCAATCCGTCTTTATATCCGCAGGGTTTCTGTGCCATAATGAGGGCAGAAGCGGAAAAAAATAATAGAAACATGTACTTCATAGCTATTTTTATTTCAAAAATAGTAAAATACTTATATTTGACTCAAAAATATACTATGAAAAAATTATTCACCTTATTCATATTAATGTGGGGATTTATTTACCTGGAAGCACAAAACACCTATTATCCTCAGGCTTTTTTTGATAAAAAACTGGCAAGGGAAATGCTTGGGTTTGGGAATTCTACCATTGAAGGTGTGGCTTCCACAAAACAAAAAAACAACTGGGGTATTAAGCCGTTGCTTGGAGAAAAGCATTATGCACCCAAAGGAACTGTTGTTATGCTTTTTCCCGTAACGCCTTATTTTCAGGAATTTTACGACATGAGAAGGAAGTATGAAAATAAAAAAACTACGGTATATATGTCTGAAGAAGCTTTTAAATACAGAGTAGAAGCTTTAACAGATGATCACGGAAGGTTTAAATTCGAAAAGCTGAAGCCGGGGAAATATTATCTTGAAACCATCGTCAATTTTACAGCAACAGCAAGTTACCAGCAACAGACAGGAACTTCAGATGCTTATAACGGCTACGGAGCCTATCTGTATTCAACCCCGATATACAGTACATTTTTCTACGGATATTCTGCAGCCAACAGGGAAAGCAAATTTGTAGAAATAAAGCAGGACGGCGAACTGAAAGAAATCAAGCTTTAAAAGCTTGATTTCTTTATTTTCTGATCATAATCTGATGCACATTCTTCTCAATATTCTGAGCTAATGTTTCCATAGGAATATCATTTTCATCATTATTGAAAGGATCTTCAATTTCTTCAGCAATGAGTTCAAGACTCATCAATACATAATATACGAAAACGGTAAGCGGAATCATGAAAAGACCAATGGTGATCACGTAAGCAATGGGCAGGGCAAAAACGTACAGGATAATAAATTTCTTGATGAAAGAAGAGTAGGAATAAGGAATCGGGGTGTTTTTGATTCGCTCACAGCCTCCGCATACATCCAGAAACCCTGAAAGCTGGGTATCCAGATACAGCATTTCAACATCAGATATTTTCCCTTCTTTTTTTAATTGATTTAATTTATGGCTTAACAGAATAATCATTTCACTCGGGCCATGATTTTTTAAAGAGCTTTCAATTTCAGAATAATCTTCGTTCAGGGCAAGTCTTGTAGATTCCTTGGAAAGGTGTTTGGCTAAAAAGTGAGGAAAGAATTTCAGATATCTTGCAATCTGCTCAGCATCCTGACGGTTATCACCAAGAATGGTATTGATTTTTATTGCAAAATTTCTGGTATCATTGACCAGTTTACCCCAAAGTTTTCTGCCTTCCCACCATCTGTCATAAGCCGTATTTGTTCTGAAAACCAGCAAAAGAGAAAGAACAAAGCCCAGCAGAGAGTGAATCATCCCCACATTGCTGATTCCTGATTTTGAAGTAAGATGGAGATATTCTACCTCCAGATACTGAATTCCCCATGAGTACAATCCTACAAGAAGCATACTCGGGAAAAGAATTTTCAGGGTATCGCTTTTGTGCAGGCTGAAAAGGATTTTAAGGAAATGTTTGGTATTATAGACTCTCATAAATTTACTTATTACCACAAATATAAATTTTTCATCCGAGCTCTGCCAATAAAGTAAGGAAGTCTGAAGCTGGAAGAAGGATCTTCTTGAAGCCGAAGAGGAGGTTTGAGTTTTCCGTAAAATCTTTTTATGAAATGATGTACAGAGGTTTGCGGGCAAATAGAAACTTCCTGCATCCATCTTCCATCTTCTCTCCTAATCTTAATTTTCTCAGGTTTCAAAAAAACACTATTTTTATTTCGCATTAAATACAAAGTACATGATCCTCGAAAACGTAGATATTGTAACTGATATCAGTAAAGAAGATTTTCAGAAGAATTATTTCAAAAAGCAGAAGCCTCTTTTGATTAAAAATTTTGCCAGCCGCTGGGATGCCTTTGACAAATGGAATCTGGCATATATCAGAGAAAAAGCAGGTGATCAGGAAGTTCCGTTGTATGATAATAAACCTGCCGATGCCTCTAAAAGTTCTGATGCTCCGGTCACTCATATGAGCATGAAGGAATATATTGATACCATAAAAAGCAAACCTTCAGACCTTCGTATCTTTTTCTATATCATTACTGACAGGCTTCCCGAGCTGCTGAAAAATTTCACATATCCGGATCTTGGGATGAAGTTTTTTAAAAGACTTCCAACTTTATTTTTCGGAGGAAGCGAAGCCCATGTTTTAATGCATTATGATGTAGATCTGGGTGATTTTATGCATATTCACTTTGAAGGAAAGAAAAGAATCCTGCTTTTTGATCAGAAACAGTCCCCGTTTTTATATAAAGTTCCCTTATCTGTTCATACTATTTACGAACTTGATTATGAAAACCCGGATTATGAAAAGTTCCCCGCGTTGAAATATGCCAAAGGATATGAGATTTTCATGGAACATGGTGATGCTCTTTTTATTCCGGGGGCGTTCTGGCATTTCAACAGATACCTTGAGCCTGGTTTTTCTCTTTCTTTAAGAGCACTTCCGAATAAGCCAAACGTTTTTGCCAATATGCTGTATCATGTTTTCATTATGAGATACACAGACAAGCTGATGCGAAAACTTTTCAAAGCCAAATGGGTAAATTACAAGCAGAAATGGGCCTATAAAAAAAGTTCCGAAGCTTTGGAGAAATATATGAAAACAGGAAAATAAGAAAGGCTGGTGAAGGAGGCGGGAAGCTGGAAGACTCTTTGCAGCTTAGTATTAATGGTTTTCATTTTTATTCAAAGGATAATGATTACCTAAATGACCAATTGAAACTTCCATCTCCCAGCTTCGTGCTTTCAGCTTATTTATTAATCAGCCCAAAGATCGTTGCATCAACGAATTTTCCTTTTTCAAAAAAATAATCTTTCAACGTTCCTTCTTTACTGAAATTTAAAGAAGACAACAGTCTGTCAGAAGAAATATTGGACGGATCAATGAATGCGTCTACACGGTGAAGTCTCATCGTTTCAAATCCATAGGTCAGAATGGGAAGAAGAGCTTCTTTCATATAGGACTGCTGCCAGAATTTTGGATTAAGCTCATAGCCGACCTCTGCCCTGAAATGCTCCCTGTACCAATTGTGATAGCCGCATGTACCAATGACTTTTCCACTGGATTTCAGCTCCAGAGCCCACCTGAATCCTTTTCCTTTTTCAAACTCACTGTTAAAATGTTCAATAATGCGGCGTGAATCATCAGGCGTTTTGAAAGTGTCCAGATCATAATATTCCATGACTTCATCCAGAGAAAAATACTCGAAAAGGTCCTGGATGTCATTGAAAGTAAGCTGTCGCAAGATAAGTCTTTCTGTCTCTAAAACAGGAAATTCCATAAATAATGTGATTTGACGGTGAAAATACGATTAATTACTGATTAAGAAAAACAGGGAAGATTAACCCTTAAACAATTCTCTTACCCTGAATTTATTTTTTTAAATTTGGGGCTCATTTTTTACTATGGCAAAATCAAAGAAAGAAACCCCGCTAATGACGCAGTACAATACCATCAAGGGTAAATATCCGGATGCGCTTTTGCTTTTCAGGGTAGGGGACTTTTATGAAACTTTCGGGCAGGATGCAGTGAAAACATCCCAGATCCTGGGCATTGTTCTTACCAAAAGAAATAACGGCGAAGGAAGTGTGGAGCTGGCAGGTTTCCCGCATCATTCCATAGATTCTTACCTTCCCAAACTGGTGAGGGCAGGAATGCGTGTGGCGATCTGTGATCAGCTGGAGGATCCTAAAATGGTGAAAGGAATTGTAAAAAGAGGTGTAACAGAGCTTGTTACTCCCGGCGTTACTTTCAATGACCAGGTATTAAATTCAAAAAAGAATAATTTTCTTCTTTCATTACATAAAGAAAAAGAGAAATACGGAATTGCTTTAGTAGATATCTCTACAGGAGAGTTTCTGGTAAGTGAAGGAGCCCTGGAAAAGCTGTTGCATATCGTCAATACTTTTGATCCGAGTGAGATTATCTTCCAGAGAAGCACACAGATTCCGGAACAGATCAAAAATAAAAATGCTTTTAAGCTTGAGGACTGGGCCTTCCAATATAATTTTGCCTACGAAAAATTAACGAATCACTTTAAAACCAATTCCCTAAAAGGTTTTGGGGTAGAAAACCTTCCGTTAGCGATTACGGCAGCTGGTGCTATTTTTGCCTATCTCGTGGAAGATACCCATCACAACCTGCTTTCCCATATTACTAAACTTCAGATCATTCCTCAGGAAGATTACCTGATGATGGATAATTTTACCCTGAGAAACCTGGAAATCGTGTATCCAAGCAATCCACAGGGGAAATCATTATTGGATATTATTGATAAAACGTCTACGCCAATGGGCGGAAGGCTTTTGAGAAGAAGAATTATTCTTCCTTTAAAATCTGTGGATGAGATCATGAGAAGACTTTCCCTGATTGATTTTTTAAATGAAAATGATCATCTGAAATATGAGATCTGTCAGCTTCTGAAATCGATTTCGGATCTGGACAGGCTGATGGGAAAACTGGCGGCAGAAAAAATTTCTCCGAAAGAACTTGGGTATTTACGGCAAAGTTTGATTAATATCCATAAAATCAAAGCGTTATTGCACCCTCATGCAGGTGTACTGGCATGGTTAGAACCTCTGTTTGACCTTGAAGAATTGATTAAATTCCTGCAGAATCATCTTAATGAAGAGCTTCCGGTAAGTATAGCGAAAGGAAATATCATCAAAGAAGGCGTGTCTGAAGAGCTGGACAGATTGAGAAACCTTCAGAGTAAAGGCCGTGGCTTCCTGGATGAAATGTGCCAGAGGGAAATTGAAAGGACAGGAATTACCAGCCTTAAAATTGATTTTAACAACGTTTTCGGATATTATATTGAAGTTCGGAATACTCATAAAGATAAAGTTCCAGATGACTGGGTGAGAAAGCAAACCCTGGTGAATGCTGAAAGATATATCACCGAAGAATTGAAGGAATACGAAAACCAGATTCTGGGAGCCGAAGAAAAAATAGGCGTTCTCGAAGCTTCACTGTACAGAAATGTATGTGGAGAAACCATGGTTTATATTGATCAGATCCAGGGGAACTCCAACATTATTGCTCAGCTTGATGTGGCATCAGGATTGTCTGAACTGGCTGTTTCTGAAAGCTATACAAAGCCTGTGCTGAATGATGGCTATGCAATCGATCTGAAAGAAGCAAGGCATCCGATCATAGAAAACGCACTTCCCTTAGGTGAAAAATACATTCCGAATGATATCTTCCTGGATAAGGATTCCCAGCAGATCATTATGGTAACGGGACCAAATATGGCCGGTAAGTCAGCAATTCTACGCCAGACAGCGATTGTATGCCTTCTGGCACAGATCGGAAGTTTTGTACCGGCAAAATATGCTGAAATTGGGATGCTGGATAAGATTTTTACAAGAGTAGGAGCTACCGATAATATTTCTGCGGGTGAATCTACTTTTATGGTAGAAATGAATGAAGCTGCGAATATTCTGAATAATATCTCCGAGCGAAGCCTTATTTTATTGGATGAAATCGGGCGTGGAACTTCCACTTATGACGGGGTTTCCATTGCATGGGCGATTGCAGAATACCTTCATCAGCATCCAACGCAGGCAAAGACTTTATTTGCAACACATTATCATGAACTGAATGAAATGACTGTGAATTTCGAAAGAGTGAAAAATTTCCACGTTTCTATCCAGGAAAACAAAGGAAATATCATCTTCCTGAGAAAGCTGGTTCCGGGAGGAAGTGAGCACAGTTTCGGTATTCATGTGGCAAAACTGGCGGGTATGCCTGCCAAAGTAGTTAACAGAGCGAATGAAATTCTTAAAACACTTGAAGCCAGCAGAACTCAGGGTAATGGAGGTACTTCAGAGAGCATCAAGAGGGTAACTGAGGAAAACATGCAGCTTTCATTCTTCCAGTTGGATGACCCTGTTCTGGAGAATATTCGTGAAGAACTGACGAAAATAGATATCAATACTTTAACACCGATTGAAGCTTTAATGAAGCTCAACGCCATAAAAAAAATGATTGGAGGCTAATCCAATCATTTTTTTAGTCTTATTTTACTAGCAGCAGAATCCGTCCTGCATGCCCGGAACTCCATATCGCTCTTCTCCGGTATCCGGATCTGTACAGCTTATCACTCTTGGGCAGATCGGTCTGTTGGCTCCTCCGCTGATCTCTTTCAGCTCATTTTTACTAAGCTTTCTTTTCTGATTTTTTGAATTTTTCATAATAATTTTAATTTGGTAAAAGCTAATTTACAAGTTATTTTAGTATGTTCAAAATATTGTGAGTCAAAATGTTATGTTTTGTTTGAAATAGAGTTTTATAAAAAAAGATTGAGGAGTTGCCTCAATCCTTATTCTATATCTAACAAAGTTAGCGGATATTAACAGCAATAGCCGTTTCTTCCTACAGGCCCGATTACATATTCACCGTCACCTCTGTCGCAAAGCCCTTCAGGACATACAATAGGGCCGTTGCCCCCATTAATGTCTTTCAATTCGTTTTTGGTTAGTTTTCTTTTCTGAATGTTTGATTTTTTCATGATATTTTAGTTTTGATTCAACTCAAATATACGAAATTATCTGCATAATTCTATAGTGTGTGAAAAATAAAATCTGTGAACTAAAGAAAATAAAAAAGAGCGCCTGAGCGCTCTTCTGTATTATAAGTGATTGTATTCGTATGTAATAACCTCACTGCTTGTTACGTTAGTGGATGTCTTGTCATAATAAACTCTGACATTTTTGGTAGGATAGTTACTTGTATTATATTCATAAGTGGACTTAAATATTCCCCACATAGCCCCTCCAGAACCATTGTTAAGATCCAGTTTATCACTATAACTTAAAATATTGTGAGAAGATCCATTTTCATCTTCAGTATCAATAATCTTTAGATATCCTGTTATATTTTTATGTGGAGAATTCTTTGTATCATATACAATAGGCTTCAAAATACCGGTAGCAGAATTAAAACCAGAAGTACCAGGAATAGGGATTGAGGCCGTTTCTGTCCAACTATTTAATGAACCATCTGCATTTAATGTCGCATTTTTAGTTCCTGTTGTTACAGAAGGAGATCCTGTGAAATTTCCTGCAACAGTCTTGGTATAAGTTATTTTTAAAGTAGTATTGGAAGTATAGGCATAATTATATTCATCTGTTGCGGTGTATCCATTAACAAGCATATGTTGTACACTCACTTTTTTAATTAATCTTCCGCTTCCATCATAAGTATAATTTACTTTAAAGGTTGAGCTTCCTCCCGTGGTTAATTCTTCCGTTATTAAATCTCCGGTATATGTATAAGTGGAAACTTCTCCAGTATTAATATTTTTAACCTGAGAAATTTTTGAGCCATTATAGGTGAATACGGATGTATCTCCATCTACAGTAAGTTTCGAGATTAAGACAGGAGTGCCGGAATTATTGTTGCCATTGTTATTCCCATTATTGTTGGATGAATCTGTTTCATCATTGCTGCTTGAACATGAAGCCAAAAAGAAGATTGGCAGAAGTAAATAAGTTTTTTTCATGGTTTAATTTTTAAGGCTGTAAAAATATCAAAAAAATGAATTGATGATACAAATAAATCCTTTATTTGTAAAATATTTTTTTTAGCGGTACATTTTGTTTTTGTATATTGTTGAATGATAATATTTTGTCTTTTATAAATGATTAGCCTGATCAATAAAGTGCAACAGACAGAGATTTCCGGGAATATCAATTTTTTATGCCTTAAACCCGGTTTAAAATGAAATTACAATTCAGTCTGAAATATTTCCTTATCACAATCTTTATTTTTCTGGTAGAAGTATTGATTGCCACCAAACTAAGCCATATTTTCTTCGTGAGGGCATATCTCGGAGATGTCATTGTGGTGATGCTCCTTTATACTTTTGTCAGGAGTTTTGTAAAAGTAAATGACCAGAAGCTGATTTCTGGAATTTTGATTTTTTCATTTTTAGTAGAATCTGCACAGTATTTTCATATGGCAGAAAAACTAGGCTTCCGTCCTGGAAGCCTGATGTATATTGTGATCGGAAATTCTTTTTCATGGATTGATAATCTGTGCTATACCATAGGCTGCCTGATTCTCTATATTTTCGTAAGGATGGCAAACAATGGTGGCGTAACCTCGGCCCCTAATCCCTAACGCCTGCAGTCCGGCACCTATCTTCCAAAACTGTCATACTTATCCTCAGCATATTTGGTAAAGCGGTTCAGTAACGCCACATTTTCCTTTTCAAGAGGAGAAAGATCATTGTCTACATTATTAGAGACAGGGATATACCAATCTGTCTGCTCAAAGAAATTTCTGTAGGTTTCTTTTTTGAAGGAGTAGCCATGTCTTGCAAATACAGAATTTTTGATAATTTCAAGATCAAGCTTTCTTAAGTTTTTAAGATCTTTTTCAGTTAATTTCTGCTTGGATGCATTCAGCTTGAATATGGCTTCGGAAGCGAAACGGTTTTTAGTTGTTTTATAGCTTTCTGTTTTACCGGTTTCCTCATCTGTATATTTTTCGGTGAACTCTTTAGAATTTGACCAGTCTACCAGATCAGAATCCTTATCCAGCATAAAGTTGGGATTGTAAACAAACTCTTTTTTAATCAGTTTCAGGGTTTTTAAAGGGGCTTTAACGGATGTTTTATCGAATGCATTCCATTTTCCGGTTAAGCTGTCTCCTTTCAGTTTTACTTCAAATCTTCCGTCTGTTTTGTCATTTCCCGGTTCATCAAGCACAAAAGATGCCGTAGCTTCATTGAAAACCCCTCTGAACGGGCGCTGATTGCCATTCACGATACTTTGCCCGTAAACACTGTCCTTGGTAATTCTGTTGATTTTTAAAGAAATTCTTTTGTAATTATCAACATCATATTCCGAGCCGTCTGTTTCGTCAACTACCTTTTCCATTCCGGCAAATTCTCCGGTATAAATTCCGTAATATTCTTTGTGTACTTCAGGAACAACAACAGAATCTTTCTTTGCGGTCAGAGAATCCTTTCCGGACTCATTGGTTTTTGCTTCTTTTTTGCAGCTTACCAAAGAAACTGCCAGTAAAGAAATAAGAGTGTACTTTACAATTTTCATATATGTTTTTTTGTGATTAAATATTCAATAATGAGGATGTTGGGAATCCAGCCCAGCCATGCGATAACCTGATAAACATCCATGGGGTTGGGATGAAATAAATATACAATAATTACTTTCCACATTCTCAGGGTAATGGCAGATAATGTAAAGGCAAAACTCCGCCACATCCATTGTTCGTGTTCTTTAAATTTCTTTTGTTTTGCCAGCTGATAGGCCTTGTATGTTGAAAACCACCATAAAAAGCCTAATATGACAAAAGAAGTTTTTGATAAAAAGCCCCCATTGGCAAAGAGCCCCATATAAATTCCCGAGGGTGCAGCAAAGATCAGAATAAGAAGAATATACACTTTTCCGGTATTCCGGTGAAAGTTTTTCAGTCCAAAATCTTTTCTGAGAATGGCCAGAAAACCTGAAAGAAGTACAAAAATACTTGTATAAACATGCGTATAGAACAATGTAAGATATTCCGGTCTTGCTGATACTTCCGTCTGTTTAATCATCAGAAAACTGACTTCGGGATTAAATGGGATATATTCTAAGGTAATTCCCAACATCAGCCAAAAGAAATATACAAATCCTGCAATAAGAAGGATTTTAAAGAAAGCAGAGATATTTCTTTTGGCAGAGAGCATTGTCTGTTTAAATCTGAATATTGACGTTATTTATTTTCAAAGAAATCAATGACTAATTCATTGAACAGTTCCGGTTTTTCCTCAGGAACAAAATGGCCTGAATTAGGAATAATAGCCAATTGCCCATGGGGAATTGATTCTGCTATTTTTACGGTATGTTCTGTTTTTATAATGTCTTTATCTCCTGCAATAATCAATGATGGACACTGTATTTTATTCAGGTCTTCATACTTCCAGTTCGGATACTTCAGGTCCAGATTCAAAAGATCAATAAGGATATCATTTTTATGATCCTTATTCTCTTTAATAAGGCTGGCAAGCATTTCCTTCATGGATTTCAGCTCATCATCTTTAACTCCTTCCGGATAAATATTGGCTCCGGAGCACGCTATTTTATCTACCATCTGAGGGTATTTCATTGCCATGGACAAGGCAAGAATTCCGCCGTCACTCCAGCCCAGGATCTTTGTTTTTTTGATGTTGAGTTTCTCTAAAAACAGCTTAATATCTTCTGTCTGAATATCAAAAGTAAGTTCTTTTGTTTTATCGTAAGTAGATTTTCCACGTTCACGGCAATCAACGATAATGACTTTATATTTTTGGGCAAATGTATCCTTCTGGTTCATAAAAGCACTGATAGATTGGCCGTTACCATGAAGCAAAAGTACAGGTTCACCTTCTCCATAAACCTCATAATATAATTTGATGCCGTTAACATCCATAAATTTTCCATGCGGCATTGTACCGATAATATCATGCCCTTTCATCAGCAATGATCTGCTACCACTGAATGGCTTATAATCTGAAGCTCCAATTGTAAAGTGCTTTACGTGCGTTACTCTCTGGAAATGTATTCCTTCAAACCAACCACCAGATGCTGTAATATCTTTCTCAAAACCTGAGTTTTGCAAAGGAATTTCGATCCATTTTTTTGATTTTCCGTCATTGACTTCCAGCTTGAAATCGTCAAAATAAAAATCCCCGTTGTTTTGAGCAAAAGCACCGATATTCATAGTTTTTGCTGAGGGGCTGATGGTCCCTTTTATTTCATATGTTTTCCATTCATGGGTTACTTTGATTCCGTAATATTGATTTTCAAAAAAACCTGTAGATTCATCTTTATTGTCTATTCTGCACCACAGTCCGCAATTGGAACCATTATCCTCATTTTCTTTCCTGATTTTTGCAGTGATGCGGAAGTTCCAGTTCGGTTTATTCTCTATATTGACGGCCTGGGTAAGTGAAGTCCAGTCAGAAACAATTGTTCTTTCCTGGCTATATCCTAAAAAGAGCCAGAATAAAAGAAAGGAACCGAAAATTTTTTTCATGGTTATAGTTTTTCGTAAAAATAATACTTTTTTATAAGCTGTTGAGATCCTGAGCAATGAGCCATCCTTCACTCCAGCAAGCCTGGAAATTAAACCCGCCGGTCACCGCATCGATATTCAAAACCTCTCCGGCAATATAAAAATTAGGGAGCAGTTTTGAAGACATGTTTTTGAAGTTAATTTCCTTTAAATCAACACCTCCGGCTGTTACAAACTCGTCCTTGAAAGTCGATTTTCCGGTTACCTGAAATTTTCTCCTGCAAAGATTTTCCAGTATTTTCTGCATTTCCTTTCCGGAAACATTGGCTACCTGTTTGTTAAGATCAACCTTTGAAATTTCTATAATCTTCTGCCAGAATCTGTTGGTAATATCAAAAATCTTAGACTGTGCGACCGTTTTTTTAGGATGGGTTTGTTTGAATTTCTGAAAGATATCTTCTGCCTCATCCATTTCTTTCGAAATAAAATTAACTTCAATTTCAAAGTTATATTGAAGCCTGGCAAGACTTATCGCTTCCCAGGCAGAAATTTTCAGAACAGCAGGTCCTGAAAGTCCCCAGTGCGTAATGAGCAAAGGTCCGCTTTCTTCTGTTTTCAGCTTCGGAATTGAAATTCCTGCATTTTCAAAGCTTGTTCCCGGAAGCTCTTTCAGGAGTTCATCTTTAATATTAAATGTAAAAAGGGAAGGAACAAGGTCTACAATCTTATGTCCAAGATTTTCAACAATTTTGAGTGATTTTGGAGAACTTCCGGTAGTATACACAATATAATCTGCCTCAAAATCCCCGGAATTGGTTCTCACCCTATATTTTTCACCCTGTTTCTCAATCTCTTTTACCGTACATTTTGTTTTTACAGATACATTTTTCTTTTGTGTTTCATTCAGAAAAGTATTGATGATGGTCTGAGAAGAATTGCTTTCCGGAAAAGTCCTGTTATCACTTTCAATTTTTAACGGAACATTGCGCTGGTCAAACCATTCCATCGTATCGCCGGGCTGGAATTTAGTAAAAACACTCAGCAGTTCTTTATTTCCACGGGGATAAAACTGAACAAGCTCTCTTGGATCAAAACAGGCATGAGTTACATTGCAGCGTCCGCCTCCGGAAATTTTAACCTTCTGAAGGACATCAGAATTCTGTTCTAAAATCGTAATTGTATATTTCTTTTCGTCAAGATTGGATGCACAGAAAAAGCCTGCAGCACCGCCTCCGATAATAATGATCTGTTTCATGTATATGTAATCCTATGCGGAAGATTATTTTTTCAAAAGTACAATTTTTATAAACCATCTTATTTGAGTATTTTTGAAGATTATAATTTTAGTGAGACCAAAAACGATTTTCAAATGATTTTCTACCATAAATTTGAAGTGCGATGGAGCGATCTTGATGCCAACAAGCACTTAGCCAATTCATCATATGTACAGTATTGTGCGCAAGCCAGAATGGCTTTTATGACTAAAGAGAAAATGGGGGTTACCCAGTTAAGCAGATGGGGGATCGGCCCGGTGATCCTGCATGAGAGATATTCTTTCTTTAAAGAGATCTATGCAGACCAGACGGTAATCGTAAGTGTGGAAATAGACGGATGTTCAGAAGACTCTTCTATCTACCGTTTCCTGCATAAGTTCTATACTCCGGATGGCGTACATTGTGCAACGTCAGAAGCTACAGGAGTATGGATTGATATGATGCTTAGAAAAATGACCACTCCGCCGGATGATGTAGTGGAAGCAATGAATAAATACAAGAGCCCGGAAACAGTGGTGCTGTCGAAAGAAGATTTTAAAAAGCTGCCTTTCCACCCACATAATATCGACCCGGCAGAGCTTACTCAATAATTCAAAGTTTAAAATTCAAGGTTCAATGTTGGAGAAGCAATTTTAAATTCATTCGTACTTTTTACATTGGACATTAATACAAAAAATCATGTTTGAAGATAAATCACAGGAACTTACACCCATCTCAAAATTAGGAGAATTCGGTCTAATTAAACATTTGACGGAGCATTTTCCGTTATCCAATGAATCTTCAGAGCTTGGGGTAGGAGATGATGCGGCAGTCATTAATCCGGACGGCAAAAAAGTAGTTCTTACAACAGATGTACTGGCAGAAGGGGTACATTTTAATCTGGGCTATGTTCCTTTAAAACATTTGGGATATAAGGCAGTGGTGGTAAACCTCAGCGATATCGCTGCTATGAATGCAACTCCTACGCAGATTCTGGTTTCTCTTGCTGTATCCAACCGTTTTCCGGTGGAGGCTTTGGAGGAAATCTATTCAGGAATTCAGGCCGCTTGCGGAAGGTACAAAGTCGACCTGATCGGAGGGGACACCACAAGTTCCAATTCAGGATTGGTCATGAGTATTACCGCTGTAGGAATTGAAAACGAAGAAAATATAGTAAAAAGAAGCGGTGCGAAGCCAAATGATCTTCTTGTAGTAACCGGAGATCTGGGCGGAGCGTATATGGGCTTGCAGATTCTTGAAAGAGAACACGCCGTTTTCCTTGCTGATCCGAATATGCAGCCTGAAATGGAAGGTTATGATTATATTCTGGAAAGACAGCTGAAACCTGAAGCAAGAACAGATGTCAAAAAGATTCTGGAAGAACTGGATATTAAACCAACTTCTATGATTGATATTTCTGATGGCTTAGCTTCCGAAATTCTCCACCTTTCGGATCAGTCTAAGGTAGGTTTCAGATTATACGAAGAAAAAATTCCGCTGGACAGTCTTACAATTTCTACTGCGGATGAAATGAATCTGAATCCGGTAATGACGGCATTAAGTGGTGGTGAAGATTATGAGCTTTTGTTCACGATCTCTCCCAACGATTTTGATAAGATTAAAAATCATCCGGACTTTACCATTATAGGACATGCTGTAGAAAAAGAAGAAGGAAACTTTATGGTGGCCAGAGGATCTAATCAACTGGTAGCACTTACTGCCCAGGGATGGGATGCTTTCCTGAACCAATAACCGAAAAATTATATTTAATTTTAAATATTGTAAGAAAACCGCAGCTTTTTTTGCTGTGGTTTTTGTTTCCAGTTAATTATTTTACACTTTAGTGATGATTACGTCTGAAAAAGAAATCCCGGTTCACCATCTGACTTCTGAAGAGTTTCAAATGAGTACCCTGAGTGCAGCAGGTCCTGAAAATTTCCATGATGTGCACCGGCATAATTTTTTTGAAATTATCTGGTTCAGGGAAGTATTTGAAAACAGCCGGCTGGAACTGGATTTTGAAAGCTACAGACTTGAAAACAATCAAATCTGTATCATTGCACCGGGGCAGGCCTTCAATATGAAACTGGCGGGAGAGGAAGGATATGCCATGGCTATAAGCAGAGAAATTTTCAATGAAGCATGTGAGATAGAATCAGTACTCAACGGAGGGGAGCTTCCCTTTCTTTTGAACCCAGAAAATGAAAAGACCTGCATCACCATTATCTCCCTGATGGAACAGGAATATAAAACCACAGCAAGGACGGAACTTTTGAAGGCATATCTGAAAGCATTCTGTATCATCATCGGGGAACAGATTATTCCTCAGGAGCCTCTACAGAATGACCGTCAGCGTATTCAGGAACTGGTGGGACTTATTGAACGGAATTATATTGCGCATAAAGAAACGGATTTCTATGCTGATCAGCTAAAAATAAGCAGCCATCATCTTAATGATATTGTACGTCTTTTGAGAGGGACAACTGTAAAAAAGATGATTTCCCAGCGTCTCATCCTGGAAGCCAAAAGAGAGCTTAGCTTCGGAGCCCTTACGGTGAAGGAAATTGCTTTTAAACTTGGTTTTAATGATGCTTCATATTTTTCCCGATTTTTCAAGAAACATACCGGCCAGACACCCGATTGTTTTAAGAATAATGAAAAAAGGTAATCTTCAGTATTTACTATAACAATAAGTTTAAAATGATATTTTTCATTTATTGTTCAGTTTGAATCTTCAGTTTGTCCTATACTTCCTTCAGTTCTTTTATTGAAAAGCGATTGTTTTTAAAGCAACTTTGCAGCTGAAAAAATGCCCGTAAGGCTTACCGTTATTTATGAAGAAGAATTTGAATATTGTAGTGTTTATTCTTGCACTGCTCAACACGCTGGAGTCATTAAGTATAGATCTTTATCTTCCTGCTTTTCCTAATATGGCCAAGATTTTTAATACCGATATCGGGCATATCCAGATATCCATTTCTGTGTTTTTTGCCGGATTTGCTTTTGGACAGCTGTTGTGGGGGCCCTTATCTGATAAGAAAGGACGGAAGCCTGTGCTGTACTGCGGCCTTTTACTTTTTATTACAGGAGCTACAGCCATCTATTTTACTTCAGATATCTATGTATTATGGGCAATGCGTTTCCTGCAGGCGTTTGGAGGGAGTGCCGGAATTGTTGTAGGAAGAGCGATCATTATTGATCTGTATGACAAGCACAAAGCAGTCACTATCTTTTCCCAGCAGTCGCAGATCAGTGGTATCGCTCCTATTGTTGCGCCATTACTGGGGAGTGTATTCCTTAGATTCTGGGGATGGAACAGTTCTTTTGCCTTTTTATGCATAATGGGACTTATAACCTTTTTTATGGTGTATAAATATGTACCCGAAACCAATACCAGGATCAATTTTCCTGATGATGAAGCAGCGGATGAAAAAAAGTTAAAAGATCAGCTGAAAATGATTATTTCCAATAAAGATTTTATCAGCAGTACCATGGTAGGAAGTATAGCTTTTGCTTCTCTGATCATTTATATCTCGAATGCTCCGTTTCTATTCATGGAAATTCATGGTTTCTCAAGCAGTGTATTCAGCTTTATATTTGCCTTTAATTCATTGGCTTTGATTACCGCGGCCTACATTACACCTAAGCTGATTAAAAGAATAAGCAATTCAACACTTTTATTTGCAGCTACAGTTATTTTACTGTTGGTATGTACGCTTCACATCCTTATTGCGGCAGAAAATTTATCCGTAGCATTGGAGATCGCCATGCTTTATCTTTCATTGCTGGCTATTGGTATTTTATTTCCGATTACATCAGCCCATGCACTGTCTCCGTTTAAAGAAGGAAGAGGAACAGCTGCTGCATTACTGGGCTTTATGCAATTGATGGTTACATTTTTAATGTCAGCATTGCTGGGCTTTTTAGAAGCAGATTCTATAATTCCAATGGTGGTAACCCGTTCTGCAATGGCATTAATTGCAGTTTGGTTCGGATATCGTATTTTTAAGACCCAGAAAAAGGAAAGTTTAAATACACAATCTTCCACAGAAACTAATCCTGCTATTTGATCCTGTTGTCACACAATCCGGACACTTAATCAAGTAATTTTTGTAAAAAATATCCAAAGGGTTCTCTTTGCATAAAATTTAAAATATGAAAAGAACCCTTTCGGCAGCTTTATGCTGTATATTGCCATTAGGATATTGGGTGAATGCACAGTCCGGACTCTCCGCAGAGCTTAAAACCGAATATATCCCGGCATCCAATTATATTCGTCCAGAAGACAGTACAAAGACCAATTCTAAAAGTGATTTTAAAAGAGTAGATCTGAACCTCAGCATTCCGTTGTCTGTAAAAAAAGATACCGATGGGAAAGTAAGAGCCTGGTCTATGCTGCTCAGCGGATCTTACGCAAAGATGGCACACAAAAATTATGAAACTCAGCTGTTTCCGGATCAGATGCTGAATGCACAGGTCGGAATACAGCATATGAGACCTTTGGGTAAAAAGTGGAGCATGATGATGACAGCGTCTGTAGGAGTATATACAGATCTTGAAAAGGTAGACTTTGATGATGTGCTGGGGCAGGGAGGTATTTTGTTTATCAGACATTTTAATCCTAATCTTTCCTTAGGCGCCGGGCCGGTACTTACCACGGCTTTCGGTGTCCCTATGATTTTACCGTGGATTTATTTTGACTGGAAAACAAACGGGAAAATTAAATTCAATATCAATTTCCCGGAAGGAATGGAAGCCGGATATCTTTTCTCGGACAAATTTGCCTTAAAAGCCGTTGTAGAGCTGAACGGAATGACTGCAGAGAGAAATATAAACGGAAAATCGATGTTGCTGGGTTATCAGCAGATCACTGCAGGACTCAGACCGGAATTAAAAATCAATGACAAACTGACGTTGCGCCTCACGGGAGGAACAGCGATATTGCGGAGCTTTAGTGAAAATGACCGGAAAATCAGCAGTATTTTCAGAGATAAAAAAATAGCTGATCCGAGATTTTCGAGTACATTTTACGCAGCAGTATCATTACGCTGGAATCTGCCATAAAAAATAAAGGGAAGGAGTAATATTCTTTTACTGCCTTCCCTCTAATATTATCAATTTTTCTATTTACTGATCAGCTTTTTATATACTACCTGATTAAGTAATTCTTCCTTTCGGTTACGCGAAATAGGTAATTCAGTTTTATTAATGAAAAGACGCCCGCCGGAGATCATATCAATATGGGTAATATTGATGAGGTATGATTTATGAATCCTGAAAAAATGATCCGAAGGAAGTGATTCTTCAATCGCTTTCATCGTCTGGTGAATGACCAATGATTTATCTTTAAAATGAAGCTTGGTATAATTCTGCATGCTTTCAATGTACAGAATATCAACCCACGAAACTTTAATGAAAGTATCAGACTGCCTTACATAGAGGAACGGATCATCAAGAGATGTATTCTTTTTTAGTTTTTCACTGATGATAAATTGCTGTTGTGCCTTATTTACAGCCTGATAAAATCTGTTGAAGGCAATGGGTTTTAAAAGATAATCCACCACTTGCAGCCGGAATCCTTCTAAAGCATATTCGGAATAAGCTGTGGTAAGGATACATAAAGGAGGATTTTCAAGCTGTTCCAGAAACTCCAGGCCGGTAAGATAAGGCATATTGATGTCCAGGAAAAGAAGATCTATTTCACTCTCTTTTACTTTGGTATCTGCTTCCAGTGCTGTTGCGCAGGTTCCTTCAACGGATAAAAAATCAATCTGATCAGCCAGTTCTTTAAGATGAAATCTTGCCAGAGGTTCATCATCAATAATAAGACATTTCATTTTAGGAATATTAGAGCTCATAACTGTCAGATAGTGTTAGTATTAATGTTATTCTAAAGATGTGATTATCCGATTCCATATTCAGATCATGGGAGTCCGGATATTGTAATTTCAACCGTTTTTTTACATTTTGAAGGCCAATTCCACCAGTTCCGTCCTTCTTTTTATAGGTTGCCATATCCGAATAGGAATTTTCCACATAAAAATAGAGTTGATTGTCTTTTTCTTTACAGGAGATTTTCACATAACCTTTATGTCCCGGAAGCCTGCAAACGTATTTAAATGCATTTTCTATAAAAGGGACCAAAAGTAATGGAGCAATAAAAGCTTTTCTGTTATTGATTTGCCATTGGGCTTTTACATCCAGTTCATTTCCCCACCTCAGTTTTTCTACCTCAACAAGATTTTGGAGATACTCAATTTCTTTATCCAGAGGAACCATGGCCTGATTACAGTGATACAGCTGGTATCGCAGAATGTCTGAAAATTTCATCAGTAAAAAATCGGCAAGCTGGGTATCCGTTTTCATCAGAATATGGATATGATTCAGGATATTGAATACTACATGCGGATTGATCTGATCCTGTAAAAGTTTAAGCTGATTTTCCAGGTGAGCCTGCTGAAGGAGAATATGATCTCGCTCTATTCTTCCATGTTCATTGTAAAATTTTACACCACAGGCTGCTCCGTTGATGAGGAATGAGGCAGGCAGGGACATATAAAAGCCCTTCCACAAAAAAGGCAGCTGATCTCTGAAATTTTCCGGAAGCTGCTCTTTGGGCTCCACTTCAAGGTATGTGAATATAACGGAGAAAACCAGGCTAAGCATGAAAATAACCATTACCAGCTGCACCAGAAACAGTTTCATTTTCTTTTCCCGAAGAGCTTTCGGCAAAAGCTTATTGGTTAAAAAATGAGTAAATGCAAACGAAAATGCGGCAATAATTGCAGCCTGGGTCATCGCCAGATAGCTTTCTGTTGTACTCTGGAAATTAAACCACAATACAATGGCCAGTACAAGCCAGAAAATAAAGGTAAATATGTATTCTTTTAAAACAAAAGATTTTGTCATGGAACAGGAAATAGGTTGATAAAAAAATTAGAAACTGCAGGGAAAACAGTTTCTAATGGTAAAGATAATTTAAGTTTTTCAGAACAGGAAATAACCTATCCCAAGGGAAAAACTGTGGGGTTTGGACTTAAATTCTTTACTGATGCTTGTAAGACCGGTCTCATATCTCAAATCTACCGTGAAGTTCTTATAATCTAATCCTAGACCTCCCGTAATTCCGATATTGGATTTGTCAAACTTTTTAAATCCTTCCTGAAGAGCCTGAGAAGTGGATAATTTATTATTAAAGGCATAGCTGTAGACACCTCCGGCGAAAGCTCTTACATTAAAATCTTCGGTTTTAATGAATTTATATCCTACTACCACAGGAATATCAATAGCGTTCCAGGAAAGTTTGGAAGAGCCTCCGTCTTGGGACTGGAACGATGTCTTTCTTTTGTTGAACAGAGCTTCTCCCTGCACATACAGTTTTCCGAGATCCACTCTTGTCATTACTCCTGCCTGATAACCGAACCCGTATTTCCCTTCCAAGGAAGAAGATTCCGTTGAGGTTTTTGTAAAATTTGCCCCTCCCTTGACTCCAATGTGAAAAGCCGGAGTCTGCTGTGCTTTAGTTTCTATTGTGCAAAAGATGCATAATAACAGAGTACTAAGCGCTAAAAATTGCTGCTTCATAATGTAATTGTTGTTAAAAATCTGATGCAAAACAACAACTATGAAGATGAGAATGAAATTTTATTTGATGAACGGCAGGGATACTTTGACAAGGACCTGTTTCCCGATGAAAAAATAAAACCAGGAACATCTATGTTCCCGGTTTTCTATTCATTAATAAGGTTGTTCTTCACAAATGGAAGGAGGGATGCATCCGCCGGTGCCTCCACCGCCAGGATTTCCGCCTCCACCCACAGCAATGCATTGTCCGGGTGTTCCGTCTTCATACATTTCACAGGCTTTTCCCCAGGCACACTCACAGTCACTCTGGCAGTTATAGGAATCTCCTCCCATATGGCATTCATTTCCCCCGCTGCCAAGAATGGAAGATAAGTCTTTTCTCAAAAGTTTTTTCATTGTTTTCATGATAATTGGTATTAAATGTTATTGTTTAAAATTGTACTTCCTTGTAAATATAATAAAATTGACTTAATGTACTGTAAATGAATTTTATGGGTAGCTTTAATAAAGAAAAGCCACTGTAAAAGTGGCTTTTTATAATAATATGGATAAGTTGGCTTAGAAGCTGAACTCCTTCTGATAAAGCATACGTTCTTTTTTGAAAAGAGGAATAGTTCCTTCATACCGCAATGGAGCAATTCCAAAACCATAGAACATATCAGCCTGAATTTTGCCTTTTACAGAAATTACACCTTTTCTTTGAGGAACAAATGTTAATCCTAAAGATGAAAGAGCAGAAGCTCTTCCTTTCAGCCCTGAATTAGCAATAGGAATGGTAAGGAACATTAATCCTACAGCTCCTTTTGCTTCCAAACCAGCTTCAGCAGATAAGTTACCTTCTGCGCTTGTAATGGCAGGGTCAGATTTTTTTTGAAGGTTGATATTAATGTCCGGAGCTTTGCTTACCAAGAAGTTGGCATTTCCTTCAAGATCCAGAAGCTGTGCCTGTACTTTTCCTGTAGCCTCTATTCCCAGGAAAGGGCCTGCAGAAAGGGTAGGACTTAAAATCAGTCCTGTAGGTCCTAAGACGATTGGAACAATAGGAATATTCAGGTAGTCTGTAGTACTGGCTGTATAGCCCAGGCTTCCTGCAATAGTCGCGGAGCTCTGAAGCTTGATGTCATCCATAATGAGGTTTACATAGAAGTTGGACAAATGGCCCCACGAGAATGTAATATTATAATCAATCTTTGGTGTAAATCCTCCCTGTACATTAACACTGGATGTTCCTGCCGAAGATAAAGGAAACGAAAAGGTTTTATTAAAATTATAACGGTTGAAGGTAATTAGTTTCTGATTTTGAAGATTTTTAGCTTCAATAGAACGTATTCTCTGGTTAATTTGCTCAGAAACCATGCCTTCTACAGGGACATAATTAACCATTTTTCCATCAATATTAACGGGAGCTTTTCCTTGTGGATCATATACTCCGCTCAGTGTTCCGCTATAGATAAATTCTTCAAGCTTGGCACTGGAAGTCTGTACTGTAAATTGGTTATTCAGTTTTGAAACAGAATTTACTTTTGAAAGAATGGTGCTTACCTGATCACCTTCTACCTTAGTCCCTACAATAACAGTTCCTACCGAAATACTGTCCGTTTGAGGAGTCATACGGCTAAACGTAATTTTTCCATCATTATGGTTAGAAATTGCATTGACTGATTCATCATTCAGAATAATAACATTTTTCTGTAAAGTCAGATTGCCCAAAGTCTTCAATTGAATAGACTCGGAAGATTTTTCAGCAGGGAGATCTGCAGAATCATCCTGAGAACAAGACGTTAAAAGAAACAAACAGAAAACAGATAATAGAAAAGTAAAGTAAAAATTTCTGTTGATTTTGAAGGGGTTGGATTTCATTTTCATATAGAGTGATTTTAAGTTTTAATCAAAATTAAGTGAATTATTTAAAACTTACAAAAGAATTGTGTTAAATTAATATCAACAACATAATGATCTTTGATTATGTTTTCATTATATGAAAAAGAAGCCCCGCCGTCATACCAGCAGGGTTTGTATATTATTTTTTAAAATTTAATGTTAAAGGGACTGAAAGATTGGAAGAGACCGGTTTTCCTTTGTCTTCTGCCGGTTTCCACTTGCCTTTATCTTTAATCCTGTAAAAAGCAGCTTCAATGAATGCATTTACATCTTCATTATTGCCTTTTACTTTAGGGTTAAGGGCATTTCCTTTAGAGTCTACCACAAAACTGATTGTAGCTTTGTAAGAATCCGACGAAAAGTTGAGAAAATCAAGATCTACGGCTTCATATAAAAGCTTTTGAAAACCTGTCTTCCCTTTATCATATTCAGCTTCTTTAGTGACTTTTGTTTTTACTGGAGGGTCGGCAGCAATCATTTTCTGATCCTCGAGAGAAGCTTTATCCAAAGCCGTCTTATATGCTGTTATTTTATCCTCCGTCAGAAGCCATTCTTTCTTTGTTCTTAAATCATTAGGCTTAGGATATTTATTATACAGAGCCGTTTTCTTTCTTTCATAGCGTGAGTCTGCCCTCTGAAATTCAGAAACCTGGGCACTGCTGAAAATAAAAGTGAAAATGAATGCTGATGCTAAGACCTTTTTCATGATTATTAAGCTTTTACAATATTAATGATGACTTCAGTTGCTTTTTCCATACTTTCCAAAGCTACATACTCATATGGTCCGTGGAAGTTGATTCCTCCCGCGAAGATATTCGGGCATGGAAGTCCCATATAAGAAAGCTGCGCGCCGTCTGTACCTCCTCTGATCGCTTTGATCTTAGGCTCAATACCTGCTTCAGTCATTGCTTTTGCCGCAAGATCTACAATGTGCATTTTCCCTTCAAACTGCTGTTTCATGTTTCTGTATTGTTCCCTGATCTCCACTTCGGCAGTTCCTTCACCATGCTTCTGATTGAATTCAGCTACTTTTTCTTCCATAAATTTCTTTCTGGCTTCAAACTTATCTGCATCATGATCTCTGATGATATATTGCAGTTTAGCCTCAGAAATATCAGCCGTGATATCCATTAAATGGTAGAATCCGTCGAAGCCTTTTGTAGTGGCCGGAGTTTCATTAGCAGGAAGCATTTGAGCAAATTCAGCAGCTAATAAAGCAGCATTGATCATTTTTCCGTAAGCATAACCCGGGTGTACACTTAATCCGTGGATTTTTACTACCGCTCCGGCAGCATTAAAATTCTCATATTCAAGCTCTCCGACTTCTCCGCCGTCCATGGTATAGGCCCATTCTGCACCAAATTTGGCAACATCGAATTTATGTGCTCCTCTTCCAATCTCCTCATCCGGAGTAAATCCTACAGCAATTCTTCCATGTTTGATTTCAGGGTGTGCAATAAGATATTCGGCTGCTGTTACAATTTCTGCGCAGCCTGCTTTATCATCAGCACCAAGAAGCGTATTTCCGTCAGTGGTAATTAACGTCTGGCCGATATATTTTTTTAAACTTTCAAATCTTGAAGGAGATAATGTAAATCCTGTCGCCTGATTCAAAAGAAGATCATTTCCATCATAGTTTTTCCAAACCTGAGGTCTTACATTTTCTCCGCTGAAATCCGGTGAAGTATCATAATGTGAAATAAATCCGATGGTAGGTCTGTCATCATTTTCCAGGTTAGAAGGAATATAGCCCATAATATAACCGTTGCTGTCTATAGAAACGTCTTCAAGACCAATAGTCTTCAGTTCTTCAGTAATATAATTGGCAATATCCCACTGGCGTTCAGTAGAAGGTGTTGTTTCACTTTCTGCATCACTGGTTGAATATATTTTTACATAGCTAAGAAAGCGGTTCAGTAATTTTTCTTTCCACAAAGGGTTGAATTCTATTGTACTCATCAGATATCAAAATTTTAACAAAGTTAGCAAATTTGATGCTGAGAATACGTTATTTGCGATTTAATATCAGTTATCGAAATTATAAATCGGATATAAAAGTTTGAAAATCAAAATAGTGCTAGCTTTGTATGTGCCGTATACCAAATAGTTTAGTTTTATTATATTTGAGAAAATCAAAAAGTAACAATGTTTCTTACCGAATGTCCTAGAGATGCTATGCAGGGATGGGGAGAATTTATCCCTACCGATAAAAAAATTGATTATATCAACTCCTTGATGGATGTTGGTTTTGATGTATTGGATTGTCTGAGTTTTGTTTCTCCGAAAGCAATTCCGCAAATGGCAGATTCCAATGAGGTAGCGGAGCATATTGATAAATCCCGTTCCAAAACGAAAGTTTCTGCAATTATCGGTAATTACAGAGGTGCCGAAAAAGCATTGAAACACCAGTCGGTAGATATTCTGGGCTTTCCGTTTTCTATTTCTGAAACTTTTCAGCACAGAAACACCAATAAAAGCCAGGAAGAAGCTTTTGATGAGATCATTAAAATGCTTGACCTGGTAAGGAGTGAAGGAAAACAGCTTACCATTTATTTCTCGATGGCTTTTGGAAATCCATACGGTGAAATGTGGAAGTGGGAAGATGTAGACCAGTGGGCCCAGCGGTTCTCAGATATCGGGGTGAAAGATATTTTACTTTCAGATACTACAGGGGTAGCAACTCCGGAAACCATTGCTCTTTTGTTTGAAAAAATACCTTCCAAATATCCTGAAATTAACTTTGGAGGGCATTTCCATAACCGCTATGAAGATTCTTATTCCAAATTGAAAGCAGCTTATGATAAAGGCTGCAGAAGATTTGACAGTGCGATAAAAGGAATAGGAGGCTGTCCTATGGCTAAAGATGACCTTGTAGGAAATATGCCTACCGAACAGGTTATCAATTTTATGAGCGTGGAAAAAGCAGAACATAAACTGAATCTGCTGAATTTTGAAAGCTCTTACAACAAAGCGAAGGATATCTTTCATTTTTAAGATGAATGAATTATAAGTTTTACCTATTTAAAAACTTACAGGGATATTTGATGTCCATAGCCAGATTTGTCATTCCGTAGGAATCAGGACTATTTTTTAATAATGAATTGAGATTCCTACGGAATGGCCAAATACAGCCGTGCGACCTGTTTAATATCTCCGGATATAATGGATTGTGCCCCGAATTGAATTAAAATTTAACCAGAAAATCACCAGAATGTCACCAATAATCTCATCCTCCGAACTCAAAAATATTCCAGCGGAAAATCTTATCATTCTTGATGCAAGAACAGGAAAAGATGCAAAGCAAAACTACCTTGAAAAACATATTAAAGGAGCCCGGTTCATCGATCTGGACAGAGATCTGGCAGAGATTGGAGAAAATGCGGCTTTTGGAGGCAGGCATCCGCTTCCCTCTATAGAAAAATTTGCAGAAACACTTTCAGATCTCGGAATGGAAGAAGGAGCTCATATTGTTGTGTATGACGACAAAAATGCTTCAAATGCAGCAGCACGTGCCTGGTGGATGCTAAGATCTTTCGGATTTGAAAAAGTACAGGTTCTTGATGGCGGAATGCAGGCTGCAGAAAAAACCGGGTTAGCATTTTCTTCAGGAGAAGAGAAATTTGATAAAGCGTCTTTCATTCAAGAAAAGCAATGGCTTCTTCCGGTTTCAAGTCTGGAAGTTGTTGAAAATGAATTGAAAAACAATTCCTCTACGGTTGTTGATGTAAGAGATGCCTACCGCTATAAAGGTGAATCTGAACCGATTGATCTGGTTGCAGGACACATTCCCGGAGCGATCAATATTCCTTTTTCTGAGAATCTTGATGAAGACGGAAATTTTCTGAGCCCGGAAGTTTTAAAAGAAAAATACAGCCAATTATTAAAAGACAAACCTGAACATCTTATTATTCACTGCGGATCAGGCGTTACAGCCTGCCATACGATTCTGGCGCTGGACTATGCAGGATTTCCCATTCCGGATCTGTATGTAGGCTCATGGAGCGAATGGAGCAGGAGGGAAGGAAAGGAAATTGCAAAAGATATTTAAAAATAAAAACCCCGAAAAATGATTCTTCGGGGTTTTATATTGTTAAGAGTGATTAAAGCATTCCCAGCTCAAACTTCGCCTCTTCGCTCATCATATCCTTATTCCAGCTCGGTTCGAAAGTAAGCTCTAAATCTACACTTTTTACATGCTCTACTTCAGACACTTTATCCTTTACCTCCTGTGGAAGTGTCTCTGCAACAGGGCAGTTGGGAGTAGTAAGTGTCATGATAATTTTTACATCAGCATCATCGGAGATCTGGACATCATAAATCAGTCCTAATTCGTAAATATCTACCGGAATTTCGGGGTCATATACGGTTTTCAGCACACCAATGATTTCCTCACCAATGTCAGCAATTTGATCGTCTGTAAATTTCATTTTTTAATCTAGATTGATATTCCTTTTCAACAAATCTTCCTGACGCATGCGCCGGAAAATATTTGCCAAAGTTAAGACATCTTTTTCACAATAGTCAACAATTCTCTGCAAGTCTTTTTCTATGTAGTAAATTGATGAAACCATTGAGCCGTCAATATCATCCTTCGGAGTAGGAATACCAAAGACATGAGCCAGTAATTCCAGGGAAACAAAACTTTTATAATCCCCGAACTTCCAGAGTTCCATAGTATCTATATGCGGAATTTCCCAGGGCTTTTTCCCAAACATCTGAAACGGTGCCGGTGGCTGCATACCATTGATAAGATAACGCCTGGCAATCCATGGAAAATCGAATTCTTTTCCGTTATGGGCACAGAGAATCACATTATAAAGCCTTGGACTGTTGAAGATTTCCCCGAATTCCTGCAGCATTTTCTTTTCATCATGCCCGGAAAAACTCTTTATTTTTAACGTTTCATTCTTTTCCACCATTCCGATGGTGATGCAGATGATTTTTCCAAACTCGGCCATAATGCCGGCTCTTTCATAAAATTCTTCTGCCGTCACCTCTTCCTTTCTCTGGAATTTTGTTTTTTTATCCCACAGATACTGTTCTGTTTCGGATAAGTCGCTCCAGGAACCTGCCTGTGGAACTGTTTCGATATCAAGAAATAAGACTCTTTCTAAAGGAATACTTTGGATCATTTTTTGTTTTTTATAACCGAATATATGACATAATAAACCAATTATCCAAAACGTTTTTATTATACCTAAATTTTAGCTTATGAAGAAGTTATTCATTATGGGAAGCAGTATCTGCCTATTATTTCTGGCATCATGTAATGATTCTAACGAAAACGGTACTGCTACAGTGAATGTAAGGCTTACTGACGGCCCTGCAGCATATAATGCTGTTAATATTGATATTCAACGAATCGAAATTAACAGTAATGGAGAATGGACAGCATTAAACTTTCCAAATCCAGGCGTTTATAATCTTCTTAACTTTAAAAACGGAACAGATGTAGTTTTAGGGCAGGCCACACTCCCCGAGGGAAATGTTTCTCAGATGAGAATGGTGCTGGGCCCTAACAACAGTGTAGTCGTCAATGGAATTACTTATCCTCTGCAAACTCCTTCGGCCCAGCAAAGCGGGCTGAAATTCAACTGGAATCAGACATTATCAGCAAACGGAGCTTATACTGTATGGATTGATTTCGATGCGGGAAGATCTATTGTTACTACAGGGAACGGATCTTATATCCTAAAACCGGTGATACGGGCGTTCTCTGAGCTTACCAACGGCCAGATTAAAGGATATGTACAGCCTCAGGCGGCGCAGGCAGTCGTTCACGCCATTATGGCTTCAGATACGATTTCTACAGCAATACCTAACCCCGATGGATTTTTCATGTTTTCCGGGCTGCCACAGGGAAATTATACCGTTTCTTACGATGCCGGAAATAATACGGGATATGTGGATGAGAATACGTCTAATGTATCGGTAAGCTTCGGTCAGGTTACGAATCTTGGAGTAAAGACCCTTCATCAATAATAATTAATTTAAAAAAGCCTTATAATTTATAAGGCTTTTTTATACTTAACAGACGGTTATCCTACCTGCATTCCGTTTTTTGTGGGTAATGAAGGCGTTAAAAGAGTGACATCTTTTTTGTCCTCACCATATAATCCTAACACAAGACATTCACTGAAGAAGTTGGCAATCTGTTTCTTCGGGAAATTCACCACTGCTAAAATCTGTTTACCGATCAATTCATCTTTTGTATAAAGGGAAGTAATCTGTGCGGATGACTTTCTGATTCCTAAATCTCCGAAATCAATCTCCAGCTGATACGATGGATTTCTTGCTTTTTCAAAATCATTCACTGAGATTATAGTTCCGCATCTGATGTCTATTTTTTCAAAATCTGCCCAGGTGATATCTGGTTTTACTGTCATGGCAATTCGTTAATTAAATGTTCAACTTCTGTTTTCTGTTCTGCATATTTTTGCTGTAATACTGAACCTTCACCCATTCTTTTATAGTATTCCAACGCTTTTCCCCCAAAAAATTTTTTATGGAAATCCGAAACTTCAGGAATCTGTGGGAAAACTTTGTGAAAAAGCATTTCATAATATGCCTGAAATTCCCGTTCGTTTTTGTCTTCAATGACCTGTCCGGGGGCTTTCTGTCTTACGTGGAGCATTTCATGGGCAACCATATTCAACACAAGGTTCAGGTCAAAATCAAATAAATTTCGTGGGATCATCACGGTTTGCGGACCTCCCAGATCACCTTCTGCCGTAAGAAGCATCGAGGTGGGAGAAAGCTCTTCCCTGAACCCGAATCCCGCAAAGTTTTCATGTTCAAGATTAAAAGAATGGATCAGGTATTTTGCTGCATCCAGAATCTGATGATGTTCTTTGTAAGCCTCAAGGTGTAAGTTGATCTGTTCGAAATTCATCTGAAGTATGTTTTAAACAAATGTATTAAAATATTGAGAATACTGGCTAAATCAGTCCGATATTTTAATCTGCATAGAAAAGTCCGCCCCGGAAGGCGGACTTTGGTTTTAAACTAAAAAAATAAATTAAGGATGTTCATTTCTTGCTCTGATGACCAGATTGACTAAATCTGAGCCGCCACTTGCAAAATTATCACTTGGATTATGCGCGCTTTGAGTGGCTACAGCATACGGAGAGCCGTCCCAATATCCCCAGAAAGGGCCTCCGCTTTGTCCAGGCCATATATCTGCTTTATGGCTCATGCTTTCGTTGTCATCGGCACTCCAGAAATCTCCATCCAGTGCGATACCTGTCTGGTAGGTTGGTCTTTGCGTTCCTGTAAGGTCTCCCGGATATCCTGCGTGGGTCCAGTAAGCGCCTCCGTCCCATGAATCGGAATAGGATTTTGAGCCTAACCAGCCTGTGCTGTTTCCGATGGGTCTGTCCAATACAATCACTACATAATCATATTGTATTTCTGTAGAGTCAATAGAAGGGCCTGCAACTTTATACTTGTAGTACGTCAAGGTACCCCAGGCAGTTCCGTAAGGCGCGCTTCCGTTATAATACATTGGAGTGAATTTCAGCCATCCTGTGGTATTATTAGCCTGCCAGTCTACAATGTGAGAGCAGGTAAGAAGGTGTCTTGGTCCGATCATTACGCCGCTCCCTGACCCCAGAGAGCTTTCTACTCTGCCGACACATCTCCATGGATAGGCTGTAGAATTGTATACTTTTCTCTGATCGACTCCAAAAATGGTTCTTGCATTTTCAGGAGTCAGGAAAGAATCTCTGTCAATGAATTTAGGTTTACGGTCTCTTTTCGGTTCCAGTTTTGGGCTGTATTCAAAATCAGCATGGGTAGGATAGAAATGGTCGGTTTCCAATGCCCGGTTTTCTGTTGTTTTTTCGTCCATAGGCATTCCTATGGTTTTCATTCCTTTAGGAAAAGTTCTTCCGTTAATCATTTCCATGGCAGGTGCCTGGCTGAATAATTTCTGAATAACTTCCGGTTTTTCAGTTGATTTTGCTTTAACCGTTCTGAGTCTTGATACTTCTTCAGCGGTCATCGGGTTGTTGTTTTCAATTTTTGACATGATTATTATTTTTAATCTGGTATATTCCTACTCTTTTATGGCTTTTCGGATTCCGCCTAATGGTTATTGGTTAAGTGAATATTTTTTGTGAAAATTCTGTAGTCATGCTTTCTGTCTGGTTGACCTGGGCCGCTCCCATAGCTGCTAAGGCAATAGCGACCTGCTTATCAAGAGTTTTTCTTACAATATTTCCATTGGTAGCACGCAATATTTTACAGAAATGATACGTAAAATAGCCACGTATCTGTCCGCTGATATTTCCTTCCATGGATACCTGATTGTCTTTTGCGGCCGCCCATAACGTGTGATTCATTCCTGTAACCGGGACAAGTGCTTTGGTAAGAACGGTTGACTTTTTTGCATTTTTAGCTCCGATTTCACTGGCATAGGTCAGGTAAAATTCATCCTCAAGCATTGGAGGGATGTAACGGGCAGTTTCGTTGAGAAGATCAGCTTCCAGACCCAGATCCATTTTTCTGGTTCCGGTTCCTGAGTAACAGCAGTCGAAGATCACTTCCATATTAACTCCGGCTTTTAGCTTATCAAGTACCGCTTTAAAATCATCATCACGAATGACCCCGGCATTGGCATAATCATGTGGACAAATAGCTTCATCCAAACCGTCAAGCTCGAGATCGGAGCCGATATTAGCCACTCTGGTTCCATGCCCTGAATAATAAAAAACAAGAGAATCTCCTTTCACGCTTGTGGTGATCATTGATTTCAGATAATTTAATATATTCGCTCTTGTGGCATTCTGATTGGTCAGGATTTTAATCTTTGCCGGACTAAAACCACAGATTACCAATGTATTGGCCATATCTCTAGCATCATTTACACAGCCGTTAAGATCCGGACCTCCGTATCCGATGGGTGCATAATCATTAATACCTACGATAAGTGCTTTTTTCATTGTATTAGTTTTTAAAAATATTCCCTACTCTGTTCCGGCTTTTCGGGTGCTGCCTTTTGGTGTTTTTTTCTATGACAAAATTCCGTCATTCTGCAAGACGAAAACAGAGGAGAAAGCCGTATTCTGAGAAAGGAAAAACACCTTTTTGTTTGTATATGAGTGTGTTATAAATAAGATCCGGCGGCTTGAAAAGCCGCCGGATCCATACATAGAATGTAAAGATGTTTTTTTCAGATAATAGTTAAAGGTTTGAAATTGAGGTTTTAAGTTAGCACAGATCATGTTTCAGGGCAAAAAGTACCAGGCCCGCTCTGTTTTTTATATCCAGTTTTACAAAAACAGAATCTCTGTAGCCGTCAATGGTTTTAGGGCTGAGGCACATTTTGTCTGCTATTTCCTTATAAGTGAGCTCACTGCAGGCCCATTTTATAAATTCTTTCTCTCTGTCTCTCAGCTCTGAAAGTAAGGATGCGTTTTTTGCTTCTTCTGTTTTTACTTTCAGTAATTTCTGGGCCACAAAATCAGTGTAAAAGCTGCCTTTCTCAAATACAGTTTCAATGGCCTGGAAAAGGATAGAAGGCTGCATATCTTTCAGCAGATAACCTTTAGCACCTGCCTTCAGCATTTTGATCAATATTCTTTCATCATCATCCATTGTCAGGGCAATGACTTTAATATCAGGATAATGTTCTGTAAGCCATTCTGTGGTTTCTATACCGTTTTTATAGGGCATATTGACATCCATCAGGACTACGGCAGGTAATTCAGAAGCTTTTTCCACTCCTGCAATAAATTCTTCTCCGTTGGGATGATTCATAATGACCCTGTATTGAGTATTCTCTGTGATCATATTTTCCAAAGCCTTGGAGATTAAAGTATGATCATCAACGATCGCTATGGGAATAGTTTTCATAATAAATTTTTGTGATAGGTTATCAGAGTTTGTGTTCCTTTATTCAGTTGTGATTGTATAGACAGTTCGGCATGAATCAGTTTGGCTCTCAATTCCATGTTTTTTAATCCTGAGCCGTCCTGAATAATGCTGGTATCAAAGCCTTTTCCGTTATCAGAAATACTGATATGTAATTTTTCACAATCATCTTCCAGTTGGATGGAAACGTTTTTGGCTTTGGAGTGTTTGAGAATATTGTTGATGCTTTCCTGGATAATTCTGAAAAGAATAAGACCATGTTTAGGAGAGATATCAATATCATGTTTTTGGGTGATGAATTCGATTTTTAATAATTTCAGTTTCCGGATCCTCTGAACTTCCCTTTCAATGGATTCTGCCAGCCCGAAGTGAATGATCTGCTCGGTGATTAATGTTTTGGAAAGGTTTCTTATATCCTGTATACATTCTCCTAATAATTCGTTGAGTTCAATCAGGTCTTCTTTTTCTGAGTTTTTTAATTTGGTAATCAATTGGTTATGACGTAGGCGGACTACAGACAGTTTCTGTCCCAGATCATCATGCAGTTCCTGCCCGATATAATTGAGGGTTTGCTCCTTCATCTCCACCTGTGAGGTGGCCAGCTCTTTTTCAAATCGTAAGTCTTTTTCCTTTTGTTCGATCAGCAGTGTTGTTTTTTTCCTGATAAAAACCGCATAGATGAAGACCATTGTCAAAACAACGATAAATAAAGTAATCGTAAAAATGATGACCAGATTATTCTCTTCCATATCTGCAAGGCATTTATCTTATTCTTTCCTGTTTGTTCCAGAGTAAACCCAGTATGAGTATGCCGTTACTGATCAGATTCAGCATAAATAAAATGAAGAAATAAATCGTCTCCGAAACAGTAGTTCTGAAAAAAAGTATCGGAATGCTTCCGATAAAAAGAATCAGTAAAGCTACTGAAATCCAGAACGGTAAATAATTCTTGATTTCCAGTATCTTGTCAGAATTAAAGGTCTGGTACAGGAACAAAATAATTGAAAACAGCAACAGAAGAATATCTGCATACAGCATATTAAAAGAAAAATGGTGAAGCAGATCATCTTCCGTGTACAACATAACAGCAATATTGAGGACAAAAAGAACCAGAATGACAGCCTGGATCTTTTTGAGCAGCGAAACATACAATAACTGGTAATAGTAAAATAAATACAAAAAGAATACAATCATAAGAAAACCAATTACGTAGAAGATGTCCGTAGGCAGATTTGTCAGCTTGAAATAGAAATAACAGGAGATATCAATCAGGGAAAACAACAGATATCCTATGATGAAAAATAAATTTTCCTTTCCGGTTTTTCTATATTTTATGACCATTAGAATCATCACTATAATGGATATGGCCATCGATGTCTGTTTCCCTGTTTCAATATTCCAGTTCATGATCTCGTTTTTATGGCATTGTTCCGGACAGTGTTTTTGGAGGAGGAGCCAGATTGGTCATATTCATAGACTCTATAGATTGTACATCTGTATTTTCCTCAGTGGCCTCCGTTCTGGCCATGGCATTGTCTCTCTTTCTTTTCTGTGAAGTAGGCACCAGAAATATGGTTTGATAACCTGCATACTCAGGCTTTGCCATTCTGTTTTTAGGATGGTTCATGGGATATTTTCCCATATAAATTCTGATTCCCGGATTTTTTAATTTTTGTTTTTTTGCGTTTTCTTTTACATATTTAATATACCCTTCCATGTCTTCAAGCGAAAACCAATACCATCTGGAATCAGGTTCTCCGTTTCTGTATCTGGTAAGAATCTCATGGTTGGTTCTGGTGTATTCATCAAAAAGGACCCGGCCTTCGCGGTAGCTGATCAGTTTCTTTTTATAACTGTTACTTACAGGTTCTTTAGGAGGTTCATTGCAGCTTAGCAAACAGAAAATAAGAATAAATGCTGTGCAGAGCGTACTTACAATCTTAGTAAAAAAGGAAGTTTTCATTTTTATGGTTTTTAATTTTATGGAACAAAATTAGCTAACGGCACAACTATAAAAAAGGGTGAAAACACTGTTTTTATCCTATACTAAATTTACGACTTTTTGATATTCAGATGAATATGAATTGCTATGTTTGTTTTTTTAGTTAAAAATATCCGGTAGTATTCCTTTATACATAAAATTAAAACCATGATGATCACTCATGGTTTTGAAGGAATAGTAACCTATTTCTTTGAAACGGGTTACGGTTTTAATTTTTTATTCTCTCTTTTTCTATCTGATTTTCACCCCAAAGCCGCAGATAATCAATAAAAGGAATGAGTTCGGCACCGGTTTCCGTTAAAGAATATTCTACTTTCGGAGGAACTTCATGATAAACTTCCCTGTGGATAAGTCCGTCATCTTCAAGCTCCCGGACAGTCTGGGTAAGCATTTTAGGGGTAATATCGGAAAGGGTTTTACGAAGTTCGCCGTAACGCATAATCGTATTCAGATGGAGATACCATAAAATACGGCCTTTGTACTTCCCTCCAATCCGTTTAAAAGCATAGTCTACAGGGCAGGATGGCTCACTGGTAACTTTTTTTATTTTTAACATTTTTTCAATGATTTGATAATCAGTATCAGTATATTTTTGGTATGTAGATTACAAAAAAGTACATACTTGCTGCAAAGATATGATGAGATTACATTTGTCCGATAATTAAAATTAAAAAAAATGAAAGCTGTAATTTTAAACGAAGCGGGAAGTGTTGAAAATCTTCAATGTGCAGAAATAGACAAGCCTGTAATAGGAAATGATGAAGTATTGGTAAAAGTGGTATCGATAAGCATTAATCCTGTAGATGTAAAGTCCAGAGCGTATGAAGGCGTTCTGAACTGGATTTTTGAAGAAAAAAGACCTGTTATTTTAGGATGGGATATCTCGGGAGAAGTAGTGGAAACAGGGAAAAATGTAACTGATTTTAAAACAGGAGACGAGGTCTTCGGGATGGTCAACTTTTTTGGAAAAGGAAATGCCTATGCAGAATATGTGGTTGCCCCGGCAGCCCATCTGGCATTAAAGCCTCAGAACATTACCCATCAGCAGGCGGCTGCAGCATCAATGGCCGCTTCAACGGCATATCAGGCATTGGTAGATGTTGCTGAAATTAAAAAAGGAAATAAAGTTCTGGTTCATGCAGCTTCAGGCGGTGTCGGCCATTTTGCGGTTCAGATTGCGAAGTATTTCGGTGCGTATGTTATTGGCGTATCATCCGGGAAAAACAGGGATTTTATTTTATCGCTTGGGGCAGATGAACATATTGATTATACAACGGAAAACTTTCATGAAAGGGTGCAGGATGCAGATATAGTCATTGATACCCTTCAGGGAAGAACATTGTCTGATTCGGTAGATATTGTAAAAGAGAACGGAATTATCGTAACACTTCCGTCTCCTGAGATTCCGGAGGATATTGCAGGAAAAGCCGTGCAGAAAAAGGTGAATATTGAGTTTATGATGGTAGCGTCTAAAAAGTCAACCACAGAGGCAATAGCGGGTTTATTAGAACAGGGAGTACTGAAGCCTTTTGTTTATAAAACATTTCCGTTTGGAGATATAGCAATGGCCCATCTGGAGGTTGAGACTAACCGTGTTGCCGGAAAAGTGATTGTAAATCTCTGAAATAAAAACAGTCCCGGGAAAGTTTCCCGGGACTGTTAAACAAGATTAAGTGTAAAATTTAGCCTTTAAAGGCAAAAAAGGATAATTCAATGTGAACAGATTTTTATTGATCTTAATCTATGTTTAGGGGAATTGACAGTAATGGTATTTTATTTTTGTAAGCCATTATAGCTGTTTTACTGCGGTGGAAAAGAGATTCCACAAGGCTGTATCTGTAGGGAACCATGGTCAGAAGATCAGGATTTGTCAATCTTATTTCCTCTTCAATAGCCTTGATGACTTCTATGGACTGGATCATTTTAAAACGGTATCTGATATCATCCAGATCATATCCCGAATTCAGATCCGTATCCTGAATAACCTCAGCAAAATCTTCCAGACTTTCACTTACGTTAAAGACTTCAACCTCAGCATTAAATTCATTAATAAAATAATAAATATCATTCATTGCAGACCAGGTCATACTCCTGTGAGTATCATAAGCAAAAAGTATTTTCCTGATTCCTGTATATTCTATATGGGAAGGAACAATGAGTATCGGTTTTTTTATCCTGTGAAAAGCCCTTGTTACATGGTTGCCCAAAAGTTTTTGTTCCAAAGTTTTCTCTTCCATTCCCATCACCAGAAAATCGCAGCTGTGTATTTGCATACAATTTTCAAGTTCCTCAATAAAGTTTCCGGATGCCAGATGATATTCCACTTCGATAGCATATACTCTTCTAAGCTCCATTACTTTATCTTTCAGCTTTTTTTGATTTTTAAGTGTCTGGGTATAAAAAAAATCAGCGGAAGCCTGTGCATTCAGAGCATGGATAGAAACGGTCTGCAGATTAAAAAGTATCATCTTAAAAGCATTTTCTTTAGCCATAGAAGCTGCATAATGAGTGGCATTTTCAGCTTCACGGGAAAAATCTGTGCAGGCAATTATTGTTTTCATTGTACAGGATTTAGTACTGCAAAACTAGGACAGTCCATCATGAGCTTATGATAAAAATAATGTGATGTTGCATAAAACAATGATGAAATGTCTTTTTCAGGTGATGAACCGTCAGATTCATTTGAACGCTGCTATTTTACGTTTCATATCCCGTTTTGGCGGTCTCGTCTGAAATGGGGAAGACCCATATAAAATCTATTTCTATATTTACAATCACAAAGTTCACCTATGAATAGGATTTCCGCCATCAGGAAAAATATAGTACGAAATAAAAAGATTCTTTCCGCTATGAAAAGAAGGCTCGTAATATGGGCCGTAGCGGTGGTTACTTTCTGTGTTTTCTCCTATCTGATAGACCCGTTTGATCCGGTCTGGAAAGGTTATCTGAACACGCCGCTGCAAATGATTCTGGAAGATGCCTCATGGATTATCTTATTTTCTGTTATCATTTCAGAGGTCAGTATATTTATTGACAGAACACTTAATAAACTGCTTCCCTGGAGAAACAGAACTGTAAAGCGGCTGCTCATTCAGTGTCTGCTGCAGATTGTGGGAAGTGTTATGATTGTGATTATTATTAATGCGATCGTAGACTGTACCTCAGTAACACTGCCTGAAATGGATTCCAGGAAAGAATATACCTTACTAGGGCAATGGATTGCGACAAATATTGTAATCTCTTTGATTATCAGTGCTTTTAATACGGTGGATTACCTGCTTGAAAACTGGAAGAAAACTGCTGTAGAAGCTGCCCAGCATAAACTCCGGGCATCAAAACATAAACAAGCGGCTATGGCGGCAGAGCTTCAGGCACTTAAGCTTCAGATAGACCCGCATTTTATTTTCAATAATTTAAGTGTATTGTCAGAACTTATTTTGGAAGATCAGCAGTTAGGGTATGAATATTCAGAGAAATTTGCAAGAGTTTACCGGTACCTGTTGGTCAATTCCAAAAAAGATATCATTGCAGTAGAAGAGGAACTTAAGTTTTTGGAATCTTATATTTTTCTGATTGAAAAAAGGATCGGGGAAGGTGTTGTGTTTAAAATTGATATTAAAGAAGAGTACAGATCCAGGTTTACCCTGCCGCTGTCTCTGCAGTTATTGGTTGAAAATGCCATTAAACACAACCAGACTTCAAAGGTGCATCCCCTGGAAATTCATGTTTACACCAATCCTGAAGGAGAACTTGTAGTCTCTAACACATTTCTGCCTTTAATCAACAAGCCGGATTCCTCCGGAGTGGGCCTTACCAATATTATTACACGGTATGAAATTTTAGGATATCCTAAACCTGTGATTGAAAAAACTGAAGATAAATTTATTGTAAAACTTCCATTGATATGAAGATTAATAAGATTTTAATAGTTGAAGACGAAAGACCCAATGCAGATAGGCTGAAAAGACTGTTGCTGAAATTAAGACCCCATATCGAAATTCTGTCTGTAGAAGACTCAATAACTTCAACGGTGCACTGGCTGGAAAATAATGTTGTTCCTGATGTTATCATGATGGATGTCCGCCTTGCAGACGGGCTCAGCTTTGAAATATTTAATAAACATGACATTAAAAGTGCGGTCATATTTACCACAGCTTACGATGAATATGCAGTACAGGCATTCAAATACAACAGTGTGGATTATCTTCTGAAACCTATAGAAGAAGAAGAGCTGGATGCTGCCCTGAAACGTTATGAAACCTTTATGGAAGCCGTTCCGGTAGTAGGAACCGCTATTGAAGGATTGTTGAACTATATCCAGCCAAAAGATTACAGAAAACGTTTTCTTATTGCCCACAAAGACGGGTATAAAACAGTTCTGGCAGAGGATATCCTGTATTTTTATACCGAATTGGGAATCAGTAAAGCCATGCTGAATACCGGTGTTGTGGAGAATGTGCCACAGACCCTGGAAGAGCTTGAGAAACAGTTGGATCCGAAATTCTTTTTCCGGGCTAACAGGCAATTTATCATTCATATTGATTCTGTAAAGCAGATTTTTAATCATTTTAACGGAAAACTGAAGCTGGAATTAAGAAAACATCCGGAGATGGAAGTGATTGTAAGCCGCGAAAAAGCTTCCATTTTCAAATCCTGGATGGATTATTGATAATTCATTCCTGAAAAACATACAAGACTGCTTTTTTACAGAAGCGGTCTTTTTTGCCTTACTTACCGGCATATTATTGATCTTAATGGTTTTACCTGGTTCCGCCGGATACATCCTTTTTGTCCTGTTATAGGGGGATACAACTGTTTTCCTTTCATTTTTGCTATCCTACGTTTCACCTGCAATTAACGACGCTTCACTCAATTTCTGCACCTACATCCTTATTATATGAAGTTATTTTGCTGCTGTAAAATTTAAAAACCAATGTTATGAATTACAGAAAAGGATATCTGGTACTTTCACTTGCTGTTGCGGTGCTTTACTCGTGCGGCTCCGGGAACGGTCAGGAAAATACCGGGCAGATGCAGCAGGCATTGCCTACAGATTTTATTCAGGTGAAATCGGGAGATGCGGATGTATCCACCGGTTACCCGGGAAGTATAGAAGGACAGGATAATGTGGACATCAAAGCACAGGTAACAGGATATCTGGAGGCGGTATACGTGAAAGAAGGACAGTATGTAAGTAAAGGACAGACCCTTTTCAGAATAAACCCATCAGTGTACAACGAACAGGTAAATACCAATGAAGCTGCTTTGAAATCAGCTTTGGCAGCACAGGAAACAGCAAGGCTTGAAGTGGAAAAACTGAAACCTCTTGTAGAAGGGAAAGTAGTTTCCGATATGCAGCTGAAAACGGCACAGGCAAGCTATAAAGCTGCATCAGCTCAGGTTGCTCAGGCACAGTCTTCATTAGGATCTTCAAAGATCAATGCTAATTTTACCTATATCAAAGCACCCGTTAGCGGATACATAGGAAGAATTCCGAACAGGGTAGGAAATCTCATCAGTCCGTCTGATGCATCACCGTTGACGACCCTTTCCAGTATAAACACCGTGAATGTTTATTTTTCTATGAATGAAGCAGATTTCATTGCACACAGCAGAGCTTCAGCATCAGGAAATACTGCAGAAAATGTAGAGCTGATCCTTGCAGATGGTTCCACCTATGCTCTTAAGGGAAAACTTGAAAATGCCAGTGGAAACTTCGACAGAAATACCGGAAGTATCCAGATGAAAGCTGTTTTTCAGAATCCTGATAAATTATTAAGAGCCGGAGGAACAGCCAGAGTGATGATTCACAATGCTTTGAATGGAGTAATTAAACTTCCGAAAACCTCAGTAAAAGATATTCAGGACAGATTTTTTGTCTACAAGCTGAATGGTAAAGACAAAGTAAAAATGACTCAGATTACCGTTTCAGGAAGTACATCCCAGGATTATTTTATCAAAGAAGGAGTGAATGCAGGAGATAAAATTGCCATCAACAGAATTGATGCCCTTACAGACGGAGCACAGGTTGTTGCGCATACCGTTCCTTTGAAATAGTTGTATAACCACCATCAGAAAATTCAAAAATGTTAAAAAAAATAATAGACCGTCCGGTACTGGCGACGGTAATATCCCTTATCATTGTCATCTTAGGGATCATAGGATTAAACCAGCTGGCAGTGACCAGATTCCCGGATATTTCTCCGCCTACGATTACCGTTTCAGGGTCTTATCCGGGAGGAAACAGTGAGACCGTGATCCGTTCCGTGGTAACGCCGCTGGAAGAGCAGATCAATGGAGTGGAAGATATGGAATACATGAAGTCTACTGCCAGTAATGACGGTACGTTTTCCATTTCTATTATATTCAAGCAGGGAGTCAATGCGGATCAGGCCGCAGTAAATGTCCAGAACAGAGTGCAGCAGGCCACTCCGATACTTCCCCAGGAGGTTGTACGGATGGGGCTTACCACCTCCAAGCAGCAGAACAGTATGGTATTGATCTTCAATATCTATACTGAGGACAATAAGCAATATGATGAAACCTTCCTTCAGAACTATGCGAATATTAACCTTATCCCACAGGTCAAAAGGGTAAAAGGAGTAGGGCAGGCCATGGTTTTCGGGATTAAAGATTACTCCATGAGAATATGGCTTAACCCTCAGAAAATGTCATCCTACGGACTTGAACCGGCAGATGTCTCCAGAGCCATTGCAGACCACAGTTTGGAATCTGCTCCGGGTAAATTGGGAGAAGAATCTGATGCCGCTTTAGAATATGTGATCCGATATAAAGGAAAGAAGAACAGGCCTGAACAATATGAAAACATCATTGTTAAAAACACAGGAAGCCAGGTCATCAGGCTTAAAGATGTGGCCCGTGTGGAATTCGGAGCCATTTCAAATACGGGAGATAACCTGTCCAATGGTAAAAATGCGGTTACTGTAGCGATCATGCAGACTACAGGATCCAATGCCAACCAGATTGAAATAGGCGTAAACAAAGCCCTTGATCAGTTATCAAAATCATTTCCTCCGGGGATCAAATATACGAAGGTAATGAGCACCAAAGAAAGATTGGATGAGGCTACAGGACAGGTAAAATCTACACTGATAGAAGCATTTATCCTTGTATTTATTGTAGTATTTATCTTCTTGCAGGATTTCAGATCTACAATTATTCCTGCAGTAGCAGTTCCGGTGGCAATTATTGGTACTTTCTTCTTCCTTCTGGTCTTAGGATTTACCATCAATGTACTGACCCTTTTTGCCCTTGTACTGGCGATCGGTATCGTAGTGGATGATGCTATTGTTGTAGTAGAAGCCGTTCACAGTAATATGGAAGGGACAGCCCTTTCAGGAAGAGAGGCCACTCATAAAGCGATGAGCGAGATCACAGGAGCGGTTATTTCCATCACGTTGGTAATGTCAGCGGTATTTATCCCGATCGGGTTTATGTCCGGTTCAGCAGGACTCTTTTATAAGCAGTTTGCGTACACACTGGCCATAGCCATTATTATTTCAGCCGTTAATGCATTGACTTTAACGCCTGCTTTATGTGCGGTATTTCTGAAAAACAACCATGCAGGAGAAGGAGAAAAATCAAAAGGATTCGGACAAAGGTTTGCTGTGGCATTCAATGCCGGTTTTAGTAGTATGACCAACCGTTATGCGAAAGGTGTACGCTTTTTAATTGGAAAAAAGTGGATTGCAGGCGGATTAATTGCAGCGGTTATCGGTGTTGCTGGCTGGCTGATGTCAAGCACACCTAAAAGTTTTGTGCCGATGGAAGATGACGGGTTCTTTATGTATACACTAAGTATGCCTCCGGGAACTGCATTGACAAAAACTACAGAAGTTTCCAATAAAATCAATGACATCTTAAAGGGCGTGGAAGCGGTACAGGAAAATACTTCCATTACAGGATATAATCTGCTCAGCAACAGCGCAGGACCGGCTTACGCCATGGGATTTGTTAAGCTGAAACCTAAAAAAGAAAGAGGTGAAGTTCAGGATATCCAGGAGGTGGTAGATAGGGCTACTGCAAAATTAGGAGTGATAAAAGAAGGAAGCGTGATGACTTTCAGAATGCCTCCGGTAGAAGGCTATGGAATGACGAATGATGCAGAAATTGTACTTCAGGACCGTATGGGAAGAGATCCTCAGGTACTGAAAGCAAAAGCGGATGAACTGATCAGCCAGCTGATGCAGGTTCCGGAAGTAGCATTTACCTACACCATGTTCAGGGCAGACTATCCCCAAATGGAGCTTGAAGTCAATGAAGATAAAGCAAAACAATTAGGAGTAAGTATTTCAAACCTGCTGGGAACCGTTCAGACCTATTTCTCCGGAGACCAGTCCCAGAATTTCTCAAGATTCGGGAAATTCTACAGAGTAAATATTAAAGCAGACGGTGTTTTCAGAATGGATGAGCAGGCGTTTAATGATATTTTCGTGAAAAATGAAAATGGAGATATGGTTCCGGTGAATACATTAATCACTTTGAAAAAAGTCTACGGACCGGAATCCGTTCAGCGTTATAACCTTTATAATTCATTAAATATCAACGTGTCTCCAAAGCCAGGTGTAAGTAACGGGGAATTGATGGCCAAACTGGAACAGACTTTAAGTAATTTGCCTTCTGACTACAGCTACGAATGGACGGGATTGAGCCTGGAAGAAAAATCAGCAGGAAATCAGACGGTCGCCATCTTCGGCTTATGTTTGCTTTTCGTATATCTTTTGTTGGCAGCTCAATATGAAAGTTATATCCTTCCTCTGGCAGTAATGCTTTCCATCCCAACAGGAATTGTAGGAGCATTTTTGGGAATAAAAGCCATTGGTTTAGATAACAATATTTATGTACAGGTAGGGCTGATCATGCTTATCGGCCTCCTGGCCAAAAACGCAATCCTTATTGTGGAATTTGCCATCCAAAGGAGAAAAACAGGTCTTTCTATTCTGGATTCTGCACTGGAAGGAGCAAAGGCGAGATTACGTCCGATTATTATGACGTCGTTAGCCTTTATTGTAGGAATGGTTCCGCTGATGCTTTCTTCAGGAGGAATGGCTTCCGGTAACAAATCCATCAGTACAAGTGCTGCCATGGGAATGTTGAGCGGAGTGGTTTTAGGCGTTTTTGTAATTCCTGTACTCTACATGTTCTTTCAGTATCTGGATGAGAAATTCTCTGTGAAAAAGAAGTATCGTACAACAGAAAATCAATTGACAAATGAGACTATTTAATATAAAGAATTTCCTTATTTCAGGCGCAATGGCATCATTGCTGATGTCTTGTGCCGTAGGGAAGAAATATACAAGAACAGACCTTCAGATTCCCGAAAAATACAAAGAATCTTTACAGGTAACAGGCGATACGGTGGTGCTTCCGTGGAAGACTTTTTTCAAAGATCCTAAACTGATAGGGTTAATAGATAAGGCCCTTTCCAGAAACAATGAAGTAAACGTTGCCCTGAAAAACATAGAACAGCTGGATCTTGCTTATAAACAGGCCAAGCTGAGCCTCATGCCAACAATGGATTTCAGTGCAGGAGCCAACAGAAGCTGGGCTTCCAAAAATACGCTTAACGGTTCCCTGAATGAACAGTTTGTTGGGACAAAATACCTGGATGATTTCACTGCTGCGTTAAGGCTTTCCTGGGAAGTAGATATCTGGGGAAAAGCCAAAATGCAGAAAGAATCTGCCGCTGCAGAATATTTTGGACAGAAAGAGAACTTAAATGCCATAAAAAGCAGGATCGTTGTTCAGGTAGCACAGGCTTATTACAATCTTGTCAGTCTGGATGAACAGCTGAAAATAGCGGAGCAGAATATTGAACTGAGTGACAATACGCTCAAAATGATGAATCTGCAATTTACAGCAGGGCAGATTAATTCTCTGGCCGTTCAGCAGGCTGAGGCACAAAAGAAAACCGCTGAGCTGCTGATTCCTTTGGCAAAACAGAATATTTCCATACAGGAAAATGCATTGAGCATTCTTTGCGGAGAATATCCGGCGAGGATTGAGAGGGAAGGTAACCTTAAAACAATGATTCCTGAAAATAAATTATCAGAAGGATTACCCGCACAATTGCTGAGCCGCAGGCCGGATCTGAAAATGGCAGAATTTAATGTTATCAGCCTGAATTCAAAAACCGGATTGGCAAAAGCAGCGATGTATCCGAGTATCAGCCTTAGTCCGCAGATTGGAGTGAATTCCAATAAATTCAGCTCATGGTTTGATATTCCGGGCTCTATTACCAAAGCCATTGCAGCCAATCTGGCAGCTCCGGTTTTTCAGAAAAAGCAATTGAAAACAGCTTACGAAACAGCATTGATTGAGCAGGAAAAAGCAGCGGTCAACTTTAAACAATCTGTAATGACCGCAGTTGGAGAGGTTTCCGATGCAATGGCAAAGTCTAAGGGATCTTCGGAAAGGCTGCAGCTTTTAGAACAGAGAACAGCCATTCTGGATAAAGGAATCAATGATGCACTGAAGCTGTATAAAAGCGGAATGGCAACTTATCTGGAAGTGATCACTGCACAAAACAACAAACTGCAGAATGACCTGGAAGCTATTAATGTTACACTGGAAAGATTAAATGCTGAGGTTGATCTGTACAGGGCACTTGGAGGAGGAGTGGAGTAAAATGTAAATGAAAAATAAAAGGAAGCTGCATGACACAGCTTCCTTTTTATGTCCAAAATAATTGGTTGCTCCAATAAAAAAATAAATAGCCAGAATGACTATTTATTTCCCACGATCAACAATATGTGATATGATAAAATCTATTTTGCTACGTATGAATAATCTTTGATGAAAGCCTGCCCGGATGCGTAGGTTTTATTCTCGTCAGTCTCTACACTTCCATTCACCTCAGCTTTATAGCTTACAGAAATAGGAGCCCCGTCAAGATTGGATATAGCAACATGAAGACTTGAAAAGTTGAATGGCTTTACAGTCTCAAACACATAGGTTTTTGTACTGCCGGTAAAATCACTCACCTCCAATGAACTGGTATTTGCATTCCCTTCAGTGGCTCCGTTCTTTTTCCATACAGGACTTCCGTACTGGCTGGCATCGTGATTTCCTGCACTGACAAGAAAATCAACCTGATCATTGGAATCGACCCCGTTTACAGTAATGGTAAATTTCATGTTCGCTTTTGCATCGGCAGGATCATCATCCTTACTGCAGGCCGAAAAAATAATGCCGGCAGCTGCGATCATTAAAAAAGCCGAAATAATTTTTTTTGTCCTTGGTTTTTTCATAACAGTTACTATTTTGCCTTTTATTGTTGAGACAAATGTAGTCTGAGACGTATACTACCGGCAATACATAAAAACCATGTTTTTTTTCTACCGGGAATCAGGTAGAAAATAAGCTATAGCTCTTTTCCCAATGAAAAATTCTGATTTTTAAACATGAACTTTATAGCTATAAATAAAAATGGGTGAAAATTTACATGCATTAAATCAGTCAGTTATGGAAAATTTCATCTTTTTTCAAAAAAAATATGCAAGATTTTTGAAAAGCTGGATTTATATAGATGAGTACTCGAAAATAATTAATGTTTAACGAAAATGTAATGCAATGAAAAAATTGACAGTACCCCGATTTTTTATAACAGTTTTAATGGTTTTGGCAGGATTGGCCTTATACTCATGTAATGATAGTGATGGACAGGATATTCCACCTGTAAAAATGGAAGAATTACCAGGAAACTATAAAGGTAAGCTGATTATTATCCAGGGAAATAGTAAAAGAGAAGGAATAAAAGAATTCAAAGTAAAAAAAGATACGATCTCATTTGCAGAATTTCCTGTTACCGAAATTGTAAAAACAGTGGTGAAAGACCCTGCAAAAGCAGAAACAGCCATAAAAGCGCTTGGAAAAGTAAAGTATGATCTTAAATATGCAGCAGTGATCAATACAGCAAATAATGTGATAGAATTAACTTTGGCTCCTAAGACAATGGAACTTCAGATTCCTGTAGACGGCGTTAATAAAAAGACCGTTGTAGAATTTGTTTCCAAGCAGAAAGGATATTATGTAGGTATGGATAGAACACTTAGATATGCTCTTACAGCAGAAAAAATTACAGTAGATGGGACATTGATTACTCCTTATGAAGTGATCGATTATAATTTTCCGTTCTGTATAAAAAATTAATAGATATTATCATAAATGGATTGCGCTTTAATAAGATGCAATCTATTTTTGCTTGACAGTTTATAACATCCTGACGGGTACGGCAGCAGTAGCATATATGGAAGAAAGTAAAGAACAGATTTTGGTAAAGCACCTTCTGAAGAAGGAGGAAGCTGCATGGAAAGAGCTTTTTGGAGCTTATTCCGGAAATCTGAGCTATGTATGCTCCCGCTACGTGACGGAAAAAGAAGACATTCATGATGTGCTTCAAAACAGTTTTATCAAAATGTTCCGTTCGATAGAATCCTTTGAGTATAGAGGAAACGGTTCTTTAAAAGCCTGGATGACGCGTATCACAGTTAATGAATCTTTGAAACATATAAAGCAGAAAGGAGATTTCAAATCGGCGGTTGAAGTAGATGATCTTCCGGATATTCCTAATGAAGAAGAACCTGATTTTGAAGAAATTCCACGGGATGATATTATGAAAATGATCAGATCTCTTCCTGAAGGATACAGAACTGTTTTTAACCTGTTTGTATTTGAGAAAAAAAGCCATAAAGAAATTGCCGGGCTGCTGGGAATTGCAGAAAACTCTTCTGCATCTCAGTTTCACCGTGCAAAAGGATTGCTTGTTCAGAAAATAAAAGAATGTAAAATGTCAAAAAAAGCACAATATGAATAATGAATGGCTAAATAACCTGCGAAGCAGAATGGATGACCATGAAGAGGACGTTCCGGAAGGGTTGTGGGATGACATCAGAGATGAATTATTCTCGGGAGAAGAAAACAACGGCGTTCCCGGGTTTATTCCTGAAATTCATGAAGGTGGTGCGGAAAAGAAAGAAAGAATTGCAGGTGCGGGACAAAAATCTTTATTCTATCGCATCGGAGGTATTGCTGCTGCCATTGCATTGCTGTTTTTACTGACAAAAATACTGCCTTATCATGACAAGGAAAAAGTTCTGTCTCAGAAACCGGCAGATATGAGAAATGACAAGGAAAAAGGATCTTTAAATGCCGGAAAAACCGAACATATTGTAAGCAGTGAGGTAAAATCAGGAATAAATGCCTTCTTAGCTGAAAATACATTCAATACAGAAATTCTGAAGAAAAACTTAACTCAAAGCTATTCTGATAACGGAATAAAAAATAACGCTGGAAAAACCCAGGATATTATAAAGATTCCTGCTGCTTCCGAGGCCTTTCAGCAGGAAAATAAAATTGCTCAGAAAATATCGCCTGTTGATGATACTGTGAAGGAAACGGCGGAAGAAAAAGAATCAGATGAGGTTCTTTTTAAACAGGAAAAATTGAAGGAGATATACGCAGAAAACACAAAACATGATGCCAGAAAATCCGGAAATAAAAAGTCCTGGATGCTGGGTATGCTGACAGGAAATATGGCTTCCAATTCCGCAGAACAGCAGTTTCCAGGGTATGCTTCAATTACCGGAAAAGCCATGAATGTCGAGCAGGTATGGACTACTTCAGAGTTCCATGATGATCCTCTGACAGCCATATTGCTGGCAAATCAGAGCCAGCCGGTAGAAGCGAGAATCAGGCATAAGGTACCTGTTACTTTCGGGCTTTCTGTTTACTATAATCTGGGGAAAAAATGGGGAATAGGAACGGGAGTAAATTATACCAAACTGTCTTCTGAGCTGCATTCCGGGAGTGATAACAATTATATTAAGGGAGATCAGACCGTTCATTACATAGGAATTCCTGTGCAGATCAATTACAATGTCATTCAGAAGGGCAAATTTACAGGATATGTGACAGGGGGAGCGCTTGTGGAAAAGCCTGTGGCAGGAAGTATCACAACAACCTATGTAGTGAATGATGAAATAAAGGAATCCTCAAAAGAAAGTTTGGTGCCCAAACCTTTACAGTTCTCAGTCAACGCAGCAGCAGGCCTTCAGCTGAAGATTATTGATAAGGTCGGAATTTATGCAGAGCCGGGAATAGGATATCATTTTAAAAAAGAAAATGCTCCCAATACAATTTATAAAGAAAAACCACTTCATTTTAATATGAAGTTCGGTGTAAGAGTGCTGTTGGATTAATGCCGGAGATTTTTAAAAACCAAGCTTAATTATTTATATATGAAAACAAAACTAATCTTTTTGATGTTTTTATTATTCAGCATTTTGAATCTAAAAGCACAGTGTACCCCTACAGTTACCAGTCCCAGACTTGGGCAGAAATATCCCGGAACCGTTCTGTTCTGTGATACGGAAGATGAAGTACTTTCTACCACACAGGCTTACACAACTTACCAGTGGTATAAACAGGCGTGGACCTGGCAGACTCCTAATAACAATCCGTGGGTTGCTATTCCGGGAGCTACGTCACAGCAGCTGACCATCAGCGGGAACGAGCAGCTGAATTATTTTAAAGTGGTTGTTACCGATGGAGACTGTACAGCAGAAAGCCCGACAGTATTTGCAGATGGCTTCGTATATGGGCTTCCGGCTATGATGACTACTTATACTCCGGGAACCTATGAAGAAAATATGGGAACAGTAAATGTGTGCAATGGTGCTTCTATTCAATTTGACGATATATTCCCTGTAGTGTATGGCAAGCATACCTGGTTCAAATGTGTCCCAAGCAGTAATCCTCCGGTGGCAGGGGATCCTTGTATCATTCCAGGTGTAGTAGGAGATACTTATGTAGCAACAACTTCCGGAAAATATGGATTCTATGCCTGTACTGAATACTGTCCGGACCAATGCCAGATGTTGGATCCATTTGCCTTTGTTGAGGTAAATTTCGGGAACTGGGAGTTCTGCAGCAATCTGGGAACAGGAGAGGCAAAAATTAAAGATAATAATCTGAAAATCTATCCTAATCCTACAGCACAGCACCTTTATATCGGAAAAGAATCAGACAAAGTTTATAAAGAAGTTACCATTATAGATATGTCCGGAAAGCTGGTTCTGAAAAAAACAGATCACAGATACAATCAGCCCATTGATGTAAGCCAGCTGGTGCCGGGGAACTATATTATTGTTTCTAAAAGTGCAGAGGGCATTGAATACAAAAATAGATTTATAAAAAAATAGGATTACGTAATCTGATGATGCTAAAATATTGATTGTGGCAGGAAGAATGGATGTCAGAGGAGAGAGTTTCCTTGTATTGAAGAAGAACTAGAGTAATTTATTTTAATACTTTACGCTCAATAGATAAAATTTTCATCCTTGTTAATCTAATGACGTCATAATTACCCCAAAAGGAGTTCTCTCTTTCCGGCATCCGGCTTCCTGACTTACATTTAATTTTTCTGTAACTCAGATGAAATAATCTATTCGTTAGTTTTTAATAATGGTTGGGTCGGTACAAAGAAATTTGTACCGGTTTTTTTTATCCTGAATTTTCTGAATTTCTTTTTAAATATCCCCGTCTGACCAGAATGCTATTAACGTAAATCCCGGATTTTTAAAATACTATATTGGTTATTTTTGCAGCACTTGAGATAATGCAATAACAATAGATGGAAACCCATGTTAATAAATCTTTTTCATGTGAAAAATTAGACTCAAGTGATATAATTTTTAAATTTTCAAAAAAATCAAAACATTCCGTCGTTACCATTTGCTTATGGGTTTATTCTGAATAACCAAGAAAAATGGAGCTTGGCATGGAGTAAAACTTAACGCTAATTAAAATTATGAAATATTTTTTTCTTGCATTTTTTCTTTTATTTACCTCTTGTATTTCTGATGAGAACCTAAATTTACAATCAAATTCTAAATTTCAAGGGAATTACGTTGGAAGCTTTAATGGAGATTTATCTGGTGAAATAAAATTCAGCGTATCTGATACAGGTAACCTTGAAGGGACGGTATATTATACTACAGCCGATAGTTCTGAAATGATATCGGGCTATGTAATGATTAGCGGGAAATTTGACGCAGCTACAAAAGCCGGATTAAGTTTTTCAGGATATTTGAATGATTCATCCATGAATGGGAAATGGTCAAAAGGTAGTTTAAATGGGAACTATAATTTTTATAAAAAATAATATGATGAAAAAAATATTTTTAATTTTATTAGTATTTAGTGTAGCTGTAGTGTATTCGCAAGAAAAATCATCAACAAAAAACTCATTCTTTGGAGTTCAAGCCGGGCTTTTTGGTGCAAATGTCTATAATGAAGTCAATTTTTCTGAACAATTTACACTTAGAAGTGAGATTGATTTAACTGCTGGGATTTGGGGAGGAGATTTGTACTCTAAAACAGGTTTTGCATTAGTATCTGCTTTGGCTGTAGCTCCGAAATGGTACTACAATATCAATCAAAGAAATATTGAAAACAAGAATACTAAGTATAATTCTGCAAACTATCTTTCTGCAAAATTTGGATTCGTTCCTGACTGGTTTGTTATTTCAAACGTTGATGGAATAGAAGTAAACCCAATGATTTCATTGATTCCTACATGGGGACTAAGAAGGAATTTTACGAAAAATTTTAATTATGAAGTTCAGCTAGGTTTAGGAGTAGGGAAAATTCTAAAATCAGAGTATTCTCTTCAGGTAGTTCCTAATTTAAGTTTTAGGATTGGGTATGATTTTTAATTGAAATATTACTATTCAACAATTAACCTTGGCCACTCACTGGTCAAGGTTAATTGTTTTTACATGACAAACTACTCTGAATGTGGAGATCGCCTTATGGCTTTGAATGATTTAAATTAAAGAGTAAGAGTTTAAATATGTTTTCAAATCCGATGTTTGTTTTCTGAATTTCTTTTTAAATATCCCCGTCTGACCAGAATGCCATTAACGTAAATCCCGGATTTTTAAAATACTATATTGATTATTTTTACTTCAAAAACACACCATGCTGATTAAAATTTACGGAAGTGCCATTCATGGGGTGGCGGCACAGACCATTACCATTGAAGTAAATGTAGACACTGGCGGAGTGGGATACCACCTGGTGGGACTTCCCGATAACGCCATCAAAGAAAGCAGCTACAGAATATCGGCCGCACTGAAAAACGTAGGATATAAGATTCCCGGAAAGAAAATCACGATTAATATGGCTCCGGCAGATCTCAGAAAAGAAGGTTCAGCTTATGATCTTAGTATTGCCATTGGGATTTTAACCGCTTCAGACCAGATACTGGCAGAAGAAGTTAAAGACTATATCATTATGGGAGAGCTTTCTCTGGATGGAAGCCTGCAGCCGATCAAAGGCGTCCTCCCCATTGCAATTCAGGCCAGGGAAGAGGGATTCAAAGGGATCATTCTCCCCGGACAAAATGCAAGGGAAGCCGCTATTGTTAATGATCTTGAAGTATATGGGGTAGAAAATATCAGAGAGGTTATTGATTTTTTTAATGAAGGAAAGCTCCTTGAAAAAATGACGTTGGATGCCAGAAAAGAATTTCACGAGAAAATTAACAACTTTCCTTTCGATTTCTCTGAAGTTAAAGGTCAGGAAACAGCCAAAAGGGCGATGGAGGTTGCCGCCGCCGGTGGGCACAACATTATTCTGATCGGCCCGCCAGGGAGCGGAAAAACAATGCTGGCCAAAAGAGTTCCCAGTATTTTACCTCCTTTAACATTGAAAGAGGCTCTGGAAACAACAAAAATCCATTCTGTTGCCGGGAAAATAGGAACAGAAGCTTCACTGATGACTGTCCGCCCCTTCAGATCTCCACATCATACTATTTCTGATGTTGCTCTCGTGGGAGGCGGGAGTTACCCGCAGCCCGGGGAGATTTCCCTTGCCCATAACGGCGTTTTATTTCTGGATGAAATGCCTGAATTTAAAAGAACAGTGCTGGAAGTAATGAGACAGCCTCTGGAAGATCGTGAGGTAACCATTTCAAGAGCAAGGTTTACCGTAAACTATCCCGCAAGTTTTATGCTGGTAGCATCCATGAATCCCAGTCCAAGCGGTTTCTTTCCCGATGATCCTAATAATACCTCATCGGTTTATGAAATGCAGCGCTACATGAATAAACTTTCCGGGCCTCTTCTGGATAGAATTGATATTCATATTGAAGTTCAGAAGGTAGAATTTGAGCAGCTTTCCGAAAAAAGAAAAGGGGAGAAAAGCAAAGACATCAGAGAACGCGTACTGAAAGCCCGGGAGATTCAGAATAAGCGGTATCAGAATCTCAATATCAGCAGCAATGCCCAGATAGGACCGAAGGAAATTGAAGCATTTTGTGAGCTGGATGAAACCTCTTTCGGCCTTATCAAATCAGCAATGGAAAAACTAAACCTCTCGGCAAGAGCATATGACAGAATTCTGAAAGTTGCCAGAACTATTGCCGACCTTGAAGAATCTGAGAATATTTTGTCTCACCATATTTCCGAAGCCATACAATACAGAAGCCTGGACCGTGAATTCTGGAATGGTTGATTTTTAATCTATTTATCTGATTTTAAAACAAATACAAATATTCTTTTCATAAGTTTAATTCTTTGTGGTAGGATAAATGTAGCAATTATGTAACGCATAGGTTAAATTATTATGTTAAGTTTGGTTGCCATATTATTAAAATATTACATTATGAAAATCAAATTTTTAAATACTGAATAGAAATTTGCATTGAATTGCCGAAGAATATCCACAATATATTCTTTTCTTTTTTCCGACTGTCATAAATAACGTGTGAACGCTGTTTACGTTCTGCTCACTGAGTGGATCGCTTAAGACTCTGTATCATTCATTTTTACAACTATAATGAAACGCATTTAGTACATAAACTGTGGTTATACCTTATACCCTGGTGTGTCCTTATTTCATTTCATTTAAAATTATTCTACAGAGGATGAAAGCCATTGATTACTAATTTTTTAAACCAATCAAAATTTATTACGATGTCAAACACAATTCCCTCATCAGAAGCCCAATCAATAGGTTCGGCTGTATTGCTGTCATCTGAAGACAGAGAAAAACTTTTAAACGGATTCAATAAAACAGGCTGGGACTATCATCATGAAAAAACATTGGAATCCCTTTTCCGGAAACAGGCAATCCTTCACGCGGATAAAACAGCAGCTGTTTATCAGGAGCAGGAAATTACCTACAGAGATCTGGACCAGAGAAGCAATCAGGTAGCTAACTTCTTACTAAAACATGGTGTGAAAGAAGGACAATATGTTCCTGTCTGGCTTGATCGTTCTTTAGAATGGATTATTGCTGTTCTTGGTGTTATTAAAACGGGAGCTTCGTATGTCCCTGTAGATCCTGCTTACCCTGCGAAAAGAGTAGAATATATTCTTTCCGATACTTCTTCAGATCTCATTATTACCAATCAACACCTTAAAGATCTCTTATCTGAATCCGGAAAAGAAAAAGTATTTGACCTGAGCAGCATGGAAAACCTCAATCATTTACCTTCGCATCATCCTGAGATTAAAATTCACAAAAAAAGCCTTGCCTATACAATTTATACATCAGGATCAACCGGAAAGCCGAAGGGAGTAATGATAAGCCATCAGGCTATACAGCATCTGGTAACGTGGCATAACCATCATTTTCATGTGGATCACAGTTCCAGGCTAACTCTTGTTGCAGGATTGGCATTTGATATCTCAGTATGGGAGGTCTGGTCGGCGCTTACCTCAGGAGCAACCGTTTTTATTGCAGACAATGAGGATAGAACAGAGGCTCAGGCATTGGTAGATTACTATAGAAAAAATCATATTACCCATGGCTTTGTACCTACGGTTCTAGCTCCTTCTGTAGTAGATCTTACCCGGAATTATAATGACCTGAAATTAAAATATCTCTTTACGGCAGGAGAAAAGCTGAAGCCGGTGCTTACTACGGAATTAAGCTATGAGCTGATAGATTATTACGGTCCTACAGAATGTACTGTATATGCTACCTTCAAAAAAGTGAAGGATATCAACGGGAAATATGTTTCCTCTATTGGCAGGCCCATTGCCAATGCAAAAGCATATATCCTGGGAGAAAATATGGAATTGCTGCCGGTAGGAGCTGCCGGAGAATTATGTATCGGCGGAAATCTTTTAGCAGAAGGATACCTTAATAATGAAGAGCTTACTCATTCCAAATTTATTATGAACCCGTTCAGGGAAACAGAAAAACTTTACCGTACCGGAGATCTGGCCAGATGGAAGCCGGATGGTGAGATTGAATTTCTGGGAAGGATTGATAATCAGGTGAAAATTCGTGGATTCAGAATTGAATTGGGAGAAATAGAACGTTCACTGATCAGACAGGAAGAAATCAAAGAGGCTGTGGTCATGGGAAAGGAAACGGAAGGGAGCACCAAATACCTGATTGCTTTTGTTGTATTAAAACCTGAAATGGTAACAGATATTTCTTCAATCCGTAATGCATTGAAGGAAGAGCTTCCAGGTTATATGATTCCTGCCCAGATTATTTTTATAGATGCCATTCCGTTAACAGCCAACGGAAAAACAGATACCAGGGCATTAAAGGAACTGGCTGATCAGGAAGCAAAAGAAGTAATTTCATCTGAGCCGCCAACCAATGAAACGGAAAGGATTATTGTGGATGTCTGGTCTTCTGCTCTGGAACGTCCAGTTATCAATATTACAGATAACTTTTTTGACATCGGAGGAAACTCCCTGTTGGTAGCAACCGTTGCTGTTACATTACAAAGGAAGCTTGATGTAAAGGTTTATCTGCGGGATATCTATCAGTATCCGGTATTGCAGCAGCTGTCAGAGATTCTTATAGCCAGGTCCGGAGAAATGAGAAACGCGGTTCCGGCAGAAGATGTGGAGCCTTATGTTGAATTACAGAAAGATGTTTATCTGGCTCCCGGAACTGTCTTTGCGGGAGGATTTGATCCCGGACAGGTAGAAAACCCCGGAACAATATTTTTAACGGGAGTTACAGGATTTGTAGGGATTCATCTTTTACAGGAGCTTCTGGATACTACTGATGCAGATATCTATTGTCTTGTGAGAGCTCAGGATGAATTTGCCGCAATGGAAAAGATTGGAAGATGTTTTAAACAATACCACATCCCCCATAAAGATGAACAGAAACTGAGGATTATTCCTGTGATAGGAGATCTGGCATTGCCATCTTTAGGGTTGTCTGAAGAAATATTCGCCAGGCTGGCAAAACAGGTTGATGTGATCTATCATTCCGGAAGCTCAGTAAACTTCATTGAACCCTATTCCTATATGAAAGCTCCGAATGTAGAAGGATTAAGAGAAATCATAAAGCTGGCAGGAGCAGAAAGAACAAAATGTCTTGCTTTATTATCCACAATCTCAGTATATAGCTGGGGACATATATTTACAGGAAAAACAGTAATGCTTGAGTCTGATGATATCGAACAGAACTTAATGTCCGTAAGTAAAGATATAGGATATGTAAGAAGCAAATGGGTGATGGAGGCTGTGGCAGATTTAGCCGCTAAAGAAGGGCTTCCGTTAATCACCTATCGTTTGGGATATGCAATGTGCCACAGCGAAACAGGTGCAAGTGCGTCCTATCAATGGTGGTCGGGATTAGTGAAAAACTGTATAGAGTTCCAGTCTTACCCTGCTTTAACAGAGCTTAGAGAAGGGCTCATTACGGTAGATTATATGACCAAAGCCATGGCGCATATCACAAAAAATAAAGATGCAATAGGTATGAAGTTCAACTTAATTGCCCGCCCGGAAACAAATCTTACGCTGGAAGACTTCTTCAGATTGATGAAGCAGTATTATCCGTTTACACTGGAAGCGCTTCCATACAAAGAATGGCGAAAACAATGGGAGGATGACAGTAAAAACCGTTTGTATCCACTGACAAGCCTTTTCAGGGATAATATGCATGAAGGCTTATCCACGGTAGAGCTTTATCAGAATACCTATATATGGGATTGTTCCAATGTGATCCGATTTCTGGAAGGGTCCGGGATTCAGGAACCGGTGTTTGATAAAAAAATACTGGATTCCTATTTAAAGTACCTGGGAATTCCGGTTGAATAATATTTGAATTATTAAGGTCCAGACAGTTTCTGGGCCTTTTTTATTCGATGAATAATACGTCGAGTTTTGTCGTAATGCAAAGGGATATTTGTACCTCTTAAAAAAGATAATAATTAATTAACCGGAAAACAAATCATAAATGAACAACTTTATTGTATTGTCTAAAGATTTTGCTGCCAATGAAAGTGCGGTAGTAGATATTAAATGGCTGGGATACACAAACCCGTTGGGTGCACTTACATTTCGGAATAAAACGGGACAGTATGCAACGTTTATCTGGCAAAGAGAGATCACTCATAACAGAGGAAAAACAGGGTATTTTAAGGAGGTAATCAATGATTTAGGAGTAAAAGTGAATCATTATGACGGACTTATAACGGTTACCAATGGAGGAGGAAAACAATATCTGCAAGGAGAACTGAAAATATAATGCAATGGGAAGGAGATTATATCCCTTTCTTCCCATCCAAAATCATCTGAACCATTTTTACCTTTCGGGTTTTCCCTGGTTTCAGGTTTCTTGGCTTCCTCAATCCAGCGGATATATTCTTTTTTGTGGGTGTAGCTCATCTTATCAAATAAAGCCTTTGCTTCAGGGTTTTGTTTAAAAACAGAGGTGATGTCATCTGCAATTTCAACCATTCTTTCTTCTTTATCTTCCATAAGAGATACAGAAACCTCATCTCCGAAGGTTTTACCAAGCTGTTTTCTGACTTCCTGCGTCAGACCTAAAATATGGCAGTCAGATTTCATTTTGGCGAGGCTTCCGCGGTATTCAACTTTATCGTCAAACAGGGCTTTAACCTTTACCTGTCCTTTTTTATTAAACAGCTCTTCCGTAGAAAACGGAAATTCTACAAATGCAGCATTCATTGCTCCGTTTTGCTGAATAACAGCTCTGAATTTAATAGTTTGATGATTCATGTTGAAATATTTTTAATAATCAAAAATAAAAAAACCGTGAAAGTAAATTTCACGGTTTTCAAAAATATATCAGATAAGATTATTTTTTAGCTTTCTTAGGCATTGCTGTAGTACCTGAGTTTTTAGTTTTTGTATCAGCCGGAGTATTGGCATCTCTTACAAGCTTCAGCTCGTCAATTAATCTTCTTGCTCCTGCAAACTTATCAATTGTCCAAAGAACGAAACGAACATCAACGTTGATCGTTTTCTGCCATTCAGGCTCGAATACGATATCACCGCTTAATGCTTCACTGTTTCCATCGAAAGCAATACCGATAAGGTTTCCGTCGCCATCAATTACCGGGGAACCGGAGTTACCACCTGTAATATCGTTGTTAGAAAGGAAGTTTACAGGCATATAACCTGCAGCATCAGCATACTGTCCGAAATCTTTAAGATTGTAAAGGTCGATCACTCTTTGAGGAAGATCAAACTCTTCATCACCTTTCTTGTATTTTCCAACAAGACCGGTCATGTCTGTATAATAGTTATCCGTAATCCCGAAATAGTTTCTGTCATTTCTGATGGGTAGTTTATCTACCGTACCGTAAGTTAATCTCATGGTAGAGTTAGCATCCGGGTAGAATTTCTTTTCAGGCATAGCCTTCATTAGACCCGCTAAGAAAAGACGGTTGTTTTTGGCAAAAAAGTCATCTATCTTAACAAATCTTTCAGTGCTTATCTTTTGATCTGCCATAATTCCGTTAGCTGCTTTCCAAAGTGGGTCAGCATCAAGCTTCAGTGCATCCGGGTTCAATAAGAAGTTCGTTGCAGAAGTTTTATTAGCGAAAATTGAAGAATATGCCAAATTAGAAACAGTCTTGGCATCAAGCCCTAAAATAGTAGCAGAAGCAACGTCCGGGTTTTTAACTCTTGCCTGATAAAGGCTGGTCATAGCAGCAAGCATTTCTCCTTCCAAAGACGGATTGAAGTTTTCATAGGCAGCTTTGATTGCAGCTTCAGTTTTAGGTTTCATTGCCAGTCTTCCCTGCATATCCTGAGCTGCATAAGTTTTAAGAACTAATCCTAACTGTAATGCAAGGGTAATATATTTTGCATTTCTTGTAAACTGTGTAGCATAGTTTCTTTCAACATTTCTGTCAGATACTTGTTTGTAATAGGCGCCTATATCTTCTAAAACTCCATTGTATTCCTCATTTCCTGGCATTGCAGCCCATTTATTGTACGTTTCTTCAATCTTTTGTTTGTCAGAAATGGTTCCGTTTTTCTCTACTGCATCAATAGTACCTTGTCTGTTTTTCCAGTAGTTAGCTACAGAAGCATATTGAGAAGCGTAGTTAAGCTGAGTTGCTTTATCCTTGTCCATGTATTTTTTCATAACATCCATGGCCGTTTTGGAAGCTTCAACCCATGCCGGGTAATCTTTGGTTACCATTTGCTGAATTCCGTAAGAAGTCAGGTAACGGTTTGTTCTTCCAGGATATCCCAGGATCATTGAGAAATCACCAGGCTTGATTCCTTTAAGAGAAACCGGAAGGAAATGCTTAGGCTTCAAAGGAGTGTTGCTTGGAGAATACTCAGCAGGGTTTCCTGCAGCATCAGCATACACTCTGAAAACGGTGAAGTCTGCAGTGTGTCTTGGCCATTCCCAGTTGTCTGTATCTCCTCCGAATTTTCCTAATGATGAAGGTGGAGCACCTACCAATCTGATATCTTTATAATCCTGGTATACGAAATAGTAAAATTCATTTCCGTTGAAGAAATCTTTTACTACTACAGTATATTTTCCGTTTTCAGAGTTTTCTGTCTGGATGGCTTTAGTTTCAGCATCGATAACAGCTTTTCTCTCTGCTCCGGTCATATTGTTGTTTAGCTTGGAAGTGATTCTTTTGGTAGCATCATCCATTCTCACTAAAAATCTTACATAAAGATCCTTTGCATTGAATTCGTCTTTCTGTTTCATTGCCCAGAAACCGTTCTTCAAATAATCTTTTTCTGGTGTAGAAGCCGCAGCAACAGCCCCGTAGCCACAGTGGTGATTGGTAAATATAAGTCCTTTATCAGAAACAATTTCTCCTGTACAGAAACCACCGAAACTTACGATAGCATCTTTTAAGCTTGAATTGTTCACTGAATAAATTTCTTCAGGCGTAAGATGCAGACCCTCTTTTTGCATATCAACACCGTTAAGTCTTTTGATGAGCATTAGCAGCCACATCCCCTCATCCGCCCTCATCTGAGCAAAGCCCAGTAAGAAAGTGAATAGTAGAAATAGTCTTTTCATTTTATAAAATAATTTTTGTGTCGCTAATTTACTAATTTTTACGAGATTCTGTCCCGGGTTGGTATGAAAATGGGATGATAATCCGCATGAAAAAGATACTATTATCACTTTTTACCGCTTTACTTTTAGGAGTTGTTTTGAATTGCTCTGCAATACCGGATAAAAACCCATCTCTCCAAAGGCAGTGGATGTTGATTTCTTTTGATGGTTTTTCAAAAGATCAGCTTATTGCCCACAAAGCAGAAATGAATCTGACGGCTGCTATTGTAGAGGGTAAAATTCAGGGGAGTGCCTACATGGGATGTAATCAGATGTCTTTTATGTCCGAATTTAAAAAAGGAGGAAAGGTAAAGATTTCAAAAGGAGTCAGCACAACTAAAGCCTGCGAGGATATGGATCTTGAAACATCTTTTCAGAAGAAAATTGAAACCATGACCAGATATTCTGTTGAAGGACATTTTCTTACCCTGTCTGATGATCATGGTCATACAATGAAATTTGTAGCTGCTGATTGGGATTAATAATGCAGCCGTCAATATAAAAAGTCCGCTCTTTGGCGGACTTCTTTGTTTGAAAAATCTAGTTTGGTTATCAGCTTTTTTGTGGTTATCAGTTTTGAGAGTTATTAGTTTTTAGGGATAGTTTTCTTTATTTCTTCCAGAGTTGCTGTGTTGGGCAGCCCGGTAACAGTCGCTTTTGTGTTCCTAGAATTTATATTGTGATATGCCTGTCTGTTGGGGATTGTTTTTTTTATGTCTTCAAGACTTGCCGTATTGGAAAGAAGGTTTCCCGAATTGTCTGAAGCAGCTTTGGGTTTGGAATCCTGTTTTTTAACGGCAAGGCCATGATCAGAAGGCAGGCCGGTATTTACAGTGGTCTTTTCTTTAGCTTCCTGTATGAGTTTAGCCTGCTGTTCCTGCGCCTGTTTTACAACCAGTGTTTGATCTTCCTCTGTAGGGGTAGTCTTTTTATTTTCCTGAGCATGGATAATGGTGCTGAAAAATAATAACGGGATAATATATGCTATTTTCATGACGGTTTATTTTATGTTGACTAATACTTGAATTTTTCCAATCTCTTTTTGGTCATAATCCTGAAGCGCTTTTCCGATGACCTGTCCTACTTTTACCTTTTTAAGACTGGCTTTCATTGCAACACCTGGCTTAGATGAAGTTACCAGTAGATCACCTCTCTTTATTTTTCCGTTTTCAAGACATACCTTGGTAGGAATTACACCAATGACGCCCATGGGAGCTTTATTGGAAATATCAGTGTCAATATTTTCCTCCGTAAGAAGTACACCGGGTTTTGTGGCATACACTCCGGCAACAAGATTAGAATAAGGGGTTGAAGATTTTTCAACGGTTCTGTCCGCGCTGGTTGAGATCACAAGAATATCCCCAGGTTCATACTGAGAAATATTTCCGTTTACATCAAATGCTTCAGCAACGTCGGCACCGCTGTTTTGAGTTCCGCCGTTAAAAAAGCCTCTTCCTGCTTTGTTGATTCTGGCAACATTTGCTCCGGCACTTTGTAAAATAGCAAGATCTCCTGAAGAACCTGTATGGTTAATAGACAGAGCAGATCCTGTACCTGAATTGGTTACATACAGTACCGGCTGGCTGTTACTGATATTGAAGTTGGAAAATCTACCAGCCTTTCCGGTACCGAAGTTGGGAACCCAGCCATAAATTGCATTTCCTGTGCCGTCTACTGTTGCTTCCACTCCGTCTCCGCTATTGGAAGCATTGGCGGTGATACCATTACCGTTACCATCTGCAATGGCAATCAGTGCAGGACCATTACCTGCCGGATTACTGGCGTGGAATAATCCCGCATATCCTCCCGTACCTGAAGAAACTCCATAAATCCCTGCCGTACCGAAATTGGCAAACTGTGAATTGACTTCTCCTCTTACGGCAGCCGAAGTTCCGGTCACTTTATCTACCTTAAAATTCCCTGCGATACCGTTTCCAACAGTAGTTACTGTGATAACATCGCTGGTGTTGGATTCATTGAAAATATTAAATCTTCCGGCCCGCCCTGTAGAAAAAGAAGGTACCCATGCGTAAAGGGCGTTTCCGGCCCCATCAATATTGGTTTCAACACCATTTCCGTCTTTGCCTGCATTGGCTGTAATGGCGTTTCCGTTACCGTCTGTTAAAGCGATCAGTGATGCTCCGTTTCCGGCAGGATTGGAAGAATAGAATAGCCCGGCGCGTCCACCAGTACCTGAAGAAACTCCAAAAATAGCGGCCGCACCAAAATTTCCGAAAATAGTATTGACTTCCCCTCTTACGGCTGCTCCAACGCTATTGGTATTATTGAGTAGAAAAGACGCGGCATTGCCTTTGGTATTATCAGGGATATTTCCATTTCCGTTAGATATCACTTCAAAAGTATTGGCATCAGTATTTGTATTGTTGAAATTTTCAAATCTTCCGGCACGGCCTGTACTGTTATTTAACCCTACCTGTCCGTAAACACCGATACCTGTTCCGGATGTATTGGTTGCAACAAAACCTCTTACTCCATATCCACCTCCATCATTTCTGCCTACTACTGCTCCTGCAATATCACTGGTAGTTCTGCCCACTACTGCTTCTCCGCCTCCGTTGTTATCTCCTACTACCCCGGCTGAAGTAACTGCAGAAGTCATTCCATGTACCCCAAATCCAGCTGCTGTAGAACTTCTTACTCCGGCTCCGTTTCCTGAGGTCGTAACATTTACAACCGTACCATTTCCTACGCTGGATGCACTGAGAGCAACATTATTATTCGCGTTGTTGAAAATTGAAATGCTTGCAGGAATTCCGTTATTACTGGTAGCAGTAAGACCGGTTCCTGTATTACTGTTGGCATAAACCCCGGTTCCGTTAGCACTGGCATTACCATATACCCCTAATCCATTGGGGGTAACTCCGTATACACCCCATCCGCTTCCGGCCTGGCTTCCGTAAACCCCTACTCCAAGTCCGCCTGTTCCATTATTAATACCACGTACAGCACTGGAAAATCCACCAGGAGAAGTACTGTTTACAATCCCCCTTACTGCAGAAATATTTGATGTGGTCGTATTATTTACTCCCTCAAGGGAAGTACCATCTCCATCGTTGACCAATGAAAATAAAGTGGAAGCATTATTAACGCTTGTGCTGTAAGGAATGGCAAAGCTTCCACCCCCGCCGCCTGCAGATTTGGCATACATAGCATAGGGCACACTCAGCAGCTGGCTGGTCCCTGCTATGGTATAGTTGGTTCCTCCGGCAGGATCTGTTTCTGTTTTTAAATAATAGCTTCCAGCAGGCCAGGCAATGGTAGAGAATGTTCCGGTAAGTACAGTTCCCGTTCCTATTTCAAGACTGATGAGTCCGTTGGCATTGGTGTTCCCGGTGAGTCTTTCAGAGTAAACTGCGGCTCCGGCGGGAGATCCCTGTAAAATGCTTACTTTCACAGCAATAGCTTGATTGGCTAAAAGTTGTCCGGAACCGTTTCTCATGACAGCCTGGTAGCTCATTTTTTCCGGTGCCTGAGAAAGTCCCATAAAGAAACCGGTCAGGATCCAGAACAGTGATAATATTTTTTTCATGGCGTTTTATTTTTTAATGATTTTAAAAGTTTTAATATTTTCTCCATTTTGGGTAATCCTGATGATGTACATGGCTGAAGGGAGTGAGGAGAAATTAAGCTCAGATTTTGATTGTGAAATCTTATCTTTTTTTACCAGTTTTCCCTGGCCATCAAATAGCTGATATTCTGATCCTTTAAAATTATTTGAGGTAAAATCCAGATACAGATAATCTCTGAAAGGATTGGGATAGAGCAAAATGCCAGATAATTCAGAAGAATTTTCAACGGTGGTAAGGGTGATGATTTCGTAAGGCTGTTGAACGCCTTCCAGCACTTGTCCTGCTCCTTTTTCCAGATAAACCGGCTGGCCTACGCTGTAAGAAACAAAACCATTAGCTGCTGATGTATCCAGCCCGGTTGCCAGAACTGCAGATTGAGCGTGCAGTATGGGGATGGAAAAGACAGACAGAATAATACAGTAAATAGATATTCTTTCCATGGATAACAGTTTTGGTGATTAATAGATGTGTTTTCTGAGGGGAATTTGGGAAGACTAAATTACCACGAATCTCAATCAGATGACAGGAAAATAGACCAACGGCAGAAATAATCGACCAATGGCATTTATGAATAACAGCTGAATTTTTGTATAAACTTTTAAGGATTGAAAAAGGAAAGATTATCCTTGTAGGTTCTGCCGATAGGTAGCTTTATTTGATGGGCAAGTTCTATTTCATGACAGCTTTTTCCACGGATAAGATGACGTGGGACAGCATAGCTTCTGTGGATTCTGACGAAGGAATCAAAACAGTTTTTTTGCAGAAGGTTCCCCAGGGAATTTAAGATGCAGTGATTTTTTTCTAGGGTAATGATCCTCGTATAATCTTTCAGCGCTTCCAGGTACAGGATATCTTTCATCTTAATCTGAAAAACATGTCCGCCTTCTTTTATCTTGAGGCAGTTTTCACCTGTCATGGCATCATAGCATTCGCATTTTTGCCTGGCTTCAAAAAAATCAAAAAGCTTCTCCATAGAGTAATGAAATCGTTCTGCGGTAAGAGGTTTGGTAATAAAATCTAAAGTGTTGATTTCAAAGGTTCCCGCAGCCAGTTCAGGATGTGAGCTTACAAAAATACACGCAGGGATCTTATGGGCCAGTTTCCGGAATTCAAGCCCGTTCATACCGTTTAAATTGGTTTCGGTAATCAGAAAATCAATAGGAAGGTCAAGATAAGGAATAGCCTTTTCTGCAGAGTCAAAAGAGGCAATAATTTCAATATTCTGATATTGCCTGATATAATGCTGAAGAACCAGCCTGTCCAGTTCATCATCATCAATAATCATACATCTGATATGGGTAATCATGATATTCCGGAGATTAGTTTTTAATTTAAATAAGTAAAAATCAGAAATTTATTATATAAAGTTATTGATTTTTTAAACATCTTCCGTCAGTTAACTTAAATTTATATTAAAATATATTATTAAATAAAAATTGATTTTGTTTTTTTTCTGAAAAATATTAACTTGTAAAAATCATAAACATAGACAGAATTTAATGCTAGAAAAGAAAGAACATAACTATGAGAAAGCGGTCCTGGTGGGTGTTATTACCCAGAATCAGGACGAAGAAAAACTGACGGAGTATTTGGATGAACTTGAGTTTTTAGCTTTCACAGCAGGAGCAACCGTACAAAAACGTTTTACCCAAAAACTGACTCAGCCTGACTCCAAAACCTTTATCGGAAGCGGAAAAGCCATTGAGATAAAAGAATATGTAAAAGAAAACGAAATAGGAACAGTCATTTTCGATGATGAACTTTCACCTTCACAGCTTAAAAACCTTGAAAGAGAAATGGAAGTTAAAATTCTGGACCGTACCAATCTTATTCTTGACATTTTTGCCCAGAGGGCACAGACTTCTTATGCAAGAACTCAGGTAGAATTAGCCCAGTATCAATATCTTTTACCACGATTAACAAGAATGTGGACCCACCTTGAGCGTCAGAAAGGGGGGATTGGGATGAGAGGTCCCGGTGAAACGGAAATTGAGACTGACCGCCGTATTATCCGTGACAGAATTACATTACTGAAAGATAAACTTAAGACAATTGACAAGCAGATGGCTACCCAGCGTAACAACCGTGGAAAGGTAGTTCGTGCAGCCCTGGTAGGATATACCAATGTAGGAAAATCTACTCTGATGAATTCCATTTCAAAATCTGAAGTTTTTGCAGAAAATAAATTATTTGCAACACTGGATACTACAGTAAGAAAAGTAGTGATCGGGAATTTGCCGTTTCTGCTTACAGATACAGTAGGATTCATCAGGAAATTACCAACCCAACTGGTGGAATCATTTAAATCTACTTTGGATGAGGTTCGTGAAGCAGATCTTCTGATTCATGTGGTAGACATTTCTCATGAAAGTTTTGAAGATCATATTGAATCTGTAAATCATATCCTGATGGAAATCAACGCACATCAGAAACCAATGATTATGGTTTTCAATAAAATTGATGATTTCAGCTATGAGAAAAAGGATGAAGATGATCTTACCCCTTCAACCCGTAAAAATATTTCACTGGAAGAATGGAAAAAAACATGGATGGCAAAATCAAAATATCCAACGGTTTTCATTTCTGCCTTAACGAAGGAAAATTTCCCGGAAATGAAGAAAATGATCTATGACGAGGTCATGAAAATTCATATTTCCAGATTCCCGTACAATGATTTCCTTTTCGAATATTTCGATGATGAGGAAGAAGAAAGCAACAATTAATGAAATATCACTTTTTCCTTTTATTCATCGTGTTTTCGGTTTTTGGGTTCAGCCAAAAATCAAAAATTGATTTAAAAGCTATTGAGAAAAGCCTCAAAAATTCTGATTCTCCTTACAATTACGAGAAACTTATTTTTAAGTTTAAAGGATATCCGAAGTCTTTAGACAGTATAGAATCACAATACCTGTACTATGGAAGAAACTTCAGAAATGATAAGATAAGCACATCTGAAGACCGCTTTAAAAATCTTGTGGATGCTTTTAAGCAGAATAATTTTGCAGACTGCATTAAGCAGGGAAAGGCATTATATGATAAAGATCCTACCAACCTGGACATTTTGCTTATTCTGCTCAGGGCATATGATTCTTTAAAGGATGGAAATAACTTTATCCATCACTTGAATCAGTTCCGTGCACTTACTGAAGGCATAAAAGGCTCAGGAGACGGGAAATCCGAAAAGACAGCTTATATTGTCAATTCTGTAGGAGACGAATATATCCTGCTCAACATCCTGAATGTAGGACAGGATTATAAAAGAAGTTCAAAGCCGGCCAAAGATGGCATGTTTGACATCTGGGAAAAAGACGGAAAGCAGATTTATATTAAAATACTTTATTTGGAACTAACCAATTAATCTCAAATAAAAACACTTAGTGGAATTATATTATTCATTTTCAGCATTAATCGTATTAGCGTCAATATTTGCCTATCTTAATTACAGGTTCTTAAAACTTCCGAGTACCATCGGAATTATGGTGATCGCTATTGTGGTCTCTATTTTTCTGGTAATGTTCGGGGAAACAGTCCTTCCGAGAACTTTCGGACACCTTCACAACCTGATGGACAGCATCGACTTTACAGAGGTTTTGATGGGAGCCATGCTTAATTTTCTTCTTTTTGCAGGAGGAATTCACATTAATATTAATGACCTGAAGGAGCAGTTCCGGCCGGTATTGATATTTTCTACGGTAGGTGTTGTTATTTCCACTTTTGTAGTAGGTTTCGGGATGTTTTATTTACTGCCTTATGTAGGGATTAATCTTCCTTTTATCTACTGTCTTGTTTTTGGAGCGCTGATCTCGCCTACAGATCCCGTTGCGGTTCTGAGTGTCCTGAAACAGGCAAATGTTTCCAAATCACTGGAGACAAAGGTTGCCGGGGAATCCCTTTTCAATGATGGTATGGCAGTAGTGGTTTTTACCGTTGTTCTGCAGCTTGCCATTGGAAAAGAAGTGGATCTTGGAGTTGAAAACATTGGTTTACTGCTGTTGAGAGAAGCCGGAGGAGGGATTTTGCTGGGAGGATTGCTGGGATGGGTGACTTCCAGACTGATGCGTGAAGTGGATGATTATATTATTTCCGTGCTGGTAACACTTTCAGTTGTGATGGGAGGGTATCTTATTGCAAGACAAATGCATATCTCCGGACCATTGACGATGGTAGCAGCAGGATTATTTATGGGGAATTTTAATGTGAGATTTAAAATGAAATCCATTACTCAGGATTATCTGATCAAATTCTGGGAACTGATTGATGAAATCCTGAATGCCGTATTATTCCTGTTCATAGGATTTGAGCTTCTGATGATTAAAGATCTCAGACACTTCATGATTCCTGGTCTGGTTGCCATTGTGGTCGTTTTATTGGCAAGATTTATTTCTATCTGGGGGCCTTCAAAATTTACTTCTCTGAGAAGAAGTTTCAGTCCGCAGACCGTAAAAGTGCTGGTTTGGGGAGGAATCCGTGGGGGAGTGTCTATTGCATTGGCAATGTCTATTCCTAAAAGTGAATACAGCCAGATTATCTTAAGTATTACCTACTGTGTCGTGGTCTTCTCAATTATTGTTCAGGGGCTTACCATTGCTAAAGTAGCCAACCCTAATAAGATTGCCAAAGAGGAAGAAGAGCAGGAGAATATCACTGCAGAAGAAAAAGCTTAAACGTAACAGACATTCGGAATATGAGTATTGTAAAAGAGATACAGGAAGCATTAGCTGTTCTTTCCATCCCTGAAAAGGCAGCATTCTTTCCGAGATTTTTTAAAACCGGAAAAGGAGAATATGGTGAAGGCGATTTGTTTCTGGGAGTAAAAGTTCCTGATCAACGCTCTGTTGCAAAGGAATATTACCCTAAAATAAGCCTGCAGGAACTCAGCATCTTACTGTCTTCAGAATACCATGAGCATAGATTAACGGCTCTTTTTATGCTGATTTTAAAATTTGAAAAAACAAAAGATAAAGCTGTAAAAGAAGACGTGGTCGCTTTTTATCTTGATCATCTTCCTTATGTCAATAACTGGGATCTGGTAGATTCTACCTGCTACAAAATTTTAGGCAGGTATGCTTTTGAAAATCAGAAAGAAAACCTGCTTAGAGAACTTTCGGAATCTGAAGAGATGTGGCATAAGAGAATCGCTGTAGTGGGGACGATGCATTATATAAAAAAAGGTTCATTTGACCTTACAAAAGAATTTGTAACCAGAAATATGAAGCATCCCCATGATCTGATGCATAAGGCAAACGGATGGCTGCTTAGGGAGATGGGGAATAAGAATGAAGGCGAACTGATCAGCTATCTGAATTCGTATTACAAAGAAATGCCGAGAACCTGCCTGCGTTACGCTATAGAAAAGCTGGATGAAGACCTCCGCCAGGAATATCTGAAAGGAGATATTTAAATACAATAAAACTACAATTGTATTGTTTCCGTATTAAAAGGTACTGGAAAACAGCTATTTATGCTCAAAAAATAAAAGATTGTAAGGATGTAAGGCCGGAATTGAGTAATTTTGTGCTTTTAAACCCAATCATGAAAAATTTTCTCAGATTATTTCTTCTATGTGTGCCTTTACTATTTCTGACAAGCTGTTTTGATATTCTTGATAAAGTGAATGTGAAAGCTGACGGTACGGGAGAGTATACCATAATTTTGAATGCCAGCAAAAGCAAAACAAGACTGGCGTCTATCTCCAAAATGGAAACCATCAACGGAAAAAAAGTTCCCAAAAAGGCGGAGATTGAAAACAAGATCAATGAAGCAGCAAAAATTTTTAAAGCAACTCCCGGAATCAGCAATGTGAAAACATCTGTGGATTTTGATAATTATATCATCAGACTGAGCTGTAATTTTAAAAAGATTGAAAACATCAATGCCGGCCTGGAAAAACTGAAAGCTCAGAAAATTTTGGGCCAAATGGTCCCTGCGCAGGTCTATAATCAGAATCCTGAAAAAAAGACATTTACCAGAAATAAAGTGAATACTTTCAAGGCTGATTACGACAAGTTGAGCAAGGCAGACAAAGAAGTTTTTAATGATGCAAAATATACTTCCATCATGCAATTTGAAAATACGGTGAAGTCACAAACCAATAATAATTATATACTTTCACCCAATAAAAAAGCACTCAAACTCGATGCTGATATCCTGGATCTGATCCTTCAGAAAAAGCAAATCCAGAACACAATTCTTTTTCAATAAATTTCTAAACTATAGTCATGAAATCTATCTTATTAAAAACACAAAAAATTATTTTCGTACTTTTTGGCTTTACGTTGGTTTTAGCCCAGAGCAGCATGAAAATCCCTTCTGATGCTGTATTTTATATGGAGGTCAACGGAAAGCAGCTGAATAATAAAATCAACTGGAATAAACTGAACCCTTTGCTGCATGAGCTCAGCAAAAAAAGCAAAGAAAATCTTTCATGGACAGATTACTCCAAAACAGGAATCAAATACGATGCTGTTCAGTATCACTATGCAAGCTTTAATGATTCTATTAAGACGTATAATACCCACTTTATCATCGATAATAAGGAAAAGTTCCGGGAATTTATTAATTCAGTGAAGAAAAAAGGGCAGGAAGTTTCCAGCAGAAAAAACTATTCTTATGTAGATATCAATGATGATGTCTTTGTTGCCTGGAACGGAAGCCGTGCAGTTCTCAGCATGATCAGCTATACCAAACCTTATAAAGATCTCTGGGCTACAGAAGCCGTTGCAGACAGTACTTCGGTGGTAGCCGCAGACAGCGTTGCTGTAGATGCCGGGGATACAGCGTATACGGATGAACCGGAAAAGCCTTTTGATTATAAAGAAGAAATCAAAAACCTGAAGGAGGATATTAAATATCTGAAAGAAAGTATTAAAGATAACAACAACGAAATCGCAAGAATTCAGAAAGATATTAAGTATCTCCAAAAACATCATAAATACCCTGAAGAAAAGGAAAGCGCTGAAAGTCCCGAAAATGGAGAAGAGATGCCTGATACCGCTTATGACGAGGAAGAAGAAAAAGCCTTCCGGAAAGAGCAGGATTCTATCCGTAGAGAAAACTTCAGAATCGTTAAAAAGAATGCTGAAGAAAGGTTTGATCAATACTTCAGTTCCAATTTGGAAATTGAAGTTCCTGAAGAAATGCTGAAATTCCGGGATTCCAATTCTGATGTTTTTGTGTACACAGATTATGGAAGAATTGTGAATGAAGGAATCTATGGCAAGATGACGAAGTTCTATAGTTATGATAAGTTCTTCCGGAATATGTATGATTCCAATTATTCATACAACTTGTATTTCGACAAAGATAAAGTAAGGCTGGTTAATCATTATCAGCATAAAAATGCTGATATTCAAAAGAATATTGCGGCCGTTTATAAAGGCAAGAAAAACAAAAAACTGCTGGCGCTGATCAATGAGAAAAGTGTTGGTTACTATGCCATGAATGTCAACGGGGCAAAATGCTTTGATATGATGTATAGTCTTCTTCAGAGCTCCGGGGAGAACGAGTACAAAAAAGAAATGGAACTGATCATGGAAACGATGAAAATTGTTCTGGATGAGGAAGCCATTACGAAAATAGCTCCCGGAAACGGAATATTCGTTTTGAATGAACTGAAATCCAAAACAGTAGAGTATACGGATTACGAATATGATGCAGACTTCAATGAAAAAGAAGTAAAGAAAACCAAAGAGATTGCTGTTCCAAACTTTACCTTAGCTTTCGCAACGGAAAATGAAGGATACTGGAACCGTATTTTTGATGTGCTGGCGACCAACAAGAAATTTTCCAAAAGATTCTCTAAAAAAGGAAATCTGTATACATTCAAAGAAGAGAAAGACGGAGGATATATTGACCAGCTGTTCTTTACGGTAAAAGACGGAATAGTATACCTGATGAGTTCTGCCGACAATATTTTATCCGTAAGCCAGTCTGAAATTTCCAGAAAATGGGCAAAGGATTCGGCCAAATACCCTTTGTCAGGAAGACTGGATATCAGGAAGCTTTTGACCGGTTTAGATAAAGAATTCAAGAGTGCGAAAGAAAGAAGAGCACTGGATGCTGTCAGAAAAAATATGGGAGAGTTATACTATAAAACGGAAGTAGAAGGAGAAAGCATCCGGACTGAAATGGATTATAATATCAAAGATTCTTCAGAGAACAGTTTAATGTATTTCTTTGATATATTCGATCAGGTTTTTAAAACAAAAGAAACGGAAAAGAAGCCACAAATTTTATAGATGAATAAAAAGAAGATTATTGTCCCATTACTTTTATTGCTGGCTGTTTCAGTGTATTTTATAGTTTTTCGTAAAGATAAAAAACTAAGATATATTCCTCAGAATGCAGATGCGGTTGTTTTAATTGATACTAAGAAATTAACGGGGCAATATCTCTTCAGCTGGCTTACACATCCCTCAGGATGGTCCGGAAGTAAAGCAAAAAGTAAAAGCTCCGGCCCGGCCAAAGACTCAGGAATCAGAATTCCTGATTTTTTACAGATTTTCCATATTAAAGATACCGGATTCTCTGAATGGTATACCATTTTAGAACTTAAAGATCCACAGAAATTCATTGCCTGTTTAAAGAAGCGAAAGTTTACCGATAAAGGAAATAACTGCTTTCAGAAGGGCCAGTTTTTCGTTAGGGTAGAGGGGAACAATTGTATTGCAGGAACTTCTGATTTTGGTTTTAAAACGATTCAGAAACAGATTCTTCATCCTTCTGCAAATCATATTTGGGACGCAGATCAGCTTATTCACAATACATTGGGAAGTATTTCATTCATTTCCGGGCAGAAAATTCAAAATTTTTCTATTGAACTGAACGATGATGAAATTGAGATCAGAAATAACTCAGATTCTGAAATTTTTAATGATATAGCTTCAAAGCTTCAGAAAGGAAATCATTTTCTTGAACTGGAATTTGACAAAGAAAATATCAGAAATTTTACCCGTTTTTTCAGTAAAGGCATTGCGGATTCCTTACAGGCAAACTCCTTAAAAGCTGTTGCAGATCTGGAACAGGTCAATGATACCATTATCAGTTATGAATATGATGACAACTTTAATGAAGTGGAAAAAAAGACCTTTCAGAAAATTACACAGCCCAATTATATTATTGATCTTCAAAGCGGTAATGCCGTAAAAATATGGGAGTATTTCCAAACTAAGAAATGGATCAGTAGTGAAAATCAATTCACGGCTATTCCTTTTCAGCCCAATAAGATCAGTTTGAGTAATAATAGGGTTGTCATACAATCGGCCAGGAAACCAGTAAAGTTATCACCTCAGGTAAGCGAAAATTACTTCCTGATCAGGAATAATGCTTTGCTGTATTCATCTTTAAAATCACTGACTGACAGTGAGAAAAAGATCATTTCAGATATTGATTATATCCTGTATGGGAATAAAGCTCAGAATTATTGGGTGAAAATAAAAGCAAAGAAAAGAGATTTACCCCTAATTTTACGGTGGTAATCTAAACTGAAAATATATACCATTAATGGCTTCATCTGAAATTGCTCTGCTTAAAACATGTACACATTATTTCTTACATTTTGTGTTTCCGGTATTTATAGCATTGGCTTTTTATCCTAAGAACTGGAAAAAAGTGTATCTCATTTTATTGGCAACGATGCTGGTAGATCTGGACCATCTTTTTGCCCATCCTGTTTTTGATCCGTCAAGGGAAAGTATTGGGTTCCATTTTTTACATTCGTATTATGCTATTGCGGTGTATTTTTTGATGTTGTTTTTCAGAGGCAATATCAGAATTGTAGGAATTGGACTTCTGCTTCATATGTTGACAGATTATCAGGACTTTAACTTCTGGCCTCATTAAAATAACATTAATAATTTCTTTTGATATTGAAAATATTATAGATTTTTTGTATTTTGTAGTCACTTTATGAGACTTAAAGAATTCTTACATTACACCTATATTTTTCCTCTCCTTGCGGTAGGGTATTACTTTTCCGGACTGATGGGAACGGGAGTTCTTTATGATATTCTTGCCGGTATTTTGTTAATCGGAAGTGTTTTATCAGCAGTGCATCATGCTGAAGTTGTAGCCCATAAAGTAGGGGAGCCTTTCGGAACTATTATCCTGGCTCTTTGTATCACCATTATTGAAGTAGCGCTGATCATCTCGCTGATGGTTGCCGGCGGAGATCAGGCGATCACGCTGGCCAGAGATACTGTTTTTGCCGCCGTAATGCTTATTCTTAACGGAATTCTGGGGATCTGTATTCTTGTCGGAGGTGTTAAATACCATGAGCAGTTCTTTGCAAGAACCTCAGCCACTACTTATCTGGTAAGCATTGTTTCTATTCTGGTGCTTACGCTGGTCCTTCCCAATTTTACTTCAAGTGTTAACGGACCTTTCTATAACGAAGCTCAGCTTATTTTTATATCCATAGCATGTCTTATCATTTATGGTATCTTCCTGATGGTTCAGACGGTGCGTCACAGAAGCTACTTTATTGTTCCGGATGAACATCCGGAGGAGCATTATATTCCTACATTGGGCAAAACACTGATAAGCTTTGTTTTCCTGCTTGTTTGTCTGGCAATTGTAGTGCTTATGGCAAAAGGATTATCAGACACGATTGAAAATATGGTAAGAAGCCTGGGAGCGCCAAAATCCCTTGTAGGAGTAATTATTGCAGCCGTTGTTCTTCTTCCTGAGGGTGTAGCTGCTATCCGCGCAGCACGGGCTAACCAGATTCAGTCCAGTTTAAATCTGGCATTAGGATCTGCATTGGCAAGTATCGGATTAACTATTCCTGCGGTTTCAGTGGTGTGTATTATGTACGATATACCCTTGGTGCTTGGCCTGGACAAAAAAGACGTTATTTTGCTCTCTTTATCCGTATTTATCGTAATGCTTTCCCTTAGTCGCGGAAAAACGAACATCCTGTACGGGACCGTTTTATTAGTGAATCTGGCTGCTTATATCTTTACCGTAATCGTTCCTTAAAAGAGAAAAAGCAAAAGGACAAATCGCAGAAAAGTAAAGTGAATCTAATCTGCTTATTGAGTATCCCGGATCCCGCATCTCGGATATATTTTCCCTTACAGCCTTCTGGCCAGATCCATTTTGAAAGCCATCAGCTTTGCTATATTTTCGGATTTGTAGATAGCCATGTCAGCATTTTCTCCAACAAAGTTTTCTTCAATAGTAGTTCTCCAGAGCTCAAGCCATCTGTTAAAATGTTTCTGCTCCATGGCCTGTATCTCATTAATCGGGAAGTGTACCCCCATAGGATTTCCTTTATAGGTCATCTGCCCGAAAAGGATAGATTCCCAGAAAGAATACATTTTAGGAAGATGTTTATCCCAATCTACTTTAGCGATATCATTAAAAAAGAATCCTATGGTTTCATCTTTAACTACCTTTGCATAAAATGAGTTGACAAGGTGTTCAATGTCCTCTCTCGATTCCAGTTTTTTCATACTTCAAATGTACTCCAAAATCGATTTAAAACTCAAATGAATCAGTTGATAAAATTCATCAAAACAATATTTTATCTTTGCATCACAAACGGTAAGAAAATGCTATAAAAATGACAAGAGGATTCAGAAAAAAGATCCGTCAGAAAAATGCGGAGAACAGTGGTTTCGGGACCAATGCAACCGGAAGATTTATCAATAAGGACGGTCTTCCGAATGTTCAGAGAAGAGGTGTAAATGTTTTTAACAGGCTAAGCTGGTATCACACCATGCTGAATCTTTCTTCATTCCGTTTTATTTCCTATCTGGTTATTGCTTACATTATGGTAAATCTGTTTTTTGCCATGATCTATTATCTGATCGGGGTAGAACACCTTACCGGCATCGACAAAAGTGATCCGCTAAACGAGTTTATTGATGTTTTTTTCTTCAGCTCCCAGACCTTTACCACAGTGGGGTACGGAAGAATAGCCCCGGTAGGTTTTTTGGCGAGCCTTGTGGCCACTTTTGAAGCTTTCCTGGGATTGCTTACCTTTGCCATTGCAACCGGTCTTTTTTACGGAAGATTTTCAAGACCACGGGCCTATCTTAGATTTTCCGATATTGCGATTATTGCTCCTTTTCAGGAATCTTCAGCATTAATGTTCAGGCTTGCCCCATATAAAAATAATGCATTGACGGATGCTGATGTGATTGTATCTGCAGCTATTGAAGTGATAGAAAATGGAGTTGCCAAAAGCAATTTTTACAGGCTTGAAACCCAGCTAAGCAAGATTAATACCTTAGCGCTTAACTGGACTGTGGTACATAAAATTGATGAAAACTCTCCGTTTTATGGCTTTTCCGAAGAGGATTTTAAAAATACGGACATTGAGCTTATCGTGCAGGTGCGTGCATTTGATGAAGTATTTTCAAACACTGTGGTACAAAGGTCTTCGTATACTACAGGGGAAATTGTATACGGCGCAAAGTTTGTCCCGATGTATTACCCCAATAAAGAAAATCTTTCAACAGTGCTGGATCTGGACAAAATTAATGAATACAGGAAAGAAGAGCTTCCGGATTCTGTAAGAAATAAAGAATAGATGAACTTAGATTTTTATAAAAAACAGGCTATACAAAAACAGAAAGAGCACAAGAAATTTCTGGACGGGTTAAAGAAAAAGCCGCCCAAAAATCTCGACTACATAGTGCAGGAAACCCATGATGAAGTTTTTGAGGAAATAGACTGCCTGCAATGTGCCAATTGCTGCAAGACAACCGGTCCTCTTTACACAGAGAAAGATATTGAACGTATTGCCAGACATCTGCGAATGAAGCCTGCAGACTTTGAAGCTAAATTTTTAAGAGTAGATGAGGATAATGATAAAGTACTGCAGCATCTCCCCTGTTTTTTCCTCAACAGTGATAATACCTGTTCCATCTATGAAGTAAGACCAAAAGCCTGTCGTGAATACCCGCATACAGACCGGAAGAAGATCTACCAGATTAATAATTTAATGCTGAAAAATACAGTGATCTGCCCCGCAGCATTTGAATTTGTAGAAAAAATGATGAAGAATATAGGGAAGTAACATGGTGTGCAGGAAGATGGAAGATGGGTGCTGTAAGCACTCATCGTTGATAGTAAAACTATTATTTCTTGATTTTAAACTTAATGAATCTTCTGTTAAGTTCTAAAAAACTCCCAGCTTTCAGCATCATTCTTTCAGCCAAATCAAACGAACTTATTTTTGCAAATTCCTCTTAAATAATCATAAAGTCCGTTAAATAAGCCGTTTACGCATAATTTTATAAATGATGCTTCGTTTAAGTTAAACAATCATTTAAATATTATTATTATGAAAAAGTTATTTTTAACGGCAGCGTTTACATTAGTCGGAGTAATCGCAGTATCAGCACAATCAACAACCCAGAAGCCGGCAGATACTTCTACTAATAACACTACGACAACTCAAACCCAACAACCGAATACCCAGACTACAAGTCCTTCGGATCCGAAAACCCAGGAAAAATCACCTGCAACAACCACGGAGACTGCACCTGCAACAGATCCGTCAGTAAGTACAACACCTACTGATGCAACCAAGCCTGCAGATACTCCTAAAGAGGAAAAGAAAGACAAGAAAAAGAAAAAGTAAAAGCACTTTAGCAAACACTAGTCGGAATCCTGAAATCTTGTATTTCAGGATTTTTTTTGTTACCCTTTTTTATGAACCGGGAACCTTTTATGGAAAATAAAAAAAAGCACTGCCTGTAGCAGCGCTTTCTCCTTTCACTTTTTACTTTTTTCCCATTATCCCGGGAACAGGCTATATCAAAAAAGGTCGGGAATTTTTCCCAACCTTTGTATTTTTTGTTACACAACTCCTTGAGCCAACATGGCTTCTGCTACCTTTACGAAGCCGGCAATATTTGCACCTTTTACGTAGTTTACATAACCGTCCTCGTCTTTTCCATAGTCTCTGCAAGCCTTATGGATACCAATCATGATTTCCTTTAATCTTGCATCAACTTCTTCAGAAGTCCAGTTAAGACGGATAGAGTTCTGAGTCATTTCTAATCCTGATGTAGCAACACCTCCGGCGTTGGAAGCTTTACCAGGAGAAAATAACACTTTATTGTCTAAGAAATAGTTGATGGCATCTAATGTAGAAGGCATGTTAGCCGCTTCTGTAACACAGATACATCCGTTTTCAACTAATTTTCTTGCATCATCTAAATCTAATTCGTTCTGGGTTGCAGAAGGGAATGCAACATCACATTTTACTTCCCAAGGACGTTTTCCGGCGTGGAATTCAGCAGATGGATATTTTTTAGCATAATCCTCAGCTCTGTTGTTCCCTGAAGATCTAAGTTCTAATAAGTAATCGATCTTTTCTCCGCTGATACCATCTTTATCATAGATATATCCGTCAGGACCAGAGATTGTTACAACTTTAGCACCTAGTTCAGTTGCTTTTTTGATAACTCCCCATGCAACGTTCCCGAAACCGGATACCGTTACAGTTTTCCCCTGGAAATCTTGTCCGATTGTTTTTAGCATCTGCTCTGCGAAGTATACTACACCATATCCTGTAGCTTCAGGACGGATCAGTGAACCTCCGTAAGCAAGACCTTTTCCTGTAAGAACTCCGGTAAATTCATTTCTGATTTTCTTGTATTGTCCGAATAAATACCCGATTTCTCTTGCTCCAACTCCGATATCTCCTGCAGGAACGTCTGTTTCAGGACCAACGTGCTTGCATAATTCTGTCATGAAGGCCTGGCAGAAACGCATTACCTCCATATCAGATTTTCCTTGCGGATCGAAATCTGAACCTCCTTTACCACCTCCCATCGGAAGCGTTGTTAAAGAGTTTTTAAATACCTGCTCAAAAGCTAAGAACTTAAGAACGGATAAGTTTACAGTAGGGTGGAAACGGATTCCTCCTTTGTATGGCCCAATAGCAGAGTTCATCTGAATTCTGAAACCTCTGTTAACCTGAATTTCTCCTTTGTCATCAACCCATGGAACTCTGAAAATAATAATTCTTTCAGCTTCAGCCATTCTTTCAAGCAGCTTCATTCCGGTATATTCTTTTTTCGTAGCAATGAATGGAATTACAGTTACGGCAACTTCTTTTACAGCCTGTAAAAACTCCGGTTCGTTAGGATTTTTTGCTTCAATTTTTGCAATAAACTCTTGGATTTTCTGGTCAATATTATATTGTTCCATATATTAAGGTTGAATATTATTGTCAACAAATTTAATTTTTTTTTCAAGATTCACAACACCATATTTTAACATTGTTAAAAATTAAATAATAATGTTTCGTAATATTATTAAATTGATAATTTGTCTTTAAATTTTATTAAAAATGAAATGTTATGTGTGAAATAATGCAATATTAAGAAATCGTTAAATATCAAATCGCTATGAATTGCCTCCCGGAAAACGATTTTACTTTCCCTAAAAGCTCCAATTCCAAAATTATTGGTAAGATTTTGTGAGTAGAAACATCAATTTTTTGAGCGAGATCGTCCAAAGAAATATGAGGGTATTCTTTAATAGATTGATATATTAAATACTGATTGTCAGATAATTGTATAGCTGTTTCACTATAAGGAAATAACTCTGCAGTTTTTTCTTTAGGATCATCAAATTCCAATAGACGGACAAGATCTTTGATGGTAGAAATTGCCGTTGCTTTATTATGGAAAATCAATTGATTACACCCTTGGCTTGATGCATCTGTGATTTTTCCGGGTAGGGCAAAAACATCGCGGTTATAATCATTGGCAAAGGCTGCTGTGCTTACGGAACCGCCTCCAAAACCTGTTTCCACTATGATTGTAGAAGGAGACAATGCGGCAATAATTCTGTTTCTCTGAATGAAGTTCTCCCGGTCAGGTTTTCTTGAAGAGCTGAACTCCGTTATTAATGCACCTCCCTCATGTAAAATTTTATCAGAAAGCCTTCTGTTTTTTGCAGGATATAAATATTGAAAACCATGTGCCAAGACCGCTACAGTAGGTTTTCGGTAATAAAGAGACTGCTCATGAACTTCTTTGTCAACGCCTAAGGCAAGACCACTCACAGAGGTATATTTTGAAAATCGGGTTGCTTCAAAGAAGTTTTCAATAAACTGCCGCCCGTAATCTGTCATATTCCGGGTCCCTACGATACTTACTTTGGGCTTTGTGTCATTAAGTTCTCCTTTTTGATAAAGAACAGCAGGTGCATCATTGCATTCATTGAGCAGGAAAGGGATTTCATTATGATGTTTCAGCCTGATTCTGATATTATTTTTTTCGCAAAAATTTAATTCTTCTTCTGCGAATTCCAAATGAGTTGCATTTCCAATATCGGAAACAGTTTTTTGTCCTATTCCTTCGAGTTTTTTATACTCTTTTTTTGCTCTTTTCCATGCTTCCCGGGCACTTCCGAAAGTACGGACAAGTTTATGGAATTGAATGTTGCCAATGTGGTTGCACTCGCGGAGGGCAATGGCATATAAGTATTCTTCGGAGATCATGTGTGTTTTTTTTTCAAATGTAGTGAAATAAGTTTTATCTCTTCCTCAATTCATCCAGGTGATCCCAGATATCATCTTTTTTCTTGTAAGGAAGTTCCATAAAATCTTCGGGATGGTTCTCCTTGTATTCCTGCCACAACTTATCATCCTTTTCACTATAGTAATTCGGGAATTCCCATATGAATTTTTTCTTTTTTTCTCCAACATTTTTAAAAGCAAAGGCGATGATGCTTCCTACTACAGCTCCGGAAAGGTGTGCCTGCCATGAAATCTTACTGGGTTCCTCCATATTGTAGAAAAGTTCCTCCGGAAGCATTCCCCATACCAAACTTCCATAATACAGCACAACAAGCATTGAAATGGTCAGAAGTTTTGTATTCCATTTGAATACCCCGCTGAAAAAAAGGAAAAAAGCGAGTACATATACCACACCACTGGCTCCAATGGTACAGGTATACATATATTCGCCGGTGAGGATGTCAATAGGAGGAAGAAGCCATACCAAAAGTCCTGTTGCCAGCCATCCTATAATAAAAACCTTGTTGGCGACCAAAGGATAGAACTGATACAGCAAAAACATAAGTGCTGCTATCGGAATGGAGTTTCCTATGATATGATCAATATTTCCATGTAAAAGAGGAGATGTAATAATACCAAGTAATCCCTCGGGCAAAAGAGGAATAATGGCTCCAAAACAGCTTTGAAAGAAGCCCTGCATTTGTAAAAAATACCCGAACCACATTGCTGAAAGCATCAGCAGCGGGTATATAATCGCTCTTTTGGAAATTACATTCTTAAACATGGGGATTTTACGTCAAATCAAAAGCCAATGATAAATTTCGGAAAATTTGTCGACGAATGAGTTTCTACTTACCTGATTTTAAGACAAAAGGTATCAAATTTAATTTTTAAGCTTATTATTTGGCACTGATTTTATAGAAATACTTTGTTGTTAGGTAATTAAACTTTATTGAAGTGGAATTCTTTAAAGCTGAATGTACCGTTTAAAAAAATTATATTAATACTTTTGCATTGAAAATTATTTAGAGTAATGAAGAAGTTTTTATTGATTCTTTCCTTTTTTGTAGGAATGTATGCAAGTGCTCAAGAAGAATTGAAAAAAGATTCCGTGGTGACAGACACAGTAAAATACTGGTCAGTAGTAGGAAAAAACACATTAATGATTAACCAGGCTGCATTTTCAAACTGGGTTGGTGGTGGAGCCAATAACGTAGGCTGGCTTGCTGGTGTCAATTACAATCTGACCTATGAAAAAGATAAAGACCTTTGGGAAAATATTATCATACTGGGCTATGGGCAAAATGACACGAAAGGGTTGGGAATAAGAAAAACTCAGGATATCATTAACGTCTCTACCAATTATGGAAGAAAATTTTCAAAAAGCTGGTATTTCTCTATGGGAGCAGGATTTCAATCACAGTTTGCTGCAGGATATGAAGACGGAAACAATCCCGAGGCTAAAAAAATCTCAAACTTTATGGCACCAGGCTACCTGAACGTCGGGATGGGGATCACATACAGGCCCAATGATGATCTTACGGTTACCTTACGTCCTACCAACGCCAGATGGACGTTTGTATTGGATAAAGACCTTCAGACAGCAGGAAGCTACGGTTTAAAGAATGATGGCGATACTTCATTACTGCAATTCGGTTTTCTGGGAACTGCGATATATAAATTAAAAATCATGGAAGATATTTACCTGACCAATACAGCATCTGTCTTCTCGAATTACCTTGACCATCCGGACAGATTGGTTCTGGCTTACGGGGCTTTACTGAACCTGAAAGTAAACAAATATATTTCATCCAACGTGACGTTAGATTTACTGTACGATCATAATCAGCTAGAAAAGACACAGCTGAAACAAACCTTAGGAATAGGGTTCGCTTACACACTCGATAATGGGGTAAAGCGTTCCGACCGGAAAGACAGCCAGTGGTGGATCAAAAAATAATAAAGAATCACATTGATAAAGAAAGCACTTCAGAAATGAGGTGCTTTTTGCTTTTAAAAGACTGTAATTTTAAGTTGATTTAAGTTTGCCGGGCAGGGAGGTAAGGTTTAAATAATTAGTTTTCATAGTATTATAGGCGCAAAATCAACAGTGTTAAATTCATTTTAAAGTGAATTTTATAAAGGCGTAGATTATTATTTATACATTTGTATTAAATCGTTATTATGAAAAAAATTTTATTGATCAGTTCTATCTCTTTCGGAGCTTTAGCAATGGCTCAGGAGACGAAAACAGACGCTCCGGCATCAGACACAGTGAAAGCCTGGTCTATTCAGGGACAAAATACATTAATGCTTAATCAGGCAGCCTTTTCCAACTGGGTAGGCGGCGGAGCCAATAACGTAGGTTGGCTTGCCGGGGTTAATTACAATCTGACCTATGAAAAAGGAAAAGATCTTTGGGAAAATATTATTATCCTGGGTTATGGGCAAAATAATACTCAGGGAACAGGGGTAAGAAAAACCCAGGATGTTATCAATCTTTCAACCAATTATGGTAGAGAATTCGCCAAACACTGGTATTTCTCTGCAGGTGCAGGACTTCAGACCCAATTTGCTCCCGGATATGAAGATGGAAATAATCCGGACGCGGCCAAAATTTCGAATTTTATGGCGCCTGGTTATTTGAATTTAGGAGCTGGTGTTACTTACCGCCCTAATGATAACCTCACAGTAACTTTACGTCCGGCGAACGCCAGATGGACATTTGTTTTAGACAAAGATCTTCAGAAAGCGGGTACTTATGGCCTTAAAAATGATGGAGATTCTTCCCTTTTCCAGTTCGGTTTTTTAGGAACGGCTATGTATAAGCTTAAAATTATGGAGAATATTACGTTGCTGAATACAGCGTCTGTCTTCTCAAACTATCTTGACCACCCGGAAAGGCTGGTTCTTGGATATAGCGGAGTTTTAAGTATGAAGATCAATAAATACATTTCCACCAACGTTACCCTTGATCTCTTGTATGATCACAATCAGATATGGAAAACACAGTTGAAGCAGACACTAGGCGTAGGATTGGCTTATAATTTTGATAACGGTAAAAAACGTTCAGAAAATAAGGATAACCAGAGCTGGTTAAAAAAATAAAACGACTTATCATAAAATAAAAAGCACTTCATTTGAAGTGCTTTTGTGTATCAATATATATAAGTCTTAAAATTCTATATCAACTTCTAATTTCTCAGCCAAAAGCTTTGAAATCTTTTCTTTCAGAGGCTCTATATCAATATTCTGCATTGCATCATTTGCGAAAGCATATAGAAGTAACGCCTGTGCTTCTTTTTTAGAAATTCCTCTTGCTCTCAGGTAAAATAAAGCATCTTCATTCAATTGGCCTACTGTACAGCCATGAGAACATTTTACATCATCAGCAAAGATTTCTAACTGAGGTTTTGTATCAATACTTGCCCCTTCACTTAGCAATACGTTGTTGTTCTGCTGATAAGCGTTTGTCTTCTGAGCAATTTTGTCAACAAAAACTTTCCCGTTGAAAACTCCGTGTGCATTGCCATCGAAGATTCCTTTATAGTTCTGATAACTTTCACAGTTCGGGAAGTTATGGTGCACCGCTGTATGGTGGTCTACCAGCTGGTCTTTTCCGATGATGGTGATTCCGTTCATGAATGAATTGATATTGGATCCATTATGAATAAAATCAAGGTTGTTTCTTACCAGTTTACCTCCGAAAGAGAATGTGTTTACAGTTGTTAAACTGTCTTTCTCCTGTTTTGCAAAAGTATTGTCGATAAGATAGGTTGTGTTGTTATCATTCTGCAGTTTATGCCAGTCAGCTTTTGCATTAGGATAAGTAAAGATCTCCGTAACAGAGTTGGTCAGTACATAAGTGCTGTCAAAATTATGATGGCTTTCAATCACTTCTACTTTTGCTCCTTCTTCTACAATCAAAAGATTTCTTGTATTGTAGAATGTATTTTCCTCCTGATTCTGGGAAATGTAAAAAACGTGGATTGGCTTTTCAATGACTACATTTTTAGGTACTTTCAAAAAGAAACCATATTTGCAGTAAGCAAGGTTTAAGTTTGTGAAGGCCTGTTCTTTAGAAGCGATGGTGTTGAAGTATTTTTCAAAAACCTCTTTGTGCTTCTCATCGTTCAATGCATAGTTGAAAGAAAGGAACTCTACGTTTTCAATAGAAACTTTTGAAAGTTCTTTGTGAAGTTTGCCGTTTACAAAAACAATCCAATCAAAATTTTCTTCTCCAAGATGCAGCTCATCAAACTGCTCTTTAGTGATATTATGGTTCTCTTTCGGGAAGAAGTTGTAGCTTTTTTCCGTGATCTCCTTTAGATTGGTATATTTATATTCTTCGTCTTTTTTAGTAGGAAAACCAATATCGGTAAATCTTTGAAGCGCCGTTTTTCTTTCATCATCCAGAAATCTGTGACGAAGACTCTCCAAAAACTCATTATGGTTCTCTATAATTTGTTCTTTTAATGCCATTACTGGTATATCTGTGGTTTGCACCATTTTTTCTTTTTTTTGAACTAAAATATTGTTATTCCGAGGAATAGGAATCCAATTTTTACTTTAGAGATTCATATTTGCTGCATTTCATGAATGGTTGCCGTAATTTCAAATCTCAAATAGTAAATTTCAAATTAATTTAAAAGCCAGTCGTAACCTTTTTCTTCAAGTTCTAACGCTAAAGACTTATCACCTGTTTTGATGATTTTCCCGTCTGCTAACACGTGAACGAAGTCAGGCTGAATATAATTAAGCAATCTTTGATAGTGCGTAATCAAAAGAACTGCGTTTCCTTCGTTTTTAAAATAATTTACTCCGTCTGCTACAATTCTTAAAGCATCGATATCAAGTCCTGAATCGGTCTCATCAAGAATGGCCAGTTTAGGATTAAGCATCATCATCTGGAAGATTTCGTTTCTTTTCTTCTCACCCCCTGAAAATCCTTCATTCAGTGATCTTGAAAGAAAATCTTTTTTGATTCCCAGTTTTTCAGATTTCTCACGGATTAAGGCAAGCATTTCTTTTGCAGGCATTTCTTCCAGTCCGTTTGCTTTTCTTGTTTCGTTCAAAGCAGCTTTGATAAAGTTGGTTACAGAAACCCCCGGAATTTCCACAGGATACTGGAAAGAAAGGAAAATTCCTTTGTGAGCTCTGTCTTCAGGAGCATCTTCACTGATGTCTTGCCCTTCGAAAAGGATCTCTCCGCCAGTTACTTCGTAATCTTCTTTTCCTGCAATTACAGAAGAAAGAGTAGACTTACCGGCTCCGTTTGGCCCCATGATAGCATGAACTTCGCCTGGCTTTATTTCAAGATTAATCCCTTTTAATATTTCTGCGCCATCTTCAATTTTGGCGTGAAGGTTTTTAATTTCTAACATTTTATTTGCTTAAACAAATTATTTTTGAATTCTATATACTAAACTTTCAGGTTGACCAGGAACATCATTTAGGGTCCCGATTTTGATCATACCTGCCTTTTCCAAAACTTTAACAGAAGCTATATTACCGGGACGGACAACAGCAAATATTTCTTCTTTATTGTCCTCATTAAGCCCAAAATCTATAGCTTTCCTGGTGAATTCTGTAGCATATCCTTTCCCCCATGCCTGGGAAGCAAAACGATAGCCTAAATTCAATTTTTCTTTTTCTCCGTAGAGTTTATAGCTCAGGCCTCCAAAACCTATTATATTTTCAGGGCACTCCTTTTCAGTAATTGCCCAGCCTCCGAAATGATACCTTTCCCAGTGTTCAAGCATTTTCGTAAATGTACTTTCTGCTTTTTGAAAACTCATGGGTCCGGCTGGATTATGAATATTGGTTTCAGGGTCATGATTAATTTCGAAGAATTTTTCAAAGTCTTCTTTTGATGGTTTTCTTAAAATTAATCTTTCTGTAGCTAACATATCTTTATCCTACTGATCCTTCCAATGAAATTTCAAGTAGTTTCTGCGCTTCAATAGCAAATTCCATCGGAAGTTTATTTAAAACCTCTTTACTGAAACCATTTACGATTAAAGCAATAGCTCTTTCAGTATCAATACCTCTCTGGTTACAGTAGAAAATCTGATCTTCCCCGATTTTTGAAGTGGTTGCTTCGTGCTCCAATTGTGCAGTAGGATCTTTGATTTCAATGTAAGGGAAAGTGTGTGCCCCACATTCATTACCCATCAATAAAGAGTCACACTGCGAAAAGTTTCTGGCTCCTTTTGCAGAAGGCATTACTTTTACCTGTCCTCTGTAGGAATTCTGGGATTTTCCAGCAGAAATACCTTTGGAAATGATCGTAGATTTGGTGTTTTTACCAATGTGGATCATTTTTGTTCCTGTATCTGCGTATTGGTGATTGTTCGTTACAGCGATAGAGTAGAACTCTCCGATTGAATTGTCACCTTTTAAGATACAGGAAGGATATTTCCATGTTACTGCAGATCCAGTTTCAACCTGTGTCCAGGAGATTTTTGCATTTCTTTCGCAAAGCCCTCTTTTGGTGACGAAGTTGAATACTCCGCCTTTTCCTTCTTCATTACCTGGATACCAGTTCTGTACGGTTGAATATTTAATTTCAGCATTGTCTAGTGCAATCAGTTCCACTACAGCAGCGTGAAGCTGGTTTTCATCTCTTGACGGAGCTGTACATCCTTCAAGGTAAGAAACATAACTTCCTTCGTCAGCTACAAGAAGCGTTCTTTCAAACTGCCCTGTTCCTGCCTGGTTGATACGGAAGTAAGTGGAAAGTTCCATCGGGCATTTTACCCCTTTGGGAATATAACAGAAACTTCCGTCAGAGAATACTGCGGAATTCAATGCTGCATAAAAGTTATCTCCTCTCGGAACAACTTTTCCAAGATATTTTCTTACTAAATCAGGATGGTTTTTAATAGCCTCAGAAATTGAACAGAAAATAATTCCTTTTTCTGCCAGTGTATCCTGGAAAGTGGTTTTCACAGAAACTGAGTCCATTACAATATCCACAGCAACTCCTGAAAGTCTTTTTTGTTCCTCAATATTAATCCCTAGTTTTTCGAATGTTTTCAATAATTCAGGATCTACTTCATCAAGGCTTGCCAGCTCAGGCTTTACTTTAGGAGCAGCATAGTAACGGATTGCCTGAAAATCCGGTTTTTCATATTTGATATTGGCCCATTCAGGCTCTACCATTTTCTGCCAGATTTTGAAAGATTCCAGTCGCCATTCAGTCATCCATTCCGGTTCTTCTTTTTTAGCAGAGATCGCACGGATGATATCCTCATTTAATCCGGTCGGGAAATCTTCATAATCTATTTTGGTTTCCCAACCGAATTCATATTTTTTATTTTCTAGATCGACTCTTAAATCGTCTTCTGTATATTTACTCATTATAATTTTTTAGATTTCAGATGGTAGATTTCAGAATCCAGAATAGCTCTGAGGTCTGAAATCTAGGATCTAATGTCTTTTCTCTAAAGACTAAATGATTCCCCGCACCCACATGTTCTGGATGCATTCGGGTTGTTAAAAACAAACCCTTTTCCGTTCAATCCTCCTGAATATTCAAGAGTTGTTCCTGCTAAATAAAGGATGGATTTTTTATCTATAATAATTTTAATGTTATTATCTTCAAAAATCTGATCTGCGTCTGTTTTTTCGTTGTCAAACTTTAAAACATACTCTAAACCAGAGCATCCGCCGCTTTTCACCCCTACTCTTATATAATCTTCAGCAGGGTTAAAACCATCTTCCGTCATCAACTGGATGGCTTTCTCCTTTGCATGGTCTGATACTTTTATCATTGTATTTATTTAGAATGATTTAATGATGCAAAAATACGAACTAATTTCCGCAATCTCAAATCGAAGATATCTATTTTAATGATTCTGATATTAATAGCGGTTACAATTTATGGTAAAGACAGATAAATTTCTTCTCTTTATGTGAAGATTTCATTTGTAATTTTAACCTTCTGTTGTATTTCCGATCTATAAAGAAAATTGGTAATGGGACAAAAAATCATCATCTTTTTTGTGTTGTTTCTCACCACAGTATCTTATGGCCAAACCACAAGATTCGTTTATGAAACGCTGGTAAACCCGGATTCAATCAATCTGGTAAGCATGAAAAGTGAGAGAACTTTTCTGGACATCAAAGAAGGACACTCGCTCTTTATCAGCGAAAACAAATTGAAAAGAGACTCTCTTGTTGCTTCTATAAGATCAGAAGCGAAAGAAACTCAGAGAAAAGAGGAAAAAGATTTTTCAAAAATGGAAGGGAGAAAACATTTTGAACCTACTTTTTTTGAATATTTTATTACCAAAGCTATTCCGGAACAGAAAGTGTATTACTATGAAAAGGCTGCCGGGAAACAAATTTACTATCGGGAAGACAGACCTTTACAATGGGAAGTGACAAATGTAATTGAGAAACAGAAAGGGTATGCTGCTCAAAAAGCAGTCACTGAATTTGGCGGAAGAACCTGGACTGCATGGTTTACCAAAGAAATTCCTTTCCCTGACGGGCCGTACAAATTCTCAGGATTGCCGGGCCTGATTGTAAAGCTGGAAGATGATAAGGGGGATTATAAATTTGATCTCGTTAAAAAGATGATCATTAAAAATGCTTTTGAAGAACAGATGGAGCCGGATGCCAAACAAAGTACAAGGATAAATTTCCATGGCGATAAAGCAGCGTTGGAGCTGGAGTTTGGTAAAAGCAGAAAAGCAATGGCTGGAAATAACGGAAATATGAATTTCAGAGAAGGAAAACATAGTGGCATGGGCGTAATGAGTGGCGGAGGAATGAGAGGCGGTGGCCATGGTGGTGGAATGCATCGGGGAATGGGAGGTGAAAATCAAGGAATCCCGGTCTCAACAGGTTCGTCTGGAGAAGTTCCTTCTTTTACGAATACGACTCAAAATCCAATTGAATTAAAATAAATAAAAATATAAATGAAAAAATTAGGTATTATCGCATTGGCACTCTTCATACAGAATGTTTCTGCACAGACAAACAGGTTTGTGTATCAGGTGACTATGAAGCCGGATGCAGAAAATAAAACAGATATCAAGACAGAAAATGCTTATCTGGATATTTCCCCTGAAAAATCGGTGTTTTACTCTGAAAACAGAATCAAAAGGGATTCTATCATGCAAAAGGCATTTCAGGGCGGAGGCGGAAGAGGAAGTATTAACAGAGATCAGATGGAAAGTCTGAGGTCCAATATCAACTATTCTGTAGAAAAGGATAAGACCAACCAAAAGACCTACTTCAAAGACAGAATCGGACGTGATATTTATTCGTACGAAGAGGACAGACCGCTGAACTGGAAAATTGAATCGGAAACAAGAAAAATAGGTGAATATAAAGTTCAGAAAGCAGAAACTGATTTTGGAGGCAGAAAATGGACCGCATGGTTTACCACGGATCTTCCTTATCAGGACGGACCATACAAGTTTGGCGGACTTCCGGGATTAATTGTAAAAATAGAAGATGACAAAGGAGATTATTCTTTTGATCTTATGAAGAATTACAAAATTGCAGAATTTCCTGCTTTGAACCAGTTTGGAAATACTTTAAAAGTGAAAAGAGCCGATTTTGTAAAGCAGCAGCAAAAATTTAAGACTGATCCTATGTCATTTATGACACAAGGAGGAGGGCAAGGTGGATTTATGACAACGGTAATAGCTGGTGGCGGAAGGGGCCCTGGCGGGGGCGGAAATCAGAATCCTGCCGATATGAGAAAGAGAATGGAAGAGCGGATAAAAGAAGAAGCCAAGAAGAATTCTAATCCGATCGAATTGCAATAATAAAAATGCGGCCTCACACTGAGACCGCATTTTTTATTATTTAAAAGTTTTATAAATTATTTCAACAGCTGGTTGAAAGTATCACCCTGTCTGATATCTCCGGTGTTGTATCCTTTCATAAACCATTCTTTACGCTGTGCAGAAGATCCGTGAGTAAAGCTTTCCTGATTTACATATCCCTGTGCTCTTCTCTGGATATTATCATCTCCAACAGCTTCTGCAGCATCTATGGCCGATTCAATATCTCCGGGCTCCAGAATATGTTTGCTGTCATTGGTTCTTTTTGCCCACACGCCTGCATAGAAATCTGCCTGTAATTCTGTAGCAACGGAAACTCTGTTCATTTGCTCTTCAGAATATCTTCCGCTTCTTCTTAACGCATCTACTTTTTGAGTCGTTCCCAAAAGAGTCTGCACATGGTGCCCTACTTCATGCGCAAGAACATAAGCCACTGTAAATTCGGTTACTTTGGCGCCAAACTTTTGCTGAAGCTCATTGAAGAAGCTCATATCCATATACACTTTCTGATCAGCCGGGCAATAGAATGGCCCCATGGCAGACTGCGCTGTACCACATGCTGAAGAAGTTGTATTTTCGAAAAGAACTACCTGGGGAGCACTGTAAGTCATTCCGTTTTCTTTAAAAATTTGATCCCAGGTAAGGATATTCCATTTGGCCATCATGTCGACCATTTCTCCGACTTGTTTTTCACCGGCAGTCAGTTCTCTTTGTTCTCCTGTATTGCCTGAAGGCTGCATGCTTCCGGAATTCAAAATACCGGATGGGTCACCTCCTAAAAAGAACACGATAGCTGCTATAATTAAGGTCCCGAGTCCGCCTCCTACAATCATACCGCCACTTCCGCCTCCTGAACCACGGCGGTCATCAACGTTTCCGCCTCTGTCGTCTGTCCATTTCATACTAATAAATTTATCGGTTAATTTAAATATTTTACACCAGATTATAAGCGAAAATATTTAGATATTTATCTGTTAAGCTGTTTCGTTTTTAACCAGTAAGAAGTAGACTGATATGCTGATACAGCGTCATCTACCAGTTTCTGATCCGGATTTTTTAATAGGTTTTCGTCGTAATACAGCTTAAACTCAGGTGCCAGATCACTTTTTTCCAGTTCCAGAGAATATTGTTTTACCTTTTTTACCGGAGAAATAATAGTCAGATGTCCGTCTTTTATAAGGCCCAGATCCTGATAGGTTGCCACATAAGCTTTAGGCTGGAATTCCGGTTTGAACACATCCTGGCCGAGGAATTTAGACTGATAGCTGAAATTCAGCAATCCGAAAAGGGTAGGCATTACATCAATCTGAGACATCAGTCCATTAAATTTCTGCGGCTGAATAAATCCTTCTGAGAATACCATTGCAGGAATTCTGTATTTATCCATCGGAAGCTCTGTTTTTCCGGCACTTGATGCGCAGTGGTCAGCAATGATCACAAAAACCGTGTTCTTATACCAATCCTGCTTCTTAGCCATCTCAAAGAACAGTTTAAGCGAGTAGTCTGTATATTTTACACCGCCTTCACGGGATTTTGCTGTTCCCGGAATATCGATTCTTCCGTCAGGATAAGTAAACGGTCTGTGATTGGAAACAGTCATCCAGTGATTGAAAAATGGTTTTCCTGATTTCGCTTCAGCATTCATTACCTGAATGGCTTTTCTGGCCATATCCTCATCAGCAACACCCCAAACGTTGGCAAAAGTGATTTCTTCTGGTTTAAAGCTGTTTCTGTCTACAATGTCATAGCCGTTTCCTCCGAAGAAATCCTGCATATTGTCGAAATAGCTGTAACCTCCGTATAAAAATCTGACATCATATCCCTTGGATTTAAAGACATTTCCGGTTGTGAATTTATTCTTATTGTCATCTCTTTTGATGATGCTTTCTCCCGCAGTTGGGGGAATACACAATGTTAAGGCTTCCAGTCCGCGTACGGTTCTGTTTCCGGTAGCATAAAGATTGGTAAACATCAGAGATTTCTCTGCAAGGCTATCCAGGAAAGGAGTAATTTTCTGTGTATTTCCATAATGTTCCATAAAATCTGCAGAAAGGCTTTCGATAGAAATCAATACTACATTCTTCTTCATTTCCGGCTGTTCTGCAACAACCGCTCTGGATAGTGTATGCTGCGGATACTGGCTCAGGAAATTCTTTTCAGCCTGCTGCTGGTTAATCTGTGAATAAAACTGGAAGTAATCCAGCTCATTATGAGTGAAGGCCCAATAGAACTTAGGAAGTCCGTTCGCTTCAATTTCGTCTGCAAAAACATTGTCTGACCGGATCTGCATTAAAGAAGGTATAGCCAGTGCACTGAGGGCACAAAGCACCATGAAACTGCCGAGAAGCACCATTTTTTGTTTAAAATCAGGAAGGTCCAGAAGCTCATCTTTCGTTTTCTTATAAATAAACCATGTAATGGCAAGCGTAACGATCATAATTGCAGAAAACAATGGAATAACAGGATAGCTTTCCATGATATTTCCGATCACCTCATTCGTATAAATAAGGTAATCTACTGCAATAAAATTATAACGCACCCCAAATTCATTATAGAAGAAATATTCACTTACGCCGTTGAAAATAATCACAAGAACGTATAAGAATAACGTAATGAAATAAAGAGTATTACGGATTTTAATTCTTTGTGAAGGAAGAAAAAGCATCAATCCGAAGAAAAGAGTTTTTATTCCTACGAAGGCAAGAGCGATTTCCATTACAGAACCGCCGTACTGCTTGAAAATATTGTTCGGAACAAGCCATATATAAAGGAAGAACAGAACCAATGCTCCCAAAATAATGGAGCCGTAAGGTTTTTTATATTTCGAATTGGAAAGGAAGAGGAAATAAAGGGCGAGAATAGAGCTGGCCAATATGAAGACAAAAACGTCATTTACCAGACCTATCAGCAGAACCTTTACGACTTCGAAAAATCCAAAACCAGCTGTTGTAATAGGATGAAAAAAGAATATTATTCTTATTATCAATGAAATAATAAGATAGAAAATTCCTAAATAAAGGAAGGGTTTTATTTTTTTTAAAAACATGTATTGACTGTTTTTATTAGTTTTCACAAAGATAGTTTTTGTAGAGAACTTTTGACGGAAAAAAACAAAAACATCCTTTTTATTGATGAGATTTATGATTTATTAATATTCAATAAAAAAGGACTATTAAAAAATAGTCCCATGATATTTTGAAAGTAAACTCCGGTTAAGAATGTCCAAAACCGATATTTCCTTTTTTATCAGATAATTTCTTTTTGAAATCAATCATTCTAAGAGCTGTTACAGCTGCTTCTACGCCTTTGTTTCCAAGATCACCACCGCTTCTTGCAATAGATTGTTCTTTGGTGTCATCTGTCAATACACAGAAAATAGTAGGAGTATCAGTCATAATATTACAATCCTTGATTCCCTGTGCTACTGCAGAACATACGTAATCAAAATGCGGCGTTTCCCCACGGATAACACATCCGATAGAGATTACTGCATCATACTTCCTTTCTTTACAAAGCTGCATACTTGCATAGCTTAATTCAAAAGCGCCCGGAACCGGAAAAAGCTTGATGTTTTCGGGTTTTACCCCTTCTTTTTCAAGAATTTCCAAAGCTGCATCACGAAGATTGTACGTTACAAAATCATTCCACTCAGAAAAAACAATGCCGATAGAAAAATCTTCGGCATTAGTTATATGAAGTGGCTTGTAATCGGAAAGATTAACTGTTGCCATTTTTTAATAATATTTAGTCATTTCAATATAAGAATCAGACATTCCGTTGTCGTAGTCCTGATATTTTTCGTCAATTGTAGCGAAGTATTTTTTAGCTTCTGCATTTTTCTTTAATCCTAATGCAACGATACCTGCTTTTCTTGTGAAATAATAGGTTGTATAAGGATCATCTGATGCTGATGCTGCCTGGTCTAGTAAAGAAAGAGCCTCGTCATTTTTATTAAGGCCTGATTTTGCATCAGCCATAGCTCCATACTTCATTGCCATCAGGGTTTTGTTTTTGGAAGAGAATTTATCCAAAAGATCGTAAGCTTCCTGGAATTTTCCTTCTTTGAATTTTAATAAACCGGCATTGTAAGCAGAAAGTTTACCGATTTCAGTAGAAGAATATTCATTAGCTGTACCTATAAAGCCAGGATTAGCCGCAGATTTTCCGCCTAAAGCATCTTTATCTTTACCTTCTGTAAGGTTTTTCTGAGCAGCAAGGAAACTTTTTACAGCTTCAGCGTTCTTTGGCGCAATTACAAATTGCTTATAAGCAAAGAATCCTAAAACCCCTAAAAGTAATGCTCCAAATATTAATCCCAAAGGTTTTGAATATTTTTCAACAAATCTTTCAGTGTTTAATGCTTCTCTGTCAAGGTCTTTAAAGAACTCAACCGTTTCTTTACCTTCTTGCTCGTTCTGAGCACTCTTTCCCAATTTTGCCATAAGTTTTTAAAAATTGAAATGCAAATTTAATTGTTTCTGAATGATTTACAAAATACTTTCTGAGTATTATTAATGAAATTTTATGAATTGTAGCCGTGAATGAGGAATTAATTAAAAAAAGATGCTTCGACAGAATCAGGATGACACTTCTAATACTACCTGTTCAAATCTCACAGTAAATTATTAGGTTTGTCATGCCGAGCATGTCGAAGCTTATGTATTAAATCTTAATATTCTAAAATATGATAGACTTCTGCACCGAATTTTTTCAACTTCTCATCGCCTCCCAGTCCTTTTAAACCAATCAGAAAGCTGAATTGTGAAACAGTGGCTCCTTGTTTTTCTACCAGTTTGGCAGCCGCTTCAGTGGTTCCTCCTGTTGCTAAAAGATCGTCGTGAATCAAAACTCTTTGTCCTGGCTTTAACTGTCCTTCACGGGTTTCGATAATGGCACTTCCATATTCCAGATCATATTCTTCAGAAATGACAGGAGGGGGAAGTTTACCTGCTTTTCTGATCAGGATAAACGGAACTTCCAATGCGACAGCAATAGCAATTCCAAAAAGATAACCACGGCTTTCTATTCCGCAGACTGCATCTATTTTTCCTTTACTGAAGGCTGCAAGATCTGTAATTACCTCTTCATAAAGTTTTGGGTTTAAAAAGATTGGTGAAATATCCTTAAACTGTATTCCCTGAATCGGAAAATCGGGGATGTTTTCAATTGTTTCTTCTAATTTGTTGATCAGTTCTGCTGAAGCCATTTATTAATTGATTTTATAGCTGGAAATTTTCCAGTCTCCGTTTACATTTTTAAGCCCGAAAGTTACTTTTAGGGAAGTAGTCTTTCCGCTTTTATCCGTTACATCATAAGTAGCATTTACGCTGGCACTGTTGGCTGTAGCACCGCTTGTCGTAATATTCTTTACGCTCACGTTTTTCACAGACCCGAAACCTGAAGTAGGGTTTGAAAAAGATTCGTAGCTTCCCCAGCTAGGATTGCTGGATGTTTCATAGGCTGCTTTTAAATTCTGAGAGCTCACACTGTTCAAAAATTTGCTTACTGTATTTTTAGGATCTGTGGTCGGCTGTTTTGGTGCAGCTGGTGCTGCAGGAGTAGCTGCTGCAGGATCTGTAGCAGTTCCGGAAGGAGCTGTTGGGTTATTGGGATCTACCACTGCGCTTGGCTGTTCAGATACAGCTGTTGAATCTGTTTTTGGAACGGCAGGTACTTTCAGGGCTGCTGCATTCACGTCAAGCCCGATTTTTGACATTTTGAAAGTCTTAGCTGTTGTCTTTACAGAAACGGTAATGTCTATTTTATTATCCACTACTTTAGAAGCAGGGATAGAGGAGAATTTCAGGTTGAAACCTTTGAAGTTGTTATCCTGCATCAGGTTTTTGGCTGTTACCAGTCTTACACCGTTACTGAAGACTTCAAGAGTAGCTTCAAGGCCGGCTCCGGTAAATGATACCGGGTTTCCTGCAGCGTCTACAAGTCTCGGAACGATCTGAATAGCGGTTGGCGCTCCGGTTCCGTCATCACCTGTAGGTCTTGTCACAAGGCTTAATGATCCGGCTTTTACATCATTCGGATCGCTTTCTTTAGCTTTATCATCCCCGAAGATATTCATTTCTCCCAGTGATGGAGGGGCAGTACTTGCCCATTCGATTCCGTTTTTCTGTGCAACTTCATCAGCCAGAGCCATGATCTCAGGAACTTTTTTCCCGTTGATCAGTTTTCCAAGGGCTTTCAGCTCATTGATATCACCATCAGCTTCTACTCCAAATGTTTTAAGGATATAAAGAGCTTCATTAAACTTAATCTGTTTAATGGTCGGTAAACTGGAAGTCATATCGTTGATACTTGACTGCAGTGTTTTAGTATTCGTAGCATCTACATGATCTTTCTTGCATGCTGTAAAAAGCAACAGGCTGAAAACAAGTAGAAAAGAAAACTTTTTCATTTTTATTTGGTTTGTTGCAAATTTAGTAAAACCTTTATTAATACTGATTTTTATTTTCACTTTATATTTTATGGACTGTTATATTCCCGTTCACAGTAGCCATAAACTTATATTTTTACTTTTTGTTAGGTTGTTCTTTCAGATCTCCTTTGAAAAAGTTACTGAAGATAGTCTGCATATTGGGGAATGACGGATCCTGCCAATAAGGGGTTTTATAACTGCTGTTGCCTTTATCAAATTTTACTTTTTCAATATCGTTGTCATTGTTGAAGCTTAATTCTGTAGGATAGAAATTATTGTAAACTGCAATCTGATTATATTCGGGTTCACTTTTATGTTTTAGTTTAACAAAAACAAGTTCATTATATTCCAGGAAATCTTTCAGGGTCTTCTCTGAATCCTTTTCGAAGGACATGTTTAAAATGGTTCTGATATCATAAAACCGGTATCCGAAAAATGAAAATTCTTTTTCCTGCAGAATACCTCCTGTCACTTCAATCTGGTCTCTGCGATCTCCCTTCAACTCTCTGATCGTATTTTTTGAGTTTTTATATTCTTCCGGGTTCCCCACGTTTTTAAGTTTGGGGAGATTCAGTGAGTTGCCATAATCCCATGATGAAGTTTCTTTCTTTTCGTTTTTAGATTCTGCCATTCTGAATACCCTGTACTGCTCTACATTGGTATTTTTCAGTTTTTTTGTTTTGTTGTCGAAAATATAAGTTACAATTCCGTCTGCATAACTGTTCAGCTTATTATTTACCGTTACGTAGGCATTAAAATTCCCTTTGATAAAAATGTACCTGGCTGGTTTGCTGTTCTTGATAACTACTGTTTCAATTTCCTTTACCTGATCATTGATTTTTATAACGGACTGATCAAAGTCCGAATAAGATAAAGTAGCCACCGGAAAATTATTATAGACAAGCTGGAACTTCTCCTGAGAAGGCGACAATGACTGTTTGTCAATCTTACCTTCAATATCCGAATAGGCTAAAATGGTTCCGTCTTTTCCAAATACTGAAACTCTGGGAAGGGGAATATTATTTTTTTCAGAAACGAAAGTGATGGTCTGAGCCTGGATAAAGCTGGCCAGAAAAAGAAAGAGCGAATAGAGGAAAAGTTTTGTTTTCATAATAAAATTTTGTTTTTAAATGTTGATGCCAGTATAGACGCATACCTTTCAGAATGGATGGCTGCTGATTGATATGCATAAAAAAAGACTGATCGTTTTAACAATCAGTCTTTTATCATTTTATTTTGTTACAAGTCCTTAGAAAGGATACTCATAAATTTCAGATTCGTGTAAGAACGGGTTTCCTGTAGGAATCAACTTCAGTTTAGATAAAGCTGAAAGTACAGTAAACATAAATAATCCAACTACGAACAGGATTGCTCCAAGGATTAAAAGGAATACTTCAGGAGTGTTCCAGTATGGTCCTACTGTTCCTGGCATTACCATGTTGAAGTAATCTAAGATGTGTCCCAGGATCACCACTACTGCCATTGTAGTAACTACTTTGTAATTTCTCTTGATGCTGCTGCTTACCAATACCAATAGCGGTAATAAGAAGTTGATGATCAACATCGGTAAGAAAGTAGGAGAGTAGTGCTGGAATCTACCGAAGAAGTAGTTAACCTCTTCCGGAACGTTGGCATACCAGTAAAGCATGAATTGAGCAAACCATGTATATGTCCAAAGCATACTTGTAGCGAAAAGGAATACTCCTAAATCGTGTAAGTGGTTGTCATTGAACTGTGGTAAGAAACCATTTTTCTTAAGGTAAACACTTAATAAAATGATTACGGCAATACCACTTGAAAGGCAGCTAACCATTGAATACCAGATATACATTGTAGAATACCAGTGAGGGTCAATAGACATCAACCAGTCCCAAGCCCAAGCTGCAGAAGCAAATCCGAAGAATGCGATGTATCCTACTGACCATCTGTAAAGCATCTGGTACTCTACTTTAGACTTCGTTTCGTCTACTTTCTTAGACTGAGCTTTTAATTTCCATGCGAAGAAAGAAGCACCAATCACATAGATTAAAGTTCTTACTGCGTAGAAAGGAATATTTAAGAATTTTTTCTTTTCGAATAAGATCACATCAAAATGCGGAGAATCCGGGTTTGTCAATTCAGGGTCCATCCAGTGGAATAAGTGACCATTATGAGTGATGTTCAAGATCATCAGGATTACTAAGATTGCACCACCGTAAGGGATATAAGAAGCAATCGCTTCCATTACTCTTGTAATGATGATCGGCCATCCTGCGTGTGCAGCGTGCTGAATAGAATAGAAGAATAATACGCAGCAGCTAACTCCAAAGAAAAATACAGCTACAAAATGTATTGCTGCTAAAGGCTGGTTGTGTACCTGCAATGTAGCGTGCTCAAGGTGAGCTGCGTGATCCTGAGGTCCAACCATTTCACTTGAGTGTGTAGGAGCAGTATGACCTGAAGCATGAACAGCTTCCATCATTTGTTCTATTTTCTCAGTAGAAATTCCTTTGTTCAAAAAGAAACCAATACCGAAAAGAACTAAACCTACAACAAGAAGTATTATAGAAGTTGATTTTAATTTTGGTGAAAAACTATACATTTCTTTTCTTATTTTTTAGTTTCGGTAGTCGTTTCAGTTGTTGCTGGTGCCGCCGCTGTAGCTGCTGCCGGTGCTGCTGCTCCTTTTTTGAAAGCACTCATCACATACATTGCTACTCTCCATCTGTCTCCTGCGTTCAGTTGTCCCGCATAAGATCCCATGGCATTTCTACCGTTTGTTAATACATAATGAACAGATCCTACAGTAATTTCTCTGTCAGCATAGTTCGGTACTCCGGAGAATGCTCCACTTTGTACGATAGGTCCTTGTCCATCACCTCCTGTTCCGTGGCATGCAGCACAAGTGTGATCAAACAATATTTTACCTCTTTCAAGGTCCTTCGCTGCGTTAGCAGGATTCAAAGGAGATACGGTAAGTTTTTTAGAGGCTTCATACCCTGCGTTGTACTCGTCAACATTTTTAGGTAATAAGCTTTCTTCAAAAACGCCGTCTTTATTCTGAGGAACGGATCCTTCTACCGGAGAAAGGCCTGTTGCACCATTATTTTTAACAAAAGCAGGAATTTCATTTTCATGATCTGAATACGCATCCTGGGCTTTCATCAATGGATCATAAGCTACCGGAAAATACATGTCCGGGAAATATACCAATGGAGTATTCTCCTTTGGTCCGCAAGAGTTAAGTAAAACTGTTGTTAAACCTAAAACTGCTGTAATCTTTAATACATTCTTTTTCATTTTAAGCATCTTTAACAGTTATTTCTTCAACTCCAGTTTCAATAAGCAACTGCTTTACAGATTCTACATCTTCAGTTACAAATTCCATCATGAATTTATCGTCAGTAGTCCTAGGGTCTGGGTTCTGAGCCGGAGCTCCCGGATACATTTTGTTTCTAACCAGGAAAGTTAAAGACATCATGTGAGCCGCACAGAATACCATTAATTCGAACATTGGAACTACGAATGCAGGCATGTTGTGTCCCCAGTCAAAAGCTGGCTTACCACCGATATTCTGAGGCCAGTCGTGATTCATCACATACCAGGTAAGAGTAGCACCGATAGTTACACCATAACAAGCATAGATAAAAGCAGCATCAGAAATTCTGGTTTTCTTTAAACCTAAAGCTTTATCTAGTCCGTGAACCGGAAACGGAGTATAAACTTCGTTGATTGCGATTCCTTTATCGTTGAATGCTTTAACGCCGTTCATCAAATCGTCGTCGTCAGCATAAAGTCCGTATACAATTTTAGTGGTGCTCATCTCCTTCTTTTGCTTTATAAGTTTCACCTGAGATTTTCAAAATCGATTTTAATTCAGCCTGTGCAATTACAGGGAATGTTCTTGCATATAATAAGAATAATACAGAGAAGAATCCGATTGTTCCTAAGTATACACCCACATCAATGATCGTTGGCTTAAACATTGTCCATGATCCTGGTAAGTAGTCTCTGGAAAGGTTGATAACGATGATATCAAAACGCTCAAACCACATACCGATGTTGATGATCAATGCAACAATGAATGTCCAGATAATGTTCGTTCTTAGTCTCTTGAACCAGAAAGAAGCAGGAATAACAAGGTTACAGATGATCAATGACCAGAATGCCCACCAGTAAGGTCCTACAGCAGCACCCGGAGAAAGATATGTGAAATCTTCGAATCTTGAACCTGAGTACCATCCGATGAAATATTCAGTGGCGTAAGCTACAGTTACCATACCACCAGTTAAGATGATTACGATGTTCATAATTTCGATATGATACATTGTAATATACTCTTCTAAGTGACACACTTTTCTAGCTACCAACAATAGTGTTTGTACCATTGCAAATCCTGAGAAGATCGCACCGGCAACGAAGTAAGGAGGATAGATTGTTGAGTGCCATCCTTTAATTACTGAAGTCGCGAAGTCGAAGGATACGGTAGTGTGTACTGAGAATACAAGCGGAGTTGCCAAACCTGCAAGAACCAAAGAAAGTTCTTCGAATCTTTGCCAGTGTTTTGCTTTACCACCCCAACCGAATGCAAGGAATGTATAAATTTTCTTAGTCCAAGGAGTTTTAGCTCTATCTCTGATCATTGCAAAGTCAGGGATTAGACCCATGAACCAGAATACCGTTGATACTGAGAAATACGTGGAGATCGCAAATACGTCCCAAAGTAGAGGAGAGTTGAAGTTCCCCCAAAGAGAACCGAATTGGTTTGGTAAAGGGAATACCCAGTATCCAACCCAAACTCTACCCATGTGGATTACAGGGAAGATTGCCGCCTGTACAACCGCAAAGATCGTCATCGCCTCTGCAGATCTGTTTACAGACATTCTCCATCTCTGTCTAAATAATAATAATACTGCGGAGATTAGGGTCCCGGCGTGACCGATACCTACCCACCATACGAAGTTGGTAATATCCCAACCCCAGTTAATAGTTCTGTTAAGCCCCCATGCTCCAATACCTGTCCCGATAGTGTAAGCGATACAGCCGAATCCATAGAGGAATAGAACTAGCGCAGCATATAATGAGATCCACCATAATTTACCTGCTCTTTCTTCGATAGGTCGTGCGATATCTTCTGTAATATCGTGATAAGTTTTGTGACCAATAATTAGAGGTTCCCTTATCGGAGCTTCGTAATGTCCTGACATTTTTTACCTATTTATTATTTAAACTTTATTTTTCTACTCTGTTTCTTACTTTAGTGTGATAGAACACGTTTGGTTTTGTTCCGATCTCCTCTAGTAAATAATATCTTCTGTTAGAGGCATATACCTTTCTAATTTCAGAATCTTTATCGTTCATATCTCCAAATGTCATTGCTCCAGTAGAACAAGCTTTAGAACAGGCCGTCTGGAATTCTCCATCCTTCACTCTTCTTCCTTCTTTCTTAGCCTCAAGAATTGTATTCTGAGTCATTTGGATACACATTGAACATTTCTCCATTACCCCTCTAGTTCTTACAACTACATCCGGGTTAAGTACCATTCTTCCTAAATCATTGTTCATGTTGAAATCGAACTTGTCATTTAGGTTATAAGTAAACCAGTTGAAACGTCTTACTTTGTAAGGACAGTTGTTTGCACAATATCTTGTACCGATACATCTGTTGTAAGCCATATGGTTTTGACCTTGCTTACCGTGTGAAGTAGCCGCTACCGGACATACCGTTTCACATGGAGCGTGGTTACAGTGCTGACACATTACCGGCTGGAAGATTACATCCGGATTATCAGCAGGATGGTTCAGTGCACCTCCTTCTTTGTTGAATGCAGTACCGTATAATTCAGGTACAGCCATTCCATCTTTTAATCCTTCGTATACTTCTACCGTTTGTCTTGAAGAATAGTAACGGTCAATTCTTAACCAGTACATATCTCTTGACATTCTTACTTCTTCTTTACCTACTACAGGAACGTTGTTTTCTGCCTGACAAGCAATGATACATGCTCCACAACCCGTACAAGAGTTCAGGTCGATAGATAAGTTGAAGTGAGGTCCGTCTGTATCATCGAAAGCATCCCAAAGGTCAATTTTTCTTGCTGGAAGAGCTCCGCTGATGGTGTGGTACTCCAAAGGCTTGTTCCATCCTTTGTGCTCGTCATCGAAAGCTACGTTGATGAAATCTGCCAAAGGAACTTCTTTCGCGATCTCATAACGGCCCATCAATGTATTTTGAAGCTGGATCCCTGCAAATTCGTGGTCTTCTCCTGTTTTTTCGATTTTAACACCTGAAAGAACAAGGTTAGAACCGTCAAATAAAGGATAAGCATTTACCCCGGTATCAGCAGTTGCTCCTGAGTTTTTCTTACCATAACCAAGCGCAAGACCTACAGATCCTTCAGCTTGTCCCGGTTGTACGAATACAGGAACGTCTTTTATTGTTACTCCGTTTACAGTAAGGTTTACGATAGAACCATCCAACTGCATTCTTGCGTTAAGGTCGTTATCGATTCCGAACTTTTCTGCGTCTTTTGGAGAAATTGTCAAATAGTTATCCCAAGACATTCTTGTGATTGGGTCAGGTAATTCTTGTAACCAAGGGTTGTTTGCCTGAGTACCGTCTCCCATAGAAGTCTTAGTGTATAATACTAATTCTAATTCAGAAGGTTTAAAGTTTCCTAGTTCAGCAACAGCCTGAGCAGCGTTTCCACCTGCATAAGATAGAGTTGTTGCATTGGTAGAAGCGTTGATACCGTTATACAATGCCTTGTTGAAAGAAGTACCACCTAAAAGAGAAGCAGAGCTCGCTTTTAAATAATCGTAGTAGTTGTTTGCGGCATTGTTTTTTCCGTTCTTCCAAACCAATAGAGATTCTTCAATCTGTCTTGATTTGTAGATTTTCTGGATGGTAGGCTGCATTAATGAATATACTCCTGTCTGTGGTTCGATATCTCCCCAGGACTCTAACCAGTTAGCAACCGGAATTACAGCTTTCGCTGCTTTGTACATTTCATTCTTCTTATCTGCTACAGCAATTACGTAAGGAACTTTAGATAAAGATTTTTTGAAATCTTCTCCTTTTGGATGAGAGTAGATAGGATCCACATTGTTGGTAACTAAAACACCAACCTGTCCACCGTTTACCCATCCAAGGAATTCCTGGTATCTTGCACCGTCGAATTCTTTCAGTAAGTTGGCCTTACCTGTGAAAGCTACTGAACCTAATTTCTGGTTGATTAAGTGTGCTAAAACCTGTGCTCCTTTAGAACCGTCAGCAAAAACAACAGCTTTGCTTCCTTTTGCTTTCAATTCGTTAGCAATTTCAGTTGCAGTCTTATCAGAAGTACCACCACCTACGATTGCATTGTAAACTTCAACTAAAGTCTTGTTTACAGCACTTGGTTTTAATCTGTATCTGGAGTCAGCATTAGCACCGGTTAATGACATGTTAGACTCCACCTGGATGTGTCTTAACATGTTTGGTCCTGGCTTTCTTGCTGCTGCATAAGAAGTTTCTAAGCTTGAAGCGTTATAATCTCCTAAGAAATCAGCCTGGAAAGAAACTACCAGTTCAGAACCTCTAAGGTCATAAACAGGTAATGCTCTTTGTCCGAATACTTCCTGTGCTGCATCTAATTGTGCAGAATAAGGGAAGGCATCATAAGTTACTAATTCTGCTGTAGGATATTTAGCTTTGAATTCAGCGAATAACTTTTTGAAAGTTGGTGAAGCAAAAGAGTGTGATAAAACCACAATCTTTTTGCCTGACGCCTTAGCTTCTTCCAACCCTTTCATCACAAAACTGTCTACTTTATCGAAAGTTTCGTCTTTTCCGTCCAGTTTAGGCTGTTTTACTTTATCGTTATCATAAAGAGAAAGTACACTTGCCTGAGCTCTTGCATTAGTTTTACCTAAATCACCACCAGCCGGGTTGGGTTCAATTTTGATAGGTCTTCCTTCACGGGTTTTTACTAAAACACTAGCAAAGTCGAAACCGTCAAAATAAGTTGAAGCGTAATAGTTAGGGATTCCCGGAATAATATCATGCGGCTTTACCACATAAGGAATCGTTTTGATTACCGGAGCTTCGCAGGCAGCCAATGTAACTGCTGCTGTAGAGAATCCTAGTAATTTAAGGAAATCTCTTCTTGAAGTACTTGATCCGTTTTTCTCAGCATCTCCAAGGAAATCTTCTACCGGAATTTCTTCCTGAAACTCTTTCTGAGCCAGCTTATTATTCAAAGCCGGATCTTTAAGTTCATGAATACTTCTGAATTGTATTTTGTTTGAAGCCATTTATACTTCTAATTTTTTAGTTATTAATAATGACATTTACCACACTCAAGACCTCCAATTGCATCTACAGTGATTTTACCTCCATCTTGTGGATATTGTTTTTTCAACTTGTCATGTAGATTCTTGAAGTACTCTTTATTATAACCGTTGTTCATATCAACTTCAGTAGTTCTGTGGCACTCGATACACCATCCCATCGTAAAGTCGTTAGCCATCTGAACAACATTCATTGTATCAATTTTACCGTGACAAGCTTTACATACAACATCAATTTTGTTGTTAGGATTCTTTTTGTTGAAAGAATTGATGATTGCCTGTTCTCCAGCAATTACGTGCTGAGAGTGGTTGAAGTAAACGAAGTCTGGCATATTGTGGATTCTTGTCCATTCAACCGGCTGTGTTTTTCCTGTGTACTGTTGTTTTGCAGGATCCCAACCTGTTGCAGCGTAGATCTTCTGGATTTCACCGTCATAGAATGCCTTGTCTTTTCCTGGTTCCATGTAGTGTTCTGCGTTGTATTCAGAAATTGTTCTGTGACAGTTCATACAAACGTTCATAGAAGGGATTTCAGATACTTTTCCGTATTTAGCACTGGAGTGACATAACTGACAGTCAATTTTCTGTTCCCCAGCGTGGATTTTGTGAGAGAAGTAGATAGGCTGTTCAGGCTTGTACCCTTTGTAAACACCGATCCACATCAGCCAGTTCCATACTCCGTAAGCAGCCAGAATAGCAAGAATTGCCAGTAAACCTTTACCAATGTAGTGGAACTTCTCGTACATTTCACCGAAAGAACGAACTCTTGTTTCGTTAAGTCCGGCTAAATCTTCAGACTGACCCAATTTTACCAGTTGTCTTAGTTTTACCAGGATCCAAACCAGTAAAGCTGCGATCGCTAAAAGTGAAATGATTACAACGTTTGTAGTAGTTTTGTCTGCAGGAGCTGCCGCAGTAGCGTCAGTTGCAGGGGTTGCTTCCGGTTTTTTCTCCTCCGGAGCAGGAGGGTTAGTTGTGAAAGCTAAAATGTCGTCAATATCCTTGTCTGTAAGATTCGGAAAGACCTGCATTTCAGTCTTATTAAACTTTTCAAAAATCTCATTGGCGTATTTGTCCCCAGAAGCTCTAAGAGCTTTGTTGTCTTTGATCCACTTGTGAAGCCAGTCTTTGTCTACACCACCTTCTGTCTTCACACGTTCTACAACCCCTTTTAATGGTGGTCCTACAACCTGTTTGTCCAGCGCGTGACATGCAGTACAATTCGCTTTGAAAAGTTTCTCTCCGTTTTTAGGATCGCCGTCTTGCCCGTAAAATGAAGCACTGGTTGATAGCAATAAGCCTATCGCGATCAACGTTTTTTTATAATGCTTTCTCCAACTAATCATTTAAATTATCTTATGTTAGTAAATTATTGAACATTCAATCAATTCGGCAAAAATAATATTTTTAACAGAAATTTAACGGCATATAAAAAGGGGAAAATGTCATTTAAGGTTAATTTGTATTGATTCTAAATAACCTGTTTGGTATAGTTTTTTAATTTGTATAAATTTGCGGAAACAAGTTTAAATGAGAAATCTAATCAAAATATTTTCGATATTATCATTATTTGGATTTTATAATATTGAGGCACAGCAGGTTGTTAAAAAAGATACCCTGTCAGGAACGGAGCTTGTCATGACGATGGATTCCAAAATAAATGCTGCTCTGGAGGGAGTTGAAGGGAAATGTGCTAAAGCTGTCCCAACAAATTCTACTAAAGATTTCAGCAATAATGACAGTGGAATTTCTACCGGAATAAACACAAAACCTCCTAAAATCTTTGTGCCAAGCAGAGAGCTTACCAATGCTGAAATTTGCAGGAAAAATCCTAGGATTTTAGGGTTCAAAATCCAGATTACAACAGTAAAAAGTAATGAGGAAGCTAATGAGGTAAAATCTTATTTCAGAAAAAGATTTCCTAACCTGAAAGTGGAAACGGATGCTTCTTTAAGACCTAATTATAAAATTTTAGCAGGAAGTTATTTCACAAAACAAAGTGCTGCAAGTGACCTTTCCAGAATCAGAGAATATTTTAAATCTGCAGTAGCAGTACAATATAGAATTTTCTGTGCTGAAGCAAAATAAGATTAATTTATTTTAACATAAAAAACAAAAAGCTGAGTAATTTTCTCAGCTTTTTTTATTGATAATAATTTTCCATAAACCAGAAGAATTCTGTCATTCTGAAGATATTATTGGCCAACAGATAGGTGAATAATATCACCAGCGTCCATGTTAAAAATGACATGATTTTAGGGGATGATCTGTAAGCGTAAAACAGCCATCCTAAAAGTATCGGATAGACAAAAACGAAATGTCCCCCATAGATGTAGGAAGTATGAAGTCCGAACCTCATCACACAATGGATGATGATATCAACTGCAAATGAAATAATGATGATCTGGACCCATTTATTCCTGAAATTTTTAAAATAACTCCAACTTATCAGGATCAGTAATATTGTTATAAAAAAGTAAGGCACAGCTGACGAATAAAGATCCATATAAAGCCCTTTGAAGTTGAATCCTTTCATATTGTGTTTATCAGACATAATAAATCCCGGGAAAAGAATATTCCCTCCGAAAAAGAAGGACAAAATCATATCCCACGCCGGCATTGATTCTACATTTGAGAACTTTTCATATTGCTGATTGGTTTTTGAAAAGATATTCTGGTATTTAAAATCAATTCTGTTCAGGTAAAGGAGTACAAAACAGATCACAGCAACAGTTACCCTAAGTGCAGCATTCCCGAATTTTTTCCAGCTTCTGAAAAGATCTTTTTCAAAAAGGAGAGGTATAAAAACCTTTACAAAATTAGTAATGGTAAGTCCTCCGATGGTAATACCTGCCAGTGATAATGCGGGTGCAGGTGTTTTTTCTTCTTTTCTTAATTTTATGGCTGCGTAATGATTGTATAGGGAAAGTAAAAATAAAGTGTATGTGAAGTTCTCCGGAGTAAAAGAGAGAACAATGTTGGTTGAAAAAACTCCAAAGAAGAGAATAATTAAGACGCTTAACCACAAAGGAAGGCGGATGATATTCTTTAAATATTTGAAAACCTGAATGATATTCAATGAGATGATCATATTGCTGAGCCATGCCAGAGTGAGCCTGAAGCTGGCATCCATTTTTCCTCCTGAAATGAATAATGAGAATTCTCTTACCCAGTTGAAAAAATAATAGGACAGGGGGTGTCTTTCAAAGCTTCCTCCGGTCATCAGGATCGATTTATTATCAAAACTGAAGTATGCGTCCCAGGGAATTCTGCTGTCGAAAATGATCCTGTAATGAAGAGCAATATAAGATCCCAGAATTCCATAACAGGTAAGGAAGAACAGAAATACCGCCGCTTCTGTATAAGTGGAAGGAAAAACCAATTTGAAAAAACTGATGATTTTTGTTTTGATAAAAGACACTGTCAAATTTTTTGCAAAAGTAAATAAAAAAACCACCAAAGCTGGTGGTTGTAAAAGTTTATATAAATGGTGTTATTGTTTGATTACCTTTTCCGTTTTGGAAGTTCCGTCTGAGAAGTCTACTTTTAGTAAGTAAGTTCCTTTTGGAAGTGAAGAAATATCTAATCTCTCAGAAGTATCGGTAAGCAGAGATTTTCCGCTTGCATCAAATATTGTGGAATATTTGATTTTCTTATCTGCTTTGATGTTTATTTCTCCTTTTGTCGGGTTAGGATAGATATTGGTAACGTCTTTTACTTTGGCATTCGTTTCCTGAGTAGATAATGTGCCATTTGCCCAAACCTCAACATCATCTATTGAAAGGCTGTCTGCATCGTTAGCTACGTAATGGAATCTGAATTTTACATTAGCTTGTCCTGCGTATTGAGCTAAACTGACTGTAATAGCCAATGTTTCGTAATCTGTATACACCCCATAGTTTTCTTCAACCCATACCTGGTTCCATGTAGTTCCCCCATCTGTGGATACTTCTACTTTTAAGTCTCCGTTAGGATTAGGGTCAACCATGTATTCATATCCTATTTTGGCCTTAAACTTTAACACCGGATTTGTTGTTCCTGCCAAACTGAAGGAAGGGCTTGTTAAATGAGCATCCTGTGCCTGGGCAATCCACCCGATACCTGCGGATTTTCCACCTGTGATATTAAAAGTAAGCTGTCCGGATGCATTGAAAATCGTTGTTGTAAAACCCCAAGGTCTTGATGCTACATTTGTTCCTGTTGTCCATCCTGTCGGAGGAAATGTCGTACCCTGAAAAGTCTCTGAGAGAATCTGCGCATTCCCCAATATAGAAGAGACTAAGAAAATGAATAGTAATTTTGTTTTCATTTGGTTTACGTTTAAAGTTATTAGTAAATGTAATGAAAAAATGAAAATAATTACTTGTTTTTTAATATTTTATGAATATTATTAATTATGAGCTACACGAAAGTGTAGAACATCCCGCAATATCATCATATCCGGATGGCCTTTTGACAGAAAATTCAGGATATAATTCCAGGTACGGATTTTCAAGGGCTTTGGTAAGTTTTTCCAGCATATCTTTTTTACCATTGCTGATCTCTTCAATGCATTCATAAAGAAGATAATTCCGCAGAATAAATTTCGGATTTGATTTTTCCATCATTGCCAAAGAGGCTTCTCTTGAAATGGAGTTCAGTGCTATTCTGGTTTCATAATTACTGATAAAATGTTCGAGTTTCGCTACCTTTTCTTCATCCAGAATAGTATAAGAGATATCTTTAAAATGTTCTGTTATATTAGTGATTTGGTTTATTTTTTCCAGTTGATTGAAAAATAAGGTGTAATCCAGCTGGAGTTCCTGCATTAATCCCTGCCAGTTGGTGAAAAACTCCTCATCATCTTTCTGAAGCTGATCAAAACCGAATTTTTTACAGAGCATCCTGTCATGAGCATTCCAGAAATAGGTGCCGAAATTATTTAAAGTATCTTCTAAAAATTTTTCATCTTTAATCAAAGGATGGAGGGCGTTGGCCAGCTGCCAAAGATTCCATTGAGCGATCTGTCCCTGTTTTCCGAATGCATATCTTCTTCCTGGAAGGTCAGTTGTATTAGGTGTGAAATTCAAATCATATTCATCCATCATGGAATAGGGTCCGTAATCAATAGTTAATCCCAGCGCTGACATATTGTCTGTATTCATAACCCCATGCACGAAACCTACCCTGAACCATTCAACCATTAAATCAGCAGTCCGGGTGCAGATCCTTTCAAAAAAGTCTTTGTATTTCTTACTGTCAGCGGATGTAATTTCCGGGTAATAATTTTCAATGGTAAAGTCAGCAAGCTCCTGAAGGCTATTGTATTCTCTTTGGGCAGACATCAGTTCAAAATGACCGAAACGTAAAAAGCTTTCAGCGGTTCTGATCACTACTGCACCTTTTTCTAATTTCGGATTTCCGTTATACATAATGTCACGCATTACATCTTCTCCGGTAAAGGCGAGACTGAGTGCTCTTGTAGTAGGAACACCAAGATGATACATGGCCTCACTCATCAGGTATTCACGAACAGAAGATCGTAATACGGCTCTTCCATCGGCATGTCTGGAGTAGGGTGTGGCTCCTGCCCCTTTCCATTGGATTTCTGTCTTTTTCCCTTTTTCATTAGTTATCTCCCCTGCCAGAATAGCTCTTCCATCACCAAGCTGCCCTGCCCAGTTTCCGAACTGATGGCCGGCATAAGCGGTAGCATAGGTTTGAACGTTTTCCGGAAGGTTATTTCCAACCAGAAAGTCCAGGTCTTTATCTTCATATTTTCCCAAACCGATTTCTTCTGATAAGGCTTCATTAAAAGCGATCAGTTCAGGCTTGTTAAAGCCGGCAGGACGAATGGTGGCAAACAAAACCTTTGGGGTATTTCTTTGCATAGGGTTGTTGGAGAAATCCCCGGGAAAACTCTCAATAAATGGCTGTCTGATACGTTCGATATTCATCTTTCAAAGGTATTAATTATAAAAGAAAAGACCTTCCAAATTATTGAAAGGTCTTATATATTTCTAAAAGAGAATTTATTTATTGAAATCTACTTCATCATTGGTATGAAGATTTTCATTGATGTTATCCTCTTTCTTCTCTGCTGGTTTTTTAGGTGTAGGATCTACCGGTCTTGGGTTTTTAATCTCATCGATAGTCTGAAGACTTCCATCGTCTCCATATCCTCCTCCAAGGCCTTTAAGGTTTGAACAGCCGTCTTTCCAGTCTGAAGGTTTAACAAACTTATCATCAGGAGTAACGCCTAAGCTCTTGTCTGCCCATACTTTCTTCATGAAAATTGCCCAGATCGGTAATGCCATCCTCGCACCCTGACCTTCTCCTGTTCCAAAGAAGTGAGTTGCTCTGTCTTCCCATCCAACCCATGCTCCGGTTGCCAGTTTTGGTGTGATCCCCATAAACCATCCATCGGAGTTGTTCTGTGTGGTTCCTGTTTTGGCAGCAATTTCCACGGCTTTTGAGATTCCTCTTCTTCCAAGCTCTCCGGAAGCGGTTCCGTATTGCGCAACACCTTTCATCAGTTCAATCATGGTGTAGGCATACATTGGATTCATTACTTCCTTAGGTTCTACGTTTACTTCCTTGATAACTCTACCGTTGGCATCTTCAATTCTCCAGATCATCTCCGGTTTGTTGTAGTTACCATAGTTGGCAAAAGTACTGTAAGCACCTAACATTTCGTAAATCGTAATGTCTGATGAACCTAAAGCGATTGTATTGTTTCTTGGAATATCTTCCGTTACTCCCAGATCTCTTGCAGTCTGGATTACGGCGTCTACTCCTGTCATTTCAATAAGTCTTGCTGCAACAGGGTTTTGAGAGTGTGCCAATGCATCTTTTAATGTAAGCATTCCTCCTCTTCCCGGTACATGCCATCCGTTATGATCATAAGTTCCGTTAGAAACAGCCGAACAAGGTGTCATTCCCAGTTTCATAATAGCAGTAGCATATACGAAAGGCTTAAAGGTAGATCCTACCTGTCTCTTACCTTGCTTGATGTGGTCATATTGGAAGTGCTGCCAGTCTATACCCCCTACCCAGGCTTTGATCTCTCCGGTTCCCGGAACCATAGACATCAGACCTGCCTGTGCAATTTGCTTGTGATATCTGATAGAATCCCATGGAGACATTTCAACTTCTTCTTCTCCGTTCCAGGTGAATCGTGAAGTTTTAATAGGCTTCTTGAATTCCATCATGATAGAATCTTCAGGCATTCCGTCAGCTTTCAAAAGCTTATAACGGCCGGTTCTTTTCATTGCCTGAACCATTACATCATTAATCTGCTTGTCAGTAAGGTAGTAGAAAGGTCTGTTTTTTCTTCCTCTTTGTTCTGCGTCAAATCTCTTTTGAAGATCTGTTAAATGTTCCTTGATGGCTTCCTCAGCATACTTCTGCATTTTAGAATCAAGGGTCACATATATTTTTAAACCGTCTTTGTAAAGATTCAGTTTCTTTCCGGTTTCTTTTTCGTGAGTTTCAAGATATTTATCAATCTCTTTTCTCAGGTAAAATTTATAATAAGCAGAGTATCCGTCAGTGATGCTTTTGATCGGGTGAAAATCCACCTCAATCGGTGTATTGGCTGCCTTTTCGTAAGTTGCAGCATCAATATATCCGGTTTTCTGCATCTGGTCCAACACTACATTTCTTCTTTCTTTTGCCTTTTCAGGGTATCTGTAAGGATTGTTTTTTCTTGGGTTTTCAAGCATGGCTACAAATGTTGCCGCTTCAGGTAATGTAAGTTCAGAGGTTTTCTTGTTAAAGTAAACTCTGGAAGCCATTTCAATACCATTGGCATTGAAAAGGAAATCAAACTTATTGAAATAAAGAGTGATAATCTCTTCTTTGGTATACCTTTTTTCAAGACTTACCGCTACAACCCATTCTTTCAGTTTCTGGAATGCTCTCTGAATTTTATTCTGGGAAGCATTTCCTGTAAAAAGAAGTTTGGCAAGCTGCTGCGTAATGGTAGAACCTCCACCACGTCCACCACCATAAGCCACGGCTCTGGCAACAGAATATAAGTCGATTCCTGAATGTTCTTTGAAACGCTCATCTTCTTTAGCCTGAAGGGCATAAATAAGATAAGGAGGAAGGTCCTTATAAACAATCGGCTGGGTTTTTTCCTTTTCGAATTTACCCAGGGTTACTCCGTCTGAAGAAATGATCTCAGAAGCAACAAAGATATCGGGGTTTTCAAGTTCTTTTACATCAGGCATTTCCCCAAGGAATCCTTGAGAAACTGAAAAGAAAAGCCCTGAAATTCCCAGAACTACTGCAATGAGTCCGATCCAGATAAATGAAACCCATTTTCTCCAGGAGGTATCTTTCTTTTTCTTGGGAGGCAGAGGAAATGTTTTCCCCTTATTTCCTGCATTTTTTTTGTTCTCTTCCATTTATGGTTACGGTTTAGCCGTTTCTATTTTTACACCAATGTCCTCAATTCCAGGAAGGTTGTCGTTTCTCATCGCCTGAATTAAACCGATTTCGTATTTTCCTTTTCCCGGAAATTTATAATTTAATTTATACTGAAACAAAGTTTCCTTCGTATCACCAAACCCTGTACCAAGCCATTCTCCGTTTGGTTTTGCCAGTACATAATTCAGGGTGTCTGTCTCCTTTTTTTTGTTCTGAAGATTGGTGAAATTCACTATAAATCTTATATTACTGTAAGGATAACTGTTGTTATTTCTTACAACAAATATAATATTTTTAGGATTCTGCGGATCTGAAATTTCAAGATTAAATTTTTGCTCACTTTTCTTATTCCACTTGTTATCAACGGAGTTCATCATAACATCTCCTCCAGAGGAAGAGTTACAGCTAAAGAAAAGGATAAATGAAAGTAATCCTAAAATTTTACGCATTATTGTCTTTTTTTGGAGGGTATTTCTTTTTGAATTTCTTTTTGGGGTTATTGCTCTGCGGCTTTTTATCAGTATCAGCATTACCATTACTCACTGCTTTTTCCACAGGGGCTTTTTGCTGTGGTTGCTGCTTCTGAGGCTTAGGCTGATGGGCTGAATGAGCATTTGGGTTTTCGGTTTTTTGAGTCCTTTCCGGTCTTTCCTGTTTCTCCGGTCTGTTTCTTTTTTGTCCCTGACCCTGTTGATTGTTATTCTGCTTATTCTGGTTGTTTCTGTTCCTGTTTCCTCTGTTCTTCTTTTCAAAACGATCCACATTGTTTTCCTGGATCAGATCAATGGTATGGATAGAAGTTTCCGGCTGTTTCAGATCTTCAAGAGGAAGTGTTTTCTCTCCTCTTTTGTTTTTTGAAATCAGCTTTTTAACAAGATCAATATCGAAATCATACCATGCGATAGAGCTGTCTACATAAGCAAACCACATTTTCTTTTTGAAAACATCGATTTTAATACAGAATGCTTTTCCTTTTTCAGTTTCCAACGTTGTTGAAGAAGAAGGGAAGTTGCTGAGTGCATCCAGATAGCTGTCCAGTTCATAGTTCAGGCAGCATTTAAGCTTACCACACTGTCCGGCCAGTTTCTGGGGATTGATACTTAATTGCTGATACCTTGCCACATTGGTGTTTACAGATCTGAAATCTGTAAGCCATGTAGAGCAGCAAAGTTCACGCCCGCAAGATCCGATTCCGCCCACTTTGGCAGCCTCCTGTCTGAAACCGATTTGTTTCATGTCGATTTTAGTACGGAAAGCTCCGGCGTAATCTTTAATTAACTGTCTGAAATCCACTCGGTTATCTGCGGTGTAATAAAAGGTGATTTTTGAAGCATCACCCTGATATTCCACATCAGTAACTTTCATTTCAAGGCCTAATCTCTGGGCAATTTTTCTTGCTTCAAGCTTTACGCCGTCTTCTTTTTTTCTTGCTTCCTGCCATACCTCAAGATCTTTTTGGTTGGCCTGTCTGTATATTTTAAGTGCCGATTCTTCAGAAAACTTTTTCTTTTTCATCTGAATCTTTACTAATTCTCCCGTAAGGCTTACTACGCCTACATCGTGTCCCGGACTTGATTCTACTGTAACTACACTACCGATATGTAAAGGAATATTATTTACATTCTTATAAAACGATTTTCTGTCATTTTTAAATCTAACTTCTACAAAATCACACCTGTTTGGTGCCGGATTGTTGATGTTAGAAAGCCAGTCAAAAACACTTAATTTATAACTATTCCCGCAGGTATTTACATTTTCACAGCCATTTGCGGTTTTTTTAGGGCCGCAAGAATGTGCAGAATCGCCGGATGTTTTACATCCACAACTCATATTACTATTATTTATAATCTGCAAATTTATGTATTTTTATCTTTATGCGATTCTAAAATACTCAAATAACCTGAATTCAGGTTAAAACATTTCTGTATTTTAAGTAAGAATGAATGCTGGAGGCCGAGAAAGGCTGTTATTACAGAAATAAGATACAGATGTTAAATTCATTATTTTTTTCAATTGCTGTTTAATTTAACATTTATTATCATTTTGTTCTTCCGTTCAGGTTTTTAAGCACTGCAGTGTTAGTGTTAAACATTTGTTTAAAATTAAACAATTAAATCAAAATAGAGTTTGTATTGTATTAATTCTTTAATAATGAATGTTTTATCTTTTATTTCTTTGAAGATATTATTTTAAACATAGTTTTCTTTTAGGATATTGTTTAAAATATTGGCAAATATTAACAGACGTATTCAAAATAATTTTATATTTGGATTATATAATAATAGTCTATGAAAAAAATATTAGTATCAACTGCTTTATTGGCGGGAGTTCTATCTTACGCAGGAGGCTTCAGAGTTTCCCTGCAGGGGGTAAAACAATTGGCAATGGCGCATACTAGTGCTCATGCCGAAGACGCGAGTGTGACATTCTTTAACCCGGCGGGTATGTCATTTATCCCTTCCAGACTGAGTGTAGTGGCAGGAGGGTTCGGTGCAAGTAATAAAGTTACTTTTCAAAACTTCAATACTTTGCAAAGTGCAGAAACAGACAATCCTATAGGAACTCCTATATATGCAGCGATTACTTATAAACCAATAGAGAATCTATCCGTAGGTTTCAGTTTTACAACGCCTTTTGGAAGTACAATCAAATGGCCTGAAAACTGGGAAGGTAAAGAATTGGTTCAGAAGATGGAGCTGAAGAGTTACTACTTCCAACCCATGGTTTCCGTGAAATTAGCTCCGTGGGTATCTTTTGGTGCCAGCTATATCTACGCAAGAGGAAAAGTAGATTGGGACAAAGCGGTAACCCAATTTGACGGAAAGGTTAATATTAATGATGATAACGCAACAGGTCACGGATATGGATTCGGTTTTTATTTCAGACCAGATCCGAAATTAGATGTGAGTATTGCTTACCGTTCTGCAGTAGATATGAAAGCTAAAAAGGGAACAGCTACATTCCAGTTCCCGTCACAATCTGTTTATAATCAGTTAAGGCTGAATGCAGCCGGACAAGATGGCTTCTCCGCAACACTTCCGTTGGTTGAAGAATATACCATTGGTTTAACCTATAAAGTGACACCGAAATGGCAGGTTTCTGCAGACTTTAACTATCATGGATGGGAGAGATACAGCAAGCTGACATTGGATTTTGATAATGCACCTATCGGAAATAATCCGTCAGACCCGACGATTCTTACCAATCCTAAGAATTTCAAAAACTCCAAAACATTCAGACTGGGAACTCAATATGCGTTCACAAATATGATCTACGGCCGTTTGGGAGCTTATTATGATGAAGCGCCTTATACTACGGATAACTTTATTCCGGAGACCCCTTCATATGATACTTATGTGGTTACAGGTGGGGTAGGTTTCAAACTGAAACAATTCGGAATTGATGTTGCGGGAGGATATGCAATGCCTCAGTACAGAAAGGTAAACAATGCTAATATTGGACTTAACGGGCAATCTAAAGCAACAGCTTTCTACTTTGGTCTAGGTTTATCGTATAATCCATTTTAATTTTAGAAGACTATGAAAAAAATTATAATATCGACAATTGCAGTTTCTGCACTTCTTTTTACGGTAACAAGCTGTAATACGGATTTCGATACGGATGTGAGAGATATCCCGGTAACAAAAGGAGATGCTGATTTTACAAAATACATATCACTGGGAAATTCCCTTACTTCCGGATATCGTGATGGTGCCCTTTACAGCAGCGGCCAGAATGAATCTTATCCAAGTATGATTGCTGCACAGATGAAGCTTGCGGGTGGAGGAGACTTTAAACAACCGTTGATGCCTAATGACGTAGGGGGCTTCAACAATCTTCCGGGATTTGCCGGAAAACTAACCCTTCAGGTTGTTAACGGCTCCTTATCTCCGGTTCCAAGCGCTCCTGCGGCGGCATTAGATATCTTATCCGGTGGTGGTTCCTATAATAATATGGGAGTACCTGGTGCAAAGTCATTCCACTTAGTGGCTCCGGGCTATGGTAGCCAGGCAGGTCTTGCAACAGGAACAGCTAATCCTTATTTTGTGAGATTTGCTTCTTCCGCTACAACCAGTGTACTCGCTGATGCTATGGCTCAGAAAGCGACGTTCTTCTCTCTTTGGATAGGCAATAATGATGTACTGTCTTATGCTACCAATGGAGGTACAAATTCCCAGACCGTAGGAGGGGTTACAACTTATACCGCTGCTACAGTTCAGACAGGAAATACAAATCCTACAACGTATAAATCAAATGATATTTCTGATCCTGCACTTGTTGCCGGGTCTATTAAAGCAATCTTAGACGGTCTGAAAAGTGTGGGAACAACGAAAGGTGTTATTGCTAACATTCCTTCAGTTACTTCCGTCCCTTTTTTCACGACGGTTCCATATAACCCTTTGACGCCTGCTGCTTTAGGATCAAATCTGACAACTCTTAATACCAATCTGTACGGACCTTTGAAGCAGGCACTTACCGCTTTTGGTGCAGGGGATAGAATTAATTTACTTTCTGCAACAGGTCCGAATCCGGTTCTGATTAAAGATGTTGCGCTTACAGATTTATCGGCACAGCTTACAGTTGCGCTTACTCCTTCCTTAGGACTGCCTACAGCTACGGTTTTCGGTCAGATCTTCGGTCAGGCAAGACAAGCAACGGCGGATGATTATATTTTGCTTACAACAAGTTCTGTAATTGGAAGTACTGCGACGGGAGTTCCTGCTCCGGTAAATGTTTATGGAATTTCTTACCCGCTACAGAACCAGCATGTATTAACAAAAACAGAAGCAGGTTATGTGAAAACAGCGACAAATGCATATAATGCTTCCATAAAATCACTTGCAGATTCTTATGGACTTGCATTTGTAGATGCGAATTCCAAGATGGTGGAATTGAATGCCCAGTCAGGAATTTTATTTGACGGGGTAAGGTATACTGCGAAATTTGTAACAGGAGGAGCTTTCTCTTTAGATGGAGTTCACCTGACAGGGCGTGGATACGGTATTGTTGCTAATGAATTTATTAAGTCTATCAATGCGAAATACAACTCTACACTTCCGCAGGTAGATCCAAACAAATATTCAGGAGTTAAATTCCCTTAATAATTGATAAAATAAAAACTTAGAAACCACAAGAGTAAATCTTGTGGTTTTTTTTTAAATTTGCAAAATCTTTTAAAAAGTAAAAATGGCCGATCAGTTAAGTTATCTATTTTGTACAAGAACCAGCAGGGACTTGGCAGAGAAAATTGCCCAGAATTATGGGAAAGAATTAGGAAAAATCAACTTTCAGGAGTTCAGCGACGGGGAATTTGAGCCTGTTCTGGACGAATCTGTAAGAGGAGGAAGAGTTTTCCTGATTGGATCTACATTCCCTCCTGCAGACAATCTTTTGGAGCTTCTTCTAATGATTGATGCAGCAAAAAGAGCTTCTGCAAAGAGCATTACCGTAGTAATTCCTTACTTCGGACTTGCCAGACAGGACAGAAAAGACAAACCAAGAGCGCCGATCGGTGCAAAGTTAGTTGCGAACCTTCTTACTGCAGCAGGTGCAACAAGAATCATGACAATGGATCTTCATGCAGATCAGATTCAGGGATTCTTCGAAATTCCGGTAGATCATCTGTATGCTTCCACTATTTTCGTAGATTATATCAAATCTCTGAACCTTGATAATCTTACCATTGCTTCTCCGGATATGGGAGGTGCAAAAAGAGCTAAAAACTACGCCGGTCACTTAGGTGCTGAAGTGGTAATTGCTTATAAAGAAAGAAAAAAAGCAAATGTTGTAGAAGAAATGTTCCTTATCGGTGATGTTACAGGTAAAAACGTTATCCTTATTGATGACATGATTGATACTGCAGGTACACTTTGTAAGGCTGCAGATATCTTAATTGAAAAAGGAGCAAGAACGGTAAGAGCTATGGCAACGCATGGTGTGCTTTCAGGAAAAGCTTATGATAATATTGAGAATTCAAAAATCCTGGAAGTTATTGTAACTGACTCAATTCCTGTTAAAGATAATATGTCATCTAAAATTAAAGTGCTATCGTGCGCTCCGTTATTTGCAGATGTGATGAAGAGCGTTCATGAGCATCAGTCAATCAGTGATAAATTTATTATTTAGATAAAAAATACTGATCGTTGGGGTTTTTATAAAATATATTTGAATTTTTTCTTTACTTGAATTAAAAGCCAGGATAGGATTAAAGATAGGATAAACACAAAAATAATACGTGGTGTGCCCTGTAAATTAAAAATGTTTAAAACAGGCGATTTAAGAACATACCAATGAACTAAATAAACACCTGTAGAATATAATGCTAATGTTTTCTTGTTTGAGTAGGTATTTATATTTAAAGCTATTAAGAATAACAGCGGACAAATGAAATAAAGACTCACAAGTATATCAAAGCTTCCTTTTCCATATACATAATTCAGGGAAACCTCAACGATTAGTATAATAATACTTAATAAAAACAATATATTCCATTTCATTTTTTTTTCTTGAAATGAAAACCTATTAAGACTATAGCCTATAAAAATAAAAGGAAAGCAAAAGAAAAGAGAATTTCGGTACGCTGTCATGGTTATTTTTTTTAAGCTATAAATATCCATATATTGAAGACAGATGCCTGAGAGGGTACATATAATGAATATTGAAAATACTATTTTATAATTCAGTCTTCTTATAGCCCAAAGCATGATAAATGCAAATAAGGATTCTATAAGGTACCATAAATGAAGAGGCCCGATTAATAACTGTTTTACAATTTTCAAAATATTGGACCCAGGTGAATGCCATAAGGGATAATATAGAAAAACCCAAATTAAGTAGAGAAAAAGAAGTCTTTTTATCAAATTGAAAAATTGTTTTTTTGATTGGATTTCGAAAAAATAAAAACCATTGATCAATAAAAACATTGGAACGGCGGTACGGCCTATTCCTTCCCGGAAAAAATAAGCCAAAAGCGGATTGACATCCGCTAAAAAATTATTGCCATGCAGCCCGACAACTAAAAAAGCCATAACTATTTTCAATATATCTATTGAAACTTTTCTTTGGCCGGCTGGTTTTTCCTTTATTCCTTCTTGCATAAATTTCTATTCATAATTGTGTATAAAGCACTGAAGGCTAAAGGTAACAAAAAATAAAAACCCATTCTGATTTTTTTTAAAATATTGCTTTATTTAAATAATAATACATATCTTTGCACTCTTAAATTTTTTATAAATGAAATCTATTACAATTCAAGGTACAAAAAGAGAAAGCGTGGGCAAAAAGTCTACAAAAGCTTTACGTGATGCTGAATTAGTTCCTTGTGTTGTTTATGGAGGTGGAGCTCCTTTGAACTTCTCTGCTGAAGAGAAAGCTTTCAAAGGTCTAGTATACACTCCTGAAGCACACACGGTATCTATTGAAGTTGACGGAAAAACAATTCCGGCTGTTCTTCAGGACATCCAGTTTCACCCTATTACAGACAAAATTCTTCACGCTGATTTCTATCAGTTATCTGACGATAAGCCAGTTATCATGGAAGTTCCGGTAAGAATTACAGGACGTTCTAAAGGTGTTGTTGCTGGGGGTGTTTTACGTCAGTCTTTCAGAAAACTAAAAGTAAAAGCTATCCCTGCTAACCTACCTGACGAAATCGTTGTAGATGTTACTCCATTAAGAATCGGTAACAAACTTTACATCGGTGGTATCAAAACAGAAGGATATTCTTTCATGCACCCGGACAACGCAGTAGTAGTTGCTGTTAAGATGTCTAGAAATGCAATGAAAGGAGGTGCAGCTGCAATGGATGATGAAGATGAAGAAGAAGTTGCAACTGAAGAAGGAGCAGCTCCTGAAGCAGCAGAAGCGGCAGCAGAATAAGAATTGCTTATTTAAACAATATAGAACCCGTCAGTTGTTGACGGGTTTTTTGTTTTTTGGAATCACCTTATAAAGTTCAGATTTATTACTCTTCACTATTTTCTTTAATATACTTTCTTCATTATAACTCATCGAATATTTCTATCAACTGATAACGATCAGCTGCCAACCTCATGCTTCCTTTCGGAAAAAAAGCCGTAAATTTGAAGAGTTCTAAATAAGAACGTTTTAATTTAAAAAATAAATAAATGTTTGACATTCAGGAAATAAGAAGCCAGTTTTCTATACTGGACAGAGAAGTGAACGGTAAACCGCTGGTTTATCTGGATAATGCAGCTACATCTCAAAAGCCAAATTCAGTTTTGGAAGTCTGTCACGCATATTATACAGAACTTAATGCTAATGTTCACCGGGGAATTCATACCCTGAGCCAGCTGGCTACAGAAGAAATGGAGCTTTCAAGAAGAAAAATCCAGAAATTCATCAATGCTGAACATGATTTTGAAGTAATCTTTACAAAAGGAACTACGGAAGGATTAAACCTCATCGCTTATATTTTAACACAGAAACTGCAGAAAGATGACGAGATCATCATTTCATATCTGGAGCACCATTCCAATATTGTCCCATGGCAGATGCTTTGTGAAAGGACAGGAGCAAAACTCCGGGTGATTCCTATTGATGAAAATGGAATTCTTCAGATGAATTATTTTGATCAGTTTCTAAGTGAAAAAACTAAGGTTGTTTCTGTAAATCAGGTTTCCAATGCGTTGGGAATTGTAAACCCTGTTGAGGAGATTATTGCAAAGACAAGAAAAAATACTGATGCCTATATTGTTATTGACGGGGCACAGTCTGCTCCGCATTTCAATATCGATGTCCAGAAGCTGGATTGTGATTTCTTTGTATTCTCGGGTCATAAAATGTATGCTCCTATGGGTACAGGTGTTTTATATGGAAAGCGTGAAATCCTGGAAGCTTTACCCCCATTCCATGGAGGAGGAGAGATGATTGCGACATGTTCTTTCGAAGGAACTACTTATGCCGGGCTTCCATTTAAATATGAAGCGGGAACACCTAATGTAGGTGGAAATATTGCTTTAGGAGCCGCTGTTGACTTTATAAACAGGGTAGGTCATACCAATATCCAGAATCATGAGAATGCTTTATTGGAATATGCCCAGAGACAGCTTTTGGAATTAGAGGGTATTAAGATCTATGGTGAAAAAGCAAAAAGAACCGGGGTTGTTTCCTTTAATCTTGAAGGAGTGGGGATTGCCTCTGATGTAGGGATGATCCTTGATAAAATGGGGATTGCTGTAAGAACAGGGCATCACTGTACACAGCCTATTATGGATTTCTTTAATATTGCGGGGACGGTAAGAGCCAGTTTCGCTGTTTATAATACTTTTGAAGAAATTGATATTTTAGTAGAAGGAGTTAAAAAAGCTCAGAGAATGTTGAGTTAACCAATGATTATACAAGTATAAATAAAAGCAGCCGTTACGCTGCTTTTTTTATTAGTCTATCGGAATGCAGTAACAATGCCCGTCAATAATAACCTGGTAATATCCGATGGCACACTCAAGGCAGATTTCTCCTCCTGCCATAATGCTTTTCATTTTGTCTTTGTTTAGTTTTTTCATAGGATGTGATTTAAAGTGTTAATAATCAAAGATAAATAAAATTAATTACAATAAAAAAGCCCTGTTAACGGATAACAAGGCTATTATATTTTTTAAGAGAATAATCTTATAAAGTCGGTTTCCAGTCTACTACAGCTCTGATGAATGCTTCAGCATTTTCTACAGGAACATTAGGAAGAATTCCATGACCTAAGTTCGCTATGTATCTGTCTTTTCCGAAACGGTTGATCATTTCATTCACCATCTTTTTAATGGTCTCAGGAGTCGAATGAAGTCTTGCAGGATCAAAATTCCCCTGTAAAGTCATTGTATGATTGGTCAGCGTTCTTGCGAATTCCGGTTTAATAGTCCAGTCTACACCCAGTGCAGAAGCTTTAGACATTGTCATATCTTCCAAAGCAAACCAGCATCCTTTCCCAAATACTACCACATGGGTAAGCGGGCTTAATGCTTCAACAATCTGGTTGATATACTGCCATGAAAATTCCTGATAATCCGCAGGAGAAAGCATCCCTCCCCAGGAATCGAAAACCTGTACTGCAGAAACTCCTTTTTCTACTTTTCTTTTTAAATAAGCAATCGTAGTATCGGTAATTTTTTGCAGTAATAAATGAGCTGCTTCAGGCTGCTGGAAACAGAAAGATTTTGCAATATCAAACGCTTTACTTCCTTTTCCTTCTACACAGTAGCAAAGAATGGTCCACGGAGAACCCGCAAAACCGATCAGTGGAATCTCATTGTCCAGTTTCTGAAGAGTAAGCTCAATAGCATCAAAAACGTAACCTAAAGTATCATTCACATCCGGAGTTTCAATATTCTGAACCTGTTCCATCGTTCTGATAGGAGTATCTAACCATGGTCCAACGGATTCTTTCATTTTGAAATCAATTCCCATTGCCTGTGGAACTACCAGGATATCAGAAAACAGAATCGCGGCATCCAGAGGAAATCTGCGGATAGGCTGTAAAGTGATCTCAGCTGCAAGCTCAGGGGTCTGGCATCTTGTAAAGAAATCATACTGATCTCTTAAAGCAATGAATTCCGGCAGATATCTTCCAGCCTGCCTCATCATCCAGACAGGAGGTCTTTCAACGGTTTCTCCGCGAAGTGCTTTTAAATATAGGTCGTTTTTAATCATAATCTATTTTAACTAATATTACCGGTAATATCCGGTAACGGATATTCTAAATTATACTTCCGATTTCTTTTCTGATCAATGCAAAGATGGATGTCAATGTATTTTCTTCAGAAGTAAAAATTTTTTCCTGCGTATAATTTCTCAGCTCACCGGAAGTGGTTTCTCCAATTGAAAAAAGCTTCATGCCTTCCAGCGAATTTCGCTTTGCAAAACTACGAACTCCGCTCGGACTAAAAAATACCGCAGCATGATATTTTTCAGTTATTACAGGATTGATTTCCTCAGTATTGTAAATCGTAACTTTTCTGTATTTAATATTTTGTAACGGAAGCTCTTTATCCAGAACATTGATGGCAAGATTGCCGCAGAAATGAAGAAACTGTTCATGCTGGCATTTTCCGATAATAAACCTGGAAAGCGTTTCAGCATTTTTCAATACCTTAAATGTTCCAAAACCATGTTTTCTTAACTCTCTTTTGGTCTTTTCGCCTACACAATAGATTTTGTTGTAGTTTTTTGCAGTAAAATCCTCATTAGGTCTAAACCTGTTTTTAAAAAAAGATATAACCCCATTGACGCTGGTGAAAATCAGGGAGTAATTTTTCAGATCAAAAGGACTGATCATGATAGGATTGGTCTTAATCACCTCAACACAGTCAACCAAAATATCCTCTCCTAATTCTTTGGATATAATAGATGGGTCTATATTTTTGGTAAATAAGATTTTCATGTCTGTAAAATTAAGAAGATGAAAGGAACAGGTAAGAATCTACAATCTGAAATATCAGATCTGGCTTTTGATTTCGGCCATTAATTCTTTTCCTCCGTTTTCAAGAACTACTTTTGCATACTTTTCCCCGAAATTCTCGGTTGGAGTATATACAAAGTTTTCATCTACAGCAATGCAGTTTTTCCCGTCCAGGGAGCAAAGTGCAGCTTTGAAGCGGATCTGATCGCCGATGATTTCTGCAAATGCTCCGATAGGTGCAGTGCAGCCTCCTTCTAAAGTGCTTAGGAAGTTTCTTTCAATTTCTACACAGATCTGAGTCTGCTGGTGATTGATCTGGCGTACAATTTCATTGATCTCCGGTTTGTCAGTATGTCCGGCTACGGAAATAACCCCTTGTGACGGAGCAGAAATCATTAATGGAAGCATCTCATAATCGATCTCCATTTTCATTCTTTTAATTCCTGCAAGAGACAGAATCGTTGCGTCGAAATCTCCTTCCTCCAGTTTTTGAAGCCTGGTCTGAATATTTCCACGGATATCCGAAAATTCAGCAGTAGGATAATTTCTCAGCCAGAAAGCTCTTCTTCTCAAACTGCTGGTGGCCAGTTTAAGCTCATGGAATTCTTTATTCCTCGCAGATTCTTTTCTGATCAGAATGTCCTGAGGATAATCTCTTTCGAGGTAAGCGATCATCTCGATATTCTGAGGCAATTGGGTTGGAACGTCTTTTAAGGAATGTACGGCAATGTCAATTTCGTCATTCAATAAGGCAATATCAAGGTCTCTTGTAAAAACCCCGGTAATTCCCAAAGAATAGAGCGGTTGATTAAGATTCTTATCGCCGGAAGAAACGATAGGAACAATTTCCGTTAAATAATTATTGTTCTGAAGGTGCCTCGCAACCTCTCTAGCCTGCCAAAGTGCAAGTGCGGAATTTCTCGTTCCGATTCTAATGCTTTTCATTGAATTCGTTGTTTGGTTGTTCAACTAATATTTCGTGCATTAATTTACTAATTTCTTCGGCTTTTAAAGGGTTATCGATGATATATTTTGCAAAACGGTTGGTGATTTTCTGGATCATTTTATCAGAAAGTTCCATATCCGTGATGTTTATGTATTTATTCTTTTTATAAAAATTATGCATTTCATTGCGTTCCATGTTCTTTAGAACGGCTTTGAAATGATGAATATTAGGTGCCAGCTTTCTCTTTTTCTCCCATTCAATGAAATCTTTCATCAGCTCCTTTATGATTTTTTCAGCTTTCGGGATTTCTTTTTCACGCTGCTGAATGGTTTCCTGGATCTGTTTTGAAAGTTCATCTACATCAATCAGTGTTACGTTTTTATTTTCCGTAACATTCTTTTCAACGTTATGAGGGATGGAAAGATCTATAACAAGTGTTTCTTTTCCGTTCGGAAAATGTGACTGGTTGACAATAGGATGCTTGGCCCCTGTTGCCACAATAAGGATATCAGTATTCTTTAATTCCTGATCAAAATCAGAATAATCAACATGAGGAATATTATATTTCTGGGAAATCTTTTCAGCTTTCTCCTGAGTTCTGTTGGCAATTTTAATTTTCGGCTGATAAACATGCTTTACCAGATTCTCAACCGTATTCTGTCCTATTTCGCCTACCCCTAAAAGAAGAATGTTTTTTTCAGCTATTCTTTTCTGGCTGTTCAGAATATAATGAACTGCCGCATAAGAAACCGATGCCGCTCCATTGGAAATGCCGGTTTCGTTTTTTATTCTTTTCGAAATCTGAATAGCCGCATTGATGGCTCTCTCCAGATAAGGATTTGAATTCTGTCTCTCTTTTTTGAAACGGTTGTATGCTTTTTTAATCTGCCCGATGATTTCAAAATCCCCGATAATCTGGCTTTCAAGCCCGGCTGCTACCCTGAAAAGATGAATCAGTGCCTCCTCTTTCGTAAGAATATTGGCAAACTGAAGAAAATCTGTAAGCTGTACCCCGATGGTTTTGCAGTATTCTTCAGCAACTAAAAGATAATTGGGAGAAGTGGTATAGATTTCAGTCCTGTTACAGGTGGAAACCACAAATGCATCCCCAAGATCTTCCTGGTGGACCCTGGAAACAAAGTTTTTGATGTTCTCATCAAAGAATGCAAACTTTCCTCTTGTTTCTACATCGGCTTTCTCGTAGCTTATTGAAAGCACGGCGAAATTTGATGTTTGATGAATGTTGGAATACTGTAACATAAGCAGTGGCAAATTTACAATTTTTTTAATTAATCATTCTCTGATAGTGTATATGATAATTATCGTAAAAAACTATAAAAGGGAATGCCGCAAAAGACAAAACTGTAAAATGGCAAAATCGCATATTGTATCAAAACGGTTCCTGTTTTTAAGTTTTATTTCTGCCCGCATGATTGTGCTTTCTTAGTCTTTTTCCCCTTTTGCTATTTCGCTTTTCAGCCCTTTTAACACGCCATGAATTTTAGTTGAACTCAAACTCTGTAAACCTCTAAACTGAAAGTTAATAAAGAATTATAAATTTTAATAAAATTTTAACCAAATTAAGTTGGTGGGAAATTTCTTTAGTAGTGTTAAATTTATATCTTTGTAAACTTAAAATCAGAAGAAAAATATGAGTTTATTTGATATGTTTACGCAAGAAATTGCGATAGACCTTGGAACTGCTAATACCCTAATCATCCATAATAATAAAATTGTTATAGATCAACCTTCAATTGTTGCAATTGAACGTTCATCGGGTAAGCCGATTGCCGTCGGAGAGCAGGCTAAACATATGCAGGGTAAAACTCACGAGGATATCAAAACGATCCGTCCTTTGAAAGATGGGGTTATTGCTGATTTCCATGCTTCTGAACACATGATTAAGGAGTTTATCAAAAAAATTCCTGGCATCAAAGGTAAATTCATTCAACCGGCATTACGAATTGTAATCTGTATCCCTTCTGGTATTACTGAAGTTGAAAAAAGAGCGGTAAGAGACTCTGCTCAGAAAGTAAATGCAAAAGAAGTAAGGCTTATTTATGAGCCAATGGCAGCGGCAATTGGAGTAGGGATCGACGTACAAAAGCCTGAAGGAAATATGATCATCGATATAGGCGGAGGTACTACGGAAATTGCTGTAGTCGCTTTAGGAGGTATCGTATGTGATAAATCTGTGAAAATTGCAGGAGACGTATTTACCAATGATATTGCTTATTACTTAAGAACTCACCATAACCTTTATATCGGGGAAAGAACAGCTGAGAGAATCAAAATTGAAGTAGGTTCTGCAGTAGAAGATCTTGATGTAGATATCGAGGACATCCCGGTACAAGGTAGAGACCTTATCACAGGTAAGCCTAAAGAAATTATGGTTGGATACAAAGAGATTGCGCGTGCATTAGACAAATCGATCATCAGAATCGAGGATGCCGTAATGGAAACCCTTTCTCTTACACCACCGGAACTGGCAGCTGATATTTACAAAACAGGTATTTATCTTGCCGGAGGAGGAGCGTTATTAAGAGGTCTTGCGGACAGAATCCACAAAAAGACAGGTCTTCCTGTATTTGTTGCTGAAGATCCGTTAAGAGCTGTAGTTCGCGGAACAGGTATTGCGCTTAAGAATATGGATAAGTTCAATTTCTTAATTAAATAATTTTAACTTTTTACGACTTTATATCTGAATGGGATTTTTGCTGAGATTATTTTCGAAGAATACTCTTTTCGTCTTCTTTATATTCCTGCAAATTATTGCTCTGGTTTTGATATTCTCAAGAAATGCCATGCAGAGATCCTGGATTGCGGGCCAAACGGCAGCGTTCAATTCATGGGTTTCCGGATATATTGATGAAGGAGTTTCTTATCTGAAGCTAAAACAGATCAATGAAGATCTTGTGGCCCAGAATAAAGCCCTTATGACTGAACTCTACGGAAAAGACGGATCAAAGAATCCTGTTTTTAAAAGAGTTCATGATACCATTGGCGGTGGGCAGATTTATACTTTTGTTGATGGAGAAATTGTTTTCAACAGTATCAACAGAAGGAACAACTATTTTACAATCAACCGTGGCCGCAGAGACGGAGTCTTTCCTCAAATGGGGGTAATGGCGCCGAGAGGAATCGCGGGAATTGTAATCAATTCTACAGATAGCTATGCATTGGTTCAATCCGTGTTAAGTGTAAACAAGATCAGAATTAATGCCGCGCTTAAAAACTCAGGGTATTTTGGTACTTTAACATGGAACGGGGATAACTCAAGGGTAATGCACCTGGCAGATATTCCGAAATATGTTGCATTAAAGATAGGAGATACTGTTGTTACAGACGGTAAGTCTGCTATTTTCCCTAAGGGAGTAACCATTGGTACCATTGCAGGATACTCTGTGGACAACAAAACCGGCTTCTGGGACATTTCCGTGGAGCTGAGTGAAAAAATGGGAGCGTTGAATAAAGTGTATGTAGTGAAGAATCTTAAGAAAGCAGAAGTGCAGAAGATTCAGGACACTATGCAGGCTGTAATAAAAAAAGAAAATGATTAGCAGAACTTTATTTACAGATATATTGATCATGATCTTTCTTGTTGCATTACAGATTTTTGTACTCAACAGGATTACACTTTTCGGGAAATATACGCCGGTGTTATATCCCGTGTTCGTTATGTTCTATCCGTTTTTCAGAAATAAATTTCAGTTCCTGGCATTGAGCTTTTTAATAGGGCTGTCTATCGACGGTTTTCTTTATTCATGGGGAATCAATGCATTTGCAACAACGTTGATTGCTTATTTCAGAACGTTGATCTTCAGGACTTCCACAGATACGTCTACAGACTTTTTCTCATTTCAGTCCCTTCAGTGGGCGCAGTTTTTGCTGTTTTTATTTTCAAGTATTTTCCTGCATCAGCTTTTAGTACAGTACATTGAATTCTTTAAGTTTAGCAGGTTTTTTGAAATATTATTTAATGTGTTGGTAACAAGTGTAATTTCATTTATCTTTATAGTCATCTACGCATTAATATTTAAAATCAAACAAAAAGTTTGAACACACGTTATTTAAAAATTTTTTCCATTCTTGTTGTCATCGCCCTTATTTTTGTGGCGAGGCTTGCGTATTTGCAACTGTTTACAGACCGTTATGCACTGAATGCTGCGAATACATCCATTAAAACAGAATATGTTATTCCACAGCGTGGCGTTATTTTTGACAGAAATGGTAAAATCATGGTAGGTAACCAGCCTGCTTATGAAATTTCGTTTACGCAGGCTTTGATGAAACCTGATTTTGATACTCTGGCATTTTGTAGTTTAATGAAAATTACAAAACAGGATTTTATCAATAAAATCAATGCTATCAAAAAGGAGAAATATTATTCTAAGCTGACGCCGATGACTTTTATTAAAGACCTCAGCAGAGAAGATATTGCAAGAGTTCAGGAAATTATTTTTAAGTATCCCGCATTTAATATTGTATCAAGACCCCAGCGTCAATATGAAGTATCCACATCCGGGAACCTTCTTGGGTATACGAGTGAGGTAAATGAAAGAGATATTAAAAAAGATTCTACCTATTATTTACCGGGAGACTTCATCGGGAAAACCGGTGTTGAAAAATCCTACGAAAAAGAACTTCGTGGAGTAAAAGGAGTAAAATATATCCAGAAAGATATCAGGCTCCGGAATATTGGATCCTATAAAAACGGTGCCCTGGATAAAGATGTTATTACGGGTAAAGATATTACATTAACCATTGATTACGACCTTCAGAGAACCGCTGAAGAAATGCTGGTCAATAAGCATGGTGCAATTGTAGCCCTGGATCCTAATAACGGGGAAGTACTGGTTTCTGCAACCGGACCGGATATTGATCCGAATCTTTTTACCGGACCCAACAAATCCAAAAATTTATATGCTCTGTCCAAAGATACACTTTACGAAAACAAACCCACTTTTGACCGTGCATTACAGGCAGGATATCCTCCAGGATCCACTTTTAAACTGTTGACTGCTTTAGCGGCAATGCAGATGGGAGTAATGGATGAAAAAACCATTTTCCCTTGTGGCGGCGGATTCTTCTATAAAGGGAAAAGAATCAAAGGTCATGGTGGAGCAGATCCGCTTATTCCTTCTATTCAAGTTTCCAGTAACTGTTTCTTTACTTATGCATTTATTGCGATTATTAAAAAATACCCGGGAAATCCATCAAAAGGTGTTGATGAATGGAAAAAAATCATGAGCAGTTTCGGAGTTGGAGAATTTTTAAATAATGATTTTGCTGTTGGGGCAAGAGGCAGAATCCCTTCAGGAGATTTTTACGAAAAAAGATTTAAAGCCATCATGAAAGCCAGTGGTTCCCAGAGAACTGATTTCAAAAACTGGGATGAAATGTCAACCGGTGCTATTTATAACGGGATGGGGCAGGGAGACGTATTGGTAACTCCTATTCAGCTGGCCAATTATGTGGCGGCAATTGCTAACAGAGGATGGTATTACACTCCTCATATCGTAAAAGCAATTGACGGGAAGCCAAATCCTGATCCAAGGTTCAAAGTAAAACATAAAACACTCGTAGATCCAAAACATTTCGAACCGGTTCTGAAAGGAATGGAGGCTGTGGTTTTAAGAGGAACAGCCCGTGGTTTGAAATCCAATGATTTTACGCAATTAGCCAAAACAGGTACTGCACAGGTACCGCAGGGGAAAGATAACTCAATTTTTGTATTGATTGCTCCTGCAGAAAAACCTAAAATTGTTGTAGTGGCAGTAATGGAGCACGCAGGATTCGGTGCTACATGGGCAGGTCCGGCTTGTACAGTGATTGCTGAAAAATATATTACCGGTGATTTAAAAAGAGAAAATCTTTACAAGAAAATGATCACCTCGAGTTTCATGCCTGAATATAAAAGGCAATGGATTGCAGACCTGAAGCGTAAAGGATTATATGTTGACCCTAAACCTGATTCTATTAAGCAAAAAAGAATTAAGGATAGCCTGGAGTTGGTAAAACAACAAAAAGCAAAGCTGCAAAAGAAAATAGAAGAAGCTAAAAAAAATAACACTGCTAAAAAAACTGTGAAGCAATGAAATGGACGGAAGGAATAGATAAACTGGGCCTTGGGCTGTATTTCCTGCTTTGCATTTTTGCGATTGCAAATATCTACAGTGTTGATCAGAAACTGGGAGAAAAGCAATTGGTTTTCTTTTGTATCTCCCTGTTTGTGGGTCTTGTCATATTCGTGGGAAGAAGCAAATTCTTTGAGAATATGGCTGGTATCATTTATATTGGTGGTGTCCTGCTTTTGATAGGGCTTTTTCCGTTTGGTAAAGAGATCCTCGGGCAGAAGAACTGGTATAAGTTCGGCAGTTTTACCATGCAGCCTGTGGAGTTTGCAAAAATCGGAACGGCATTGATGCTGGCCAATTATGTTTCAAGCCCGGATTTTAATCTTAAAAATAAAAAATCTCTCTGGATGGCCCTTGCGATTATAGGAATTCCGGCTGCGGTTGTTCTTGCCATTCCGGATGTTGGTTCCATGCTTGTGTTTATTGCATTCTTTATTGCTTTATACAGAGAAGGGCTGAGCGGCCTTTTGTTCGGGGTAGGATTTATTTTTGCCGGAGTTTTTCTGATTTCACTGGCTGTTCCTCCGGTTTATGTTGCGGTGGCAGTTTTAGTCATTGCCGGTGTTCTGATTGCCATGAATTACCACAGAATGTCATGGGATGTGATTTCTATCTCCGGAATTGCAGGGTCTGTCCTTTTGCTGTGCGGTCTGGCTTTCGGGTCTCCTTATATTTTAGAAAAGCTTCCTAAACACCAGAGAGAAAGAATTGAGGTTCTTTACAAAGGAGAAAAGGCGTTCAGGGATACTTCAGGATACAACTTATTATATTCCAAGACGGCTATTGGGTCAGGAGGACTTTGGGGAAAAGGTTACCGTGAAGGTTCCGTTACCCAGGGTAAATTCGTGCCGGAGCAGGAAACCGATTATATCTTTTGTACAGTAGGAGAAGAATGGGGCTTTTTGGGAAGTGCAATTCTTATTTTATGCTACATGGTTTATATCGGCAGGATATATTACCTTGCAGAGAAGCAGAAATCTACATTTAACCGTGTTTTTGGGTATTGCTTTGCCTCGATCCTGCTGATGCACTTTTCGATTAATTTAGGGATGGTTATGGGCCTTTTCCCTACGGTTGGGATTCCTCTTCCGTATTTCAGTTATGGAGGAAGTTCTCTACTGGCTTTCTCAATGATGACTTTTATTTTCTTCAAACTTAATTATTCCGATAAAAACAGTCTGGTGTAACTGCTTTCAGGCGGTGATGTAAAACCGCAAAAAAGTATGGTAATTATCTGTTTTGTAAATCTGCAGATTGCGGAGTATATTGTCATTTTATAATCATTTAAATTGATGAAAGAAGCTTACATCCTCGATCAGGATTTCGTAAATACAGACGGCTCCCAGTTAGAAAAAGGGGAATACGAAAACTGTACTTTCAGCAACTGCAGCTTTGAATATCTGGATCTGTCTGGGTTCAGTTTTACTGATTGTGAATTTATTGAATGTAACCTCAGCATGGCAAAACTTGTTAAGACATCTTTCCATGAAGTGCTTTTCAAAGAATGTAAAATGTTTGGGATTCAGTTTAATGATTGCAATCCGTTCGGATTATCTTTCAGATTTGACGGCTGCGCTTTAAATAATTCAGTTTTTTATCAGACATCTGTCAAGAAAACAGTTTTCAAGAATTCCAAATTAATTGAAGCAGATTTCACTGAATCTGATTTATCCAATGCCGCCTTCAGTAACTGCGATTTTTCGGGCGCTGTTTTTGATGGCACAAACCTCGAAAAAGCAGATTTCAGGACTTCGGTCAATTATTCCATAGATCCGGCTTTAAACAGGCTTAAAAAGGCTAAATTTTCGCTTTCTGAAGTACATGGACTGTTATATAAGCTGGATATCGAAATTGATAAGAATAGCTGATTTCTGAAAACAGGCGGCCACTGATGGGCAATAGCTGATATAAATATGGCCATTCTATACAATTTATATTAATCCTGCTATCTTATGATTATGACTTTGTCATTCTGAATACAGACTAAAAGTCTGCGAACATGGTTCAGGAGTGAAATGAAGAATCCGGGCTTCAGATGAGATTCTTCCTTCGTCAGAAATCGATGATTCGAAGTAGCCGAATGACACTGGTGTAAAATTGTTATTCGCCTAAAATACAATGTGATCAATAGAGCAGGTTTTAACCCGCTTTTCTTTTAAATATATATTTCAAGGCTTAGCCTAAATTATCGTAAAATATCACATATAAAAAAGCCATCAGGATTCTGATGGCTTCATTATTTAAATCAATTATTTATAAAATTAAAAATTTGCTGGTGTAGCTGGAGTAACAGCGGCAAGATTGTTATAAGCTTCTCCTTCTTCGTTGATTACTCTCTTGGCAAATCTGAATTTAGGTCCCCAATAAGAATCATTCAGTGAAGAAATCATTACTCCTTTTGATGTTGCTGCGTGGATAAATTTGATCTCCCCATCTTCAGAAACACTTTCTACAATACCTACATGAGAAATTCTTCTTCCATGAGAAAAGAAAATAAGATCTCCCTTCTGTAGCTCTCCTCTTTCTACTCTTTCTCCTTCCTGAGCCTGAGAGGCTGCTACTCTTGGTAAGCTAAGACCTGCTGCTGCCCCGAATACGGAAAGAACAAAAGCTGAACAATCTATACCGTTTCTTGTAGTTCCTCCGTATCTGTAAGGAGTCCCAAGGTATGTTTCAGCTTCTTCAAGGATACCATCAATGGTTTTATTATGTTTGACTGCTTTTGCAATCTCAGAATTCTTAATTGCTTTTTTCGCGTTGGCGATAGATGCCGCCTTTTCAGCAAGGAAAGAGTCGATAAGTTTTTGCTTATCCTGCTCCATTTTTTTGTTATCTATAGAAGCTAGTTTGGCATCTGTTTTGTATTCTTTTGTGTAAGTTGCTGGTTTTGAAACCACATAATTTGTAGCACACGATTGCAATGAAACTGTAGTAACTAAAGCAACTAAATAAAACAAAACTCTTTTCTTCATATATATTTGATTATCCGTGTTAAAAAGGAATATTTATTTTCAAAAGCATTACAAAAGTAGAGATTCCGAGCAAAAGACCCCTGTTATGATAATTATCAGGATCTTATTTTAACACTATTTAACATATTATTTACATATGTTAAAGAAAAATAAACCGCAACAGCCTATTTTTGGTCAGTGTGCGGTTTTTTTTATTAAGATTCTTTAACAAACTTATTTCAGTTTATCCTGAATCAGCCTATTTCTACATTTTTAAGTCTAAAAAAGCAAGTATAAATTTTGTTAATAAATATTTGGCTATAAGCCTATTTAGGGGCTTTAATTCTAATATTCTGCCCATCACGGATTTCTTCTGTTGCAGTCTTGACAATTACATCACCCGGGGATACGGGGCCTATAATTGTTGTGGTCTCACCATTGGCAATTCCTGATGTTACAGGGATCCAATGGGCAGTATTTTTTTCTACTTTAATTACAAATACTCCAAGGGTGGAATTAAGTACAGCAGAAGAAGGAACTGACAAGGATTTGCTGTTTTCGCTTAAAGGAAGAATAACATTGGCTACCATGCCCGGTAAAAGCCTTTTGTCTTTGTTATAAACATCCATTTCTACCCACTGAGAACGTAATTTACTGTCCAGCGCTCCTGCAAATCTTGATACTTTTGCGGTGAAAGTTTCTCCGGGAATAGATAGGATGGAGAACTTAATATCTCCATTTTTATTCAGCAGTCCGGTATAAGATTCAGGAACATTAACCACCAGACGTAATCTGTCCTGCTGTACAAGGCTGAACATAGGAAGGTCAGAGCCTTTCCCTGATGGTCCTACATACGCTCCGGCACTTACATTTCTTGTTGCAATATTTCCACTGAAAGGAGCCCTGATCTGCAGGTAGTTTTTAACATCTGCAACTTCCCGGTAGGATGCTTTTGCAGCCTCCAGTTGAGCCAGGTCAGATTTTTGTGCTGCTAAAGCCTGCTCCAGATCAAGAGCTGAAATGGTTCCGGGAGTTTTGCTCGTTTCTTTTAAACGGTCATATTTTGCTTTGCTGGCAATATACAGAGCTTCTTTTGATTTTAGAGCTGATGAGGCTGCACTCTGCTGGGAGCTGATCTCAGGAGCTTCTAAAGTCGCCAGTAACTGACCTGCTTTTACTTCGTTTCCAACATCTACATATAACTTTTTAACAAAACTGCTGACTTTGGCATAAACATCCACTTTCTGATAAGGCTGCAATTCTCCGGGAATTGTGGTGGATGAAGAAAAATCATCCTGTCTGGGATTAACCGTTTCGATTTCCGGAGAAGCGGGGTCTGCAGGCTTTTTAGTTTCTTTCTTTTCTGCATGACCACAGCTTTGAAGGCTGAAAATAAGTATTGCCGGAATTAAATATTTATATAATCGGTTCATATTTTATTTTTAGTAGCTTAAGGTTATTTATTTAACAATTTCAGGCATAAAGTGAATGCTTTCCTCATCTTCAGGATCAAGGGAAACACTTTGGGTAGCAGCTTTTCCCTGTCCCCATGCAAATGCCAGCGGAAGGATAAAAAGGGCGGCAAATGTAGAGGCAATCAAACCACCGATAACAGCTCTGCCCAATGGTGAAACCTGATCTCCTGCCTCTCCCAGTCCTAATGCCATAGGAACCATCCCTACAACCATTGCCAAAGCAGTCATCACGATAGGTCTAAGTCTCAGGGCTGCGGCTTCTCTTGCGGAAAGTAAAGCATTTCCATTATGTTTTCTTAATTGTTCTGCGTTGGTGATTAACAGTACGGCATTTGAAATTGAAACTCCTACAGACATAATGATTCCCATATAGGATTGAAGGTTTAATGTAGATCCGCTGATGATTAATAATGCTAAAGATCCAACCAGAACCGCCGGTGCAGTTACCAATACTACCCCTGAAACTTTGAAAGACTGAAAGTTGGCCGCAAGCATTAGAAATATCACAACAATAGCAATGATCAGGCTGCTTTGTAAGCTGCTCAGGGTCTCATTTAAAGTCTGGCTTAAACCAATCAGCTGTACATTGAGTCCTCTTGGAAGCTCTCCCACGGTATCAATCACTTTTTGAACATCTTTTGAAGCAGTTCCTAAATCGGTATGATTAAGGTTGGCCGTAACAGTAAGTGTTGGCATTGCCCCCAGGTTGTCGGTTTCCCCATATGTGAAACTATTTTTAATCGTTGCTACATCACCCAGATTCGGTCTGTTTGAATTTTTCTGCAATGGAATTCCTGCAATTTCTTCTTTGCTGTTCATTTTATTTTCAGGAATCTGAACCTGTACATTATAACTGTAGCCTGCTTTTTCATCCGTCCAGATATTTTTTTCGGTAAATCTTGATGATGAGGTGGATGCTACCAATGAACGGGAAACGTCTGACATATCTATACCAAGCTGGGCCGCACGAATACGATCGACATGAATGTCAAGAGCTGGATATTTTATGGACTGGCCTATCTGAACATCTCTTAAATATGGAATTTTTTTAAGTTCACTTTCTATTTTTTTGGCATACGCTTCATTCACACTTTTATCCCTTCCTGATAACCTCACTTCAATAGGAGTAGGAGATCCCTGGCTAAGAATTTTTTCTGTCAGTTCAATGGGTTCAAAAGATAATTTCATGTCAGGATTAATGCTTTTGGCTTTTTCTCTGATTTTATCTTTTAAATCATCCATATTGGTAGGGTAATCTTCATTTAGTCCCACCTGTAAAACGGTTTCATGTGAGCCTGCCATCCAAAGATAAATAGGGCTTACGGAAAAAAGAGTAGGATGGGTACCTACATATGCAGATGTAATTGAAACATTGTCTTTTCCGACAATTTCTTTAATGGCATCTAATAATTTTAATGTCTGCAGCTCGGTTTTTTCAATTCTCGTTCCGTCCGGAATACGCATTCTTACCTGAAACTGACTTCCGTTTACCTGAGGTAAAACATCCCGTCCGATACTGTTTAAGAATAAGGCTACCATTATCATCATCAGGATAATATAGGCAGAAACCAATATTTTTCTGTAAGGCATGATTCTATCTAAAAACTTCAGGTAACGGAACCGGATTTTTTCAAACATACTTACTTTCCCGTCACGGTTGCTGTCTTCGTTTTGCAATAAGATTTCTTTCTGGCTCCATGTATCATTCTCATTGCTTAATCCTGCTTGCTGCAGTTCTTCAGAGTCTGTCAGAACATGGCCGTCTTTTGCTTTGTGGTGTTTCACTTTCATGATCCAGTTAGCCATTACAGGAACAAAGGTCTGTGCAAGGAAGTAAGAAACAATCATGCTGAAACCGATGGCCAATGCAAGAGGCAGGAATAATGATCCCGGAATTCCACCCATTGTAAATGCAGGAGCAAAAACAGCCAGAATACAGAATAGAATCAACAGTTTAGGAAAAGCAATTTCTTTACAGGCATCCCAGACGGCAAGAGATTTAGGTTTCCCCATATCCAGATGCTGGTGAATATTTTCTATGGTAACGGTACTTTCATCAACAAGAATTCCAATGGCAAGGGCAAGCCCGCTTAGAGTCATGATATTAATAGTCTGGCCGAAAAGGTTTAAAAATAAAACGGCTGAAATAATAGAGGTCGGAATCGTAAGAATTACAATCAGTGCACCTCTGATATCTCCAAGGAATAATATAACCATCAATCCGGTGAGAATGGCTCCGATGGTTCCTTCACTCAATAAACTCTTAACAGAATTGATGACATAGGTAGACTGGTCAAATTCAAAGCTGACCTTTACATCATCCGGAAGGTTAGACTGAATTTGTGGCAACTGTTTTTTCAGATTCTGAACCACATCCCAGGTAGAGGCATCGGCACTTTTAGCAATGCTCAGATACACCGAGCGGCGTCCGTTTACCAGAGCATAACCAGAAGTCATATCTGCCCCGTCGGTTACTGTGGCAACATCTCTTAAGTATAGATTCTGAACACTGCCTTTATAGAGAGGGATATTTTCAAAATCTTTTACATTTTTAATCATCGTATTGGTAGGGGTGATATAGTATTTATCACCTATTCTTACGTTTCCTGACGGCGCGGTCTGATTGTTCAGCCTCAGTGCTTCTACGAGCTGATCTGGCGTCATATTATGTTGACGAAGCAAGTCCGGATTGGCATTAATCACCACTGTCCGGATATTTCCCCCGAAAGGAGGTGATGAAACAATTCCCGGAATTGAAGTAAATGTGGAACGAACATAAACGTTGGCGAGATCAAGCAGTTCATTGTTTGATCTTTTATCGCTGCTTAGAACAAGCTGTCCGACCGGAAGTGTGGATGCATCAAAGCGAATGATAAAAGGAGGATTTGATCCCGGAGGAAAAGCGGCCTGAATTCTGGTGGAAAATGAATTCAATTCTGCCGCCGCCTGAGCCATATCGGTTCCGGGATAGAAGTTAATTTTCATTAACGTCAGTCCCTGAATATTTTTGGTTTCAATACTTTTGATTCCGTTGACAAATAGGAAAATGTTAATATATTGTTTGGCGAAAAATGCTTCCATCTGCTGAGGAGTATATCCGCTGAAAGGGTGGGAAACATAGATTACCGGTAAATCCAGTTTTGGAAAGATATCGACTTTAATAGAGTTCACGGACCGGATTCCAAAGAAAAACAGACCGGCAACAATCACTAAAATCGTAATGGGTTTTCTTAATGCAAATCTTATTAAGTTCATTGAGATACTATTGATTATAATTGATATTAAATCTTACAGTTCATTTTCAAACACAGCGAAATCTCCCATAGCCGCTGCTTTTAGCAGTAAGGCATTCCATACATTGCTGATGGCGATATCCCTGTCGGTTTCTGCTCTTACCAGAGCGTAAATAGCCTGGGACAAATCCACAAGATCTGTCAGTCCGTTTTTATATAAAACGGACCTTTGGATATAGGCATCATTGGCTGACTTGAGCTGAACCGGAACCTGATCATAAATCCGGATGGCGTTTTTCCACTTGTTATCAGATAAATCCAGCTGGGCTTTTAACTGTTGCTCTGCGAGGTCGTACTCATGTTTTAATCCCTGGCTTACATAATCCTGAGCGCTTATTTCCTTTGAGAGCCTGTAGGTTTGTGTGAAATTCCAGGAAACGCCAATCCCAAAGAGGTAGTTGCTTCTTGTAGGATGAACCCCGTCCCAGTAGGAGGAGGAATAGTCATTCTGATTTTGTGCATAGTTGCTTCCGAATCCTGAACCTCTTGTCTGAAAGATACCTACCATAGAGAATGATGGATAATACTGTGTCCTGAGGAGCTGTTTTTCCTGCTCGCTTACATCAATTCTGCTTTTGTATAAAGCCAATAAAGGATGGCTGTCTAAAGAAGAACTCTTTTCTGTAGGGAAATCCGCCGGAATTCTTTTCAGTAAAGTACTGTCCAGTACAAATTCCTGAGCCGGAATTCCCAATAGCTGGGCAAGTTTATTTTCCTGCTCCTGTTCGTTGTCTTTTGCTTTGGTGTAAGTGATCATTGCATTGGCGTAATCTGCTTTTGCAAGTGATAAATCTACGCCGGGAACGAGGCCGTTTTTTTCTTTAACTTCAACAATTTTTCTGATGGTATCAGTCCTTCCCAGATTCCGGGCGTATGAAATTTTTAATTTTTTTGCAGCTAAAACATTCAGGTAAGCGGCGGTTACTTTTATTTTGTGCTGAAAGATTTCATCAGATAAATCTTTGGCATCCCTCTGGTTTTTAGTTTCGGCAACTTTCACTCTTTGTCTGGCTTTTCCAAAAGCGAAAAATTCCCAGTTGACATTAGCCAGGTACAAGGCTCCGAAAGAAGCATTCCAGTTTTGATCAGGGAGGGGAAGTCCGGATGAAGCTACTCCGTAGCCTCCAAATCCGTACAGCGGACCGTTTTGTCCGTTGACGGTTCCATAGTCCTGCTGTAGGCTGATATTCAGGTTAGGCAGGTATTGCCGTTTTGCCAGTTCTATCGATTCCTGCGATGATAGCCGGTAAGATTCTTTGGCTTTAATGGTTCCGTAATTATGAACAGCAGTTTCCAGTGCAGATTGCAGCGTGAGGACCTTCTGTGCTTTTGCTGTGTTGAACAAAAAAACGGATGATAAGGCGAGAATAAAAATTCTTGAAAGCATCTAACGTATTTTCTTTTTTCAAAGTAAAAAATACATTTTGAAGCAAATTTGAAGTTGAAAAATTAATGTTGATGGTAATTATTTAGCAAAATTTACCATCTGTTCTACGGGTTCAAATGCGATGGGATTTTCAGCCGGTATTTTTTCAGAAATTGAAGTTCCGTGCAGTTTGTTACCGTCAAAATATACCGTTATGCTGTGCCATCCGTCTGCAAAATCATAATGAACAGCAAAATCATTTACCTCACAGATCTGCTTGACAATAGAAAGTCCCAGACCAATGCTTTCCTGTGACTGATTACTTTTCTTGAACCTTTTAAACAGTTCCTGTGTGGGAACATGAGGAGGGAGACCGGTATTATTGATCTGAAAGTAATTTTGGGTCAAATTTATTTCAATTTTTCCCCCTTCAAGATTATGGCGAATGGCATTTGAAAGAAGATTGCTTAATAGAATTTCTGCTAAAGTAGGATGGATCTTAATAAAAACATTCTTTTCGCAATTTCTGTGTAAGGTAATATTTTTTAAGGCTAAATGATCGGAATACATGCATAGTGCTTCTCTTTCCACACGACAGAACTTCAATTCCTCGTTGGTGAGAAATTCATTGTTATTCAGTTTGGTAAGAAGAATTAATGAGCGGTTTATTCTGCTTAATTTATCGATGGAGTTTTGAATGTCCGTTAATAAAACCGCTTGATCTTCATTGATCTCTGTTTCTGCCAGCAGCTCAATTTTACTTTGAATGATGGCTAAAGGAGTCTGAACTTCATGTGAGGCATTTTCTGAAAATTCTTTGACAGAAGCATAATCCTCCAGGGCTTTGTCTGTCATTGTTTTCAGAAATTCATTTAATTTTTTAAACTCTTTGGTGCTTGTGGGTAAAAGGTCAAGCCTTTCTTTTTTCTGAATGCTGAATTTCTGAAGTCTGTCAATTGCATGGTGAAAGGGCTTTAATATAAATTTAGACAGAACCCGTGCTGTAATAAAAACAACGGCTGTGATTAATAAAAGTTTCCAGAAAAGGGCAATCAGCATTCCGCCCATTATTTCCTTTGTAGCTGTGATGTAAGCGTATGAAGAAATTTTATAAATCCTGCTGTTGATGTCTGCAAAAGAATTGATCTGGATTTTACATTCATTTCTGGAAACGCCCTGATCTTCAAGACAGGTGTGTATGACTTGTGGTTCTAAAGGAATATTTTTACCCTGGAATAAACTTACGGTAATAGGCAGCCCCTGTGAGGTTTTTGCCGGGGCTTCTCCTTTCCGGAGCTGATTGATAACGTAATTGTTGACGGTTTTCAACCTTTCTATCTCAACGTTATCCAGTCTTTTTTTGATACCGGTATAGGATATATACATGCTTACGGGGGTAACCAGCAATACAATGGCGATAAACCAGACTGATATCTTATTCAATAAACTCATGAACCGCTATATTTTAAAGCATTAAACTTGTAGCCTAATCCGTAGATCGTTTCAATGTAATCTTTTCCCTCTGCAGCACCAATCTTTTTTCTGAGATTTTTAACGTGCTGATAAACAAAATCAAAATTGGCTAAATTATCTGTATAATCACCCCAAAGATGATTGGCAATAGACTGTTTTGATAATACACGGTTTTTGTTGACAAGAAAATACAGCAAGAGTTCAAATTCTTTCTGGGTAACTTCCAATCTTGTCCCGTTAATAATAACTTCGTAAGTGTCAGTATTTAAAATGATCTCATTGAATTTGACTTCACTGTAGCCATCCATTTTTTTTCTCCGGTAAACGGCTCTTAATCTGGCGTGCAATTCCGGTAAATGGAAAGGTTTTGTGATATAATCATCAGCACCCCGTTCCAGTCCGTTGATCTTATCATCTAATGCATTTTTTGCAGAAATAATGAGAATTCCGCTGCTGATTTTTTCGGTTTTAATGTAATTCAAAATGTTTAATCCGTTTCCGTCAGGCAGCATTATATCCAGCAAAATGCAATCGTACGAATTGAAGCTGAGTTTTTCCAGGGCTTCATTGTAGTGATGGGAGCACTCACAGATATAGTTCTCGCCTTCAAGATAATATTTCATACTTTGGGCAAGTTCGTGGTTGTCTTCTATGATCAGGATTTTCATAACGAAAACAAAGGTAAAGTTAAATTCTGTATCAAATTTGAAGTTATAGAAGTCTTTGTCTATGAGTGTTTTAGGTTAAATAAAAAATTCCCCGGAAAACGGGGAATTTAAACTAATATGGAACTTTACAGGTGTTATTTTGTAAACAACATTTCTCTGTATTTTGTCATCGGCCAAAGCTCATCGTCAACCATCATTTCCAATGCATCAGAAGCTTCTCTGATAGTATCAAATAACGGTTTTACTTTATTACAATAGCTTTCTGCCTGTTTTTGGCTGTCTGATATGCTTTTTGCTGCTTCTCTGGCTTTGATAAGATCTTCAACACCAAGCTTAATTTTAGAAACATTTTCAGAAATGCTTGTAATTAAACTCATCTGTTCTTTTGCCAGCGACTTGAATTCTTTATCTCCAAAGATTTCTTTAAGACCTTTTACGTTTTCAATTAATCTGTTCTGATAATTTAATGCAGAAGGAATGATGTGATTTCTTGCAATATCACTTAATACTCTTGCTTCGATATCAATAACTGTAGAATATTTTTCTAATTTGATTTCGTTTCTTGCCTCAACTTCTCTGTGGGTGAAAATACCCATCTCTTCATAAAGGTCAAGGAATTTCTTATCCATTTCCTGTTTTAAAGCTTCAGGAGTTGTCTTAAGGTTGTTCAATCCTCTTTTCTTGGCTTCTTTTGCCCAGTCGTCAGAATATCCGTCACCCTCAAACATGATGTTTTTACACTGCTTGATGTATTCTCTCAATACATTAAAGATGGCTTCGTCTTTCTTAAGCCCGGTTTCAATTAAAGCATCAACTTCTTTCTTGAAATCGTTCAATTGCTTTGCTGCAATGGTATTCATTACGGTCATAGACTCTGCGCAGTTTGCAGAAGAACCTACCGCTCTGATCTCAAATTTATTTCCTGTAAATGCAAATGGAGACGTTCTGTTTCTATCAGTATTGTCTAATAAAATTTCAGGAATCTTTCCTACTACATTTAATTTTAATTCTGTTTTTTCTTCCGGAGATAATTTTCCGTTGGTTACTTTTTCAAGTTCTTCCAAAACGCTGAACAGCTGGCTTCCGATGAATACGGAGATAATTGCCGGTGGAGCTTCGTTAGCACCTAATCTGTGGTCGTTGCTTGCAGATGCGATACTTGCTCTTAAAAGATCAGCATACTCATGAACTGCTTTGATCGTGTTAACAAAGAAAGTTAGGAACTGTAAGTTTTTCTTAGGGTTTTTTCCCGGGCTTAATAAGTTTTCGCCTGTATCTGTAGCTAAAGACCAGTTATTGTGCTTTCCGCTTCCGTTTACTCCTGCAAATGGTTTTTCGTGGAATAAAATATGGAAGTGGTGTCTGTGAGCAATTCTTGCCATGATATCCATCAACAAAGAGTTGTGGTCTACAGCAACGTTTACTTCCTCAAACATTGGAGCCAGCTCAAATTGGTTTGGAGCTACCTCATTATGTCTTGTGGTTACAGGAATACCCAATTTCATACATTCGATCTCCAGCTCCTTCATGAAGTTCATTACTCTTGTAGGAATTGAACCGAAATAATGGTCATCAAGCTGCTGTCCTTTGGCAGGAGAGTGTCCTAGCAAAGTTTTACCTGTTAATACAAGGTCCGGACGGGATTGGTATAATGCTGAATCTACCAGGAAGTATTCCTGCTCCCAACCTAAAGTAGGAGTTACTTTTGTTACATTTTTATCGAAATACTGCATTACGCTGGTTGCAGCTTCGTCTACAGCATTCAAAGCTCTTAAAAGAGGTGCTTTATAATCTAAAGTTTCTCCCGTATAAGAGATGAAGATGGATGGGATACACAATGTGGTTCCCATGATGAAAGCCGGAGAAGTAGGGTCCCATGCGGTATAACCTCTGGCCTCGAATGTGTTTCTGATTCCTCCGTTCGGGAAAGAAGACGCATCCGGTTCCTGCTGAATCAATAAATTTCCGCTGAATCTTTCAATAGCTCTTCCTCCTTCGATAGGGGTGAAGAAAGAATCGTGTTTTTCTGCGGTTGTCCCTGTCAAAGGCTGAAACCAGTGAGTATAGTGAGTTACTCCTTTGCTCATTGCCCAGTCTTTCATTGCTACAGCTACCTGGTCTGCAATGTGTCTCTGGATTTTAGTCCCTTTTTTTACTGCATCCATAATAGACTGGAATGCTTCTTTCGTTAAATATTCTCTCATTGTTTCCTCTGAGAAAACATTCTGGCAGAATAATTCTGATAATTTTACAGGCACTTCAATAGAGTTATCTCTTCTGAAATCCTTAAATGGTAGGGTTTCTAACGCTTTGAATCTTAAGGTTGACATAAATGGGTTGATTTTTTACAGGGCAAATTTACAAAAAAAATGAATTGAAAATATTTCCACCCTAAAAATTTAAGGGGTATTTTGAAAATTTATATAATTTAAACAAATGTTTGGTGTTTTTTAACAGGGGTGTTTGGTGATTTAATGTTTAAAATGTGAGATTTTCAGCCTGTTTATAGAATATAGAGTAAATATACTACATATTGTACAATTAACAATAATACTGAAGGATTAAAATACTTATTAAAAGACAGTTAAAATAAAGTGGGTAAAGATTTCGTATATTTGTGTGAAATTTATTTTATGACAAATTCTAGAGCAAGAGAAACAACGGAGGCTATTGAAAGATTATACATCTCTATGAGACACCTGTTTTATAGAGGATTTTTCAAGCCGGGAGGAGTTTCAGGAGAGAGTATCAGAAGTTTGTTGAAAACCATCAATCCGGAAATTTACGGAACCATGAATATTCCTAGCAAATTGGAATTGGATGGTTTGATGTATGTTTTAGACAGGCTTCCGGAAGGAATTGAAGAATGTGCTTTTATTCATCTTACATCTGATGAAGGGTTTGATAAAGGAAGTTTCGAGCCTATTGTTCCAAAGAAAAGAAGAAGAAACTGTTATAGAATAGACGAACACCAGATGAATATTGAGGTTCTTTTGGGCCGTTCCGAAATTTATGACATTCTTACCCACCTGACATTCCTGTTTATAGAAGCTGATAAAATCCGTAACCTGGCATTCATCCAGGATGAAAACTGGAAACCGACACGTGCTTTCAAGATTATTGAAGAAGTGGTGAAGGGGGAAAAGAAATTCAGCAGAAAAGAAAAAGAAGTGGCGCTTATTCATCTTTCTTCTTTAATAGGAAGATCTTTTGATGAAACTTTAAGAGCTTACAATACTTTTGGTGATGATCATAATCCTGACCGTCTTTTCAAAATTATTTACAACTTAGGAAAGGTAAGTCTTGAGGATGCAAAAGGAAGCAGAGAAAGAGAAATTTATTTCAGCTCTATTTTAAAAGAGAGAGTGGGACACCATTATTTTGGTGAAAAATGGGCTAACAAGGTGAAAGAGGTTTTATTTGAAAATAACCTTCACATGCGTCCCCTGCATATTATTTCTGCCAATATGCATTCGGTGAAAAATATGCTGTATGCCAATCATGCACTTAAGAAGAAACAGCATCATGAAGTTGATTATAAACTGTATGAAGAGATTTCAAACAAGAAAGAACTTCGTGATAAAGTTTTAAAATATGCTTTGGAGGAAGGGATGATTCATATTGCGGACAAGAGTGGAAGTAATATTGATGTCCAGATCATAGACCTCAGCAAAACAGATCTGAAGAATACTCCGTTTGCAGACATCAAGTTCTCAGGAGATGATGTTGTAATGGTTTTTGATTATGCTTTCGGGGAACAGGCTTTCGAGGTGATGGATGAATTGCTGAGACCTTTTGAACATAAAGGAGAAGTGTACATGATGCATGTAAAATCCGTTTCCATCATGGGGAAAGCAGGTATTCTTACCGGAGCGAAAGGAGATATCATGATTCCTACTTCTCATATTTTTGAAGGAACTGCAGATAACTATCCTTTTGAAAATGCTTTAAAACTGGAAGATTTCATCGATGATGAGCTGAGAGCTTTCGAAGGTCCAATGATTACCGTTCTGGGAACCTCTCTTCAGAACAAGGACATTCTTTCTTACTTTATGAATACTTCATGGAAAGCTATTGGGCTTGAAATGGAAGGGGCACATTATCAGAAAGCCATTCAGGTAGCTTCCAAGATCAGACATCATATTTCACCGGATCTGTTCGTATGCTATGCTTATTATGCATCGGATAATCCGCTGGAGACAGGAAGTACACTTTCTTCAGGCGGTCTTGGACTTACAGGAGTGAAGCCAACATACCTGATTACTTTAAGAATCCTTGAAAAGATCTTAAGAAGCGGAAAAAAAGAAGTTTCAGCTAAAAAATAATTACATTTTTAAGATGACTTTTCTTTATAAATTAAGAAATAATTTCATGAGCGTATCTTTTATGCTCATGATTTTTTTTGTATCAAGTTGTAATGTAAAAGAAGAACAAAATTTTCCTTTTTACCAGCAAACGGATGAAAATAATTGCGGCCCGGCTTGCTTAAAAATGATTTTTGAGTATTATGGAAAAATCTATTCAGAAAAGTACTTAGGTGAAATGACTCATGTCAATAGTAATGGAACAACTATGCTTGAATTATCTGATGCCTCAGAAACGCTGGGATTTAAACCTGTAGGACTAAAGGTTGATTTTCTGAATCTGAGTAAAAATGTAAATTTACCATGTATTGCTTATTGGAAATCTAAGCACTTCGTAGTCGTTTATAGGATAGAAAATTCAAAAGTTTATGTAGCAGATCCGGGAGACACCTTAAAGGTTTATGATAAGGATGAGTTTTGTAATTTGTGGGAGGATCCCCAATATATTGGTGAAAAAAATGGTTATATTTTAGAAATTAATAAATAAAATTATGAGCCCAATCTTACAATTATCAAAAAGATTCCGAGAAGTTTTGCTGGATGGTCTCTGGATCGCCAATACCAATTTTAAAGATCAGCTTTCGGATGTGACCTGGGAACAGGCTGTGACAAAGATTGATTCTTTAAACACGATTGCAATGCTCACTTTTCACATCGATTATTATATTGCAGGGATTGTGCATGTCTTTGAGGGCGGAGATCTGGAGATAAAGGATAAATTCAGTTTTAATCTTCCACCCATAGAATCACAGAAGCAATGGGAAGACTTGCTGGGTAAGCTTTGGGAAGATTCTGAAAAGTTTGCAGCATTGCTGGAACAGATGCCCGATTCTAAGCTTGATGAGGTTTTTGTGGATGAAAAATACGGAACCTACCGGAGAAATATCGACGGAATGATAGAGCACAGCTATTATCACCTGGGACAGATTACTTTAATCAAAAAACTCTTGAAAAGCCGATAAAATATCCTTGTCAAGGTTTTAACCCTTGTCAAGGATCACAAATAAGGCTTAAAAAGAATTTAACAACCCGAATTAAAATTCATCTAAAACCATATTAAACAGAATAAAATCTCAAAATAACTCCTATTTGAGGTTCTTATTTAAATTACCTACCTTTAGAAAAAATAAAATTTTAAATGAGAAAATCGGCTGCAATCATTTTTGCGTTTATCATTTCACAATTTCAGGCTCAGCAAGGAGCTTACTATCAGCAGGCTGCGAAGTACAAGATGGATATAGATGTCAATGCTGAAAAATTTACCTACCAGGGAAAACAAACGATAGAATACACCAACAATTCACCGGATGAGCTGAATGTGGTTTATTTTCATTTATACTGGAATGCTTTCAAACCTAATTCCATGATGGATCAGAGAGTGGCTTCCCAGGGGAAAAACGGAGACTCAAGACTGCAGAAAGATGGCATTTCAAGACTTGCTTCCATTCCGAAAGATCAGGAAGGTGCTCAGAATATTCACTGGATTAAGCAGAATTGGAAAGATCTGAAATTTGAAGTTCAGGAAACCATTATGAAAGTGTATCTGGCTGAACCTATCAAACCGAATTCTACCACTACCTTTACAATGGATTGGGATTCCGTGATTCCTCAGCAGATCAGAAGAAGCGGAAGAAATAACAAAGAAGGAGTTGACATGACAATGACGCAATGGTATCCGAAAATTGCAGAATACGATTATGACGGCTGGGCAACTTTTGATTATCTGGGAAGAGAATTTCATGCGCCGTTCTCCGATTTTGATGTTACCATTAAAATCAATAAAGATTATGTAGTGGGAGCGGGAGGCATTCTTGAAAATCCGGCGGAAGTAAAAGGATATGATTCCAATGCTAAAGTAAAAACTGAAAAAGATAAAAAAGCAACCTGGAAATGGACCGCAAAAAACATCCTTGATTTTGCATGGAGTGCAGACAGAGATTATGCTGTAGAAAGCTTCAATGTTCCGGAAGGCCCGAAAGTATATCTGGTATATCAGAAAAATGATAAAACAAAAGCATGGGGTGAAGCACAGCCTTATATCACCAAGTATTTTCAGATCATGAATTCCCATTTCGGAAAATATGTATATCCTACCTATGCATTTATCCAGGGAGGAGATGGCGGAATGGAGTATGGGATGTGTACCATGATTTTAGGGGAAGCCAAAAGCATTAAAGATTTAATGGGCTTAATGGCTCACGAAGGATCCCACTCCTGGTATCAGCAGATGCTTGCCACCAATGAGTCGGTACGCCCATGGATGGATGAGGGGTTCACAAGCTATGCGGAAGGTTATACGATGTATCAGCTATTCCCTGAAGATCTGCCGAATCCTTTTGTTGAAAGATTAGATGCTTACAGAAAGTTCGTTAAAAAAGGAATTGAAGAACCTGCAGTTTGGTTAGGGGATCATCACGATAACGGTACATCTTATACCTTTGCTTCTTATGTAAAAGGTGAATTGTATCTGGTGCAGCTTGGATACATTATGGGAGAGCAGAATCTTGCCGAAACCCTGAAGCAATATTATGACCAGTGGAGCATGAAGCATCCTTCAGACAGGGACTTTCTTCATATTGCGCAGAAAGTTTCCGGGATGGATCTGAAATGGTTCCACAATTACTGGATCAATACGACAAAAACCATTGATTACGGAATTAAGGATGTAAAGTACGACGCAAAATCAACTACGATTACCCTTGTTAATAATGGTCAGGTACCAATGCCGATTGATTTCGGAGTGATGACAACGGATAAGAAAATTGTTACCTATCAGATCCCAATGAATATGACTCATACATGGAAAGAAAAAGATGTGTATGGTGAGTTTAAAACAATGCCTTACTGGCCATGGACTCAGAAAGAATATACCCTTACTATTCCTTATACAAAATCTCAGTTATCTGTTCTGGGAATTGATTTCAGCCAGAGAATTGCAGATGTGAATATGGAAAATAATTTTGTAGAGGTGAAATAACGATAAACAGATACAAAGAAAAATCCACAGACTCATCTGTGGATTTTTTTATTTTATTCCAAATTGCTGTACCATCCAGTGATTGGGATGATTTTGGATGAGATCCTGTTTCAAAGCTTCATCTTGGGTATTTAAATAACTGTAAACCTTTAAAGGAATAGAATCCGGATATTCTTTCAAACCGTTTGCGACCGTAATTTTTGCTTCTTCTTTTTTGGAGCCGCTATCCAAGGCCTCTGCTTTAAAAATGTAAATGATTGCCGGGACCTTTCCATATACTTCTTTTGTTTCACTTTCCAGGAGATTCATGGTTTCAATCTGAAATACAGGATTTGAATTTTTTCCTTCCGCTACAGTCTGGCTGATATGCTGCTGATACATCAGAAGAAGGTAAAGCAGGTGTATATTTTTGGTATTAGGATCAGAAACTGCTTTTTGAATTCTGTGTGCCAGTTCGGGAGTTACTTCATCATTGTCAGCCTGAAGATTTTTTTGATAAAATTCGTCCATCAGGTTATACACTGCCTTATCCTGGGAATCAATTTTTGAATGACTCTTTATGTTTTGTAAAACGCTTGCCATTGAGTTGCCGGATTGCGCAAAAATACAGGTGCTGAAGCATAGTAAAGTACAAAGGATCAGTTTTTTCATGAGATAGCCAGAATAATAATATTGTGTTTTAAATATACTGATTTGTTCCGGAGAAAGAAAAAATAAGGGTGTTATTGTAATTTAGTTTTGATAATGACAGGTTCTTTTTTTTAAAATGATTAAATTTAATCCCTCAAAATCAAGCAGGAATTTCAATTATATATCATGAATTTCTTCTGAAAAATATGTCAATGAATTCAATCGTAATCAACGTAGGGAACAGCAATATCAGATTTGGTCTTTTCAATGGTGATAATTGTGATATTTCGTGGGTAATCAATACAAAACCATACAGAACAGCAGACGAACTTTATGTGCAGATGCTGATGCTTTATCAGACTTATAAAATTGAACCCAAAGAAATCGATAAGGTTATCATCGGATCAGTAGTTCCTCAGCTTACCAAAGTAATGAGCTCAGGAATCAAAAAAATTCACGGAACCACTCCTGTAGTTGTCGACCGCAATACTCCTTCAGCAGTACAGGCTAAATCCAAGCAGATGGGAACCGATATCTATGCGAACCTTGTAGCTGCACATAATTTATATCCTGGTAAGAAAAAGATTATTATCGATTTCGGAACTGCTCTTACGGCAAGTTGTGTAGCGGAAAATGGAGAGACCCTGGGCGTAATTATTGCTCCCGGAATTGTTACTTCTCTGAATTCTCTGATCAACCAAACCGCTCAGCTCCCGGATATCGAACTGAAGAAGCCGAAATCTGTCCTGGGCCTGGACACCGTAACCTGTATGCAAAGCGGAATGGTATATGGCTTCCTGGGAATGGTAGAAGGCTTTGTCAGCCGTATCAATGAAGAAGTAAATGATGATTGCTTTGTCGTTGCAACAGGAGGAGTTTCTCATATCTATAAACCTTTGACAGATAAAATTCATGTGATGGACAGGCTTCACACCCTGAAAGGACTTTATTTCCTTGGGAAAGATTTATAAATAAAAGAGTAAGGTTCAGGTTGAATCCGGGTAATACCTTAATCTTCACCTCAACCTTAATTTTAAAATAATGAAAAAATTTCCGATTATACAGACAGAAAGGCTTATTCTATCAGAACTGGAGGAGAAGGATATTCCCTTTATCGTTGAATACCTCCAGCATAGAATTTTTTCTGATCTTACCTCTAATATTCCTTATCCTTATGTAGAAAATGATGCCCGGATGTGGCTGAAAATGTCTAAGGAAGCCTTTGATAATCATACCGGATATATTTTTGGAATCAGGAATAAAGAGGGGCAGATCATTGGAGCGATTGGGCTTCACGATCAGGATGATGATAAAGCGGAATTAGGCTACTGGATAGGAATTCCTTACTGGAATAAAGGGTATGTAACCGAGGCTGCAAAAGCCCTGATAGATTTTGGTTTTAATGAATTGGAGTTTCATAAGATCTTTGCTACTCATTTCCCTCATAACCCCGCTTCCGGAAGAATTATGGAGAAAATAGGAATGAAGCAGGAGGCTGTTCTCATACAGGAGGTGAAAAAGGATGGAGAATATTTTGATCTGGTAAGATACTGTATTGTAAAAGAGTAGAAGAAGTTTTAACAGTATAAAAATTATAAATAAAAGCCGGGAATATTTAACTATTCTCCGGCTTTGTGTTTTTAAATTATCGTTTACTTTTGAAGAATTCTTTAACAATAGAGGAACATTCTGCTTCCATAATGCCTGTGATAACTTCTGTTTTCGGATGGAGAGAAAGATGTTTATTGATAAACCCTCTCTGTTCATCGCGTGCTCCAATGACAACTTTGGAAATCTGAGACCAGGAAAGCGCTCCTGAGCACATGACACAAGGTTCCATGGTTACATACAATGTACAGTCTTTTAAATATTTTCCTCCAAGAAAGTTAGCTGCCGAAGTTATGGCCTGCATCTCTGCATGGGCAGTGACGTCATTCAATGTTTCGGTGAGATTATGGGCTCTTGCAATAATCCGGTTGTTGGAAACCACCACACACCCGATAGGGACCTCATCTTTTTCTAAAGCGGCTTCTGCTTCCTGCAATGCCATTTTCATATAATATTCGTCTGTAAACATTTAGTCCGTTATCGTTAAAGTTAAAGGAAGTTTGAAACGATAGGTAGTAGGATCGCCTTTTATCGTTGCCGGAGAAAATTTTTCTGCCAGAGAATATAGGGCAATTTCCGCCTGCCTGTTAAAGGTGAAATTATTACCCTGTGCATGAACATTGCTGACTGTTCCATCTTTTTCGACAATAAAATCCACATCCGTTTTTATCGTTTTTTCTTCAGAATATACCCCGTCAACATACAGGAGATTGGCAACTTCCTGCCTCAAAGAATTGATCCCGCCCGGGTAATCTGCAATCTTTTCAGCGTCTGTAAACTTTCCAGGTGAGGTCTGAAAACCGGGATTCCTGATGGTCTGAAGGTCTTCCAGATTTCTGACTTTTAATAAAGCTCCAATCAGTGCATTATTTTCAATGCTGTCCATTTTTTTCATGAAAAAAAGAAAATCACCTTTAATCTCTGCTTTTTTTACGGCATTGGACTCGGCATCAAATTTCTTTTTGAATTCTTTGTTCAGCATGTTCCTGTGCTGGTTATAATAACTCTTTACAAGCCTGAACTCTTCTTTCTGCTGTGCGAGAAAAAAGGTAGAAATAAAACAGCTGATGCCAATGAATAAGGTTTTCAATAAGGGTATATTTATGTAAATATAACAAAAAATATGAAATAAGTCCTTTATGATCAGCTTTCAAGATAACGGTTCAAAGATTCCTGTAAATGATTGCGGATTTCTTCAACTAAAGCTTTCGGCTCCAGAACGGTTACTTCTTTTCCATAAGAAAGAATCTCCTGCATAAAGTCATAAGTAGGATGGAGGAAGAACTCAAAATAGATTTCATCCGGAGTTTCTTTGGTCTCTTTCTGGGATTGATGAAGTGGGAAACTTCTGATGTATTCTCCCTGATGGCGGCTGCATTTCAATACGATATTCTGTGGTTTCTGTTCTGCCAGATTCATGACTCCGAATGCATTTTTAAAATGCTCTCTGAAGTTGTATTTGTATTTCTCCCTGAACTGATTTTTAGCCACATCAAGATAATTGATCCTGTCAAGCCCGAACGATTTTAAAACTTTATCTTTTGTATCGATGGCAATAAGATACCATCGGTCTTTAGATTCTTTTAAAGCCAAAGGATGCACTTTCCTGGAGGTCATCAGTTTGTTTTTGTAATTGTAGTGTTCAAAAGTCACCACTCTTTTATTGCGGATGGCAAAGAACAGGTCATAAAAATGTTCCACACCCGTTGGTTTACGGCTTTCAAAAAAGATAAAATCTGAAAAATCCGGGTGAAGGTTCAGCGCATTGCTTACCTGAAAGGACTCAAGAAGTTTCTGATTGTATTCATCCACTTCCATAATCGGGCGGCTCTCGATATAATACCGGTTGTCACCCTTCTTTTTGTTATGAATGGAGAGATTGAAAAGATCTGAAATCTCCCGGATATCCCTTTGCAGAGTACGGATAGAGTAGCTCTTGATTCCTGCATCCTGGAATTCAAAAGAGTTTAAAAGATAGTCCTCCAGCTGGGAATAAGTAGCCGGAGAACTTTCTAATCTTTTAATAATTAAGGCATATCTTGTCAGATAAAAATCTTTTTTCATTTCTCTATTTTTAGGGTGCAGCAGCGCTGCGATTCATGGTAAAGTTTTATAAGACAAATATATGCGGTTCATGCGACAAAACGTGTCGTGTTTTATTTTTTTGTAGTAAAGTTTTGTTATATAAACTTATTGGAAGTGTGTTAAAAATTCTTCCTTACAAAATTTTTAAAGTCAAAATTTTGATGTTTAAAATATTTATCTTCATCAACAACAGTGTATTTATCATTTTTATCTTTTATAGCATAAACAAACCTCGGTTTGTCATCTCCTAAAAAAGAGGCCATATGAAGAGGAACTCCACTATCTAAAAAGTATATAAAAAAAGATTTATATTCATTATCATATTTTTCTTTACTATTCACACTAAAATGCCATCCGTCATGTTCATAATATCCATCATTGCCTAATGAATATACTTTTACTTTATCTTTTGTTGCTGAAGCCGTTTGCAAATTATAAGCTTCTTTAAAGACATCATCAACTACTTTTAATCCTATTTGTATGATTTGTTCTTTTGTCGGTTTCATATTGTCTTCAATAAGATTTTCAATACCTTTAATAAAAATAGTATTCATTTTAAAATAACTATCCCAACTAAATAGACCTCTATAATGATCAGGATAAAAATAACCAACTTTATAATAATTTGCAATTGCCCAGATTTCCCTTTCTCAAGAGGTGCATAAGCCATAATTTCTCAAATAACGAGTCAATAAAAACCGCCTCTTATTGAGGCGGATACTTTTAAAACGGAATGTTATTCTTTACTCTTCTTATGCTTTCATTAACTAGTTCTGTAAATGTGTAATTTTCTTTAAAACCCCCTTTAGGAATGCTAACTAATGTACTTCCTTCTAATGCTTCAAAAGGGTCTATCATATAAACTTTAGGATCTTCATTGATTTCATCTAAAAGAATTACACTATATAAACCATCATAAACATGAAAAGCAAAAAAAGGTTTGTCAACTTTTTGTTTAGTTTTTTTTAAATCTTCCTGGGCATATTCTTGGAGTTCTTTAATTCCATCAATGTCATCAAACCCAAAATTATTAAAATCTCCTGCTAAAAACAGAAATTCTCTAAAAGCTTTTGGAAACTCTATTCCTTGATTAAATTCTTTTTCAAGCTGTTTAATTTTATCCAAAGAAAAGCCTCTGTTTACAAAACCTTTTAATTTAGGGTTTTCTTTTACTTGAGTCATATATTGTATAATCATAATTATTTTATTTTTAATTTATCTTTTAACTTTCTTGTTCCTTCTATTGTATCATCACTATATACAACAATTTTCACTTTTTTACCTTGAGTACGGAGATAATCTTCTAACATTACAAATTCCCGTCTACAGCTTCCGCAGGTTTTGAAAATATTTCTGGTTTCTATTACAAATTCGTCTCCTTTATTCATATGGTTTTTCAGGAAGTTGAAAATGTATTTGATCTCGCTGTCATATTTTCTAATTCCTCCAGAAAAATCAACCGCTCCTTCTACAAATTTCTCGAAATTTTCCCAATCATCCAATACATTTATGGTATTGGGTGGTAATTCTGGTGGGTCTCCAAATTCTGACAATCTTTTTTTATTTCCTGAAATTGAAAATTCTTCTACTTCTTCTATGAGCTTGCCATTCTTTTTAATAGTGGTTTTAAATTCAGCTTGGTTAAAACCTCTTTTCAACGAAGGGAATTCTTCTAAATATTTGAAATAAAGTTTTCTAAGGTTAGTTGGAAAAATAAGTTTTTTGACAATTTTTTCTTTCCACAGTTGGTTTACCAAATTTGGGTCATGAAACTTAGGTCGGGTCTTCATAAAATCGTCCACATGTTGGTATACTTTTTTCAATTCTGCAATTCGATAAAGTTCTGCAAAAAGCTCAGGGTGTTTTACACGCAGAGCCCCATTTGATTCTTCTATTGCTTCTTTAGCACTTTTTTTTAGCCCCATTTTCATAGAAGTGGTAAGTTCGCCAGCCAATGTTATAAGTTCTAGGTAAAAAAGTACCTTACTCAGGCTTTCCCCAAACTCGGAATCTTTGGCCCCAGTAATCTTTATCATCAGATTTATACTTCCACTAGTAACTTCTACCACTCCTGCCGCTCCTTTCACATAGCGTAAAATATTTGCGGCTTTTGCTACTTTGGAAATGGCATTTGTTCCCTCTATGACTTCTGCCAGTTGGGTAACTCTTGTAAGATACCTGAATTTTGTAATATTACCAATACCAGATAAGGTTGTTGCCACATCCAATGCATACTCCGCACTCGTAATTACATTGCTCCAGAACTGCTTATCTTCGTTTGCTTTTAGTACAAAGGCAGGAACAATGGAATCTAATTTCAATTCTGAGTCTTGTTTCTCAACATTTTTTAAATAAACAGGATAAAACGGGTGATACCAAAAATGTTCTTTTATCTTTTCGCGAGTTTCATAAGTATCACCCTTAGGAGTTATTTTGGTAACTTTTTTATATTGGTCAGTAGTAACTGCGACGTTTAAAAGACGTTCTTTTTTTGAATTATTTTCAAAGCTGACCTTAGCATTGCTAAAATATAAGCCCAACCACTTTTCTGATTCATAAGGAAGCATTAAAGGACCATCCGTTGAAGCAAATTCAGGATTTTTTTCGATATCAGGGTTTGCAAATCTCGTTTTTCTCCAAGCTTTGTTGATGAGGTTTACAAACTTGACCCCATTTTCTCCATTCAGTCTGTCATATAGATATTCTAAAACAGTTGTGGTATTTTTAACAGAAATAGTTTCATTTAACCGAATAAGGAATTTTTCTTCTCTGCCTTCTGCTGCTAAAAGAGTTTCCAGAAGTTTTATAAATAAATCCTCTTCATTAATAGAAAAATTAGTAAGCCCATCATTTTCAATTGCTTTATTGATGAGTTTCCAGATTATATTAGGATTAATGGTGGAAGCTACATCTTCGTGCAAATAATAAAAAACCTCAATAATTTCCCGATAATATTTATCTGTATCTCTAAGGGCATAATTTTCTAAAGGAACAATAACAATATTTTTAAACTGTTCCTTGAATTCTTCTCTTTTTCCATTGTTTTCAGATGAATAATTAAAATTTGGCTGACTGAAAATAGTTTCATTAAGAAAAGAGAGAAAAGCTCCAATATAGTTAAATTCTAAAGTCATTGCAACATCTCCGATAGGAGCATAAAAGGGTTTTATTTTCTGTTCACTATCCTGTTTGGGTTTCCAAAACTGATATTGTAAAAAATATTTTCCCCTTAGTGTATCATGTTTAATATCCGGAATCAGAAACATTTTTCCGTTTTCTTCAGACTTTGTAAGTTTTACCATCCGATCAGAGCTATATATTCCGGAAGGGGTATAACGAGATGATGCTGCAACGGCAATTCTTTTTAAAATAGAGTGTGAGATACTTTCATGACTGTCATAATTGTAAGCATAATCGTCATTTTGGAAGCTTTTTATGGGCTCTTCATTAGGAATGTATTTAATGGTGTCACTAAAAATTTTAATTTCAGCTAATTGTGTGACTGAGATCACGACATTATTTTGAGAAGTATCATAAAAATAAAAATTAGAACCAAAGTCAATTTCATATTGTTTAAGACTATTTTCAGTAACGGCACTGTTTACTTGATGAGTAATAATATCAACAAATTTGTTACTTGCATTTTTTATATAAAATGTTTTATTAGCATTGGTTTCAAGAATATAAATATAGTTGGCTTTATAATCATTCAATACATTTACCAGCCTTATATATTTATCAAAGTTTTCAAAATCATCTTTGCTAACAGTATACTCCTTATGGGTATCAAGGGATTCCAATATAACATAATTCGGAGTGACAGGTGTTTTGTTTGCTTCTTCATTTCTTCGGTTCAGCCTCAGAAATTCGATAATATCTTTAATCTTTGCCATGCTATTGAGTTTTAGTTATGAAATCATCTAGTTCATTTCCCGGAAAAATCATCGTAAGCTTATTGTTGTAATAATGCTTCTGAATTGTTTCTTCATCCAATACGAGAAGATCCAGATAGTAATCTTTATCAAGGAGTGTGTGGGCATTTTTAAGTTTGCATTTAGCCTGTACCAAAACATCCCAGTCTTTTCCTTCCAGCGTGTCCCATTTATCAAATGGTACCCTGCCTCTGCTTCCGAAAAGAAATATCTTTTCTACAGCAGTAATATCATCAATCTTGTCCTTTAAGGTCGTGAGGATATAAGGCAGCACTTTATCGTGCTGCCAGATAGCCTCGGGTTTTACCCGGCTCATGGTTTTTTGTTTTTAGATTAAATTAAAAATCTTGATAGAGAGAGCTTTTCAGCATATTCTTGGGCATCAACCAGCTTATCGTCTTTGTCAAAAAGTCGGTTGGATGAACCGGTGAAGAAATCATCAGCAAATTTCAGGAAAGTAATTCCATCCGTTGTAAAGGCTAATGTGTCTGACATTTCTGTATAAGGAGGTTTGACAAATTTGAAATTTTTGATTTTGTCTATGTCCACTCGGATCGTAACTCCATTCTCGGTATTGGCAAAAGCTTCAATGCCATCTATTCCTGAAAGTCCGGAAGCTAAAGCTCCATAAACCTTCACTAGAGAATCTGTTTTGGCCCATGTTGCGTCTCTTACAACCTCAATGGTTTGTCCCATGCATTCGTATTTTCTAGGAAACTCCCCTGCCTGGTCAAGATCTCCAATGGTATTATACGAGCCTGTATTATCTAATTCTTTCAGAGAGAATTGGATCTGTTTTATGCTGGATTTGTTTCCCATTAAAGAATTATCTTTCACGAAGTTACTTTCCGTGATCACCTCTCCCGGCACTTCAAACTCGTTAGGATCTTCAGCACTAAATGGTAAAGCATGCGCTACTTTTAAGCCGATGCTTTCAGCCTGAAGAATATTTAATGGAGTTGGAAGTCTGGTAATCCAGGCTTTTCCTTGTTTTATGCCTTTAGGTTGTTTCATTTCATCTACAATAGATAGATAAAGAGAATCTCCAATGACAGGAACTTCGCCTCCATTCCAGATTTTACCTGTTGCCATATAGAACTGAACGGCATCTTCAAATCCCGGACGTACCGTAGCAACAACTCTTGCCATACCACTTTGCAGGAATGCTCTGAATAACGGATCTACATCTTCAGCCTGGTAAAGATTTGTCCATTCCGTTTTATTAGCCCAATAGTAAGGATACAGATAATAAGAAAGGTTTTCCCATTCAAATGCCTGTTCCATAAACTTAAGGAAAGCTGTATATTTATCCAGTTTTGATGACAGGTCTGTTTCATAATCTGTAAAGGTACTTCCGGTAGTTAGCCCTGCCATACCATAGCCATGGGTAGAATTGGCTGATCTGTTGATCATATAAGAGATACAGTTTTTACGGAGTACCGTATTCTCGATCTGACGATAGAATCCTGGATTGGATCCTTTAATCTGGATACCGGTAGCTTTTTCTTCCGCTATTTTCTGTTCGTACACTGCCAAAGCCTTTTCATAGCTGTCAATAATGGCTTTGAATGTTTTCTGAAGCCATGCATTTCTTGCTTCTGGAGTAAGTTCTAAATTCAGTTTCAGAGTACCCTGCATAATTGGGCTTTCTCCTGTAGCAAAACTAAATTCCAGTTTATTTTTGATATTCAGGGTTGTTGTTGTTCCGCTTACCTGTGTACTGTTCGGTGAAGAAATCCAGTAAGTACCTTGCCCTCCAATGGTCATGAAAGCCTGATGAGCTCCTTTAAAGCTGTGTGGATAGGTTTGGAAAGTATAATCAACAGTTTTTAATAAATAACCTTCCGGAACTTCAACTTCTCCGTTTCCGTTTACAATCTGAACCTTGTCATCATCTTTTCCTCCGAAGTTTCCATCGCGTCCACTGAATGATTTACTTATAGCAAAGGATTCTGCAGGTCTCTCATCAATTTCGGCATTGTATTTACTTATCCAATATTTTAATGCAGCTTCGTTACCTAAAGATGAATAGTTTTCTAATGGCAGATAGCTTGCTTTTCTTGGGTCTTCAGGTTTTACAAGATCGCTCTTCGTTGCTGAATTGTCCAATGTCATTCCCAGCGTATGTAATTTAGCAGGTTGAGGAATCATAAATTCGAACATCAGACGCTTACCGTAATTATAGATCTGGTTTTTCATAAGTTTGTCTACCCAACGGAAAACACCTACAACATGCTTATCTCCTTTGGTATTGTCAAAGCCGTGTTTGTTATTCTCTTCGAACTCTTCAATGATCTTTTCAATTCTTTCCTCATGAACTTTTGTGACTACTCTGTCTAATGCTCTTGCTGTAATATCCTGAGCTTGGGTAAGTGCTTGTCTTGTACTTTCTTCTTTGGAAGAATGAGTGGCATACCCACCGGCAATTCCTGTACTTATTGTTGCCCCCATTGCTCCTGTTCCAGTTTTCCAGGTGGCATCAAAATGTGCCTGTACATTGGCATCTCTGGATTCCTGCATCATTTTGGCAATCTCAGTCTGCATTTCAAATCTGGTTGCAGTAGTAGTGTCCGTAAGTTTTTCTCTTTCAGTATCTGAAGATGTAGTAGTGGTGTTTTCGCTTCTTCGTAGTCTTCTTGTTGCCTTTTCACGGTACTCACGGGCCATTACGTTTTCAATATGAGCCACTTCCCCTTCTACATAAGCATGGGTAGTCTGTTCTACTTTAAGATAGTCAGCAATACCGATTTGCTTAAATCCAAATCCGGAAGGGATATAAGAATCATCAGGTTCCTGAACAGGATCTTTAATTTCATTTACAAACTCGAAAGATGAGGTGTAGCAGGACTTCATTGAAATAATTCTTGGGAAGAAAGTCGTTACCTTACCATTGGTAAAGGTGATTTTAACATCCATTGTAAAGTTCTCTGTTTGAGAAATGTATACACCGTCTGTTGTTGCGCTTCCTAATAATTTACTTAAGAAAATCTTATTACCAACACGGCTTTTTTCAAAATAAGTACCGGAAATAGGTCCTGCATTGGTATAGAAAGTATAGCTCATACTTGCTACATTCCAGGAAGCATCAGGAACATCGATAGATAAGTCCAGACACGTATTTCTTAAAATATGCCTTGGGCATAACTGATAGGTAAAAGGAATCGTTTCTACTCTTGAGACAGGAAGAATGACTCCACCAATACTTGTATAGCTTTCAGAATTATCCATGATATTATCCAGAATAACTTTATTGGCATTCTCCGTAGCATTGGAAATAATGTCTTTTAATTCATTGAACGTATTTCTTCCTGCCAGCAAACTATCAATTAGTGATGCGTCATCAATCCTTTCTTTCTCTGGCTCTGAAAAGTCATATTCTAAAAGGGATAATACTGTATCAATACTGTCGGGTTTCAATCCTCCTACAAGAGTTCTCGCATCTACTTCAGGGCGGAACGAGAATTCAAATTTCGGAAGCTTCGGATAAGGAATTTCTTCCGGTCTGTTACAAGGATCTTCAGGATCATAAGGCAACTCAGGATTTCTGATCTCACAATATTTTCTCCTTGCTTCTTCTACACGGGCATAATATTCGTCAAGGATGGATTGGTTGGATTCGTTATGTTTTTCTTCACTGGCTTTATATTCTCGTGTATATTCTTTTTTATAGCTGTTCTCAATAAGAGACATCTCTTTGGTTAACACTTCATATCTCTTAAGAAGAGCCTGAGCTTCCTGGATATTTTGCTGCTTTTCCATGTAAGAGGACGGTGATGTAACTTCTCCCGATTCTTGTTCCTCCATTTTTGAAGTAATGCCAATAGGGTTGGCATCCGGAGTATCCAGCATCAGTTCTCTGGGAATTACAACTCTTGCGGATAATAAATCTTTGTATTCATCCTCGGCCGGAGCTGAATTTTCAGGGGTAAGGGTATGGGCTGCCAATAAAACCTGCATCAACCCTTCTTTAACATAGAAGTCTTTATGAGTGGCAATCTGATAAATTAGGTTGTTCCATAAGTTGATAAGATCGGGAAATGCATAAGAAGAGGATAGTTTTACCTGATTCTTTTTCCCATTAAATTGATTATAAGAACAGGTGTTTTTATTTTTTGCAAGCCAAAGTGCGTAATCGTACACAATACCATAGGTTTGTTTCAATGCGTCCATATCAGCAATAAAATTGGCATTTTGGGCAAAAACAGCAGCTCTTTCTTTTAACAATTCCTGCTTGGGCCTTGTTCCTGAAGCTACAGGTACATAAAATGTATTGTCGCTTTTTAAAGAATCCGGAATCGTAATGAATTTTTTATTTTGCTTATCTTCATCGGGTAATTGCGGGCTTCTTAAGCTTACGAATCTGAAAAGTGTTTGTGATGGGTTGTTTGTGTTCATAGGGTTTGTTTGTTTATAGTTAATAATTCCTTCTCCTATTAAGGATTTTCCGACAGTAAATGCGGATTTTGTTGATGTATTATTTGGCATTTTGTTTATTTTTTTGTATACTCAAGAGTTAGAGTAAACGAGTTGATACGGGAATAGTCATAATCAGGGATGTTCAATAGTTCTATGATAGCCATTTCCCTTTCGATGGTGATGTAAGCTTTTGTTCGCCATTGGTTACCTGCAAATGCGGTTTTAAGATCATACCATTCTGTAAACATTTCGTTGGAGATAATGGTTTCGAGATCCGGGAATTCAGCCTTCAGATCAATTTCACCTGTCCTTGGAATCTGATCCAGATATAAGGTTTTCTTGTAAACAGGCTTTCCGTTGATCCATTTTCCACCTGTCAGCTCTTCATGGGTACTGTAGGAATGCTGTTTGTCTGCATATTGTTTCTGGATGTAATCATTTTCCTGGGCATTGTCTCCGAAATAAGTTTTAGAACTTAATCCTCTTGGTTTTGTCGATTCATCTTCTATAAATACCGGTTCATCAGGAGTTGAGCTTGCAAAAATTCCTTTTACGGCTCCTCCATTGGTTTGTCTTAGGGCGGCACCTACATCACTCAGCATCAAACGTGAACCATGGCCGTACGCGAAAACTCCATTTTCTTTACTTACATCCACGCTTGCAGCATTCGTTCCATCTAAATTACCCGAAACCATCATTACAGATTCTGGAGATAAGCCGAATGCATTCTTTATACCGTCAACTTCATTTATTCTGTAAATGATTCTCTCTGCCGAATCTTCATTTGTGAATTGAATATTACCGGTTACAGGAGTTCCGGAGGTTCCGGCTAGCGGAACAAAATCAGTAAAGTCTGATAAATTTTTATACCCAAATACATTACCGGCATTCAGAACAGCTACTTTTGTATAAGTACTGTCGGCGAGAGGAGTTCTTCTTGCAGAAACAACAGCGTCAAAATCAAGTGTTCTTGCGGCAAAGTCGCCACCAATTAGAGGAGTAACAAAATCATGACGCCTTGCTACCGGATTTGATTCAATAACCAGTTTGTTGAATGTTGAACCTCCTAATGGTGCATTACAGCCGATAACCACGTTGTTATCTCCCCAAACGCCCATTGCATGAGTAGTAGAAGCTGCATTGTAGCCGATAAAAGTATTGGAGCCCCATGCGCCAGAAGTTGTAACTTTTCCGTGTGTCTGACCGGCAAAAGCTCCCACAAATGTATTCTGAACCCCATGTGTCAGCCAGTATCCGGAGCCAATCCCTAGAGTAGTGTTGTACTTGCCGTCAATATTCTTAACACCTGCTTCGTCTCCGACATAAGTACATCCTAGAGCAGTTGTGGAGTTTTTGCCTGCCTCAGTTCCAACCATTAAGTTATAGTTTCCAGTGGTTAAAAGTGAACCGCTGTTTACGCCAACAAGTGTATTCCAGTCTCCGGCTGTTAAATTGGCGCCTGAATAACCTCCTATGGCAATATTACTTAGACCGGTTGTTAAGTTTGGAAGAGTATTATACCCAATTCCAATTCCATATGTTCCTGTGTGGTCAGGATTCATATTTCCAAACCATAATGAATACGTGTTAGGGTTGAAATTTATTTCACCGGCCCTGCCTTCATTCGGTTGGAAAATAATAGGTTTGGTTGTTCCGTTACCTCTGTCGATAACATTTTGTAAATTATCATTCCCATTAAAGACAGGTTTATCAGAAAGATCATTATAGCTGCCTGTTACAGCCACCTTTTTTACCGTGACTTTTTCCTGTCCTTCCTGGGACAACGTTACACTTCCATCAGAATTGGTGGTTGGAATGATACTGAATTCCGAAAGATTAATGTGAAAGGCTGAACCATCATTCTGGGTAATCGTAATAATATTTTGAGAGGCATCATATGCCGCATTCTCAATACTGATATCACGGGTTACTAAACTGTTTAAATCTACCGATTTACTCTGCTGTACACCATTCTCACCTGTATAAAATACTGTCAAGACATTTCCGTTCAATTGCGGAGCCTGAATAGACGTCTGAGTTTCAATTTTATCTTTCCAGAGCTGTGCATTTTGCGGAGTTAAATTGGATGCCGTCACATCTGCTTTTTGAGTAAGATCATAGTCTAGTTTATCAGCCGGAATTTTTTCATCTTTATGCCAGTATGACTCCTGCCACTCCCAGAAATCTTCCTGTACCGGAATATCTCCGTTTTCGAAATATTTTTTTAATTCTTCTTTTGTTTTCATATTTTATTTATCTATAGGTAATTGTGGCTGTGGCAGGGATTCCTGCATTGCTTAAATCTAATCCTGCAGGAGCAGAAACTGTTTTTAACGAAGGGATTGCAAATGCATTTTGTCCGACAGAGGTTACTGTGCCTGGAATGTACAAGTTTTCAATAACAGTTGCTCTGGGGCAGTCAAAAGCATAATCTCCAATTGTTGTTAGACCCTCATTGAAGTTGATTTCTTCCAATGAATCTGAGCCATTCACCCCATTTGATTGATTGGAAAAAGCACCACCACCAATAACTTTTAAAGTAGAAGGTGTCTTGATTTTCTTTATATTTTGGCCTTGAAATGCTCCGACTTCAATTTCTTCAATCCCTTCACTAAAGTTTACTTCAATGATTTGATAATCCATTCCTGAGTACTGAAAAGCGCCTTGCTTGATTTTTTTTACATTTTCAGGAATAGAAATGGATAATGCATTTCCCAGAATTACTTCATCAATAATAAAAGGCATTACTTTTTCTGTTGAATCAATAGCGCTTTCGGAAATCTTCTCATCCTTATGCCAGTATGAGTCCATCAAAGCCCAGAAATCTTCCTGTACCGGAATATCTCCGTTTTCGAAATATTTTTTTAATTCTTCTTTTGTTTTCATTTGTATAAAAATTTAATTGATTGGTTTTCCTCCTGTTACCTGTACTCCGGTATCAAAAGAATACGAGTGATATTGTGTGTTTTCTCCCAATACAACCTCTGTTAGTTTGTTGTTTAAAAATGCTCCTGCTTCAATATTGAGAACACTGTTGGGAATAGATACCGAGGTCAGCTGGTTGCTGCGGAAAGCATCAGATTTAATCTCTGTGACTCCATTTGGAATCTCAACGGACATTAGTTTATTACCTGTGAATGCACCTTGTGAAACAAGTGTTATTCCTTTTGGAAGATGTACTTCTGTTAACTGATTTCCTGCAAATGCCTGAATGCCAATGCTGGTGACACTATCCGGAATAATTAAAGAGGTTAATCTGTTGCCGAAAAAAGCCCAGCTCTGGATATCTGTTACACGGCCAGGGAGTTCCAACGCAGTTAAGCCGCTTCCTGAAAATGCGCTTTCCTGAATACTTAGTAAGGTGTCCGGAATTTGTATTTCAGTAATTCCTAAGCCTCCGCCAAAGTTTTTTGGAATGCTTAGTGTTCCTGGTTTTATAATTATTTTTCTTTTCATAAAGAACGCCAATGAAGCATTCTTTTCGGCATCCATTTCAGCATAGAGCAGGTTGAATGTGCCGTTTTCTAATCCTGAAACCTTCTGCATATCAATTTTCTCATCTTTATGCCAGTAAGAGTTCTGCCATTCCCAAAAGTCTTCCTGCCTTGGGATATCTCCATTTTCAAAATAGAGCCTGAGTTCTTCTTTTGTCTTCATAAAATGTTGTGTGATTTGTTGGTTAATAAATTGATTATATGTCCTGCCTTTTTAGCAGTTTCATTGTTACTATATTTTCAGACATAGTTCCGGCTGTCCAGCATTTTGTGAATGATGAATTCAAAAGGTGTTGGAAATGTTTGATGAGATTACTGTTCGTAGATTATAAAGGTAATACCGGACAGCGTCAGAACTTGTCGTGTTTTTAAATCTTTACTTAAAAAATATCTTCTTCAAGTAGGCCTTCTTCAAAATCTTCTCTGAAAAAGTTTTCAATGTCATTGAGATAGTTTTCATAATCCATCTCAGCATTTTCGATATCGCTCCATTCTATGGTATAGAGGTCTTCATCGAAGAGGGTATCTGTTTTGTGATCTGGTGTTTCCATGTTTTGTGTAATTGGTGTTGGTTGTATTTTGAACATATTTCAGGCTGTTCAGCATAAGGGAATGTTGAATTCAAAGGCTTTTTAAAAGTTTTTATGGATGATTGTTTTGTGTCTTTTTTGATACTCCAAAGGTAAGGGGGCGAAACGACAAAACTTGACGTGTTTAAAAAAGATTTTCTAATTTTAAAATATAATCTTTAAAGCTTATATGAGATTGTTATAAGGTAAATAGCTTATATTTTATTTTTGATGAGTTTCTGAACAATCTGGTTCAGGGTATCCCTGTTGTCATCAATATAGCTTAATCCGGCTTGTATCAGGTTCTCAATATTGGATCTTCTCACATTATCCATTGCCGGGGAAGCATTTTTCAGTGATGGGTTCAAACGGTAATAGTTTTTTTGATTTCTGAATCCCAACGTCTGAAACATTTGCCCCAGCTGATAATCTACCGTTTCTGCATTGGCAGACATCAAAATATCAATAATAGGATTTACCCAGCCTATTTTTCCTGCTTTCTGCAGTTTTTTAAAGGAGTAAGGTCTTGCTTCTATTCCTGTTCCGATGGAAACAATAATCATATCATTTACTCCCGGATGATTGGCTTTCTGATGGTTTCTCAGCACTTCTGCGAAGGGAATTTTTCTGGCTTCTGCATACGCACATAGCGCGGGATTATTGGCAAACATACCACCGTCTATCAGGCTGAAGATCTGCCCGTACATAGATTTAATCTGAACAGGGCTGAAGTAGGTGGGAGCAGCTGAGGTGGCCCTGCAGACATCTTTTACGTAAAAATTATCTGTGCTGAGATGGGCCTTCCATGAGTTGAAAAGCTTTGCCCTTCTGTTCTCTATATCATAACTTGTTATTAAACATGGTTTTATTAATTCTTTTAATTCCAAATTTCCAAAAAAGTCATTTAAATTCCTTTCAAGTGATTCCTGTGGAATTTTTTCATTCAATAATCCGAATGGATTAACCAGTTTTTCCCAAAAGGAAACCTGGAAGATATCGCCGCCCTTTTCCGCATATAATTCCAATCCTTTCTGGATAGAATATTTTGCTTTTCGGGTTTCGTCGGGACACAGAATAATAGAAGCAATCAGACCTCCGGTACTGCTGCCTGCCACCAGGTCAAAATAATCCCCGAGCTTTGCCGTGGGTTTATCATAATACTGGAGCTGTTCTTCTATGTAACGCAGAATAATACAGGTAATAATTCCTCTTATTCCGCCTCCGTCCAAAGAAAGAATGGTTGTCTTTTTCATGTTATTTTTTCATTTTTTAGAAGAAACATTCAGCAGCTTTAGACAAGTAAAACCAATAGATTTCCGAAAAAATGTCTATTGGTTTCAGCTTATTATAAGGATGCTTTTGGTGTTTTTCTTATAAAGCAAATATAGATGGAGGAAGCGTCAGAACTTGTCGTATTATAAATATTTTTAATTAATTTTATTAAAAAATAGAACTGTAAACCATATTGTTATGTGTTTATTGGTTTTTTTTAATCTTAAATCAACAATGGTTAAAAAATAACATAACCCTGCTTATCTCTTGGCATCTTTAAAAGCATTCTCCAGCTTGTTTTTACGGAACCTTTTTTAGATGGAATATTCTTTTTTTCAAAATGGGGGAGATCTTTAAATGTCTTCCAGTTTCCGCCCCAGTCCCAGCCGTGACGGGCAAAAATTTTTACACATTCATACCAGTCAGCAACTTTGTCATTATCCCAGTCTTTTACAGTGTCCCAGCTTGCTGTTTTTCCGTCAATCATCAGGCAGATGTCTACAGCAAGACCATAATTGTGGATGCTTTGTCCTGCTTTAGCATTGGTTACCTTTTTTCCTGAAGTAATTCTTCCGATTGCATACAGCTTTTCCTGCTCTTCAAAAGACCTTAAGCCCTGGGTGATCCGTATTTTGGCTCTGCCGGTCAGGGCTTCGTCACATTCCTGTATTATTTGCTTCACTTCATCTCTTACCAGCGGGTGAAGTTTCTGAATTCGTTCTAAGGTTACTTTGTCCATATTTCTTATTTTGTTACAGGACAAAAGTATAACATGGAAGCGACGAAACTTGACGTGTTTTATTAGAAATTCGTTTACAATTCCAGAACACTCATCCTCAGGGGATAAATATGCAGAACAGAAAAAAATTGCTTTAAATTTTTAAAAACCAAATAGAAGTAGTAAATATGACGGATAAAAACACAATATCAAATGCATACCATCTTACCTTTTCTACTTGCCATGATAGCCGCCATCGTGCTGCTGAATATGTGGGCGGCAAAATTAAAAATTGCTTATCCTATTTTGCTTGTCGTATTTGGGCTTCTCGTTAGTTTTGTGCCCGGCCTCCCGGTGGTAAAGATCAATCCGGACCTCATTTTCTTTATTTTTTTACCCCCTTTGCTGTTTGAAGCGGCCTGGTCCATTTCTTTTAAAGAAATGAAAAGATGGTGGCGTATCATTGGAAGCTTTGCCTTTTTAGTGGTCTTTTTCACCGCACTTGCCGTTGCAGTGACCGCTAATTACTTTATACCCGGGTTTACTATCGCGCTCGGATTTCTGCTGGGAGGAATTGTATCTCCGCCTGATGCAGTAAGTACAGGAGCGATTATGAAGTTTGTAAAAATACCATCTGCTACATCTGCTATTCTGGAAGGAGAAAGCCTGCTGAATGATGCTTCGTCACTGATTATATTCCGTTTTGCTTTAATTGCGGCAGGAACCGGCCAGTTTATATGGCAGGAAGCATCGTTGAATTTTTTATGGATGGTAACAGGAGGTGCAGCAATCGGGTTAGTATTGGCTTGGCTTTTTGTACAGGCTCACAGGAGGCTTCCTACAGATGCTTCTTCAGATATTGCATTGACACTTATTGAGCCTTACCTGATGTATTGGATTGCAGAACAGTTTCATACTTCCGGCGTCCTGGCTGTAGTCTGCGGAGGTTTATATATGTCAGGCAGACGGATGATATTCTTAAATAGTACCAGCCGTATAAGAGGTTATAGTGTATGGGAGAGTTTTGTTTTCATTCTGAATGGTATTGTATTCTTAATGATCGGACTTGAGCTTCCTGAAATTGTTGGCGGTCTGAGGTCCGAAGGCATTCCTTTGAGAACAGCCATTCAATATGGGATATTGGTGACCGGTATTCTGATTGCTGCCAGAATTATAAGTTCCTATGCCGCAATGCTGGCCACTTTGATTTTCCGGCCAGGTGTTGCCCCCCGTGTTTCTTCCAGAAGGAGACGTTTGCTGATGCCTCTTATGCTTGGATGGACCGGTATGAGAGGTGTTGTTTCATTGGCTGCTGCACTGGCGATTCCGATTACTCTTGAAAACGGACTTCCTTTTCCCAACAGAAACCTTATCCTGTTTATTACTTTTGTCGTGATCCTGCTTACATTACTTGTTCAGGGGCTCACATTGCCATACCTTATAAAATACGGACATATATTTGATGACTTTACAGATGAAGAGAAAGACAAACGGGCCAGGGAAGAAATTAAACAGAAACTGAAACAGCACATTTATCATTTCCTTAAAAATAAACATGAAAGTGAACTGAACAGCCATGCAGGATTAGAAAGAATGCTGAAACACTGGGAGGAAAAAATACAGACTGATGAAACAGAGTGGATGAATGAAAAAACAAAAGATATCTTCTTTGAAATGCTGGAAAGCCAGAGACAGTTTCTTTCAGAACTCAATAAAGATATTTCCGTGAATGAAGAAATTATCCGCCATCAGCTTTATCAGATTGACCTTGAGGAAGAGCGCTTGAGAATGATTTGACGGGCATCATGATAATGTTTTTGAAAACAAAATTAAAGCGCTTATGCGACAAAACATGTCGTATTTAAAAATTTTATTCATTTGTTTTTCAGATTGTTAAATATGATGTTAATTATGGATTAAAAGATTATTTTATTCCCTAAAAACTATAATTTTGTACAGATATTTGATACAATTGTCATGTATGCTCTGGTAGACTGTAACAATTTTTTTGTTTCCTGTGAAAGGACTTTGGATCCCGATCTTGAAGGCAGACCCGTTGTGGTTCTTTCCAACAACGATGGATGCGTTGTATCCAGAAGTAAGGAAGCAAAAGATCTTGGAATTCCGATGGCAGCTCCTGCATTCAAGTACAAAGAGCTTTTTCAGAAGCATGACGTAAAAAGCTTTTCTGCAAAATTTGAATTGTATAATTATAAAAGCCAGCAGGTCATCAATATTGCCAAATCCTATGTTCTTGATCATGAAGTTTACAGTATTGACGAGCTCTTTCTTGATTTAACAGGATTTAAGTATATCGATATTTATGAATACTGCTTTAAAATTAAAGAAGAGATCAGAGAAAAGGAAAATATCCCTGTAAGTATAGGAATTGCACCTACCAAGACTTTATGTAAAGTAGCCAACAGAATTGTGAAAGATTTTCCTGAGAAATTTAACGGAGTTTATATTTTAGATACTCCTGAAAAGATAGAAAAAGCTTTGAAATGGCTCAATATAGGAGATGTCTGGGGAATCGGGAGAAGGCTTGCCGCCAAAATGAATGACAGCGGAGTGTATAAAGCCTGGGATCTTCTTCAGAAACCTGAAATGTGGGTTCGGAAGATCATGGGAATTCATGGAGTAAGAATGATCAACGAGCTGAGAGGAATCCGTCAACTGGAACTGGACGCTCCTTCCCCTAAAAAATCTATAGCGGTTACCCGAAGCTTTATGCAGATGCTTACCAAAAAAGAGGAAGTCCGGGAACGGGTGGAAACCTTTGGAATGTATTGTTCAGAAAGGCTGAGGAAGCAGAATACCTGCTGTAAAATGATTACCGTTTTTGTGCAGACCAACCGTTTCAGAAAAGATCTGCCTGAGTATAAAAATGCTATGACAAGGATTCTTTCCAATCCTACGAATTCATCCATTCTCATTGGGAGAGTGGTTAACGAGCTTTTTGAAGCAATTTACAGAGAAGGATTTCATTATAAAAGGGCAGGAGTGATGGTCAATGACTTTGTACCTGAAGATCAGAGACAGATCAGCCTTTTTGAAGAAGATATACAAAACCAGCATCTTCCCGTAATGAAAGCAATGGATGCCATGAACCGGAAATTTGGAAAGGATAAAGTTCGCCTGGGAAGCATGAGTGGAGAAAATACTTTCGGCCGTGCAAAGCTGTCCCCGGAATATGAAGCCTTCCTGAAAAAGAATACATTACCGGAAGCCAATTTCAGATTCCATTAGGAATTATTTTAATTTAAAAACTCTGCTTATTTTTCCTTTTTACTATTTTTTTTTTGAGTGGAAAATAAAACATTTAAAATCAGTTATTTATTGGATGAGCTGTCCCGGAAAGACTTTTACGGATATAAGCTTGTTGATTATTGGGATGCCGATAATGAAGCTTTAGGGATACAAAAAGGAAATGTTGTCATCTATATTTCAACATTTGATTTTTCTCAAACCGGATATTATGATATCATTATTGAGGAATCTGAAACCGGAAAAATATTGAAGGAAGGACAAAATATATCATATACTGAGCTTGTTGCCTACCTTCAGGAATTTTAAGTTCAGAATAATGATAAAGTTGTTTAAACTTTACAAAACCACAGCGTCATAAAAGGTATCATTTTAAACACCTAAGTTCACTTAAGTAAGTGTAAAATAATACCGCAGAAAAGCTCAGATGAAAATCAAAGATTTTCACAAACTTAGGTGTACTTATTATGTATAAGGTTTGGTTCTGAAAATTGAAGTATTTAAAACTTTGTGCCTTTTATGGTAAAATAATGAAAGCTTAAACACCCCGATGTGTAATTAAGATTACTTCCTTTCATATTTCCAGTTTCTTCCTTTGCCTTCGGCTATCCATTCCAGAGCCTGTTCCATTCTTTTATTTCTGGTGGCTTCTGTTTTAGCCTCCGTGATCCAGGAAATATATTCCTTTCTGAAGGACGGGGAAGCTTTTTTAAAAATTTCCAGCGTTTTAGGCCGGGCATTTAGAGCTGACTGAAAATAATCAGGAACCTCCATTTCTATTTTGGATGGAGGTGCTTTTTTCATCTTTACACCCATGTCTGTAAGTTCCATGGCTTCTTTAATGGCTCTTTTCAGCTGAGTTGGGGATGGAAGATCTTCAAGACGGGTTATTTTTCCTAAGCTGAACATTGAACTTTTTTCAGCAGTTGTTTCTATTTCCTGTAACGTTTTCATTTCCTGATGCAGCCAGAATCCCATACTGCAATATTGCTTGAAAGCGGTGATGGAACATAAAATCTTCCCTTTATACATGAACGTAGGAAATTTCCATTTGATGGCTTCTTCCGCATCGGGACAGGCTTCGTGAATGATTTCACGGAGATAATGTAAGATAGGTTTTGCAAAATCAGGAGATTTTTCAATGTATTCATCAACGTTTATGCTGTGCTTTTCCATGCTGTTTATTGGAATAGTTCTACAATTTCATTTACAAGGAATTTTACCTGGTCAGGTCTTCCTCTGTCATTTTTAGGATTGTTGGGATAGCTTCCGGTTTTTACAATAACAATATGATGTTCCGGAACCATAATGATATACTGTCCCTGCAATCCGAGGAAATAATAATGTTTGACCGGATTGTCATGATTAATCCAAAGTCCCATACCATAAATGTTTTCAGACTTTTCTGTAGGGGTTCTCATCTTTTCAATAAAGTCCGCGTTAAGAATTTGATGATCACCGGCCTTCCCGTTATCCAGAAACAGCTGTCCAAGTTTGGCAAAATCTCTTGCATTGGAATGAATACAACAATAGGCTTTTTCTATGCCGTAATCATCTGTGCTCCATTTGGCATTTTGTTCCATTCCCAAAGGGATCCAGAATTTTTCTGATAAATAGCTTGCCAATGGTTGGTTCAGCGCTTTTCGGACAGCAAAGCCAAGAAGCTGTGTAGAACCGCTCTGGTACTCAAATCTGGTTCCCGGTTCTTCTTTAAATTTCCTTGAGAATACCGCTTTTATAAGGCTTTTGCCGTAATAAGCCTTGGCATTGGGAAGAAAAGGATTGTTGTAATTTTCATCCCAGTCCAGTCCGGCTTCCATTTGTGCTAAATTTTTAAGTGTAACCTGATTTCCGAATACTTTATTTTTAAATTCCGGGTAAAAATCCGACAGCTTTTCATCAATATCCGGAATAATGCCTTCTTCCAGAGCCTTTCCCAATAGCATTACCGTCACTGCTTTGGCCATCGAAAAAGAATTGGTTTGTGATAACTGATTGTAGCCGCCCCAATACTGTTCATGAAGGATTTTTCCATTCCTGATCACCACAAAAGCTGCTGTTCTGGAATGTTTTAAGTTTTCAACTAAATGTTTCGGTAATTCTTTTTTGTTGTAGCCGGGATCTTCCTCCCAGAGTCTGGGTTCTTCAGTAGCAACAGGGTTGCTCGGGAAAAGATTTCCGTCATCAATGTAGGCACTTGATTTTCCTTTCAGATAGGTTTTGGAAATACCATTAAATAAATAATCATATCCCAGAAAATAAGCAGCAGCTGCACCTGCCACAGCTCCGCCTATCATATACTTCAGTATTCTCATTTTTTCATGAATGGGTCTTTAACAAATTTAGAATAATTTGGCTATAAAATTTAAAATGAACCCACAAATACGTTATTTTTGTTCTTATTGATGAAAACTATGACCAGAAAACTTTTTGTATTGGGTTGCTTTCTATTTTCGATCATTGGAATAGCCCAGATGTATAAGCCGATAGATACTGCAGATTATATACAGAGAAAAACATTTTTGAAGAATTTTGAAGGGAATAATGAAGCTACTGTAAAGAGACTGAAGGCGCAGTATTCCGGGAAAACGGGCTCAGAATTATCCAAGATCTATAAAGAATTCGGAACTGACTTTGAAAAGCAGGTGAAGAATAAGGATTTCATTTTCAAATCTGAATTTGAAGCCAGCATACAATCTATGATTCAACGTCTGAAAAAGAATAATCCTAAAATTCCACAAGATCTGAAAATTCTGATTGCAAAGGACAATACTCCTAATGCTTATTGCCTTGCAGACGGAACTTTCGTCATCAATATGGGATTGTACAGCTGGCTGAATAATGAGGAACAGATTGCTGCAGTGATTTCCCATGAACTGGGACATAAAATAGAAGAACATTCCCTGAAAACCTTTTTAAAAATCATCGAACAGGATAAGCTGGATAAAATCGTGGTTGATAATATAAAGTCTACTACGATAAGCAGAAGCCAGGGCCAGAACCAAAAGGCTTTCGATATTTTTAAAAACAGAGTCTACAAGAAAAGCGTGGAAAGAAGACAAAATGAAATACAGGCAGATTCTTTAGGGTATGTTATTTTTAAAAACAGTGATTTCAGGAAAACAGAATTTGTAAACGCTCTTCAGAGATTACAGGATTTTGATACGATCTCTCCAAGGGAATTAAAGGTGGAAACTTATAAAAAACTATTTAATCTCCCCAGACAGGCATTCAATGAAAAATGGATGAAAAAGGAAGACTTCTCACTGTATAACTACAATTTTTACAAAGAAAAGCTGAACAAAGATTCCCTGGCATCACATCCTGAAGTTTCCAGAAGGATAGAAATGCTTAAAAAGACATTTGCTGAACTGAAAACACCCGCTGCTTCTGAAAAACCTTCTGATCTGTTTGCCGCATTACAGAAAACAGCAAGGATGGAGATTTTACCCAATTATTTCCACTCGGAAGATTATGGATTAGGAATTTATGCTGCCATGCAGTTTTTGCAGGATGAAGAGGAAGAAAAATATTATAAAAGCTGGCTGGGAAAATGCTTTACCAAAATATACGAGGCGAGAAAAAATTATAACCTGAACCGGTATCTTGACAGGATAGAACCTAAAAATCAAAGCGAAAGTTACCAGCAGTTCCTGAACTTTATGTGGAATTTAAGTCTTGACGAAATAAAAAATATAGCAGATTTTTATCAAACGAATGAGACCCTGGCAAAAGTAAACTGATTTTAAGTATTTCTGATGAAATATCAATAGGAACGGGCTTTAGCCCGTTTTTGAAATAATAAAAAATTCCACTGGCTTTAGCCAAACATAAAAGAAAGAACCCTGATGAAACGTCAGGGTTCTTATTATTTTAGTAATTTAATTTCTCCAGACGGATCTTATTAAACTTTTCCTTCTCATTATACTCACGAAGCAGGATATAGCCTTCTTTTCCTACATACGGAGTTACGGCATAATTGTCTTTTTCAGAAATCGGGATAATCTCCTGTTTGAATTTTCCGTCAATAATAGTATTGATAAACAGATTCCACCTTTTCTGTTTCGTTACTTCATCTTTCTGATAATCGCGGTAGAAAAACACTACATCTTTTCCTCCGTTGAGGTATTGCGAAAACAGATAATCGCTGTTTATCCACTTTGATTTTTCCTTTTCAAAGACCTGAACATTTTTCACCTTGAAATCCTTATCGGTATAGATGTAAACAAGATCAGTGGTTTTCGGAGCATTGTACTGGCCTGCAGGTTTATATTTTTCTGATAAAATACCGACACTTCCATCGTTCATAAAGTACATGTCTTTGGTCTGAAGCATGTAGCCGCTTTCTACCATTCCATATTTATCCACTTTGGGAAGGAAAGCGGAGATATTAGGCTCGTAATTGATGGCTTTCGTATCAACAGAAAAGTCAGATTTATTGAGGATCATTCTTGCAAATCCTACAGATTCGGAATTATCATAATTTCTTCCCAAAAGAACTACTTTATCATCAAAGGTTTTATCATTGTCAAGCTTTCGGTATCCTGAGTAAAAAGATTCAATATTGTCTATCGTATCATCAGATAATCCTGTAACGGGTTTGTTGGACGTTTCTTTACCCGTTTTCATATCCAGGACCATCAGGCTGAATGTTTTCTGCTTGTCATTGACCTTCTTCATGATACAGTACATATACTTCTCATCTCTTTCTAGAACAGATAAAGAAGTGTGAATTTTTTTGCTTCCGTCTGTATTATAGTTATATCTCCAGACTTCTTTTTTATTCTCATCAAACTTCATCAGGCTGTTGCCGTTCTCATACTTGCCGTAATCTTTGTATTCAATAGCAAAATAACCGCCTTCTTTCAGTTCTCCAACGGCAGAAACATAGTTGTAACCTTTTTCTTTCTTCTCGTCACGGTTCTCTTTGCGCTGTTCTTTCCAGCTCTTTGGCTCATTGATCTCTTTGAAAGTACCGTTTTCCAGATAATCATAATATATTTTTCTGGTAATGGAGTTGGTTTTTGGATCGATCACCATAGAAACCGGAGTGAATATTTCTTTGCTTTTTACAAGGGAATAATCCATCATGGAAGGCTTTAGGATAATCTGTCCTTTGAAATCGACATATCCTAAATAAGAGGCAGCCGTAATGTCTCCTTCAAATTCTTTATTGGCAACAGGGTTGAGGTTTTTGTCCAGTATCACATACTCGAATTTTTTGGTCTTGTCACCGGATTTTCCGTAAGAATATAGAGAAACGTAGCCGTAAAGATTGTCTTTATCATCAAATAGAGCATTCATTCCCACGTGATCCCCGGCAGCTAGCGTTGTCAGGTCCTGGGTCTGGGAAAAAGCAAAGGTCTGGATCAGCCCAAACACCATTAGTGTTATTTTTTTCATGGTTAAAATTTGAGGGATAAAAGTAATAAATTAACAGATATGTTGATAAAAAATAAAAAAGCCCTGAAACAGGGCTTTTTAAACTATAATTGAGAAAGTAAATTTCTGAAGTTCGTCTTCTCATCAATGATGCGTCTCAATTCTGAAACAGGAACTCTTTCCTGCTGCATTGTGTCTCTGTCTCTGATCGTTACGGTGTGATCAACAAGAGAGTCGTGATCCACTGTGATACAGTATGGAGTACCGATGGCATCCTGTCTTCTGTAACGTTTTCCTATCGCATCTTTCTCTTCGTAGAATAAGTTGAAATCATATTTCAGGTCATTGAAGATCTTTTCTGCATATTCTGCTAAGCCGTCTTTCTTCATCAATGGAAGAATAGCTGCTTTAATTGGCGCCAATGCAGGAGGTAGCGATAAAACAGTTCTTTCTGAACCGTCTTCCAATACTTCGTCTCTTAAGCAATGTGAGAAAATAGAAAGGAATAATCTGTCTAAACCTACAGAAGTTTCCACTACATAAGGTACATAGTTTTCGTTTCTTTCAGGATCGAAGAACTGAAGCTTTCTTCCTGAGAATTCTTCATGTGCCTTTAAGTCGAAATCTGTTCTTGAGTGGATCCCCTCTAATTCTTTAAATCCGAATGGGAAGTTAAATTCAATATCAGCTGCAGCATTCGCATAGTGAGCAAGTTTCTCATGATCGTGGAATCTGTAGTTCTCGTCTCCCAAACCTAAAGCTCTGTGCCAGTTCAGACGTTTTTGCTTCCACTGCTCGTAGAATTCAAGTTCTGTTCCCGGAGCTACAAAGAACTGCATTTCCATCTGTTCGAATTCACGCATTCTGAAGATAAACTGTCTTGCAACAATCTCATTTCTGAATGCTTTACCGATCTGTGCAATACCGAAAGGAAGCTTGTGACGTGAAGTTTTTTGTACGTTTAAGAAGTTAACGAAAATACCCTGAGCTGTTTCAGGTCTCAGATAAAGATCCATAGCACTGTCAGCAGAAGCTCCCAGCTTTGTTCCGAACATCAGGTTGAACTGTCTCACTTCTGTCCAGTTTTTAGAGCCTGTATCAGGATCTGCAATTTCAAGCTCCTCAATCAAAGCTTTTACATCAGCAAGATCTTCATTTTCCAGAGACTTTGCCAGTCTTGAAAGAATAGCTTCTCTTTTTGCCCTATATTCAATGATTTTGGGATTGGTAGCAACAAACTGATCCTTATCGAAAGCATCCCCGAATCTTTTCGCTGCTTTTTCAATCTCCTTGTTCTCTTTATCTTCAATTTTAGCACAGTAATCTTCTACCAGAACGTCTGCTCTGAAACGTTTCTTAGAATCTTTATTGTCAATCAGTGGATCGTTGAAAGCGTCTACGTGGCCGGATGCCTTCCATGTTGTCGGGTGCATCAGAATTGCCGAATCAATACCTACAATATTTTCGTTAAGCTGTACCATAGCTTTCCACCAGTATTGTTTGATATTATTTTTAAGTTCAGCACCGTTCTGTCCATAATCATAAACAGCGGATAAACCATCATAGATCTCACTCGATGGGAAAATAAAACCATATTCTTTAGCGTGAGAAATCACTTTCTTGAAAACATCTTCTTGCTTTGCCATAATTTTTTTACGTCTGATGTGCAAAAATAGGAATTTGGATTCCAAAATCATGAAAATGAACAAAAAAAGCAGTAAATAAAAGTGTAAATAGTCACTTTTGTGATTTCAGAAGCCGGGAACCTGCTCTCCGCTGTATCTTTTGCTCCACTTCGTTCCGCAAAAGGATGCCGCTGCAATCAGGGCTAATCAGGCAGGAATAAAATCTCCATCATTATATTCTTATTTTGAGACAATTTACCGACATTTGAACTGACTTAAAATTTTGCAATGAAAAGATCAGCCTTTCTCATTTTAATTTTTGTTTTTCTGTCTCAGTTGTTTTGGGCACAGAAAATTCCGGAAGGAAAAGTGGTGACAGCTTATATTACAGCCAGAACCTTACAAAATAAAGCCGGGGAAAATCCTAAGCGCAGAGTGACAATTTATCTGCCGCCGGATTATGAAAAATCTTCAAAAAGATATCCTGTTATTTATTTCCTGCATGGCTTTTTCTGGAGTGACAGTTTATTGGTGAGCAGAGATAAAATGAATCATATTATTGACCGTGCCATTAATGCTAAAAAAATTAAGCCTGTTATTATGGTCATGCCTGATGAAAGCACGGTTTTCAAAGGAAGCTTTTATGCCAATTCAAAATCTTCCGGAAACTGGTCAGATTTTACTTCCATTGAACTGGTGAATTTTATTGATAAAAATTACAGAACCATTGCTGATAAAGAAAGCCGCGGAATTAGCGGACATTCTATGGGAGGAAACGGAGCATTGCGGAATGCTTTTCTGCATCCCGAAGTTTTTTCTTCTGTCTATGCACTTTCTCCCGGAATTATTGATGCCCAGTTTTTTACCCTCAATGAAATTGACCTGTATAAAAATCTGAATAGTATTAAAGATATTTCGGAGCTTTCAAAACGGGAGCATGCAAGAACCAATATTATTTTCGCCATAGCAAGAGCTTATAACGGTAATGAAAATAAACCTCCTTTCTATGCCGATTTCCCTTATTCTTTTGAAGGTGATGAATTGAAAGTGAATGCTGCTGTTGTCCAGGAATTAAAGAAAAACTCTACCTCAGAATTGATTTTCTCTCATTATGAAAATATTAAAAAACTGAAGGCTATAAAATTTGACTGGGGAAGGAATGACGAATTAAAACATATTCCCATAAGCTGTATGAACCTGAGCAAAAATCTTGAAATGCTGAAAATAAAACATGAAGCAGAAGAATATATAGGGACACACGGCAGTGAAGTGAGCAAAGAAAACGGAAGAATTGAAAATCAGATGCTGCCGTTTTTTAATGAGCATCTTACGTTTGAGGAATAATCAAAAAACCTCTACTTTTGCCCCATGTTAGAAATTCTTTATCGCGATGAGCATATTATTGCCATTAATAAACCCAGCGGACTACTGGTTCATAAATCTTTTTATGCAGGAGAAGCCGATACATATGCTATTCAGGAGCTGAAGAAGCAGATTGGGCAAAAAGTGTATCCCGTACATCGGTTAGACCGGAAAACATCGGGTGTTCTGTTGTTCACTTTAGATAAAGATACCCTTAGAATCATGAGCGAGCAGTTTTCATCACGCGAAGTAGAGAAGAAATATCTGGCCATCCTTCGCGGCTGGACAAAAGAAGTGGAAACGATTGATTATGATTTGGTTAATGAAAATGAAGTCAGACAAAATGCCGTTACAAATTATCGCCGTTTGCAGATTTCGGAAATAGATCTGCCATTTTTAAAACATCAGACTTCGAGATATTCTTTGGTAGAAGCCATTCCTGAAACGGGAAGATTTCATCAGCTGAGAAAGCATTTTAAACATATTCTGCATCCTATTTTAGGCTGCCGTAAGCATGGCTGCAATAAACAGAATAAGTTGTGGCTTCAGACATTTGGCATCAGCAAAATGACGCTTCACGCCCATCAGTTGATTTTTAATCATCCCATTTCCAATGAAAGAATTACAGTAAACGCCACTATAGATGAAGAGTTCAAAAGAATAGGAGATATCCTGAATTTTGATCTGAGCTCATATTCTTAACCTTTCACGATAATTACAACCTTAAGATTTTAAATATCCTTGTCAAGGTTTTAAACCTTGGCAGGATGGTGTTTCTAATCATAGCGTTTAGATAATCTCAATGATTAGAAAAAAGTTTTAGGTTTTATAGATGCTATGTATCAAACATTTCGATAAAATATCATACATCAATCGGGCATTAATTTTAAAATGAGTAATTTTGTAAAACTTTTTTTCAATGTACAAATCGCTCATTCGTCCGGTTCTTTTCAAATTCGATCCCGAAGATGTTCATCACTTTACCTTTTCGGTACTTAAGAATTTTGGATTTCTGACTCAATTATTTTTCCCAAAACCTGTTGAAGACAAACGTCTGGAAAGAGAAGTTTTCGGATTGAAATTTAAAAATCCTGTAGGACTGGCTGCCGGTTTCGATAAAAACGCTGTCTTGTTCAATGAACTGGCAGATTTAGGTTTCGGATTTGTGGAAATCGGAACCGTAACTCCAAGAGCGCAGGCCGGAAATCCTAAAAAAAGATTATTCCGCCTTATTGAAGATGGGGGAATCATCAACAGAATGGGATTCAATAATGATGGCCTGGAAGCAGCTATTGAAAAACTGAAATCCAACAAAGGAAAAATAATTATCGGTGGAAACATCGGGAAAAATACGGATACAAGTCCGGAAAACTATACCCAGGACTACCTGGACTGCTTTGAAGGTCTTCATCCTCATGTAGACTATTTTGTACTGAATGTAAGCTGCCCGAATGTAGGAAGCCATGCGAAACTTGAAGATGTAGACTATCTGAGAGAGCTGATTACGGAAGTGAAAAAAATAAACCAGTCAAAAGCGGTACAGAAGCCTATACTCCTGAAAATTGCACCGGATCTTAATAACAACCAATTAGACGAAATCATTGAGCTGATTGCTGAAACAAAAATTGATGGTATCGTAGTTTCCAATACATCAGTGAACAGGGAAGGTCTGAAAACTTCTCCGGAAGTTTTAGAACAGATTGGAAACGGAGGCCTGAGCGGAAAACCTATCCGTGAGAGAAGTACGAAAATGATCAAATATCTTTCTGATAAAAGCAACAGGGCATTCCCGATCATTGGAGTAGGAGGAATACATTCGGCAAAAGACGCTATGGAGAAATTAGATGCAGGAGCAAGCCTTATTCAGTTATATACCGGATTTATTTATGAAGGGCCGGCTCTGATCAATGAGATCAATCAGGAACTTCTGAAAAGAGCAGGCAGATTACCGAGATAAAATAAAAGAGAGTCTATAGGGCTCTCTTTTTATTTGGACTTTACCACGGATGCATTTTTCAGATCAACAGTAAGTGTATGGGCCGGAGTGCTTTCGGATTTTCCTATTGTATAGGTAATGGTTTGTTTATCTTTGGATTTTGTTTTGGTAACGTCATACATATTTTCCAGGCAGCTTTCAATCAGGAATTCTTCATAATTTTTATAATTCCAGTCTTTTGTAAAATACAGAACCCTGTAACCTTTTTCTCCTTCGCTTGCACCACATCGCCCGCAGGCATTAAAGTTGGAAGTTTGCTCAAAATAAAGAAGCACCCTGTTTCCGTTTTTCCCGGATGCATAGGAAATCAGTTCATTTCCTCCTGCTTTATTGATAAAGTCGTACGTATTGATCTTTTTATTATTGGGTAAATACAAATAGTTGTTGAGGCGGTAGATCATAGCATTGCCTGTAAATAATTTTACCGGCTGCTCTTTTTTGCCCATATAAAAATGTCCGGAAATCGGGTTGCTGTTAGTGTTGAGGTTTCCAAATAGTATAGACTCCCGGGGAGCCAGCTTCTGTGCTATTTCATCTGTTTGCGCAACTTTCTGCATAGAGGTGATCTGCTCCTTTAACAGCCTGGCATTCTGCTTTTGCTTTGTTCCGAAATTATATAATGAGAGGCTTCCATAATAATCATAAATACCGGTGAGCGGGATTTTCTTTTTGTATTTGTCGTAATAATACCACCCGTCCACATAGTGTTGATACTGATCACAGTCTGCCACGCCTGTGTAGTTGAGTTCAATGGTAACAGGTTTTCCTCCGATTTCTCCTGTAAACGTCTGGGAAGAATCCGTTATTTTTTTTAATTCAACTTTTTGGCAGAGGGCACATGTGAGGAAACAAAAAAAGAATGCAGTAAAAACTTTTTTCATGGCTGAGTATCGTGGATTTTAGTTTTAAATGAAAAAGTGAGCAATAGTGTAGATAATCAGCCCTACAAGGCCTCCTACAAGTGTTCCGTTGACCCTGATAAACTGAAGGTCTTTTCCTACCTCCAGCTCCAGTTTTTCACTGAGCTCTTTTCCCTGCCAGTTCCCGACAGTTGTACTGATGAGGCTCCCGAACTGATGCGTATTTTTCAGAATGTATTTATAGGCTGTCACACGAACCCAATGATCAATTTTATTCTGAAGGTTTTCGTCTGTTTTTAAGTTCTGCGCAAACTCATTCAGGTTTTTTGAAAGGTAGTTCTTCAGTGCGGAATTTTCCTCCTGAAGTTCTTTCATCAGCGTTTTTTTGATAGAAACCCAGATATCATTGGAATATTCATCCAGTTTATCATTTTTCAGGAGACCGTTTTTGATGGTTTTAAATTCTTCATCCCATTTAGGATCTTCTTTCAGATCAACAGAGAATTCATGAATTTTCTGTGTAATCAATGCCCTTACTTCATGCTGGGGATTTTCTTCTATTTCTTTGAAAAAATCAGAAAGTCCGTCGGCAATTTTATCCGCAATTTTATTGTCTACAAAAGAAGGAATGAAGGAGTAGCTGCCTTTCTTTACGCGGTCTTTAATCATTTCATCGTTTTCAAGGATATATTCTTTGATCTGTTTGGAAAGGTTGGTAATGATTCTCTGATGATCATTTTTTTCAAGAATATAGTGAATCCCGTTTCCGACCACCTTATTGAGCTTAATATCATCTGACATTTCCGATACCTTTTTGCTAATAAACTGGCTCACCGTGGAATCGTCCAGTTTATTAAGAATATCCAGTACAATATCGGACAGGTTTCTCAGTAATATTTCCTGGTTTTTCTCTTTCCCAAGCCATTCGCCGGCGAAATTGGATACTTTGAGTTTTTGAATATAGGGACGGATATTCTGTGGAGAAAGAAAATTACTCACTACAAAGCTTCCCAGATTATCCCCTAATCTTTGTTTGCTGTTTTCAATAAGATTGGTATGAGGAATAGGAAGCCCAAGAGGATGACGGAAGAGTGCCGTTACCGCAAACCAATCGGCCAGCGCACCCACCATTGCTGCTTCGGCAAAAGCCCGTACATAGCCAACCCAGTGAGAGCTGTCAGACTTCTGTAAAATAGTGGTAACGATGAAAATAACGGCCATCAGGACGAATAGTCCTGTGGCAAATGCTTTATATTTTCTGAGCTGTTTTCTTTTTGCTTCGTCATTCATATTCTCAAATTTACTAAATTTGGTTATGAAACCGTTTAATCTTAAAAAAAGCTTTTAAGCTTCAAACTTTTTGCGGTTAAACAATAAAATTTGTAATGAAATTTTTAGTTTCACTCATCCTATTATTTTTTCTGCAGGCATGTACGCAGAAATATGAACCTATTAAAAAAACTCTTATGGAAAATACAGAAGCAAAAAGCAATCCATACTACTCCAGAACTGATACCACAAAACTTGATGTTTCCAATGAAGAATGGAAAGAAATCCTCGCTCCGGACTTATATGCAATCGCAAGAGAGGCTGCTACCGAAAGGGCTTTTACCGGAAAATATAACGAGTTTGATGAAATCGGGGAATACTATTGCGCTGTGTGCGGAAATCATCTCTTTCGGTCTACCTCAAAATTTTCCAGCAGCTGTGGCTGGCCGAGTTTCTTTGAAGCAGATAAAGAAGGCGTATATTATAAAAGAGACCAATCCTACGGGATGGACAGAGTGGAGGTACTTTGCAAAAGATGTGATTCCCATCTGGGGCATGTTTTTGATGATGGCCCGAAACCTACCGGATTACGATATTGTATGAATTCTGTGAGTCTGGAATTTGCCCCGGATTCTCAAAAATAACTGCTTTAATTCACAAAATCAGGACGTTAAAGTTTCTTAAATAGCGTTAAACTTTTTAGAGTTATAACCCCTTGGTAATTATGTTTTTATAATTTTGCCCCACTAATTTGGATTTATATATTATTGAATGAAAGGATTTTATAGTGTACTAGGCCTTGTTTACATGGTGACGACTTCATTCTACATTTCTCTAAGAGTGGTGGTGAAAAGTGAGAATGTCAAAACAACGAAAACTGAAAAAGTAGCTGAAACGAAATCTGAGAAGGGCACAACAGCCATATCTTCATCAGAAGCACTGTACCAATCAATCGCATTTGACCCCGAACATGAACTGAATTATGAAGTGTTCTCAAAAGCATTGACTGGCTATGAAAATTTAAAAAAAGCAGGATTGCTTACCCAGGACTCGCATTTATTAACTATCTGCGATTTTTCTATGTCTTCTAATATGAAAAGACTTTGGGTAATTGATCTTGAAGACAAAAAAGTTCTGTTTAACTCATTGGTGGCACACGGAAAAAACACAGGCGAAGAATTTGCGACGAATTTTTCTAACAGGGAAAGTTCGCTGCAGAGCAGCCTGGGATTTTATATCACAGATGCAACCTATCAGGGGGATAACGGATATTCTTTGAAATTGCTTGGAATGGACAAAGGCTTTAATGATGCCGCCTACAGAAGAGCAATTGTACTTCATGGAGCGGATTATGTAAGTGATGCATTTGCAGCCATGCACAAAAGAATCGGAAGAAGCTGGGGATGTCCCGCTGTACCAAGAGAACTGACGCAGTCTATCATTAATACCATTAAGGGACGAAACTGCCTCTTCATCTATTATCCGGATCAGAACTATCTTTCTTCTTCAGAATGGTTGAAAGCATAAAAAAAAGCAGTCAGTTTCTGACTGCTTTTTTATTTTTTGGAGGGAAATTCTACAGTAAATACACTTCCTTTTGAGACTTCAGAATCTATTGTCAGTTTTCCTTCGTGTATTTCTACAATTCTTTTTACAATGGAAAGACCGATTCCGTTTCCTTTTTCGAAACTCTTATTGGAACCACGGTAAAAAAGATCAAAAATTTTTGAAAGATCTTTTTCTGAAATACCGATTCCATGATCAACAAAACGGATTTTTATATGTTCTGTTTTAGTTTCTATTTCAATATGACAGCTTTTGTCCGCCGAATATTTACAGGCATTCTCTATTAAGTTCGAAAAAGCAACCTGCAGCAGGTAAGGGTTGCCATAGAAATCATAATTGTTTTCATCATCGTCTGAGGCATTGCCCATATAATTGATTCCGATTTTGTAACCGGCATTTTTCTGCAGCAATGCAAGCTTGGCTTCTGCCAAAATTTCATCCAGGCGCAGATTGGTAAAACTGATCTGCGATACATCATAGCTGGCTCTGGCGAAATCCAACAAAGCAGAGGACAGTTCCGAAGCATCATTGGCATCCTGAAGGGCATTGTCAATAGAAAGCTTATAATCATCCAATGTTACATTAAGCTCTTTGGCAAGCTCCAGTTCTGCAATGAGCGTAGAAAGAGGAGTCCTGAATTCATGTGAGATCGTGGTAACAAATTGTTTATGGTTGTTAAAGGATTTTTCGAGCCTGTTGAAGGTAGAATTAAAAGTTTCTGTCAGTTCATAAATCTCATCTTTTGCCTTGGGAATATCCAGCCGTTTATTCAGATTATGCTCTGAAATATCGCGGATCTGGAGAATAATATCCTTTAAAGGTTTAAGCGTGTAATAGGAAAAAAGAAATCCTATAATAAAAATAATGACAATCGAACTGATATAAATGATGATAATATCTTTTTTAAACTCCGAAATATGAGCTTTTCCTGTGACATCTACCGCACTTCCGATGATATAATATTTTTCTCCGTTTGACCGGAACTGAATGGCAATATACTGACGGTCACCCTGCTGCCAGAATATTCTGTTTTTATGGGATTTGATAATTTTATCCAGATATTTTTCATTGCTTTTGAGAGGAGGAATATCTGTGAAGGTAAGCTCTTTTTTACTGTTGTAAACACTGATGTCTGCTTCATTCAGCAGTTTTTGGTTACGCTGGTGAAGTTCACGGATTTTTTCATCACTGATTCTGGCATCAAATATAAATTCTGAACGCCAGATCACTTTGTATCCCAGCCGGTCGTTAAACTCATCTTCCCTGTTTTTTTCAGAAACAAAATAAAGAACGTAGGCGAACAAAAATAAGATGCCTGCCGTAAGGATGGAATATATAAGTGCTGTTCGGGTTGCTATTTTCATAATCGTGAAGCAAAAATAAATCCTACTCCGGGTTTGGTGTGAATCAGTTTATGATCAAAATTTTTATCAATCTTTTTCCGCAGATAAGCAATATAAACATCAATATAATTGGTTCCGGTATCAAAATGATTTCCCCATACATTTTCTGCAATTTCCTCACGGGTAAGAATTCTTTCCGCATTGTTTACCAGAAAAACCAGCAGCTTAAATTCTTTGGGAGTGAGTTCTATTTCCGCTCCGTTTCTGAAAACCCTGTTGAATTTCTTATCAATCTTCAGGTCATGATACTCAAGATAGGTAAGATATGCTTCCTTATTTTTAGCTGATCTTCTCTGCAGAATAGCTTTGATTCTCACATAGAGCTCCCGGATCTCAAAGGGTTTTACCATATAGTCATCTGCTCCGGCGTCAAATCCTTCAATTTTTTCATCAATCGTCCCCAGAGCGGTAAGCATGATGATGGGAAGGTCAGGATATTGCTGTTTGATCAGTTTACACAGATCAATTCCACTCATTTTTGGGAGCATAATATCCGTAATGGCGAGATCAAATGTTATTTTATTCAGCAGAACAATCGCATCTTCTGCATCTTCCGAAATATACACCTGATATTGCTGGCTTTCCAGCCCTCTTTTTAAAAGACCTGAAACACGTGAATTATCTTCTACAATTAAAATTTTCATAAAGAAATACTATGGATATGTGTTGGTTTTTTAAATGTTTTTTTTGGTTTTAAAAGCCTGACTTTCATTTATTCCCTAAGCACTGTACAAAGGTATTTTATATTTTTCTTTTATCAGAAAACATTAACCCTTTTAATAGTTTTCTATAAGGTTTCTAATAGATTTCTAATACCTGTCCGGACATTCCCGGTCTAATTTTGTCCCGTTGAAATCAACAAAAGATAAGAATAGAAAAATTATGAAGACTACCTCTTTCAAAACAGCAATTGCGTTGTTTTCCTTATTGGGATTGATGGGGAAATTAGAAGCCCAGAAAAAAAATGATTTTAATAATCCCGGATTGACTCATTATTTCAATGAAGATCACTCAAGATATATTTCCTTTAGCGGATATGCAGAATTGTGGGCCAGATATACCCAGCTTAATCCGGGAAGCCTTGTCAATAATGAAGCAAAATCAGATCTGTCTGACCTTTCGCTCAGAAGAGTTCGTGTGAAAATGACTTATAAGCCAACAGAAAAGCTGATGTTTGTATTGCAGGGTGGAACTACCAACGTGAACGTAAATGCCAAAGGGAGTAATTATTTTGACCTTCTGGATGCTTATGCAGAATATGCTTTTAATGATAAAATTGCTTTTGGTGCAGGACGTTCTACATGGCGTGGTCTTTCAAGATTTACTACAGGACCATTGAATACGCTGTTATACGACCTGCCCGCTTACGCAACCTCCAATGCGGGAGCAACGGATTATACCGTAAGGGAATTGAGTGCCTATATTAAAGGACAGCTTGGTAGGTTTGATTACCGTCTGGTCGTGGCCGATCCCTATACCATGGCAACCTCCGACCCGAAACTGAATGTAGCTTCTTTTAGCAAGAACTCGCCTGGAAAAGACTTCTCAGGATATTTCAGATATGCTTTTTTAGACAAGGAAAATATTTCCACCCCTTTTAATTCCGGAACGTATGTAGGGAAGAAGAATGTGCTAAGTCTTGGAGCCGGTTTTGATTATATCCACAATGCATTATGGCATCTGGATTCCGGTAAGAATACAGTGAATGATGATATGAAAAGCTTTGCGGTAGATTTATTTTACGATGCACCGCTGAACAAAGAAAAAGGAACGTCAATAAGCGCTTATGGAATGGCAATGCATAACGATTATGGACCCAATTATATCCGGTATGTGGGAACCAACAATCCCGCCACTTCTGTAGAGGTTACGCAGGCAAGCCTGAATGGAGCAGGAAATGCAATGCCTGTTATCGGAACCGGGAATACGTATTATGTGCAACTGGGAGGAACCCTGCCTTATCTGGATAAAGAAAAGAAAAGCCTTCAGCTTCAGCCTGCTGTAGGAATGCAGCTTTCAGATCTGAAAGGGCTTCATGATAATGCAGTGATCTATGATGCCGGAGTTTCTCTTTTGATGAATGGAATGTCTTCCCGTTTAACCTTTGATGCTCAGAACCGGCCCGTTTATACCAATGATCCTTCAAACAATGCTGTAGTTTCTGACAGGAAATGGCAGTTTGTCCTTAAATACAGAATAGATTTTAATTAAAATAAATGACAATGGAAAGAAGAAAATTTTTATTCCGCTCAGTTCAGGCTTCTGCTTTGCTGCTGATCTCAGGAAATATGTTTGCCTCTGCTTTACCCATGTTTAATCCTATAAAAAAGAAAAAAATGTACTTCCATTATTTGTTGTTCTGGCTCAGAAAAGATCTTTCCGAGTCTGAAGTAAAAGAATTTGAAAATTTTTTTGAAGGCCTTAAAAAGCTTCCTTATCAGAAGAATCTCCGTTACGGAAAACCCGCAGCTTCCAGTCCGAGAAACGTTTTAGACAGTACATTTACTTATAATGCTTCTATGGAATTCGATAGTCTGGAAGAGCTTGAGGCGTACGGAAAACTTCCTGAGCATCTGGCTTTGGTTCAGAAATATAAACCATTCTTTGAAAGAATGCTGGTTTACGATACTGTTTATAATTAAAAATAAAAAATTAAATTTATAATGAAAAACATCATTAAGGGCTTAAGCCTTGTTTTATTAGTAACTACTGTAGGATTTATGAATGCACAGCATAAAAAACACAACCATCTGAGCGTCACTGCGGAAGCCTCCACTGAGTTTATTCCTGCCATAAGATTAATTAATAATCCTGACGGATCATGCACTTTTGAAAAAGGAAAAATACCTACTCTTAAACATATGAATACCACAACATTCTGGATGAGCAATAAAACGGAAGAGTGGGAAAAAAATGCACATCCGGCTCCCAGAAGACAATATGTGATTACCATCAAAGGAAATATAAGATTTAAAGTAACGGATGGCTCCACTTTTATGATTAAACCGGGAGTAGTTCTTCTTGCTGAAGACCTTAAAGGAACCGGTCACAGCTGGGATATGGTGAAAAGCAAAGAGTGGGAGAGGCTCTATATTCCGATTGCCGAAAATGCGGATGATTTTTTTATCCCGGATGCCCAATAATTTCAAGTCAATCTCTTTTTAAGGGAATATATAATTCGTTATGTTGGAAGCAGTCAGTTTTGGCTGCTTTTTAAGTTTTAAACTGCAAAAAAAAATCCCTGCATGGTTTTCATACAGGGATTTCCAATTATCTAATCAGATTAGCTGAATTTCTTAAATACTACAGTGGCATTATGTCCTCCGAATCCAAAGGCATTGCTCAATGCAAAATTAATGTTCTTTTCTTTCGCCTCACCAAATACAATATTGATATCTTTAGGAATACTCTCATCAATATTGTGAAGATTAATCGTTGGAGGAATAATCCCATTCTGAATGGCTTTAATGGAAAGAATCGCTTCCACAGCGCCGGCTGCCCCCAGCAAATGCCCGGTCATGGATTTTGTGGCACTGATATCAAGGTTCTTGCTTCCTTTAAACGCTTTGTTGATGGCTGTTAATTCAATCGTATCTCCAATCGGTGTAGACGTAGCGTGAGGGTTAATGTAATCAATATCTTCCATGTTGGCTCCTGCTTCTTTCACTGCCAGCTGCATTGCTTTAATAGCGCCAACACCGTCAGGATGAGGAGCTGTCATGTGGTAAGCATCTGCGGTCATTGCTGCTCCTGCTAATTCTGCATAGATTTTTGCTCCTCGGGCAACAGCGTGTTCATATTCTTCAAGTACCAATGCTCCGGCACCTTCACCCATTACAAATCCATCTCTGTCTACATCATAAGGACGGCTGGCTGTTGAAAAATCATCATTTCTTGTAGACATGGCCTTCATAATAGAAAATCCTCCGATGGAAGCCGGTGTAATAGCCGCTTCAGAACCGCCACTGATGATTACTTTTGCTTTTCCAAGACGGATATAGTTAAAGGCATCCATTAATGCCGTATTTCCTGTTGCACACGCAGAAACCGTAGTATAATTAATTCCCTGAAGACCATATTTCATGGAAATCATTCCCGAAGCCATATTGGCAATAAACTTTGGAACAAAGAAAGGATTGAAACGGGGTGTGCCATCACCCGCTGCAAAATCCATTACTTCTTTTTCGAAGGTCCACATTCCACCCTGTCCTGTTCCCCAGATTACTCCGGTATCGAACGGATCCATCTTTTCAAGTTCCAGTCCGGAATCCTGAATGGCTTCCGAAGAAGCATACATGGCATACTGTGTAAACAGGTCGCTTCTTTTGATTTCATTGTGGTTCAGATATACTTTAGGGTCAAAGTTTTTTACCTCACAGGCAAAATGTACTTTAAATTTTTCTGTATCGAAATGGGTGATGAGTCCTGCGCCGCTGACTCCCTTAATACTGTTTTGCCAAAATTCTTCGACATTATTTCCCAAAGGCGTCACTGCGCCCAGACCTGTAATGACAACTCTCTTCATACTTAGTTATTGATTTTGAATAAATTTGAGGTTCCTCTTGCGATTAATCGTGTTTTGTCTGCGTTCCATATCTCGCATTGTGCATTGACGAATTGCTTACCTCTTTTAATGATTTTAGTTTCGGCTACAATATTATCATTTTCTTTTGCAGTTGAAAAATAATCGATGACATTATTTATCGTGGTAATGAAAGAATTTTCATTTAAAGAAAACATGGTAGCGCCAATGATATCGTCTATAATGGCAGCGGTAACTCCACCGTGAAGGTTTCCGGCAGGGTTCAGCCATTCCGGTCTTATGGTATATTGAAATTCCAGCTGACCTTCTTCTGCAGAAAGAACAACAGGATTGAGCCATTTCATAAAAGGGGAGGGCGACTGGTCAAATTCTTTTCCGATGAATTGTTTTAATTGTGCGAGTCTATCCATACTTGAGTTTTTATTTTTCTAAAATCATCGTTACTCCTTGTCCACGGGCTGCACAGATGGATATAAATCCTTTTCCGCTGCCTTTTTCATGAAGTAATTTTGCCAGGGTTGCAATAATTCTTCCTCCGGTTGCGGCAAAAGGATGGGCTGCTGCAAGGCTTCCTCCTTTTACATTCAGTTTGTTCCGGTCTATTTTTCCCAGGGCTTTCTCCAGTCCGAATTTTTTGGCCAGCTCGTCATTTTCCCAGATTTTTATGGTGGCTAAAACCTGTGCGGCAAATGCTTCGTGAATTTCATAATAATCGAAATCAGACAGATTCATTCCTGCTTTTTTCAGCATTCTTTCTGCTGCAAAAACCGGTGCAAGAAGAAGATCCTGTTTATTTTCAACATATTCTATTCCTGCCAATTCTGAAAAGCTGATATAAGCTAAAACAGGAAGGTTATTGGCTTTTGCCCATTCCTCACTGGCCAGCAAAACTGCTGAAGCTCCATCTGTAAATGGTGTTGAATTTCCGGCCGTTAAAGTTCCGTTCTGCCTGTCGAAGGCAGGTTTCAGCTGTGAAAGCTTTTCAATACTGCTGTCACGTCTTACATTGTTATCCTTATCCAGACCGAAAGCCGGGGTGACCATATCATCAAAGAATCCTTCATCATAAGCTTTTGTCATATTCTCATGGCTTTTTAAGGCGAGTTCATCCTGTTCCTGTCTTGATATATTGTAATATTTTGCAGTAATTTCTGTATGTTCACCCATAACAAGACCTGTCTTGGGCTCCTGTCCTTTGTAGGGTATAGGCATCCAGTCTTTCAGTTTCGGACTCAGTAATTGTTTTAATTTTCCAAACGCTGACTTTTCTTTATTAGCTTTCAGAAGGGCTTTTCTCAAACGGGATGAAGATTCAAAAGGTATATTGCTCATGGCTTCCACACCACATGCAATACCACAGTCTATCTGGCCCAGGGCAATTTTATTTCCAATATAAATGGCTGCCTCAATTCCCGTGTCGCATGCCTGTTGAAGATCACATGCAGGAGTTGCAGGATCCAGCGTTGTATTCATCACAGTTTCTCTGATGAGGTTGCTTTCAGAAATGTGTTTAATTACAGCACCGCCGGCAACTTCCCCGAGTCGCTTTCCTTTAAGACGATAACGGTCTATCAATCCGTTCAGAGAAGCAAGAAGGAGATCCTGGTTCCCCTGTTCCGAATAAGCGGTATTCATTCTGGCAAAAGGAATTCTGTTGTATCCTACAATAGCCACTTTTTTTGTTTCCATATTATATAATTTATGATGGAAGAATATTGAGTTCATGATCAATCATCTGGGAGACTCTATCTAAAGCATGGTTTAGAAAGCTTTGATCACCCATTGTTTTTGAAAGCAGGATTCCACCTTCAATAAGCATAATAAAAAGAGAAGCATACTGCTCAGCACGGATACTTTTATCAATTTCCCCCTTACTTTGCCCTGCTGCAATTGTATCTGATATTTTTGTCATCCATTGCTCAAAAGACCTTTTTACCTGGGCTCTTAAGGCTGGAAAGGAATCATCTGCTTCTGTTGCAGCATTCATCAAAGGACATCCTCCGTTTGCAAAGACAAACTTCCAGTTTTTCCGGTAAAAATCCGCAAAAGCATGAAGCTTATCCAAAGAGGTCGGGAATTCATCTCCAAAAGAACGGCTTAGGGTTTTACCAAGCACTCCGGCATTATATTTATACACCTCAATGGCTACTTCATCTTTGTTTTCGAAATTTCCGTAAATACTGCCTTTCGTCAGTCCGGTTGCCTGGGTAATGTCTGACAGCGATGTGGAAATGTAACCCTTGGTGTTAAAAAGAGTTGCTGTTTTCTCAATGATATGCTGTTTTGTTTTTTCTGCCTTCGACATTATAAATGTTTAAATATGATGCAAATATACAAAAATATACCATTCGGTATATTTTATCCGGAAAAGTTTATCAGATAAATATTGGGCTTTAGGTTTTGGCTAAAGCCAGTGGACTCTTATTTTAAATAAAAAGCGGGCTAAAGCCCGCTCCTATTTGATGTTGAATGAAAACTTGGATTAGTTTTCCAAAGTAGCATTCAATGTAATTTCAAAATTGAATGCGGCACTTACAGGACATCCTTCTTCAGCAATTTTAGCGAATTTCTGGAATTCTTCTTCTGAGATTCCAGGAACCTTAGCGGTTAAAGTCAGCTCAGATTTTGTAATCTTTCCAATGTTGGGATCTAAAGTGATGACAGAAGTTGTTTTTAATTCTTCAGGGTTATATCCGGCTTGTGAAAGCTCTGCATCCAGTTTCATAGTGAAACATCCTGCATGGGCTGCTGCCAGCAATTCTTCAGGGTTTGTCCCCACGCCATCTGCAAAACGGCTGTTGAAAGAATATTGAGTCTGGTTTAAAGTGGTACTCTGAGTAGTTAAATGTCCTTTTCCTTCTTTGATGGTACCGTTCCAAACGGCTGTTGCGTTACGTCTCATAATGTTTGTTTTTGTATTTAATGTTGTTTGATTTTGATGTTACAAAGGTATGTCGGTGCTCGGAAGTATTCAATAGATAAAAAGGCTTAAATATTGTACTTTTTTCCCGAAGTGTAATTTTTTTTAAAATTAGCCGGTGTATTTCCTGTTTTGTTGGTGAAAAGGCGGTTGAAATAAGCCGGATCTTCATATCCAAGGTCGTAGGCAATTTCTTTTACAGGCTTGTCTGTATAAAAAAGCAATCGTTTTGCTTCCAGTAAAATTCTGTTGATGATAAACTGATTGGGAGATTCGAGATTTAGATGTTTAAATTTATGGGTTAAGGTTTTTGGAGCCATATGAAGCAGTTCTGCATAATCTGCCACGTGATGCTTTTCTCTGAAATGAATTTCCAGAAGCCTGCTGAAGTCCCTGAAAATATCAAGTTCACTGCCAGGAATTCTGAAGGTGTTATTATCTAAATTTTGTTTTTTCCATTTCCGGGTAGCCCGGATGATGATCTGTTTTACATAGGTTCTTATCATTTCCTCTGCTGACGAATCCTTCCATTCAAGTTCATCTTTAATGTTCTGAAACAGATCTTTTATGAGAGCCGTTTCAGAATGATCAAGCTCCACAAAAGGAATTTCAAATACATTATGAAAGAGAAGGCCATCGCACGCTACTTCTTTATCATGAATCTGGATACAGTAAAAATCGCGGTTATAAAAAAGGAGAATAGCTTGATTCTTTCCTTTTTGTATGCTCAGATGCTGGTTGGTCAGAAAAAACAGAGAAGGTTTTTGGGTTTTGTAATCGTTAAAATCGACCGTAAGCTCATATCCGGCAGGAATAAAAAATATTTTAATATCTGTTCTGAACAGATCTCCGCTGAAGTTCTTCAGGCTTTCCTCTGAAAAGACTTCGAGCCCCAGTCTTTTATAATGATCTTCAAAAATAAGCGGTTGCAGCATACTTTAACTTTAGATTAAAGATACAAAAATGCAGGATTTGAACGGTATTAAATTATTGAAACCCAAATTTCTGATATCTGATCTAAAGAATTAGGAATAAAATAAATCGAAAATAAGTTTTTACATTAATATTATTTTATCATTTTTACAAAGATTTGTACTGTGTTCCCTATTAGTAAAACTTTTTTTCAAAACTGCCTGTATGAGCAAATTAGAAAACATTCTGAGAGAAATAACTCCACTATCTCCCGAGGATAGCTTTCTCGTATTTGACAGGATTAAAGCTTCTTTTGATTTTCCTTATCATTACCATCCTGAGATTGAAATTAATTTTGTTTATAAAGGAAAGGGCTACCGCAGGATGATCGGTGATCATACCGGAGAAATTGGTAATCTGGAATTAGTTCTCGTAGGGCCTAACTTGCCACACTGCTGGGCAAACTACCGGTGTAAAAACAGAAAAACCCACGAAATCACTATACAGTTCAATCAGGATTTCTTTAATCAGTCCATGATGCAGAAAAATATTCTGAAACCCATCAACAATCTGATGAAGGATTCTATCAGAGGCATTCTGTTTTCTGAGGAAACAGCTGAAAAACTAAAAGATTCGTTTCTCAACCTGTCGAAGATGAACAGTTTTGAATCTTTCATAGAAATTATGAAGATTCTGAATGAATTGGCCATTGCGGATAATAAAACACTTTTGTCATCATACAGTATTGAGCTTGAAACTTTTGATGATAATGACAAGATGAAGATTGTACATGATTTTGTACACAAGAATTTTGAAAATAAAATAACGCTGGATAAGGTTGCTTCATTAGTGAATATGAGCAATGTGACATTCAACAGGTTTATTAAAAAAAGAACAGGGAAAACCTTTATCAATTATCTGAATGAAATAAGGATCAGCTATGCTGCACGCTGGCTGATGGAGAAGAACCTTACTGTTTTTGAGATTGCTTTTGAAGCAGGTTTTAATAATATTGCGAACTTCAATAAGGTATTTAAGTCCATCAAAAAAACAACACCAACTGAATTTAAAGAACAATTTAAAGGAGTGAAAAAAATTGAATGATTTTGAAAATTTGCTTTTAGATATTAATTATTTCAGCATAAAGCGTAATGAAAACCGGGTATTCATATCCGGTTTTATTTTGGTGAAAACTAAGATAAATCCTATTTTTTTGATTGTTGATAATAGAGTGTATTGGTTTGATATAGAGCTGGTTAATCGTATTTAAACGAAAATGCTGAAAAAATAATATCGTTTTATGATAAAATAGTATTATATCAGACTGGTTACAAAATTTAGATTTGTGAATGTGAATCAAATCTTAACAAAACTTTAAATAATTTAATACATAAACAGCAAAATTTTGCTGAAAAACCAATAATTTATTTTGTATTGAAAAATAAAGTGATGTCATTGATTCTCAATTAAATCTAACGAATCTATACCTTATGAGAAAAGCAGTTATACCCGTTCTGTTCGTTTTTTCACTTACGGCGAATGCACAGGAGAAAAAATCAGCCGACACTACGAAGACAACCAGTATTGAGGAGGTCGTAGTCACCTCTTTGGGGATAAAAAGGCAGGCCCGCTCTTTGACGTATTCCAGTCAGCAGATTGGCGGGGATGAGCTTACAGAAGTGAAAACTCCCAACCTATTAAATTCGATCAACGGAAAAGTTTCCAATGTACAGATCAACAGAACCAATGGTGTAGGAAGTTCCGTAAGGGTGATTATGAGAGGGAATAAGTCTGTAAATAATACACAGCCGCTGTATGTTATCGATGGAATTCCTATTATCAATGGGACAGGAAAATCGGCAGATATCGGACAGTATTCCAATATGCCGGATCCGGGGGATGTATTGAGTTCCATTAATCCTGATGATATTGAAAGCATCAACTTCCTGAAAGGAGCTTCTGCTTCAGCATTGTACGGTTCAGCCGGAGGTAACGGAGCTATTTTGATTACGACTAAAAAAGGACGTGCAGGTAAAAGTTCAATTACTTACAGTTCCAGCCTTACCGTGGACAGGGCTTATAGTCTTCCAAAACTGCAGCATAGCTATCTGTCTTATGATCCATCAGTTTCAGGATCACAGCCTGGTCAGGCTGTAGACAGCTGGGGAGCAAAAGGCTCTTCAAAAGATTACCTTAAAGATTTTTTACAAACAGGAACTACATGGGTAAACAGTCTTTCGTTTCAGTCTGGAAACGAGAGATCAACAAGTTATTTCTCTATCGGAAATACAACCAACAAGGGAGTGGTTCCAATGTCATATTTTGATCAGTACAATGTCTCTTTCAGAAATTCAAGTAAATTTCTGGATGATAAGCTGACATTAGATGCCAACTTCATTGGTTCATTACAGGAAAGTAAGAACAGACAAACGCCAGGGGCATCTTTTTCTCCTTTAACGAGTTTGTACTGGCTGCCAAGAGGGGTAGACTTTGATCAATACGGACCTGATAATTATTCATATTTAGATAAAACAAGATTCCTGCCGGCTCAGAACTGGTGGGAAGTTAACCCGGATGGAAGTTTCAAAGGAAATCCTCCAACACAGAACCCTTACTGGATTTTAAATCGTAATCCGGTTACTGTAAGTAATAAAAATACATATGGAGCCCTTTCCCTGTCTTACCAGATCAATCCCTGGCTAACAGCAAGAGTGAGAGGTAATTATAGCTGGAATATTTCAGACAGTCAGCGTGATATTGCAGCTTTTTCCGCACCAACCCTGCTGGCTAATGGTACTAATGGTAGAATGCTTAAAAATACCTATGAAAATTCATCTACCTATGGTGATGTTTTGTTGATTGGTAGCCCAAAAATAAGTGAGACTATCTCATTAGATTTTACAGTAGGAGGAAGTATCAATACTACAAGAAATAAAATAGGACAGATTGATAATGCCTATCTGGCAAATCCTAATCTCTTTGCAGCGAATAATCTTCAGTGGAATATCAACAGATCGCCGGGAGATGGATATCATAATACCTATACGAATATGAAAAAGCAGGTACAATCCGTATTTGCAAGTGCTTCCGTAGGGTACAAAAATATGTTCTATGTAGATATGACCTTCAGAAATGACTGGGATTCTACTTTAGCATTAACAGGACGTACAGGGTTTGATTATGAATCTGTAGGAGCTAATGCTATCTTATCGACCATCTTTAAACTACCGGAAGTTATTAATTTCTGGAAAGTAAGAGGTTCTTATGCCACTGTAGGATTGGGCCTACCTACCAATATTTCCAACGCAATGGTTGAATACAACAAAGGATATACTTATGGAGTAGATGCAGGAACAATTGTATACCCTAAGAGTTCTTTTGCAACAAGACCTGGGTTTGAAGCATTACTTCCAAAACCAGAACTAAATAAGACTTTCGAGGCTGGAACAGAGTTGAGGTTGTTAAATAACAGATTGAATTTCGATATTACTTACTATAATTCCAACACAAGCAATCAGTTGCTGGAAACAACAGTCTTTTCAAACTTAGGTGGACTGGCTCCGGGGTCCTATTATCTGAATGCCGGGAAAATCAGGAATACAGGCTTTGAATCATCTCTTTCTTATAAAATCTTTGGTTCAGAAAAGTTCGGATGGACGGCTACGGTGAATGCTTCTGCTAACAAAAACAAAATTGTTGAATTATTCCCGCCAAGCCTTAGTATTCCGGAAAATCAACTTTTCTCATTAACAGGAGGAGGAGACTATACAAGACTTAAGCTTGGAGGTTCTTTCGGAGATCTTTACGGAATTAAATTCAAAAGAGATGACCAGGGACGTATTTTAGTGAATGAAAAAGGAGTTCCTTTGGCCGAAAACACACCTTCTTATTTAGGTAACCCGAACCCTAAATTTATTCTTGGGTTCAATAACGCGTTTAATATTGGTAAACTGGGAATTTCTTTCCTTATTGATGGTAAATTCGGGGGTAAAGTTCTATCGCTTACAGAAAAAGCAAATGATCTTTATGGGGTAAGCCAGGCTACTGCTGATGCCAGAGATGCTGGTGGTGTTGCGATTCCAAATGCGGTATATGCTCCGGGTACTCCGAATGCAGGACAGGCTTATACAGGTTTGACCAACGCAAAAGATTATTATAAAGGAGTAGGAACTACTGAAGGGTATGGAAAAGGAGTGGACGAAGCTTATCTTTACAGTGCTACCACGGTACGTTTACGCCAGGCATCTGTTTCATATACATTTGATGTAAGTTCAAAATATCTGAAAAACGCAACGGTAAGCTTAGTAGGAACCAATTTATTTTTCTTCTACAAAAAAGCACCGTTTGATCCTGAACAGGTATCGGGAAATACGCCTGGTGGAGTGGGAGTAGACTCATTCGGCCTGCCGGTTACCAGATCTATAGGATTATCATTAAAAGCTAACTTCTAACTCTTACAATTACGAAAATGAAAATCAATACTATTAAAACATTGGTATTCGGAGCAGCAGTACTGTTTTCCGCATCAGGATGTACCAATGACTTTGATCAATACAATCAGGAAAAGCTGGGAGGCCCTGAAAATTTTTATGCAGATTTTATAGCCATTGTTAATCCCATGAAATCTATTCAAAGAGGTTTACAGGCAGATTATCAGTTATATCCAAACCTGAGTGCAGATATGTATAGCGGAATGTTCAGTACAGCAACACCATTTAACGGAGGAGTAAATAACCTTACTTATTCTATGATGGACGGATGGAATAATAGAATTATTGCCAGACAGCAGGATATTTTCAACTATTCTATTATTATTGACAATGCTGCCAAAAATAACTATCAAGGGGTAGATTTCACAGGAACTTTTGCTGTGAAGAAAATCCTGAAAGTGATTACTGCTGCAAGAGTTTCAGACAGCCATGGTCCTGTAGTGTACAGCAAATACGAAACTCCAAACCCTAATGGAGTTACTGATTTCGACTCTCAACAGGATGCTTATAATTATTTTATAGCTGACCTTACTGCTGCTATTGCAGATTTACAGAAAGTTATTGCAATGCCTGCAACAAAGAATGTAGAAGATAGATCATCTCTGAAAAATGCAGATTTGGTTTACGGAGGAAACATGGCTCAGTGGGCAAAGCTTGCCAATTCATTAAAGCTGAGATTAGCGATGAGAATGAGCTATGCAGATCCTGCAAAATCTAAGCAATATGCTGAAGAGGCATTAGCTTCATCTGCGGGATTGATTACTGATAATGCGGATAATGCATTGATCAGTGTTGGGCAATCAGAATTGAGTTTTATTATTTACTCATGGGGAGATTGCTTAATTGGTGCACCATTGATGGCTTATATGAACGGATATAATGACCCGAGACTTCCTGCTTATGCTATTCCTGCATCTGATCCAAGCTTACAGGGAAAATATATAGGAATCCGTCAGGGAATTGATTTATTAAATGGTAAATCAACGTATGGAGGATTCTCGCAACCACAGGCAAAATCTGCCAACGGAGATTATTTCTCTGCTACAGATGGTAAAATGAAATTATTCACCGCTGCAGAAACATGGTTCCTTAAAGCAGAAGCTGCTTTGAGAGGATATGCAGGAGCGGGCGATATTCAAACGAACTATACCACAGGGGTTCAGCAATCTTTCGGCGAATGGGGGAAAAGTGCAAGCGTTGCCGCTTACCTTGCTGATACAACTTCTACAGAAGCTCCTTATGTTGATCCGAAAAATCCGGATAATAACGTACCTGTTGGAAACCCTCAGTTAAGTACCATCACTATTGCATGGAATAACAGTGATACCAACGAAAGAAAATTAGAAAGAATTATTACCCAGAAATGGCTTTCCCTTTATCCAAACGGACCGGAAGCCTGGGCAGAACAGAGAAGAACAGGATATCCGGTTCTTTTCAAAGTAAGAAAAAATGATAGTGGCGGTGCAATCAGTACAGAGGCAATGATCAGAAGAATTCCTTTCACTATTGATACGAAAACGTCATTGTATAATTACCAGCAGGCTGCTCAAATGCTGAACGGCCCTGATACCGGAGGAACCAAGCTTTGGTGGGATAAGAAATAAAAATATTCAGAATCACTCATTAATAAAGAGACATCTCAAAATCAGTTTATCTGAAACAAACATTGAGGCGGGAGGATAGAGTAGAACCTCCAAAAAATTTATAGTTTCGTTTTTTAAGCCTGAATGAATCTTTTGAGATGTTCTCTTTTTCTTTAGAATCTTACTTTTAATATGGGAAAAAACAATTCCGGAACCCGTCGGATCCAGCCAATTCTCTGGATATCCACATTATATTTTGCAATGGGAGTACCCTTTGTAACCATTAATGCGGTTTCAGGAATTATGTATAAAGATATGGGTGTTTCGGATTCGCAGATCACATTCTGGACAGCGCTTATCCTGTTTGCATGGACATTGAAGCCGCTTTGGAGCCCTTTTCTGGAGATCTATAAAACTAAAAAGTTCTTTGTTGTTTTTACCCAGTTTGCCATAGGAATTCTGTTTGCTCTGATAGCTTTAAGTCTGCCGATGCATGATTTTTTCAAATACAGTATTGCCCTTTTTGCAGTAGTGGCATTTTGCGGAGCCACCCATGATGTCGTAGCAGACGGAACGTATATTGGCTTTCTTACCAATAAGGAACAGGCAAGATATATCGGCTGGCAGGGTGCTTTTTACAATCTTGCTAAAATTATCAGCAGTGGAGCGCTCGTTTATTGTGCAGGGGTTTTGGAAAAAACAAAAGGAGTTACCAATGCATGGATGATCATTATGGCAATTTATGCCTTACTGTTTTTTGCATTAGCGATTTATCACTATTTCATTCTTCCGGATGAAAACAGAGAAGAACAGAAAAAAGAAAAAACAGCCGGAAATGTCCGTAAAGAATTATTGGAAGTCATTACTTCTTTCTTTACCAAAAAAAATATTGTATGGTCTGTGCTTTTCATTATTCTGTACCGTTTTGCAGAAGGATTTGCGATCAAAATTGCTCCTCTGTTTTTTAAGGCTCCAAGGTCGTCAGGAGGATTAGGATTATCCACTTCGGATATAGGGCTGGTTTATGGAACTTATGGCTCAGCAGCATTTATTTTAGGGTCTGTACTGGCCGGATATTTTATCTCAGCACGCGGACTGAAAAGATCATTGATATGGCTTTGCTGTGCATTTAATATTCCGTTTGTAGTATATGCGTTACTGGCATACTATCAGCCGGCTGACCTTTTACCAGTAGGAATTGCTGTAGTAATAGAGTATTTCGGATATGGATTTGGTTTTGTAGGGTTAATGCTTTACATGATGCAGCAGATTGCTCCCGGAAAACACAAAACAGCGCATTATGCATTTGCAACAGGAATTATGAACCTTGGCGTAATGATTCCCGGAATGTTCAGTGGAATGATCAGTGACGGGATCGGATATAAAATGTTCTTTATCTGGGTATTGATTGCTACCATTCCCGCATTTTTAGTCACCTTATTTGTTCCTTTCCCTTACCCTGAAAATCAGAAAGAACAAGAACACAATTAATAAACAAATTTTAAATAAAAAGTTAAAAACTTTATGACAGCTCAATCAGTAATGATCCCTTGGCAGGATCGCCCGGAAGGTTGCAGTGATATCATGTGGAGGTTTTCCGAAAACCCGATCATTAACAGATATGCGATACCAACATCCAACAGTATATTCAACAGTGCAGTAATCCCTTTTGAAGATGGGTTCGCTGGGGTATTCCGTTGTGATAACAAGGCCGTGCAGATGAATATTTTTGCCGGTTTCAGTAAAGATGGGATCAATTGGGATATCAACCATGATCCTATTGAAATGCAGGCAGGAAATACGGATATGATTGAATCCGATTACAAATATGATCCCCGCGTAACTTTCATTGAAGACCGTTACTGGATCACATGGTGCAACGGATACAACGGCCCAACCATCGGAATCGGGTATACTTTTGATTTTAAAGAATTTTTCCAGTGTGAAAATGCCTTTCTTCCATTCAACAGAAACGGTGTTTTGTTCCCTGAAAAAATAAACGGTAAATATGCCATGTTGAGCCGTCCGAGTGATAACGGGCATACGCCTTTCGGAGATATTTATATCAGTTACAGTCCTGATATGAAATATTGGGGAGAACACCGTTGCGTGATGAAAGTAACGCCTTTCGAAGACAGTGCATGGCAGTGTACGAAGATCGGGGGAGGACCTGTTCCTATCAAAACAGAAGAAGGATGGCTGCTTTTCTATCATGGAGTGATCAATACCTGCAGAGGATTCAGATATTCAATGGGAGCAGCTTTGCTGGACCTTGAAGACCCTACAAAGGTATTGTACAGAACGAAGCCTTATTTACTGGCTCCGGCTGAATTGTATGAACTTACCGGAGATGTGCCGAACGTGGTATTCCCTTGTGCGGCATTGACAGAAGGAGATAAAGTAACAGTATATTACGGTGCGGCTGATACTGTGGTTGCTATTGCCTTTGGATATATCTCAGAAATCATTGATTTTATGAAAAAGAATTCAATTTAATACAGTAATATAAGTTTAGCAAAATAGGTTAATCATTTTAATTTTCCTTTGTTTTCTGGGAATTGTATAATGGTTTTCCTATTTTTAAACCAACTTTAAAACAAAAAAATTCCGATACCTCTCTATCATGAAAAAAGAACTGCTTATCTGCTTTTTTACCACCCTGATGTCTGTAGCTAATGCCCAGCAAAATAAAAATGATGTTTTATCCTGGGTAGATCCTTTCATAGGCACGGGAGGACATGGACATACATTTCCGGGGGCAACCACGCCATTCGGAATGATACAGCTGAGCCCGGATCAGAATACGAAAAGTGGCGACTGGGATTGGTGTTCAGGATATCATTACAGCAGCAAAACGATCATGGGATTCAGCCATAATCACCTTAGCGGAACAGGGTGGGCCGACCTTGGGGATATTCTGGTTATGCCTACTGTAGGACAGATAAAAATGGTTCCCGGGTCAGAAGAAAAACCGGAAACTGGTTACCGATCAACATTTACCCATGATAAAGAAATAGCATCCCCGGGATATTATTCTGTGATGCTGGACAGCTACGGAATTAAAGCAGAGCTTACTGCGTCTCCAAGAGTGGGATTTCATAAATATACTTTTCCAAAGAGTAATGAATCAAACATCATTATTGATCCTACCAATAAAATCTTCGGAAATATCTACCATACCTTAGTCAGTGTGGAAGGCAATAATAAAATCAAAGGATACTGCTACAGCAATGGCTGGGGAGGTAAACGGTTTGCTTACTTCGTGATGGAGTTTTCCAAACCGTTTAAGTCTTACGGCGTTTATGCTGACGGAAAAATCAAAAATGATGAAAAAATTGCCCTTGCCAAGGATGCCAAAGCTTTCGTAAGATTTTCAACAGAAGACCAGGAAAGCATTGAAGTAAAAGTATCTTTATCTCCGGTGAGTACAGAAAACGCACAGGAAAATTTCGATACCGAAGCAAAAAATATTGACTTTGCGAAAGCGAAAGAAACTGCCCAAAAAACCTGGAGAGATCTTATCGGAAGATTTCAGGTAACAGGAGGAACAGATAATCAGAGAAAAATTTTCTATACCGGCGTTTACCATACATTCATTGCACCCAATCTTTATATGGACGTGAACGGAGATTATGTTGCCGCCCAGGAAAATATGAATACCAAATGGTTCACGAATTACAGTACGTATTCATACTGGGACGGATTCAGAGCAACTCACCCGCTGCTGACCATCATGGATCAGAAACACACCAAAGAATTTGCCAATTCTCTGATCAGCAGATATACAGACCGTAAAGATCATATGCCGATCTGGGAGCTTTGCGGATATGATAACTTCTGTATGCTGGGTTATCACAGTGCTTCAGTAATCTGGGATGCTATCTCAAAAGGAGTTCCGGGTATTGATGCCGAAAAAGCATTTGCAGCGATGAAAGATGCTTCTTTAACGGATAAAATGAGCAGCAGTGATGGAGGTGGAGGTCTTAATGATTATATCAGACTAGGTTATACACCATCAGAAAACGGTGCTTCCGTGTCTGCAACACTTGAATATTCATATGATGACTGGTGCATTCAGCAGCTGGCAGAAAAATTAGGTAAAAAAGATGAAGCAGAAGTTTACAGAAAACGTTCTATGAACTTCCTGAATACCTTCAATAAAGAAAATAACCACTTCTGGCCAAGACAGAAAGACGGAAAATTCTTATCAGATTTCACTCTTAACGACTGGAAAAAGCTTCAGCCACACTGGGTTTCCGGAAATATCTGGGCGTATGATTTCTTTGTTCCGCATCAGATTGATGAAATGATGAATCTGTACGGAGGAAAAAAAGGGTTTGAAGAAAAGCTGGATAAAACCTTTACAGAAGCGCTGCATATGGAAGGAGAGCAGCACGTTGATATCTCAGGATTCATTGGATCATTAGGATTCGGGGATGAACCTGGACATCATGTTCCATACCTGTACAACTATGCAGGAAGTCCTTACAAGACTCAGAAAATGGTAAAATACATCCGTGATAATATGTACGCGGCGAAACCGGATGGGATTGTCAATAATGAAGACTGCGGTCAGATGTCTGCATGGTATATTTTCTCTTCATTAGGATTTTATCCTGTGACACCGGGAAAACCTGTTTATGCCATAGGAGCGCCACAATTTCCGAAAGCATCATTAAAACTAGAGAATGGAAAAACTTTTACTGTAATTGCTGACAAGGTATCCGACAAGAATATCTATGTACAGAAAATGTTCCTGAACGGCAAAGAATATAAAAGCTGGGAACTACACCACAGCGATATCATGAACGGCGGCGAACTGAGATTCGTAATGGGAAGCAAACCGGTAAAATAAAACTATAAAAATAAACGAAACAAAGTACCAATGGAAAGGAGAAATTTTATTAAAACAAGTGCACTGGCAGGAGCCGGATTGCTGTTTACACAGAATGTTTTTGCTAAAAATTTAGTACTGGACGATTTTCCTGTTGTCCGCGTCCCTAAAGAGAAAAGACATTTTGCCAGCGAATCCGTAGAAAGTGCTATTGCAGCGTTTAAAAAGAAAGTAAAAAACAAAGAGTTAAGCTGGCTTTTTGAAAACTGCTTCCCGAATACATTGGATACTACTGTTTATTATACAGAAACCAGCGGAACACCGGATACCTATGTGATCACCGGGGATATTGATGCCATGTGGCTTCGTGACAGCTCGGCGCAGGTTTTTCCTTATCTGCAGTTCTCGAAGAAAGATGAAAAGCTGCACAAGCTGATCTCAGGAGTGATTCACAAGCAGACTGCTTTCATCCTGAAGGATCCTTATGCGAATGCTTTCTATAACGATGATCAGAAGATCAGTAAATGGAAAGAGTATGATCATACTGATATGAAACCGGGTACCCATGAAAGAAAATGGGAGATAGACTCGCTTTGCTATCCTATCCGTCTGGCCTACCACTTCTGGAAAACAACAGGAGATACAAAACCTTTTGATGCCAACTGGCTGAAGGGAATTAAGCTTACCCTGCAGACCTTTACAGAACAGCAGAGAAAACATGACCTCGGACCCTACAAATTCGAGCGTACAACAGCCTGGGCAACAGATGGAGTTCCAATGGGAGGATATGGGTATCCAACAAAACCGGTTGGTCTTATCAGCTCTATGTTCCGTCCAAGTGATGATGCTACTATTTATGGATTCCTGATTCCGTCTAACTTATTTGCTGTTGTAAGCTTGCGTCAGGCTGCAGAAATGGTTTCTCAGATTAAAAATGAAAAAACGTTGGCTCAGCAACTGAACAGCCTTGCAGATGAGGTAGAGGCAGCCATCAAAAAATACGGAATTTACAATCATCCTGAATTTGGAAAAATCTATGCTTTTGAAGTGAACGGCTTCGGAAGTTATAACCTGATGGATGACGCGAACTGTCCAAGCTTGCTGGGACTGCCTTATCTGGATGCGGTGAAAGCTGATGACCCTGTTTATCTGAATACAAGAAAATTTGTATGGTCAGAAAACAACCCGTTCTTCTTCAAAGGTAAGCTGGCAGAAGGAATAGGAGGGCCGCATATCGGATTGGATATGATCTGGCCAATGAGTATCATCATGAAGGCTCTCACTACCAAAGATAAAAGTGAGATCAGATGGTGTATAGATACCTTACAGAAAACGCACGGAGGAACAGGCTTTATGCATGAATCCTTCCATAAAGACAATGACAAAAAGTTCACCAGAGAATGGTTTGCATGGGCAAATACCCTGTTTGGCGAATTGTTATGGAAAACCTTTAACGAAAACCCTGAGCTACTGACATAGCCGATCCTTTTATATGGTTTATTCATCTGAGATACTTTCCTGAAAAGAAGGTATCAGGGGAAAGCTATATAAAAATCCAGACACCAAAGCACCTTAAAAAAATTATACAATGAAAAAAAAATCCATCTTTACCGCACTGATTGCCATGATGCTTCAATCCGGTTCTCTGATCCAAGCACAACAGCTTAGCCCTACAGGGATATGCTATGTGGAAGTGAATAACAACAACCTCCTGAATGCAGGAGCGTACAAACTGCAGACATCGAACAGCTATCTGTTCAATGTGGTGAATATCTTTGCGGCCAATATTAATTATGATACCAGCCGTGGAAGAGCTTATCTGTATTCCAATAATAACGTTACCAAAGTGCTTACCAATGCAGATACCTACATAAAGCCCCTTCAGCAAAAGGGAATGAAAGTAGTACTCACTATTTTGGGGAACCATCAGGGAGCAGGAATCTGTAATTTTCCTACCCGTGAAGCCGCAAAAGATTTTGCTTTACAGCTTGCCAATACAGTGAATACCTATGGTCTTGATGGAATTGATTTTGATGATGAATATTCAGAATACGGAAATAACGGAACAGGGCAGCCTAATGACAGCTCTTTTGTAATGCTGGTTCAGGAGCTCAGAGCATTATTGCCGAATAAAATTATTTCATTCTATTACTACGGTCCTGCTGCTTCAAGGCTTTCCTGGAACGGAGCAAGGGTAGGAGACAATGTCAATTACAGCTGGAATGCGATGTACGGAACCTTCTCAGCTCCGAATGTACCTCCGCTTACCAAAGCACAAATCTCTCCGGCAGCTGTATGGATGGGAAATACGTCTAACTCTACAACAACCAGTTTAGCCACTCAGACTAAGAACGGCGGTTACGGAGTATTTATGTGGTATGATCTGCATGGAACCAATGAAACTGCACAGCTTTCAGCAGGAACCCAGACATTGTACGGAGAACCTACTGTTTTAAGCGGTACTTTACAGTCATGGACACAAGGTACAAACTGTGATGCCCCTATCGGGCTGTACACAAGCAATCTTACAGGAACAAGTGCAAAACTGAACTGGTCAGCCGTGGGAACCAATACCTATGATGTTGATTATAAACCAGCTTCTTCAACAACCTGGACGAATGCGGTAACAGCAACGGGCTCCACTTCTGTAACGATTTCCGGATTAACAGCCAATACTGATTACGACTGGAGAATCAGAACCAATTGCAGCGTGAAAAGTGTCTATATGTTTGCTCCAAGGTTTACCAGTGCCTCAGGAACAACTCCTACAGGATCTTATGCCTTATCTCTGGACGGAAGCACAGAGTCAGGAGCTGCCGGCAGTATGAATCTGAGCGGTTCTGCATTATCTTTTGAGGGCTGGATTAAACCTTCGTCCTTCAAATCTGCATCCCCATATATTTCTTCTATTATGGGAACAGAAGTGAGCGACAGCAATTCTGCGTTCCTGAGATTAGGGGATGCCAGCCTGGCGAATAATAAACTTCAGTTTGTGGTAAGTATTAATAATGTACAGCAAAAACTGGCCTCTGCAACAGCCTTAAATGCCAACACCTGGTATCATGTGGCAGCTACTTATGACGGTGCCAATATGAAAATTTACATCAATGGTGTTCTGGATGCGACTAAAGCTCAAACCGGAAGTGTGAATTCAACAGGAGCATTCAATGTAGGATATTTATATAACACGTCAAGGAATTTCAATGGAAAAATAGATGAGGTAAGAGTGTGGAAACGCGCTTTGAGCCAGACGGAAATAAGTCAGAATATGTGTAATGTATCCGTTCCTGCTGCTTCACTGGCTGCTTACTGGAAGTTTAACGAAGGAAGTGGTTCTACTGTTCAGGATACTTCAGGAAACGGAGTGACTTTAACGTTGACGGGTGTAGACTCTTCTAATTGGGGAACAGATCTGCCATGTACAACTGGAAGCTCACTATTGGCGAGAAATGCCGGAAACCAAAAGGCTATAAACCCAGAACAGGTAAATGTCAAAAATCAAATAAAACTATATCCTAATCCGGCAAGCAAATCTTCATCACTGACAGTTTCTGTTCCGGATGAATACAGCAACGGAAAATTGACAATTTATGATTTTAATGGAAGAATCGTAGACACAAAATCACTGAACTCAGGAAACAATCAATACGAATTGAGCAGAATTTCAGCAGGAAACTACATCGTTCAGTTTGAATCTCATGACGGAAGTTTAAAACAATCCGAAAAACTAATTGTAAAATAACAAAACCAGTCATTGGGCTTCGGCCCAATGATTTTCTGCTACAAAATTGATAGACTATGAGAAAAAATTCCTTTTTTATTCCCTTAATGGCGCTCATGCTTCAATCTGCTCCGCTGCTCAAAGCACAGCAGCTTGATCCCTTGGGAGTCTGCTATGTGGAAGTGAATAACAATAATATGCTGAATGCAGGTTCCTATACTTTGCAGAACACCAACAGACAGCTTTTTGATGTTGCGATTATTTTTGCCGCCAATATCAATTATGATGTTTCCAAAAGCAGAGCTTACATCTCAAACAATAACAACGTCACCAAAGTCCTGAATGATGTTAATACCTACGTAAAGCCTTTACAGCAAAAAGGAATAAAAGTTCTTCTGGATCTCTTGGGAAACCACCAGGGAGCCGGAATTTCCAATTTTCCTAATCGGGAAGCGGCAAAAGATTTCGCAATGCAGGTGGCTCATACTGTTTATACCTATGGACTGGATGGTGTAGACCTGGATGATGAATACGCAGGATACGGAAATAACGGAACAGGACAGCCTAATAACAGTTCTTTTGTAATGCTTTTGCAGGAATTGAAAGCAGCAATGCCGGATAAACTCATTACATTCTATTATTATGGACCGGCTACAACCAGACAAACTTATAACGGAGATTTAGCAGGAAACTATATCAATTATACATGGAACGCCATGTACAGTACCTACAATGCTCCTGTTGTTCCTCCACTTGATAAATCCAGGATTTCTGCTGCGGCAACATGGATCCAAAACCCCAATCCCGGCTCAACATCCGCCGCTACACTGGCAAGCCTTGCTACCAGCACAAAGAATGACCAATACGGCGTTTTCATGTGGTATGATCTGGCCGGAACCAATGTAGCCAGCTATCTGAGCACAGGGTCTAATATACTTTACAATGAAAATACAATCTTAAGCGGCCAGCTATATTCATGGTCGCAAGGACAAACCTGTGATCCTCCATTGGGACTCGATGTTTCCAATATAACAGGAACTTCAGCTCAACTGAACTGGACTTCCAATGCTTCCCAGTCTTACAATATTGATTACAAGCCGGTCAATTCAGCAGTATGGACGAATGTAGCCAGCAATTATTCAGGAAACAATATTGTTATTAATAACCTTACCCTGAATACGGATTACGACTGGAGAATACAGTCCGGCTGCTCACCGGCCTTAACAAGTACTTATATTTTCGCACCAAGGTTTAATTCCGGAAGTGGCTGCACTACGCCATCAGGATTAACTTCCGGAAGTTTCCTTGGAAATACGGCTCAACTGTCATGGGATGCAGGAAACGCCACTTCATATACCCTGCAATACAAAACAGCTTCAGCAACAACCTGGTCTGAAATTCCGAATATTACTACCAACTCCTATTCATTACAGAATCTGACCCCAAACACAAACTACGTATGGAAAGTACAGGCTTCATGCGCGGGAGGAACTACAAGTACCTATTCTGCTGAAGGATCATTTAACAGCGGTTTTGCACCGGTTACAAGCCCCGGAGCAAGATCACTTTCTTTTAACGGAAGCACGCATTATCTTAACGCAGGACAATTTAACCTGAGCGGAAATGCTGTGACATTGGAAGGGTGGGTAAAAGTAAATGCTTTCAAAACAGCTTTTCCTTACATTTCATCAGTATTAGGAGTGGAAGTAGGAGATAATAATTCGGCTATGCTTCGTTTCGGAGATGGAAATCTGGCGAATAATAAGCTTCAATTCATTTTGAGCTTCGGTTCATCACAGGTGAAACTTAATACCAATACAGCATTCAATACCAATACCTGGTATCATATAGCAGCCACTTACGATGGCGCAGCCATGAAGATCTATGTCAATGGTAATCTTGATGCAAGCTTTGCGGTGACAGGCAACTTTACGGCAAACGGAATCCTTTATCTGGGTAGGAATTATGATAATTCCCGTACACTCAACGGTTTCCTTGATGAATTCAGAGTTTGGAAACGAGCACTGACACCACAGGAAATATTGAGTAACAGCTGTAGTGTTCCCGCCAATTCTACAGGTCTTGAAGCCAACTGGAAAATGGATGAAGGAAGCGGAATGGGAGCCTTAGATGCTACAGCAAATACCCATTTTGCGACCCTGGTCAATATGACAGATGCCAACTGGAGAACAGACGTTGCCTGTACATCATCTCTTGCCGTGAAAGATCTTGAATCTGTAAAAGAGAACAGTGCCGTTTATCCAAATCCTGTAAAGAGAGGAAATGATATTCACTTTGCCATCAGCGATAACTCTGCAAGTGAAGTGGCATTGTATGATGCTTCAGGAAAACTGTTCAAAAAACAGAATATTGATCAAAATAATAATGCAGTGAATACGCAGGATTTAATCAGTGGTACTTATATTTACAAAATTGCATCCTCAAACAGTAAAGTAATATCAACGGGTAAAGTAATTGTAAAGTAAAATTCAGATAATGAAACAGTTATCAGAATTGAAAATATAAAGTCTGAAAATGCAATACAGGCAGGCAGGGGTGGTATTTCCTGTTTGTCTGTTTTTCAGCCAGGGAATTAAAAATTAAAAATAATGCAGAATATAGTAGGAATCGATATCGGAGGGTCGCACATCACGCTGGCTCAGGTAGATCCGGAAAAACGTGAAATTATTTCTTCCACTTATGTAAGAGAACATGTGAATGCTTTTGATAACAAAGAAGTTATTTTTGAGGCATGGGTTTCAGCCATTCATAAAGTGGCTCATGATCTGGTAAAAGAAGATCTTCTGATCGGTATCGCAATGCCGGGACCTTTCGATTATGAAAACGGGATATCCCTTATGCAGCATGGAAAATTTATTGATATCTATCAGGTTAATATCAAAGAAGAACTGGCAAAAAGGCTGGATATTTCTCAGGAGCAGATTCATTTTGTAAATGATGCGGCAGCCTTTATGGAAGGAGAAGTATTCGGAGGATGTGCTCAGGGATTCGACAGGATTTTTGGAGTCACTCTCGGTACCGGATTGGGAACCACTTTCTATAATGGGGAATTTGCTACCGATGAAGACTTATGGGATTCTCCTTTTAAAGATTCTATCAGTGAAGAATATCTGGCGACGCGCTGGTTCGTGAATCACTACAAAAAACTTACCGGTGAGGAAATTTCAGGAACGAAAGATCTTCTGGACAAACCTGCGGAAATACAGAAAAGAATGTTTGATGAATATGCAGATTCTTTCTCTGAATTTATTGTGAAATATGTAGACCATTACAAACCGGAAGTTTTAGTTATAGGAGGAAATATTGCCAAGGCTTATCCTCATTTTGAACAAAGATTTATTCAGAACTTAACAAAGAATAATATTAACTTGCAGGTTAAAATTTCGGCAATATTTGAAGATGCGGCCATTCTTGGAGCTGCCAGCTATGCCTTAAAAAAGCTTATATAAATTAACAAACGAAAAGATACAATGAAGTTTATATTTTCTACTTGCTTACTGTTATTACAGGCCTGGGCTTTAGGTCAGAATGTATCTCCCGTAGATTATGTGAATCCTTTGATGGGAACCCAATCCAAACCTTCTTTATCCAACGGAAATACCTATCCTGCTGTAGGACTTCCATGGGGAATGAATATCTGGACACCGCAGACCGGTAAAATGGGTGACGGATGGGCATATACCTACGATGCAGATAAAATAAAAGGATTTAAACAAACCCATCAGCCTTCTCCATGGATGAACGATTATGGCGCATTTTCCATCATGCCGGGAGTAGGAAAAGTGAAATTTAAAGAAGATGAAAGAGCAAGCTGGTTCAGTCACAAAGCTGAGGTTACGACGCCTTATTTCTACAGTGTTTATCTTGCTGATATCAATGTTACCACAGAATTTACCCCTACGGAAAGAGCTTCTTATTTTAAATTTGACTTTCCAAAAACAGACAGTGCTTACGTAGTTGTCGACGCTTTGAACAAAGGCTCTTACATCAAAATTTTACCAAAAGAAAGAAAGATCCTGGGATATACAACGAAATATTCTACCGGGAAATACGAAAACTTTAAAAACTACTTTGTCATTCAGTTTGATAAAGATTTTGAACTGACAAAAACCTGGAAAGATGATAAACTTGTCAATGACCAATTAGAAATTACCAGTGATCATACCGGTGCTGTAGTAGGTTTTAAGCTTAAAAATAAAGAAACGGTTTATGCAAAAGTAGCCTCTTCATTCATCAGTTTCGAACAGGCAGAACTGAACCTTAAAAGAGAAATCGGTACCAGAAACTTTGAGCAGGTGAAAACCGATGCTAAAAATATCTGGAACAAAACATTAGGGAAAATAGACGTAAAAGGAGGAACAGATCAGCAGATGAGAACTTTTTACTCTTCTTTATACAGAACTTTATTCTTCCCACAGAAATTATATGAAATTGATGCTCAGAATAAAATAAAACACTGGAGCCCTTACAACGGTAAAATTGTTGACGGAAGAATGTTTGCAGGAACCGGATTTTGGGATACTTTCCGTGCTTTGTACCCTTTCCTGAACCTTGTTTACCCAGGCATCAATGTAGAAATGCAGGAAGGATTGGTGAATGCTTACAAAGAAGGAGGATTCTTACCGGAATGGAGCAGTCCGGGATATTCTGATATTATGATTGGAAATAACTCTGCATCCGTAGTGGCAGACGCTTACATCAAAGGTCTTCGCGGGTATGATGTGGAAACGCTTTGGCAGGCTGTAAAACACGGAGCAGATAACGAAGGGCCTATAGAAGCTGTAGGCCGTGCAGGAGTAAAGTATTATAATGAATTAGGCTATGTTCCTTACGATGTAAAAATCAATGAGAATGCAGCCAGAACATTGGAGTACGCTTATGACGATTTTTCAATTTATCAGTTAGGGAAAGCATTAGGAAAGCCAGCTTCAGAAATTGATATTTATAAGAAAAGAGCTTATAATTACAAAAATATATTCGACAAGGAGACAGGCTTAATGCGTGGTAAAAATAAAGACGGTAATTTCCAGAGACCTTTCAATCCTTTCAAATGGGGAGATGCTTTTACAGAAGGGAACAGCTGGCATTACACTTGGTCTGTTTTCCAGGATATCGACGGTCTGGCGGAGCTGATGGGTGGGAAAAAGAAATTTGAAGCCAAATTGGATGAAGTATTTTCATTGCCTCCCGTTTTTGATGATAGCTATTATGGAGGCGTGATCCACGAGATCAGAGAAATGCAGATCATGAATATGGGGCAGTATGCCCACGGAAACCAGCCTATCCAGCATATGATCTATCTGTATAACTATGCAGGGGCACCTTACAAAACCCAATATTGGGCAAGACAGGTGATGAATAAACTGTATCATGCCACTCCGGACGGATACTGCGGTGACGAAGATAACGGACAAACGTCTGCATGGTATATTTTCTCAGCCCTTGGGTTTTATCCTGTAACGCCGGCAACAGATCAGTATGTGTTGGGAGCTCCTTTATTTAAAGAAGCAACCATTCATCTTGAAAATGGTAAGAAAATTGAAATAAAAGCTCCTGAAAACAATGCGGAAAACTTATATGTAAAATCTTTGAATGTAAACCAACAGCCTTACTCTAAAAACTGGCTGAGCCACAAGGAACTGATGAAAGGTGCTGTTTTGGATTTTAAAATGGATAGCAAACCTAACAAAGAAAGAGGTTCACAGGAAAAAGATTTCCCATATTCAATGTCAAAAGAAGAATCAAATAAATAATCGCTAATTTAAAAATATAGCTGTATGAGTACAGAAAAAAAAGAAATATTCGAGAGAGTAGAAAATATGCTGCAGACACAGGGTTTTAACATTGCAGCAAAAGATGATACAAGACCATGGGGAGGTTTCTTTGTCATTGATGAAACACAGGCGCAGGATTTTGCCAACCGGTATTTTGACGGGATTGATGTAGACAGCCTGAGAATAGGAGGAAAGCTGAGCCCGAAAATCCTTATCGTGGCTCCGGAAGCAAGATTAAGCTGGCAATACCACCACAGAAGAGCCGAAATCTGGCAGGTAGTGGAAGGAACCGTAGGCATCAAAAGAAGCAATACTGATGAAGAGGGAGAGTTGAAAGAATATGGTCCGAAAGATCAGGTAAAACTTCAGCAGGGTGAAAGACACAGATTAATCGGCCTTGAAGGCTGGGGAATCGTTGCCGAAATCTGGCAGCATACCGATGCCTCCAATCCTTCAGACGAAGATGATATCGTAAGAGTTCAGGATGACTTTGGGAGATAAATAAAAAAACCGCTTCAATGAAGCGGTTTTTTTATTGGTCAGGAAGCTTGAGGCTGGAAGAGGGAAGTTTCTGGAGGTTATCAGAAGTTTTTATTCTCCTTTATTAATGCTGATGAATTTTACCTGCAGATGGTAAAAATCAAACCTTATAGGTTTCAAAAACTTGTAAGGTTTTGTTTATTCAGAGAGCATCTGTCAGTAATTTATCCCCAATAAGAACTCTACCGGCTAACAGCACTCCCAGCTTCACTCTTCCATCTTCCCGCCTTAAAACGTCGCATCCAGCCCCACATAGAAGTTCGCTTTCATAATCGGAGCGTATACCATTCCACCGTCAAAATAACTTCCGAAAGGATTTTTAAAATCTACAATCGCGTTTTTCTGATAATAAGAAGTAAGGTTTTCACCTCCCAGATAAGCTCTGATCTTTTTATTGAAGCTTCTTGATATCTGAGCATTCAAAACAGCATAAGATTCAGAATAGGCTGGCAGCTGAAACTCTGCCGGGTTACTTGATGTATCAGGAAGTCTCTGTTTTCCCACCCAGTTTAAAGTAGTATCAAAGCTCCAGAATCCTCCATTATTATTTTTATTGGTTGAATACGCTAAGTTTACAAATCCTCTGTGCTTTGCCATAAAAGGAACTTCTCTTCTTCCACCGATATAATCAGCCTGTACATCATAGTATTTATAAGCCAGTCTTACCTCAAGATTTTTTACAGGCATGAAATCCCATTGGGTCTGGAATGAATTCGCAAAAGATTTTCCATCCAGGTTATAGAATGTCAGCTGTTGAGGAGATTTCTCCAGATCCACCAATACCTGATCCTGGAAATCCGTTCTGAAGAAGTCCGCAATAATGCTGGATTTCCTCCCGAACAACTTAAATTCCTGCTGTAAACTTGCGCCGTAATTCCAGGCAATTTCAGGCTTTAAACCGTAAATATTTCCTCCGTTGGGTAAAATATTGATAGCCCTGTTTGAGGCAAAATACTGCTGGCTTTCCGCAAATACATTTGCAGTTCTGAAACCTCGTCCTGCAGAAAGTCTTAAAATTGTCTGAGGCGTGAAGTCATATTTGAAATTAAGCCTTGGGGTAAACTGAGTCCCTGCCAGATTATGAAAATCTACTCTGGAACCTGCTACTAAAGTGTATTTTAAACCTGTTAAAGTATATTCAGCAAAAATTCCCGGCACAATTTCATTTCTTCTCATATCATCCAGTAAATACGTTTCTTTATAGCCGTCATATAAGAAACTTGCACCTGCCTTATACTTATGGTTGGTATTTCCGATGATACTTTCAAAAATTAAATTGGAATAGTACGTATGCTGCTGTCCTGCATAATTTCTCAATCCGAAGAAACTGTCCTGTTGGTGATAAACGTACTGGTTCATCCAGCCGATACTTTGATAAGGCTTTCCCTTAAAAACATACCCCGTCTTATTCCAGACCTGGAACCTTGAAATATCGATTCCTACCCCATAAAAAGGCTGTTTGTCCTGACCCAGTTTTTTATCAAAACCAATTTCTCCCGCCGTTCTTTCATCTCTGATAAAATTAATTCCGAAGTGAGACCCGAATCCCGACTTTTCAAGATCGTTATAATTCAGCAAATAGGCTGCGTTGATCTGTGTTCCTTTCGGTCTGTCCAGAAAGCCGTCATGATTCATATCCGTATTCCCAAAAGTTCCGTTGCCGTGAAGAAGAAAGGTTTGTGACCATTTATCGTTGATAGGAGAAACATTGGTAATATTCACTTCAGCTCTTCCATTAAAATCAGAGAAAAGGTTTAATGATGTTTCCGGAGTCTTTGCATTCTTCAGAAGTTCAGTGTTAATCTGTCCTGTGATACTTTCATAGCCGTTCGTTACGGTACTTCCTCCTTTGGTAAGCTGAATACTTTCAATCCATCTTCCCGGAATAAAATTTAAGCCATAAGCAGAAGCCAGTCCTCTGATTTCTGGTAACTGTTCTTTTGTTAAGCTGGTATATTTCTGATCCAGACCAAGCATTTTCAGCTGTTTTGTTCCTGTAACAGCATTGCTGAAAGAAACGTCCACTGTTGCATTGGTTTCGAAACTCTCTGACAGGTTACAGCAGGCTGCCTTTAACAGCTCTTTTTTATCAATATTAAAAACAAGCCCGGCTTCTTTCTTACTTAAAGCTGTTGCTGCCTTAGAACCGGTTACGACAACTCCATCAATACTTTTTTCATGCTGGGAATGATCTTCTTTAGCTGATGAGGCCTCATGGATGTTATGATCTTCGTGCTTTGTTTCTTCTTCGTAATGTACTGTTGGATTAGCTTCCCCAAAAGTAAAATCCCTGTCATACAGGCAGCATCCCGGAAGGCTATGGTAAACAGCATCTGAGGCTTTGTATCTTTCATTGTCGTGACCAGCATCAGCAATAGCTTTTAAAATCTTATCTGATGAGGTTTTTGACGGATCGAAATTTAAAGTAACCGTTTGTTTCTCTGCATTCCATTCAGCAGTACCGGCACCTGCTTCTTTTGCTGCCTTTTCGATTCTGGCTTTACATGACGCACAGTTTCCTCTTACATAGAATTCATTCACTTTTTTAGTGGAAATAGTAGCTTCTGCATGGTGTTCATGATGTGCTTCTGCCTGTGAAGGCTGCAGATCTCTATCGTAATGACAACATCCCGGAAGCCCTTCATAAGTAGTATCAGGAGCCTTGAATTTCTCATTATCATGGCCGGCTTCTGCTACCTTTTTTAAAATATCGTCGGCAGATGTCTTGTCTGTTTCTAACGTTAAGGTTTGAAGATCAACAGAGTAAACTGCTGTTTTAGCCCCTGCTTTTTTAGCAGCATTTTCAATTCTTGTTTTGCACATTTCGCAGTTCCCTTTTACTTTGAACTGGTTTTTAGAAAGTGTCTGAGCAGATATCAATGGTGTAAACAGGAATAATACACCAAGTATCAACCTGGAAATAGATAATTTCATTTTGTTTAAAGTTTAAATTAATTAAAACAGTTCACTATAAGACATAATGAACCCTTGAGATTTAATTAACCTATCTTGGGCGGCTGCCAGATTTCCTTTAAACGGTCTGAAAGATAAGGATCTGAATATTGAAACTGAGCATTCTTATTCGCTTTGTAATAAGACAGTTCCAGACGCAGGTTTTTTGAGAAAGGGGTTTCAATAAAAGTATAGCAAGCCACACATGATGAGCAGCAGTCATCATTACATGATTTTTTGTTGTCATGCTGGCTGTCTTTTTTTGAATGATGATTTTTACAGCAGTCCGTTTTTTGGGAAGATTCTGCCTTACAGCATGTTTCCTGCATAGATTGCGCATAGAAGTTATCCTTGGGAATCAAAAAAACTCCCAGGCAAAACACTATGGCAAGTAGGTGAAACAGCTTCATCTCTGCAAAAATAAGAAATTTATGGCAAAGGATCACCAACTTTCAGAGAACAGCTGTGCCAGGGTTCACCATGAGCAGGATTTAACTTTGGTTTTTCTCCCATTGCGAGATTCTGTGCAGCAGGCGCTGGCGCTGGGGCCGGAGTTGTCTGTACTGCATTTTGAGCGGGTTGGGGAGCCGGAGCAGGCTTGCTGTTTAATGGCTGCCCTACAGGAATATCACATCGATGGCCAGGTTGCCCGTGAGGCGGATTCATTCCCGGGGCGGTTTTTACCTGTTTTCCGTTATTATCCAGGGTAATTTTTCCTGGTGATACCGCATTAGGATCAATCTGGACAATATTGTTTCCCGTTGTATTTATATTTTGTGAAGCAGGAGTGGCTGTTGCAGGAGCACTGTTTAATGGCTGGCCTACAGGGATATCACAACGGTGTCCCGGCTGTCCGTGTGGAGGATTCATCCCCGGAGCGGTAGCCATAGGAGCCGGGGTTGGATTAGACTGAATGCCTGCCTGATCCATAAGTGCTGTTTTTGAGGTCGTATTAAGGGCTACGTTGGGTTGTCCGGCATTAGCTTCTTCTTTTAAATAAGTAGCTCTTTCATCTTTTTTACAAGATGCAGCTAATAATGATACGGCGATCAAACCTATAAATGTATTCTTCATATCCATGGGTATGAAACAAAATTAGCAAAACATTTTCAATTGTTTTGCTAATTTTATACTTATAATTTGATTTTTGGATTAATTTTTTACCAAAAGCCTAAATCCTTCTCCATGAACGTTGATGATTTCCAATCCTTCATCATCTTTTAACAGCTTACGAAGTTTTGCAATATAAACGTCCATACTTCTTGCGGTAAAATAATTTTCTTTTTTCCAGATTTTTCTTAAAGCAAGATCTCTAGGCATAAAATCATTTCTGTGAATGCAAAGAAGCTTCAATAATTCATTTTCTTTCGGTGAAAGCTTGTACTCCTTATCACCTACTTTCAGCTGTCTCAGCATAGAATCGAAGAAAATGTTGCTGATCTTGAACTGCTCCTGCTCTTCATTTTCCAGGGTAGAACTTCTCTGAAGAATTGCTTTGATTTTATATAAAAGAAGCTCAGTATCGAAAGGCTTTGTAATGTAATCATCAGCGCCTAACTGGTATCCCTTTAAGATATCTTCTCTCATATTTCTTGCGGTAAGGAATATGATGGGTGTATTTTTATCAATCTTTTTTACGTCTTCTGCTAATGAAAACCCGTCTTTTTTAGGCATCATTACATCAAATATGCAGATGTCGAATTCATTTTCTGTAAATTCTTTAAGTCCCTGCTCCCCGTCAGTGGCAAGAGTTACTTCAAAATTATTGATGGTCAAATAATCTTTAAGCACCGCCCCGAAACTCTGATCGTCCTCTACTAATAATATTCTGTTGCTCATAATTTTAATAATTAATAATTAACAATTAAGAATGAACTTTCTCACTCTATCTTCTATATTTTGATATTTGGTTTAACTTTTATAATGGATGAATGATCATTGATAATTGATGTGAAGAAGGTTTTTTATCATTTATCGTTTATCATCTATCATTTAATTTTCTAGCTCATTGGCAGCTTTATCGTAAACGTACTTCCTTTTCCTTTATGAGAGTCCACGATAATCTGTCCTTTGTGCAGTTCTACAATTTTTTTAACGTAGGAAAGTCCTAATCCCTGTCCTTTTACGTTGTGTATATTTCCGGTTTCTTCCCTGAAGAATTTCTCAAAAATTTTGGTTTTATTCTGAGTATCCATTCCCATCCCCTTATCAGAGATTTCAATCACATACCAGTGCCCTTCATTTCTTGTTTTCACATGTATTTCCGGTGCCTCAGGAGAATATTTATTGGCATTGTCCAGTAAGTTGACCAACATATTTGAGATATGGAATTCGTCTATTTTAAAATTATATTGAGTGGCGTTGAACTCCTGTGTAAGGGTTCCGTTTCTTTGCTGTACAATCAGATTGAAAGACTCTGTAGTTTTTTTGATAAGCTCTCTTACATTGGTTTCTTTTAAGAACAGCTCTACTTCATTTCTTTCAAGCTTCGACATATTAAGCACGTTTTCCACCTGCTTTTTCATCCTCAGGTTCTCCTGCTTGATCAGTTCGGAATAGTATTTTACCTTATCCGGATTGGTGGCAATTTTGTCATTAGCCAATGAATCCGTTGCGACAGAAATGGTTGCCAATGGTGTTTTAAACTCATGGGACATATTGTTGATGAAGTCGGTTTTTACTTCAGCAAGTTTCTTCTGTCTCATCATATAATTGATGGAAATAATATAAATTCCAAGAATGGTAAGAAGAGAGAGGAATGTTCCCAGCAACATTGGCCAGTTGTTCATCGCAAGGGAATATTCTTTTTTAGGGAATACCAGTGCAAGGCTGTATAAGGTATTTTTCTTATCTGCAAACAGAGGAAAGCTGTAAGTATTACTGTCTTTTTTTTCTTTGTAGGCTTTGTTCGCAATACTTGTAAGTTTGTTGTTGCGGTCAAGAACTCCATATCCGAACTTGGCAGTAATTCCTCTTATTTTAAGTTCCTTCGCAATGACGGAATCAAGTGTTTTTGAATCTACTCTTTTGGTAATCGGAAGATTGTTTCCATATACTTTCACAAATTCTTTCATGGAATAGTCGCCGGTTTCAATTTCCTGGTTAATATCCGTGGTAAGAAGTTCGCGATTGGTGGTATCTCTTTTTATTTTATAGGCTGCTTCGTCTGTATATAAGGTTGTCAGCTTAATAGAATCTCCTTTCTGAGAAATCGGAAGCTGCGTTTTTTCAATAATATTCTTGGAATAGATGATCTGTCTCTGGGTGCCGGAGTCTTCCACCTGCTGAATCGTAGTTAAGGATGGCTGCTTACTGTTGGCAATAATATTTTTTCTGAAATCTTTGTAATCCTGATTCAGGTACTTGTCAGCTTCAATCTCTTCAATACTTTTTGAAGTACTTTCCAAAACTGCATATACTTTGTTTGAAAAATCCTGTTCCAGTACACCGTAATAGCCTTTCAACCAATAAAATTGGAGCGTTACAAAGACAATCAGTGAGATGGTCATAAACACCGAAATTATTGGGATGAATTTGTTATTCATTATTTATTTATATATGTTTTGGAAAAATGAATGTTAAAATTAATTGTTTTAAGACTACGTAAACAAAAAACGAGCCAAAAAATTGTTTTTTTTTTCTTAAAACAGTGTTTTTTAACAATTATTTATGAATTATCTTTTACTTGCCATATGAAAAGTCCTTTCAGTAAATAAAGTCCTAACTTTATTAAAAATTAATATGTATGGAATCTAATATCATTTTCAACAAAGATTTTGATGCGCTCAGTACTTATGTCATGAAAATTTATAAGGCTGATGTTTCAACAGTATGGAACCATTTTACCCAGGCTGAGTTATTGGATCAATGGTGGGGGCCTAAACCCTGGAGATGTGAAACGGTAAGCCAGGACTTCAGGGAAGGAGGGGTTTGGTTTTATGCCATGGTAGGGCCCAACGGGGAAAAAGGATATTCCCGTTCTGAATACGGAGAAATTACAGAGCACAGAAGCCTTGACTGGATGAGTGCTTTCTGTGATGAGAAAGGAAATGTAAATGAGGATTTTCCAAAATCAAAATGGCTGATCGGCTTTACAGGAGTGGAAGAAGGGACCAAAGTAACCATTAATATTCATTACCAGTCTCAGGAAGTGATGAAAAAGATGCTGGATATGGGGTTTGAACAGGGATTTACCATGGGATTGAATCAGTTGGAGGAACTGATCGGATAAATTTAACATACGATAGTTATTGATAAATAATAAATAAAAGAGGATTTTCCATGGAAAATCCTCTTTTTATTATCGGCAGGGATTAACTTCCTGCTTCATTCTTCAAGCTTCGATCCTTTATAAAAGCTCTTCCTCCTGAAAATACTGAATAATTGCCTTTTTCATCAGCAAGGTCTGCTCATTTGGCTTTAATTCCGGAAGTTCTTCCAGTTTATCAAACTGCGGCCATCCGTCTTCATAGTGTGTGAATTTATAATATCCAAAGGGCTCCAGCAGCCTGCACACCGCAATGTGAATCAGGTTTACTTTGTCGTCTTTTGTATATTTCTGCTGGCCGCTTCCCAGCTCCTGTAACCCTATCAGAAATAAAAGGGTTTCGATGGGAGGGTTCTTCTCAGTCTGAAAATTGTCTTCGAAGAACTGTTCTATTTTTTTCCAATATTCGGACTCGTTCATATAATTGATAAATGATGATTAATGATTGATGTTGTTAATGCTTTAATTCTTCTCCTGATTTCTTTTTGTAGGCGGAGGTTACTTTAAAATTTCACTGGCTTCTTGCTCTGCACATTGCTCTATAGTTACTTGCTGTAGATGGAACAGATCTGAAGACTTGTTTTCTTATATTTGGATATTCATCAGAATATGGAATATCAGACAACTCATTAATGATAGCAATGGTTAAAGATTGGTCTTTTGTGCAAACATCTGATTGTAGTTGTTGTCTGTGTTCATATCAATTATCGTTTATGAATTATCATTTATTTTTAAAAGAAATGCATACTCCAACGCGTCTTCTTTCAGGGATTCAAATCTTCCGCTTGCTCCTCCATGTCCGGAACTCATATCTGTTTTAAAAATTAAAATATTATCATCTGTTTTCAGCTCTCTCAGTTTTGCGGTCCATTTTGCCGGTTCCCAATACTGTACCTGTGAATCATGGAATCCTGTAGTGATCAGCATGTGTGGATAGTCTTTAGCTTCTACATTATCATAGGGAGAGTAGTCTTTCATATAGTGATAATATTCCTCATCGTTTGGATTTCCCCATTCATCATATTCTCCGGTAGTCAAGGGAATAGTATCATCCAGCATGGTGGTAACAACATCTACAAAAGGAACCTGTGCTACAATCCCATTGAATAACTGAGGCTCATAATTGACCACAGCACCTACCAGCAGTCCGCCGGCACTTCCTCCCATTGCATACATGTGTTTTGATGAAGTATAATTTTCCTTGATCAGATATTTTCCTGCATCAATAAAATCGAAGAAAGTATTTTTCTTGAACAGCATTTTTCCGTCTTCATACCATTCTCTTCCAAGATATTCTCCCCCGCGGATATGAGCAATAGCATAAATAAATCCTCTGTCCAGAATCGATAATCTTACATTCGAGAAGCTGGCGTCCACGGTATGTCCATAACTTCCGTACCCATACAGAAGAAGAGGTGTGTCAGCTGATTTTTTGGTGTCTTTATGATACACTAAAGAAATAGGAATTTTTGTCTTGCCATCCCTTGAATCTGCCCATATTCTTTCCGAAACATAGTTTTCAGGAAAAAATTTTCCGCCCAGGACTTCCTGCTGCTTCAGCAGTTTTGTAGTCTTCTCCTTCATGTTATACTCATAAGTTGAGCTTGGCTGGGTAAGAGAAGTATAACCGTAACGTAAAATTTCTGTATCAAATTCCAGATTGACACCGATATAAGCCGTATATGTTGGATCAGAAAAAGGCAGATAATGCGATTCCTGTGTTGTTTCATCAATGATTTTGATCTGAAGCAATCCTTTTTCTCTTTCTTCAAGAACCAGATAATCTTTAAAGATTTCAAAGCCTTCCAGCAAAACTTCTGCGCGGTGCGGAATGACATCAACCCAGTTTTCCATACCGCAATTATCAATTTTTGTTTTTACAATCTTGAAATTGAAGGCATCATCAGCATTGGTAATGATATAAAATTCATCCTCATAATGCTCAACCGAATATTCAAGGTCGTCTATTCTAGGCTGGATTATGGTCCATTCTGCAAATACATCGTCAGAAGGAATAAAGCGGTGCTCATCAGAAATAGTGCTTGAGCTTGCAATAAAAATATATTGTAAGGATTTTGTCTTAAATACATTCACATCAAACGTTTCATCTTCTTCGTGGAAGATCAGAACATCATCCGCTGAATCTGTTCCCAATTGATGTCTGTATACCTGGAATGCACGAAGATTCTTATCTTTTCTGATATAAAAGACATGCTGGTTGTCATTAGCCCAGACAGCTTTTCCTGTAGTATTTGGAATTGTATCAGGAAGGATTTCTCCGGTTTTTAAGTTTTTGAAATTCAGCGTGTAAATTCTTCTTCCTACATTATCTGATGAAAAAGAAGCCAGTTCGTTATTGGGACTCACAGCTACACTTCCTACTTCAAAGAAGCTTTCGCCTTCCGCAAGAATATTAACGTCAAGCACAATTTCTTCTTCATTATCAAGGCTTGTGTGCTTCCTGCAGAAAATAGGATATTCCTTGCCTTCTTCATAACGCACAATATACCAGTATTCATTAAAGAAATAAGGCAGAGATTCATCATCCTTTTTATAGCGTGCCTTCATTTCTTCGAAAAGCTCTTCCTGAAGGGCTTCGGTATCTTTCATGATAAATTCCGCATAAGCATTTTCTTCTTCAATATATTGGATGACTTCCGGGTTTTCTCTTTCATTCAGCCAGAAGTAATTATCGATTCTTTTATCGCCGTGGGTTTCTAATATTTTTTCTATTTTTTTTGCCTGTGGAACTTTCATCCGGATATTTTTATTTTTACGTCTTATATTTTTTCTTTTTTAGAATGTTTTTTCAGAGACGTTTTTATTCAATGTTAATTATTGTTCAAATATAAGAAAGGCTATCAAATTTATGATAGCCTTTATAATTAATATTAATTATAGGGTTATTTTTTTATTGTTTTAATGGTTTTTGTAGTTCCGTCATTTAGTTTTAATATAAGTAAATAGACTCCTTCTTGTACCTCTCCAAGCTGTAGTGATGATGAAGGTTTTTCAATGGTTTTAACCAGGCTCCCTGAAGCATCCACTACTGATATCGATTGTACTTCAGAGATATTGGAAACAGTAAGGATATCAGTAAAAGGATTTGGAGATACCCGGATTTTTTTACTGTTTTCAGAAACTTCATGTGTAGACAATGCCGTATTATCATAAGCTGAAATCTGGAACTCTCCATTTTCTGAGAATGAGTCATCATCTCTCCATACACTTATATACAAGATGGTACCTGGGATCTGTCCGGTTAATGAGATTGGGACATAGAAGATATCGTTGCTACAATTAATTTCTGTTAATGAACCGCAAGTTCCTCGGTAAACGGTAAGTACAGGGGCATAAAATGGAGAGCCTGAAGCTTCCTGTATTTCTATCTTTATATTCCCGCTCTGTGGTACCACTGCCGTAAACCATACATTATCAACAGCATATGAATTGCAGGATGGCAGAGATCCGTCAGTAATTGCTCCTGCATTGTTTGAAATGATGGCTCCTGAAGCGAAATCTGTTCCTACTGTTAATAGTGTTGCCTGTGCGCATTTGTCATTAGCAGGAGGAATAGGGTCATAAGCTGAAATCTGGAATTCTCCATTGTTTGTATTGGAATCTTGTTTCCAGACACTTACATACAAGGTAGTTCCAGGAGTCTGGCCCGATAATGATACTAACGAAAACCCTGAGTTGTAATCATCATTACAACCGATTTCGGTTAAAGCACTACAATTGCCGCTGTAAACAGTAAGTACTGAATTATAAAAAAATGAACCGCCCCAGCCTGTTCTTATTGTGAGACTGCCACTTGCCGGCACTACTACTGTAAACCATACATTGTCGGTAGCGTATGGGTTGCATGCAGGTAAAGAGCCGTCAGTAGTTGCATTTAAATTTGTAGAGGTGAGTACTCCAGAGGCAAAGTCTGTTCCCACTGTCAGCGGTATTGCTCCCGAACAGTTATCGTTTTGTGCATTTACAAATACAATAGTTAAAAAGAGTACACCGAATAATAATAATTTTTTCATATTTTTTCTCTTAAAGGTAATGAAAAATTCAATCTGTCAAGAAAAAAATATGACTTAACTATTTGATTTACAGGTGTTAAAGTTGTATTATTTTAACTGGTTTTGAAATAAATAAGCCACCTTTTCAATAAAGAAAAGATGGCTTATTTATTTTATACTAAATTATTTATGAAGAGCTTTAATATATTTTTCTAAAGCCATCGTCATAGAAGGTGTTTCTTTTGTAGGTGCCATAAGATCTACTTTTAATCCCGCTTCTTCCGCAGCTGCCAAAGTCGTATTTCCGAAAACACCGATTTTGGTTTCTTCCTGCTTGAAGTCAGGGAAGTTTTGTTGCAGTGATTTGATTCCCTGCGGACTGAAGAAAATCAGCATGTCATAATCTTTGACGTTGATATCTGTAAGGTCGCTGCATACGGTACGGTACATAATTGCTCTTGTCCAGTCTACATTAGATGCATCCATGGTTTTTACAATATCCGGACTTAAAACATCTGAAGATGGCAGCAGATATTTTTCAGATGGGAATTTTTTGAAAAGAGGCAACAGATCTGAGAAATTTTTCTCCCCAAAACTGATTTTTCTTTTTCTGTACACAATATGCTTTTGAAGATAGTTGGCAATTGCTTCCGACTGGCAGATATATCTCATCGTATCCGGAACGGCAAAACGCAATTCCTCTGCGAGTCTGAAGTAATGGTCAATCGCATTTTTACTGGTAAAAATAATACCGGTATACTGCGTCAGATCTATTTTCTGTGTTCTGAGCTCTTTATTGTCAACTCCTTCGACGTGGATAAATGGACGGAAATCAATCTTTATTTTTTCCTTCTTCGCTATATCCAGATATGGAGAAGACTCACTAGGCGCTGGTTGAGAAACCAATATAGACTTTATTCTCATCATTGACTTTTATTAAAAAAATAACAACTTCCAAAGCAATAATAATGGTGCGATTTGGAGGGTGCAAATATACAAAAATTTATAATACCATTTCTCCGGAAGAATCTTGTTCTTGTGAAATAAATAGAAAAAAACCTTGAAAATGAATACAAAAGAAAAGAAGCAGAAATAATATAAAAACATTTTATTTCTGTCTATCGGGAAGTAATAGTGGGCTACACAAAGAATTATCAGCAAAAAAGATAAGATGAAATAAAATTTTGTGGAGGTAAAATAAAAAATAGTCCATTTTTTTCCATCCCCTATACTTTGATAAAATAAAAAACCTAATGTAGATTTTATTACATAAAAAAACAGCACTGCCAGCAGAGTATACCCGAATTTATTAAGCTGATATCCGAAAAGCTGAAGGTCCGCAATAAATTTCGGTACAACAGGAACGTACTGTGAAATTAATACAGAAAGGGTAAGGGTGGTTACACAGGATGTGATAATCCAGCTGGGAAGGTTATTACTCGCATCAAAATATTTCTGAAGCAGAAAATCTTTGAGACTGGCATCCCTTTCTATGATGTTCATCATAAAAACATATAAAAAGATACAGCCCACAAGGATAAAGATTACCCAATCATTATGCTCAGGTATTCTTACGTGATTGATGAAGTGTTGTTGTGATGATGGCAAAATTTAAGTTTTTTTATTTATTATTTAACTCCGGATTACACAGTGCGGCATACATTTTCCTATTACCTGATCCATGCATCTGCAGTTAAAATATTTGCTCTCATCGATTTTACGTATTGTTCAGATCTGTTGAATAAAAGTTTCTGTTTCATCCGCTTAATCCCCGAGAAATATTTTTGCAAAATTATAGATTATTTTGTATAAAATAAAAAGGTTAAATAAACTATCTTTGCAAACTGAAATGAAAAAACTCGTCATCATCCCAACCTATAACGAAAAGGAAAATATTGAAAATATTATTTCCGCAGTTTTTGCATTGGAGGATGACTTTCATATCCTGGTAGTGGATGATACTTCTCCGGATGGAACGGCAGAGGTTGTAAAAGAATTGCAGAAGAAATATCCGCATTATCTCCACCTGTCAGTAAGACATGTAAAAGACGGTTTGGGAAAGGCATATATTCATGGGTTTAAATGGGCTATCGAAAATAAGTATGATTATATTTTTGAAATGGATGCCGATTTTTCACATAACCCGAATGACCTGCCGAGACTTTTCGAAGCCTGTCTAAATGCAGATATGGCCATCGGCTCCCGCTATTCAAAAGGGGTAAATGTAGTGAACTGGCCTATGGGAAGAGTATTGCTTTCTTACTTTGCCTCAAAATATGTAAGGTTTGTGCTGGGGCTTCCAATTCATGATACTACAGCAGGATTTGTCTGCTTTTCAAGAAAAGTATTGGAAGAAATAGGGTTGGACAATGTAAAATTAAAAGGCTACGGGTTTCAGATAGAAATGAAATTCAGGGCATTTAAAAAAGGCTTCAGAATTGTGGAAGTTCCAATCATATTTACCAACAGAATTTTAGGAGAAAGCAAAATGAACGGCGGAATTATCCATGAAGCTGTTTTCGGAGTATTGAACTTAAAATGGAAATCAATCATCAACAGATTATGAAACTGATGAAAAAGCTGATCTTTATTTTCGTTTTGCTGGGGCTGTTTTCGTGCGGCGATTATATTGATAAGCCTAAAAACCTGGTCGATAAAGGTATGATGGCAGAAATAATTGCTGATCTTGCGATCAATGATCAGGCTATCTATGTATATCCTGACAAAAATATGGAAGCAGGTACAAGAGCTGTCCTGAAATCATATAAGGTAAAGCCTGATGATTTTGTAGACAGTTTCAAATACTATGTAATTAAAGAAGAAATGGATGGGATTGCTAATGATGCACAGGAAATATTACTGAAAAAAGATCCCAAAGCAGATAAATACATAAAGGATAAAATGAAACAGAATGGTGCTGTAATACCTTTAGTAAGGTAAAAGAGCATACGAGTTTCTGTCCTGCAGGAAATCACTGATAAAACAGTGCATTAAAAAAGTATAGAGATGAAATTTTTTACTATAGAAAAGACCTCTGAAGGAAAAGCAAGAGCAGGGGAGATTACCACAGATCACGGGAAGATTCAAACACCTATTTTTATGCCTGTGGGAACTGTAGCAAGTGTGAAAACAGTTCATCAGAGAGAATTAAAAGAAGACATTAAAGCCCAGATTATTCTGGGAAATACTTATCACCTTTACCTTCGTCCCGGAATGGAAACGATGCAGGATGCAGGTGGTTTACATAAATTCATGAACTGCGACCTTCCTATCCTTACCGATTCAGGAGGTTTTCAGGTATTTTCACTGGCCAGTAACAGAAAGATGACGGAAGAAGGAGCGAGATTCAAATCTCACATCGACGGAAGTTATCACATGTTTTCCCCGGAGAGATCAATGGAAATTCAAAGACAGATCGGAGCCGATATTTTCATGGCTTTTGATGAATGTACTCCTTACCCATGTGATTACAATCAGGCAAAATCATCCATGGAACTTACCCACCGCTGGCTGAAAAGATGTATTGAATGGACCAATAATAATCCTGAATTATACGGACATAAGCAAAGACTTTTCCCGATTGTTCAGGGATCTACTTATTCCGACCTTAGAAAAATTTCTGCTGAAGTGATTTCCGAAGCAGGAGCAGAAGGGAACGCGATCGGAGGACTTTCCGTTGGAGAGCCAGAAGAAGAAATGTACAGAATCACCGATGAAGTAACAGACATTCTTCCTAAAGAAAAACCAAGGTATCTGATGGGAGTAGGAACTCCATGGAATATCCTTGAATCTATCGGCCTGGGTATTGATATGATGGATTGTGTAATGCCAACAAGAAATGCAAGAAATGCAATGCTTTTCACATGGCAGGGGGTGATGAATCTTAAAAATGAAAAATGGAAACGTGACTTTTCACCTTTGGACGAATTCGGGACCAGTTTTGTAGATCGTGAATATTCAAAAGCGTATCTTCGCCACCTGTTCGTATCTAAAGAATATCTGGCAAAACAGATTGCTTCAATTCATAATCTTGCATTCTATCTGGATCTGGTAAAAGTAGCCAGAGAGCATATCATTGCAGGAGATTTTTATGAATGGAAAAACTCTGTAGTACCGGTTCTCAGACAAAGACTATAAGAAAATATGCTTAAAATTGTAGACAGATATATCATAAAAAAATACCTTGGAACTTTCAGTTTCATGCTCGTATTGTTGTCTATAGTGGTCCTCGTAATTGACGTACAGCAGAAAATCCCAAGGATAGAAAATGCCAAAGCCATTGATCCGAAACTGGATCTGATGTATTTCCTGATCCATTTCTATCCCTTCTGGATTATTAATCTTGTGGTAACCTTTCTTTCCATCCTGGTTTTTATTTCGGTAATTTATTTTACCTCCAGAATGGCAAATAATACCGAAATTGTTGCCATCATCAGTAGCGGAGCCAGCTTTCACAGGTTTTCAAAACCATATCTTCTTACCTCTATTTTTATTGGTCTGATTGCCCTGGTGGTATATCATATGGTACTTCCATGGGCCAATATCAAGAAAAATGAGCTGGAAGCCTATACCTATAATGCAGCCAATAAAGAAAAAATCTTAGGAACCGCTCCGGCTTCTTCACAGCTGAGCAAAACAGAATATATCTTCGTTGATTCCTGGAACAAAAGGGAAAAAAGAGGATCAAGTTTCGTTTATCAGAAATATGATAAAGACAGAAAAATGACCTACGAGCTAAAAGCCAGCGAAGTATATTGGGACAAAGACAAAAAGCAGTTTGTCTTAAATAATTATTTGGAAAAAACAATCAATAAAGACAATTCAGAAAAGCTTAATAACGGAATAGAACTAAGGAAAAACTATGGGCATTCCCCGGAAGAGCTTTTCCCGAACGAGCTTTTGGGGCAGAATAAAACCACTCCGGAACTCTTAAAGTTTATTGAAAGAGAAAAGGCAAGAGGTAACAGTAACCTGAATTCTTACCTGAATGAGCTTCATCAGAGAACTTCAATGCCTGTTTCAATCATTATTCTGACATTTCTGGCGCTTTCCCTGTCATCACAAAAGAAAAGGGGAGGGTTGGGAATTAACCTGGCGATAGGGATTTCATTGGCCTTTATTTTCGTGTTTTCATTTGAAGCTTTAAAAGTAGTTTCGGAAAATAAAAGTCTGTCTCCGGCGCTGGCAATGTGGCTGCCCAATCTGGTCTTCCTGCCGCTTACTCTTTACCTTTATATCAAAAGAGCCAATCAGTAAAGTAATTTTACTTCCTTGTGGTAAAAGGAACGCATCCCGTCTTCCAGCTCTATCCAGAGTTCACCTTTTTCGTCTGCTTTTCGGATGATGCCATTTTGTCGCTCTTTTTCAATTTCAAAGACTGATATCTCATCCTTTCTGAAAAGGTTGGTATTGAACCCATCCAGTATTTCCTGATCAGATGGAATGTTTTTCAGTTTTTCGGACAGGAATTCATGAAGGTTTTGGGCAAGGTCTTCAAGGTCAAATTCTACTCCTGTTTGCGTCAGGAGTGATCCTGCGTTGGATATTTCATCAAAATTTTTCTGCAGAATATTGATTCCGGCTCCTATAATGAAATAATTATTTTGATTAATTTTTTTCTTTTCTATTAAAATTCCAACGATTTTTTTACCTTTAAGGATAATATCATTCGGCCATTTGATTTTTACCTCTGAGTCAGACAATTTGGCAAGGAAATCCCGGATTATCATTGCGGTATAGTAATTGAATATAAAGTCGGAGCACAAGATGTTCTGAGTATTCACTGCCAGCGTATATGCCAGGTTTTTTCCGGCAGTCTGAGTCCAGGTATTTCCATACTGACCACGGCCTTTAGTCTGATTAAAAGTATGAAGCCCTGTAAAATCTGAATTTCCGTAAAGTAAAAACTTTGATATTTCGTCATTAGTAGAAGAACATTCTTTCAGGTAGAAGAGTTGGCTCATTTAAGAAAACTTTAAGACATTAAGAGGGTAAAAGTAAGGTTAAAGTAAAGAAAAAACAATAAATTTGCAGATTATAGTATTTTTTTAATGAATAAAACAGCAGAAAAACAAGCATTAATAGATAAAATCGTTGAAGCTATCCAGGATGTAAAAGGTGAAGACATAATGATCTTTGATCTTTCCAACATCGAAAATTCCGTAGCAGAAACATTCGTAATATGTAGTGGAAACTCGAATACACAGGTGGCTGCATTGGCAGGAAGTGTTGAGAAAAAAGTAAGAAATGAACTGCACGACAGACCTTGGCATGTGGAAGGTGCTGAAAATGCGATGTGGGTACTGGTAGATTACGTTTCAGTGGTGGTTCATATATTCCAGAAACAGGTACGTGAGTACTACGACATAGAAGAGCTTTGGGGTGACGCAGTCATTACCAGAATTGAAAATGAATAATAAAAATTTTAAAAAGTTTAAATGAATAATAAAGGATTCAACTGGTTCTTTCCTATTGCAATCATAGCTCTTTTGCTATTCTTTGGCTCCAATTTCCTTGGAGGCGACAGTGCAAAATCTATTGATGAAGATGGTTTCTTTAGAGAAATGCAGGCGGGGAAAGTCCAGAATATAATTATATACAAAGACATAGAGAAAGCTGATGTTTTCCTGACAAAAGAAGCAAAATCGGCAATGGTTTCCAAAGCCGGAAAAGAAAACAACCCGCTTTCTGCCTTCGAAATGGCTCCTAAAGCAGATTTTTCTGTAAAATATGGAGACCTGCAACTTTTCCTTCAGAAATTTGAACAGATCAAAGCGACCAACCCGGCAATCAAAACAACCAAAGATTACGGAACGGGTAAAAGTGCATTAATGGATATTCTGATTCCTGCACTGGTTTGGATTTCAATTTTAGGATTATTCTATTTCCTTCTTTTCAGAAAGATGGGTGGTGGCGGAGGTCCCGGCGGACAAATTTTCTCTATCGGAAAATCCAAAGCGAAGCTTTTTGATGAAAAAGAAAGAATTCAGGTGACATTTAAAGATGTTGCAGGTTTGGAAGGAGCAAAAGAAGAAGTTCAGGAAGTAGTGGATTTCCTCAAAAACTCTGAAAAATATACAAAACTGGGAGGTAAAATTCCTAAAGGTGTCCTGTTGGTAGGGCCTCCGGGAACCGGTAAAACCTTACTGGCAAAAGCTGTTGCTGGTGAAGCCAAAGTTCCGTTTTTCTCACTTTCAGGTTCTGATTTCGTCGAAATGTTTGTTGGGGTAGGAGCTTCAAGGGTAAGAGACCTTTTTGCTCAGGCTAAAGCAAAATCTCCGGCAATTATCTTCATCGATGAGATTGATGCCATCGGACGTGCAAGAGGAAAAAATAATTTCTCCGGCGGAAACGATGAAAGAGAAAATACCCTGAACCAGCTTCTTACTGAAATGGATGGTTTCGGAACCGATACGAATGTTATCGTAATGGCAGCAACCAACAGAGCAGATATCCTTGATAAAGCTTTGATGAGAGCAGGACGTTTTGACCGTTCTATCTATGTAGACCTTCCGGAGCTTCACGAAAGAAGACAGATCTTTGATGTTCACCTGAAGAAAATCAAGCTTGATGATAATGTAGACAGAGAATTCCTTGCAAAACAAACTCCTGGTTTCAGTGGAGCAGATATTGCGAACGTTTGTAACGAAGCGGCGCTTATTGCAGCAAGAAATAATCATACTTCAGTAACCAAACAGGATTTCCTTGATGCTGTGGACAGAATCATTGGTGGTCTTGAAAAGAAAAATAAAGCAATCAAACCTTCTGAAAAGAGAAGAGTAGCTTACCACGAGGCAGGACATGCAACAATTTCCTGGCTGGTAGAGCATGCATCTCCACTTTTAAAAGTGACTATTGTTCCTAGAGGACGCTCATTAGGTGCAGCATGGTATCTGCCTGAGGAAAGACAGCTTACCACTACTGAACAGATGCTGGACGAAATGTGTGCAACACTGGGAGGAAGAGCTGCAGAGCAGGTAATCTTCAACAATATTTCCACAGGAGCACTTTCTGATCTTGAAACAGTGACGAAGAGAGCGCAGGCCATGGTAACAATCTACGGATTAAGCCCGAATATCGGTAATATTTCTTACTATGACAGTTCAGGTCAGTCTGAATATAATTTCGGAAAACCTTATTCTGAAGAAACGGCTACAAAAATTGATGCAGAGATCAAATCGATTATCGAAAATCAGTATGACAGAGCTGTAAGAATCCTTGCAGATAATAAGGATAAGCTGGATGCTTTAGCCAACAAGCTGCTGGAAAAAGAAGTGATCTTCCGTGAAGATCTGGAAGAAATTTTCGGAAAGAGAGCATGGGATCCGGAATTGACAGAGAAGCCTGTTACCAATACTATTCCTGAAAAAGATCAGCCAATAGCAGAGGCAGCACCTCAGATCAAAGAGAAAGAAGAAGAAAGCGAAATTCAGGCTCCTGAAAGCCCGACGCAGCTTTAAGACCTTTAAAAAATATAAATAACAAAAACCTGGCAACTGTAAAATTGCCGGGTTTTTTCATATTTCAAGAGATATTTTGAACACTATTATAATTTATTTTCTATTTTTGTATAAAGTTGACTAAAAATAGATTAAGTTGAATTTATTCAAGAGGATTGTAAGCAAACTTACCAACCAGCCTGAAGAAGAGGAAAAACAGAGCCTGGAGAAGCTTGGGGATTCGCTGAAAAATGCGGATCTTGACTATAAGTTTGCGCAATTATTTACGCATTCGGGAGGATTTTTTAATTATTGTGCAGATGAAGCGGAGGCTCTACAAACTTTAAATCAAATTATCAAAATAGAAGGCATCCACAATCTCTTCTGCTGGGATAAAGAACTTCAGAACTTTTTGAACGTTGTGAAGACTTCTTATACCTCAGAACTGCAGCAGTCTAATGATGCTGCATTCATTACCTGTGAATACCTCATTGCCTATGACGGCAGAATCATGCTTTCTCATAATAATATCCTTCACTATCATTCTTCCAGGCTTCCTGATAAAATTATCATCATTGCCAATGTTTCCCAGATTGTAAACAACCTGAATGATGCTATGGGGAAAATAAAAAGAAACGGAAATATCAAGAACCTTACTTCCATCAGCGGAAGCCAGTCTAAAATGGACAGTTCTTCCAATTCCAATACAAAACTGTTTTTATTGCTGCTTGAAGATTAAGCAACCACTTCTAAATTTTAAATTTTGGACAAAAATCTCATTCAAAGAACCGTATCAGGTATCGTTTATGTAGCCATCATTATTCTTTGTTCTACTCCCCTGGGAGCACAATTGCTGAACAGTATTGCTCCTGGTTTGGTCAAACAGCAATATCTTTATCATGGCCTGATGAGCTTACTCCTGATCGTAGGAACCTGGGAATGTGTCAAAATCATGAAATTTGGAAACGGGTACGAAAAATGGGTAGTATTTCCACTGGTCATCTTTATTTTTTATATTTTCTCCAAAAGATATTTTAACCACGATTTCTTTTTTGATTTCAGGCTTAGCGAAATATTGGCCCTGGCCCTGATCGGGATTGCTGTGGTAACTTTATTCAAATATCCTAACGAATTATACTTCGACAGCGGGAAGCTTATTTTTACCGTTATTTACGTGGCGCTCCCGTTCAGCTTTGCATTAGGGTTGCCAAAGTTCTCCAGTTATAACGAAAGTTTTTCTCTCGAGGTGCTGTTTCTGTTTATTCTGATCTGGAGCAGTGATACTTTTGCTTATCTGGTAGGGAAATTCTTCGGTAAACATAAAATGGCTCCTAAAATTTCTCCTAAAAAAACTTGGGAAGGCTATGCGGGCGGTGTTGTTTTAACATTGGTCTTATCTTACTTTATTGAACATTATCAGCCTGAATTGAGAGGAAACTGGATGATCGTAGGATTTCTGGTTGCAGCCTTTGCTCCGTTAGGAGATCTGGTAGAAAGCCAGTTGAAGAGAAACTTCGGTGTGAAAGACAGTGGAAACATCATTCCGGGGCACGGAGGAGTTTTAGACAGGCTGGATAGTTTTATTATCTGCGTTCCTGTCGTATATTTGTACTTTATTTTAGAAAAATTTATTTAGTCTCATGAAATTACATAGAGAATCAAAAGGAACGATTACCGTTGCTACCATACTTTTTATCATCCTGGGAGCCTTAGCGATCTATTTCCTTAAAATATGGTCCCTGCTGATCATTATGCCTTTGCTGGTCATTTACAGTTTAGTCTTCTGGTTTTTCAGAGTTCCGGACCGTACTATCCTTGACCACAGAGAAAACGTGATTGCCCCTGTGGACGGAAAAGTGGTCATGATCAAAGAAGTGGAAGAAGATGAATTTATAAAAGGAAAAGCCATCCAGGTTTCCATTTTCATGTCTCCACTGAATGTTCATATCTGCAGATATCCGGTTTCGGGAGAAGTGATTTACAAAAAATACCACCCGGGAAAATATCTGGTAGCATGGCATGAAAAATCCTCTACAGAGAATGAAAGAACTACCGTAGCAGTTCAGACGATGACCAATCACAAAGTTGTCTTCAGACAGATTGCCGGATATGTTGCAAGAAGAATCGTTTTCTACTGTAATGAAGGTGATAAAGCAAAAGCAGGACATGAGTTCGGATTTATTAAGTTCGGTTCCAGAATGGATGTATTCCTTCCTTTGGACACTGAAATTATCTGTAAAATCGGAGATATTACAAAAGGCGGTCTGGATGTGATTGCCAAACTGAAAGAAAACTAAAATTCCTGTCGCAGATAAAAAATCAAAAGAGAGCTTTTAAAGCTCTCTTTTTTATTTGAGGTATAAAAGGGTATATTTTGTTGTTTGAGTTTAATTACGCATGAGTATTATTGCGTATTGGAAGAGTTATACTTTTCCATTGGAATCAATAATTTTGCCTGCTTAAAAACACAAGCTCATGCTTTTAAGTGATCCGAGGTAAATGATGGTTAATTTATTGTCAAAAATGGTATTTCATTTGATAATTTTAACATCGGATTTTAGTAAATTGTAGCTAGAAAACACCTTAATCATACCCTTTAATGCTGAAAAAGACTGATAGATTTCGTTTTGAAGATTTTTATTTTGCATGAAAGGCTGTTAATATTGGAAAATTTATACTTTCAAAAGTACAAATGCCAACTTAAGCTTGTGAAAGCATAAAAAAACAACAAGATGATTTATAAGTTTTTCTTTAAGGTGATCAATGACGAAGCGGAGAATATGGATGATGGTTTTGAAAGCAATTATCTTCATCTTATTAACCGGTATTTGCTTTTATTGTTTTTCATATTCCTGTTTTACTCCATTTTTATTATTATTTTTTTCGGGGATATGCTGATCTCCATATTTCTTACGGTAATTACCTTCTTCTGGCTGTTTCTGATGGCTGTAAAAGGAAAAACCAAAAGGTTCAAAACGGTTTTAAAGCCTTTCATTATCGGTATATTTGTTTTACTCACATTTATAGTGAGCTTTTTTAATATCTATACATACAAAAACGCCGGAGTAGAATACTTTTACTTTTGTCTTCTGTTTGCTGTTCCGTTCTTTCTGAAATACAAACAAGATTCCCTCATCATCTTTTTTATTACATTCATCATCAGTATCAATTTCATTGCATGTCTGTATTTTGATTTTGATTTCCTACCAAAGAGCAGGTTCATAGAAAAAGAAGATTTTAAAACTATAAAACTGCTGAATATTTTATTCTCCGTTGCTTCTTTCCTGATGGATATTGTATTTATTACTCAGAAGGATGAGCTTATTCATGGTTTAATTTCCGATAAAAAAGAAAAGGATTCCACCATCAAGGATCTGGTAAAAACGAATTCGGAATTGATGAAACAGCAGATGCTGATCAACCACCTTTCAGAAGAAAATATTCAGGAAATTTTAAATCTGGCGGAAAGCAATTCACCCGTGTTTTTTGAAAAATTTCAGGTATTTTTTCCACATTTCATTCCTGATATTTTAAGAATAAATCCTAATCTGATCCATTCTGAGCTCTATTTCTGTGCATTGATGAAGCTGGATTTTGATACCAAAAAAATAGCACAGTGTACCAATAACAGTATCCGGGCTGTAGAAAGTAAAAAATACAGGATACGGAAAAAACTGAATATTTCCTCGGAGATCAATATCAACAGCTTTTTAATTAAAATTTAAACAGAATTCTGATTTTTGTTACTCATACGTAATCTTGAGTAGGTTCTGATAGTGTTTTTTGATGTTCTTGTCAATATTTTTACCTAAAAACATTGTGATGAATATTAAGAACATCCATATTGGAAGCCTGGTCCAATCCAAAGTGGAAGAGTATCAGATTCCAATAGAAAGAATTTCCCGGTTTTTAAACAGTACGGAAGATGAAGTGGAGAGGATGTATCATGCAAAAAGTATCGATACCGATGTGCTCCTCAAATGGTGTAAACTATTAAAATTCGATTTCTTCCGATTCTATACCGGACATCTGATTTTGTATGCTCCACAGGCGAGAATTGATAATGCCCTCACTCAAAAGGAAAACACCCTGGTTTTCAGGAAAAGCATTTATACGCAGGAGGTTAAGGATTTTATTCTTGATAAAATAAAAACAGGGAAAATGACAGCCAATGATGTGGTTAAAAGGTATAAAATACCCAAGACCACTTTAAATAAATGGATGAAAAAGATATAATATGATGCCGGATTATAAGCAGATTTATAGCGACATTCTTGAAGAAAAATTTCCCGGAAAATTATCAGACCCCACCATCAGGCTCAAGCTGGAAACATTACATTCAGCTTTTGACATTCTGAAATTTAATCAACTGATTTTTGGAGAAACAGGATATACGGTGGAACGTAAAAATCAGAGGCTCCGTTCTTATGATAAGGAATCAATACTGAAAATTCTCAGTTATCAGAAAAGAAATGAACTCACTAATCTTCAGGTGAGTGGCCATTTTAAGATAAGCCGGAATACCATTGCGAAATGGAAAAGTATTTTTAAATAATGAGTTTTTTTAACTTAATGATTTTATTTTTTGTGATAAATAAAAAGTAATTGTTTTTTATGTTGTTTTGATTTTGATATTTGAATTTATAGTTGGGTTTTGTTAAAAAACTCAACTTTTTATTTGTGTTTTTTATCAGGATAAGTCATTGGCATTTGTGAGTTTTACTACGCGTGAGTAGTATTGCGTAGCAGGAATTATTTTGTAATCATCTGTGGTTGATAATTTTGTGGAAGTTAAATGCCCAGATTAATATTATCAAACAATTATAACTTATACAATGATGGAAACAAAATTTACAATGCCTCCAATCAAAGTCCTGCTCGTAGCAATGCTCTTTGTTTTTGGAGAAGCTTTTTCTCAAACCAATAATGGTGCAGTAGGAATCAATACGACAACGCCGAACACTAATTCGGTTTTGGATGTTGTTTCAGGAAATAACAACAAAGGGGTACTTATCCCAAGGTTAACTGAAGCGCAGCGAAATGCAATTGTAATGAATACTGCCAAGGATGATGGTTTGACAATTTATAACATTACTGAGGACTGTATTAATTACTGGAGTCTTGCTGATAACGAATGGAAAAGTGTCTGCGGACAAATGGGCAAAGCTGTTTTTACGGTCGACTGTTCCAGTACAAAAGCAATGGGAACTTATGTTCAGACAAAAGAGCTTACAGCATCCAATTATTTAAGTGTGTCCGTAAACGTAACTAAAATTGGAAATTATACGATTACAGGTACTACAACAAATGGATATAATTTCTACGGAACAGGTGTTTTTCTTTCTACAGGAACGCAAACTATCCAAGTTCCGGGACAGGGAGCGCCTGCTGCAATACAGGTAGATACCGTAGGACTAAATGCCAACGGGACAGATGTTTCATGTACACCTGCTGTTACAGTGAATGTATTAAGTCCTGCAGGAATCTATACCATGAGTTGTGGAAGTGCTGCGGTAAACGGAGTATACAAGGTTGGGACAGCTTTAACCGCTTCCAATACAATTACTCTTCCTGTTAATGTAACAGCACTGGGAAGCTATACTGTTACAACTAATACTGTTGACGGAATTTCTTTCAGCGGGTCAGGGACATTTACCTCTACGGGAAATCAGAATATTACATTAAGCGGAACAGGAACTCCAACTTCTACATCGGTGAAAACAATGACAATTACTTCTGACAGCCAGGGCGGGGTATCTACAACATGTTCTGTAAATGTAGTCGTCGTCATTCCTAAAAAAACGGTTCTCCATATCGGATTAGAAACAGCTTACGGTTATAGTGCCTATACCGGTCCGTCAAGAAGTCTGATGGATTCTCCAACAAACTTTGGTACGACAGCTTCCAGTATTGTTAAATATGAAGGCTTTACGCATACCTCTTTAGGGAACTCACCTTCTTCAGCAGCTCTTCAGGCGGCTCTTAATAATAAGCCGGATATTGTTGTCATTGGTTACAACTACACACCTAATGCTACAGATGCAGGTTATATTGCTTCCTATCTTAATAAAAAAGGAGTTGTTATTGCGATGACAGATGATACGGGCACTGCACAGAATCTATTCAGAGGAATATTCTCCGATCCTACGATTTCAGCATCTTATGGGGGTGGTGCAGGTTCTGTGTATGCTCTTACCAATTCTGATGATCCCATCCTTAACGGACCTTTTGGAGACGTAAGAGGAAAAAACTGGGGTGAAGATGCTTCTACCACAGTAAATATTTCAGGGTTGACAAGTGGATTTGTTCCTTACAGCTATGCACAGCCTATTAACAGCACAACTACCAGAACAGGAATTTCAGGATTAAGAAATACGAGCCTAAACTTTATATGGTTTGGTGACGGTGGTTTTTTAAGTAATGAAAATGCCAATGGAAATCAGTATCCAAGTAATACCATTGAGCCTTTTGTAGCGCCAAGTTCAGGAGGATATTTACCGGTTCAGAAATCCTCTTACGGATATGCAGGAAACGGATATACAACAGGAGGAATGCAGGTTCAGAATTCAATCCTTTTTGCCAATATGATTGCCTGGGCAATTAAGCAGGCAGAATTTAACGGAATAAACACACAATGATGAAAGGTTTTTAAAGATGGCTCCGGCACGATTATTCGTGCCGGAGTTTTTTATTTTATATGTCTTTTAACCTCCTGTACAAGGTTCAGTATCAGTTCTACGGGAATGTCCTCTTCCCTATCAATAAGAAGGATTTTAAACTTCTTTCTGCCATCCTGGATCAGTTCAGGATAATCAAGTCTGTCACCATGATAAAAGCTCAGGTAATGCTTTTGATATTTTTTGCTGTAATAGAAGTAACACAGCATTTTCTTTTTGTATTTGATGAACGGAAGTCCGAAACTGAAAGTTTCTGTAATATTTTCCGGATCTGAAGCCAGGATCTTATCACGTAAAAACAAAAGAGTACTTCTTTCAGGCTCTTCGATTCTGTAGAAATACTCTTGTATAGGGTTCATTTTAATTCGATTAAAAGATTAGTCGAAGTTTTGAAGTTCAACAAGTTTGTGATACATTCCTCTTTTTGCAATCAGGTCGTGGTGGGTTCCCTGTTCCACGATATCACCTTTTTCCATCACTACAATCCAGTCTGCTTTCTGAATCGTTGAAAGACGGTGGGCAATCACTAAAGAAGTCCTGTTCTCCATCATTTTCTCCAGGGCATCCTGAACAAATCTTTCAGATTCTGTATCCAGGGCGGATGTGGCTTCATCAAGGATCATAATCGGCGGGTTTTTCAATACAGCTCTTGCGATAGAAACCCTCTGTTTCTGGCCTCCGGAAAGTTTGTTTCCATCATCACCGATATTGGTATCATACCCTTCAGAAAGGTTGGAAATGAAAGAATCCGCATTGGCAATTTTTGCAGCAGCAATTACCTCTTCTTTGGTGGCATCGGGTTTACCCATCAGGATATTGTTATATACAGAATCGTTGAATAATACGGATTCCTGCGTTACCATTCCCAGCAGCTGGCGGTATTCCTGTAATTTTAAATGTTTAATGTTTGTCCCGTCAATAAGGATTTCTCCTTCCGAAACATCATAGAACCTCGCTAAAAGATTGGCGATGGTTGTTTTACCACTCCCGCTTTGGCCTACCAAAGCAACCGTTTTTCCTTTAGGAATGGTTAAGTTGAAGTTTTTAAGGATAAGATTTGCTTTGTCATAATAGAATCCAATATCCTTGAATTCAATATTATTCTGAAGTGTTGTAATAGAGACAGGTTCTGCAATTTCTTCAATTTTCACATCGGCTTCAAGGATTTCCAATACCCTTTTCAGGGAAGCTTCTCCTTTCTGTACATTGGAAATAGAAGTAGATAAGCTTTTTGCAGGAGGAAGGATCTGGAAGAACATTCCTAAAAATACAAGGAAATCTGCCGGAGAAATACTCTGCTCAACAATAATTTGTTTCCCACCGTACCATGCAATAATCAGGAAGGTAATAGAACCTAAGAATTCGCTCATTGGAGACGCCAATTCTTTCTTTTTACCCAAATTGATAGAACTTGAGATCCATTTGTTCATAGAATGCATGAATCTGTTATTCATGATTTTTTCCCCATTGAATATTTTAATAACCTTTGAAGACTTCAATGTTTCATCCACAATAGAGAAAATAGTTCCAAGCTCACTTTGTGCTTCATGTGAGTCTTTTTTAAGGCTTTTTCCGATCAATGCAATCATTGTTCCCATCACAGGAAGAACCAATAGCGAGAAAAGAGTCATTTCAGGACTCAGGAAAAATAAGGTCACCAATGTACTGATCAGCATAAAAGGTGCGTTTATCAGTTCAATCAAGCTTCCTAAGATATTTCCTTCCACTTCTCCTACGTCATTGGACATACGGGACATCATATCTCCCTTTCTGCTCTCTGTAAAGAATGAAACAGGAAGGGAAAGTATTTTTCTGTACATCGCTCCACGCAGGTCTTTGGTTACTCCCACACGGTAATTGATCAGCAATAAAGAACCGAAATACCGGAATGCATTTCTCAAAAAGAACATAAATGCAGTAATGATGCACAGCCAGGCAAGGACAGTAAGTGCCCCGTAATTACTCACCAGTGTTTGTACATAATAATTGGAATATTCTTTTATATAGGAGAAAAAATCAACAATATCACCGGAATATACTGGTGCTTTTTCATATTTTTCTGGTTTTATGGTTCCAAAAAGCATTCCCAGAACCGGTAGAATAGTCCCCAGGGAAGCAATCTGAAATACAGAATACAGAATATTGAAAAATAAACTTCCGTAGATATATTTTTGATGCGGCCTCGCGAACTTTAAGATTTTTTTATATTCGTTCATTCAATGAAAAAATTGGATAGCAAAATTACGTAAAATTAAAAGATAAGACGTTCTTAATCCTGTTTTACTTTAACGGATATGTTTCAAAAATCGTTTTTTTGTTACAACTCAGGGCTGTTAAACTTTGTTTTTAAAATAAATAAACGAAACTTTAATACCGGAACAAAAGGTGGAACAGCAAAGCAGTTTAATAAAAAAACCGCTTATTCAGCGGTTCCTTTTATAATGGTTTAATTAAAATTTCACCTGATCGGTATATTTTGGGCTAAAGTTTTTAGGATTCAGCTTATCCAGTGTTTTTCCAAAATTATTGATGATCTGTGTCATATTATCAAAATCAACAATATTGATATCATCATTTTCATGGTGATAATGAGACGCCTTTGTCATATCAACCGTAGAGAATGAATGGGCAATAATTTTCTTTTTTACAAAACTTACATTATCCGAACGGTAAAACAGCTGCTGCTTTGCATAAGGATCAGCATTAATTTTTAATCCGTTTACTGCATTTTTATTGAAAAGCTCATCAAGATCTGAGAATCCGTCTCCTGTCATATATAATGCATTTTTGCCCCATTGGGATTCTGTAGCTACCATTTCAAAATTAAAAAGGGCAGTCATTTTATTATAAATGTGATCCAGATTAGAATCTGTTGAAATAGCTCTTGAACCCAGCATTCCTTTTTCCTCTCCGTTAAATGCCATAAATACCATGGAGAATTCCGGTTTTTTATTTTTAAAATAATCAGCAATACCTACCAGAGTCGTGATTCCGCTGGCATCATCATCCGCTCCGTTATAAATATTGTCTCCGCTTTTATCACTGGTTCCGATATGGTCGAAATGCCCTGAAAAACCCAGATACTGATCAGATTTTCCTTTTTTGATTCCACAAACGTTGTATACTGTTTTTCCATGGTAGTCAAATGGCACCAGATAAGAATTTCCTGTACAATATTCCAGGTTGTTTTCTTTAAAAAGTTTAGCGATATAATGGGCTGCATTTTCATTTTCCCGGGTTCCGATTTCACGGCCTTTCATTTCATCTGAAGCGAGAGTGGAAAGAACTGTTTTTACTCTTTCCCTGGAAACTTCCTGTGCAAAGGTAAATATGGAGAATAGTGATAAAGTAAGATACGTAAGCTTTTTCATTGTCTTTTATTAAAAGTTATATGATCTGTCGTGTTTCTGACTAAAAAGTTGCAATGAATTTACATAAATTAAATAAGAAAGTATGGAAAATAAAAAACAGCTCCTGAAAAGAAGCTGTTCTCACTCAAAAAATCGTTGTAAGGTTATCGAAGTCTGTCTACAGATTTTACGAGCCTCTCATCTTTGCGGATGTAAACGTTTGCAATAAGCAGACAGATCACCGCCATCAATGGGAAAATCGGCTCAATACCCTTCTCAGGAAACTGAATTCCTCCGGATAAGTTTAGTAACCAGTACGCCAATACACCAATCAACAAAGCGTTTATAATGATGCTGATGGTATTCAGCAAAATTTGTCTTTTTCTGTTTTTGAAACTGAAAATACTTAATGCTCCAATAATAACAAGGGCTATACAGCTGATATTAAGTAAAGGAATACTGTCTGAAATGACAACATCCTGACCTGTTATGAAAAGGAAAACAGCAGCCAAAACTGCTAATAAAGTCCATATAGTTTGTATTCTCTGTAGCATTGAATATTAAATTCTTGGCAAAAATAATATAAATTTTGCACAATTCAAAAATAAGTGTAGATTTGCATTATACAATGTACTTGAAAACAAAAGTCACCGGACTTACTTTTCTTACTCACAATTAATTACATTTTTACATTAAATATGTTTAACATAGAAACGTTAAGGTCAAAATCCGTAACGGAACTGACTAAAATCTTAAAAGATTTAGGCGTTAAAGTTGCAAGAAACAGCAATGAAAATGACAAGATCTTTGCTATTCTTGACTTTCAGGCTTCTAACCCTAAAGTTGCAAAAGATTATTTCAACGCCACTGAAACCGCCAGTATAACTACTGAAGAGGCTCCGGCAGAAAAACCTGCCAAAGCCCCGGCAAAAAAAGCTGCCCCGAAAAAAACGGCAGCCAAGCCAAAAGCAAATGCAAAAGCTCCGGTAGAACCTAATGCAGAGGAAAAAACAGAAGAAAAGGTGCCGGCTTCCGAAGAAATAAAACAGGAAGAACCAAAAGCTGAAGCTGCTGCAGTAACAGAAGAACCCACAGCAACAGCCCAGGCAAAAAAGAAAAGAAAAAGAGTTTCTGCCAACACCGCTAATGCAGAAGTAGCCCAGGAAAGAACAGAAGCTCCCAAAAACACAGAATCCCCAGAGCCTGCCCAGGCAGAAGAAAAGCCTAACAATTCTCAACAACCACAGGCTAACAGACCTCAAAAAGGACAAAACCACCCACAGAACAGTGGAAACCAGCATAAAAACCAAAACCAGCACCAACAGCACCAAAACCAAAATCAGAACAGACATTCTGAAAAGGCTGAGGAGCAGAACGATCCTAAAAAAGAATTTAATTTTGATGGATTGGTAAGTATTGAAGGGGTTTTGGAAATCTTACCGGATAACTACGGATTTTTACGTTCCTCAGATTTCAGCTATATCTCTTCTCCTGATGATGTGTATGTTTCTACGGCACAGATCAGAAATTTCGGTTTGAAAACCGGAGATACAGTGAAAGGAATTGTCAGGCTTCCTAAAGAAGGGGAAAAATATTTCTCATTATTAAGGCCTACAGAAGTTAACGGACGTGATCTTGCCTTTATCAAAGACCGTGTAGCTTTTGAATATCTGACACCACTTTTCCCTGAAGAGAAATTCAACCTGGCAGGAAGCGGATCTACAGTATCCACAAGAATTGTAGATTTATTTGCCCCTATCGGGAAAGGTCAGAGAGCAATGATCGTTGCGCAGCCTAAAACAGGTAAGACAATGTTGCTTAAAGATATCGCTAATTCTATTGCAGCGAACCATCCGGAAGTATATATGATGGTTCTTCTGATTGATGAACGTCCGGAAGAGGTTACCGATATGGAAAGAAGTGTGAATGCAGAAGTAATTGCTTCTACATTTGACGAAGCCGCCGAAAAACACGTAAAAGTAGCTAACCTTGTCCTTGCAAAGGCCCAAAGAATGGTTGAATGCGGACATGATGTAGTCATTTTACTGGATTCTATTACAAGACTGGCAAGAGCATACAACACCGTGACACCTGCATCAGGTAAAGTTCTTTCCGGTGGGGTAGATGCGAATGCTCTTCACAAACCGAAAAGATTCTTCGGAGCAGCAAGAAAAATCGAAGGCGGAGGTTCTCTGACGATTATTGCTACCGCATTGATTGATACAGGATCCAAGATGGATGAAGTAATCTTTGAAGAATTCAAAGGTACAGGTAACATGGAGCTTCAGCTGGACAGAAAAATTGCCAACAGAAGAATTTATCCTGCTATTGACCTTGTAGCATCAAGTACCCGTAGAGATGATCTTCTTCTGGATGAAGTAACTTCACAGAGAATGTGGATTCTCAGAAAATATCTTTCTGAGATGAATCCTGTGGAAGCTATGGAATTTGTAGATAAAAACATTAAAGGAACTCTCAATAATGAAGAATTCCTGATGTCTATGAATAAATAAATTAATTTAATTATTGTTAAATAGAAAGCACGGATCATTAGGTTCGTGCTTTTTGCTGATATTGCATAAAAAAATAAAACTTAATTCATTCTAAATCAATATATCAATGTTAAAGATTTATTAAAGTAATCCAGAATTCTTGATAATCCCTTAAATATTGGCTAATTTTGAATCATAACATTAAAAATAAAGATTATGTCATTTGAATTACCAAAACTAGGATATGCATACGATGCATTAGAGCCAACGATCGATGCAAGAACTATGGAAATCCACCATACAAAACACCACCAGGCATACATTGACAATTTAAATAAAGCCATTGAAGGTACTGAACTAGCAGGTAAAACAATCGAAGAAATCTGCCAGACAGGAACTGATAAACCAGCAGTAAGAAATAACGGAGGAGGTCACTTCAACCACTCTTTATTTTGGGAAATCTTAACGCCTGGAGGAAGCAAAGAGCCTGTAGGAAATGTAAAAGCTGCTATCGAAAATTACGGAGGTCTTGATAAATTCAAAACTGATTTCTCTGAGGCTGCTAAAACAAGATTCGGTTCAGGATGGGCTTGGTTGGTAAAAAATGCTGACGGTTCTGTATCTGTTTCTTCCACACCAAACCAGGATAACCCGTTAATGCCTGTAGCAGACGTTAAAGGAACTCCGGTTTTAGGATTAGACGTTTGGGAGCATGCTTATTATTTAAACTACCAGAACAGAAGGCCTGATTATGTTTCAGCTTTCTTCGATGTAGTAAACTGGGATAAAGTAGAAGAATTATTCAATAAATAATTTTCAGCTATTATAAAAATAAAAGGTTCAGAAACTCTGAACCTTTTTTATTGATTTTAAATTTACCTTATCGCATCGCTTCCGGATAAGCCGTTCAGTCTTAATTTATATTTCCAGTTGACATACACGAAGACCTGGTATAATTTATATTCAAACTTGATCCCGTAATTTTCCTTTGGATCATAATCTATCCCGGATTCAATAATATTTCTATATCTGCCGGAATTGTAATAACTGTTCCATTCGTTGACCAGAAATGTATTTTTTGTCTTCAGATAAGATTCTGAGTATTGGCTGATAGGTTTGGCTACAGCATTCAGAAAATAATCAAACTGAGTATCAATGACTGTAAGATCCCATTCTCCGTCCTCATTTTTGGAGGGCTTCATCTCGTGTTGCTCTTTATCTTTCTTTGGTGTTTCCTGAGAAAAACAGCTGAAAGGGACTAATGCAATCAATACCCATAAAATAATATTTTTCATGATTAAGATATTTATACAAAAAAAGCACTCCAATAAGAGTGCCTAACTTTTTTATGGTTCTTTCTGGAGAACTACAAATGCCGGGAAGTGGTCACTGTAGCCTCCTGTAAACTGGTCTCCGTTCCAGGATCTGAAAGGATAACCTTTATAATTTCCTTCTTTATTCACAAGATATGCCGGTGCAAAAATTTCTGTTTTGTATACAGAGTATTCTTTTGTTACCTGATCTGAAATTACATTTTTGGAAACGATAATCTGGTCAAACAGGTTGGGTGCGTCCTGATAAGCCAAAGAAGCAACTCCTTTCTTATATAAAGGGTACATCAGGTTAAGATAGGGTGTTTCTTCGCTTAGGTCTTTTGGATTAGCCTGTGCTTTCAGATGGTTTTTTAAACTTGGGCTTACAGGGTCGTCATTAAAGTCACCCATTGCAAAAAGCTTTGTTGTTGGGTCTGCCGCTCTTACGCTGTCCATCTGCTGTTTTAATAATGCGGCAGCGGCATTTCTTTTAGGTAAGGAAATGGCTTCACCGCCTCTTCTTGAAGGCCAGTGATTCATAAAGAAAGCTACTTTTTCATTATCTAAAAATCCTGTTACCACAAGGATATCTCTCGTATATTCTCTTTTTCCGTTGTCGCCGTAAATAACCAGTTCTTTTTTTAATGAATTGGTAGGCGTGAATCTTCTTTTCTGGTAGATCAAAGCAACATCAATTCCCCTGTAATCATAAGAATTGTAGTGAATGATTCCGTAATCATATTTCTTTAAAGCAGGTTCATTGATAAGATCCTGGATTACCTGTCTGTTTTCAACCTCAATGAGGCCCACTACTGCAGGAGCAGTTTTGGTGTATTGTGCCCCCATTTCGGAAATTACTTTGGCCTCGTTGGCAAGTTTTGCTTTATAGATTTTTGTTCCGTAGTTTTTTGGACTTTTAGGAGTAAACTCTTCAGACCCCCCCTGTTCTCTAACTACTTTTTTGCCGATCAAAGCTCCGTCACTCCATGGTCCGTCATATTTTTCTGCTTCCAGAAACTTGATGGAATCCATGGGGATGCTTCTGTGAAAAGCAGGATTTTTAATGTCTTTGGTTCCGTCAATATAATCTGCTGAGCGGATAGTGTCCCAAAGGTTTTCTACATTCAAAAACCCAACGGCAGCTACTTTTCTCAGTTTCCCCTGTTGTTGTGAGAATGCCACAATTGAAATAAATAGGGCAAACAGACTCGAAAATCTCTTCATCTCTTTAGAGTTTTATTATACTATTAATTACAAATTTACTTTTTTTTAATTCACTGCGTTTTAAATATTTGTAAATTTAAAAGCAGTAATCCGAATCTCTCTTTTATAATGATTCTTAAAAGATTGCAATGTTAAGAAAAAATAACGTTAAAAAAGTTCTGAATTACAAAATTTGATTAAATTTGTGCCCCCAACTTTTAAACTGTTGAAAATTAACAAGAAAAGTATTAAAAAATAAATATACTCATGATTAAAAAACTATCATTGATCTCTTTATTTACTTTGCTGCCTGCTTCATATTATTATGCGCAGACAACAGTGTTTGCATATCTTAAGGATGCAGACGGTAAGCCTGTTGAGCAAGCAAATGTAGATTTAAAAGGAGCAGGAAATGATGCAAAGGCAGACAAAATAGGATATTTCCAATTTACGGATTTGATGCCCGGACATTATCAGATTATGGTTACAAAACCCAATTTTGAAACTAAAATGTTTGAATTTGATGTAACCAGCGATGAGAAAAGAAAAGATCTTGGAGTAATTACTCTTTATTCAGCATTGAACGGTGCAGACCAGGGATTAGCTATTGTAGAAGATTCCGGAGAAAGTGACAGTGGTGGTGCACAGCAAACTGCAACTGTAGGATTATTACAGTCTTCACAGGATGTTTTCAATAGGATTGCAAGTTTCGATTTAGGGCCGTACTGGTTCCGTCCGAGAGGAATTGATAGCAGAACAGGTGAGAATATGATCAACGGTGTTTCTATGGCCGCTGCAGATAATGGAGATGTAGACTTCAGTACCTGGGGAGGATTGAACGAAATTACCCGTTACCCGGAGATTGCAGCTAACCATGCCCCTTCAGAATATGCCTTTGGAGGAACTACCGGGGTATTTTATAAGAATACGAAAGCCAGTGAGTACAGAAAAGGAAATCAGCTGACATACTCTCTTACCAACAGAAATTATAGAAACAGATTATCCTACAGATTCTCTTCCGGAATGAACAAGAACGGATGGGCGTTTACAGGAATGATTGCCAGAAGATGGGCACAGGAAGGGATACAGGATGGAACTGCTTATGATGCATACAGTGGGTATATTGGTATTGAGAAGAAATTCAGCGATAGTCACACGATGACGTTAAACGCCATTGGTTCTAAATATGAAAGAAGTTCTTCAAGTCCAAGTACTCAGGAAGTATATGATTTCAGAGGAGTTCATTATAACTCTTACTGGGGATGGCAGAATGGAGATAAGAGAAATGAAAGGGTGAAAAGAGGGTTCCAGCCAATGATCCAGTTGCAGGATTTCTGGAAAATTAATAAAAATTCTCAATTATGGACCTCTGTTTCTTATCAGTTCGGAAAAGAATACAGTTCCAGATTAGACTGGTACAGAGCGAATAACCCATCACCAACTTATTACCGTAATTTGCCAAGTTACTGGTTAAATTATAAAGATCCGTCTCCGGAGCAGGCTGCCAATATCGGAATCACCAGAGATTGGTGGACGAATGATGACCAGTCACATACGCAGATCAATTGGGATAATCTTTATAATGCCAACAGAAATGTGGAATACAATGCATTATTGGGTGGAAGAAGAGCAGCTTATTATCTTGTGGATGATGTAAAAGATGATAAAGTATGGAATGTGGCAACTCACTATACTTATAATTTCACGGATACTTCCCGTTTTATCTTAAACTTATCTTACCAGAACTACAGATCTGAGCAGTACAGAGAAGTAAACGACCTGTTAGGTGCTGATTTTGCCCTGAATATGGACCCGTTTGCATCCAATACGAATGCTGGAAGTGTTTGGGGAAAATTCAACACAAGAGAAGGCGATACTGATGTTGCCAAAAGAGAAGGTGATAAAATCGGGTACAGCTATATTTTCAGAAGACAGGAATTCAAAATAAATCCAGCCTTTAAATTCTCAACAGGAAGATTCGATGTATTTATTTCCGGGCTATTCGGGTATACTACGAACAGCAGAGAAGGATTGTTTCAGCACTATCTGTATGAATCTTCTTACGGAAAAGGTGCAGATCAAAACTTCTGGAATGCAGGTATTAAAGGGCAGGTTACCTATAAAATCAATGGTAGGAACTTCCTTGTTTATAACGGGGCCTACTTCTCACAGTCTCCTTTCCTGAATGATATTTATTTTAATACAAGAGTAAGTGGTGTTACAACTCCCGGGATCAAAAACGTTGTTATTGATGCCAATGATTTGAGTTATGTAATTTCCACTCCGATTGTTAAACTTAGACTGACAGGTTATCTTGTTAATACACAAAATGAAACAAGTGTACAAAGATACTTCGCACAGGGAGTTAAACTGACAAATCTTACTGAAAGCGGAGATCAGGCTCCTATTCAGGACGGGGCTTTCATTACACAGGTGCTGGCAGGTGCCAACAAAAGAAATATGGGTGTTGAGCTTGGTGCACAGGTGAAACTTACTCCTACTTTAACCGCCAGCGGATTATTAAGTTTAGGACAGTATACTTATACCAATAACCCTACCGTTTATTTTGCATCTGATGCTGTTGGAACTTTCAGAGAGCTGGACGGGAACGGAAATATCGTTTCAAGATCTTATACCAATATGGGGGAAGCAACGCTTAAAAACTACAGACAGGGCGGAACTCCTCAGGAGGCATATACGCTAGGTCTTCGTTACAGCAGTCCTAAATACTGGTGGTTAGGAGCAACATGGAACTATTTCGGACATTCATTCCTGGATCCGTCTCCTGTAACCAGAACAGAAAGATTCTATACAAATCCTAACACGCCGGGAGTGCCTTATGACCAGGTAAATGATGAAGAACTTGCAAGAGTTCTTACGCCTACAAAACTGCCTTCAGCATTCTTCTTCAATGTCAATGCAGGGAAATCGTGGATGATTGGTAAGTATTATGTGCTGGTGTCTGCATCTGTCAATAATATCCTTAATAACAGAAATTATATTACAGGAGGATTTGAACAGACCAGAAACGTTAACTATATTGATTATGCTAATGATTATGACAGCGGAAATATGGTATTCGCTCCTAAATATTGGTATAATCAGGGTAGATCTTATTTTGTTAACCTTCAATTCAGATTCTAAAAAATTAAAATTAAAAATCGAAAACAATGAAAAATATATATTTTAAAGCGGCGATCTTTAGTGCTATTTCAATGCTGTCATTCTCATCATGTGTAAAAACTGATGATTATGAGATCCCGGAAATCAAGTGTACCAATAAATTTGCAGCAGCAAATCACCTACTAACTGATCTTGCTACCATTGCAAAAGCAAAACCAACTGAAGCTGATATCATTAAAGAAGATTACATCGTTGAAGCATATGTTTCCTCAAGCGATGAATCAGGGAATATTTACAAAATGATGTTCCTTCAGGATAAGCCTGAAAATCCAACACAAGGTATCGAGATTGATATCGATGGTGGGAATCAGTATCTTGATTATCCTACAGGATCTTTAGTAAGAATCAACCTGAAAGGATTGATCGTTCAGGGGGTTAATGGAAACATTAAAGTAGGTTCTTTTGATCCTAACTATCCTATCGGTAGAATCAACCCTAATAAACTATCCAATTATATGGCAAGAGTTTGTGACGGACAAAAGGCTGTAGTAACTGCAATAAAGCCATTAGAGTTTAATTCTATTGCTGATGCTCTTAAAAATGGTGCTCACATCAATCAGCTTGTAAAAATTAAAAATGTTCAGTTTGAAGAACCGGAACTGACAAAAACTTTTGCTGACGAATCTGCTACAGGTGACCGTTATATTACGGATAAAAAAGCAGGTAGATTAGATCTTCGTTTCAGCAACTATGCAACTTTTGCGAAATCTCCTATCTCTCCTAAATATGAAAAAAGTGGTGATATCGTTCTTCTTTTGAGCCGTTTTACAAGTTCAAGTAACGCAACTATTTTCACAGATCAGGCTTATATAAGAACTCTTGATGATATTAACTTCCCGAACCCAAGATTCAATCCAGGTGAACCAGATGCTCCTTCTGCTTCTGCTGTAAACCTTTTCGCAGGTTCAGATTTTGAAAACTGGGCAACTTTCTTATCAAGTGTAAACGGTTTCGGACTTAAGCCTTACGCTACACAAGGTGTTGGTTTAGGATATAATGGTACAAATTCACTTCAGATCAAAGGTACTCCGACCGCTAACGATTATGTATTTACATCTGTTGCTGCTACAGGAATACCAGCTGTACCAAAAAGAATTACAATGTATATCAAAGGTACTGCAACAGGAAAGTCACTGTCTTTCAACGTATATAAAGCAGGTGGAGGTTTCTACGTATTTAACTTAGGTACATTCTCTACCGGAGCTACTTTAGGAGTAGAAAGTGCCAACTCTTACAACGGTTCTATCAATACAAACGGTCAGTGGAGATTGGTTGAGCTTACCCTTACAGGTATTGCAGATATTAACACTACAGCAGGAAAAGACATGTTTGCTATCAAAACCGGAAATGGTGGAGTGTATGATGTTCAGATTGACAATATCAAAATTGAGTAATATTTTAGATAGAATATATTCTCATATACTATAAAATCAGGCAGCTTGAAAAGCTGCCTGATTTATTTTAAGGACAGTGAGCTGAACCTTGCGACCCTTTTATGGAGTACAGGATTTTAACCCGTTAAAATAAAAAACACCGCATCTGTGGTGGTTTTTATTTCCTCTTATTAACCGTAATGGTTATCCAGCAAAATTAACTGCACAGAATCTTTTTGTTACTGTCATTAGGATCTAAATATAAAGTCCGAACTGTACATAGAAATTCTCTTTCCCGGTAGTCTTTACTTTAGAAATGTTTTTTGAATAAAAAATACCCTGAAAAATTTAACTTTCCAGGGTACCCATTTATAATGGTTAAATCTAATTTACATTAAAAAGAAACTTCATTCACTTCTTTTCCTCGCTGGAAGTTCATTGTTTTCTGGCTGCCTTTGTAGGCGATATTAACAATGTTGATCTGCTTAGGAAAAGCGCTTAAAAGGATCGTATTTTTAATCTTTAAGGTGTTGATATCCGAAACGCCTCCGGTTTCAAAATACACCCATACAGTTTCTCCGCTGACCTGACTTCCCGTGAAGGTAATCGTTTTAGGAGCCCCATTGACAAATACATCAAAATTATTGTTCACATATTTTTTTACCTCCGCTTCAAATCCAGCCGTGTTAGGGTTTATTTTAATAGCATCAGAGATATGGCTTGTATTCATTTTTGTGGTAAACTTCAATGTCTTGCTTCCATCAATATAGTCAACTTTGGTCATTGAAGAGAAAAAGTCTACATACATAAAACTCATTAAAACAAAAAATGTTAAAATTCCTGATATATATAAAAGTTTTTTCATCTTAATTAATAGATTTACAATCATACTTGTTAGTTATAAGTCACAAATAATATGCCAATTAAAAATTTACATTTACAGAATATTTATCATAAAAGGCCTTAATATGTGCAACAGCCTCGTCAGCACTATCTACCACACGATAAAGATCAAGATCGTCCTCAGCAATCATTCCTTCTTTTAACAGGGTTGCCTTAAACCAATCCAGCAGTCCTCCCCAGAATTCACTTCCTACAAGAACAATCGGGAATTTCCCGATTTTATTGGTCTGAATAAGAGTCATCGCCTCAGTCAGTTCATCCAGGGTCCCGAAGCCTCCCGGCATTACCACAAACCCCTGGGAATATTTTACAAACATTACTTTTCTCACGAAAAAGTAATCGAAATTCATAGAATAGGATTTGTTGATATAAGGATTAAAATGCTGTTCAAACGGAAGATCAATATTGAGCCCGATAGATTTTCCCTTAGCATTGAAAGCTCCTTTATTTCCTGCTTCCATAATTCCGGGTCCGCCTCCGGTAATAATTCCGAAGCCCAGTTTGGTAATCTTTTCAGCAATATCAACTGCCATTTCATAATATTTGTTCTCCGGCTTCAGTCGGGCAGAACCAAATATTGAAACGCATGGGCCAATCTTAGCCAGTTTTTCATAACCGTCTACAAATTCAGCCATGACCTTGAAGACCATCCAGCTGTCTTTAGTGATCGTTTCATCCCATGTTTTTTGTCTGAAGCTATTGTGTAGTTTTGTTTCGTTAATATCAAGTTCTGGATTTACCAAACTTTCATCTCTGGTTCCATCAATTTCCATTGCAAAATTTATTTAAAATGTTTTTCGGCTTCTATTATGGATGATGGTCTTCCAACATCAATAAGAATACTGTCATGCACAAAGCCATGTATATGCTCGGTGTGCATCAGATCCAGATATTCTTCCATAACAGAAAATTTGCCTGTTCTTTTTATTTTTTCAAAGATAATAGGATTGATACAATGGACACCGCTGAAAGCAAGCGCTTTAAAGCCTTTGTTGAATTCTGCAAGCCTTTGTTCCCCGGTTTGGACATTCAGCCAGCCTCTTAATACCAAATCATCATTGAAAAGGAGTTTTCTCGAACTTTCTCTGTCCGAAACCGCTAAAGTAGCAAAATCTTTTATCTTTTTGTGGTATTCTACCAAAGTATTGATATTCAGGTCCGTCAGAATATCAGCATTCATAATTAAAAAATCTTCTCCGTGATCCAGAAATTTTCGTGCAAAAATCAAGCCGCCACCTGTCTCCAGAAGTTCGTTGGTTTCATCCGAAATTTCGATCTTACACCCGAAATTATTATTTTTATTTAAAAAATCAACAATCTGATCTCCAAAATGATGGATGTTGATCACAAAATCCGTGATTCCGAAACTTTTCAGATAACTGATATTCCTTTCCAGAAGCGGAACTTCATTTACTTTTGCCAGTGCTTTAGGGTGATGATCTGTAAACGGTTTCAGTCTGGTGCCTTTCCCTGCTGCGAAAATTAAAGCTTTCATAATAGTATAAGTAATGAGTGATGAATAATGAGTAATGGATAATTGTAATAAGAAATTACTTATTTACTCATTACTGATTACTAATATTGAGTTGTGGCTGTTCATCATGTTGAAGGGTGATCTCAGTACCTTCAGGATATTTTTCTTTGATAAATTCAGCGATCTTTATTGCACAATATACCGATCTGTGCTGCCCGCCGGTACATCCGAAATTGATCTGCAGATGTTCAAAACCTCTTTCTAAATAATTGTCAATATTAATTGAAACAAGAGATTTTACCAGTTCCAAAAACTTTGGCATTTCGGTTTTTGTTTCCAGATATTCCTGAACTCCTATATCATTTCCGGTCTGGCTTTTATATTCTTCAATTCTTCCCGGATTTAAAATTCCACGGCAGTCAAAGGCGAAACCTCCGCCGTTTCCGGAATTATCCTTGGGAATTCCTCCTTTTTTGTAAGAAAAACTGTGTATCTCGATGTGTAGCATTTGTATGTTTTTAATTTTTTAGACCAATAAGCCCTTAATAACTTAAAGCTTCTTAATGGTTCAAATTTATAATTTCTTCAATTTTTTGTTGTGCCTTTTCCGATTCCAATTGCTGAATAACCTTATTCAGTTCAGGATAATCCTTCATATGTTCCCAGGCGTTTGAAAACTGTATAATATTCTGAATTCCTTTTTCCAGGCTGGCCATGAAATGTTGTTTCCTCTGAATCAAACCTCTGAATCCGTAAGCTCCCAAAACCTGTAAAAATCTCATCATCTGAATAGGCATCACTGCATTTTTCAACTGAATTCTTGTTTCAGGATGATCAAACTGCCCAATATAAAAATCCAGCATTTCCTGTTTGAAATCTTCAGGAAAATTGGCTTTAGCCTGAAAAAGAAAAGAGATGACATCATACATCAACGGACCTTTCATTGCCGACTGATAATCGATAAAAGAGACTTCATTCTGTTCGTTCACCATGATGTTTCTTGCCTGGAAATCACGGATCATAATTCCTTTAGGTTCAAGATTCTCAATAAGTACCGCAATCTTTTTGAATTCTTTCAGAAGAGCCGACTTATTATATTCAAGCTCCAGAAAATCGGCCACAAAGTTTTTAAAATAATAAAGATCATGCGTCACGGGAAGCTCATCATAACTTTCATACTCAAAGGTTTTTGAAAAATCAATTTTTCCCTGAGTCTGTACCTGCAGCTGGTAAAGCTTTTCTAACGTCTGCTGTACCAAAGATCTTACGGAGGGAGACAGCTGTTCTTTCGCAATCACTTCAGAAAGGGTATGCTGTCCCAAAAATTCCTGGATATACATCTTCCTGTCCTCTGAAATGGCAAGGATGGAAGGAGTATTAAGATTCAAACCTGAGAATACTTCAGAATAGTAAAGAAAACTTTCATTTTCCGGAATATTTTCATTGTATGTAATGATGTATTTTTCTGTACCGGCAGTGGCCAGGAAATTTACCCTCGCAGAGCCGCTTTGAGCTAATGTGACAAATTCAGAAGATTTTTTACCTAGCTGGTTTTCAAAAAATCGTTTTGCGTTTTCAGAAGTCATAATATGGAAACAAATATACTAAATTAACATGAGTTGGAAATGATAGTTTAAAGAACTCACACATGAAAGCTTAAGCCTGTTATAACAGATCTGTAGAATATTATTTTTATTGAATGTTTTAGAGAAAAATTTCTATTTTAAATCCCATAATTCTGGAGCTTGTTCCATTATTTTTAAGTTTCCTGATTCAAATCCAGGATATTACATGCTAATTTTTATCTTTGCAGTATGCTGAAAGACTTTAAGCCTGTTTTAGGTATTTTATTGCGCTTTATTGTTATTTATCTGGTGCTGCTTTTCGCTTATCAGTTCTATCTGAACAGCGGAAAAGATTCCGGGCTGGATTCGTTTTCAAGGATGATTGCCAATCAGGTGACTTTCATTCAGAATGCGATAGGTTATCCTACCCAGCTTTATGATGATGTAAAGAATGAGCAGGTTTGGTTTTATGTTAAGCAAAATTATGTGACAAGAATGGTAGAAGGATGTAATGCCGTTTCTGTCATTATTTTATTTGTGTCTTTTGTGTTTGCCTTTTATAAAGGAATAAAGACTTTTGTTTTTGCGGGTGCAGGATTAGTCATACTCTATATCATGAATCTCCTGAGAATTATGGGATTAAATATCGTGATGACTGATCATAAGGAGTATGGAAAAATATTCCACGATTTTGTTTTTCCTGCTGTTATTTACGGGAGTGTTGTTGTACTTTGGCTGATCTGGATTAAATTTTTTGCTTTAAAACATGAAAATTCTTAGCTGGCTTCTGGTTATCGCAGGAATCTGCGGGTTGATAGGGGTAAGAATCCTGGAAGGAACTGTTTTTTATGATCCTTTCCTGGATTATTTTCATGAAGCCAATAAGAATATTGATTTTCCCTCATTTGAATGGAGCAAACTGATTGCCGGGCATGTTTTCCGATTTATTTTAAATTCATTTTTTTCCTGCCTGATTATTTATGGCTTATTTAAAAATAAGGCTTGGACGATACAGGGAGCAGTGATGATGGCTGTTGTTTTTGCCATTACATTGCCTATCTATCTGTATTGTATTCATGACAGATTTGAAATAGGGTATCTTTTTTCTTTTTATATGAGGAGATTCGTAATCCAGCCGTTAATCATACTTCTGATTGTACCGATGTTTTATTACAGAAAACAAATAGCTCATAAAGAAAGCTGAATCAGCCTGATTTATTTTCTTACTCATCCTTAGTTGCTGTGTGCTTATTTACACTGGTTACGTTTTCCGGGGTCCATTTGACACGTTTGATAAAATCTTTTTCACGGACAGGACATTCTTTGATCTGGCAAACCGGACACGAAATCGGTTTACAGTCGTCCATATGGAAATTGAACTCAATATTGCGTCTTATATTTTTGGCAAGCAGGAGAATTACTTTCTCCATTTCATCGTGAGCATCACGAAGATCATAATACCAGGGAAGGGTAATATGGGCATCAATATGCAGGGAAGCACCAAACTGCTGGATTTTCATATTGTGTACATCAATCCATTCTGTATGTCTGTTTTCTTCAAGAATTTTAATAACCTGATTAAGTATCTCAGGGTCCTGTTCATCCATAATACCACTTAGGGATTTCCGGACGATTTTATAACCTACAAATATGATATAAAGGCCAAAGCTTAATGCTACTACGGAATCCAGCCAATAGATTTTGGTGAAATAGACAATTACTAAACTGGCCACCACCCCAAGTGTTGTAATGGTATCGGACTGAAGATGCTTACCGGATGAAATAAGAACCAGGGAGTTCTCTCTTTCTCCTTTTTTTATGGAAATATAGCCCAGAAGATAGTTAACCACTGCAGTGGCAGCAATAATCCAAATTCCGAGATCAATTTTGCTTAATGTTTTTCCTACAATAAGGCTATGAACTCCTTCATAAATAATCATAACACCGGCAATAGCGATAAGGGCACCTTCAATACCGGAGGTTACGAACTCAACCTTTCCATGGCCGTACGGATGGTCCTCATCTTTAGGTTTTGCTGCAAGATGGAGTGAATAAAGCCCCATAAATGCACTGATGACATTCACGATACTTTCCATGGCATCGGAAAAGACTGCGTCAGAGTTGGTTAGCCTCCAGGCAATAATCTTTCCGATAAAAAGCATTACTCCAAATACGGCAATAAGCTTTTGGAATCCTATTTTCTCTTGGTGTGCATTTTTCTGGGTATTCATATGGAGTTTGATAAAAAAAAGAATCTCAATTCTGAGACTCTTTTTTATTTTGTTAGTTTATACTAAGTTGTTTGCTACAAGGTATTCTGCGATTTGTACAGCGTTTGTTGCTGCTCCCTTCCTCAGGTTGTCTGCTACGATCCAGAGGTTGAGCGTTTTAGGCTGTGACAGATCCCTTCTGATTCTTCCAACGAAAACCTCGTCTTTTCCTTCTGAGTACAGAGGCATAGGGTAGTGGTTGTTTTTCACATCGTCCATTACAATTACACCAGGTGTTTCAGATAAGATTTTTCTTACTTCGTCAAGGTCAAATTCATTTTCGAATTCGATATTTACACTTTCTGAGTGTCCACCCTGAACCGGAACTCTTACAGCAGTTGCTGTCAGGTTGAAAGTATCATCTCCTAAAATTTTCTTAGGCTCTTTCATCAGTTTGATCTCTTCTTTTGTATAGTCATCATCAGCAAATACATCACAGTGTGGCAATGCATTTTTGAAGATCTGATAAGGGTATACTTTTTCAGTAGATTCATCTCCACTGATCTCACCGTTTAACTGGTCTACAGCAGCCTTACCTGTTCCTGTTACAGACTGATACGTAGAAACGATTACTCTTTTTAAATCATATTTTTTGTTCAACGGTCCAAGAACCATTACCAATTGGATGGTAGAACAATTCGGATTGGCAATGATTTTATCTTCTTTCGTTAAAACATCAGCATTGATCTCGGGAACGACTAATTTTTTATCAGGGTCCATTCTCCATGCAGAAGAATTATCAATTACTGTTGTTCCTGCTTCTGCAAATAAAGGAGCGAATTCAAGTGAAGTAGATCCTCCTGCAGAGAAGATGGCAATATCCGGTTTGGCAGCTATAGCGTCCTTCATGCTTACGATGGTAAATTCCTTCTGTTTATACTTCACCTTCTTGCCTACAGATCTTTCGGATGCTACCGGGATTAATTCTGTTACAGGGAAGTTTCTCTCCTCCAAAACTTTAAGCATAACTTGTCCAACCATTCCTGTTGAACCTACTACAGCTACTTTCATTGATTTAATTAAAAATTTAAGATTAAACTATTTATAAATTATAACGCATATAATTTCTTTATTTTTTTTTAAGCCCCAAAGACTCTTGTCCAGGGGAATGCGAATGCAAATAAGCCTACTGCAATCAGCCCCATAATGACTACTCCCAAAGAAATAGTATCATTGGATTTTACTTTTTTGTTGACAATGGTCATCAAAACCGCAGCAATAAGCATAGAGAACGGATGTTCAACATATTGGAATCTTAATGCCGCATTTTTCATTACTTCTCCCATATTTAATCCTTTGCTGAAAGTGGTGATCAGCATAATGATTCCCAATAAAAACTGAACATGAAAGAAAATCATCGTAAAAAGAGTCGTTTTCTTCAGAAATTTGTTCACTTTTCCACTGAAACCGAACATGGTAGCTAAAAGGGCAATGATAAATAATGTTACCAAAAGAATCTCAAGATACCCGAATCCTTTGTGGGCATTAAGTAAAATGTTGTAAAAATCCATAATCCTATTTTTTTGTACACAAAGATAACAAAAATCCCGGCTCAAAGCCGGGATTGATATTGAGAAAATCTAATATTATAATATTATTAGAAGTTGAATGATAATGTTGCTGCCCAGGTAGTTCCGAAACCGAAATAAGCACGGTTACCAGTTGCTAGACCTTTGTACATCATACCAAGTTGTTCGTAAGTCTGATTTTTTGTATTAAGTGTTTTCCCATCAGCCAGATATTTTGGTTTATCGTCAGCAAATACACTTGTAGCAGAGTCAGAAATATATACAGTATCAAATAGGTTGTAAACGTTAGCACCAATAGTGAAGTACTGAGCCTCGTTCTGCAATCTGATTTTGTAGGAGAAACCTACATCGAATAAGTTGAAGTCAGGTAATTTCAATACTCCTCTATCCTGTGCAGAAACGTTAGTAAATGTTCCAGCATCAATAGTAGAATAAAGTTTACCTACATATCTCCAAGTTCCGAAGATATTAAGATCTTTTACCGGTTTTACTGTAAGACCTAATGATGCTGTCATCTGAGGAATACTGTTATTGCTTGAACCTCCTACTTTTACTTTATCCAAGTATAGTTCGTTACCTGCTGAACCAGCTAAAGTAACAGGGTTGTTGTTATCATCGAAAGAAGCTACGCTAGCATTTCCTTTATAATAGTAATCTCCCCAAGAGAACATCCCCTGAACTTCCAAGAAACGGTTAGGTCTGTATACTCCATCAAATTCTACTCCCTGGTGAATTTCGGTAATACCATTGATTTCAGAATAACCTGTAGTCGTTGAACCGTCTGCTAAAGTGAAAGTCTGACCTGTTTTTCTTAACCATCTGTCTTTCCACTGTGTTCTATATACGTTCACATTTGCAGTGAATTTCGCAGATCTGAATCCATATCCAACTTCAGCAGAAGAAATTTTCTCATTAGTCAGATAAGGGTTAATAAGCTGTTGGTTACTTGGGTAAACAGTATTAAGGAATGGCTGCTTGCTATAATAACCTAAATTAGCAAAAACATTATGTTGCTCATTAATGTTATAGTTAGCTCCCCCTTTAATATTGTATCCGAAGATATTTTTAAATCCAGTTTTAGTGTTTATTGTCTGACCTTTTACTGTACTTCCGTCTACTACGAAGTTATCAATTCGCTGGTAACCTTGGTTAGATACGGAACCTTGTAAGAATGCAGATAAGTTATCTTTAGTATATTCTACTTGCGCAAATCCACTGTACCAAAGAACTTCTCCGTCATTGCTATATCCAATCTGGTCTTCAGATGGAGCTAATTTACCTCCAAAAGGATTCCAGCTAAGCTTTTTATAATCATAAGTATTGCTTACGATTCTTGGAGCTAAATTTTGGTTCGCTTTGTCTTTATATCCTGCTGCTCCATAAAGGTCACTAACAACCTGGTAGTGGTAACCATAATAATATCTGTCATCTGTTCCTACTGAGAAATTCCAGTTGTCATTGATTTTATGTTGGAAGTTTGCCAAGATACCATACCAGTTGTGAGAGTTGATACTTGATCTACGAATTAGTGTACTTCCAGCACCCGCAGTATTTAAGTTAACAGCTGCATTAGCTGCGAAAATGGCATCATAGTTAAAGTGACCAGCTGCATCATAGAAATCAGTCATTCCTTTTCCTCCTACTTTACCTAAATCACCTGTTCCACCACCTCTACCATTAGACATGTATAAAACTGTACTTAATTTAGACTTTTCACTCATTGTCCAGTCCCAGTTTAACATCATTACTGGCTTAGAATAATAGTTAGATCTGTTTGCTAAAGCAACTTTGTTTCCTGAAGCATCAGTATAATATCCGAAGTCAGAGTTATATCTTCTGTAAGGACTTTTTCCATCATATTCAGGGTTGTAGTTGATGTAATTTTGAATTGTTGGAGCAAAAGTTCTTTGATCGTGCCACTGAGGAGCAGAAGTTATGGTAAACTGTAAGTTATGTTTTTTGTTGATTTCATAACCTAATGCAAAGAAATATGCATAAGATTCATAATCAGTATTTTCAATATAAGTACCTCCGGCTTGTCTGCTCATTAAGAATGAAGCAGAAACACCATCTTTAGATTTACCAGTGTTATAAGAAAAAGAGGTTTTTAAATAGTCGTTGTTACCAACACCTAATCTGATTACCCCACCTTTTTTCATGTCAGCAGAGCGGGTAAGGAAGTTTACTGTTCCTCCTACAGAAGCAATAGCTAATTTAGAAGAACCCAAACCTCTCTGAACTTGTAATGTACTTGTTACATCAGATAATCCGGTCCAGTTTGAAAAATAAACAGTACCTCCTTCCATATCATTTACAGGCATACCGTTCACCATTACTGCAATGTTTCTGGATTCGAAACCTCTGATTGTAAGACCTCCATCACCAAAACCACCTCCTGATTTTGTTGCGTAAACAGATGGAGTAGTGTTCAAAATCTCAGGTAACTCCTGGTTACCTAATCTTTCTGCAAGTTGTGCTGCTTTAATGGTAGATGCAGCAACAGGTGTTTTTCTATCTTTAGCGATATCCGTAACACCTCTTAAGATTACCTCCTCGATGTCCTTAGATTGAGTTTTCGTAGAATCCTGAACCTCTTGAGCGTAATAAACACTAGCTGTAGATAATGTAATTACCGCAGTCAGTATTGATTTGTTGATTAATTTCATAATCGTTAGTAATAATTAGATTTAATTTTCTGCAAAATTCGCAAAATTAAATTTAACTATTATTAACTCAATGTTAATTTTTAATCAGTCTTAATAATGTTAAGGTGTTAAAAATCAGTGGTATGGCTAAAAATTGAATTTTTGTATGAAAAAAGTCATGTTATTGAATTTTTAACAAACTGGGGGTCTTTTTGTTAAAAATTCAACGCTATTTCACTGCTTTGAGACTCAAATCTATATTCTCTGCAGAGTGTGTAAGAGCTCCTACAGAGATGTAAGTAACGCCGGTTGCTGCAATTTCTTTCAGCATATCACGGGTAATTCCACCTGAAGCTTCAGACTCACAGGAGCCGTTGATCATTTTTACAGCTTCTTTCATGGTCTTCACATCCATATTATCAAGCATAATTCTGTCAACCTTAGCATTGATGGCTTCCTGAACTTCTTCAAGATTCCTTGTTTCCACCTCTATTTTTAACTTTTTCTTATTCTTTTTAACATAGTCTTTCGCCATAGCTACTGCATTGGTAATGCTTCCGTTATAATCGATGTGATTGTCCTTCAGCATAATCATGTCATAAAGGCCATATCTGTGATTAGTCCCTCCGCCAATAGCCACTGCCCATTTTTCACACATTCTGAAGTTGGGAGTCGTTTTTCTTGTATCTAAAAGTTTAGTTTTTGTACCTACCAATCTGGAGTCCCAATCGTGGGTAAGAGTAGCAATACCGCTCATTCTCTGCATGCAGTTAAGAACAAACCTTTCAGTGGAAAGGATAGACCTTGCGCTTCCGGTTACAATAAGAGCTACATCCCCAACTTTACAAGGAGTTCCGTCTGTAATAAAAACTTCAACCTTTAGGTTTTTGTCAAAAGTGTGGAAAATGATTTCTGCCAGCTCAACACCTGCAAGAATACAGTCCTGTTTTACCAAAAGCTTTGCACTCTGTACAAGATCCTGTGGAATAGTAGACAGGGTAGAGTGATCTCCATCCTGAATATCCTCTTCAAGAGCGTTTTTTATAAATGTCTTTAATGTTTTATCTGTAACGTAGCTTGGTCTTTTCATTATGTTTTGCTTTAGGCTAAATCTTTATTATAAAATGCTCCCTTATTCTCCTTCATTTCCATAGATTGGGTAATAATGAGGTGTGCAACGGTTGTTAAGTTTCTTAATTCTGACAATTGCGGGGAAAGTATAGAGTAGTGGTATATTTCATCAACGGCAGCGGCAATCTCCTGGTGTTTTTGCAGAGCCATATTCAAACGTCGGTTGCTCCTTACAATACCTACCAGATCACTCATCATTTCCTGAAGCTGTTTTCTCAGATAACTGATAATGACCATTTCATCCATAATTTTCATTCCTTCTTCATTCCATTCAGGAACGGCTTTCAGATCATCGAAGTTGAAGTTGTTTTCATTCAGGAGATCTACAGTTTTCATAGCAGCATTGTGGCCGAAAACCAAACCTTCAAGAAGTGAATTTGAAGCAAGTCTGTTGGCGCCATGAAGTCCTGAGTTGGTGCATTCTCCTACGGCAAAAAGGTTTCTGATGGAAGACTGCCCGTCCCTGTCTACTTCAATGCCCCCCATCAAATAGTGACAGGCGGGAACAACAGGAATCAGCTGAGTGAATGGATCAATTCCTTCGTCTTTGCATTTTTTATAAATATTAGGGAAATGTTCTAAGAATTTTTCATGGTTCATTTCCTTGCAATCCAGGCCAACAAATTCATCGCCGGTAATTTTCATTTCAGCGTCAATGGCTCTTGCAACAATGTCTCTGGATGCCAACTCTTCACGTTCATCATATTTATGCATGAACTTTTCACCTTTTTTGGTTCTTAATTTGGCCCCGTCTCCACGTACTGCTTCTGAAATTAAAAACAGCATTCCGTCCATTTTGCTGTATAAGGCTGTTGGATGGAACTGGTAGTACTGCATATTGGAAACCTTTCCTTTGGCACGGGCTACAAAGGCAATTCCGTCTCCTGTTGCAATCGTAGGATTGGTGGTGTTTTTATAAACATGTCCGGCACCTCCTGTGGCTGCCAGTGTTATTTTAGAAGTAATTTTTTTGATGGTTTTGGATTTTTCATCCAGAATGTAAGCGCCATAACAGTGGATGTCACCTTCATTAAGTTCTTTTCCCGGGACATGGTGCTGTGTAATGATGTCAATGACATAGTGATGATCCAAAATTTCAATATTCGGGCTGTTATTGGCTGTTTCCAAAAGAGCTCTTTCGATTTCAAAACCTGTGATATCTTTATGATGGACGATTCTGTTTTCAGTATGGCCTCCTTCTCTTCCTAAAGCGAATTTGCCGTTCTTCATATCAAACTGTGCACCCCATTCAACAATTTCATTAAATCTCGCCGGAGCTTCTCTTACTACCATTTCCACGACATCGCGTTTGTTTTCTCCGTCGCCGGCACGCATTGTATCATCAATATGCTTTTGGAAATTGTCATTCTGAAAATCTGTAACGACAGCGAGACCGCCCTGTGCATATTTGGTGTTGCTTTCGTCCTCGTCAGACTTGGTTACAATAATGATTTTGGCATCAGGGAGCTGTTCAGAAACTTTAATGGCATAGGAAAGTCCGGAAATGCCGGAACCGATTACTAATACATCCGCTTTTATCATATGCTGGCTTTAGGTACAATCGTTTAAAATATTAAATAAATTTAAACAATTTTTCGTTTGGTTTTCTTACTTTTTTCATGTGCTGGAAATGGTCTTCTTCAGAACGGTAGCCTAAAGCGAGGGTAACGGTTACTTTTTCTGTTTCAGGATTGATATCCAGAATTTCTTCTATAAGATCCTGGCGGAAGCCTTCCATGGGACATGAGTCTATATTTTCAATAGCAGCGGCATACATAAGATTGGCCAATACTATATAGGACTGCTTTTCCGCCCAGTTGAAAATTTCATCATGTGTTTTCTGGTTGATATGCTGATTAATGCTGTTTCTGAAGGGATCCAGTTTTTCAATGGGAGTGTCCCGTACTTCAGAAATATGATTAAAATAACCACGGATATAATTCTCTTCAATCGTTTTCTTTGAAATAATAGCAATAAGATGAGAACAGGTGGAAATCTGTGATGGATTATAGAAGGCAGGAATCAGTTTCTGTTTCATCTCCTCACTCTCAACAACGATAATCTTATAGGGCTGAAGTCCCAGTGAACTGGCAGACAGCTTTCCTGACTCAAGAATGTTGTGAAGAGTTTCCTGAGGAATAATCTGATGATTGAATTTTTTTACAGAATATCTTCTGCTTAAAGCTTCCAAATAATTCATAGGACAAATTTAAGAATTGAATATGAATAAAGAGTCTTTAAAATGAAATATCTCCTTTCCGTTAATGCAAAAAATCACCCCGGCCAGCGGAGTGATTCTTTTGATGTGTTGGAAAGTGTAATTATTCTCTGTTCTTTACAACAATCCAGCCTGAGAATTTTATCGGAGTACTGTTTTTATTATTTTCATTCCATGAAATAGAATACCAGTAATTTCCTGTAGGAACTTTTTTGCTTCCGTTGGTGGTTCCTGTCCATTTGTAACCATTGGTTTTATCTGCCTGGAACATTTTGTAACCATATCTGTCGAAAATTGCTATTTCCAGATTCTGTTTATTGGCAAGCGCTGAATAATCAATAAAATCATTCTTGCCGTCATCATTTGGAGTAATTACATTGATCAGATTAGGTACTGTGATATTGACTTCAACAGGGAGACAGTTATAGCCATCTCTTACATATACTTTTGCCTCTCCTCTTGCAATATTGGTAAAGACATTGGAATCCTGCCAGTTGATATTATCCATTGAATACTGGTACGGAGGAGTTCCGCCATTGGCATATACCGTTACAGTGCTTCCTGCGATATCAATCGTGGTAATAACGGGATTATCGGAAGGATATACCGTTACCTTTTGTGTCACAATACAATCGCCTGTTTTAAGTTTTACCCAATAAGTGCCTACTCCTACATTCTTGATAGACTGTGTGGTAGCTCCTGTGCTCCATTCGTAGCTTTTGAAACCTGCTCCTGCATCTAAAGTGGTTGTGTTTTCTATACAAATTGTTTTGTCAAGTAAAGCTGTTGAGTAAACAGGCGGTATTACGGTTAACGTAACTTTAGCAATAGAATAGCAGCCGTTTGCACTGAATACTTTAATATAGGCAACTCCATTAGGCGCAATGTATGCTGCAGGAGTGGAGATTGCATTAGTTCCACTGATAGCATCAGTCAATGAAGGGTAATATTCTTTTGTGAGTCCACCCTGTGAAACGACGGCTCCTACGAGATTAAAGGATGCCATAGACGGATTGCTTTCAATAAAACACGATTTGATTTCAATATCATTGACAACCACAACAGGGTAAATATTCAATGTAATTTTAGCTGTACTTACACAGCCCTGAGGAGTAGTTACCTTTACGTATATTGTTGCTGCTGCAGATGCGTAAGCAGAGGGATTTGTAATCTGGTTCGTCCCATTATTCAGATCATATAGAGTGGGATAGAATTCCTTGGTAACTCCTGCAACAGTGGTTACGGCAGCTGTGTTGAGGTCAAAGGTTGCAGTCCCTGCATTGTTGTTATTACATCCGGTAAGACTGGCATCTGTTGCTGCAAATGGAGTAGGATTCAGCTGGATGACTCCGTCGCCGTTATCACAAAGAGTAGAAGTAGGGTCTTTGACAACTACTTTGATTGTGGTATTTCCTGAATACTGAAAGTTTGTAGGATTGGCAATGGGAGTAGAGCTTCCCAGTAAATAATAAGTGAAAATATAGTTACCAGGATTATTTACAAATTGAGAATTGTAAGAAGTAAGGTCTACAACACCATTTCCAGTAGCTGGATTCGTACATACGAACGGTGTTACGGTATTGCTTAAGATAGGAACTTTATCCACAAATACTTTAACATTTTTAATGGAATGTCTTGCGCTGGCGCCTCCGGTTGCTGCAGAGAAACCGAAATATCCCTGTGACATTCCCACAGCGCCTCCGGAAGGAGCAAAAGACTGATCTACAATAAGAACACCATTTATTCTTACTTTGATAATCCAGTTGGTAGGATTGGTAAGGTCTGTTTCTCCGTTTACTTCAACGTGTCTGTAAGTATCTCCTACAAACGGCTGCGTTGCAATAAGATCCGGAGAGTGGAATGTGCTTCCCGGAGTCGTGTTGTACTCAATATTGTTACCCGCTGTATTGTTGGTGCCATAAAGAATATGAACTTTACTCATCTGCCCTTCAGTTGTATTGTTGAAGATATCAAAACCAACCATAAGCCCTGAAGCATTGGCCGGAATACCTAGTCCTCCTCCTGAAACGAATCCTGTTGGCGGATTGGCAAGATACCAGAAAGTAAAGCCGTCTCCTCTTCCAAACTGTGCGGTTCCGTTTCCATCGATTCTGAAATCGAATTCCACCTTCCATTTATCACAGTAGCTCAGGGTGATTGGAGTGGATAGTTTTATAGCGCCGTATCTGCTGGTCTGATCACTTGTAAGCCTTACAAAATCTCCGCTTACCACAGCATCAGAAACCAGGTCCCAGCCGGTCGTATTTACAGGGTTTCCGGTCAATTGGTAAGTCTGTGAAAATAATCTTCCCGGAAGACAGAGTAAGATAGTCAAAAATAAAATGAGTATATCTTTTTTCATAGTGGATGGATTATAATGTTATTTGTTCTTGGATATAAATTGTTTTTTTTTTTTTTATGTTTATATTGCTCACGAAAGCAATGTCTGGTTTCAGTTTTGGATTGAATATAGCCTGCTTTTAATACCGAAACTACCCCCAAGGAGGTAGTTTCAGATGTTCAATTATTCTCTGTTTTTTACCAATACCCAGCCTGAGTATTTGGTTTCAGTATTGTCTTTGTTGTTTTCGTTCCATGAGATGGTGTACCAGTAAGTACCTGTGAGGACTTTTTTACCGGAAGCAGTTCCGTCCCATGTGAAGTTTCTCATTTTCCCTGCCTCATAAAGTTTGTTGCCATATCTGTCATAAACAATGAACAGCAGGTTTTTCTTGTAGGCAAGTGCCGAGTAGTCAATAAAGTCGTTTACATTGTCGCCGTTCGGAGTGATGGCATTGATAAGGTTAGGTACTGTAATCTGAACTTCAACAGGTGTACAGTTATAAACATCTTTTACATAAACTCTTACCTCTCCTCTTGCAAGGCCTGTGAATATATTGCTGGTCTGCCAGTTAACTCCGTCCACAGAAAACTGATAAGGAGGGGTTCCGCCAGCTACATTTACAGTTATTGTGTTATTGTCAATATTGATGCTGGAGATTACAGGGTTTGCAGATGCTTTTACATTGACAATCTGTGTGGTAATACAGTTGCCGGTTTTAAGTTTTACCCAATAAGGCCCTACGCCTACATCCTTAATAGATGAGGTTGTAGCTCCGGTGCTCCATTCATAACCATCGAATCCGGGACCTGCATCCAGATCTGTTTTTTCACCAATACAAATGATTTTGTCTTTCAGAACAGAAGATGTTACAGGAGGTAATACGATAAGGTTGATTTTAGCAATATTATAGCATCCGTTGGCATCTGTTACTTTTGCATACACGGCAGTACTTGTTGATAAATACTGAAGGGGATTCATGATCTCATTGGTTCCGTCTAAAGCGTTTGCTATTGAGGTATAATATTTTTTTGCGGCCCCTGTTCCCAGAGTGGTCACATCCGCAGCAGTCAGGTTAAAAATAGCGCTGTTAATATTATTTTCAATGAAACAAGATCTCAGGGTAGCTTCTTTCACAGGGGTGTCAGGGTAAAATGCCAGTGTGATTTTTGCCGTACCTGTACATCCCTGAGGGGTAGTTACTTTTACATAAACAACTCCCGGTGCAGCTATATAATTGGTTGGATTTTGAATCTCATTACTATCGGCATTGAGATCTGCTAACGTTTTATAATATTTTTTAGTGACACCGGGAACATCAGTGACATTCGCCGTATTCAGGTTGAAAGCAGCGGTTCCGGCTTTATTGTTATTACATGCCGTAATGGTTTTGTCTTCGGCTTTAAAAGGAGCGAGAACCAGTAATATTTTCCCATCCGGATTATCACAAAGGAGTCCTGCATTATCTTTAACAACAACGGTAACGGTTGTGTTGGCATTAAACTGATAATTGGCAGGGTTCGCAATAGGCGTTGAGCTTCCAAAAGGATAGTAAGTGAATGTATAATTGGAAGGATTGCTGACAAACTGCGAATTAAATGAAGTCAGGTTTACAGAGCCATATCCGGTAGTGGGATTAGGGCAGAAAGACTGAGTTGCTGAATTCTGTAAAATAGGAACTTTATCCGTATAAATTTTTACATTTTTAATAGAGTGTCTTGATCTTGCCCCTCCTGTAGACGCTGAAAATCCAAAATATCCGACAGTCATTGCAGCTGCTGTTCCGGAGGGGGCAAAAGACTGATTGCAGATTACATTACCGTCTATTGTTATTTTTATGATCCAGCTGGTAGGGGCAGCAGGATCTACCTGTGCTGTTACTTCAACATGCTTAAAGGTAGTTCCCTGAAAAGGCTGCGTAGTATTTAAATCCGGTGAGTGAAAAGAACTTCCGGGAACATTGAAAAATTCAACGTTATTGGAGTCTGTTGTGTTTTGAACCTGTCCGTAAGCAACATGAACCTTGCTCATTGTAGCAGTAGTGGTATTGTTGTAAGTATCAAGCCCTACGATAAGACCAACTGCATTCTGAGAAACTCCAAGTCCTGAGCCTAATACGCTGGCAACAGGCGGATTGGCAAGATACCAGAAAGCGATTCCATCTCCGTTGGAGGTTTGGTTGGAATCCATTCTGAAATCAAATTCCACCCTCCATTTGTCACAATATTTTAAATTGATAGGATCATTCAGCCTGATGGAGCCGGATTGGTTGTTGGTATCCGGAGTAAGCTGAATAAAATCTGTGTTTACCTGGGTGGGAGAAACCATTGTCCAGCCGGTAGTCGTTACCGGGTTTCCGACAAGCTGATAAGTCTGGGCAAAGGACTTCCCGGCTATACAGAGTAAAAGAACAGATAAATACAATAATAGATTTTTATTCATTTATAATGGGACTTATTTTAATATGTAAAGATATTAAATCCCAATCAATTAATATGTATTTAATGTTAATTTTGCTAAAATTTTAATAATTTTTTAAATATTTATCGCTTATTATGATATAATGGTGAATATTATAGTAGTGATTACGTATTTGTATTAATTCAATTAAAATAAGGAATTATTATCCAGGCTCTCAAAATAAGTATCAATTTCGAGATCGGAAGAATTGGCTGCTGCAACCGCTAATTTATCACAAAGCTCGTTTTCAAAGTGCCCGGCATGGCCTTTTATCCAGTGCATTCTGGGGTTGTGTTTATTGTAAAGTTCAACAAATTTTTTCCAGAGGTCGGGGTTTTTTACATTTTTCCATCCTCTTTTGATCCAACCTGCAATCCAGTTCTGATTGATCGCATCAGATACGTATTTGCTGTCTGTGTAGACATGGATCTCATTTTCTGTTGATTTCAGTTTTTCCAATGCCGTGATGACAGCCAGAAGCTCCATTCTGTTGTTGGTGGTTTTCCGAAAACCTCTTGAAAATGTTTTCTGGTAATTTTTTTCCGGAACCCGCATGAGAATTCCGTATCCGCCTTTTCCCGGATTTCCGCTGCAAGCCCCATCGGTATAAATTTCGATTCTCAAATCTGCTTTTTAAAATTGATTTATTGACAGTACATTAAACTGATCTGGTTTGAATTTAGCCCTCCTTAAAACGGAAAGTCATCATCATCGTCGAAATCATTCATTGATGACCCCGAAAGTTTCGAACTGTCCGGAAGATCAAATGCCGCTCCTGGCTGAATCGTAGTTTTGATCCTGTCAAATCCGCTTGGCTCCCCGAAATTGGAAGGATATCCTCCTCCGGCACCGCCATCAAATGCTGCTTCTATATCACCGAATTTTGCAAAATGTTTTAGGAATGATAATCTGACATCTGCCGTAGCACCATTTCTGTGTTTTGCAATAATAAGCTCAGCCTGGTTTTCAGTAGAAGTCTCCTGTCCTTCTTCATCATTATCCCAAACAGAAATTTTATAATATTCCGGTCTGAAGATGAAAGATACAATATCCGCATCCTGCTCAATCGCTCCGGATTCCCTCAAATCTGAGAGCTGAGGTCTTTTCCCCGGACGGGCTTCCACACTTCTTGAAAGCTGGGAAAGAGCAATCACAGGTACATTAAGTTCTTTTGCAATCGCTTTTAATGAACGTGAAATCATGGAGATTTCCTGTTCACGGTTTCCGACTCCTTTACCGCCTCCTCCGGCAGTCATCAGCTGAAGATAGTCGACCATGATAAGCCTTACGCCATGCTGCATTACCAGTCTTCGGCACTTCGCACGGAAATCAAATATCGAAAGGGAAGGAGTTTCATCAATATATAAAGGAGCGTTTTCCAGTTCAGATACGTTGGAGAACAGTCTTTGCCATTCTTCATCATCCAGTGTTCCTTTTCTTAACTTCTCTGAGGAGATTCTTGTTTCGGAAGCAATCATTCTGGTGATAAGCTGTACGGATGCCATCTCGAGAGAGAACAGCGCCATAGGGATTTTGTGGCCTACAGCAATATTTCTTGCCATGGAAAGAAGAAATGCCGTTTTACCCATCGCCGGACGGGCTGCAATAATGATGAGGTCAGAGTTCTGCCATCCACCGGTTTCCTTATCCACATCTCTGAAACCTGATGGAACTCCTGAAAGCCCCTGCTTATCTTTTAAAGATTTAATGGTATCAATAGCCTGCTTTACCAATGAATTGGCAGTGTCGAATCCCTTCTTAATCGTTCCGTTAGTGATCTCGAAGAAAGATTGTTCTGCCTTGTCCAGAAGTTCAAAAACATCTGTTGACTCTTTGTAGGAAGAATCAATAACGTTGGCAGAAACGTTGATAAGGCTTCTTAAAATATATTTTTCAAGAATAACACGTACATGGTATTCAATATGAGCAGATGAGCTTACTCCCATTGTAAGGTCAATGATGTAATGATCTCCACCTGCCTGACTCAGCTTATCTTCTTTTTTTAAATCCTGAATAATCGTCATTAAGTCTACCGGGTGGTTGCCTTCATAAAGTTTCAGGATAGTGGAAAAGATGACCTGATGTCTGGGGTCATAAAATACCTCCGGAGTAAGGAGGTCAATGGAATGATCAAGACCTTTTTTGTCAATCAAAAAAGTTCCGATAACAAGTCTTTCAAAGTCCACTGCATTGGGAGGCATTTTTCCATCCGCAATAGACAATTCTTTTGCAAAGTTTCCGTGTGTCAGGGATGATAATGTTTCTTTCTGCGCCATGGTGCAAAGATAGTTTATTTAAAAAATAATTAAAAAATAGTATTCAACAAATTATTAGCAGTCTTTCGGAAAATGCTGTAAACAGGAGCTTGAATCTGTTGATAAAAAAATCACCTCAGAACTGAGGTGATTTTATAAAATAGATTTAGGAGAACTTATTCTCTGTTTTTTACCAATACCCATCCTGAATATTTGGTTTCGGTATTGTTTTTATCATTTTCATTCCATGAGATCGTGTACCAGTAAGTTCCGGTTGGAATTTTCTTACCGAAGGCTGTTCCGTCCCAGGTAAAGTTTCTCATTTTATTAGCTTCATGAAGTTTGTTTCCATATCTGTCATACACAATGAAGATAAGGTTCTTCTTGTATGCTAATGCTGAGTAGTCGATAACATCATTTACATTATCTCCGTTTGGTGTGATGGCGTTAATAAGGTTAGGAACCGTCACCGTCACCTGAATAGGAGTACAGTTGTAAGTATCCTTTACATATATTGTATTTTCACCTCTTGGAAGTCCTGTGAATATATTGGAATCCTGCCATGTAACACCATCTACAGAATATTTGTAAGGAGGAACTCCGCCCGTAGCTGTTACAGTGATGTTGTTGTTGGTAATTTCTATTCCTGAAATTACCGGCTGAAGGCTTGGGTGCACACGTACTTCCTGAAGTGTAAAACATTTCCCGGTCTGAAGTTTTACCCAATAAGCACCAACTCCCACGTTGCTGATAGACTGTGTCGTTTCACCTGTGCTCCATTCGTAGCTTACAAATCCAGGTCCTGCATCCAAAGTGGTTTTGGCCTCTGCACAAATCGTTTTGTCTTTTAGTACAGCTGATTTTACCGGAGGTAATACCACCAGTTCTATCTTGGCAATTGAATAACATTGTTTGTCATTGTCTACTCTTACATATACCGTTTTGCTTTCTGAAAGATAATTTAATGCTCCTACAATAGGATTTGTCTGAGCTTTAGCATCGGCTATCGAGGTATAATATTTAATAATAGTTCCTGTAGGAGTTGGAACAGCTACCCCGATATCAGCTTTGGAAAGATCAAATGTTGAACGGGTAACATCGTTTTCAATATAACAGTTTTGAAGTACAGCATCTTTCAATACAACCGTTGGATAGAATAACAATCTGATCGTAGTAGTTGCAATACAACCGAAGTTGGAAACAACTTTTGCATATATGGTTGTTTCGGCGGAAACGTAGTTGGCAGGATCAGTAATTTCATTGATATCTGCGTTCATATCGGCAACCGTAGTATAATATTTAATTGTTGCCCCGGAGCCTCCGAATATATTGGCTGTTGTTAAATTGTATTTTGCGGTACCGGCTCCATTGTTGTTACAGGAGTATAAAGTGGCCGAATTGGCTGTGATGCCGGCATTGACAAACTTGAACTTCCCGGTAATAAAGCATCCGTTGATAGGGTTATTCGGATTGCTTGGATCGTGGTATACAATTCGGTAATAGTATGTTGTTGTTCCGTCTACAGTAGTTACTGTAAGAGGGTTGGCGCCTGTAAGGGCGTCGTTGGTTGTTTTGTGATAAGTAACGGAGAAGTTGGAACTGTTACCGTTAATAATGGATGCCGTCAGTGTTGTAAAATCAAACTGAGTTGGTAATGAACAAACCATCACCTGGCTTGGATCATTAGGATTAGCTCCCGGAATTCCCGGAGTGATAAATGGGTTAGGGGAAAGTACAGGATCGTTAAATGCAGAACTTAAGCTTGCCGTACCTGTCCATTCTAAAGAAAAACCATTAACGGATCTGCTGAAGTTGTCAATAACCAGATAATAGGTCTGGCCTACCAGTACGTTCATATAAGGACTCCATTTTCCATTGTTCATACTTGCTGTGGTACCAGGAGGGTTGGTAGGGAATACTGCAGGGGGAGCAAGAGCAAGATCCAGTCCTGTGTCTCCCGGAGTACCGCTGTAATTACATCTTATTGGCTGTATGAAAACATGATTTGCGTCCTGTAAAGAAGCACAGCCGTTTGTAGTAGGGCCATAGACTGCGAAATCGTAATCATCGTCCTGGTCGTTAGGTTTTATTGTAAACGCAAGTGTACCTGGTGTAGACACAGTGAAGGTATACCAAACAGTATATCTTTCATTGGTACTAAGGCAGCCTCCGTGTTGATTAAGAATTTCTATGATGCTCCCCGGGCCAGAAGGGGTATAAGAAATGTCAGAGTTACCACAGATAGGGATTGCTGTGACACAGTCTGACTGTGAATAGGCCATTTGAGTTATCAATAAAATAAAAAGAAGTAATATTTTTTTCATTGTTAAAACTATTTTCGTTAAACAAGTTATAAAATCAATAAATTTTTATCATTATTTGTAAAAGAAAAAGCCGCCAAAGCGGCTTTTTATGTAAAGGATTATTCTCTGTTTTTTACCACAATCCAACCTGAAAACTTGAAAGGAGTGTTCTTTTTATCATTCTCATTCCAGGTTACAGAATACCAGTATGTACCTGTTGGTATCTTCTTCCCTGCAATCGTTCCGTCCCATTTGTAACCGTTTGATTTGTCTCCCTGGTGGATTTTTGTTCCGTATCTGTCAAAGATACTCAAAATAAGATTTTGTTTGTCTGCCATAGCGGAATAATCTACAACATCATTCACACCGTCGCCATTAGGCGTAATCATATTGATAAGGTTTGGAACCACTACAGTCACTTCAATAGGCTCACAGTCATAAGCATCTTTTACATATACTTTATAAGTGCCTCTGGCAATATTGGTGAAGGTATTGGAATTCTGCCATGTGATTTTATCCATTGAGTACTGATAATCCGGTGTTCCTCCGATAACATTTATTGTAAGAGTTGTATTGGAAACATCAACCCCGTTTACGACAGGTTGTTCAGAAGGATATACAGTAACTTTCTGCGTTGCGATACATTCTCCTGTTTTCAGTTTTACCCAGTAAACCCCTACTCCTACATCTTTGATAGACTGGGTAGTAGCTCCTGTGCTCCACTCGTAGCTGTTGAATCCTGGTCCTGCATCTAAAGTTGTGGTGTCCTCCATACAGATGATTTTGTCTTTCAGAACACTTGATGTTACAGGAGGAATTACTGTTAAGGTAATTTTTGCAACGGTATAGCATCCTCGTGTGTCTGATACTCTAACATATACAAATCCATTCGGTGCTATATAATTATTGAATCCTAAAATTTCGTTTGTTGCATCTATTGCATCTGTCAGTGACGGGAAATATCTCTTGGTAGTGGTTCCCGTAGGGCTTGTCACCGGTGCATTTGCAAGATTGAATAAAGCAGTGGACGGGTTGGATTCTATAAAACAAGATCTTAATGAAGCATCTGTTGCTGTAACCAGAGGATAGAATTTAAGAGTAATTTCTGCAGATGCTGTACATCCAAATTCGTTGATTGCTTTTACAAAAACTGACCCTTCTGCCGAAACAAACATGTAAGGATTGGTAATCTCATTGGTTCCGTTATTAAGATCATACATAGAAGGATAATACTTTAATATATGGTTAGGAGCAGCTCCTACAGTTGCTGTAGATAGATCATACATTGCAGTCCCTGAATTATTGTTGCTGCAAGAGGTAAGTGTGGCAGGGTTTAGCGTGAATGATTTATCAAGAAATTTGATCTGTCCATATTCTCTGCACTGGTTTAAGAAGCTGGTCGGGCTGTTTGGATCAACATAGCTGATTGCATAAGTATAAGTGGTAGCTACATTAATGTTCGTAGGCGCAGTAATTGCGTTTGTATCGTCTAATGCATCTGTTGCTGAAGCATAATATTTTACTACAAAATTAGGGTTGCCATTTAAGATCTGGGAGGAAAATGTAGAAAAATCATAGTTGACAATTTTTCCGCATACCGGGATCTCTCCGTTCTGCGTAGGGCCAGGCTGTAAAAACGGATGTGGCTGATAAACCTGTGCCGAATTATGGTCAAACGGAGTAAGAAGCTTAGCTGTTCCTCCAAAAGTTAACGTAAATGGGGCAATTTGCGGAGAATAATTATTCAAAAGAAGATGGTAAACCTGCCCCGGGAGGACATCAATATATTTTACAAAACCATCACCAGTTGATGGTTCACTTGTATCCGTAGAAGTCATATTAAGCCCGGTAGGGTTGACGATGCTTATATTAACACCAGCATAAGAACATCTCAATGGAGTGGCTGTTGTATTGGCACAGTTATGATTGGGGCCATAAAGGGCAAAATCATAATCAATACCTACGGCATTGGGGCCTGTAGGAGTTACTACAAAAGTAAGTGTTCCGGCTGTTTCTATGCTGAAAGTAAGCCATATGGAATTACTCTCTCCGGAAGGGCCCAGACAGCCTACCTGACCTTCTTTTACATTCCCCCAGCTGTTAGGAGTGAGAGAAATGGCGGCATCACTGCATATCGGTATGGCAGTAGCACAGTCCTGCTGTGCAAAAGCCATTTGGGCTAAAAAAAATAGAAAAACGAGTAGATATTTTTTCATGTTGATCATTTTAATTTTTTATCTTCAGGTTATTGGAAAGGTATCAGCTGCTTTCCCCATGTTGGAGATTTACTGTCTGAAGAGGGGTTGGAGAATTCGCTTAAAGCTTTACGGTATAAAATGTCGGCATTGGATTTATCACCTGATTTTTCTTTGATTTTTGCCTGAAGAACGGCCAGTCTCGGATTGTTTACAGAGTTGGCTTCCGCTTTTGCTATACTTTGAGAGATGATATCCTGGTCCGGCTGGCTGCTTTGGGAGCTATCGATCTGAATTTTCTGAACATATAGTAACCCTAGCAATATGTTGATCTCAGCATTGTCTCTTTGTACAGTCCATGCTCCTGCTGCTATTTTTCTGGCTAAAGCATTGTCATCCATAAGGCTTGCTCCGGCTGATTTCTTCAGCAGGGTTTCATTCTTAAGATATAAAGCGACAGCGGCATAATAACTGGACTGCCATGTTTCTGACGTTTTTGCTCCAGAAAATTTATTGAAAAGATTATCGTAATCATTGGCTGTTTTGGAAGCGTTGAGCTGCAAAACAGCTTGGGTTAACGCTTTATCAGAGAAAGTCTGGGCTTCTGCCCAATAATTTACAATGAGAAAGCTCATAATTAGTAAAAGTTTAGTCATAGGGGATAGTTTATGAAGCAAATATAAAAAATTATTAACGTTAAATTAAAGATTTTGAGATATATTTAATCAAAGTAATGTATTGGTTTTAAATGTTGTATTTTATTCTTGAGATTGAATTATGCAGACATCGTAAAGATATTGGTGGTTTTGATGAATTTTTGAGATCGAATTCTTTTATTGGATTAAAAAAAACAGCTGTAAAATAAAAATCAGAATAGAAAACGTTCTATTCTGATTTTAAGTATTTCGGATTCTGATTTTTTGTATATCAGAATTTTAAAACAATTGATAAACAATATATTAATATTGCATTTTCCTCAGTTTGGGATTAGTGCTTCCCACTACCAATGCAACCAGGACGGTCATACATCCTCCAAATACGACAGAGCGCACAACCCCCAGTAATTTAGCCATAAGACCGCTTTCAAACTGTCCCATTTCATTGCTGGACATGATGAAAATCGAATTCACACTCAGAACACGGCCTCTTATATGATCAGGCGTTTTAAGCTGCACAATGGTGCCGCGGATAACAACGGAAATCCCATCCAGCATGCCGCTCATCACCAGGAACATAAAAGACAGCCAGTATATTTTGGACAGGCCAAATCCAATGATGCAAAGCCCGAATCCGGTAACAACAGCAAGAAGGATCTTTCCTTGGTTTTTTCTAAGCGGAACAATAGATAAAATAGTAATGATACACATAGAACCGATATCTGAGGCTGCATTCAGCAATCCGAAGCCTTCCGCTCCTGACTTTAAAATATCTGTGGCAAATACCGGGATCATAGCCACTGCCCCTCCAAAAAGGACGGCAAACATATCAAGGCATAGTGCTCCCAGGATTTCTTTGGTTTTAAAGATATAAGAAATTCCTTCACGCATACTTTCCACAACATTTACTGTTTCTTTTTTGTATTCCGAATGCTGTTTATGAAGCTGCCAGAAAAATAATGAAGCGACAAATATTAATGATAAAATAGCAACCAGGGTCCATTTTACTCCGATAAATCCGATAAGGACACCACCAATAGCATGCCCGCAGACAGAAGATATCAGGAACGTGGCCTGGTTCAGAGTTACTGCATTCGGAAGATTTTCCTTCTTTACAATTTTTGGAATCATGGAAGGAACAATAGGACCGATAAAAGCTCTTGCGATCCCTGTAAAAAATATAACGCCATAAATAAAATAAGTGATCTGATGGCCGGTAAAATGCATTTCCACATTAAAAAATGCAGGAATCAGAAGAAGCCCGATCAGAAAAATATAAGCATAGTTGCAAATGAGAAGCAGTCTCTTTTTCTCATTCATATCGATAACATGCCCTGCATACAGCGCGCAGCTTACGGCAGGAATTACTTCTGAAAGACCGATAAGGCCGATGGAAAAAGGATCTTTTGTTAACTGATATACCCACCATCCCAATAAAGTGGCAAGCATTCTGAAAGCTAAAACAATAAAAAATCTCCCGGTGAGAAGATTTCTGAACTCAACATTTTGTAATGTTTGTAACGGGGTAAAGGAAATCATGAACAAAAATAGCCCTAAAAATTTATTTAGGACTATTCATATGTTGATTTTTAAAAGATATATTAAATATATCCCAAAAGATAAAATCTATTTTAGTCGGCTCTGGTAGAGCTCAGTACAATTGCAGCAACACCTGCAGCGCCGATAAGAGTAGCACCGGCCGCAATTCTGGCCTTTCTTCTGTCTTTTACAGCTGCTACATTTGCTTTTGGAATAATTACCTCTGTACTGTCTTTTTTACCCGCTGTACCTACAAGATTTTCACCAACGACGTTTCTGAATAAAATCGTCTGTTTCGGAGATCCGTCTCTCATGGTGACTTTGTAAATTTTTCCGGCTTCAAGATTGGAGTAATTGTTTTTTGAAATATCTTCGCTGTATTTTGTCGTAGCACAAGATGTAATAACAAATAAAGACGTTAGTAAGGATGATTTCAACAGTACAGATGCTTTCATTATTTTCTTTTAGTTTTTCAAATTTATAATTTTTTTCGAATATACGTTTCTGGAATTTAAAAAATATGATTAAAGTTTGTAAATTTCTAAGAGATCTGCAATCTTCCTGTCATTAGCCAATCTTGGAGTCTTGTTTTGGCCTCCTAATTTTCCCTGGGATTTGGCATAGTCATGAAAAGCATTCTTTTTAAGCCTTGTGATGTGCAGTTGCTGTAAAATATTTCCCGAAATCAGATCGTCATAGTACGTATTTCTTGCCCGTAGCTGCTGATCAAGCTCATTTCTGAATACATCCAAATGCTCAGGTTCCTTTTCAAACTCTATCAGCCATTCATGATAAGGAAGTCCTTCAGCCGGGTTTACCTGAGGTGCAAGATGAAACTCTGTAATCTGTGCGGGGTATTTTTCAAGGGTAGCTTTCATTGCTTCTTCCACTTCAAAAGCAATTACGTGTTCCCCAAAAGCAGAAGTGAAATGTTTGGTTCTTCCACTTACCAGAATTCTGTACGGATCTTTGCTGATAAACCTTACAACATCTCCTATGGAGTAAGCCCATAACCCGGAATTGGTGGTAAGAATCAGTGCATAATCTTTATGCAGCTCAATTTCTTTTAACGTTAATCTTCTTGCTTCAGGTTTGCCATATTCTTCCAGGGGAATAAATTCATAGAAAATTCCATGATTAGTAAGGAGCAGCAGCCCTTCTCTGGTATAATCGTCCTGAAAAGCAAAGAATCCTTCAGACGCCGGAAAGGTCTGGATGATATCTACTTTGCCTCCCAAAAGTTCTTCCATTTTATCACGATAAGGCTCGTAATTGACTCCTCCGGTGACAATAAGCTGAAGATTCGGGAAAAGCTGTTTGATCTTTTTACCATGTTTTTCGGTTAGCTTCTCAAAATACATTATCAGCCATGGCGGGATTCCGGAGATCAGCGTCATATTTTCATGTTCCGTTTCCTCTATGATTTTGTCTACCTTGGCTTCCCAGTCTTCCATGATATTGGTTTCCCAGCTTGGCAGACGGTTTTTCTGAAGATAATTGGGAATATGATGCGCTACAATGCCGGACAGTCTTCCTGTCTTTATTCCGAATACCTCTTCCAGTTCAGGGCTGCCCTGAAGAAAAATCATTTTTCCGTTTACAAAATCTGCATTGTTTTTTTTGCTGATATAATGGAAAAGAGCACTTTGCGCACCGGCAATCTGAAATGGCATTCCTTCTTTGGAAATAGGAATGTATTTAGATCCTGAAGTTGTCCCTGAAGTTTTGGCAAAATATTCAGGAGTTTCTGTCCAGAGAATATTTGCCTGGCCTTTTTTTACTCTTTCAATATAAGGTTTCAGATCTTCATAATCGGCTACAGGAACTCTGTCCTGAAATTCTTTTACAGTATGGATGTTTTCAAAATCATGCTCCCGCCCAAAAAGTGTTTTTTGAGCCGTATTCACAAGAGAAAGGAGTAAATCTTCCTGGTCTTTCTCAGCGTTTTTTTTGAAATCCTCTGCTTTTCGGACATGTTTCTTTGCCCAGATCAGTGCTGCATTTTTCTTGAAGAAGTTTAACATGGGTCAAATTTATAAATAAGTAGAGAATCTGGAATCATTTTTTATGAAGCCTCACATAAAAAAACCGATGGAACAAGTTCCACCGGCTTTTCGAAATTTGATTATGAAAATAACAACTATATGTTGATGTTATGCTTATTTGTTCTCCTTATATCTTTTATCAGGAGTACCGTCTTTTTTCAGGTGTTTGTTTTCTTTGTACCTCTTGTCCGGGGTGCCGTCTTTTTTCATTTTGGCGGCTGGTTGTGCAGGCTTCACAGCTTTTGCATCCATTGCCGGTTTGGCAGCTTTTACTTCTGCCGGTTTAGCAGCAGCCTTTACAGCAGTTGCTTTTACAGGTGGATGTGCTGTTGTGCTTTTAGCGGGAGCAGTCTGCTGGGCAGTTGCAAGTCCTAATCCAAGGATCAATGACATTGCAGATAATAATTTTTTCATAAGAATTATTGTTTGTTTTTGTTGAATAAAGATATACAAAAAGCAGGCTAGAAAATTAGGATTTTTAAACTTAACTAAAGTTTATTACAGCTTAAAAAAATATTAAAACACTTCATTTACAATTAAAAAGCCTGTCTTCAATAGAGGAGACAGGCTTGCATAATATATAAATAGACAAATCTAGCGTGTACAGTTGGCTGTCCACGTTTTGCCGTCTTTTGCAAATAATATTTTTAAAGTATTGTTGTCAATTCTGATATAAGAGGTCGCAGTAGAACCAATCATCACAAGCGTATGATCTCCTTCCTGATTAAACTCTACTCCATTAATGTCCGGAATGCTGTTTGAGAAAGCAAAATTATACTTGGTGCCGCTCGCTATCTTTGTTACAAATACACTTCCGTTGTCCGTGCTGATGTTGGTAGAGCCACCGTCATTATAAGAAATCTGCCCTTTGTAGGTGCCTGCAAAAAATTCATTGTTAACAGGGTCGTCATCTTTGCTGCACGACGAAAAAGATAATGCTGTAAATACCAACAGCATCATAACTCCTAGGATTTTAATTGCTTTTTTCATAATACTATTCTTAATGTTTGGTTTTACTTAAAAGCCAAACACTGTGCCACGGAGAAAATACTTGAATTTTTTTAACATGTTATTAAATAAAATTGTAAAAAATTAAGAATAATGAACGTAAGCTATTCATTTTAAACATCACTCTTTCTGTTTTTCAAAGGAACATAAAAAATATCCGTACCTTTGTATATCATAAACGGTTTCGGAAAACTCCCGAAATCGCTTTTGTCGTTTATACCATTACTATTTATGCAGTTAAAATCCATCAATGAAAAGTTTCTTCCAGATCTTTTGCAGAAAGAATTTGGAAAAGAAATTTTTACCCAGCTAGAAAATAATCAGCATATTGCCGTAAAAGGAAGTGCCGGCTCTTCGGTTTCTATTTTTGTGGCTGAGCTTTTTTTGGTCCAGAAGAAAAATATTCTTTATCTGGTAGATGATAAGGAAGATGCCTTGTATGCCAATACGGAGATGGAAGATCTTTTGGGTAAGGATAAGGTATTGTATTTTCCGGCAACCCATCTTGAACCTTATCAGGTAGAAAAAACGCAGAATGCCAATCTGGTTTTAAGAACTGAGGTTTTAAATAAAATCAATTCAGGGAGATCTCCTAAAGTTATAGTGGCATACGCTGGAGCTTTGTCTGAAAAGGTTTTGAAAAAAGAGGATTTTAAAGCAATTTCCCATCATATTAAAGTGGGGGATCAGCTGGACTTTGATTTCGTGGATGAACTGCTTAATCATTATCATTTCCAGCAGGCTGATTTTGTTTCTGAACCGGGAGAGTTTTCTGTAAGAGGCGGTATTGTAGATGTCTTTTCCTATTCGCATGAAAAACCGTATAGGATCACGTTCTTCGGTAATGAAGTGGAAAGCATTAAAACTTTTGATATTGAGACACAGCTTTCAGTAGATAAAGTGAAGGATTTCCAGTTGGTTTCCAATATGAACTTTTCAGTGACGGGAACCAGAGTGTCTTTGCTGCAGTTATTATCTCCTGAAAGCTTTGTCGTTTCTAAAAACGGAATGGTAGGAATGCAGAAGATCAGGACATTCTATGAAAAGTCCCTGGAAAAGTATGATACACTGAGTAAAGATATTGCTCACAGGACTCCGCAGGAACTTTTTATTTCTGACCAGGAGTTTCTGTTCGATTATAAAAAATTCAAAACAGTTGATTTTGGAGGAGTGATGATGGAAGGCCTGAAAGAAGTTACTGAAGTAAAAATGGACCAGCTTCCACAGCCATCTTTTCATAAAAACTTTGAATTATTGATTGAAGATATTGAGGAAAAGCAGAACAATGGATTCGATACCTGGATTTCTTTTTCAACAGAAAAACAGAAAGAAAGACTGGAGTCTATTTTTGAAGAGCTTGAACATGAGCTTCCTTTTAAAAGCTTTAAATCCGAACTTCATGAAGGATTTGTTGATAACGGGCATAAACTGATGGTCTATACGGATCACCAGATCTTTGACCGTTATCAGAGGTACAAAGCTAAAAACACTTTTGCCAAATCTGAACAGCTTACCCTGAAAGACCTCATGTCTCTGAAAATCGGAGATTATATCGCCCATATCGATCATGGAATCGGAAAATTTATGGGATTGGTAAAAGTGAATAATGACGGGAAAATCCAGGAATGTTTTAAACTGACTTATAAAAACGGAGACTTATTATATGTAAGCATTCACTCTTTACATAAAATTTCGAAGTACAACGGACCGGATGGAAGAGAGGTTGTGCTGAGCAAGCTCGGATCTCCGACCTGGAAATCTTTAAAGCAGAAAACGAAAGCGAAGGTTAAGCAGATTGCTTTTGACCTTATCAAATTATATGCCCAGAGAAAAACGGCCAAAGGTTTTGCGTATACACCCGATTCCTATCTACAGAATGAACTGGAAGCCAGCTTTATTTACGAAGATACTCCGGATCAGGAAAAAGCGACCATCGATGTAAAAAGAGATATGGAAGCTGATACGGTAATGGACAGACTTGTTTGTGGAGATGTTGGTTTCGGAAAAACGGAAGTCGCAATCCGGGCGGCATTTAAAGCGGCTACAGACGGCAAACAGGTGGCTGTGTTGGTGCCTACAACTATTCTTGCTTTCCAGCATTACAGAAGCTTTAAAGAAAGGCTTAAAGATTTCCCGGTAAATGTTGCTTATGTGAACAGGTTCAGGACGGCTAAACAGAAATCTGAGACTTTGGAAGCGTTGAAAAACGGAAAGGTAGACATTATTATTGGTACACATCAATTGGTGAGCAGTTCTGTGAAATTTAAAGATCTTGGGTTGCTGATTATTGATGAAGAGCACAAATTCGGAGTTTCAGTAAAAGATAAATTGAAAACTTTGAAGAATAATGTTGATACCCTTACCCTTACGGCAACTCCTATTCCGAGAACTTTACAGTTTTCATTAATGGCAGCAAGAGATTTATCCGTGATCAAAACACCACCGCCCAACAGGCAGCCTGTAGAGACACAGCTGATCGGATTCAATGAAGAAACCCTTCGTGATGCTGTTTCTTATGAGCTCCAGAGAGATGGACAGGTCTATTTTATCAATAACAGGATTGAAAACCTTAAAGACATTGCAGGACTTATCCAGAGGCTGGTTCCGGATGCAAGAGTGATTACGGGACATGGGCAGATGGAAGGAAAGCAGCTTGAGAAAAATGTGCTGGATTTTATGGAAGGGAAATATGATGTTCTTGTGTCTACCACCATTGTAGAAAGTGGGGTAGATGTGCCCAACGCCAATACCATTTTCATCAATGATGCACAAAGATTTGGAATGGCAGACCTGCACCAGATGAGAGGAAGGGTAGGACGCAGCAACAGGAAAGCTTTCTGCTACCTGATTACTCCTCCTTATGATATGATGACTTCCGATGCCAGAAAACGTCTGGAAGCAATAGAACAGTTTTCTGATCTTGGAAGTGGTTTTCAGATTGCAATGAAAGACCTGGAAATCCGTGGTGCCGGTGATCTGCTGGGTGCTGAGCAGAGTGGATTTATTAATGAGATGGGGTTTGAAACGTATCAGAAATTAATGCAGGAAGCATTGGAAGAACTAAAAGATGATGCTGATTTTGAAAATCTTTTTGAAAATGAAGAAGACAGACAGAAGCTTTTCAAATCTGTGAAGGATGTCAATATCGATACCGATTTGGAGCTGATGCTGCCGGATTCATATATTTCCAATACAGAAGAAAGGCTGTTATTATATCAGAAAATTGCCGAGATCAATAATGAGGCGGATCTTCATCAGTTTGAACTGGAGCTGATTGACCGTTTCGGGCCGTTACCTAAAGAAGCTGTAAATCTATTGAAGAGTGTTTCCCTGAAGTGGCTTGCGGCAGACATTGGTTTTGAAAAAATTGTCATGAAAAACGGTGTGTTTTTAGGGTACTTCCCGGGAAATCCCCAGGACAGGTTTTATCAGACTGACAGATTCAGACATATAATTAATTATCTGACCCGAAATCCTGCTGAAGCTCAGCTGAAAGAGAAGTCAGGAAAAGAGGGCAATCAGCTGATGATGAGAAAGGAAAAGGTTAAAAATGTAGATGAGGTAAATCTACTGCTGAAAGCCATTATTGAGCATAATTAAATTTTACTTTTTGTTCTTTAGGAACAAGTTTATAAAAATTGTGAAAAACGTATAAAAGCCTTAAAATTTTATACGTTTTTTTGTGATTGTTATCATGTTTTTCTTTTGTAATATTCCTGTTAAAGAGAATTACAGCCTTTTTTAAGGGTGCGAAATCACTCTTTAATGAGTAAAGAAGTTTTGTAAACTCCCGCACAGTAAGGGTTTGAGACCTTATATGCTGTTTTCTAAATATAAAAAGTGGAGTTATGTAGAAATAATTCTACTTTTATGTGTGATTAATTCTATTCTCTAATGTGTTTATTTCTATAGGTTTACCGATATATAACTGGAATTTTTTGGACTTCATTCTGTACCTTTGCAGTCCTTATTATGAAAAAAATTATATATTGCTGCGCGGCTGGATTTTTATCATTCTATGCCAATGCACAGGTGGGAATCGGTACTGCTAAACCGAAGTCTGTTCTTGATGTGAACGGGAAAACCACCTTAAGAAAAGAACTTAGAGTAGGCGGAACTTCAACTCAGGCTGGTGAAGCTGGATTGAACGGCCAGGTTTTGGTTTCTCAGGGTGAGGGTTTGCCTCCTGTGTGGAAATCTTTGAATGTTTCCTTTATGGAAGAGGGGCAGTATAAGCTGATCAATTCTTATCTGTCGTCGGATCAAACGGGTATTATATCACTTACTGATGGAGTTGCAGGTGATGGCGTCTATACCAACAATGTTGGGGATAATATCACTGATATCACCAAAGGGAACTGGAAAAAAATAAACGGGCTTAGCAATACTTTTACCATCAAAAACGGCAAGAACAGGCTTACGTATCAGTTTCAGACCGGCGTTGAAATGAAGGCTTCCACAGCTACTACGGTACAGAGTGTCAGATTTGCCTGCGGTGTTTTCAGAAACGGAACACTGGTAGCTGTACGTCCGGACAGAATTGCTTCCAATAACAACAGCGGAAAAGCAGGGCTTCAGGATTATATCTTTACGCTTAACTATACTGAGCAGAACGTTCCTGTAGGAGTTCATAATATTGACATTGCATGCAGAAAGATTGATACCTCAAGTGCTGCTTCGCAATTTGCGATCGGACGTAATGTACAGTCTTCAAACGGGGCTTCCAGCGCATTTACTCTGGAATCTACAATGAAAATGGATGTTATCGAATACGTGAGCTATAAAAACAACTAATGATGAAAAAACTATTATCAACGCTGCTTCTTACCATGGGCCTTTTACTGTCAGCTCAGGTAGGAATAAAAACAGAGACTCCAAAAGCCAAACTTGATGTAAACGGAGATGTTAATTTCAGAAATAAAATCGGGGTTTTTAATTCTGCTGATAACTCCGTTTTCCATGGCAATAATGACCAGCTGCTGGTTTCTCAGGGGGAAGGTTTTCCGCCGATGTGGAAATCACTTCGAATTCCTGAATACGAACCTAATAAATTTTACCTGATTTATAACAATTCATTCTCGGATGATGCAGGAATTACCTTTACTTCTTCGGAAGATTCTTCAGTAAGTCTTGCTTCCAGAGGAGGAACATTTACCCAGGGAAAACAATATAGTACGCTTACGAACTTCAAAAAAATAGACGGGCTTTCACATGTAATCAGTGTATTCAGTACTCAAAGTAAAGCGTATTTTCAGTTTGAAACTGTTGTACAGGCAGATTTTGGGGGAGCAGGAAGTACAGACAATTCAATAGATTATGCTTGTGGAATTTTTGTGGATGACAAACTGGTAAACCTGAGACAGCGAAATCTGAAGGCCATTACTACTTCATATCCTTTCCTTACCCACACCCAGATCGGGATTGTAGATAATCTTTCCAAAGGGGACCATACGGTAAGTGTTGCATGTACAAGACTAGGCTCTTATGGGGGATCAGGAAATACACTGAGTATAGGAACAAATTTATACAGCAATATCAATAAGTTTATTTCCCAGTCTTCTCTTAAAATAGACGTGTATGAAGTTCCGGAAGTATTTAACTCTATTATAAATTAAGAAGGATTATGAAAAAAATATTATTTGTTACATCTCTTTTATTAGCTGCTGCAACAAATGCTCAGGTGGGTATCAATACTCCTAATCCGACTAATATGCTGGATGTGAACGGAGATCTTAATGTTGGAAAAGAATTAAGAACTGGAGGTACTGATTTACTGAAAGGTTCTGCCGGTACAGCCGGTGATATATTGCACAATAATACGGATTTAGGTACGAATGACTGGAAAGCTATCAAAATTGCTGATGGGCAGGGGAGTATGTCTTTGTTTTCCATCAACACCGTTGCGGATAAAACCGGAATCAGCTTTTCTGGGGCCAGTGGGTCTACCAGCCCTTACAGTAATGGAGACGCTCTGACGGGAGGCTGGACTGTAATTCCCGGAACAGTAGATACGTTTTCCGTTACCAACGGTACAAACAAAGCTACTTTTTCATTCCAGACAACGGTTCAGAAGACAGGTACCAATTCTGCAAGCTTTGCCTGTGGTGTTTTTATAAATGATGCACTCAGAGCGGTGAGAACAGATGTGCTCCTGGGAGACAGCGGTGCTTATAAGATTTTTAACCTTAATGCAACCCTTACCAATCTTATCCCTCAAAATCAATATTCTGTTAAAGTAGCCTGTATAAAAAGAGCTATTGCAGGAACAGTGCTTGGAATAGGAAGAGCGGTTGACGCTACTTTCCTCAATAGCGATATGTCACAGTCTGTTTTGACAACATCAATATTACAGCCTTATTAATTTTCATAATAATACAATATTTGGAAATCTAAAAACGTTATGTTTTTAGATTTTTTTTGTTTATTAACTCTATTTCTTGTGAATTTGTTCAGATAAAGTAAAGTGTATTATCGAAAATTGAATTATATTTGGACAAGCTAAAAAATTCTATATGGTAAAAAACTATTTTTTTAAAATGTTTGCCGGTATTGCTTTTCTTGGGTTCCTGACAGCATGTAATACTACCTCAGATCCTACAGAATCCATCCCGAATCCTGATGATGGTCCGCCGCCTAAAAAGATTTTGGCAAAGGTTAGTTCCAATAATGTTACTCAGGAAGAATACACTACTACAGCGGTAACCGGAGACTTACAGACTGCAGTGTCTAAAGATGAATCTGCTCCGGGAAATGCTTATTTTACCGGAACGGTAACCTATACGGATAAGAATATCACTAAAATTAAATATGTAAGTTCAGCATCATCCAGCCTTGTGTATGAATTCAACATTGTTCCTGATGCTACCGGTAAAAAGATTTACAATGCTACTTCTACAGCAACAGGGGCTACCCCGTCTGTATCTGTTGTAAGTGACTATGCATTTACCTATAGTGCAACTACCAATAAACTTACTAAAATTCTTGAGAAGAGAAAAGAAGGAGGAATCAGTGCCTATAACAGATTTATTGACTATAGTTTTGTGTACAATGGTGATAATGTTATTCAGGTAGTTTGTTCCAAAGGTATACTGGATATCAATGGAAACCCGAATATGAGCACAGCTGTGATAAGCAAGTACAGCTTCCAGAACTATGATGCTCAGAAAAGCCCGTATTCAACACTCCCTTCAGTGTATTTTATCACACGAAGTCTGATCAATCCGGCCCAGTTCTATAAAATATCTCCGAACAATCCTACTTCAATGTTCATAGAACTGCCGTCACCGGCTGCTCCTGTAAATACAGCCCAAAGTTATTCTTATGATAACCAGGGGTATGTAACAGTTGAAAAAAATCAGAATTTAACTTTTACCTATAAAAATTTATAGGAGAAATATAGTTATTAATCTCACCAGAATATAAATAATAATACAATTTTTAGGCAAAAAAAAATTATATTTGTCAAAAAAATAATCAATTACAAGGAAATGAAACAAATTTTCTATTTTATTTTACTGATCGCAGGGTTTTCCTCAATACATTCCTGCAAGGACATGCTGGATGAGGACGGGAATCCATTGCTGGATCTTAACAATACAGAAGGATTAAGCGGTCCCAGAGCATTATACAGAGAAATTACAGATAAAGATACTATCGCAGAATATCGCTACAGCGGGCTTCTTGTGACCAAAGTAATCACAGACAGTGCTTCCGTTACTGATATTATGTACAGTGGTGATAAAATCAGCCAGATCAACTTCAATGGTTTTCTTGATCTTGACGGGAACGGAAAGCTGGATAAAGACAGTGTGTCCTACACTCAATTATTCACTTACGCAAATAACAACAGGCTGCAGCTTATTTCTGAAAGCCGCTCGATCTTCAGAAGACCTCCGCCTGTTCCGCCTGCAACGACTCCTGGGCCACAAACTTTGCTGAGAAAAGAAAAAACGGCTTATGATATCAAATACAGCGCTTCTACAGGAAAACTGGATTCTATCATTATGAGAAACGGGCCGGATGTTCCGGGAGCTCCTCTTACTTTCACGGATTATTCTAAAACAGGGTACAGCTATGTAGGAGATAACGTATCAAAAGTAGTAAGATATTACGGAACAATGTCAGGAGGTGCATTTGGAGCTGTTACAGGAAAATACAGCTATGAATATTATGCATATGATGAGCAGGTGAGCCCATTCACATTATTGCCGCATGTATATAAAATTTCAAGATTATTATCTACAATAATCAATGATAAAGAAAGTCTTATCCTTTCTCCAAATAACCCTAAGAGATGGTCGGTAACAGATCTTACTCCACCAATTCCGACGCCGATTGTTAAGAGTACAAATTACGTTTACGATCCTCAGACTTATATGACAAAAGGATATGGTGTTAATTACATCTACAAACCACAATAAAGAATTTTTTTAACAATATTCAAACTCAATCTTTCCTAAGATTGAGTTTTTTATTTTTTATCCCTTAATTTTGCAAAAAATTTCTGATGAAATATTTAATCGTAGGGCTTGGGAACAAAGGCTCAGAATATGAAAATACACGACATAACATAGGCTTTAAAGTAGCTGAGAAAATAGCGGAAACACTTGAGGTATCATTCAATACATCGAATTTCGGGTGGCTGGCAGAAGGAAAACATAAAGGAAGGAAAGTTTTTGTCCTTAAGCCTGATACTTATATGAATCTTTCAGGGAATGCTGTGAAATACTGGATGCAGAAAGAAAACATTCCTTTGGAGAATGTGCTTATTGTTACCGATGACCTGGCCCTCCCTTTCGGAACGTTAAGATTGAAAGGAAAAGGATCCGATGCGGGGCATAACGGACTTAAAAATATCAATGAAGTACTGCAGACTCAAAATTACGCAAGGCTTCGTTTTGGGATCTCTGCAGACTTTGCTGCCGGACGACAGGTAGATTATGTATTAGGAACCTGGAATGAAGAAGAAGCTGAAAAGCTTACCGAAAGAATTGAAACCTTTTCCAAGGCTGCTCTTTCTTTTGTATTTGCCGGATTGAATAATACAATGTCCGCTTTTAACGGGAAATAATTTCAGAAAGGAAAAACAACAAAAATTAAAATATAATGTAATGACTGTCTTACAATAAGGCAGTCATTCATTTTATGTTTAAATACTTTATTATTTAAAATTTATTCGCTTCAAGAAGTGTTACCTATTAAATAATTGATTATTATTGTGTATTGAATCACAAGCTATTAATGTTGTATTCAAATCTACTATTTCCATGAAATTATAAAAAAATGAAGCCTTTTTTTATCCTGCTTTTGGTGACTCTCTTAAGTTGTAACAAGACTGAAAATAAAAATGTGGAGAAAAGAAGCGCTCTGCCACAGCAGAATATAGTTTTGATGATAGATAAATCATTATCGATGTATTCAATAGATTTTGAGCCGAACAGATCAGAAGCAATTTTAAAGGTTGTAAGAAATGTAGTTTCTGCTAAAAAAGAAAATCAGGCATTTTCAATTGTAGTTTTTGCAGGAGACTCTTATCTCATTTGTCCTATAACACGGGATAAACAGAAATTGCTTACCTCTATTGATAAAATTACAAAAGATATAACTCTCTTCAAGCCATTGAAAGCGGGGACTAATTTTTCACATGCCTTATTAAATGCTTTATATTCCGTGGAAGGACAAGAAGGAGAAAAATCAATTTTCTTATTTTCTGACGGAACGAAAACCATAGATTCCTATCCTATCAGCCTTCCCGTGAACGAAGCTATAAAAAATAGTATAACAATTAATTCTATCATAATTACCCCAAAAGATATAGCTGTTTCACCGGTTTTTATGGATGTAAAAGGCAATTTAAAATATGAAAAAGTAAAATCAATAAAAATTGATACAGTAAAAGCTAAAGAAATTCCTACCAAGACAGGCGGATTTTTAAAAATATTCTATACTCAAAAAGATCTTGAGCAATTTGATTTAAAAAAGGCAATGGTTCATCCAAGTAACCGATCTCCGATAAAAGCAAATCCAGCTAAAGTAAACCCCGAAAAACTGAATTTGATCTATTCAGAAATCAAAAAGAAAAATGACAGTATAAAAAGCTTGTATCAATAGACTTTTAAAAATGAAATTTAAAATAGCTAGAATATTGATGCTATTTGTCAAAAATAAATGCCATCGGAATCCGATGGCATTTCTGTAAATTATAATTGGAATTAAATGAATTGCTTCTTATAACCAGGTTACAGCACCTGTTTCAACATCGTAATTGGCGCCAACGATTTTAATTTTACCTTCAGCTTCAAGATTTTTAAGGGTTGAACTTTGCTTACGGATGTCTTCAATCGCGCTTCTTACATTTTGCTGGTTAAGCCTTTCAAGAAGAGAGCTGTTGTTGGATGAACGTTCTTCATTCTCTTCAATAATTTCATTGATGATAGGATTGAAGTGATTGATAAGATGGTTCAGGTTGTCCATTCCCAGACCTTCAATTTTTGCAGCATCAAGACCTCCTTTCAAAGCTCCGCACTTGGTATGTCCTAATACGACAATAAGTTTAGAACCTGCCACATTGCACCCAAATTCCATAGATCCCAGAATATCCTGATTCACAAAGTTACCGGCAATTCTGATACTAAAGATGTCTCCTAATCCCTGATCAAAGATAAGCTCTGCAGATGTACGGCTGTCTATGCAGCTCAATACTACTGCAAAAGGCCACTGTCCCTCACGGGTTGCATTCACCTGTTCAAGAAGGTCTCTGTTTGCCTTAAGATTGTTTACGAATCTCTGGTTTCCTTCTTTTAAGAACTCTAATGCTTTTTCAGGAGTAATAGTAGATTGGGTTTCGTATGTATGTGCTTTCATATTTTTATTGTTTTCGAATTTAAAGTTAAAAAAATTAATTAATTATTGAGATTACATGGCTCTCTTGTGAGTAACCAGGATATGGGAATCCTCACTTCTTTCGTAATCTCTGTATGAAGTTTTAAAGCCTATCAGTTCTACATTGATGTCCTGTTCCTTTGCGCGGATATTGGCAAAGTCCTGAATCATTTCCAGTACATCTGTTGCAATGTAGGAAGTGTTTCTCGCATCAATGACCACCGTAGAGTTGGGTTTTATATTTTTAAGTGTTTTTTTGATGGCTGCCTTATTTAAAAATGATACTTCTTCAGCCAGTTTGATATTGATCCCATCTGCATCATCCAGCCTTTCTCTGCTTAAATAATAGGCTCTTTTCATATTTCCCTGAAGGATATAGAAAATGGATATCGCCAGACCAATTCCCACACCTTTTAAAAGATCTGTAGCCACTACCGCTACCACCGTTGCCACAAACGGAATAAACTGGAATTTTCCCAAATGCCAGAAATGTTTGAATGTAGCCGGCTTCGCCAGTTTATATCCTACCAGAATTAATACCGCAGCCAATGTTGCCAACGGAATTAAATTTAAAACAACAGGAATAGACAGTACACAAATCAATAAGAAGACACCATGAATAATTGTGGACATTTTAGAGGTTGCTCCTGCATTGGCATTCGCAGAACTTCTTACGACCACAGAAGTCATTGGAAGCCCTCCGATGAATGAGCTTATAAGGTTCCCGATGCCCTGTGCCTTAAGCTCCAGATTGGTATCTGTAATCCTTCTCTGTCTGTCCAGACGATCTGAAGCTTCAATACAAAGTAAAGTTTCGATAGAAGCTACAATGGCAATCGTTGCCCCTACAATCCATACTTTAGGATTGGTAAAGCCGTTAAGGTCAGGAGTCGTAATCAGGTTCTTAAAATCATCAAAAGACTGTGGTACCGGTAAAGAAACCAAATGCTGGGTTTCGATAGCCAGCGAGCTTCCGGACATCTTAAACAGCTGATTCAAAAGGATGCTTACAATGACGGCAACCAATGCTCCCGGAAGCATTTTCATCCTTTTCAGTACGTGGATTTTATCCCATGCGATAAGGATCGCTACAGAAATGAAAGTAATAACAACTGCACCGGGATGGATCGCTCCAAACAATTCTGTAAAATATCCGAAATTCAGGCCGTTATCGAAGATGGATTCATGCCCTTCATAATCTTTATCAAATCCTAACGCATGCGGAATCTGTTTTAAAATAATAATAATTCCGATGGCTGCCAGCATTCCTTCAATGACATTATTCGGGAAATAGTTGGAAATACTTCCGGCTCTTACAAACCCTAAAACCAATTGGATAAGTCCTGCAATAATCCCTGCACAAAGGAAAAGCTCAAATGCACCAAGATCTGTTATTGCTGTTAAAACGATAGCTGTCAGACCTGCTGCAGGACCTGAAACTGAAATATTTGAATTACTGATTGTTCCTACTACCAGGCCGCCTATGATACCGGAAATAATACCGGATAAAGGTGGAGCGCCTGATGCTAAAGCAATTCCTAAACACAACGGAAGTGCTACTAAAAATACCACGAGTCCTGAAGGAAAATTCTCCTTGATTCCTCCTATTAATGATGTCTTTTTCATAATGTGAAGCTGTAAGGTATAACCGGCTTATCTGCTTTAAATAAGTCAATTATAAAAGTTGAAAAAATAATTTTTTAAAGTACGTGTGTATCCGATATCAGAAATGATATGGAAATAGTATCAAAAAATCTAACTATAGGAGTTACGCTTCCGGAGGGGGAGAAAATATAGTAAGTAAAGGTGAAAGATGAAAGGAATCATCAATCAGAACAAAAGACACGCCCTGAACATCAGGTTCGGAAAACTTCAGATAATCGAAAACATCTAAAGGTTTCGGAATGGTCTTTTCGTAAACAATGAATGAGGATGGGTGAGAATGGGGTTCTTCTTCATTGATTATTACATTCGTTCTTGCAATATCCCAGCCCGCAACCGCAGCAATGCCTGGCAGCGCCGTAAAATTCAGAAAAAACGTTAATACAATAATACTCCAGAATTTCATTTTTACATTCTTTTTTAGAAAAACTATTTAGTCTTTCTGCTCATTACCCAATCAGAACTTGTAAGATTGTAGATCTTTTGGATGTCTTTCAAGATTTTCTCAAAATCAATCTCCAGATCAATGATTTTACCTGTTCTGAGGTCAAAAACCCAGCCATGAACAATAGGATACTCTTCTAAAATGTATCTTTCCTGCACACAGGCCATTTTGATCACGTTAATGCACTGCTCCTGAACGTTAAGCTCTACAAGCCTGTCATAACGCTTACCTTCGTCCTCAATAGCATCCAGCTCCGCCTGATGCAGTCTGTATACATCACGGATGGTTCTCAGCCAGGGATTCAGTAACCCCAGATCCTGAGGAGTCATTGCTGCTTTTACACCGCCGCAGTTGTAATGTCCGCAAACAATAATGTGTTTTACTTTCAGATGTTCTACAGCATATTGAATAACGGCTGTGGAACTCATATCTAAAGTATTGACCACATTGGCAATGTTTCTGTAAACAAACACCTCGCCTGGTTTTGCTCCCATCAGTTCTTCTGCAGTAGCTCTGCTATCCGAACATCCGATGTACAGATAATCCGGATGCTGAGTTTTTGCAAGTTCATGAAAGAAGTCAGGATCCCCAGCTAATTTGGACTCTACCCATTTTTTGTTGTTTTCGAAAATAACTTCGTACGATTGTGCCATAATTTAAATTGTAAGGTTTATAATTATTTATTTCGTTTAAATTATTTTCAAAATCAATAGACCAAATCAATAATTGTACAAAAATATAATTTTTGTTAAAGAATCAATCACTTTTAACAAAGTTTAATATTAAAATATGCTTAAAATCATATTCAATATTCCGATATGCTTTTTGCTTTACAACTATTAATGTCTATAAGTTTAATCCAAACGTTTAAAAACAGTATAAAATTACAAAGTATAAATCAAAATCTGAGTCATGGGAATTAAAATATTCTTAATTTTTCAATAAACACTCTTAGCAGTACCAGGAATGATTATTCCGGAAGCTGGTTATATTCCATACTGCTCATGTTGAGGTCCAGGTATTTATTTTCCTCATTTTTATAATGCTGAGGTGTTTCGAGACCCATATATTTCATGATCAGAGGGTAAATATAAGTGGTCTGGGTCAGTTTGGTTTCATGTCCGGTGATTCTGTATTTGGCAGGTACCTTATCTCCAAACCATACAAAAAACGGTACCTGGGTAGATTCTTTAGAGTCTATGTGCAATAATTTGTCACCCTTTATTTTGAGACCATGATCAGAAGCATAGATGACTACAGAATTGGTGTTTTTCAAAGTGCGGAAAATATTATTGAAGACATAATCCGTGTATTTGATGGAGCTGTCATAGCAGTTCAGATCTCCGGAATTCCAGTTAGCAGGCAGTCTGTTGCATGGATTGGGATGGCTGCCCATAATGTGAAGAATTATAAATTTATCCTGTTTCTTCTGAATAACGTTCTTCAATTCGGGGACAATTACTTCATCATAGCCGTTTACCCATTTTTTATTTTTAGCCATGGAAGCGATGGCTGTAATTCCTCTTGCGCTTGCCTGTGTACTGAGCCAGAAGGAATTGTATCCGCTTTGGTTGGCCAGATTGATGATGTTGTAGGAAAGCTTCTCATAATGATACCTGAATTCATCCGGATGAATGCTGGATAGCATCAGGGGAACACTCAGGTTGGTGATTCCTGCCGGAGAAACGGCATGGTCAAAAATCATCATATTTTCGGCCTGCTGATCTGTATAAGGTGTTGTTTTTTTGTCGTAGCCATATAAGGACATGTTTTGCTTCCTTTCAGATTCACCGATGATAAGAATTACATTTTCTATTCCAGGCTGTATTTTTTTGACGTCGAATTTTGGAACATTTTTGAGAGCATTGATATCTTTCTGGATATCTAATGCAATACCGAAATCCGTTAAATGATAGTACACATTTTTAATCATTCTTCCTCCGCCTTTATTACTTACATATCTGTGTTTAAAATAAAAAGCAAACGGCATAAGCAGCCACAATAAAGCGATGATAAAAAATTTGATATCAAACTTAATTACACTTTTTTTCAGATAATTTACTGAATAAAGCAGTAATCCAAAAAAAATAAAAAACAGGATACCTGGCAGGATAAACATATAAGACATGCTTATGGCTTCATTTACATTAGATTCCAGGATGCTTATTGCCATTCCTACATTGAAGCCTGAGTGGTAAATAAAAAAACAGGATACTGATATCAGGAAATTAATGCTTAATAATAAACATAGAATAACGGCAATTACTGAGGTGTATTTGTTTTTAAAAAGAAATGCATTGAATACGAGGAAAGAACAGAACATAATTCCGTATTCGAAAATATTCCGGATACTTTCCAGCTTTTCTGCACCAAATAAATTATCAAATATATAAGTGAAGGAAAGTAAAAAACCTGTAAGATAAATCAAGATGAGAAGAATCGGAACTATTTTTTTTAACATGTTTGTATTTGTTTTTCTATGCTTTGAGATTAATTTTTATATCATCTTCCTTAGGTGTTTCCTGAAGGTGTTATGCCGGGTATCGGAATTATATATTGTTTGGAAAAGAATTAATTTCAGAAATAATTCTTAAGTGTACAGATATCTCAACAGCTCAAAAGAAACTTTTGAAGATAAATTGTTACGGTTGTTTGTGCAACGGAGTGCTGTCCGTTTATAGAGTTGATTGCACAGGTATGGAATGGGAAAATTTGGGCTGTATTTTTTTCATCAAAAATTATCTTTTTTAAATTAATAATAGGTCTGGATTGTGTTTTTGAATATTAAGCGATTTCTTTCAGAACAAGTTGTATTGTAAGATTGTGTCATCTACTGATAAAATATAATAACCTGTAATCTAACAATACATTTTTCAAAAGTACATGAAATTACCGATAAATGCAAGTAAAATTTTCTCTAACTGTTGGTGTTACTATACTTTACGGTGATAATCCTATGTTGACGTTTTCCATTTAATTATTAGAATAGTTTTTAAACAAAAAAACGATCCCAACCGGGATCGTTTAATTATGAAGTGAGAGATGATTATTCCTTAATGATTTTCACGAATGCTTCTGCATTGTTGATCCTCACTAAATAAGCTCCGGATACCAGAGAAGATACATCGGTCTGTCTGTTCTCAAACTTTCCTTCTTTTATCAGTTGTCCGGAAAGGCTGTAGATCTGGAAATAATACTCTTTGTCATCAGCATTGATGTATAATATATTCTTAACCGGATTTGGGAAAAGAATCAGTTTGCTGTTGTCTTTCTGCATCTTTTCAATGTCCTTTTTGGCAAAGGTATTGACAGCTTTCTGCATTGCGTTTTTAGGGACGGGAATTGCTGAAGGATCATATCTTGGGATTTCATTTCCTTCGGCGTCATATTGGATCTTGGCACAACGGCAAGACATTGCAGCCTGTGGGTTGAAATCATAGGTCGGAGTAAAGTAAAAGATAACATTCAATGGAGAAGAAGTGGTAGTTTGACCACCTTCAGAATTGAAGTACATTCCTACTGCCTTACCTGATCCGTTCCCTAAAGCGGCAGAAGTCCAAATCCCCGATTTATAGAAACTTGCATTGGCTGCATCAATGATACCATCCATATTATTACCTCCGGCAAAACCTCTGATTCCATTGTTTGCAAAATTACCGATGTTATAACCGGGCTTATTGAAGACGAATCCATATCTGATGTTCGTTTTTGCGCCGGTAGATCGGGCATATCCTCCTATATAATTTCCTTTATTGACATTATAATTTTCAAAGTGAACCCTGTTGTTTGGAGCGTAGCTGGGTACTCCTGATAATGTGCTTGAAATAGTAGGATCTATTCCGTAGAAGTTTTTATAGCTTCCGTTGGACTGAAGAATGCTGAACTTGGCATTATAGAACCATGGAGAGTTTCCTTTGGCGTAACTTAAGTAGCCGTCAAAGATGTTTACACCGTCCACCGCTGTTCCCTGTAGATCAGGGATTCTCCAGCCGGCAGGACATGGGTCATATGGAGATTTTGTTCCGGCATGGTTCCATCTTTCAGTAAATAATCCGTTCTCATCAGAAATCCAGTCGAACTTAGCAGCATCGTTCTGATACAGAAATACAAATGGGTTATTAACAGAGTACTTTAGAACTTTTTTTATTTTTAAAGCTGTATTGTCCGTAGGCAATACATTGGCATTTGAACTGTTGGAGTAAGTACTGTAAGGTTTTGTATAATTACTCATATAGCTGGTATTGGTAATATCCGCTGCACCATACTGGATGACTCCGCCTGCAAGGTTGCTTTGTCTGTAGACATTATAGGTATTGAAAGGCCTGGATAATTTTCCGGAAACCCAGACCTGAGGGTAATTATAGAAGCCTCCGGGATTGTAAAATACAGGGATCGGATCTTTTCTTCCCCATTGGAAATGCAGGCCGCCACTGTTCTTGATCTGATCTACCCGTAAACTGTTTACAGAAGTTGGGTTAGAGGCCTGGTATCCCAGTGGTGAAGTTTCTGTATCAGCAGAACCTTCCACATGTTCGTTGATAAATGGCATCTGTGCTCCTAGGTCCCTATCCATTAATATTGTTTTTAAGGGAACTCCATAATAACTGTTTGTTGGGTTTACGAACTGCTCATTAGCTGCTTTTATACCATCATTTGCTATAGATTCTGTGGTGAATTCTGGGCTTTCCTGTATTACTGTGCCGGGAACCCAGATATGCCAGCTCCAAAGAACCGGGTCAGGATTTCCACTACTTATCCATCCGGTATTTCCTAAATGAAAAGCTACCACGGCGTTACCTGTACGGCCCTGGTTGAGAGTTACCCTTAATCTGGAATTTTCCATAGTGTCTCCAATGATTTCCATGTTGGCAATCAGGTTCTTATCAGTTGTCCACTGTACAGAGGCAGATTTGATGTTTCCTGTTGGCATTTCATTATTTTCGGATAAATAGAGGTTATGCATTGCATATGCTTTTCTCAAAGGAATATCGATAACCATGTCTTTATCTGCTGCAGGTACATCTAACGTGGTGTTGGTATATTCAATGTAACTGTTGGGGTCTTTTGTCCATTCCTTAAGAGTTTCCGATGAATATTGTACAGGGGATGCAGCCACATATTCTGTTTCGAATGCTGCAGACATATAAGCATTGTTAGGATCTTTTATACAGCGTACTGCCCTTGTTTCATAGGTATTTCCCTCAAGAATGCGGTTATAAGCTATATTGTGCCATCCTACATTTGAGTGGTTGGGAACATTTCCTGCATCTGATATTAGGAAAAGTCCTCTTGCTCCTGTTACGGGAGTTTCCCCCGGGCTGATGGAAGAAAAGAACGTAGAGGCATGCAGTGCTCCATCACTATGCTGATCCTGGAAGCCTATGAATGGCTGTTTGTATAGCTTGTTGGCATCCCTTAATCCGTCAATCTGGGCACTGGTACGGTTGGCTAAAGTCATTGGCTGAGGGTAGTACTCATAGTTTCCTGTGATGGGTAGCATTCCTAAATTTCGGTCAGCAACATTGCTTAAGTCAAATCCATAACCAGGATAAACTTTTATTCCAGGATATTGTGGACTTAAGGTATTAGGCGAGATATCCACATTACTCATGCTTCCTGCCTTACCCCATGGGCTGGTTTTCGGTTCTGCATCTACGGATGAGTAGAAAGAAGGAACTCTCCATCCGCATGGGCATGGGTCAAAAGAAGATTTCATTGCATACTGCTTGCTTTCTTTGGCAACGGTTGCGTCAGAAGTATTCATATTTACCCATTTTCCACCGCGGGTATCTCCCCACAAATCCCAGGTTTCATTGTCATAATGGTTGTTCGTGTTGAATACCTTATACTTATTTTTTGAGAACCATGTGGTTTGCTCTTTTCTTTCCCAGTCGTTTGCACCAGGACCCTGAATCAGGTAGTTTTCTCCGTTATCAACAGGTGTTTCTCCTATTTTGTACACATAAACCGGCGGAATAATTAAGTTGATAGGATTATTGATGGAATATCTAATGTTTCCGTTAGGAGAATCAAAACCTGTATTGTCAGCCGGTGCATACAGGCTTCCTCTGTATTTTGAAGGAACGGAACCTTTCAGGATTCCAACTTCTCCTCTGATGGTATATATCGAAAGATCTTTATAATTGGATGGGAACGGGTCTTTTCTTCCCCATTGATATTGCAATCCTCCTGATTTGTGGAAATCATGACCTACAAGATTGGCATTGGTCGCTCCAAGGTTCCTGTCCATCCATTTCCAGTCTGTTACAAGGTTATTGTTTTTATCAGCCTCAAATCCCTGGTGATATGTGCTTCCATTGGTTGGGTCATCCGTAACCCAAACATGCCAGGTCCAGTATATTTTATCATCAATACGATAAGAAACCACAGCGTTTCCTTCTTTCAATTTATTGACAAGTACTTTAATCCTGGCATTTTCTCCGGCTCCCTCAAGGGCCACTGATTTTATCAGTCCTACTTCATCTTCCCAGTATAATCCGGCTTTGGCAACTCCTGCATCCGGAATCCTGGTATAGTTGTTCTGTTCATCCTTCATGAGGTCGCCTCCTTTTGCCCACATTTCATATGCTTTTTTAACAGGAATATAAAGGCCATCCACATTATTACCGTTTTTATCTTTTCCTGTAAAAATATAGCTGTTGGGGGCTTTGGTCCAGTCTATGACATTATTGTCCGGAAGAGCTCCTGAGTTTATTGCAAAACATGCATTCACACATTCCCCAACATTATAAGGAATATTGAAGATTCCTACATAGTTGATGAATTTTGATATTTCTGATTCAATATCCTGTAGTGAACGTACGGGGTCATAGAAATTGGTAACACTATTCCGGAGGGCACCCATGCCATATAAGGTCATTTCCGGTGTATTAGAAATGATCAGGTCTTCAGAACCCGGTCCCCTACGGGCATTGCCCTGATCATTGGTGTAACCGAAATGAGGAGCGCCATAATTACTGTGAGCCGTAAGGTTAGTAATGTTAATGTAGGATCCGTTACTTTTGTAGACCCGGAATCCTGTAATATAGCTGGATACAATCACAATAGGCTCCTGGTCAGTCATGAAGTCAGATAGTTTTTCATGGATGGTATTGTACATATTAAAGTATCTGCTTTCCAGGCTGTTTGGGTTCTTAAAGTTGTGATAACCAGGTCCGTTGGGTTCTCCCGGCCATTGGCTGAATTTCATCATCAATCCGTTGATGGAGAATTTCCCTGCAAACATATATACAGGATCATCATAGCTGTACAGATAAGGGATCGGATGTCCTGGCATTTCATGGTAAATAAACTCCGGAGTGGCGCCCAATGTATCGCTTATAGCTCCTGTATTCACCATCTTTACGGATTTACTCCCATTAGTATCGGTAAGGAGATCTGAAGGGTTCTTTGGAGAAAATACAACATCATCTTTCTTATTGTTCATAATGATATTGCTAAGTTTATTCCACGCATGGGCTGAGGTTACCCTGTCTTTGATACCTGTAACTTTTCCTGTATTATCAAGGATAAGTGTTCCTTCTTTTTTAGGAGTCAAAAGGATGGTGTATTCATTTTCGTCAAGGTCACAGCTGGTGGGGCTATAATCTCCTTGCTTGTAATGGCTTACGGATTTGTTCCATGTCACACTGCTGAAGTTGCTGAGATTCGAATTGGAGTTCAGTTCAATCTTCAGGTTATAGGTTGCTGTAGTGGCTTCAGGCAGTTCAAAAACAGCTTTAAGGTTTTCATTGTACTGATTGTAGGAATACAGAATCTTGCACCAGGCGGTTATCCAGCCGCCTTGCGGGGTCTGATACTTGATCTCCATGCGGACATCATCGCTGGTGAAAGGCTTTGTGAATTTTCCTTCAATAACAACCAGTCCTTTCTGGTTGACATTCTGCTGAATGGTGAAACCTGGATCCAGATCATAGACATAAGGCGGCGTATAACGGCTCACCCCTGGAGGCTTTTCTTTTCCATAACTGTACTCTGCCGGAATGGAAGAGAGCCTGGAAAAAGCTTGGCTGGGTACTATACAGAATAGTACGGCAATAGCTCTGAGCATAGACTTTTTTTTCATGTGTTTAGAATTTATTAAACGTTGTGTCTTTTTAAAGTGGTAAAATATCCAGATTCACAATAGAAGACCAGCTTGCTTTCTTCACTTATTGTGAATAAAAAGGCAAAGTCTATAAACATAAGTGTTTACAGTTGTTCTGATTTTAAATGCTAATGTTGTGTTTCTGAAAGGTAAAAGGATGGGCAGCCGTAGTTTCAACTACCCGATTGAATTTGAGTGTTTTTTTTCATAGTTGTGTGTTTTTAATTTTTTAAAAATGAATTATAGTATAACTGTTTTCATTTTTTGTAAAAATAGAAAAAAATAATAAATTTCAAATAGTATCGCAGAATTTTATGATTTGTTTTATAGTGTATTACGCCAGCGTTTCAAAAATCTTCAGCCATTGGCAGGTTTTATATCTTATTGTTGATATAGCCTTGTGTTGCTTTTAAATTTGGAAAAATTTTTCCGGGGTTTCCCATAACGATAGAATCCTGTGGTACATCGAAATTAACATAAGAATTAGGAACAACAAGTACATTATTACCAATAGTAATGGCGCCTACAATTACAGCATTGGTGCCTATCCATACTTCATCACCAATAACGGGAGAACCCTCATTTTTTCCGCGGTTTTGCTGGCCGATGGTAACTCCATGGGCAATATTGCAGTTTTTTCCGATAATCGTTTTCGGATTGATGACAAGGCTTCCAAAATGTCCTAAATAAAAACCTTCACCAATCTGGGTTTCAGGATAGATCTGAAATCCGTATTTGATCTGATAATGTCTTAGTACTATCCTCCAGAAAATATTCAGAACGGGTTTCTTCTGATATTTCTGTGCCTTTCTCAAGATGTAAATAAAATGGAGATTGGGATTGATGCATTTTTTCCAGATCTGAAATGTTGAAAGCCATTTTCCGCTTTCCCGGTAAAAGTCTTTTTGAATAATAGAATAATCAGCCATTGTCAATGTTTTTATGCTTCGTCAATTATTTTCTGAAGATGTTCTACGGATTTTTCCAAAACAAAGGGAAGTTCCGTTTCAGAGATCTGTTTCCGGTATTCTTCAGTAGCATTTTTATCAGTAAGGAACTTTTTCATTCCCTCATATATTCCTTCTTCGGAATTTGCGGTGATATTTCCCAGTTTTCCGTCCTGCAGAAGATCCCTGATTCCGGAAATGTCTGTTGCCGAAATAGGTTTGTTAAGAATAAGGGCCTCAGCAATAATGGTAGGAAACCCTTCATGCCGCGAAGACATAATATAAAAATCCGCCTTTTTCATGTAAGGGTAGGGATTGCTGCTGAAACCAAGCATTTTTGCAGTATCCTGAAGTCCTAACGTATTAAGTTGCTCCTGAATAGCATTAAAGTCATAGCCGTCACCAATGATCAGCAGCTGGTGCTTTAATCCTTCATCAATCAGTTTTTTATGAACATTCAATAGCCTGTCATAGCCTTTCTGAGGATATACGGTTCCTACAGTCACAAAAGTGGGAAGATCATTACTGAAAGGGTAATCGCTGATTTCAATATCTGCTTTTCTTAAAGTATCATTTTTATCTATCGGATTAAAGATTTTAATCACATTCTGTTTCTCCCGGTCATTTTGTGCAGCCTTCAGCATTTCTTCTTTCAGTTTTTCGGAAATTACCAGTATCCGGTCAAATTTAAAAAGCTCCCTTATAACATCCGGTGTATATTCTTTCAGATTAAAAATATCATTCTGAATCCAGATTATTTTTTTTGAATCTTTTTGCGGGCTGGAAAGCAGCTCTTTGTACATCCCATGGATGGCCGCTATCTCTACGTCATATTTTTTATTTTTCAAAACAAACCTGTAAAGAAGCGACGGAAACCATAAAAACATTTTCTGATACAGTACTCTGAATACCTTTACCGGTATTTCATGGGGCCTGTTGGTGGTAATCATTTCTCCTTTAAGCAAATAATGCAGATTGACCCATGACGGAATTTCCTTGATATACATTCCTGTATACAGGTTGATGAGCAGGTCTATTTCATATTTGTCCTCAGGAAGATTTTTAAGAAAATTAACAAGGACTTTTTCTGCACCACCGTGGCGAAGGGAACCAATACGAATAAGAATTTTTTTTTTCAAAGGAGAATTATTTATTTAGAGTTCTTTTAAGTTTCAAAAGCAGCTTAAATTGTCTGGTTTTGAGAAGTAAAAATAAAGCTTTTCTGTAAAACCCTGTATATATGAAATGACAGATGTTTATCGATGATGCTATGCAGTCCAGATTTTTATAGGCTTCTTTTCTGCTTAAGTTTTTACCGATAATACCCTGATCGATACCGGATTCAATAATATCCCAGTCTACCTGATAAACATATTTTTTTAGCTTTTTGCCGGATTGCTGCCGGTGTAAGGAAATAAAATCTTTTATGGCAGTATGCAATTTGAATAAAGATTCAAAGGAATGTTTTGACCTGCTCAGCGAGCTTTCAGTAAACTCATAATGATACAGGGAGGCATCAATGATTTTTATGGCATTAATGTGTTTCATATATTCCAGAAAGAACATCAGATCTTCACCATAACTTACTTCTTTGTTAAAAGTAATCTTATTTTCTGTGATGATTTCCCTTTCAAAAAATTTTGCAACGGGCCCTCCGAAATATAACAGGTTATTTCTCACCAGTAATTCTGTAAAATCTGTCTGTATTTGATACGTTTTATAATGAAGATCTCTGGCTTTACCCCGTATAATATTCTGAAGAAGTAAAGTATCTGATGATTTATAATGATCAACGAAAACCTGGAGATAATTTTTTTCAACCCAGTCATCAGAATCTATAAAACAGATTATCTTTCCTTTTGCATGAGAAATACCCATATTCCTTGTATCACTTACTCCGCTGTTTTTAATTTTATCAATGACTTTAACTCTTTGATCTTTTCCGGCAAATGAATTCATGATTTCTAAAGAACAATCTGCAGAACCATCATTTATTAACAGCAGTTCAAAATTTTTATAACGCTGCTCTAAAATAGAATTAATACATTGAGGCAGGCTATTCGCAGAATTGTAAACAGGAATGATGACGGATATAAGCATATCCTGTTCTAAAGTATCTTTTCCCATTGCAGTACTATTTTTTCTTTACTCCATTTTTCTGATTCCGCTTTGCTGGAAACCATAAGCTCTGTAAGTTCACCAGGGTTGTTAATCAGATGTTTCAGTTTTATGATAAAATCCTCCTTATCGTGCATCCGGATCAGATAACCGTTATTGGCATTTATGATTTCGGAAGGACCGGTAGGACAGTCATAGGCAATAAGAGCATTACCACAGAACATGGCTTCAATAAGAACGGTAGGCAGGCCTTCGTTCAGTGAGGTCATGCAAAATATTTTTGATTTTTTGTATAGCGCTAAGATTTGTTCCTGAGGAATGCTTCCGAGAAATTCAATGGAATGGAGCCCAAGCTTCTGAGCCTGCTCTTTGAGTAAATTTTTTTGGCTTCCGTCACCGGCAATAATGATTTTCCAGTCTTCACCTATATTGCATTCCTTGATGATATTAATTAAATCTTCTACATTTTTTTCAGGATCCAGCCTGCTTACAGTACAGATAATATTTTCTTTATTGGAAATATCCAGTTGGAAATTTTCATAATTATCCCCGATAATGTTGGAAATAACCACAGAATTCGGATTTATTTTTTTGTAATGCTCCAGCGAAGTCTGTGTCAGGGAGATGATGGAGCGCAGGTTTTTATAATATTTCCGTAAAATGCGGTAATAAACCAACCCGCCTGTCTGGTAGCTGATATGTTCCCACGCAATTGTTTTCTTACTTACCTGACTGTCAACAGCCAGCATTGAGGAAATTTTATACCAGCAGGAAACGATAGTGTCATACCTGTGATGGTTTTCACGGATCCATTGTTTTAATACCCTGTATGAGCCAAAATCATACAGATAAGAATAAATATTATATATTTTGGGGATTTTACTGTACTTCTTATACATGGAAGTTCCGAGCCTTGCGTATTTATCTCCAAAAGAATTGATATAGTGTTTTTTAACTTTAGGATGTATCGGATAAAAATCCTCGTGCGGCTCAAGCAGAAAAAGAATTTCAATGTCGTAATTGAGCTCTGCCAGTTCTGAGGTTAGATGGGAAAGTACTTTAGCTATGCCGCCAGCCTTGGTATTTTGGTAATATATAAATAAGATTTTTTTCCGTTTCATGGTTTTTATTTGATTTTCCTTGCTTTTTTGAATTTGTAAGGAAGATTCTCTTTGATATAGGCGTCCAGCTTTTTTCTGTCTTTCTCCAGTTCACGGGGATATTCCGGATTATTTTTAAGAACGATGTCACCATAATCTTCAATGGTGCAGAGAAACTGTGCAGGGTTTCCGATAAAGACCGTATTATCAGGCATAGACTGCGATAACACAGAATTAGCTCCCAGAATACAGTTGTTTCCAATCTGTACATCCTGCATGATCACACAATTAAGGCCAATGGTACAGTTATTTCCGATTTTTATTCTTCCGAGGATTCTGGCATCTTCATATCCGGGAAGCCTTCTCAGAAGAGTAGTGGTTCCCCCGTGATTTACAAACCTTACATCCCCGGCAATATTCACATTATCACCAATTTCGATAAGGTAAGGTTCTGTTCCGAAATACACTTTATCAGGCATATTGAAGTTTTTACCTACTTTCATCCCTCTGTATTTTGCCACTTCAAGACTGGCCCTGTTCAAAAAAGTATGATAGAGAGCGTCTATTTTTAACAAGATTCTGAATATAAAAATCATCAAAGTGTAAATTTGTTTTCGTTACTTTTGCAAAGAAAGAGAATTTATTAATATGATGAAAATTTCAAAAATAGAATATTATCTGCCTCAGCAGGTGTTAACTAACGATGATCTTGAAAAACAGTTCCCCGAATGGAGCTCAGAGCGTATCCAGGAGAAAGTAGGCATTTCCCAGCGCCACATCTCTTCTGATAATGAAACCGTACTGGATATGGCCGTACAATCTTCAGAAAAAATTTTCGAAAGCTATGACAGGAACCAAGTAGATTTTATTTTGTTCTGTACCCAGAGTCCTGAATATTTCCTGCCTACAACGGCCTGTATTTTGCAGGACAGACTGGGGCTTAGAAAAAATATCGGAGCCATAGATTTTAACCTGGGCTGCTCGGGATTTGTGTACGGACTGGCTTTTGCAAAAGGATTGATCTCTGCAGGAATTGCAAAGAGTATTCTTTTGGTTACTTCAGAAACGTACACCAAACATATTCATCCTGATGATAAAGGAAACCGAAGTATATTCGGGGATGCCTCTGCTTCTGCCATTATCGAAAAGGCTGAAGGTAATGATTATCAGTTCTGTCTGGGAACAGACGGCAGCGGTGCAGAAAATCTTATTGTGAAGAAAGGGGCTTTTAAAAAAGATTTTGAGCTGAATCCTGAACATGAATTCAGCCCGGAAAATATTTATATGAACGGCCCGGAAATTTTTAATTTTACGATTGAGAATATTCCCGGACTGGTAAAAGAAACACTGGAAGTGAACGGAATGACCATGGATGATATTGATTATTTTGTTTTTCATCAGGCTAATTCTTTTATGTTGAATTATTTAAGAAAGAAAACGAAAATTCCTGCGGAAAAGTTCTATATTGATATGGAAAAAACAGGGAATACTGTTTCTGCAACCATTCCTATTGCTCTTAAAAATATGATGGAAAAAGGAATGCTGAAAGAAGGAGATAAGGTTTTAATGGCAGGATTCGGAGTAGGGTACTCATGGGGAGCTACTATTATGGAAATTTAAAAACAAACATTTAAAATTATAAAATATGAAAACATCTGTTTTTTTAGAAAAACTACAGGAGGAATTGGAAGAAGATGAAACATTAACTACTGAAACGAATCTGAAATCTCTGGAAAGCTATGATTCTATCAGCTTACTTTCTGTTATTGCGTTTGTAGACGAAAATTTCAGCAAGAAAATTGATACCAAGCATTTTAAAGATATCGAAACCGTATCAGATTTAATGGATGTTATAGGGAAAGAAAATTTTGAAGATTAATGGATGCTTTCTCATTAAAAAATAAAATTATTCTCATTACAGGCGCTTCTTCCGGAATCGGGAGAAGCTGTTCTGTAGGATGCAGCAAAAGCGGTGCAAACCTGATCCTTGTGGGCAGAAATCATGCAGAACTGATGAAAACCGTCTCCATGCTGGATCCTGAAACAAAAGTGGAAACGATAACTGAAGATATTACCCAATCTGAAAACCTTGAAGCAATTATTGCTGATAAAGTTTCAGTTTTAGGTAAAATATCAGGATTTATACACTGTGCCGGTATCGAAAAAACATTACCGCTAAAAAAACACCATTCTCAGCTGTATCAGGACATATTTGCCGTGAATGTCATTGCAGGACTCGAAATTGCTAAAATTTTATCCTTAAAAAAATATAAAGACGAAACCTCCAGTTTTGTATTTATCTCTTCGGTTGCAGGAATGGTAGGAGAGGCAGGAAAAGCTGCATATTCTGCGAGTAAAGGAGCGGTAATTGCCGGAGCCCGTTCATTGGCCATGGAGCTTTCAAGAAGTAATATCCGTGTCAATAGCATAAGCCCTGCGATGGTAAACACTCCGATTTTAGAAAAAATGTTTGAAGATATTGGTGAAGAGGCTTCATCTGAGATCATAAAAAAGCATCCGCTGGGAATAGGCGAACCTGAAGACGTAGCGAATGCTTGTATTTTTCTGCTGTCTGATGCCTCAAGATGGGTCACAGGTACCAATCTCGTGATTGACGGAGGATATTCTGCACAGTAGCCTATTTTCTGTATAGCGTTTCTATCATATTTTCTACGCTGTCAAATATTTTCTTATTGTCAAACTGGCTTTCAATAGTTTTCAGATTCTCCCTGATTTGAAGAACAAAGCCGGGATCCGTAAGGAATTTTTTCATAGCCGAATACATTTCATCGATCTCGTAATTGATGAGGTATCCCGTTTCCCGGTCTTTGATCATAAGACCTACATCTCCTACCTCTGTTGCAATAATCGGTTTTTGAAGGATTAATGCTTCGGCAATTACCAATGGCCAGGCTTCAGATTCTGAAGGAAGGATAAAATAATCTGCCTTTTTGATGTAAGGATATGGGTTCATCTGATTCCCTGCTAAAATAAATGTTTTTTCAACATTGTTTTTTGCTGTCTGAGTCCTGAGGTTCTTCATTTCGTCACCATCACCAATGACAATAATACTGTGATGGAAACCTTCGTTAATAAGCCTTGTATGAGCTTCAATAAGTTTATGGTAGCCTTTTCTTGAATGAAGCCTTCCGATAGATGCAAAGACAGGCCCTTCCGGAAAATTTTCCAGTTTTTCTTCCGCTTTCCGCTTGATCTCTTCAATAGGAATAGGATTGATAATTACACTTTCTGCCGGATAATTGAGATCCGGATAGTGCTGATGCATCATATCTTTTATCTTGTGGGAACAATATACCATATGATCAAACTGAGGAAAGCTCTTTAAAATATCAGGGACCAGCGGCTGAAATTTTGGAACATTAATTTCAGAATGAAACCATCCTATTTTTTTTGATTTTTTATTGGTAGAATTAAGAATGGCTTCGTAATCCCTGTAATCCATACCGATTTCTATATCAAAAGTATCATTGATGAGACGGTCGGCAATCGCAGGGTTGTTTTTCAGTTTTCTCAGCTTCAGTCTTCTTTTAACAAGCTGAAGCTTCTGTAAAATAGAGTTCCCGGAAAAATCTTCTTTTCCATCGGTAAGATATAGTTTTCTGATATGTTTCGGAAGTTCATCACGCAATTTCCCCTGGTTAAGGGTCAGGCATACCGTAATTTCAAATTTGTCAGGATCAAGGTTATTGAGAAGAGCCAGTAATACTTTTTCTACGCCTCCCATTTCCATGGAACGATGCCTGAACAGAATTTTTATTTTTTTTTCTAACATTATCCGAAGATTGATTGTAAAGTAATTTTTATTTTTTTCTTGATACGGAAAGGGAGCTGGTGCTGGTATTGCAGCAGTCCGAATATTTCATCTGCATTTGTATATTGTTCCGGAACTTTTTCTCCATTAATGGTGGTAAGTCCTCTGCGCTTCATGGTATTGAAAATCACCTGGGCAAAATAGTCGTGGGATTTCTTTTTATTGTCATTCTGGGAGATTCCGCCCTGATGTGTTCTGTAAAAATAGTTGGTTTCATCAATAAACCGAACTTTCCCTTTTTCATACATTTTAAGGTATAAATCCTGATCTTCTCCTATTTTTAAATTGGGATTCATTTTTTCGGTTTGTTCATAAACTGCCTTTCTGAAAGTCACAAAATGAGCAATCTGAATCGGGAAATTGAAAAAGTAAGGATCTCCATTCGGCACCTGCATGGCAGATCTGAATGGTGAAATCGGTTTCAGGTTCTGATCACAGGTCATGAATCTTGAGTAGGTAAGAACGGTATTTTTTTTAGCCTGGAACACTTCCATACACTTTTGAATGGCTGTAGGGGCAATGGCATCATCAGGATCCAGAAACCCACAGATGTCTCCTTCTGCCAGTTCAATCAGCTTACTTTTTGTGACTCCTACACCGGAATTTTTTTCATTTTCAAAAAATTTAAATCTTTTGTCATTTGAAATTATTTCCTGTACTATTTTCTTCTCACTTTCAGCAGAAGCATCATCTAAAATTATAGCTTCCCAGTCTGTATAGGTTTGCTGAAGAATGCTTTCAAAACAGTCTTTGAAAAAAAGAGCATTGTTATAGTGTGCGATAAGGATCGAAAACTTCATTATTGTTCCTTAAATATTAAATCCTGACGATTGATTACAGTAGTGTTAGGCGGAATGTCTTTGTAAATGGTACATCCTGCTCCGATAATGCAGTTATCTCCTATGGTAACCCCTTTTAAAACGGTTACGTTACTTCCGAGCCAGCAGTTACTTCCGATCTTGATGGGAGCGGTGGTGAACTCAGAAGAAAACAGCTTAAATTCCGGATGTGTCTGATAAGCATGATTGTGGTCGTAAAGCTTAACATTTTCCCCAAACAGCGTGTTGTCACCTATTGAAATGCTGTCAAGACAATTGATGGAACAGAAATTATTCATGAAAAAATGATTCCCGATTTCTAAAGTCGCATTTTGCTGTACCAGGATGTGTACATAATTTCTGAAACTCACGGAATCCCCGATGGTAATTTTCTTTAAATTTCCGTGCAGAACAAAATGATTGCTGGTCCCAAGCTTTATCCCCTTAAAAGAAACATTAGGGTGTTTTCTGAGACGAGAAATCTGACTTTTCCGTTGAATTTTTGCTAAAATTTCATATAGCATACCTGAATTTATTTTCACATTTGTAGCCTACAAATATAATTTGTTTTACATAATTATAAGAATAAATCTTATTTTTGTGCCTTAAAATTAATACTTTATATCAGATAAACAGCCTGCCGCTTTGAAGGGAGTATCTTTTGATAAAGTAAAGCATTTTGTTTTTCTGTGAAGATAAGTCAGATTACATTTACCCGGTTTGTTGCCGCCATGGCAATTGTTGTTTCCCATTTTAATAAAGATCTGTTTTTATATAAGATAGACTACATTTCCAATCTTTTTCTGAGGGCTAATGTAGGGGTCAGCTATTTTTTTATCCTTTCAGGGTTTATTATGATTATAGCGTATCATAAGAAAGACAAAATTGATTATCTGGAATTTTATAAAAACAGGTTTGCCCGGATTTATCCGCTTTATATGCTTGGGCTTTTGCTGTATTTTATGACGCGGTATGAGATGTTCGACTGGTATAAAGTGGTTTTATATGGATTGGGGATTCAGAGCTGGATACCCGGAGAAGCCATGATCCTCAATTTTCCGGGATGGTCTATCTCCGTTGAGTTTTTCTTCTATCTGCTTTTTCCGCTTTTATATAATTATTTTTATGCCAAAAAGAATAAAATGATCTGGGTGTTTGCCATTGCTCTATGGCTGGTTACCCAGGTGTTTTCTAATCTTTACCCGGTGTATGGAGCGTATGAAGGGCCTCATACAAAAAGCCATGAGTTCCTTTACTATTTCCCTTTCTGGCATCTTAATGAATTTCTGATCGGAAACCTTGCGGGGATATTTTTCGTAAAAAATTACAGACAGAAAAATTACGACCGTCAGGTTATTGCCGTTTTTTTACTGATCCTTATATCTCTGATGTTTGTACCGCTTTTCTACCATAATGGTCTGATGGCTTTACTTTTTGTTCCTGCTATCATCCTGATTTCTGCCAATAACGGCCGGGTTACCAGATTATTTTCATTGAAGCCGCTGGAGTATCTGGGAGAAATAAGCTATGGCATATACATTACGCATATCCCTGTTCTTTATCTTTTAAGGGCGTTTTTTAAGTCTCAGGAATATACATTCGGTATCGATACGGTATTTGTGATTTATATTGTTGTGATGCTGCTGAGTTCTGCTGTTTTCTACCAGTTTATTGAAAAACCGATGCGGAATCTTTTAAGAAAAATCCATTTTGCAAAACATTAATTATTAAACTAGTTTCTTAGTTTAAAACAGGTCGTTTCTGAAATTAATATTGTAAAGACCGGATCGGATACTTTTATAATCCGTCAGCAGATACTTCGTGATCATTCCCCATTTTTTCAGAAGGGGAGCATTGGCAATCTGAAAACTTCTGTATACCCGTTTGATATGGAGCTTAATATCTTCGGGAATCGTATTTTCATTCTCTGCCCAGCTGTTGACTTCTTTCCATAATACAACCCTTGTAGAAGCCGGCTTTATTTGTCCGGAATCTACTTTGGTAATTCTGTTATTCTCATGAACACCTCTTACAGCTACTGCTTTGTCAAGTATTCCCGGATATAAATCCAGGTAGTAAGAAAGCCTGAATAAAAATTCTGTGTCCTGATGAAGCTTTAAATGGGTTTTGAAGAAATACTCCATATTTTGTAAAGAACTTTTACGGATTGTGAGAGCATCAATACTGAAAAGTCCAAAAGTTCCTATCATATTAAGCTGTCCCGGAAATACATCTTTGGGAGGATATTTTTTATAAACCGTAGTAAGGCGGTCTCCGAAAACTTTATAATACTGTTCTTTTGCCTTTTCAGAATAATAATGGACGCCTATGGCACCATACACTCCATCCACATCTTTGTTGGTAAACAATTCTTTTTCTGCATCAAAACGGTTCGGAAGATAGTAATCATCGGCATCAAGGAATGCAATAAAATCTCCTTCTGATTTTTCAATTCCTAAATTTCTGGTTGCGCCTGCCCCATGGTTTCCTTTATCAGGATGCTGGTAAAGCTTTACCCTGTCATATTGTGCAGCAAGTTCCTGGCATACCTGCAAAGCGTTGTCCGGAGATTTATCCTCTACCAGTACTACTTCATATACATCTTCCAACTGAAGCGCAGACTTTACAGCCTGGGCAACATATTTTTCAGCGTTGTAGACGGGGATGATTACTGAAATTTTCATTTTGATCAATTATGCTTTTAATTTAATTTTTAAATAATGGGTTACCTTTTTTTCTACAAAATAATACAGGAACGAAGCTGCTATAACAGCCGTAATAATTTTTAAAAGGAAAAAAGGAATATTGAGATAACCTTCAACTTTAAACCTCCTGAATACTATTTCTACAAAAGGATGAGACAAATATAATGAATAGGAAATATCACCCAGAAAGACTAAAAATCTGTTTCCTTTCCAATGGAATGTGTAGTCAAAAGTTAAAAAAGAAAACACAAACAGGGATATAATGGCCAGCTTTACCCAGTCATTGTCTATCGGGATAATACTAAGCAAAACAAGGATGAATGATGTAATTCCTGCCCCAGCAATAATTCCTGCCCAGGTTCTTGAAACGGTAAATCTGTTCAGTAAAAGTGAAAAAAGAATTCCTGTTACAAAATAGAGATTCAGGGAATGGGTTACCATCCTGAGATAAGGATTTTCAAAATGGATAAAATATCCTAAAATAGTTGTCAGGATAAAAAAGGCTGTGATGAAGTAATATCTTTTTTCTTTAAACAGTAATGAAATTCCGAATATAAGGTAAAAGAACATTTCAAAATTTAATGACCAGCCCAGAAAAAGTACGGGGAATTCTTTCCGTGTCGGAAGAAATAATAAAGAATGGATAAGCTCATGAAGACCCGGTCCGTAAAAATATAGCAGGAAACCTCCTCCGGGTATCATCGCAGCCAATGTGAGAAGATAATACAACGGAACAATTCTGATGATTCTTCTTTTATAAAAGAGAGTGATCTGCTGAAATGAATCTTTACTGAAATTGAGTTTCTGAGTGGTAAAAGCCATAATAAATCCACTGATAATAAAGAAAACAGGTACACCAATACTTCCTTTTTTAAAAAGAATATCACCAAGATTCAGGCCTGGCAGGTTGATGGTTTCACGAAAATGAAAACAACACACCAACAATGCTGAAATTCCTCTTAATATCTGGAGGTTATTAAGCTTCATGGCAGATGGCGGGCCTTATCTTTTAAAAATTTTCTTCAGAATAAGTCCCATTACGAAAGGTACCCTGGCAATATTATGCTGAAGGGTTCTGAAGCGGTTAATGGTAAATCTGGTATTTTCTGTCATCCCATATTCAGAGAAATCAACATCGTAAACTGCTTTATGCTTAAAGGTAACATTCATCAGGTTATATTGATGGATGATCTGAATATACATCTCCCTGCTGTTTTCAACAGAAAAATTCGGGTAATGACGGTAGCTGTTGTGTGCTCTTTCTTTTAACATCGTTTTAAAGTTATCCACACTTTCGGCTAAACTTACAAAAGGATTTACCACATCATTATAAACATTCACCACTGCTTTTCGATCAGGCAGCATAGTAAGCTGGTATCCTCTTCTCAGATCAATGACAAGGTCATGAACCGGTTTAAAGAGTTCCTGTACGGTTTTTATATAGTCCTGATGAAGCATATCATCATTATCCAGCTCACTGGTAATGACAAATTTAGTGTCAGAGGCGAAGTATTGGGGAATTACTTCTACAGCTTTGGTTTTCATTTCATCAAAATCCTCTACGAAAACGGCTCTGAAAACAGGATATTCTGCTTCAATTTCTTTGATGATTTTTCTAAATTTATCAGATGTGTTGGTATCAAAAAAGGTAAGCCAGACATAGTTTTGGTTGGTCTGATTTTTATAGGAAGGAAGCACGTATGTTCTGAATAGCTTAAAACGGTCATCCAGCCATTCTTCTGTAAGGGGTTTAAATCCTGAACGCGTTTCGTTCCATCCTTTTGTTGGAACATTGAATCTTGTCATGATTACGTGTACAAACTGACTCATCTAAATAAATTTATTAAAAGTTATAGCATGTTATTTGGGTTTCTGCTCAATATCTGTCTGGCATCACCCGATTCATTTGTGTGGTTTTATGGAAATATAGCTGTCTGGAAGCTAGCCGTCTACTTTCTTCCTGAAAAGTTTATAATAGAATTTTTTAAAAGAAAGATATCTTGCCACAACCGCCAGAGGAATCATTTTTTGAAATTCGCGTCTCTGTTGTATCAGTTGGGTTGTACGAACTTCTATGATATGATAGGCCAGCTTGTCATGTACCTCTTCACCGTAAAGCTTCTTTAATGTTGGTAGAATTTTAAGGCGCTGCTTCATGATTTTGAGCGGGTCAGCAGACATATTGTCGTTGACATCTTTTCGGTAATGGGCAAGAGCTTCATTGATCAGAAGGGCATCAGGGTTATCTTTAGTGATATAAATCCACATAACCCAGTCTTCACAGCTGGTAAGAGTCGTATCAAAAAGAAAACCTTCCAAAAGCTTTTTATTGATCAAAGCACAATGGATAGGAATAGAAAAACTAAGGTCCCAGCCGTATACAATTCCATCAAACGTCAGGAAGCTTTGCTGAATATCTTTATAGCCCGGAAGGTGCTCCCGGTTTCTGTAAATTGTATATTGGCTTACGATCAAGGGATATTCTTTATCTCCGGAAAGGCTTTTGGCAAACTTTTCCCGGTGTATGAGGTCATCAGAATCCAGAAACTGTATATAATCTCCGGTAACGATTTCCAGAGCAGCATTTCTTGCAGAAGATAAGCCTCCGTTTTCTTTATAAAGATATCTGAAACGGTTGTCTTTTTTTACCCATTTATCAGCTACTTCATCAGTATTATCGGGTGATCCGTCATTGACAATAATACATTCCCAGTTTTCATAAGTCTGATCCAGTATGGACTGCAGGCATTCATCTAAAAACTGAGCCTGCTTGTAGCAGGGAACAATTACGGATATTTTGGGGTTCATTTTCATTTTTATTCAATGGGTTAGTTGTGTTTTTAATCTTCAGTTAATACAAGTTCAGGCTTTATAAATTGTTTCCGCCTGGTCTCAGGGTTTCTGAATTTTTCTGTTCGAAGGTACAAAAATTATTTTTTCAGGTTACAGATGAAGCTGCCGGTTTAATTGTATGCAGCAGCATCATTCTGGTTTATAAATAAGATGTATAAAGCTTTTTTAAATATTCATCAGGTGATATGCCCCTGAAAAAGTCTTCGGTAATGCTGTTGAACTCTATATTGTAGAGGGAACCTTCCTCTATGCTTTCATAATCTGCATTTTTAGCAAGATGATATTCCAGCTGGGATAATATCTCCGGCAACGAATATTGGTAAGGGTAGGCGAGATTGATAATCTCATTATTGAAATCTCTCATGTATTTTCCTACAAATGCAGCAATATCATCTGTCCCGATAAGGATTCTTCTTGCATTGCTATGGATTGTCAGCTTATTTTCAGAAAGAATCGAATTTTTAAAGAAATTGATCAGCGTATTGGGATTTCCACCGCGGCCTACAGCATTTCCTACCCTGAAAATAATAAAGTCTGAACAATGCTCAGCGATTATTTTTTCAATGGTAAGTTTATGCATCACATAAGGACTTCCGGTTTTACTGGGGTCGTAAATACTGCATGTGGAAAAATAAATCAGTTTTTTATCAGGATGGTCTTGAATAACTGATTTCAGGAGTGATATTTCTCTTTCAAATTCAACAGGATTTTTTTCCAGTGAATTGGAAACCCCTGATGCAAAAAAAATAACATCTTCTTTATCGTACAATCTTACGGCATTTGCCAGAATTCCATTACCAATTATCATATGTGTTTTTTATCTCGTTAAGACGTTAATTTACTCCAATAGGGTTAAAGTTTTTTAAATATTTTAAAAAGTCCAAGCATATTTCCCAGTTTTGCCCATCTTGAATTTTTCACGTGATTCAGCTTATTGAGCGCCTGATCATATTTATTTTTCGGAACATAGCTCTGAAGGAAAAGGTCTTCCACACTGATGTTTCTTCTTTCTGCCATTTTTATCAGTGCTACCCAGTGCCAAAACAATGCCTTTTCTGCATTTTTTGTAGTAGAAATGCCGCTGTCATGGATTCTGTATAAATATAAGTCCTCATCAATATATTTAACGGGGGCTATTTCGCACATTTTCATATACCAGTCTTTATCTTCAGCAATTTTGAGAAAAGGATCAATACCTGATGTCTTTTCGTAAATCTTTTTCTTGAAGGTGACAAAATGCGAGATTTCAGCATTGAAGTTAAAATAAGACTGATCCAGGTCTGTAATTTGTTTGGCCTTATGAACGGATATGGGGTTGAGGTGCTCATCGCAACGGACAAAGTTTGAATATACCAAGCCTGCTTCCGGATTTTCGGAATGAGTTTTTAAGACAATTTCCAGGGCTTGTGGTGCCAGCGCATCATCAGGGTCTAAAAAACCGCATACTTCGGATTCAGCAAGGGCAATTAATTTTCTTTTTGTATATCCTATTCCTCTGTTTTCTTCATTCAGATTGATTTTAAACCGGGGATCACCACCAATGATCTTTTTGATGATTTCAAGAGAATTGTCAGTAGAACCGTCATCTAAAATTACTGCTTCCCAGTCTGTTTCAGTCTGCGCAATTAAACTCCGGTAACATTTTTCAAAAAAATGGCCATTATTATAATTAGCGATAAGTACACTGAATTTACTCATTTCCACTGTATTTATTCAATATTTTTTTTAATGCATTCAAATATCCGAAGCCGTGTTTTCTGTCAGGTTCAAGGATATTTCCTTCGGCCCATTCGTTCCAGGATTTAACAATTAAAAACTGTTCCGGATAATCTTTTTTACTTTCAAGATATTGTAGCGCTTTTTCTACCTGTTTTTCGAACAGTTCCGGGGAATTATTGGCTAATATAATCCCTCTGTAGCCACTTCTCGGAGTGTTGTCCCAGTTAGGCAGGATACATGGATAGGTAGGAACGTTACTTTCTTCGAACTTTAAGTCATTTACAACGGCCCGGGCATCCTGAATTCTTACTTTAGGCTGCTCTTTTTTCTTAATCCCGATCAGTCCTTTTATCCTGTTTTTATAATATTGGGAGTGGGAGATATATTCTTTTTTATCAATATGGGGAACCCATGCTTTCTGAAAGGCATTGGAGATTTTGCTGTCATACCCCATGGATTTAAAATCAAAATCATCACGGAGTTTATTGGATGCCATAACATACAGGTCGTCAAATCCGTTTTTCTTCGCAAGCGCTCTGAACTTTGAAATATAGTGAGGATCACCTTCATTTAAATGATTCGGATCATAGATAATGAAAAGCGGCTTGTTGTCTACTTTAATATATCTTTCATCTTTGAAGAAAGGCAGCAGATATTCGAAATGAGCAATTAAATCCTGTTCATCCGGATAAGTCTGTTTGGCCAGTATTTTTTCTGACAATCCATGCCATATTCCTGACCATGTCTCATTGGCCCAGCAGAAGCAAAAAGGAAAATCAGGCTTACCTGACTGCAATACATCATTGGCAACACGTTCCAGCAATTGTTTACCGCTGCCAAACCAGTAGTGATAGTAAATAAATCCGTGTACTCCATAATCTTTTGCCATCTGAGCCTGCTGCTCCCTGACCTCAGGAACCCGAAGATCATAATATCCCAGGTCTGCAGGATATATAGGCTGTTCATGTCCTTCAAATAATGGCTTAGCCTTACTTACATTGGTCCATTCCGTAAAGCCTTTTCCCCACCATTCATCATTTTCAGGAACGGGGTGATATTGAGGGAGATAAAATGCTAGAGGTTTTATTTTTTTCATTTCAGTTTTCTAATGTTTTTATTAATCTGGCGGGAATTCCTGCAATAACTGAATTTTTAGGGAAGCTCTTATTTACCACAGAGTTGGCTCCTATAATACAATTCTCACCAATGGTAACTCCCGGGAGGATGCATACGCCTTCGCCAATCCATACGTTATCCTCAATAATTACAGGGCCTTTGGAATATAGCGGCCTCATTCCAGGGACATGCTCCAGATCTTCAATGCTTATATTTCCATGGGAATGATCAGAAATGTATATTCTGCTGGCCATAAGTACGTTATTTCCAATAATAATCTTATTAATAGCACCAATGTGGACGTCTGAATTACAAATGACGTCATCCCCGATTATGATCTCAGGAGTAAAGTGTTCTCCCTGAAAACGATCCCATGCTTCCAACCTGAGATGAAACAGGGAACTGAAGTTTTTGCCTATAGATATATATTGAGGGTTTTTTATCCAATGGTCCTCTGGCAATACAGAATTCGTTCCAAACTGTTTAAAGCTTTTCCTTGCCCATGCATTCAGTTTATTTTGCCGGTGAGCTTTATATGCATTCGAATTCAGAACATCGAACAAAAAATTAACAATATATTTTTTTAAAAAATTCATATTTTATTATTGAGAAGTGGCGGGGCAGTTATATTATTTTTTATAAAAACTGTTGATCAATTCTATAATCTTATTTTGTTCAGATTCAGATAATTCATAATAAAAGGGAAGTCTCAGCAGACAATCTGTGAAATGGTCTGAGTTAGGAATATCTATTTTAGGATTATTTGCTAAGAAAAAGTCACTTTTATTCAAGCTAAGATAATGAAAAACAGGGTGGATATCCTGTGCTTTCAGGTACTGAATTAAATTACTCCTGTCCTCATAGCTGTTACAGACAATGTAAAACATGTGGGCATTATTGGTTGCAGAAGCAGGGATATCCGGCAGTGTAATGAATCCTTTTTCCTGTAACGAAGAAAGCCCGTTCTGATAATTATGCCAGATCTCTAATCTTTTTTTCTGTATGATTTCCAGGTTTTCCAGCTGAGCATATAAAAATGCTGATATGATCTCAGAAGGCAAAAAAGACGAACCCAGATCTACCCAGCCGTATTTATTTACTTCTCCACGGAAGAAAGCACTTCTGTTGGTTCCTTTTTCACGAATTACCTCAGCACGGTCAAAATATTGGGGATCATTAATAGCCAGCATTCCGCCTTCTCCGGCAATGATATTTTTGGTTTCATGAAAAGAAAAAGCTGCAAAGTGTCCTATAGATCCCAATGCTTTTCTTGTACCATCCGAGAAGGTGTAATAGCTGTCAATAGCCTGTGCAGCATCTTCTACCACAAATAGATTGTGCTTATGGGCAAGATTCATGATCTTCTCCATATCACAAGCTACTCCTGCATAGTGTACAGGAACAATAACTTTGGTTTTTTCTGTAATGTGCTTTTCTATTTCTGCCGGATCAATATTGGGATTATTGGCATAAGAATCCACGAAAACTATTTTGGCACCACGAAGAGCAAATGCATTGGCAGAAGAAACAAAGGTATAACTGGGAACAATTACTTCATCACCAGGTTCTACGTTGCATAAAATAGCGGCCATTTCCAGAGCATCAGTACATGAAGTTGTCATCAGAACTTTAGGAAAGTTATATTTCTGTTCAAAAAAATGCTGGCATTTCTTTGTGAACATTCCGTCACCTGAAATTTTGCCGCTTTTTACTGCTTCTTCAATGTATGTTAGCTCGTTGCCTATAATAAAAGGTTTGTTGAATGGAATCATATTTATTTTATAAATCTTGCAGGATTACCAACATACAATCCTGATGTATCTAAATTTTTAATGACTACGGTTCCTCCTCCCAATTGTATATTTTCTGAAATACTGATGTTATCAATAATTGTGCTGTTTATCCCAAGAATACATAATTCTGAAATGGTAACGAAACCAGCTATTGAAACTGAGGGAGAGAGAAAACTATGGTTGCCTATAACTGAGTCATGTGCAATGGAGCATGAAATATTGATGAGTGTATTTTCACCGATTTCCACATGCTGATCAATCATGCAATTGGGATACACAAAGCTTCCGGCCCCTATTTTTGCTGAAGAATCAACAATGGTTGTGGAATGGATAAAGGTATAAAATGGAATTGTGTTTTTAAATTGTTCGAATACCTGCTTTTTAAACGTGAGATGTTTATATCCGATAGCAATTATAAGTTCATCAAAAAGATTTTGTTCAAAAGAAGCCATAATATGGTCTATGCCGCCCAGAACAGGAAGGTTCTTAATGGTATTTCCTTTTTCCTGAAAATCATCAAAAAAACCAATAACCTTATCTTCTGTATCAGTATGAATATGATGCAGAATTTGTTGTCCCAGATGACCTGATCCAATAATAGCTATGCGTTTCATGCCAAATCAATTTTTTTGTCCGACTGATATATCAAATATCCTGAACGATCATTACTTGAGTGTGCCTGCTGTAATGAAGGGTTTGTTATTTCTTTTTTTACGATAAATGTTTCCAATGCATTTTCAGCAAAGAGAGGAAGCAGGTATTTCGTATTTTCTGATAAAAAATAGACTCCCGAATATTTTTTTTGTGATATTTCAGAAGGGAATTTAAATTCTCCCAAAGCAATATCCAAAACGGCTTGTACATAATCAAATCCTGTTGATAGCTGAACAAGATCCGAACCTATAAAATCTCCTCCCATACGGCTTCCTATTTCTATAGGGAAGACATTACCTTCTTTCGTGATCATAAGTTCTGCATGCGAAGCTCCGCTTTCAACCTTGGTAGCTTTCAGCATGGCATAGGTAATATCATGTATTTTATTTTGAATATCCTGGGGAAATGAACTGGGCTGATGATGTGCCAGTTCTACAAAATAAGGTTCTTCTGTAATAATTTTATCTGTGATTGTTATAATCTTATGCTCGCCGTTTAAACTTATTGTTTCCACGCTTACTTCTTTGCCTTTGATGTATTCTTCAACTACACAGGTTTTAGAGAAAGAATAACGTATTGCATTTTCTACTGCTTCTTTACATTCCTCAGGAGAATCTGCCTTTATTACTCCCAAACTTCCGGATCTGTCAGAAGGTTTTATAATCAATGGATAATTGAATGACTTAAAATCATCAGGATTAAATTCAGAAACTGAAATGGACCGGGGTGATACAATGTTATTTTCTTCAAAGCACTTCCTCATCAGCGACTTGTTTGTCGTTAATAATGAGCATTCAATGCTGTTTCCGGGGAGGTTTAATTCGTGGGCTACATAGGCAATTGTAGGAATACAGATATCAGTTGCAATGGTCAGGATACCATCTATACCAATTTGTCTGCATTCTGCAAGAATGGTTTCTTTTTCCAGAACAGAAACATCATAAAAGTAATCTGCATATTCTTTACAAACTGCTTTCCCGTCATCCCAGGCAAAACAATGTACTTCATGATTGTTTTCTTTCGCTTTTTTTACTAACGGCAGCTGCAGATAGCTGGCCCCTAAAATAGCAACTTTTTTCATGCTTCAAGGATGTTTTTAAAGATTTCTTCAGCATACTCATAAGACGAAAATTCTTCGACCTGTTTGACTGCATTTTGAGAAAAGGTTTTGTAAGAATCTTTATTTAATTCAAAGATCTTTTTTATTCCTTCAGCTAATTTTTCACTGTCCTTCAACGGAGCTTTATATCCATTGTAATCATTTATTACCATATTGGTGAGTACACCGGTATCAAAGCCTACCACAGGCGTACCACAGGCAAGAGCTTCGGAAACCATCATAGGCCCGGAATCTTCAATGGATGAATTGATAAAGATGTCAGCAGCCTGATATAATAATGATAATAACCTGTAGTCTTTTATGTAATCTATTTTTTGTTTTTTGAAGGTCACTCTGTTGAACTCTTCATTTACACTGTTGGAAACAACCAGAAGCACTATTCTTTCTTTTTGCTCAACAGGCAATTCTTTATCTAATATTTCAAGAGCCTCAAGAAGGTAGGAAAACCCTTTCCTTGGATCTTCCATATTTTGGGCGCCCGTTAAAATATAAAAGTGATCATCAGCTAATGAAAATATTTTTTTTGCGATTGATTTGTTTTTATCATTGAGTAATTTGGTGTCAATAAGGCTGTTGACATTATAAATTGTTTTCTGATCCTTATATATCTTTGATTCCTGAGCTTGCTTCAACGTCAGCCCTGAACCGGCAATAATCTGAAAGTTAGCTTTTTTTGCATTTTCAAATTTTCTTTCAAAATTATTTTTAGCTGTTACTCTTTCATCATTCTTTGTAATTGCGGGGCAGTTTTCATCACATCCTTTGATATAGCCGTCACATCCCCAAGAAAAATGGCAACCTCCGGTGAAATGATTCATATCTACTGTAACATTGTATATTTTTGCTTTGGTAGCATTATATATATTGAGAAGATCTGTACTGTTGAGAAAATCAATAGTCATTCCCGTGAAGATAAAATCAGGTGTGAAACCTACAATGTTCAGCATACTCTCAACATGAATATTTTCTGATAATTCATCTTTGCTGAAAAAGGAGTATTTTCTGTCTGTACTCAGTGCTTTTGGAGGCTGTACAGGATTTATTTTATTCTTTATTTTGCCGATAACTCTTGTCAATAGACCTGGATGTGGCGAAGAGTGTTGATGTCTGTAGGTTTTAATGAAGTCTTCATTTTTTGTTTTGTGTTTCACACACATGACAACCTCATGACCCATATTTTTCATAATATGAGCGACTTTGTACATGGCTTCGTATGCACCATTTACATCACCTGTAGAAAGAATTAATATTTTTTTACCCATTGTTTACATCCATATTACAGGTGGAGTGATAATTCCGTTGTCCGTATCTCCGGCAAGGAAATTCTCATGTCCCGTTTCAATGATATTAAGTTGTATGCCACCTTTTATAATATCGTACAATTCTACCGAGGGTGTATCTATAGCAACTGAAAGTACGTAAGTGTTAGGTATTAATTTACCTCCCTCAATCTTGAGAGTGAAATTATTTTCATTTTTTCCTTCAAATACTTTTCTCGTAATAAAGACCACATTTTCAAACTTATCCAAAACTGCAATATTGACTCTGATCCCTGTATTTACATTTCTGTTGACAAAACCTATATCCAGATTAATATCTTCATTATGGCCGAACTCAGTAGTTTCTACAGTTTTATTATTATATATTTTTACTTTTTGAATCTGTGCTTTTTTGCTCAAATCTTCTATATATCTGAAATCAACATTAGGAGATAATTCATTGATGATATAATTTTCCAAAACACTATTGATATCCCCGCGATGAGCGATCTGTCCGTTTCTCATTAATATTCCTGATGTACAAAGCTGCTTAACAGCTGCCATATTATGGCTTACAAAAAGAATTGTTCTTCCTTCTCCTTTGGTCACATCGTTCATTTTTCCCAGACATTTTTTCTGAAATTCTGCATCTCCTACAGCTAGAACTTCGTCTACAATAAGAATCTCAGATTCCAAATGAGCTGCAACAGCAAAAGCCAGACGGACATACATTCCTGAAGAATATCTTTTCACAGGAGTATCTATGTACCTTTCAACACCTGAAAATGCCACAATTTCATCAAATTTACGCTTGATTTCCTTACGGGACATACCCAAAATAGCCCCGTTTAAGAATACATTTTCCCTGCCTGTCATTTCCGGATGGAAACCTGTACCTACTTCTAACAGGGATGCGATTCTGCCATTCGTATATATTTTTCCTGTAGTAGGTTTTGTAACCTTACTCAATAATTTTAATAAGGTGGATTTCCCGGCACCGTTTCTTCCGATAATTCCTACTGCATCACCTTTTTCTATTTCAAAATTAACATCACGAAGAGACCATACATACTCAGAATCTCCTTTTGTAGTTCTGTCATTCGTTTCTCCAATTTTCAGATAAGGATCTTCTTTCCCTCTTACCTTGTGCCAGAACCTGTTGAGATCATGGGAAAGAGTACCCGTCCCGACTTGTCCCAGACGGTATTGTTTAGATATGTTTTCTGCTTTTAAAGCCAGCATTTTTTTTAATTTAAATTTTAAACAGCAAATAATTACACCGTATCCATAAACGTTTTTTCAACCTTGTTGAAAATAACAACTCCTACTGCCATGATGATGAGAATGATAGCAGAGCTCATCCCTAACATGAGAGGAGAGAAGTCACCAACCCCTAACCATGCATATTTAAAACATTCAAAAATACCTGTTAAAGGATTATATAGAGCAAGCTTCTTAAAGAATCCCGGTAATGAGGAAATAGGATATATCACCGGTGTTGCATACATATATAAGCTTACTCCAAACCCCAGCAGCATTGCCAGATCTTTATATTTTGTTGTAAGAGCAGAAAAAATCATACCCAATCCTAAGGCAAATAGGGCCATAAGGATTATCAGAAAGGGCGTTGCAAGGATCCATATGTTAGGATGAACTTTTCCTTCACTCAGATAATATGCCCATGCAAGGATAAATAAAAGAAACTGAACCCCAAACCTCATCAGATTGGAAATGACAATTGATAACGGAGTCACCAGTCTCGGGAAATACACCTTTCCGAAGATTCCTGCATTTCCGGTAAATGTAGAGGAGGTCGCCAGTAATGAGGCTGAAAAGTAATTCCAAAGAGTAACACCAGCCAGGTAAAAAAGAAGCGGCGGTGCACCGTCTGTAGGTAATTTGGCAATTCTTCCGAAAATAACCAGATAGACAATGGTTGTTAAGATGGGATTAATAAAAAACCAGATTGGCCCTAAAATAGTCTGTTTAAAACTGGATACAAAATCTCTTTTTACAAACATGTAAACAAGATCTTTGTATCGCCAGACTTCTTTTAGCTTCAAGTCAAATAACGAATGATCTGCATCAATCGTTTCTGTCCACTTCTGTTGTGGTTCATTCATCTGTGTAAGTTTTTGCAAATTTATAATAATTAATTCTTACCGTCTCTCTTAGTTTATGAATTTTCATCGTCAATAAAACTAAAAATCAACAACTAATATATTGATATTTGGCGGTATGAACAAAAACTATTGGCGTTATGGCCAATAGTCTGTGATTTTTATAAATTATATTGATTATTTTCCGATAAGTTGTTTCAGGTATTCACCATATCCGCTTTTACCATATTTGGTAGCCGTTTCAAGCAGTTTTTCTTCATTAATGAATTTGTTTCTGAACGCAATTTCTTCTATACAGCCTATTTTAAATCCTTGTCTTTTTTCAATAACGCTTACAAATTCTGAAGCATCGTGAAGAGAGTCAAAAGTTCCTGTGTCCAGCCATGCGGTCCCTCTGTCAAGAACAGCTACCTCAAGCTTTCCATTCTTTAAATAAACATTATTGATATCGGTAATTTCCAGCTCGCCTCTTGCAGAAGGCTTGATATTTTTAGCAATTTCGACTACATTGTTATCATAAAAATAAAGTCCGGGTACAGCATAGTTTGACTTTGGATTCAACGGTTTTTCTTCAATAGAAACGGCTTTCAGATCTTTGTCAAATTCCACGACACCATATCTTTCAGGATCAGCTACATGATAGGCAAAAACAACACCTCCGTCCGGGTTGGTTTTATTTTTCAGTAAAGTTCCCATTTCCGAACCGTAAAAAATATTATCACCCAGTACCAGTGCGGCAGGATCACTGCCGATAAACCTGTCGCCCAGGATAAATGCCTGTGCTAAACCATCAGGGCTTGGCTGTACAACGTATTCTATATTACAGCCGATTTGTGAACCATCGCCCAGAAGTTTGATGAAACCTTCCTGGTCATGCGGGGTAGTGATGATCAGAATATCCTTGATTCCTGCCAAAAGCAATGTGGAAAGCGGATAATAGATCATAGGTTTGTCATAAACCGGCATCAGCTGTTTACTTACTGCAATCGTTAGAGGGTAGAGTCTTGTTCCGGATCCTCCGGCTAATATTATTCCTTTCATCTTTTATTTTTGTATGTTTTCTATGGCATAATCCATTTGATTTTTAATATTTAAATCTATGGTGGGAGTGATGAGGAATACCGAATTATCTTTGGATAATTTTCCTCCTATGCCTTTATGAAATTGTATAAGTTCTTTTAAGTTTTTTTCCGGAATAAAAGAGAATGAGCTGTATAATGAAATTTTAAACTCATCAAAATTAAAACGGTTGATAATAGATCTTGCCTGTTCCTTTGTAATCAGTTCTTTGGGCGGATCCACACTGTAATCAAACATTTTCAGTTCCAGATAATCTTTTGCATAATTAATCAATGCTTCCTTATAATGGGAAACTTCTATAAACTCATCAATAAGCTTTTGCTGTGAAGAGTTTGCCATTGCCGGAGGCGGAGGGAGTGCCTGAGCATTAAAAAGAGAAGATATGATAAATAGCAATAGAAAAACCAGCTTCATGATTAATTATATTGAGTCTCGTAGTATTTCTGATAATCTCCACTCGTTACATGCTCCAGCCATTCCTTATTTTCCAGGTACCAGTCAATCGTTTTTCCTAACCCTTCTTCAAAAGTCACAGATGGTTTCCATCCCAGATCTTTATTTAATTTTGTTGCATCAATGGCATAACGTTTATCATGCCCAGGTCTGTCTTTTACATAGGTAATCAGTTTTTCAGAATAGCCTTCCGGTCTTTCCAGTTTAGCATCCATTTGTCTGATCAGTTCTCTTACAAGGTCAATATTCTGCCACTCATTAAAGCCTCCGATATTATATGTTTCTCCGGTTCTTGCTTCTTTAAAGATCTGATGAATCGCTCTGGCATGATCAATTACAAATAACCAGTCTCGGGTATACTTTCCGTCGCCATAAATTGGAAGCGGTTTTTCATTGATGATATTCGAAATGCAAAGCGGAATCAGTTTTTCCGGAAAATGATTAGGTCCGTAGTTATTGGAGCAGTTGGATACGATAAATGGCATTCCATATGTATTTCCATAAGCTCTTACCAAATGGTCGGAAGCTGCTTTTGAAGCTGAATATGGAGATTGAGGATCATATGGTGTTGTTTCCAGAAAGAATCCTGTTTCGCCTAAGCTTCCATATACCTCATCCGTTGAAATATGGTAAAAAAGATGTGTTCTTTTTTCATCCGGGAATCTGCCATGGGTATGATCAGGATTTAATGTCCAGAACTCTTTACACAGGTTCAGAAGATGGGCGGTTCCGTTCACATTCGTATTGATAAATGCCATCGGATCTGTAATACTTCTGTCTACATGACTTTCTGCAGCTAAATGTACAACAGCATCCGGGTTATATTTTTCAAAAACCTTTCTGAGTTCTTCCGGTTTTGTGATGTCTGCTTTTTCGAAAACATAATTGGGCTCATTTTCAATGTCCTTTAAGTTTTCCAGATTTCCGGCGTAGGTGAGGGCATCAAGATTGATGATCGTAGTGTCCGGATTGTTTTTTACAAATTCTCTTACAACATGGGAACCGATAAATCCGGCACCTCCTGTAATGATAATATTTTTCATTGATTTATTTTGAGATGGTCTTTCTTCCTATACTTTTATAATGAAATCCGTTTTGCTCAGGGATTTCCAATGGATACATGTTTCTGCCGTCAAAAATGACTTTGTTTTTCATTTTTTTAGCCATAAGTTCAAAATTAGGATTTTTGAATTCCGGCCATTCAGTAGCAATAAACAAGGCATCTACATCCTCCAGTGCATCATACATTCCTTTGGCATACCTGATTTTGCTGCCTAAAAGCTTCTGAACATTATTTTCTGCAACAGCATCATAAGCTATGATTTCTGCACCTTTCTCTAACAAAAGAGCGATATTGTCTAAAGAGGAAGCCTCTCTGATGTCATCTGTATTGGCTTTAAAGGCAAGTCCCCACATGGCAATTTTCTTTCCTTCAATATTTCCTCCGAAATATTTTTCAATTTCAGAAACCAAGATTACTTTCTGGGTTGTATTTACTTTTTCCGTGGCTTCCAGGATCTGGAAATTAAAGTCTTCCTGCTTCCCTGATTTTATAAGGGCTTTTACATCTTTAGGGAAACAGCTTCCGCCATATCCGATACCCGGGAATAAGAATCTGTGCCCGATCCTGTCGTCACTACCCATTCCCAGTCTTACCTTATCTACGTCTGCACCTACTTTTTCGCAATAGTTCGCAATTTCATTCATAAAGGTAATTTTTACTGCCAAAAATGAATTCGCTGCATATTTGGTAAGCTCTGAGGATTTTTCATCCATAAAGATGATGGGAATCCCTGTATTGGTAAAGGGCTGGTAAATTTTAGACATGATGTCTTTGGCTCTTTCTGAGCTGGCGCCTACAACTACTCTCGAGGGATTCATAGAGTCTTCAACGGCAAAGCCTTCTCTTAAGAATTCAGGATTTGATACCACATCAAAAGGGATATCTGTTCTGGAAGAGATCGTTTCTCTTACTCTTTCCGCAGTTCCCACAGGAACGGTACTTTTATTGACAATGACTTTATATTCAGTCATCAGTTCACCAATATCCTGGGCTACCTTAAGTACATAAGACAGGTCTGCAGATCCGTCTTCCCCCGGAGGAGTAGGCAATGCCAGATAAATAACTTCGCTTTTATCTAAAGCTTCTTTAAGATTGGTAGTGAAAAATAATCTTTCAGACTGGATGTTTCTCAAAAACATTTCTTCAAGGTTCGGCTCATAGATGGGAACAATGCCGTTTTTCATACCTTCTACTTTTTTTTCATCAATATCAACACAGTATACTGAATTGCCAAGTTCTGCCAGAGTAGTTCCTGTAACTAATCCTACATAACCTGTTCCTACAATCGTTATATTCAAAATGTTTGTTTTAAAATTCTAAAGACAAAAGTAATAAAAATCCTGTGACATATTCTTTTAATTTATTGTAAATGAACCGGGCGCTATTTGCTTGATACTTAATATAATTTTGCATTTTTAGAAAAAAAGCTTATATTTGCAATGGATTTACGGAAAAAATGGGAAGGCTTCGGAAGAAAGCCTTTTTTCGTACTGTAAATCAAGATAAAAATATATGGAGTTTAGAAAAAGAATTGAAGAATTATTAAATGAATTCCTTGAGACCAGAAAAGATCTGTTTCTTATTGATCTTAAGATTTCTGCAGGGGATGATATTACAGTGATTTTAGATGGTGATAACGGAGTTTCTTTGCAGGATTGCCTTGATGCAAGCCGTGCAATAGAATTCAATATGGATCGTGAAGAACATGACTTCAGCCTTCAGGTGATGTCTGCCGGACTGAGTGAGCCATTATCCACACCGAGACAGTTCAGTAAAAACATTGGAAGAGAGATTGAGGTGATGCTGGGGGATTCTTCTAAAATTGAAGGGGAATTGTCAAAAGTAGATGATGAGAAAATCACCCTTGTTTTGCGTTACCGTAAGCCGAAAGATATCGGAAAAGGGAAAGTAGATGTAGAGGAGGAAAAAGAGATTCCTTACTCTGAGATCAGAAAAGCATTAGTAGTAATTAAATTTTAAAAAGAAAAAAGAATAGATGGATAATATAGCGTTGATTGAATCCTTTGGTGATTTTAAAGACGAAAAAGGGATCAGTAAGATTGATCTTATGGCAATTATTGAAGATTCACTGAAAACTCTTTTAAGAAAGAGATTTGATTCAGATGACCATTTTGATGTGATTGTAAACCCGGATAAAGGAGATTTTCAGATATTTTTAAATAAAACAATTGTAGAGGACGAAATGTCTGAAGATGATGATCTGGAAATTGAAATTTCTGAAGCGAAAAAGATAGACCCTACCTTCGAAGTAGGCGAAGACTTTACAATGGAAATTCCTGTTGCGCAGTTGGGAAGAAGAAATATTCTTACCCTGAAGCAGATTCTGGCTACTAAACTTCAGGAGCATAATAATGCAATGCTGTACGAACAGTTCAGAGATAAAATTGGGGAAATAGTTGTAGGAGAAATCCACCATATCCGTCATAAGCACGTGATTTTGCTGGATGATGAAGGGAATGAATTTATTTTACCGAAAGAAAACCAGATCCCATCCGATTTCTTTAAAAAGGGTGAGAATATCAGAGCTATTGTTGAGACAGTAGATTTTAAAGGTTCTAAACCGCAGATTATTATTTCCAGAACTGCACCTAAATTCCTTGAGAAGTTATTAGAGCTGGAAATTCCTGAGATCCAGGACGGTACAATTATCTTGAAAAAGGTAGTAAGAATTCCTGGTGAAAAGGCGAAGATCGCAGTAGATGCTTATGACGACAGAATTGATCCGGTAGGAGCTTGTGTAGGAGTAAAAGGATCCAGAATTCATGGCGTTGTAAGAGAGTTGAGAAATGAAAACATCGATGTTATTCAGTGGTCTAAAAACCCTGAGATCTTGGTGAAGAGAGCATTAGGAAACGTTACCATTAACAAAATTGAAATCAATGAGGAGACCAACTACGCGTTGGTGTATACTCCGGTTGAGGAAATTTCTAAAGTTATCGGAAAACAAGGTCAGAATATCAGACTGGCTTCTTGGTTGACAGGATATGAGATTGATGTATACAGAGAGTCCAGCGAGGATGATGATGTTGAATTGAAAGAATTTAACGATGATATCGAGCAGTGGATTTTGGATGAGTTTAAGAAAGTAGGACTTACAACTGCAAAATCAGTATTGGATAAAGAAACTGAGAGTCTTTTAAATATGGTAGACCTTGAAGAAGAAACGATCGAAGAGGTTAAACGTATTCTGAGAGAAGAATTTGAAGATTAAGATTTAAATAAATTTTAATAAACAGTAAAAAGGAAATACTTTAATTTTAAAAATTAAAAAACAGTAAATAATATAAATGCCAAAAATTAGATTAAATAAAGCGGTTAAGGAATTCAACATTTCGATGTCCAGATTAGTAGAATTTTTACAGTCAAAGGGTTTCGAGGTTGAAAGCAATCCTAACGCTCAATTGGAAGAAGCGGCATATTCTGCATTGGAAGCTGAGTTTGCTAAAGACGGCGAACAAAGAAAGGCTTCCCATGAGGTGGTGATCACTAAAGTTCCGGAAGAAAAGCTGGAAATTGAAGAAAAGAAAACCCCTGAAGTGATAAGAGCTAAAGCAAATAAACCAGAAACTAGAATTTTAGGTAAAATAGACTTAGAAACTAAAAAGCCTGAAGTTGAAGAAGCTCCTGTGGCTCCTGTTGCGACACCGGTTGAAGAAAAGAAAGAAGAAATCGTGAAAGAAGAACAGCCGGAAGTTAAAGCAGCGCCTGAAAAGCAGGAATTTAAGGTTTTGGATAAAATTGATTTGTCTCAAATAGAATCTAGAAACAGACCTGTGAAAAAAGACAAACCAAAAATGGAGGAGAAAAAAGAAGAAGTTAAACCGGCAGAACCGGTAAAAGAAACTCCAAAACCAGTGGTTGCAGAGGAGAAAAAAGTGGAAACTCCAAAAGTAGAGACTGAGTCTGAATCTCAGGAACCACAGAAAATTGAAACCGTTTATCAGAAACTTGATGGTCCTAAGATCGTTGGAGAAAAGATAGACTTAACTCAGTTTGCGCCAAAGCCAGGTGCCGGAGCAAAAAAGAAAAGAAAGAGAATTGAAAAACCTGGCGGCCAGAATAACCAGCAAGGTCAGGGGAATAATCAAAACTCAGGAAATAACACCCAGGGTGGTCAGGGCCAGGGAAACCGTCAGCATAATAACGGAGGACAAGGTGGAAACCGCCAGGGGCAGGGCGGACAAGGAAATCGCCCTCAAGGTCAGGGAGGCCAGGGTGGAAACCGTTTTGGAAATAACCAGGGTGGTGGAAACCGTCAGGGGCAAGGTGGCGGCTTCAAAAAAGGAGGCCAGAACAACAGACCCGGACAAAGAGTTATGCCGGTTGAACTGACTGATGAACAAGTTAAGAATCAGATCAAGGAAACATTAGAAAAACTTACCAATAAAGGGGGGAAATCCAAATCTGCAAAACACAGAAAAGACAAAAGAACTTTCCGTAGAGAGCAGGATGAGCGTCAGCAGGAGCTTGAAGCACAAGACAGAACTCTTAAAGTAACAGAATTCATCACAGTAGGTGAATTGGCAAGTTTGATGAATGTTTCTCCAACTGAAGTAATCTCTGCTTGTTTCTCATTAGGGGTAATGGTTACCATGAACCAAAGACTTGAAGCTGATACCTTATTATTAGTTGCAGATGAATTTGGATATAAAATCGAATTCTCAGATGCTGATCTTGAAGATACAGATTCAGAAGATGAAGTGGATACAGAAGAAAGCCTTGTATCGAGAGCTCCTGTAGTTACTGTAATGGGACACGTTGACCACGGTAAGACTTCATTACTGGATTACATTAGAAAAACAAACGTAATTGCTGGTGAGTCCGGTGGAATTACTCAGCACATTGGTGCTTATAACGTGAAACTGGAGAATGGTCAGAGAATTACTTTCTTGGATACTCCTGGTCACGAGGCCTTTACTGCGATGAGAGCAAGAGGGGCACAGATTACCGATATTGCAATTATCGTAATTGCTGCCGATGATGATGTAATGCCTCAGACCAAAGAAGCTATTGCTCACGCGCAGGCTGCACAGGTTCCAATGATTATTGCGATCAATAAGGTTGATAAGCCTAACGCAAACCCTGATAACATCCGTCAGCAGCTTTCCGGTTTGAATCCTCCGGTTCTTGTAGAAGAGTGGGGTGGAAATGTTCAGGCACAGGAGATTTCAGCTAAGTTCGGTAATAATGTAGATGTATTATTGGAGAAGGTTTTATTACAGGCTGAAATGCTTGAATTAAAGGCTAATCCTGATCGTTCTGCAAATGGAGTTGTTATTGAAGCATCTTTAGATAAAGGGAGAGGTTATGTGGCAACAATGTTGGTACAGTCCGGAACTTTAAGAGTTGGAGACTATGTGGTAGCAGGTAAAAACCATGGTAAAGTAAAAGCTTTGCTTGATGAAAGAGGAAAAAATCTTAAAGAAGCGGGGCCGTCAATTCCTGCAACAATCTTAGGTTTGGACGGAGCGCCTACTGCAGGTGATAAATTCCGTGTATATGCTGATGAAAGTGAAGGTAAAGCTATTGCCAATAAGAGAGAACAGTTACAAAGAGAACTGTCAATCAGAACCAAGAAGCATACGACGCTTGAAGAATTGGGCAGACGTATTGCTTTAGGAGAATTCAAAGAATTGAATATTATCCTGAAAGGAGACGTGGATGGTTCTGTAGAAGCTCTTTCTGATCAGTTACAAAGATTATCAACAGAAGAAATCAGTGTTAAAATTCTTCACTCAGGTGTAGGTCAGATCACTGAATCTGATATCAACTTAGCAGCAGCATCAGATGCGATTATTATTGGATTTAATGTAAGAGCAGGTGCTAATGCAAAAGAACTTGCGGATCGTGAGGAAATTGAGATCAGAACGTATTCTGTTATCTATAAAGCAATTGATGAGGTAAAAGAAGCAATGGAAGGAATGCTTTCTCCGGAAATTCAGGAGCAGGTGATCGGTAACGTTGAAATCCGTGAGGTATTCAAGATTTCTAAAGTAGGAACAATTGCAGGTTGTATGGTTCTTACCGGAAAAGTAACAAGACAGTCTAAAGTACGTTTGCTAAGAGATGGTATTGTGAAATTTGACGGAGAGCTTGAAAGCTTGAAGCGTTTCAAGGATGATGTTAAAGAAGTCACAAAAGGCTACGAATGTGGTCTGAACCTGAAAGGTTATAACGACATCGAAATCGGAGATATTCTTGAAGTGTACGAAGAAGTAGCGGTTAAGAAAAAACTGAAATAAATATATCCTAAATATGTGAAAACCACTTTTTTATAAAGTGGTTTTTTTATTTTCCAACCTCATGTAATTTATAATGATTCTAAATAATTATTTTTGAATTATCAATAATTTGTTAAATTTAAAATGGTTTGCTTAAAAATTATTTTTTATTAAATAAAAATCATCTATTATTATTAAATCTCATTCTATTTACGTAATTTATAAATAAAACATTAAAAAAAAACACTGTTTAAACATTGGTTTAATTTGTGAATGTTAATATTTATTAACATATTTGCCCATTAAATATATTAAAATTTGTTAATATGAATGTTAAATTACGTGTATTGACAGCTGGTGTGCTGTTTTTTACAGGCCAGGCCGTGTTTGCTCAAAAAAAACCAAGCGACACTCTTAAGCCAAAAGACGCAAAAGAAACAAAAATTGATGAGGTAGTTGTACTTGGATATAGTAAAGTATCCACAAAAGCGAAAGATGTAACAGCTTCTACCACTGTTACTGCAGAAAAATTTGAAAATCGCCCTACAACATCATTCTTGAACTCTTTGCAAGGTGAAGCGCCTGGTTTGACAATCAACTCAACATCAGGTCAGCCAGGATCTGGTAAGATTGATGTAATCATTAGAGGGGTTGGATCTCTAAGTGCAGGCTCTGAACCTCTGTACGTTATTGATGGTATTATTTCGAATGCGACTCAATACAGAAACTTAAATGACAGCGATATTGAATCTGCGTCTATTCTTAAAGATGCTGCTGCAACTTCCATCTATGGTAACAGAGCTGCAAATGGGGTAATTGTTATTAATACTAAAAGAGGTAAATATAACTCTCCAATGAGATTCTCATATAATGGGTTTACAGGGGTTAGCTTTTTACCAAAGACAGACTATAATATGTCTAATACCCAACAGGCATTGACTCTAGAGAAAAGAGCTGGTGCTGGATTAGGGGCTACACTTACCGATGCACAGATCAATAGCTATCCAGTGAATACCGATTGGAGAAAAGTTTTCTTTAATGCAGGTTTTACCCAAAAGCATGACGTAGCAATGACAGTAGGGGGACAAAATGTAAACTTATATTCATCTCTAGGTTATTTTGATCAGACGGGTATTGTATCTAATGTGTCTGATTTTAAAAGATTTACTTTTAGAAATAATTTGAATGGTAAATCGGAAAATGGTAAATTCACTTATGGCGCCCAGGTAGCTTTATCATTCTCAAAAAGACATCAGTTGGATGAAGAAACTAATGCTAATATAAGCAATAACTCTATCCAGAACCCATTACATGGTGCTAATGCCGGACTTCCATATTTACCTTCTGGTATCTATCAAAACGGACAGCAGATATATGATGCTATTGGAACTAATTTTGACGGTGGGAAAAATATTTACTCTCTTGAAGATGTATTGAGAAAAGGTTCAATGCCAAATGAGAGAACAGAAACAGGTATTATTGCGAATATTAATTTAGGCTATAAGTTAACTGATTATTTGACGCTTAATCATAAGTCTGGGGTAGATTATAAATACCAAGAGACTAATTTTGCCAGAGCTCCTTGGAACTACTTAGCTATTGCAACAGCAATGTCTGGAGCAAATGCTACTGTAAATCCAAAACCATTTGGTGGTATTGAAGATTTTTCAAAGACAAGAGAGTTTAATTATAATGCTATTACCAGCTTAAACTTTAACAAAACATTTGGAGATAAACATACTATTAACGGAGGTGTTTATCTGGATTATCTTAAAATTATATACAACGGTACATCTCAGAGAAGAACTGGTTTGAACCCAATAAACTGGGTTTTTGGAGCAGGTACAGGTTATGTTGATCCTGTGTACTATGCTAACCCAAGCGGTGGAGCTCCTATCGTTTACTATGTACCAAGTGCTTCTGCTAGTAAAATTAAAGCGGGGGCTCTAGCATATTTTGCTACTGCAGATTACGATTATGATAGTAAATATGGTGTAAGTGCATTGATAAGAAGAGATGGGTCATACAGATTTGTTTCTGATAATAAATGGGCTACATTCTGGTCTGTAGCAGGTAGATGGAATATCGATAAAGAAAACTTTATGCAAGGATCTATATTCGATATGTTGAAATTAAGAGTGTCTTATGGAGAGCAGGGTAACCAGAATATTATTGCAGTATCTGCAGGTAGTAATCCGATGCTGGTAGGAACTAATCTTGTTAGAGATACTTATGTTGCTGGTACAGGATACAATAATATTGCTGGAGCTTTAGGAGTAGGTGTATTTGCTAACCCTGACGTAAAATGGGAAAGACTTGCACAAACTAACATTGGTTTGGATTTCAGATTATTAAACAGAAGATTGGAAGGTAATATTGATGTATATGACAAAACAACAAAAGATCTATACAATGATATTAACTTATCTGCGGTTACAGGAACAACATCTATTAAAGGTAATAATGGTAAGCTTCAGAACAGAGGTATTGAAGTATTATTAAGATACAACATTATTCAGACTGAAAGTACAAAACTTTCAATCTATGGAAATACTGCTTATAATAAAAACAAGATCTTATCTCTAGTTAAGGATGATAATGCGGGAACAACTAGAAATGTTGTTGGTGGACCTATTGATCAGTGGTTTCTAGCTCCTTATTTAGGGGTTAATCCTGCGAATGGTCAAGCTCTTTATGAAGATATTAATGGTAACCCAACTGAAACTATCAATAATACAACAGACGCAAGAGCTACCGGTAAGAATATGTTCCCTGTATGGAGTGGTGGATTCGGTTTCAACTTTGAATATAAAGGTGTTTTTGTTGATGCTCACTTTACTTATCAGGCAGATGTTTGGAAGTATGATAATGCAATGGCGTGGTTATATGACCCATCAAGTATTGGTAGCTGGAATCAGTCAGCAGATATGCTGAATGCTTGGTCTCCAACTAATCTTAATGGAGATATCCCTTCCCTGACAGCAACTAATCTTCAGTTAGCTGATTATTCAGATAGATTTTTAAAAGACGCATCATTCGTAAGATTAAAAAACCTTTCAGTTGGATATAGTTTACCAAAATCAGTTCTTCAGAATACCTTTGTTAAAGGTTTGAAAGTGTTTGTTCAGGCTGAAAACATACTTACATGGACGAAATGGAGAGGATATGATCCTGAACCAAATTTTGCATATTCTTTATCAGTTTATCCAAATATGAAAACAGTAAGTTTAGGGGCAAATATTGAATTCTAAAAAAAGTTATAAAATGAAAAAAATCAAATATTTAATATATGGTGTTGCAATAGCTTTCTCTCTATCTTCTTGTAAAGATGCAATTGATATTGTACAAGATGGAGAATTGACGGAGCAGGTAGCACTTCAAAGGGTTTCCGATTTAAGATCTTTTTTAAATGGAAATATATATACTTCATATGATACTGGTAATGAAATACAATTGACCGCTGCGTTTACGGATGAGGTAGGTATTACACCAGGAAATTCTGGATGGTATTTTGCAGAACATAGATATATCTTAAATAGTGCTACCGCCCAGGTAGGAGGTGTTTGGGTTAACAGCTATCTGACAATTAACCGAGTTAACAGGTTGTTGAGAGCTGCTGCCACAATAACTCCAAACTCAGGTGAAGAAGCAGAGTATAACTCTATTTTAGCTGAAGCAAGGACTATGAGAGCTCTTGCATATTTAAGACTGGAGTCATATTTTACTACAAATATGGCTGATGATTCTGCATTAGGGGTAATTTGGGTAGAAGGGGTGCCTCAGACTGATTCTCAACTTCCAAGAATATCTAATGGAGAAATCTATGCTAAAATTGAGGCCGATCTAAATTTTGCTGAAGCTAACCTTAAACCTGGTAATTCTTATTTGTTTGTAACAAATAATCTAATTAATGCAATTAGAGCTAGAATGTATTCATACAGAGAAAAATATGCTTTAGCAAAGCAATATGCTCAGGCTGTTATCAATAATGGTGGGGCACTAACTTTAGCAACGCCTATACCTGCAAATCCAGGGAGCTCTACATTTAATTCCTCTTTCTACTCAGCTTCTACTACAAACCCTTATAGAAAAATGTGGGCAGATGGAGCACAGGGAGAGATTATTTTTGCACTTAGCAGGCCTTCAGCAGGTTCATGGAGTAATGTTGCTAATCTTTTTACTACTAACACAACAGATCTTAATGGTTCTCCTCTATTAGACATGGGACGTAATCTGTTTAATCTTATGGATCCTACTTATGATGTAAGAAGATGGGCATTTATAGATCCAACTTCATTAGTAAGCCCTACCTATAATACAGATCCTGATTATAGATTTACAGATGTATTGGTTATTGATAAATACCCTGGTAAAGGAAATACACCGCTTAGAAATGATTTGAAAATATTCAGGCTTTCTGAAATGTATTTGATCCTTGCTGAAGCTGCGGTTGCTGAAAATGACCTAGCGACTGCTGCTCTGAATGTTAAAAAGGTGAGAGATGCGAGGAGATTTACCGGTACTGCTCCTGCATTGTCTTATACATCTCAGAAAGAAGCTTATCGTGATATATTAAAAGAAAGAAGAGTAGAGTTTTGCTTTGAAGGATTCAGATATGTTGACTTAAGAAGATTAGGTAAAGCCAATAAAGCAGATGTAAGTATTGATAGAAATCATACAGATGATATTGTAGATACACCTCTTACTTTAAGTATTACAGATTACAGATGGACATTCCCGATTCCACAATCTGAAGTATTAGGTAACCCGTCTATTGTTCAAAATCCAGGTTATTAATCTTATCAAAGTTATAGAAAATGAAAAATATATTTAAAATTCTTTCGGCTATTATTGTTTTGGGTTTTACAGCGGTTGCATGTAAATATGATGATGAGCCAACATATGAAGGAAACTCTTTATTGGAGTTTGATAAAACAGAACAGACTGCTTTTGTTGTATTGAATAAAAATAGTGCTGATTATTTGGTTACTTATGGGGTTCTTAAAGCTGTTGATGGAGACCATAATGTTGAATTGGTTTTTGACTCTAGTCAATCTACAGCTGTTTTAGGAACTGACTTTACAATTGTTGAGGGAACTGATGTTCTAAAATCAGGAAGCGTATTAGGTGATTTTAAAATAAAAGTAACAGAGGCTGCAGCTGAAGCAGGAAAGGTAGCGGTTTTTAAACTTAAATCAGGTACTTTAGGTAATGCTATATTTAACCAAGAGGTAGTAGTTACTTTCAAATTGTCTTGTCCTTTAAACAATTTCCCATTAACTTACGATGTTGATGTTATTGCATTTGGTGATAATGCCCCTTCACATCAACAGGTATTTACTCGTGTAGCAGGTACAGATAATCAGTTTAAAGTTAATTCATCATGGGGGCCAACCTTTGTTGCTTGGGCTACTGAAGATCCAAGTTATAATAACCAATATCTTCACCCGGGAGTAATTACGATTAACTGTAGGAATGTTACATTTAAGAGTGATGTGTCTTGGGGTAAAGGTGGTACAGGTACATATGATCCAAATACCGGAATCATAGATATCGTAGTAGGACAATCGTTATTCACTTCACCATTTACTGCAAGATGTATTTTTAAACCTCATTAATAGTTATGCTTGATTATTAAATAGATATTTAGAATAAATTCAAAAGATTATTTATAATAAGCTAATAATATAAATCAACAACCACTTTTCAAAAGTGGTTGTTTTTTGTTTTTTGTGAGCTGTATTACTTGGTAAAGGTTTGGTTTGTTCAGATATTTTAACAGAGATAAACCAATGTGTTTTATAGTGTTGAGTAGTAAAAAAATGAAGATTTATAAACACTTGTAATAATGGAAAAAATGTGTCCCTATTTAATATAAATGGATTACTACCGCTATTAAAGGACCTTTATCTTCATGTATTATAAAATAACTAATATACTTATCTACATTAATCCTAAAAAAGACCAGCTATTATTAATAGCTGGTATTTTTTATTAAAGAATTTATCTTAAATAGTTTTCGTCTTGAGATTAAATTTATATTATTGCTGGTTAAGAAAATTAACTAATTTTATTAAATCTTCTTCTTTTTCAATTTTGATTTTATTTGATTTCAGAAAGCTATTCAATGCATCTTTTTTATCTGGAAGTTGAGATGCTAAATCTTTTGTTGATTTAAAATTTCCAATAAGCTGTCCATCGGTCTTAATGTAATATATTGGTTCCATGTTTCTAAACTTAGCTGGCTGGTCTGTCTGATAAGGTGTAGGTGCAGGAATAAAATCTATAAACTTTGTTTTAAGTTTTTTGTAAAGGCTGTATTTACCTTTTACAATTTCAAAATAATATCCCTCTGAGTCTAATAAAACAAGTGTATTTTTTGAATTTCTAAATGTAATTCTGGAAAAGGTTTCGTTTTTGGGTAATACTAATACCTCTTCGTTTTTTTTGAATTCTATTTCATCCTTATACGTATTATATCGTATCAATACATCCTCATAGCTGGGAGATACAGAAGCCATTGAGAATTGTTTTTCTAAGTATGCACTTCCTTCTATTTCATCGTAAGTAAGCTTATCAGATTTTTTACTTCCTATTACTGAATTGTTACTAGGAATAAGCCCGGTTCCATATAAAGACAATAAAGTCTGTGAACTATAATTTGAGCACATAAATAGGAATAATAAAATTGGAACGGTTTTCATAAAATTATGGTTAGTTTTAGTTGTGAATGTACAAAATAATTTTAGAAAAACATTTATTTTCATTTGAAATTGTAAGAATTTATAAACTTAATATTTGTATAAATATGCAGTTAAGTAATAAGTTTGTTAAATTGTTTCTAACAAAAATAGCTCAAGCTCCACATTTTCTGTGGGGTTTTTTATGTCCTTTTATTTCTTATTTTTGCTGTACAATAATGAATAATGAAGTACATCCTTTTCATACTCTTCTCTTTAAGTTTTGTTGCCAGGGCACAGGTCGTAAATAAAGCCGATGTGAAGCCTCAACCCAAAAAAGAAGATACACTGGTGATAGACTCCGGGAAAAAAGATTCCCTGAAAATTTTCAAGCCTACTATTAATGATTATCAGTATCAGACTCAGTTTTCTGAAAAGAAAGTTTTTGATACCGTAATGACTTTTGATAAAACATACATCTTTTCACAGCAAAATAATAAAGATAACTTTGGAAGAATACAGCCTGCCAATATTGGCTCGGGGTTCAATCCGCTTGTTTTTGAAGTGAACGACGAGCAAAACCTTTCCCTGCTGCCTTCCAATAAGTCTTACATGATCATTGGAGCCAATGATGTGAAGTATTATGACGTAAAGACACCTACCGCATCATTTATTTATCATAATGCAATGCGTAACGGTGCCGCTCTGAAGTCTACCTATACCCAGAATATAGGAAAGAGATTCAATTTTGCTCTTGAATATATGGGGCTTCGTTCTCAGGGACTTTACAGAAATTCATTAGCGGCGAATAACAATACTTTATTCTCCGGACACTATGTTTCAAAAAGCGGGAATTATGAGCTTTTTGCCCACTATCTTCACCAGAATGTAAACAATCAGGAAAGTGGTGGTATTACTGAAGATAATCTGTTTCAGAGTGGTGACAGCAATTATAGCAACAGACAAAATGCTCAGGTAAATTTAGCCTCTTCCAGCTCTCAGTTTTCTTACCGAAGATACTACCTGAGTCACCAGTTTACCCCATTCAATGCTGAAAAGTTTCCTTTCAGTATCAGGCATATTATTTCTCATCAGGGAAATAAATATTATTACAATCAGACAACTCCTGAAACATATTGGTATAATGCTCCTGCAGATTTAGTGAATGGTTTTCCGCTGACAACAAAAAAATATTCTGAAAATTTCAGCAATACGGTAAGCCTGATCTTTAATAATGAAAAATTCAAACTGGATGCAGGTGTGCGTTATCAGATCATTAAGTTTGGGGTAACAGATATTGCGTCTATTAATAATGGATTTCCTTTTCCGAATGAACTTAAAGAAAACAGAATTGGTGCTGTAGGAAATCTTCAGGTAAAACTTTGGGACAAAATTCAATTGAATTCATTCCTGGAATTTTCAAACGGAAGCCAGTTTAAAAGCTACCTGAAAACAACCAATAATCTGAAATTTGAACCTGTCAAAGATTATTTCGTTAATGCAAAGGTGAATTTCCAAAGTGCATATCCTTCATTTAATTACTTACTGAATACTTCCGTTTATAACAAATTCAACTATTATCTTGAAAATGCGAAGAACCAATCTGTAATGGAAGTGGGGGGAAGTATCAATCTGAAATGGTTTAAAACAGAGATTTTCGCCAATTATTTCAGGATCGATAACTATACTTACTTTGACAGCAACGGAAGTCCGAAGCAAAGTGATAATTCTGTAAATATCTCTCAAATTGGAGGAGATGCTACATTTAGCTTTAATAAATTCCATTTGAATACAAGATTACACTTCCAGAATACTTTAACTAACAAAGAACTACTTCCGCTGCCGGGCTTTGTTGGTAGAGCTAATTTCTTCTACCAGACACAGGCTTTTAAAAAAGCAGCAGAAATTCAGGCTGGTGTTAAGGTATATTACTTCTCTAAATTCGCATCAAGAGAATATTTCCCTATTCTTAACGAATATATTCTTCCAAGAGCAGATTCATTTTCAATTGGAGGACAGCCTATTGCCGATATTTATATTAATATGAAAGTGAAAAAAATGTTCTTTTTCATAGAAGGTCAGCAGATAGGAACTGTTATTTCCAATAACAAAGCATACGCATTTCCACATTATCCGGTATATGATTTCAGATTGAATATCGGGATCGTGTGGTATTTGTTCAACTAAAAACTGTACAGGTTGAAAACAATTAATAAAATATCATTTAACGATATAGAAAGCATTCCTCAATTAGTAAAAGATTTTTTAAATCAGAAAATCGAGGGTTTTGAAAATAATACATTTTCCTTAGAGCATTTCAGACAGCAGATTCATCTGAAAAAAGAGTCTTTCGCATCAGAGAAAAGAAATATTTTAACTGAAGTATTCGAAAGCCAGTTAACAAGTCTTTCTCTTTCTTCAAGGCAGAAAGAAAACCTTGAGAATCTTAAACTGACCAATACATTTACCATTACGACGGGACATCAGCTGAACCTGTTTTCAGGACCTGTTTTCTTTGTATATAAAATTCTTCAGACCATTAAGACATGTACCTATCTGAAAGAAAATTTTCCTGATTTTAATTTTGTTCCGGTATACTGGATGGCTTCGGAAGACCATGATTTTGCAGAAATCAACCATTTTAAAACCGAAAATAACTATTACGAAACCAATGAAAAACCGGGTGGCCCGGTAGGGCGAATTGCAATCAGTGATACCTATTTTATTTCTGAATTTGAAAAAGAATTCAAAGATTCTATTTTCGGTACGGAACTTATCCTGATGATGAAGGAAGCTTACCAAAACGGAAACACGTTGACAGAAGCCATTAAAATTCTTGTCAATCGTCTTTTTTCAGAATTCGGGCTTTTGATTCTGGATGGAGATTCCGTGGAACTTAAAAATCAGATGAAAACGATTTTTAAGGATGAACTTCTTAACTGCAGTTTACAGAAAACTTCTAAAGATAAAGTAGATTTTCTCACAGAGAAATATGGGAAAGTACAGGTAAACCCACGTGAAATTAATCTTTTTTATCTTTCTGAAACCAGAGACAGAATTGAATTTGACGGACAAAAATATATTATTGTAGATAAAGGAATTTACTTTACAGAAGAAGAAATTCTGACTGAATTGGAAAATCATCCTGAAAAATTCAGCCCGAATGCTTTGATGCGTCCGGTATACCAGGAAAATGTACTGCCTGATCTGGCTTATATTGGAGGAAATGCCGAAATTATGTACTGGCTGGAGTTGAAAGATTACTTTTCTAAAATCAATATTCCTTTCCCGATTCTGATTCCAAGAAACTCTATGCTCTTCCTGAAAGAAAAAACTCTAGGGAAAATTGAGAAACTGGATCTTAAAATAGAAGATTTCTTCCAGAACTTCACGGTTTTGACCAATCAGAAGATTTTAAAAGACAATCCCATTTTACAGTTGCTGGAAGAAAAAGAAGAATTACTGGTTAGTAATTTTTCAGCATTGAAGGCTTTGGCAGAAACTACTGAAAAGTCTTTCGGAAATATGGTGAAAGCAGAAGAAGTACGGCAGCTGAAATCATTTAAAAGAATGAAAAAACGCTTGCTTCATGCCGAGAAAATAAAACAGAATGAATTGCTTGAAAGACTTGAAAATCTGTTTTTAGATGTTCATCCGGCCAAAACATGGCAGGAAAGAGTGTATAACTTTAGTGTATTCTTTTCAGATTATGGCTATTCATGGCTTGAAAATTGTTTGGAAGAAATGGTGGTTCAAGATTCCAAATTAATAATTGTTGCCATTTAATTTTAAAGAAGTATTTTTGTAAATTATAATTATCGAATATGATAAAGAGGTTTTTTATTCTATCCAGTTTATGTATGGTTTTGGGAGTTTCAGCCCAGAAATCACATACGGTTGTGCAAGGTGACAATCCTTACAACATTGCAAAAAAGTATGGAATGACTGTAGATGAATTGCTGAAGCTAAACCCAAAACATAAAGATGGCAAACTGGCGATCGGAGATGTTTTAACCATAAAATCAGATAAAGCAGCCACTCCGGTTGTGACAAAACCAGCTCCGGCAGAAAAAGTAACTTCAGCCACAAGTGCTTCTGCTTTAGGTAAAATTGTTTTACTGCCAAAGCAGACCATTTATGGTATTACAAAACAATACAGAATTTCTGAAACTGATCTTAGAAAACTGAATCCCGAACTGGATTCTCACATGAAAATCGGAGACGAAATTACCTTACCTCTTTCCAGTATTAAAAAATACGGAGGTTCACAGCAACAGGCTGTGACCACTGAAAAGCCTGCGGAGAAAGCTGTAGAAAAAGCGGTAACAGCTACAACAACAGCAACAACAACACCAGCAGCAGAAGAAGGAGAGTCTTATGTGATCCAGGCTAAAGATAATTATTACAGGATCACAAAACAGTTTGGCATCAGCCAGCAGGATCTTTTTGCCTTAAATCCGGGATTGGAAGAAAAAGGACTTAAACCTGGTGATGCGATTAAAGTAAAAACATCCCATACTAGCAGTACTAATACTGACACAGCTGCTGAACCTGCCAATCCAAAAGCAAAAATGGATTCAGGAAATGAAAAATCGACGGCCTCTTCCAATGTTGTCGCAGGAGATGATTACGTTACCTATACTGTACAGCAAGGTGATACTGTTTTCTCTATCGTTAACAAATTTGGAGTTTCTATAGACGAACTTATTGCTCTGAACCCGGATCTTTCACATGGTTTGAAAACCGGAATGGTTTTAAAAATCAAAAAACAGGATGCAGCATATGTAAAGAAAAACGGTGATGCTTTAAGTGTAATACTGATGCTTCCTTTCGGGTACAGTACCAACGAAACTCAATACAGAGGAATGGCACTTGACTTTTTGACAGGAGCTAAACTTGCTATTGAAAGAAATGCAAGAGGAGGACAGAAACTGGACGTTAAAGTAGTAGACTCAGGGAATGAAGCTTCATTCAAAAACTCTTTGACACAGATCAACCCCGATAATACAGACCTTATCATCGGGCCGTTCTTCAAATCCAATGTTATTGATGTCCTTGATTTTACAAAAAATCAGAAAATTCCGGTAGTAGCACCATTTGCCAACACTCCGGAACTATATAATTACAGTAATCTTATTATCGTTGAAACCAATAATCAGACCTATGCTGATAAAATTGTAGAAGAGGTAAAAGGAATCTATTCAGATCAGAAAATATATGTGGTGGCAGATGCCAAGAAAGAAAATGCCAACTACATCAAGGCAGGACTTGAAAAAGCTGTAAAAAATCCAAATATCATGATTGTTAATTCTCCGGCAGATATCCAGCTGGACCAGAATATGATGACAGGACAGTCTGCTCCGGTTATTGCTATTCTGGCAAATGATGATAATGCAGTTGGAGATGCTTTTGCCAACAGAATCATTACTATTTCTAAAGAAGTTCAGGGAGTGAAGGCATTCAGTATGTTCTACGCTCCGGTTTTTGAGAAAAAAGTGGATGAATTGAGCCAGGCAAATCTGGTTTATCTGATGGATAGAAAAATCAATACAGATGGTAGCTTTGAAAAAGAAATTCTGGCTGCCTATAAGAGCAAATACTGCAAAACTCCGCCAAAATATGCTATCGTAGGTTTTGATGTGGTAAATGACATGTTAACCAGAGAAAATAAAAAAGGAGAAATCTTTAAACAGATGAATAAAGTTCAGACTCAACTTGCTACCAAATTTGAGTTTGTAAAATCCAAAGCTAACGGTGCTTATGTAAATACCGGTTACAGAGTAATCAGGTTAGTACCGTAACATGATTTATAGCTCTTTAAAATAATATTGTTAACATTATAGTTATATTTGCATAATATTTAATTCAATACATGAAAGCACTTGTATTTCCAGGGCAGGGTTCTCAGTTCGTAGGAATGGGAAAAGAATTGTATGATTCTAGAAAAGATATTAAAGATCTGATGGAATCTGCCAATGAAATTTTAGGTTTCGATATTCTTTCCATCATGTTTAACGGAACGGATGCGGATCTTAAGAAAACAGAGGTTACCCAGCCTTCAATATTTATACATTCAGTAGCAGCATTAAAAGCAGTAAATGGGCTTGGTGCTGAAATGGTAGCAGGACACTCTTTAGGAGAGTTTTCGGCTTTGGTTGCCAACGGCGTTTTATCCTTTGATGATGGTTTGAAATTAGTTTCCGAAAGAGCAAAAGCTATGCAGGAGGCTTGCGATGCAAATCCAAGTTCTATGGCGGCAATCTTAGGTTTAGACGATGCGAAGGTTGAAGAAATCTGCGCGCAGATCAGCGGAATTGTTGTTCCTGCAAATTATAACTGTCCGGGACAATTGGTAATTTCAGGGGAAACACCGGCGGTAGAAGAGGCTTGTGTAAAGTTGAAAGAAGCAGGAGCAAAAAGAGCTTTGCTGTTACCTGTAAACGGAGCTTTCCATTCACCATTGATGCAGCCTGCACAGGAAAGACTGGCGGCAGCTATCGAAAAAACCAAATTCAGAAAAGCAACGATTCCTGTATATCAGAATATCACTACTACAGCGGTAACAAATCCCGATGAGATCAAACAAAATCTGATTGATCAGCTTACCGGTCCTGTAAAATGGACGCAGTCTGTTCAAAATATGATTAAAGACGGTGCATCTAATTTCGTAGAAGTAGGACCAGGGAAAACCCTTCAGGGATTAATCAAGAAAATTGACGGATCAGTAGAAGCTACTTCTGCCATCTAAAAACAAATATATGAACGCGATATTTTCACCGGGCAAGCTTATGCTTACTTCAGAATATTTCGCAATCGATGGAGCTCTTGTCTTAGCGGTACCTACCAGGCTGGGACAAGAGTTTTTCTTTGAAGAAACCGATGATAAAAAATCTCTCATTATCTGGGAGGCCTATCATCAGAATACATTATGGTTAAAAGCTGTCATTGATTATAAAAACTGGCAGATCCTGGAAACCAACATTCCATCAGGCGCTGAATTTATTACCAGAACATTAAAGAATGTTCAGCAGCTTTCTCAGACTAAATTCAAAACTAACCTTACTTACCATTTAAAAACCAATCTTCAGTTTCCTGCAGACTATGGTTTGGGAAGCAGTTCTACCCTGATGACCAACCTGGCGGAATGGGCGGGGATTGATCCTTTTCACCTTAATACGATAAGCCTGGGAGGAAGCGGATATGATATTGCGGTAGCAAAAGAAAAATCTGCAGTTCTTTTCCAAAGTAAGCCTGAGATCCAATATGAAAAGGTCACTTTTAATCCTTCTTTTAAAAATGAGCTGATTTTTATCCACTTAAATCAGAAACAGGACAGCAGGGAAGGAATCAGTTTTTACAAATCCAAAAAGAAGTCTCCGGAACTGATCAGTGAATTTTCGGAAATCACAAAGAAAGTAATGTTATGCGATGAATTGGAAAATTTTTCCGAATTAATGATGATTCATGAGCGAAAAATAGCCGATTTTCTTGAAATTCCCACAGTTAGAGAGAAGTTATTCTCAGGTTGCCCTTCATTTGTCAAAAGTTTGGGTGCATGGGGCGGAGATTTTGTAATGAGTGCCAAATTTGGGGGCTATAAGAACTATTTTTGGGACAAAGGTTTTCCTGCCGTTTTTGAATGGTCTGAAATAATTAATTCATAATCAGTAATTTACAAAACCGTTTTTTTGTTTGCCATTCTGACTTATATCAGTATATTTAAACCACCTTTAACAAATAATTAATATTATTTTTGTTGAAAGCAATAAAGAAATAGAAAATATAAGTAAAATGAAAAACACTAAAATCATCCAGGATTTAGAGAAATTAGGGATTAAAGGAAACTATGAAGTAGTGTATAATCCTTCTTATGAAGAATTATACCAGGCTGAAGTTTCTCCTGAAAATCAGGGATTTGAGAAAGCTGAGCTTACAGAATCTGGCGCGGTATCAGTAAAAACAGGAATTTTCACAGGTCGTTCACCTAAAGACAGATATATTGTTCAGGATGATGTTACAAGAGATACCATTTTCTGGGATGGTAAAGTAAATTTACCTACAACTGCGGAAATTTTCGGGTCTTGTAAAGAACTAGTGATGAATCAGCTTTCCGAAGCTAAGAAAATTTATGTTGTAGATGCTTTCTGTGGTACGAATGCAGACACAAGACTTAAGGTAAGATTTATCGTTGAAGTAGCATGGCAGGCACATTTTGTGACCAATATGTTCATTCGTCCTTCTCACTATGAGCTTGAAAACTTCGGTGAGCCGGATTTTACAGTAATCAACGGATCAAAAACAACAAACCCTAACTGGGAAGCTCAGGGGCTTAACTCTGAAAACTTCATCATGTTCAACCTTACTGAAAAACTACAGATCATCGGAGGAACATGGTACGGAGGTGAGATGAAGAAAGGAATGTTCGCAATGATGAACTACTATCTTCCATTAAAGGGTATGGCTTCAATGCACTGTTCTGCCAACGTAGGAGAAAAAGGTGATGTTGCTTTATTCTTTGGTCTTTCAGGGACAGGGAAAACTACTCTGTCAGCAGATCCTAAGAGATACCTTATCGGTGACGACGAACACGGATGGGATAACAACGGAGTATTCAACTATGAAGGCGGATGCTACGCTAAAGTTATCGACTTATCTGCAGAAAAAGAACCGGATATCTTCGCTGCCATCAAGAGAGATGCACTTCTTGAAAATGTTGTGGTGAACAATGGAGTAGCAGATTATACAGACGGATCAATCACTGAGAACACAAGAGTTTCTTATCCAATCTATCATATCAACAAAATTGTATTACCTTCTAAAGCAGGTCACGCTAAGAAGATTGTTTACCTTTCAGCAGATGCATTCGGAGTACTTCCTCCGGTTTCTATCCTGAATGAAGATCAGGCTCAGTACCACTTCCTTTGCGGATATACGTCTAAATTAGCCGGAACAGAAAGAGGAATTACAGAACCAGAACCATCTTTCTCTCCTGCATTTGGTGAAGCATTTCTTACATTACACCCGACGATGTATTCTAAAACACTGATCGGTAAAATGAAGGAACATGGTGCTAAAGCCTATTTGGTAAATACAGGTTGGAATGGTACCGGAAAGAGAATTTCTCTGAAAGATACAAGAGCAATTATTGATGCAATCATTGACGGTTCTATTGACAATGCTCCTAAAACTCAGGTTCCGATCATGAACCTTGAAATTCCTACTGAATTGCCAAATGTTTCTACAGGTATCCTGGATCCTAGAGATACTTATGAAAATGCTTCAGAATGGGAAGAAAAAGCAAAAGATCTTGCTTCAAGATATATTAAAAACTTTGAACAGTACTGTGGTACAGAAGAAGGGAAGAAGTTAGTTGCTTCAGGACCTCAATTGCAGGAACAGACTATTTAAAAGTTATCAATAAGCATCAAAAAGCCTCATCACTGATGAGGCTTTTTGATTAAATTTTTTTACAGCTCTTAATCAATTCATTTTGTTCATCCAGTTTATGGATTGTTGATTTAATTAATTCTTCGCTTAGATTTTTTATGATCATAAAATGTCTTGAAGAAAAGTAAGATTCTTCATCCAATATTTTCTCTAAATACTTTGGAGTAGTGAAAGTCAGCCAATATTTTTCTTTATTGGAAAGTTCAATGGTGACTTCTATAGCATCAGATTCAGTATCCTCTATTTCATCATCAATATGAATAGAAGTTATTTCTGGTTCATTGTTTAAACTAAAATAAAAATCAGAATACCATCTCAGTTTTCCTTCATCATTCCAGATTCTTATATTTTCATCATTTGTTTCTTCAACGATATAAGATTTTCTTTTCGTTAATTGCCCGGAATATATCCCAATATTTTTACAGTAAATCTTATCCTTTATATTCATAAATTATTCTCCTGTATGCATAATTATCTGTAAGGATCCGTGCGGTCTGAAGGGGAATATAAGCTAAAAATTACTTCAAGCTCAATAAAGCCAATCTGTATCCATCCATTCCAAAACCTGATAAAACCGCATCCGTATTGGCTGCTGTTACAGATTTCTGTCTGAACTCTTCTCTTTTGTAGATATTACTGATGTGAACTTCGATTTTAGGCTTTCGGATATTTTTTAAACAATCCGCAATGGCATAAGAATAATGAGTATAAGCTCCCGGATTAATTACTACTGCATCAAAATCACCTTCCTGAAGCCTGTTGATAAGTTCCCCTTCAATATTCGACTGATAATATTTTAATTCGTGAGAATGAAACTCGGATTTTAAAATTTCCAAATAACTCTCCATAGAAACGCTTCCATAGATTTCCGGTTCCCTGGTACCTAAAAGGTTAAGGTTTGGTCCGTTTATAATTAAAACTTTCATACTATAAAATTAAAAAGTTTTTCCAATAAAATCACATAGAAATTAAACTGTGCTGGATTTTTATGTCATTGAGTTATTAGTAATGATATTTGTCATGTTTAAAAATAATGTAACGCTTGTAACTCCTTATTGTATTGAGTTTTATTAAAATTTTATGTTAATTATTGAAAATTTATCATGAAAAAACAATAAGTCTACTTGTTTTGTAGACTAAAAGTTTTTAGCTTTGCAACCATATTTCGATCGGCTTATAAAGAAAGATGGAGGGAACTGACCCTGTGAAATCTTAACAACCTACCCGTGGGGGCAAGGTGTTACATTCAGCCTTTTAAGGAAAAATAAGCATTTGGTTTATCGTATTTATCGATGCCCTTTGCTGACTTTTCTGCAAAGGGTAAATTTTTAATATATGATAAATAAAATTGATTATGATTAGCAAAAATTTATTCAATTCTAAAATATGGATGCCTCCGGTAGCTGCATTTTTTTTAGGAGTAGCTAATGTAAATGCGCAGAATTCAAACCCCAAAAAAGACAGCCTTCATGAAAAGGAGATTGATGAAGTGGTAGTGGTAGCGTATGGAAAAGCAAAAAGAAACAGCTATACCGGTTCTGTGGCGACAATTTCCAGTGATAAGATCAATAACAGACCTGTTACCAACATTACCAAAGCATTGGAAGGGCAGGTAGCGGGGATTCAGACGACAAGTGCATCTGGCCAGCCGGGTGCTGTTTCAACCATCCGAATCAGAGGAATTGGTTCAATAAGTGCTTCCAGCGATCCATTATATGTAGTGGATGGAATTCCTTTTGACGGTAACCTGAATTCTATCAGTCCGAGCGATATCGAATCTATCAGTGTTCTGAAAGATGCAACAGCAAGTGCTCTGTATGGTTCAAGAGGAGCAAACGGGATTATCATTATTACCACAAAATCAGGAAAAAAAGGAGAAGCCAAAGTTAATTTTAATATCAGCCAGGGTTTCTCCGGAAGAGCAGTAAAAGATTACGAGCAGGTCAATACCGATCAGTATTTTCAATTATATTGGGAGGCGTTGAGAAACGGATATCAGTCCGGGAAAGTTTCTTCCCAGCAGGCAGCTCAGATGGCTACAGATAATCTCGTTTCAACCCTTGGGATCAATCCATACGGGACAGCTTATCCGAAACCTGTAGGAACCGATGGAAAATTATTATCGGGTGCATCACCACTCTGGAATGATGACTGGAGAGATATTTTACAGAGAGTAGCATCAAGAAACCAGGTGGATCTTGATATCAGCGGAGGAAGTGAGAAAAGCAATTACTTCTTTTCCCTTGGTTATCTGGATGACAAAGGGATGGCTATTGAATCTGGCTTTAAAAGATATAATACCAGGCTGAAAATTAATTCTGAAGTTAAGAAATGGTTGAATGTTGGAGTAAACTTAAGCTATACCAACAGTATTCAGCAGGCACCTACTTCTTCGGATTCCAAGGCCAGTAATATCATCAATGCAGCAAGATTCATTCCTTCATTCTATCCTTATTATGAAAGGAATGCGGATGGAACCTACGTTTTGGGTGCTGATGGAAATCCGGTTTATGATTTTGGAAAATACAGGCCTACGAATGCTTTACAGAATCAAAATGCGGCTGCAACCCTTCCGTTAGATAAAAACGAAAATAAAGAAGATAACTTTTCAGGAAAAGGATTCATGGAATTCACTTTTTTACCGGAGCTGAAATTCAAAACGAGTTTTTCTGTTGATCTTGTGAATTATAACGGACATTATTATTCAAATCCATTGCTTGGCCAGGGAGCAGAAATTGGAGGTTCGGTAACGAAAACGAATACCAGAACGCTTTCGTATACAACCAGCAATATTCTGACCTATGATAAAAAGTTTGGAAAGCATCACATTAACGCGTTAGCAGGACAGGAATTTTATAAGTACGATTATCAGACAATTTCCGGAACAAGAAGCCAGTTTTCATTGCCTTATTACTATGAGCCGGACGCTGCATCACTGCTGGGAAGTTTCAGTGGAAACAGCAATAAATTAAGCTTATTGAGTTTCCTTGGAAAAGTAGAGTATGATTATAATAATACTTACTTCATTTCAGCATCAGGAAGAGCAGACAGTTCTTCAAGATTTGCAAAAGATAACAGATGGGGAAGATTCTGGTCTGTTGGTGGTTCATGGAAAATATCCAATGAAGAATTCATCAAAAGCTTAAATGTTTTCAATCAGTTGACATTACGTGCCAGCTATGGAGGGCAGGGGAATGATAAATTACTTCGTCCAAATGGTCAGCCCCTTTATTACGCTTATCAGGAATTGTACAGGTTTATCAGTCTTGGCGGAGAACCGGGGACCACCCTTGAAAAAACATATACCAATAATGTGAAGTGGGAAACCAACCTTAATTTAAATGTAGGATTGGAATTCGCGATTCTGAATAACAGAGTTAAGGGAAATATCGAATACTTTAAAAGAAAAAGCCAGGACCTTCTCTTTAATATGCCGGTGGCTCCATCGTTGGGAATCAGTGACTATCCTGCCAATATCGGAACGATTCAGAATACAGGGTTTGAATTTTCATTATTCACAACCCCGATTAAAAATGATGATTTCCAATGGAATGTGGATGTGAATCTGAGTACTTTAAATAATAAAGTGACCAAACTACCCGGAGGTTCCTTAGTGGTGGGGACGAAGTTGCTGACAGTAGGAGGCTCAGTATATGATTTCTTTATTCCGGAATGGGCAGGAGTAGATCCCAGCAATGGAAAACCTTTGTGGAAAACGGTGACTACCGATGCCAGCGGAAACTCAGTAGAAGGAACTACTTCAGAATATTCTAAAGCAACAAAACTGCTGCAAGGTTCTGCATTACCTAAGCTGACAGGAGGAATCAGTACCAGTATTACTTACAAGAATTTTGATTTTTCAGGATTACTGACATTCAAAATCGGAGGTAAAATTTTAGATACCGATTATACTTCCATCATGCATAACGGAAGTGCCGGAGGACGCGCATGGAGTTCTGAAATCCTGAACAGATGGACGCCTGATAATCCTTACACAGATGTTCCTGCATTAAGTACAACAACGAATAACTGGACATCCACGTCTTCAAGATTTTTATATTCAGGTACGTATGCAAGGCTGAAAAATGTGAGCTTGGGATACACACTTCCTGAAGATTATTTTGAGAAAATAGGACTCAAAAAGTTCAGAATTTATATTCAGGCGGAAAACCTTCTGACCTTCTATAAACATAAGGGAATGGATCCTGAACAGGCTTTGGACGGAACAACGTATTACAGATATCCTGCCATGAGAACGGTCACTTTTGGTCTTCAGGCAACGCTTTAACCTTTAAAATTGAAATAATGAAAAAATTAAAATATATATCATTTGCAATCATTGGATTTTTGTCACTGGCAAGCTGTGAAAGCGATCTGGACACTGCTCCGACTGATCAGGCTAACAGCGTAGAAGTTTTCAAAACCGCTGAAAGTGCTGAAACAGTAGTGAACGGTACCTGGGCAAAGTTTAATAATGACGGGACAACCTATGCCAATATCGGGTATTCCACTGTTTTAAGGGCCAGCGATGCGATGGGAAGTGATGTTGCCGTATTAACGAATAAGTACGGTTTCGCTTCCACCTATGCTTTTACCGAAATGGTGAACAGTACGGCAAGCCGTCCGTTATTTATCTGGTCTCTGTTGTATTCCACCATCAATAATATGAATAATGTCATTACAAGAATTGACGGTACGGAAGGAAGCCAGGAGAAAAAAGACCAGGTGAAGGGACAGGCAAAAGCATTACGTGCTTTCTGCTATCTGAATCTGGCGAGCTTTTATCAGTTCAGCTATCTTAAAGATAAATCAGCATTGACGGCTCCTATTTATACGGAACCCTCCACAACAAGTACGGTAGGGAAGAAAAGAGCAAGTCTTGAAGAAATCTATACTTTGATTAAAAGTGATCTTACCGATGCAGATAACCTGTTGAAAAATTATACAAGAAATAATAAAGATAAAATCAACCGTTCTGTCGTAAACGGGCTTTTAGCAAGAACTTACCTGAACACGGGTGAATGGAGCAAAGCTTCAGCATCAGCGAAAATTGCAAGGGAAGGTTTCCCTCTGATGGCTCCTGAAAAGTACAAAGAAGGCTTCAATGATATCAACAATGCCGAGTGGATCTGGGGGCATGCACAGACCCAGGAACAGTCTGATGAAAGTTATGCCTTCCATTATCTGGATGTATCTTCTTCAGGGAGTTATTATTACAGCTTTATGGCGGATCCTTATTTTAAAGACCTTTTTGATACCAATGATATCAGATCCCAGTTGTTTTCATGGGACGGGCAGAAAGGAAGGGAAGGATTACTGAGATATGCCAAGTTTAAATTTAAACCAACCCTAATTGCAGATATTGTGTACATGAGAGCTGCAGAAATGTATCTGATCGAAGCGGAAGCGGAAGCCAGAAACGGAAATATTCCTCAGGCTGTCACAGTTTTGAACCAGTTGAAATCTGCCAGAAATGCCAATATTTATAATGGCTTGTTATCGCAAAGTGATGTTATCGCAGCAGTTCTGATTGAAAGAAGAAAAGAATTATTCGGAGAAGGGTTCTCCCTTTCAGATATTATCAGAACGCAGGGAACAGTAGTAAGAAAACCGTTTGTAGATGCTGATGGCAAACCGATAAAAGTTCAGGTAACTACACCAGACGGTACCGTGAAAACTGTAGACGGTAAAGGACATTCTGTTCTTGATTTTCCGGATAAATCTGCTTTTGTACCGAACAGCAATTATTACTTATTCAGTATTCCTCAGAGAGAGTTTGAGAATAACCCGAATTTATGAGGTAACCCATAATTAGATTTGATTTTTTTAACCACTGCGATTGCGGTGGTTTTTTTTAGAATTTTTTCTCAAAAATATTATCTCCATAAATCATAATTTCGAGAGCATTTCTGAATGTTGTAATTTCTTACATACTCGAATAAAATAAAATTCCTGCATCAATTGATACAGGAATTTGAGAAGTATTAAAGTGAGTATGATATTGATAAGTCTTTATATATCAGCGTATTATATCTAAGTTTAGTTACTTTGATTTTGAGCCTTTTCAATCAACATATTTTTCCCTAAAAACTTTAAAATAGATGATAGCTTATATAAATCATAATCAATAATATCTCTATTTCCCTCTATTACTGCGCTAATGAATTCATAGTCCTCTACAATACTTCCAATCGTCAACTCATTAGGATCTTTATAGACATCATATAATTCAGTATCAAGTATATTCCAATATAAATCTTGATTAATAAATACAGTTTCATCGATTAAATCTAATTTATCTATTAAAATTTTTAAAATTTTTTTAATATCATGAATTTTTAATTCTAAATTATTTTCCATTGAGTATATTATTTATATTTTTATGAAATGTCTTTATCTCATGTTGCAAGTGCTTAATTCGACTTTGGATAATTTTATTTCTAACAATTTCATTAGGCGCTTTTTTGAGAATACCAACATTGTCATTCTGTGCTTTCTTAATCATCTTATCAACACGATTTAAATTTATACTTCCAGTGCTTTATTTTATACTTCCAATAATTGCGATCCATATTAAATTCTTCATAGGATATTTCAGGGTTATCTATATCTCCAAATAAAAATTCATATTGATGTTGTGAATTAGAAGTTTGCATTTCAAAATAGAAAGGTTCAGTCCACTCTTCTAAAGTATCATTTCTTCCCCAAATCATTATCCCGTTTATTGAAAAACTATTATTTGACAGTAATCTTACATTTGTTAATAAACTATCATCTAACCATTTATTTCTATCCCAATTTTTATCATCCAATAAATGTTCCTCTAATATTGATGTTAATAATATTGATGTATCGCCCATTACTTCATTATAATAGTCAATATGATGGGCGAACTTTATATTTTCTATATTTTGAGTAACTTCTAATAATAATAAGTTTTGTAGTTCTTCTAATGATTTCATACTATTTACGTAAAAATTTCTCTAATGATTTTATCAGATCTTGTTCAGCACCCTGTCTTTGACCGTGCTGCCTATTTTGTAGCTTACTTGCATTAGGGCCTTTCAATGTTGTACTCTTGATTCTTTTTGGAACACTTTGTTTTAATTCTTTTAATAATATTTTTAATTCACCTTTTGAAAAATTAACTAAGTCTTTCACTCTGGGCAATGCACCATGAACTTTTCCTGTAGCATCTAAAGACGGTAGTTTTTTTAAAAGGCCAGCTCCTTTAAATACACCACCTGGTCCAAGAGGAACATCACCCGTTATAAATTTCATTTCAGTCCATTCTCCTCCGAAATAAGTATAAATTTTTCTATCAGCACTAAAATTATCCCAGCTCCAAAATTCCTTTTCCCAGATTGCAGGACCACGCTCTGCATATATATCTCCATTTTTAGCATTTTTCGGACAAGTAGGACAATCTCCATCATCATTATCTTCTACTGCTGTCTTTTCCATATGCAAAGTATGGTTAAGCCCTGCAACTACCCCACCAATCAAAGCACCTTGCCAGAAATTCCCACCTGTAAGCTCAGAACCTATACCCCCTGCTGTTGCACCAAAAGCAATAGTTCCTACTACACTATTAGCAGCGTTCCCTGCAATTTCTCCAAAAGCAGAAGCTCCTAAACTTCCCAACGCCCCTGAAACAAAAGACTGTTGAAAACCTTGGTTCTGCATCAAAGATAAAGCTCCCTGAGCTACACCGTGCGCAACAGCTTTTACAACAACGGCTGCATCTCCCAAGCTTTTAGCAAACTGGGTAGCTGCTCCGGCTGTGGTACTAAAGACACTACCTATTCCAAAAGTGACAGCTCCTGAAGCTGCTCCGAAGAATATAGCTTTCAATCCCCCTGCTAAAGATACACCCTGGTTGGTGATTGCTGTGGTAATCATATAGGATGTAAACCCAATGTATGCTCCTATAATCACCGCTTTCCAGAATAAAACACCAAGCCCTAAAAACTGGAAAAACTCTCCGTTAGGATCATTGAACATTAATGGGTTATTCATTGCATACCCATACTTATTATAATTCTGGGTATTGAATGGCTCTTGTATATTTTCATCCGCATTTAAGAATCTTCTGAGTAATGGATCGTACAATCTTCCATTCATATGGATGATACCCACCTCGGCAAAATGCTCATGGCTGGTGTAACCACGCTCAATAATGAGATCCTTCGACAAGCTCAGGATGACATCTTTGTCTGTAATAATAGCTCCATTTCCAATTTGAAGATGAGTGAAATTACCCCACGCATCAAAATGTCTTTGTTCCAGCTTGTTTCCGGCTTCATCACTGATGGCTAGAATGCTTCCTATATAATCTTTATGCAAGAATTTATAAGAACCGCTGCTCTCTGTAAAGTTCTTTAAATATACAATATTAGATTCATATGGTGTTCCTCCGATATAAATGATGTGTTTTTCTTTTCCTGTGGTGTTATCCCTTACCACTTCATAGCTTCCGTCTTCACTGTAATACTTCGTGAATTTACCTTCTCCATCGGTACTAAAATTACCTCCAGAGGTTACTCTCTGTCTCATTGAAGTTAAGCCATACTGGAAGGCTACATCTCCTTTTTCTCCATCGATGAATACAGGATCATTATTTTCATTATAAACAATGCTCTGGATTAAGTCATTGTTATAATTCTGTTCTCCGGCAGCATTTAATGTCATTCCTGTAACTTGGTAAATCTTAGCAGAATTTTCAAACTTGATCGTTCCTACCTGATCGTTTTGGGTAATTCTTCCTTTAATGTCGTAAACATTTCTGTTAGCTGTTGGTTTGATTCCGGTTACAGGATTCGTCCAGTTCACCAAACGATTATTATCATCATAGTCAAAGGATTCCACAATATTGAAATCTCCTCCCGTAGTTCTGCTCTTCAGCTCATTTTTGATGGCATCAAAAGAGTAAGAAAGTTGCAAAATAGAAGGTTTTACCTGTGATGAATGATTAACACTGGTTAAGAAGCCATAAGAATCATAAGTATTATTAATATCGGCTGCTCCTAATTTGGTTTTCAGTGCTTGTCCTTTAGCATTGGCTTCTTTGAGTTCCCAAAGAGCTTTGCCTGTAACTTTGTCTTTTACCTGATACAACTCACCGTTCCATGTACTGTACACATTTTCTATTTGTACTTTGGTAAGAACCCCAGAAGAATACAATTGCTTTTCGTAAGAAATTACTCTTCCTTTATCATCGTAAGTAATGCCTTTCTGAATAAAGTATTTTCCGTTACTGCTTTCGGATGAAGAAAGTACTCTTCCTTGTGGATCGTAGGAAATGTTTGAGCTGTAAGCTTTTCCATTAGATGTACCACCTTTAGAAATTACCCTCCCTTTATTATCATAAGTATAGGAAATTGACTTATTGGTAGCTTGTCCTCCATCTGTTGTAGAAAGTTCTTTCTGGGAAATTAATTGCCCAAGATTATTATACGTATATTCTTTAGTTCCTTTAGGACTGATAATCTTCTTCGGTTGCCCGAAACCATCATACTCATATCTGTAGATTCCATTAGAAGGATCATTAAACTCTGATTTTCTTCCCCATGAATCGTATTTTGTAGTGACAATATTCTCTGCATATTGAGCTTTGGTCTGTTCTCCGGCTGCATTATAAGAGAATTGGATTGTTCCCCCTTTATCTGTCGAGGAAATTACATTTCCTAACGCATCAGTTGTTTTTGATGTGGTTCTTCCGTAGCCATTTATTTCTTTAACAGTGGTCATTAAACCGGAAACAGATGTTTCCATTTTCTTGCCATTGAATGCTGTAGATGTTACTTTGGCAGGGAACACGGAGTCGTCATACTCTACTATATTCCATTGATCTACCCCCTGTCCTTCATAAAAGGGTTCCGATTCTTTGATTTTTCTGCCTAATACATCATATTGAATTGCTTTTAAGATTGAGTAGCCTTGCTTAAAAGCTTTAATGGAAGTCATGTATTCCTGACCTAATGCATTGGTATATTTTTTCGAAACATCACCATCAGGATCATTTTGAGTAATAATAATATTAGTTTGTGAGTCTTTTTCGTACTGGTAGGTCGTTGTCCCTTCTAAATTACTTTTAGAAGTTAATAACTTACCCCAATTATCATAGGTATTAATAAGGGTATTACCCAAAGGTTCGGTTTGTTTTTTAATCTGACCCCAATCATTGTATTCAATATTTGTTTCCAGTCCTAAATTGTCAGTTTTCTTTATGACAAACCTTCCTTTAGGATCATAACCACTTGTTGTGGTCTGGGTTTGGGAGTCAATACTATTGCTGATTAATTTATTTGTGATATTTCCAAAGCCATCATAATTGTATGTTTCAAGTAAATATCCGGTATTATCCCTGTTCCATATTTTTAACGTTTTTAAAAGGTTGTTCTCGTAAGTATATTCTTCTTTAGAGGATTTGGTATCGCCATACGCTTGTACCATATCAGTTTTAGTTTTTGGACGTCCAATATAATATTCTGCACCAATTCCTGAAGGATTATTAATATATTCAAACGTTGATGTAGTGATACCATACCCATTATTAACATTAGAGATACTTTGGTTCGGTAAATAATAATCCCCATAAGTAACACTTCCGGTTGTAAGTATTCCGGTCAAGAAATCTTTGGATTTTGTATTTTTCGGAACAATAGCTGTTACCACTTTAGGTTTATCGGCAGCAGCTACTGTTGTTACAACAGTTCCGTTAATCAGCTTATCTATTTGATAAATTATAGATTTGAAGCTTAATAATTCAGTGTTGTTTTCTGAAATATCTGCGGGAAATACTTTACTTTCATCATTGGTTCTAATCGACCATTCTTTTACAGGGAGTCCGTCATTCAACGGATCAATCTCTGTTCCTGACCATACTTTGGTATTTTCAAATCCATCGGAATACCAAGAAGAACGGGCTGTCTGACGATAGCCAATAAATCCTTTTCCTGTGTTGTGATTCAAAAATCCTCTGTATCGGAAATCCTGATACAGTACCTTACCTTGAGAAATCATTTTATTTATTTGAGCCACCGCAAATGATTTTGGTAATTTGGATGATTCATAATAAGGATATTCTTCTTTTTTTGCAGGTAAATAAAAGTTAGGATTAATATCCTGGTTCAGTTCTTTATAAACAACATTAAGTGTTGTTCCTCCCTGTTCTATGGATTTGATCCTTGATAAGTTAGTCAGAGAGGGATGGTTATAATATTGTGCATAGTTTTCTGTACATCCTGGACAATTGGCAGGCTTCCCAACAAGTATAAGCTGTTGGTGAGTGTTATTCATTGTTATTTGGTTAAAGGCAATGGCTTTTTGCGGATAACTGTTCGTCCACACTCTTGTTTTATAGAAAGTATACTTACTGCTGGTATCTGTACCTTGGTGGATGCTATAATTGTCTATTTTGTTGAGTGAATAGACGGAGACCTGTGACAAAGTGTTTTCCTGGTCGTTATGAGCATCCCACTCATGCTCTTCATACTGGACTTCAGTAACGATAAATTCTGATTTTCCATCTCCATCAATATCATTAACATCATAATTAAAATAGCTAAGTTTTACACGATCACAGCTATTTCCTAAAAATCCGCTATGACTGTCTTTGAAATATACCGTTGCATTAGCCTGAAATGGAGCTAATGCTATGGTAGAAGTTGTAAAGATCTTACCATCAGAGATCAATAGCTTCCATTGGTTGGTGTTATTACTTACAGGGATCAATAGATCAGCTTTATTATCTCCATTAAAATCAGCAAAGAAACTATGTCCGTGCATCATGGAAAGAGATTGTCCTGCAAAGTTTCCAACAGTTGATTTTGTATAAGAAGCCGAAGATGATTTTACGATATTATAAACGTTTAAAATTTCCCCAGTAGAATTTTTGATTTCAATAATATCTTGTAGACCATCCCCATTTAGATCTGCAAAAAGTCTGACAGGTTTATTTATTGAGATATTAGTTCCTGCCTCCTGATCCAAAACATAGAAACTGTTATCCGGTGCAGAGTTTTGATCTAAATCATACAATAGGGTTGTATAAAATTGTGTTGTAACAGTATAATCGTTCGGATTGGCTGGTTGTTGAGGAGCTCCACTACCTCCCGTTGGATCTGTTGGGTCAGTTGGTTGGAAAATACTTGGATCTGTACAGGTTAATGTTCTGCTTATATTCAACAAGACTTCAGAAACTCCGTCTCCATTATGATCGTAAGCATTGGCTGAAACTGTAAAGAAATTATAATTACAAAACCAGCCATCAATTTTATACATATCATCTCCCACAAAATACTGATCATGCTTTAATGTTTTTGAATACTCGAAAACTAATTGTTGGCTTGTAACATCAACAGAATAAATCTGAAGCTCTATATCAAACATATCTGGCTGTGATGTTTCTTTTTTAACAGGAACAATCAAACCAATATTATTTTTGATATAATTGTCTTTTTTAAATGTAATAGGAGTAGCTCTGCTAAAGTCCCCTGATGTAAACTTAGAGGAATCATAACTTAGTGTAACCTCAGATACGCCTTTATAGAGCGAGCTTCTATATTTCAAAACGCCATTAGAGACAAATTCAATATAATCAGTTTCTCCATCTAAATTAAAGTCTGCATATTTTTTAGTTCCATTGGTTGCACTAAAAGATTGGTAAGGAATATATTCTGTAGCATTATTTTGTTCGTAATTAAAAATAACCGGGTTTGCAGCAATATTTTCGGCATTGTATTCGGTAATTTTCTTGGCGAACTGATAGCTTGTACCATTATCTGCATATTCAATAGCATATCTTTTAAATTGACTACCATTGGATTTTACAACAATATCTTTTAATAATTTATTTTGTATAAACTCAATACCACTTAAGTAGTTAATTTCTTTTAAGGTTCTTGTATCAAAATAGTTAAATTCAATAGTATTAAAATGAGACTTACCCAACAGCTCGTTTCCTCCCCACTGAATATTTGAGATTACGGCAACATTATCTGATTGTGTATAATTATACGTAATATAGTTTCCTTTTATATCCTTCCATTTTACTATATTATACTCTAGTGGAGTTCTTGCAGAGCTTGATCCTAAGGCTATACCACCATACCAAGCCTGTGAACCATCTTCAAAAGTTATTTCCCAATATTCGGGACCTTTCCATATTTGTCCTGCAATGGTTCCTATTGATTTTATTTTTACGTTAGAATATTTTTCAGTAACATATTCTGCTCCATCTTTTCCATATTCACCGGACTTTAGGACTAATCGCTGCCCATTAAAGCTGTAATAATCAGAATAATCTGCCTGAATACCTTTAACAGATCCATCCTTATCAATATTCTTGCTTATTCTTGAAATTGCTGTTATTCCCGAAATATTCCATGAATAACCTGCTATTCCATTAGGGGAGCCACTTGTATACACTAAGTTAATTTGTGGTGCGACGCTTTTTACGCCTGGTGGTAGCGCAATAGCCTGGCTAAATTGAAGCTGACCACTGGCGGTAACATCAACATCCCCCTTGGTATCATGAAAACTCTTTCCATCTGGAGCTGTCGTTCCCGATGGATTAGTTGCTCCTGCATTTGAATCGGTAGGACCACCGCCCGGATTCTCCGTTGCTGGACCAATTTTAGCTACGAATGGATTTGATGAGCTGGAAGACGCTCGAAATCCTGGTGCCAGCACCACTGTTTGTGGATCCTGAACCGTTCTTGAGGTACTCTCTGCCTGATACAGTATGGTCTGTGAAAGGCCCATTACTGACCATAATGACAGTATGAATGATGAAAATACTTGTATTTTCTTATCGTAAAGTTTCATGGTTATTTATCGTTTGGTGATGTTTTTACTGAAAATTCTGCCATCTTTTAGCGTAAAGCGTACAACATACACTCCCCAGTCATAACCTGTCATATTGATTTTAACCTGACGGTTTAAGTCCGGGATATTCTGTTGCTGAAATTTCCAGTGAATTGTACTGTGCTGATACAATGAAACGGATTCTATGAGTCCATCCACTTCTTCTGTCCAGTCTATGGTAAGATAGTCATTAACAGGAACCGGGTAGAGGCGTATTTGTTTCAGGAATGTTTTTTCATCAATAGCGGGAGCTTGTCTGGTAACGGCTGCTACCTTTGGCTCTTTTGAAACCATTTCTTCGGCCTGTTTACCAGCAGCATCGATTCCTCTGTATCTTTGGTTTCCGGCTTCATCATATTTAAAATACACTTCGGTTTGGGAAAAACCGAAGAATCCTATCATCAGTGATGATAGTGAGAGTAATTTTCTTTTCATTTGTGGTTATTTTTGTGTTGATAAAAGTTGTTGAACCTGTTGTTCCAGTTTTTCAATTTTTGCAGACTGGGCTTTTAGAGCTTCATTTTCATGCTTAAAATGTTTCAGCTGTTCTGATTGTTGCTTTATTTGTTTATTCTGCTCAATTGAATAAAGAGTTAGTTCTTCAATTTTCTGCAATAATTTTATTTGGAATTCACCCACATTCACACCTTCTTTTTCCATTACTTTAGCAGAAGCAATTTCAGGAAGGTGCTTTTTCTCTTTGATGTGTTTCTCAACTTCTTCTAGTTTTGGAAGATCGTATTTTTCGTCAAATACAAAATCGGCAGTAGGAGTTAGAGTAACTTTTACTTCTTTGGCTTCAAATTTCCCCTGTAATAGAGCATTTCCATTGGGTTTAATGGCAAGTTGTACTTTCTTGTTTGTAATAAAATTAATGGCTCCAAAATCCGGGGTTGTAATCTCATTTTCAATATTAAAGTCACCATAAGTTCCATACCTGAAGCCATTACCTGAGTAGGTGGAATTTACTTCCAGATTAGCTGTAGTACTATTATATGCTAAACTGACTATAGCACTACCCCCGGTTTGTCCTACAGATGTAAACTTTCCCAGAGACAAATTTTGGTTGTTTATATTGTCCTGAGCTATATGTAGTTTGGCGTTAGGACTACTGGTTCCAATGCCTATATTTCCATTGTCGTTGATTACCAGCTTTCGGTCATTGTAATCTCCTTTGGAAACTATCCATTGAGAGCCATGAAGATCACCAAAAAACCATCCGTTATCTCCATTAAGATATTGAGTCTGAATTCCTCTGATAAAGCCTCCATCGTTTACACTTCTTTTTAAATATATAGTTGGAGAATATGCCTGTACAGTAACTTCAGAAAATGTTTGGGCCTGTTGTGAAAAAGCAAGGGATGAAACCAATAAGGCCATCGAAAATAATTGTGTTTTCATAATTATTAATTAAAATTTATTTTTTTTGTAAAAATATAACCGCAAGGTGACAAGGGGTGTCGTGTTTAATAATAATTTATCAGGATCGATAAATACTTTTTAACGAGTTTTTTTTGTTTGTAAATTTACAAAAATTTATAGATTTTTTTGGTTTTAATTTCGTGTGTTAATATATTTTAATACAAATAATATAATTTTATATTTTATTTAATGAATATTTTATTTTGTTGTTTTTTTTATTGTGACAAGTGCCTATATGGTGAATTTTTTTTTAGCCAAAATCTGTTCTGTCAAATGAAGTGTAACTAAAAACTAGACTTTTTTATGATCCGGTTATATAAAAAAGATCTCGACTTTATAAAAAATCTCTACCTTTGTAACAATGAACCTCTTAAGATGGATACTGGCAGTTTACTTTATGGCGTTATCATTGATGCCATGTGCTGATGTATCCCATCCGCAGAATTCGGGGAATAAAACAGCTTCCCTGAGTGTTCAGGAAAATCATTCAAAAGAAAAAGGAGACATCTGTTCTCCGCTGTGTACATGCAGCTGCTGCCAGATGACGGTTTCAGCATTTAAGATGGATCCGTTATTAGAAATTCCTGAGCAGATTCAGACTTACTTTTCAAAGAAGATCTTATTCCACAAAAATGACTTTGCTTACCAGATTTATGATCCTATCTGGCAGCCTCCTAAAATTTAATTTTTATTGATTTTCAGAAAGTTTTGCTTTCTGATAGTTATCTGTGCTTGAAACTTTGCAATACCATTGCAGAGGTTTTCAGGATATTTTTGCTGCAGTATTGTACGCTGTATGCATTCATTTTTCAATAAAAATTAAATACAAATTGTGTTAGATAAAATTATAAGATTCAGTATCAAAAACAAGGTAATCATTGGTTTGATGACCCTGGTGCTGATCATCTGGGGTACCTGGAGTGCTACCAGATTACCCATAGATGCGGTGCCGGATATTACCAACAATCAGGTACAGATTATTACTGTATGCCCTACATTGGCAGGGCAGGAAGTGGAACAGCTGGTTACTTTTCCCATTGAGCAGAGTATTGCCAATGTTCCCGATATTCAGGAAACAAGAAGTATTTCAAGATTCGGGCTCTCTGTAATTACAGTGGTGTTCAAAGAAAATGTAGATGTTTACTTTGCGAGACAGCTCATTAATGAACAGCTGAAAAATGCAGTGGAAGAAATTCCCAAAGGGGTAGGAACTCCTGAGCTGGCTCCCGTAAGTACAGGCCTTGGGGAAGTGTATCAGTATATTCTTCACCCTAAAAAAGGAAGCGAGAAGAAATACAATGCCAAGGAACTCCGTACCATGCAGGACTGGATCGTCCGGAGACAGTTAAACGGAACACCGGGAGTGGCGGAGATCAACAGTTTCGGGGGTGAATTAAAGCAATATGAAGTGGCTATCGACCCCAATCGTTTGAAAGCAATGGGAACCAGCATCACCGAAATATTTACGGCTCTTGAAAAAAACAATCAGAATACAGGAGGAGCTTACATTGATAAAAAGCCGAATGCTTATTTTATCCGTGGAATTGGTTTGGTAACTTCACTTGAGGATATCAAAAACATTGCTGTTAAAAACGAAACAGGAAGCGTTCCGATTTTTATAAAGGATGTTGCCGATGTCCGTTTAGGAAGTGCTGTCCGTTATGGTGCATTAACCTATGACGGAAAAGTAGATGCTGTAGGTGGAGTAGTGATGATGCTAAAAGGGGCCAACAGTAATGAAGTGGTCAGCAATATTAAAGCAAAAATTCCCACCATTCAGAAATCTCTTCCGGATGATGTGGTGATAGAACCATTCCTTGACAGGACAGATCTGGTAGACAGGGCAATCAATACCGTGGAGAAAAACCTGATCGAAGGAGCTTTGATCGTTATTTTCGTTCTTGTGATTTTTCTTGGAAACCTGAGAGCGGGACTTATCGTGGCTTCAGCCATTCCGCTTTCCTTGCTGTTTGCGCTAGGAATGATGAATGTTTTCGGAGTAAGTGCCAATCTGATGAGCCTTGGAGCCATTGACTTCGGATTGATTGTTGACGGTGCTGTAATTATTGTAGAAGCCACATTGCATCATTTAGGCGTAAGAAAATCTGTCCGTGCTTTGACACAGTCTGAAATGGATGAAGAAGTGTTTCTTTCTGCATCAAAGATCAGAAGTAGTGCCGCTTTCGGAGAAATCATCATTCTTATCGTATACATCCCGATTCTTACATTGGCTGGCGTAGAAGGAAAAATGTTTACTCCAATGGCTAAAACAGTAGGTTTTGCCATTTTGGGGGCATTGATTCTGTCGTTGACCTACATTCCGATGATGAGTGCCCTGTTTTTATCCAAGAAAATATCCCACAAAGAAACTTTTTCTGATAAAATGATGAACCGCCTGCAAAAGGTATATCAGCCATTATTGCAGAAAGCGATCAAAGTAAAATATATGATTGTTTCAGTGACTGCTGTGGTTTTTCTTATCTCCGCTTTTATTTTCAAGAATATGGGTGGGGAATTTATTCCGCAGCTGCAGGAAGGAGATTTTGCTTTCCACTGTATTTTACCGCAGGGAAGCTCATTAAGTCAGAGTATAGAAACCTCCATGCAGGCATCAAGGATTATCAAGCAGTTTGATGAGGTGAAAATGGTAGTCGGGAAAACCGGTTCTGCTGAGGTACCTACAGATCCGATGCCCCCTGAAGCTACAGATATGATCGTGGTATTAAAACCGCAAAGCGAATGGAAAAGCAAGAAATCCTACAATGAACTGGCCGATGAGATCAGTGAAAAGCTGGAAACGATTCCTGGAGTATTCTTTGAAAAAAACCAGCCTATCCAGATGCGTTTCAATGAATTGATGACCGGTATCAGACAGGATGTTGCTGTGAAAATTTTCGGAGAAAACCTTGATTCATTAGCTGTGTATGCAGATAAAGTTGGGAAAATCATTCAGACCGTGGATGGAGCTACAGCGCCTCAGATTGAGAGAGTAAGTGGTCTTCCGCAGATCAATGTACAGTATGACCGAACAAGAATCGCCAATTACGGATTGAATATCGAAGATGTCAATAATGCAGTAAGCACAGCCTTTGCCGGAAAAGCTGCCGGTCAGGTTTTTGAAAATGAGAGACGTTTTGATCTGGTAGTCCGTCTCGACAGCCTTCACAGAACAGACATTTCGGATGTGAATAACCTGATGATTACGTCTGCCAGCGGAGCTCAGATTCCATTATCACAGGTGGCTGATATCAGTTACAAACTTGGACCGGCGCAGATCAGCCGGGAACAGGGAAAACGGAGAATTGTGATAGGTTTCAATGTAAAAGACCGTGATGTGGAAAGTGTGGTGAAGGATATTCAGGCAAAACTGGATAAAGTGAAACTTCCTTCCGGTTACTACTTTACCTATGGAGGACAGTTTGAAAACCTGCAGGAAGCGAGTAAACGCCTGATGATTGCTGTTCCGGTATCATTACTTCTTATTTTTATGCTGCTGTATTTTACATTCCGTTCGTTCAAACAGGCTGCATTGATCTTTACTGCGATTCCTATGAGTGCTATTGGTGGTGTATTTGCGCTTTTGATAAGAGATATGCCATTCAGTATCAGTGCCGGAATCGGGTTTATTGCTCTTTTCGGAGTAGCAGTACTGAACGGAATTGTTTTGATCGGAACATTCAACCAATTAGAAAAAGAGGGTGAAACCGATATTCTGAAAAGGGTATTTGAAGGAACAAAAACCAGATTGAGACCTGTATTAATGACGGCTACAGTAGCTTCATTAGGATTCTTGCCGATGGCTATTTCCACCGGAGCAGGGGCGGAAGTACAGAAACCTCTTGCCACAGTAGTGATCGGAGGTTTGGTGACAGCTACTTTCCTTACATTATTCGTTTTGCCGATGCTGTATGTCATTTTTAACACAAAGATTTTGAAAAGAAAAAATAATAATACGGGAATGTTTACTGCGATCCTTGTTGTAGGATTCATAATGCTGGGACAGACTTTCAAAGCACAGTCCAGACCGGTTTCTGTAGAACAGGCAGTAGAGCAGGCGTTGGATAATAATCTGACTTTACAGTCAAAAGATTTAAGTATTAAATCCGCCGAAGCATTAAGGCCCACGGCCAAAGAACTTCCTAAGTTAAGTTTTGAAGCACAGCTTGGACAATACAACAGTCCGAAGTTTGACCAGTCGTTTGCGATTTCGCAGAGTATCCCTTTTCCAACACTTTTTAAAGCAAGAAAAGACTTGATCAATGAGAATATTAAAAGCAGGCAGATTGATAAAGAAATCACAGCGAATGAACTGGTAAAACAGGTTCGTACCTACTACTATCAGATCGAATACCTTCAGTATAATAAAGCCCAGCTGACCAGCCTGGACCAATATTATGAGGAATTTATCAGAATTGCAACCGTAAGATTCAAAGCAGGTGATATCAAAAAGATTGAAATCAGTACCGCAGAAACTCAGAAAGGAGAAATTGATCTCCTGCTAAGACAAAATGAAGTCTTTCTGAACAATGCTTATAAGAATTTAAAAACCCTTATGAACACCTCAGAAGATATTGAAGTACCGTTTAATAAAGACTATATTCCTCTGAAAGCAGAAAGTGTGCTCGACAGTACCGTGGTAGCTGACAATCCCACTGTAAAAGCCTTTTACCAGGAAATGGAGATTGCCGAGAAAAACAAAAAAGTTGAAAAATCGCTGGGACTTCCCGATTTCAGTGTGGGATATACCAATCAATCCCTGATAGGTTTCCATACCATCAACGGGCAGGAGAATTTTTATAATTCCGGAAAGCGTTTTCAGTCAGCAACAGTAGGAGTAGCTATTCCATTGACATTTGGAGCTACAAAAGCAAGAATACAGGCGCTGGAATATGAAAAACAGGTCGCCGAAACCAATGCGAAAATGCAGCAAAAACAGCTTTCTGCACAGTTGGAAAATGCATTCAGTCAGTATCAGCAGGACTTACAGCAGTATGAATATTACACGAATCAGGCACTTCCGAATGCTGAAAAAATTGTAAAAGCAGCTCAGCTAGGATATAAAACAGGGGAAATTTCCTATGTAGAATATCTTTTTGCCCTGCAGACTGCAACCAATATTCAGTTAAAATACCTGGAATCTATCCAGCAGGTGAACCAATCTGTCGTTACTATTAATTCAATCATCAATAAATAACATGAACCTAAAACACAATATCATATATCTTGCAGTCACGACCCTTTCGATCATAAGCTGCGGAAAACAGGAAAAGGAAACGGAAAATGCTGATGTAAAAACCGAGCAGTCCGAAAAAGGCCATGACGGGGAGCCTCAAAACATAGCTTCTCTTACAGAAGAACAAATGAAATCTGTAGGAGTTGCTTTGGGAACTGTAGAAATGAAAGAGCTTACCTCTACGATAAAAGCCAATGGTTTGCTGAGTGTACCCAACAGTAATAAAGCAACCATTACCTCCCTGTATGGAGGCATCATCAAAACCATCAATATTCAGGTGGGAAGTATTGTAAAAAAAGGGCAGGTGATTGCCACCATTGCCAACCCGGAATACATCCGGCTTCAGGAAGATTATCTGACTACCAACAGCAGAATTACCTATGCAGAACAGGAGTACAGAAGACAGAGAGAGCTTTTTGATAATGATGCAGGAGCGAAGAAAAACCTTCAGAGTGCCGATGCTGAGCTGAAAACATTAAGAACAAAAAGGGTTTCCCTTTTGAAACAGCTCCAGATGATGGGAATAAGCCCGGGAAAAGTCAGTAATGGAAACATGAAATCCGGTTTGGTGATTACAGCACCTATCAGCGGGACGATCAGCAGTATTACGGCACAGATCGGCAGTTATGTTGATATTTCCTCTCCGGTGGCGACAGTAATTGATAATGGCTCTATTCATCTTGATCTTCAGGTATTTGAAAAAGATCTTCCTAAAATGAGAGTAGGGCAGATTGTTCATTTTAAACTGACCAACAACCCGGAAACTGAATATGATGCAAGAATTTACAGCATAGGATCTTCTTTTGAGAACGAAAGTAAAACCATCTCTATGCATTGTGAAGTGATAGGGAACAAATCCGGATTAATCGACGGAATGAACATTACCGGAATTGTAAGCCTTGATAAAAGCACAACTCCTGCAGTACCTACAGAAGCCATTGTAGAAGCAGACGGGAAATATTACGTGTTTATTCAGACCGATAAAAAAGTAGAAGAAGAGCATGAGGAAAAAGGAAAACCTCATCCGAAAACCTTAAATTTTGAAAAAATAGAAGTGGTAAAAGGAACGACTGATATGGGATATACTGCGATTACCCCGGTAGGAAATATTCCGGACAATGCAAAGATTGTGGTGAAAGGAGCCTTTTTCGTGAACGCAAAACTGGTAAATTCCGGGGAACACGAACATTAATGAAAGCATCCGGAATCTGGAAAATGTCAATTTTTATCCTTACATTAGAGCTGTTTACGGAATTTTTATTGAATAAAAACGGCAGGAAAAAAGTAAAGAGTATCTCACCGAATTTTAATAAATGACCTGATTATGTTACTGAACAAAAAAATATCAGTCTGGTATTTCATCCGTGAAATAAAAACCCAAATTCTGTTCATCGGAATATTTGCCATAGCGATCGGTCTTCTGGACGAGCTGCCATGGTTTCGTAAGATCTCGCTGCCTTTGAATATCCCTGCATTGCTGGGAACAGCAGTATCCCTGCTGCTGGCATTCCGGACTTCCCAGTCCTACGAAAGATGGTGGGAAGCCAGAACCGTTTGGGGAGCCATTGTCAATGATTCCAGAACTTTTGTGAGACTGGTCATTCAGTTTATGCCTGCCGGAGATGATAAAACCATAAAAGGTTTTGCCGAAAGACAGATCATCTGGACCTATGCGCTTGGAGAATCGCTGAGAAAACTTCCTTTTTCTGAAAAAGTACAACAATATCTGGATAAACATCAGATCAAAGCTGTTAACATTCCCAATGCAATGCTGGATGAACACTCCAGACAGCTGAAAGAAATTGCAGCATCCAAAGGATTGACCGATTTCCAGCAGATGCAGCTGAACGATATCATTACAAGACTTTGCGACAGTATGGGAAAATGTGAAAGACTGAAGAATACGGTTTTTCCGCGTTCTTACAGTGTTTTAGTCCATATTTTGATCTATGTTTTTGCCGCTATACTTCCGTTTGGGCTTGATGATTCACAGCTGCTGGTAGAAATTGCAATCACTTTTCTGGTTCCGGTGACATTCATTGCTATTGAAAAAACATCCATCATTATGCAGGATCCGTTTGAAAATGGCCCTGTAGATACTCCGGTAACTTCTCTGGCACAGACCATAGAGATCAATATCAGACAGATGACGGGTGAGCAGAATGTTCCGCCCAAAAAAGAAAATACATTGTATTATGAAATGTAAATAAACCATACACCCTATGGAAAACATACCAACACAAACGGTTTCTGCAGGAAGCAGACATAAAAAAAGCCTGCTGATTGTACTCTGCCTTAGCGGAACTTATCTTATTGCTGAGGTAATAGGGGGGATATTGACCAACAGTCTTGCATTACTGGCCGATGCAGCCCATATGCTGACTGATGTGGTAGGATTATTGCTGGCATTTATAGCCATCAAAATTGGAGAGAGAAAAGCAGATCCTTCCAGAACATACGGATATTACCGTACTGAAATACTGGCAGCAGTAATGAATGCTGTTGTATTGCTGGGAATTTCAATCTACGTTTTGTTTGAAGCATACCAGAGATTTCAGAATCCGCCTGAAGTACAAAGTAAATCGATGCTGATCGTTGCAGGAATAGGATTGATTGTCAATATTGCCGGAATGATGATCCTGAGAAAAGACTCGGAAGGCAGTCTCAATATGAAAGGAGCTTATTTTGAAGTCCTTTCAGATATGCTTACTTCAATAGGCGTAATGATTGCAGGCGTGATTATGCTGGCAACCGGCTGGTACTATGCTGACCCTTTAATTTCAGCTGCCATCGGACTGTTGATCTTCCCAAGAACATGGAGGCTGTTGAAAGAAGCCATTAATGTCCTGCTGGAAGGAACTCCTAAAGATGTGGATATTCATGCACTCCGGAAATCATTAGAAGAAATTCCGGGAGTAAAAGATGTTCATGATCTGCACGTATGGTCGCTGACATCCAGTGTGAATGCAATGAGTGCACATGTTGTAAAAGAGAACGGATATTCCCAGAATCAATTATTAAAAACATTGACAGATAAAACTGTGAATCATTTTAAAATCAGTCATACAACTTTTCAGATAGAAGAGGAAGGTTATGAAGAAAATGAAGTACATCTGTAAAATTTTAAAAGCGTACAATGAAAAAAGACATAGAACATAAGCTCATTGATAAAAATACCAAACCTACCAGCATGAGGATTCTGGTATATGATTTCTTAAGCTCTCAGGAAGCTGCTTTGTCCCTTTCTGAAATAGAAAATCATTTCGGCAATGCTGATAGAATCACCATCTACAGAACACTGAAAACCTTTGAAGAAAAAGGAATTGTTCACAGCATTCAGGAGAATACAACCACGAAATACAAGCTCTGTGAAGATGATTGTGACGAAAAAACACACAAAGACTGGCATCTGCATTTCTACTGTAAAATATGCAAACAGACTACCTGCAAAGAAGATATCTCCTTCCCTGAAAATATACAGACCAATTTCAGGATAGATGAAATACGGTTATTTGCCAAAGGAATCTGCGAAAACTGTCTTGAAAGTTTGCAATAGCATTGCATCAGTCACATCTTTACATTTGTATAAAAAATATCAGTTATGGAAAAATGCTGTAGTACAACCCCGGAAAAACCAGATACAAAAGGACACAAACATAACCACTCGGATGAAGACGGACATGACCACGATGGCCATGATCACTCTCACGATTCAGGAGATCAGACGGTCTTCCAGATGTTTCTTCCTGCGATTATATCCTTTATCATCTTATTATTGGGAATTGCCTTTGATAACTATATAAAACCTGCATGGTTTACAGGCTGGGTACGTCTGGTATGGTTCCTGGCAGCTTATATTCCTGTAGGATTCCCGGTATTGAAAGATGCTTATAAAAGTATCATCAGGGGAGATGTATTCTCAGAATTCTTTTTGATGGGTATCGCCACTATCGGAGCTTTTGCTATCGGAGAATATCCTGAAGGCGTAGCGGTGATGTTGTTTTATGCCGTAGGAGAAGTATTCCAGTCTATGGCGGTTACCAGAGCCAAAGGAAACATAAAAGCTTTATTGGATCAGCGCCCCGATGAGGTAACGGTGATGGAAAATAACCAGCCTAAAACAATAAAAGCTAAAGAAGCTAAAATTGGAGACACCATACAGCTGAAACCCGGTGAAAAACTTGCTTTGGATGGCGAACTGCTTTCAGACTCTGCTTCATTCAACACGGCAGCTTTAACGGGAGAAAGTAAACCTGATACCAAAAGTAAAGGTGAATTGGTTCTTGCCGGGATGATTAATATGAACAGTATTGCTTTAGTTAAAGTAAATACAGCTTACGAAGACAGCAAGCTTAGCAAAATTCTTGAGCTGGTTCAGAATGCCACCGCTCAGAAAGCACCTACAGAATTATTCATCAGAAAATTTGCGAAAGTATATACTCCAATTGTAGTATTTCTGGCTATAGGAATCTGTTTACTGCCTTATTTCTTTGTGAATGACTATCAGTTCAGGGACTGGCTGTACAGAGCATTGATCTTCCTTGTAATTTCTTGTCCTTGTGCCCTTGTAATTTCAATTCCTTTAGGATATTTCGGAGGCATTGGTGCCGCAAGCCGAAACGGGATCTTATTCAAAGGAAGTAATTTCCTGGATAGTATTGCAGAAATCCAGAATGTAGTGATGGATAAAACGGGAACGATGACTGAAGGTGTATTCAAAGTTCAGGAAGTAAGTATGAGCCCTGAATTTAATAAAGAGGAAATCCTGCAGATGGTGAATGCCCTTGAAAGTAAAAGTACCCACCCTGTCGCGACAGCTATTCACAACTATGTAGGAGATATTGATCACGCCATTCCTTTAGAAAATGTAGAAGAAATTGCCGGGCACGGATTGAAAGCAACCATTAATGGTAAAGAACTTCTGGTAGGAAACTTTAAGCTGATGGATAAATTCAATATCAGCTATGATATCAACCATGCTAATATTGTGTACACGGTAATTGCGGTAGCGTACGATAAAAAATTTGCAGGATATATCACGATTGCAGACAGTATAAAAGAAGATGCCAGAGAAACTGTAGACAATCTGCACAAAATGAATGTAAAAGCTACGATGCTGAGTGGTGATAAAGGTACTGTAGTGAAATATGTAGCAGACCAGCTGGGAATTGACAATGCATTCGGAGATTTGCTGCCTGAAGATAAAGTAAACAAGGTTAAAGAAATCAAAGCTAAAAACCAAACCGTAGCTTTTGTAGGAGACGGAGTCAACGATGCACCTGTAGTAGCTTTAAGTGATGTGGGCATCGCAATGGGAGGCTTAGGAAGTGATGCCACCATTGAAACAGCTGATGTAGTCATTCAGGATGATAAACCAGGTAAAATCCCAATGGCGATCAACATCGGGAAACAAACGAAAAAAATAGTCTGGCAGAATATCATCCTTGCCTTTGCTGTAAAAGCAGTCGTTCTTGTCCTGGGAGCCGGAGGGCTGGCCACCATGTGGGAAGCGGTTTTTGCCGATGTAGGAGTAGCGCTGCTCGCTATTTTAAATGCAGTGAGAATCCAGAGGATGAAATTTTAAGAAGCAAATAATACACACAACTCAATTATATTGAATAAAAGCTCTGCTGGTCTACAGTGGGGCTTTTGTTTTTTAATTAATATCATGCAAGCCATTCCGTATAAATCCGTATTATGCAGTTGAGACTCCTACGGAGTGACAAAGGGACTGCCTTTACTTTCTGTATAAACTATATGATTAAACTATGTGGCTGACAATTGCACAAAAAATAATACACACAGCTTGTCATTCCGTAGGAATCTCTACAAAGAGAAATCAAACGAGTATTCAATTTTATCGGAGATAAAATCTTTGCGCCTTAAACAGTAAACATTGAAAAAACTTGCGTCTTTGCGTCTACCCAACAAAACATAAAAAAAGCTCTGCCAAAAACATCAGCAAAGCTTTTATCAACAAGATTAAATTGTATATAAAGAACTAAATTTTTATTTAGGTCTAAGTCTCACTCAAAGTTCGGAATAATATTATACCGGTGACAGGCACAGTTTTGTGATTTTTATAGGTAACAGTAGATAGCCATAATGACATTGATCATAAATCTGTGATAAAACAATTTTGAAGTAGTATATTTGTAACAGAGAATACATCGTTGAGGTTAATACTTTCCATATTCATCATTTTTACCGTTGCATTACGTCCTGTTTTGCCACTGGTAAACTATGCTGTGAACTATGATTATATTGTTAAAAACCTTTGTGAGAACAGAAATGTACCGCAATCAACCTGTAACGGGAAATGCTATGTGGAAAAAGAACTGGCCAAAACAGAAAAACAGTCCAATAGTTCTCAAACGATAAAGATGGCCGGGTTAGATGTCTTTGTATCTCATGATATTCTTTCATTTTCCTCACAGCTGAACTCAGAATTACTTACTGAGGTTCTGGATTCAAGCTACTTTAATTCTCATTCTTCAGAATACTTTTCAAGGATATTCCATCCTCCGTTAGCTTAATTTTATTTTTAAACTATACTTTTAGTTTGTAAGTTGAAGTTCTAAAAAGCTTTTACTTATACAATCATTGAAAACACACTGCACAATACAATAAACGATTGTAAGCGGTAAAAAATACATAAGTTCTTAAAGAATTTTGTGTTTATCAGGCTTATCATTCCGTAAGTTTAAGCTGTGTTTTGTGTTATAATTTATTTTAACATTATTAATCTCAATTTACCATTACAATGAAATATCTCGTTATTTCGGTTGCTGTGCTGTCGGTATCATTGCTGTCATGCACCAAAGAAACCCCTAAGGTAAAGCATGCAAGCCACATGGACTCTTCCGGAAAGAAAATAGAAAATGTTCAGGTCGTGAACGAAGAAGATCCTGTCTGCCATATGAAAACAGCCGGATCTCTAAAAGATACTGCGGTATATAAGAATAAAACGTACGGTTTTTGCAGTGTGTACTGCAAAGGTGAATTCAAAAAAAATCCTGAAAAATATGCCCAAAAATAAGAAGCCTAATAATAAAAGTAAGGTAATCATTCCTATTGCGTTATTTGCATTGCTTTTCCTGGGAATTGGCATAGGAATGGGCTATTTTAAAAAGAATCTTTACACTGTGATGAAAGTTCCGGATTTTGAACTCACTGATCAGAACAGTAAAAAAATCACCAATAAAGACATGCTGGGAAAAGTATATCTTGTTGAGTTTTTCTACAGCAAATGTCCTACCATATGCCCGGTGATGAATACCAATATGAAAGCCATCCAAAACCAGATTAATGACCCAGATTTCGGTATTATCTCTATCAGTATTGATCCGGAAAATGATACCCCTGCAGCATTGAAAGAACATGCTGCAAGAATAGGAGCAAAATCCCCGAACTGGCATTTCCTGACCGGAGACCGTACCTATATTGGTGATCTTGCGGATAAATTTAATATCTACGTTGGCGATAAAGAAGATGAAGGAGAAAGCCTGAACCACAGTGGAATGATCGCTCTGGTAGATCAGGACGGAAATATCCGCTGCAGATATAATAAAGAAAATATGCCGATCCTTTATTATTCAGGATTGAATTACGGAGATCCGGAAGGTAAAACTCCTGTGCTCACAGGAAAATATCATCCCGACAGGGAAATTCTGATTGAGGATATTAAGAAATTATTGAAATAGAGAAGAGGGAAGCTGGATGTTTGAAGCTGGAAGTTATTCCGGACGATGCAGCTCTGGCGATTTTTGAGATGGCTGTAAAGGTAAATAGAAGCTGAAGAAATTATGTTACCGCATTCATTACTTCCAGCCTCCATCTCCCATCTTCAGCTAATAGAAAACATTGTTCAACCATAAACAAAAACGTTATGAAGATTATGAAAATAGCTGCCTTAAGTGCAGTTTTCGCGGCTCAGTTTGTACTGGCTCAGTTTAAGCAGACTCCTCTGCCGTATGCTTATAATGCTCTGGAAGGAAATATTGATGCCCAAACGATGGAAATTCATTATTCAAAACATGGTGCAGCTTATGCAGCCAATTTGAATAAAGCCATTGCAGGCACTCCACAGGAAAAAGAAACGTTGTTTCAGATTCTTTCCAATGTATCAAAACTGCCTGCTGCAGTAAGAAATAATGCCGGAGGACATTACAATCATGAATTGTTCTGGACGGTTCTTACCCCTCAGAAAAACACCCAGCCTTCTGCAAAATTGGCAAAAGCAATCAATGAAACTTTCGGAAGTATGGATGCTTTTAAAGAAAAAATGTCTAAGGCAGGAGCAGACCGTTTCGGTTCCGGTTGGGCGTGGCTTTCTGTAGATAAAAACGGAAAACTATTCGTTTCCTCAACTCCAAATCAGGATAATCCTCTGATGGATGTTGTAGAAGAAAAAGGAACTCCTATCTTCGGAATTGATGTCTGGGAACATGCTTATTATTTAAAATATCAGAATAAAAGAGCAGATTATCTTACCGCAATCTGGAATGTTACCAACTGGAAAGAAATCAGCAGAAGATATGACGAAGCGATAAGTAAGAAATAAACTCATGAAATTGTTTTACAGCATACTTTTTACTTTTTATATGGTGCTAAGGCCTTTAGTGCCTGTGGTAGAGTATGCTGTAAATTATGATTATATCGTTAAGGTTCTCTGTATTAATAAAAACAGACCCGAGATTCACTGTAATGGAAAATGTTACCTGAGTAAAGAATTGGCCAAAGCTAATGATTCAGAATCTTCCCCTTTTCAGAAACTCAAAAACTCAGGACAGAAAATTCTTGATATTTATATCCTTCCTGAAACTACAGCGATTAATGCTACGGAAAGACGACCGTTTTTCAATTTCAACTTCACTTACGAAACAGCCTATTCTTTTCTGTTTCTGACCCATATTTTCAAACCACCGGTTTTTTAAGTTAAAACTATCACTATTCAACCACAAAAGCCACAAAAGCTTATTTAAATTAAAAATCTTTGATTTTTAAAAGCTTAAGTGTTCTTATCATACATACGGCTTATCACTTAAAAAATTTAAGTGTAAAAACTTCTGTGTCTTTTACGGTAAAAAGAATGTTTTTCACATTCAAAATAACACATTCAAAATTGCATTCAACTTAAAAAATCAACAATGAAAATTTCTCAATTTTTATCACTATTCTGTATTGCCTTTATTTTATTCTCTTTTACAGCGTGCGAAAACAGCAGAGATGATGATAACCCACAGGATACTGCGCCAGGAAAACTTCAGATCAAGTTTGAAAACGGATTTAATAACGTAGGAGACATTGTCCTGAATCAGACCGTTCAGACTTCTTCCAACGGTCAGAAACATAATTTTTCTGCTCTGAAATACGTCATCAGTAATATCGCATTGATAGATGAAAATGGAAATGAATTTAAATACAATGAAAACAATCCTGATAAAGGTGCATTTATTGTCGATCAGGCAGATGCCGTAGCCGGAATTATCTACCTTAATCTGGATGGCATTCCGAAAAACAATTATAAAAAAATAAGATTCGGTTTAGGGATCAGTCAGAAAGCCTATTTATTAGGACAGGACGGACAGGCTGAATTCTGGACGAAGGCCAAGCAGAAAGGAATGTCCTGGTCATGGGCAGCAGGATATGTTTTTGTAAAACTGGAAGGGAAATATGGAACAGATGCTGCATCAAAAGAATTCATGAATCATACCGGAAATATGGGGAATACCACAGCCAATAATACTCCGGATCTTTACCGTGAAATCACATTAAACTTTCCAACAACAGCCAGAGTAACAGGACAAATTCGTCCTTCAGTTCATATTCTTGCGGATCTGAACCAGTTTCTGAGCGGAGACAAACCCCTTACTCTTACCACAGCCAATGACATGCTGATGGGTTCCAACCAGCATTTGGTAGACGTTACCAATAATCTTACAAAAATGTTCAAAGTAGACCACGTTCACAATGATTAATTTTTTTATCAAAACAATACTGGTGCTGCTTGTATTCGTATTAAGCTTTATTTCATGTTCTGATGAGGTGATACAACCGCTGGAAAAGGACGAAGCCTACAATCTGCAGTTTCCGTCTTATTTCCCGGAAATGACTTTCGATCAATCAGCCAATCCGGTGACAAAAAACGGAGTGGAGCTGGGACGAAAATTATTCTATGAAGGCAGGCTGTCCAGGAATAATACCATTTCATGCGGTTTCTGCCATATCCAGGAAAATGCTTTTACTCATCACGGCCATACCGTAAGCCATGGCGTGGATGACAGAATAGGAATCCGGAATGCGCCAGCCATTCAGAATATGGCTTTTTTGAAAAGATATATGTGGGACGGTGTGATTCATAATCTGAATGAACAGCCCATCAGCCCGATTACAGATGTGAATGAAATGGACAGCTCTATACCGGAAGCGATTTCGAAAATAAAAGATGATCAGAAATATAAAAAACTGTTCCGAGAAGCTTATGGAGATGAAACCATTACCGGCGAAAGAATTTTAAAAGCATTATCACAGTTTATGGCTTCTTTAATCTCTGCGGATTCAAAATATGACAGATTCAGACAGGGAAAAGAGCAGCTTACTTCGGCAGAATCTCAGGGAATGGTATTGTTCAGACAGAAATGCGCTTCATGCCATAGCGGAGAACTGTTTACTGATGAAAGTTTTCGAAATACAGGAATGTATTACAATACAGAATTCAAAGATGCCGGACGTTACAGGGTTACCCTTAATCAGACAGACTGGATGAAATTCCGTGTCCCCAGCTTAAGGAATGTGGAATATACTGCTCCTTATATGCATGACGGAAGATTTTACACCTTAGAGGCAGTACTCAATTTCTATTCAGATCAGGTGGAAGATAATCCCAATCTTGATCCCCAGCTGAAACAGAACGGGCATGTTGGAATTGCCATGAACAGCCAGGAAAAACAATCCATCATTGCGTTCCTGAAAACATTATCAGATAAAAGTTTTATCTCCAATCCAAAATTTGCAGAATAAATTACAGAAGACATGAAGAAGATTATAATGATACTAAGTTTGATCCTGTTGAATCAGTATCAGGCGAAGGCCATAAGAGACAGCGCTTATATTGCTCCGGAAACTTTTAGCAGATTCGATTTTGATGATGATTGTGATGCGTGCGGTTGTGCAGCAGGAAACGGTTCTTCCGGTTTTGAATCTTTGCTGAATCCACAGTTTATCGGAATCAAATACTTTGCACAACATTACAAAGCCAAAGAAAATTTATTTGTAAAAGACCTTACGCAGGATCAGTATTTCAATACTTTACAGCTTTGGGGGAAAGTTCCACTGACTAAAAAACTAAGTGTTTATGCAAGTCTGCCCTTCCATTTCCATGAAAAACGGACCATGCAGGGAGATATCAAAATCAATGGAGTAGGGGATATGAATCTGATGGGAATTTACCAGCTGATGAATTCTAAAGATAATTTCCATCACCTGAGCGGAGGTTTAGGCGTGAAAATTCCTCTGGGAAAATTTGATGAAAAAGGAGCATCCGGTGTCAATCCAAGTTTTCAGCTGGGAACCGGAAGCTGGGATTATCAGGCTGCTTTGAATTATAAATTTCAAAAGAATAAGGTCGCAGTATTGGTCAATACAGACTATACGATCAAAACAGAGAACAAGAAAAATTACCGTTTCGGAAACCAATGGAACTATGCCGCAACAGGTTTTTATCAGGTTGCAGGAAACGAAAAGTCGATCTTTTCTGTAAAAACCGGAGTGCAGGGTGAAGTGTATGCACAGAATAAACAGTTTGATGAAGCCTTGCCCAATACAGCAGGAAGTGCTTTGTACGGAAAATTAGGCTTTGAAGCTTCCTATAAAAAGCTGAGCCTGGGAAGTGAAGTCATGCTTCCGATGTATACTCATCTGGCGGGAGGAGATATTGAAGCCAAATCAAGATTCAGTATTTTCCTGAATATTGGAATTTAAAAAGAAAACCCTCGTTGAAATCATGTTAAAGCTCCTTCGGGAGCTTTAATTGTTTATAAATCATGATTTTAGTTGGGTATTAGGAATAATTATTTATCTTTGCCGGAATTTGGTGAGCCGTAAAAAGCTCTTAAAAGGGAATCCGGTGAAAATCCGGAACAGACCCGCTGCTGTAAGCTCCGCACCAAAGTTTTTGAAGAAAAATATCCACTGTTTTCAGGAATGGGAAGGATTTCAAAAATGGAGTAAGTCAGAAGACCTGCCAGAAAATAATCGTTTGACGCTTTCGTGGAATAAAGCTTAGGACATCAATGATTCTGTGCAGTGACCGCTGTGCTTTATCCTTGTATTCTTATATCCATTAGCGTCATCATTATCCCTAAATGAGCTAATGGTGGCAAAACTAACTACTTCTGCAATTTATAAAGCTGTTTTCACTATACTGGTGTTAACATCCCATCTTGTGCTTTCCCAAACCAGAAAAAAAGACAGTCTTCAGGAAGAAACCATTAAAGGAATCAACCTTTATAAAAAGAATTTCAAAGAAATCCTTCCTGCACAAACTTTACAGGGCGAACAGCTGGAAAGACTGAACAGTCATTCTGTAGCAGATGCGCTGCGGTATTTTTCGGGTGTCCAGATTAAAGATTATGGTGGATTGGGTGGTTTGAAAACCATTAATATCCGAAGCATGGGAAGCCAGCATGTAGGGGTTTTTTATGACGGGATTCAGTTGGGAAATGCCCAGAACGGACTGGTTGATCTCGGAAGATACTCTTTGGATGATCTTGAAGAGATATCATTGTACAACGGTCAGAAAAGTGAGATTTTTCAGCCGGCAAAAGATTTCGGTTCTTCAGGGTCTATTTATTTACAGCCTAAAACGCCTGTTTTTAAAGGAACAAGAAAAACGAATCTTACAATAAGAGCAAAAAGTGCTTCCATAGACCTTTTCAATCCGTCATTCCGTTTGGAGCAGAAGATTTCAGAAAGGGTTTCTGCCAGCTTCAGTGGAGAATTTATGCAGAGTGACGGAATTTACAGATTTCGGTATGCCAAGAAATATCCTGACGGGCAGCAGGCTTATGATACCATTGCCAGGAGACAGGACTCAGATATCAAGGCAAAACGTTTTGAAACTTCTTTAAATGGAATTTTAAATAACGGAAGCTGGAATATCAGAGGGTATGGGTATATTTCAGACCGCGGAATGCCGGCACCTATAGTCAACGGACGTTTTGGAGGAAGAGGAGCGAGACTTTCTGATGAAAATTATTTTGTACAGGCCAAGCTGAGAAAAAAGCTGTTCCCGAAATTTGAAACACAGCTGAAAGCAAAATTCGCATACGATTATACCCATTTTATGGATACGGTTCGCTCACAGTCTGTCATTCATACCGATAACACTTATATTCAACGGGAGTTTTATATTTCCTCATCCAATATCTATTCAATCACACCCAACTGGGATGTCAGTCTGAGCGGGGATTTTCAGTACAATAATCTGGATGCCAATCTGGATAATTTTTCATATCCTACGCGCTATACCACATTGGTAGCGTTGGCAACAACCTATCAGTGGAACAGGTTCAAAATTCTGGGAAGCCTTTTAGGAACTTTTACATTTGAAGAAGTAAGGAAAAACAAAAGACCGGGAGATGCCAGGGAGTGGACGCCAGCCGTATTTATGAGCTATCAGCCGGAGATCATCCCGGAACTGACACTCAGAGCATTCTATAAACGGATTTTCCGGCTTCCAACCTTCAATGATCTCTATTATACCAATATCGGAAACACTTACCTGAAGCCGGAATTTACCAACCAGTATGATCTTGGATTTACCTATCAGAAGAATTATAGCAACCGTCTCGTTAAAACCTTTTATGCTAAAGTTGATGGTTACTACAATAAAGTACAGGATAAAATTGTAGCCGCTCCCAACGGAAGCATGTTCCGCTGGCTGATGATGAACCTTGGAATGGTTGAAATCATTGGTGCTGATGTGAATGTACAGACAGAACTTCAGCTGGGAAAAGTAACTCTTAGACCTTTGCTTTCCTATACTTATCAGAGTGCAAAAGATGTGAGTGATCCTGAAGATACTTTCTACAAAAATCAGATTCCTTACACACCATGGCATAGCGGATCTTTCAGTCTGATGGCAGATTATAAAGACTGGAGCTTCAATTACAGCGCAATGTACGTGGGAGAAAGATATGATGTGAACCAGGATAATATTCAGTACAATTATGTGCAGCCATGGTATACTCATGATCTCTCTGTTCAGAAAAAATTCAGCTGGGCGAATCATCAATTTAAAGTAAGCCTTGAGATGAATAATATTTTCAATCAATACTATGATGTGGTTATCAATTATCCGATGCCCGGAAGAAATTTTAAACTTATTCTAAACTTTAGCCTATGAGAAAACTAAACTTTTATTTTTTATTTCTTGTCTTAGCTTTTCTTACGTCATGCCGTACAGATGATATTATTGTCCGTCAGGAAGTGGTAGAAGGGCTTCCTTCAGAAAATACTGCAATAAAAGGCTTTTACATGCTGAATGAAGGGAATATGGGCAGTAACAAATGTACCCTGGATTTTTTTGATTATACCAAAGGAACTTATTTCAGAAATATTTACGCGGAAATCAATCCCAATGTGGTAAAAGAACTCGGTGATGTAGGAAATGATATCAAAGTGTATGGAAGCAAACTTTATATTGTTGTCAATGTTTCCAACAAAATAGAAGTGCTGGATGCCAGAACAGCTAAACGCATTACGTCTATTCCTTTGCAAAACTGCAGATATCTTGCCTTCAAAGACGGGAAAGTTTATGCCAGCAGCTATGCGGGTCCTGTAGCTATTAACCCGAAAGCTCCAAAAGGAAAAGTAGTGGAAATCGATACAACATCGCTCTCTATCCAGCGTGAAGTAGTGGTAGGCTATCAGCCGGAGGAACTGGAAATTGTAGGAAATGCCTTATTTGTAGCCAATTCCGGAGGATACAAAGCTCCTGATTATGATAATACGGTTTCCGTAATCGATCTGAATACTTTTACAGAAATTAAAAAAATAGAAGTTGCTATTAACCTTCATCACATTAAAAAGGACAATTACGGTGATCTGTATGTAAGCTCCAGAGGAGATTATTATAATGTCCCTTCCAATCTTTATGCAATAGATGCAGCAACAGGAACTGTCAAGAAAAACTTTCATCTCTCAGTCAGTGAAATGACGATCGTGAATGATAAACTCTATTTCTATGGCAATGAATTCAATTACAATACCCACAGCTATAAAAAATCATTTGGGATTATTGATGTGAAAACAGAAGAGATTATCGCCAACAGTATTTTTGATAAAGAATATGAAGCCGCTATTAAAACACCTTACGGAATTGCCGTAAACCCCATCACAGAAGATATCTACATCACAGATGCCAGAAATTACGTATCCATGGGATTGGTGTACTGCTTTGATAAAAACGGACACTTTAAATGGAAAACGGAGGGTGGAAATATCCCTGCCCACTTCGCTTTTTTATACAAATAACCAAACTTTAAAACATGAACAGAAATACCTTTACTTATTTAAAAGCCGGATTTTTATCCTTTTTCCTTTTAGGAGTGATTGCCTGTAAACACGATGACGAAGATGAATTTACATTCAGAGGGCTTGATGATTCTTACACCATTGAACGCTTGAAAGTATTAAGTATTCCTACGAATGCATCAGGATCGGTTACCTGGAGTATTAACGATTCTATTATTTCTCAAAACCCGGAACTTGAATTTATCAGTCTGAATGCTGATGCTTATCCTCTGACTTTAAAGATTAACAGTAAAGGAAACGAACAGGTTTTTCATTCTAAAATTATTGTTACCAAAGAAAAAACACCTTATAGTAAATACATTTCAAAAGTATTGGAGTTCCGCCCCGCGGTTGGGCAGTTCATGAACGAAATCCCGGAATATGTACCCGGAAATACAGCTGCTAATATGCTCCAGAAAGCTAATGAATCCTTAGTTGGAGGCAATTCTACCATGATCAGTCTGGGAGGATATGGCGGATATGTTGTGTTCGGGTTTGACCATACCATCCCCAATCTGAATGGAAGGGATTTTAAAGTACTGGGAAATGCATTCTTTGGAAATGATGCCAGTGAGCCGCGTTCAGGATCCTGTGAGCCGGGGATTATTATGGTAGCTTACGACAGAAACAAAAACGGAAAGCCGGATAACGATGAATGGTACGAAATTGCAGGCAGTGAATATTTTAAAAATACGACCGTAAAAAACTACAGCATAACCTATTATAAGCCTGACGAAAATAAAACACCTGTAGCCGGAACTGAATTCTGGCAGACTGATGTGGAATATATAAAGTGGAGTGATAATCTTGGCAATCAGGGATTCAAAACAAAAAATACCTTTCACGCACAAAGCTATTATCCTTTGTGGTTTACCGATAGTTCTTACGGCTTTTCGGGAACCAGGCTTGCAAATAATTTCTTCGATCAGAACGGAGACGGTTCCTATTGGGTAGGAAAATCATATGAGTTCGGATATGCAGATAATGCTCCGAATAATGATGAAGCTTCCAATATTGATATTTCATGGGCAGTAGACAGAAGCGGAAAATATGTAAAACTTCCTGGAATCGATTTTATGAAAATATATACGGGAGTCAATCAGGAAGCCGGCTGGCTGGGAGAGGTTTCTACAGAAGTGGCAGGAGCTTATGATCTGCACTTCAAATAATAAATCAATAATACAATCTATTTAAATTAATAAAAATGAAAAAGTTTTATCTTTTTATGATGCTTTTTCTGTTTGCATGCTTATCCAATGCACAGATAAAAGTACAGGGAGTACCCAGAAATGATATTTCAGGGATCAGTCAGCTTAATACCACTACCATCAGTTTTTCTGATATTCAGTATTGGGTAGGGTCGGGAGCCAATCAGGCTGCTTTTGTCGTACAATGGAATGACGCTAAAAATCCTGATGCTATGGTCTGGGGCTACAAATGGGACGGAAATGCCACAGGAGAAGACATGCTGAAAGCCATTGCTAAAGCAGATCACAGGCTGTACACTTTGCTGTATCAGGGAACACAGTTCGGATCAGCAGTCGGGGGAATAGGTTTTGATCTTAACGGTCAGGGTACCAACGCCCTGATCAAAAACGGAAATAGCACATATCCGTTATATCCTGTGAACGGTTTTGTAAACACAACAGCTTATGATTTTGACAGTTATACAATTGTAGACGCTGCCAATGATCACTGGCAGTCAGGATGGACAGTTAACGGATACTGGGCTTATTGGGTAAAGAATCCGGCTGATGCAGATTTCGGATATTCCAGTGTTGGTGCTTCTTCACGTGCATTGCAAAATGGTTCATGGGATGTATGGAATTTCAATGTAGGATTTAATGAAACACCTGTTTCTTCTACCATTACTCCGGTTTCTCCATACGTAGCTTCTACAAACTATACCAACGGATATTTTATGGTAAACGAAGAATGGTTTGGCCATACCAACGGTTCTGTAAATTTCATTGATAATAACGGTCAGATCAATTATCGTGTTTACAGTAATGCAAACAATAACCAGGCTTTCGGTGCCACCACACAATACGGAACAATCTATGGAGACAAATTTTACTTTGTATCAAAGCAGGCTGCCGATGGAGGAGATACTCAGTATACGCCGGGTGGAAGACTGGTTGTAGCCAATGCGCAGACCATGCAGAAAATTGCTGGATTTAATAACATCGGAGGTGGTGATGGAAGATCATTTGTAGGGGTGAACGTGCATAAAGGTTATATTGGTACTTCTACCGGAATAGTCCTTTTCAATATCGACAATCTGCAGGTAGGTTCCCTGATTACCGGAACCGGCGGAACCGGCCAGATTGGAAACATGATCCGTACTTCACAATATGTATTTGCAGTGAAGCAGGGGGTCGGAATTTTAGTAATCGATCCCAATACGGATACCATAGTGAGCACTGTTGCCGGAGGATTCTATTCAGTAGTTCAGGCTAAAGACGGAAGTATATGGGGAATTCAGGATCAGAAGCTGATCAGCATCAGCCCTACCACGTTTGCAACACAGGTTTACAATATTCCTACCACTAAATACATTGGGGACTGGGGAGCATGGAATGCAGGAAGATTTACGGCAAGTAATAAAGAAAATGCCTTATACTGGATCAATTCAATCAGCAGCTTTAGTTCAGGAACACAGATTGTAAGATTTGATGTTACAACAAAAACATTTAACGAAAACTTTGCAGCAATTCCGGGACAGACAGGGCAGTTTAAGCAAATTCCTTACGGTGCAGCTCTTCGTGTAAACCCTGTTACCGGTGAACTTGTTCTGAATACCACAGAAAGCGGGTATGGTGCACACTTCCAGAAAAACTGGATTCATACCTACAATATGAGCGGGACTCTTATCAATACCAAAACACTGAATGATTATTATTGGTTCCCTGCATTGACGGTATTTACCAATAATTCAGTTCCTGTTGTAAGCAATATTTTACCTTCACAGGTTACAGCAGCAAATACGACTTCGATCGATCTGAAATCAGTAATCTCTGATGCGGACAACATGACAGTATCGGTTGTAAAGTCTATAAAATCAAACAGCAATCCTACAGTCGTTTCCGCAGTGATTAATAATAATGACGAGCTGGTTTTGACACCACTTGTTTCAGGTACATCTGATATTGTGATCAGCTTTAATTCCAATGGTAAATTAGTGGAGAAAACACTTACAGTGACTAGTACAACATCAACTCTGGCTACTGCTGAGGTGAAGAAACTTGAATTCAGTATGTACCCTAATCCGGTTACTGATATTCTTACCATTAAAACACAGGAGAAAATTCAGAATGTTTCTATCTATGATGCTTCTGGCAGAGCCATCAATGCACAGCTGAATAACGGACAAATCAATGTAAGTGCTCTTCCAAAGGGTGTTTATATTGTAAAAGCGGTAACAGATAAAGCGGTATATCAGCAAAAAGTTATCAAAAACTAATACTATTTTAGATAGTTAATCTTGTTAGTCTAACCCTGGCCAAATTGGTCAGGGTTTTTTAGTAAATATTGAATTGTAAATAAAAGCCCGGCAAGCTTAAAAGCTTGCCGGGCCTGATCTGTTATGTATCTTTTCCTTACTTGATGGTCACTTTTTTAGAATATGTTTTTCCTTCTTTTGTAGTGATGTTCATGATATACACTCCCTGTGGCTGCTTGGTTTCAAATGTATTGGATGTCAGCTTGGAACGGAATACTTCTTTTCCTGAAGTATTGGTCAGGGTTACTTCTGAACCGGCTGCAGAAATATTTTTATCAAGAGTGAACTGTCCGTTTTGGTTATGGGCCATAAAGTTGATGAACGGATCTTTATACTGATAAGCATAATATACTCTAAGCTCACCGCCAATATTCAATAATCCTGAATTCACATTGATTTTGATACGGTCAAAAGGAATGTTCATCGTCATTTCAATTTCACCTTTGCTTGGATCTCCGGCACCAAGGTTGATCAGTTTGGTGGCAAGACTTGTGTAATCGTTGTTGGAGACATCTCCATTAAATGTTTCAATAGAAACACCTCCCAATACCTGGGCAGACAGAGGCGTTCCGTTTGAACCAATGGCTAGAACAAGCTTGTTGGTATTGTTCGCGATATTGGTAGTTGGGAAGATCAATGTCTGTTCCGTTCTCGCCAGAAGACCTACTGAAACCTGAAGGGTAGAGTAGTCATTTTCGTTACTTCCTACTGCATTTTGAGGATTCAAAACACCACAACCTAAGCATACGCCAAGTACCTGGTTGGTTTGGCTGCTTGCATAAGTTTTTACAATCTGTGCAAAAGACATTGAGCTCGTTAAAAATAGAAATGATGCCAAAATTGCAGCTTTCATTGTGCGTTGGCTAAATAATAAATAAGTTTTCATATGTAGAAAATTTTGGGTTTTAGCTTTTTGTAAATTTATAAATAAAATGATTATGTTGTTTATTTTATTTCATAATTAAGTGATTTGTTAATAATTTGTTGATATTTGTGATTATGAATTTGTTTTATTTAATGTGGTGTTTTAGGCTGCTTTGAAAATAAATACAGCAGGCTAAAACCTACCGTGCTTTTGTTATCACTTATTGAATTAAAACTTTTTTGGAATATGTTTTCCCATCTTTAGTTTTTACATTCATTATATAAAGCCCTTCACGCTGTTTAGATTCAAATGTGTTTGATTTCAGTGTTGAACGGAATACCTCTTTCCCCGAAGTATTGAACAGCGTTACTTCAGAACCTTCCACCGGAACATTTCCTCCAAGAGTAATCTGTCCGTTTTGGCTGTATGCCATAATATTCACCAGAGGATCCTGATATGCATAATAAATTCTGAAACCGCCGCCAAGGCTTAACACTCCTCCGGTTAAACCAATTCTTATTCCGTCATAAGGCTTTGCTGGCTTGAATTCTACTGTGCCTCTGTTGGGAATTGCCCCCAGTTTAAGAAGGCTGACATCAATCGTTCTTCTGTCCTCATTGGATGTACCTCCATTCATTGTTTCGAGAGTGACCCCGCTTAATAATTGTACAGATAATGGAATGTTATCTGTCCCGATTCCTACAACCAGCCTTGTGTCTGATCTCAGGTCAGGAAAAATCAGCGTTTGCTGAATTCCTCCCAATAGAGCCGTTCCCAATACCATTGTTGAATAATCATTTTCATTATCTCCTACGGCATTGAGCGGATTATCTATATGGCATCCCAGGCATGCGACACCAAATACGCCTGAGCTTTGTGCATGCGCATAAATTCTGTTCTGGGCAAAGGACATTGTGCTGGCAGAAAATAAAAACAAAGCCATCAAACCGGCCTTAAAAGAAGTTCGGTTTCCCACAAGTAAATTGAATTTCATGTTATATATTTTTAGAGTGAATAGTTTTATTCAAATGTAAGGATAAAAGGAAGAAACAGAAAATAATATTTCCATTATTGGTGATATTTTTAATAAAAAGTAATATGCTTCATTGCACGAATGGAAGCAGTATGACCTGCCTGGTTAATGATAAATTTACCGGAGGCTGTCACATTAATCTGATATTAGAATGAATAATGATGGCAGAAGTTGAAATCTGCAGGTGCTGTGAATAATGACTAAATGTCTTGTACGGAAACGAAAAAAGGACTTCCGAAAAAGTCCTTTTGTAGCCCGTAGGGGAATCGAACCCCTCTTACCAGAATGAAAATCTGAGGTCCTAACCGATAGACGAACGGGCCCTCTATCTTCTACTACCGAAGTAATAGGTTAGTGTTTGTTTTTATAAGTATCAACTCTTATTGTAGCCCGTAGGGGAATCGAACCCCTCTTACCAGAATGAAAATCTGAGGTCCTAACCGATAGACGAACGGGCCGGTTAGTTATGTTTTATATAGCTTTACTACTTTGTCTTTAAAAAACCACTGATATTATACAGTGGTTTTTTAAGATGTAAGTAGCCCGTAGGGGAATCGAACCCCTCTTACCAGAATGAAAATCTGAGGTCCTAACCGATAGACGAACGGGCCGGCTATATTATTACGCTAATTTATTAACGTGCTTTGTTAATTTGCTTTTCAAGTTAGCCGCTTTGTTTTTGTGGATAATGTTTTTCTTAGCTAATTTATCCAATAAAGCGATAACTTTTGGCAATTGTTCTGTAGCAGCAGCTTTGTTCTCTTCATTTCTTAAAGCTTTTAAAGCTGTTCTAGCAGTCTTGTGGTAATATCTGTTACGAAGTCTTCTAGTTTCGTTTTGTCTGATTCTCTTTAGTGCTGATTTATGATTTGCCATATCGTTTAAATGTGAGTGCAAAACTATAAACTTTTTTTTAAACTACCAAATTTATTTTTAAAAAAATTAATTTTCTTCTGATAGGTACTTTCTGAGTTTATTTATTGCCTGTTCTATTTTTAAATTTTCTTGTTCTTTTTCTAATTTTTTGATCGTATTTCCCAGCATGATCAGTGCATTGTTCCATTCTCCAGTAGTATTGGTGAAAGTAAGTCCGTCAATTGTTACTTCAAAAGCAACCCTTTCTCCTGTCCTGTAAAGCCTGAAACTGATTTTATCATCTTTGCCTGTAATCCCGTCTTCATTGATTTGTAAATCATAACTTTTTGGGTTAGAGTGGATTTTCTTAAAAAGCAATTTCGCTTCTTGTATTTTTAAATCCGGCATGATATAAAATTTGATAGCCTGTAGCAAACTACAAACAATGATTTATCAATATTATTTTTCATCAGTGTGACCATATTGTGTGACCAACTATGGATAAAATTTTTGCAAATATAATGCTTTTGTGATATATAACATATACACAATACCTTTTTCAGCAAAAAGTAAATATTGTTTCATTACAATTCTCAATCTGGAAGTCTGCTATAATCTGACTTTCAATATTTTTAATTAAATCATACAATCTGAAATTTACCCGGAGATCTTAATGAGAAATAAGAAAATAAAAGAGTCCATAAAAAAACCTTTAACTGAGCAGTTAAAGGTTTGTATTTTTCGTAGCCTATAGGGGAATCGAACCCCTGTTGCAAGAATGAAAATCTTGAGTCCTGACCACTAGACGAATAGGCCGAATTTTGAGGTTGCAAAAGTAATAATTAACTTTTTAACTTCAAAATTATTTCCGGATTTATTTGTAGACTTTTTGTATCACAGTATTTTTGATGCCTTTAGCCTCAAGCTCTTTCTGAAGCTTCACTGCATCCTCCAGTGTATACACTTTTCCATAGGTATAATAAAATACTCCATTGTCTTTTTCTCTTTCCACATCTTTCAGGTTCTGAAGAATATAAGAGTTGCCATTCAGCTTATCTCCGGCATATACTTCTATTGTATAATAACCCATATTGATTCTCTGATTGGGCATAAATCCAACGGCAAAAGCATTTCTGAATCCTGCATCCTTAGCGGTTTTAAGATTAATATCTTTCACAGAGGCCAGATTGGTTACAGCATAGTAATACTTATATTGTCCGTTTTCTTTAAGAGTAAGGATATAGTTCAGACCTTTAAGGGCAGGATCATTTTCATTGTATTTCATAGGAGAGCTCATCAGAAGGATTCTGAAGTCATTTTTCAGAGGAACTTCAGCAGGCTTTTCAGGCTCAGGTTTTCTGACAGCAATAGAGCCGCCGGATTTTCTGTCAATTGCTTTTTTATAATCGATAACAGCATTGTAGATGCTTTCTGCAATCTCAGTCTGTCCTTTGTCAGAAGCGATATAGTGACTTTCTTCAGGATGATTGATGAATCCTGTTTCTATCAGTACAGATGGCATCGCATTCATACGGAGAACGTGAAGGTTTTTCTGGAATACCCCTCTTGAAGATCTTTTGTCCTTATTCACAAAGTTATCTTCCACCAATCCTCCCAAAAGAAGACTTGATTCCAGATATTTACTCTGCTGAAGTTTCAAAGCGATCAGAGATTCAGGAGAATCAGGATTATAAGAACCAAAGATCTGCTTATCCTTTTCATCCAGGAAGATCACATCATTTTCCCTTTTGGCTACCTCCAGGTTTTCGTTATTCTGGTTAGGTCCCTGTACATAAGTTTCTGTACCGTAAGCTGTAGGCCTTTGAGAAGAATTACAGTGAATAGATATGAAAAGATCTGCTTTGCTCCTGTTGGCCAGGTTTGTCCTGTCGGATAGAGAAGGGTACTCGTCTATTTTTCGGGTATAAATTACTTTGAAGTCTCTGTTTTTTTCTAACATGGCACCCACTTTTAAGGTGATAGCAAGTGTAATGTCTTTTTCAGCGACTCTTCCGATGTCGGAATAGGTCCTGTTGGCCCCGTGATCACTTCCTCCGTGTCCGGCATCCAAAACGATCGTAAACTTCTTCTGAGAGAAAATAAAGTTACTGACAAGGATAAGGAGAAATGATAAAATTATTTTAAAATTTTGTTTGTGCATCTTACAGTTATAAAAATTATATTAATTTTGGGCCTTAATTATATAGTATAAAATTGGCCAAAACCGTCTTCAAAAATATATTACAAATTTTAATTATCCTAATTTTTAACAATTTTTTAGCACAGAAAACTCCTGAAAAATTGCCTAAAAATGCGGTTAATGATACTATTTCCAAAAAGGATACCATAGTTGTAAAAAAAGAATCTTTGAATGATGTTCTTCGTACAAAAGCAGACGATCAGAGAAGAGATGTTCCGAAAAAAATGACATTCCTGAATAAAAATGCGCAGGTAAAATATCAGGATATGCAGATTGATGCGGATTATATTTCTATTGATGATAACAAAAACCTGATATACGCCAGAGGAAAACAGGACTCTCTGGGAAAAATTATTGAACCTGTCATTACAACACAGGCCGGAAAAAAATACGAAACCAACGAATTCAGTTATAATACAAAAACCAAGCAGGCCATCGCTTTCAATGCAAGAACAGAAGAAAGTGAAGGGGTAATTATAGCTCAGAAAACTAAAAAATACAACGATTCCGTATTCGCGATGAGAAAAGCGGATTATACAACGGATGATTATTTCATTAAGAAAAAAGATACGGCAGCGGATTATTTTATGCGGGCTTACAATATTAAGCTGATTAAAACCAAAACAAAATCCCAGATCGTAACAGGACCTATCCAGATGTTTATTGAGCAGGTTCCTACACCTCTTTATCTTCCGTTTGCCATTTTACCATTTTCTGATAAAAGGGCAGCAGGTATTCTGATCCCAAGTTTCGGGGAAAGGGAAGATGTAGGTTTCTTCCTGAATGGGATAGGGTATTACCAGCCTATCGGGGAACATTTTGACCTTAAAGTTTTAGCAGATATTTATACCAAAGGAAGCTGGAACCTGCGTCCCCAGGTGAATTACCAGAAGAAATACCGTTACTCAGGAAACTTTACAGCAGATATCGGTACCATGGTAAGAGGAATCAAAGGGCTGGATGATTATACTAAAAACAGTACATACAGGATCAACTGGACCCACTCTCAGGATTCCAAGGCCAATCCTTTCCTTACATTCAGTGCTTCTGTGGACATTGTAAGTACCAAATTCTATAATAACCCGCTTAACAACAATTACATTTTCAACCAGAATGTACTGAATACCCAGCAGAATTCTACGGTTACCCTTACCAAAAGATTTCTTAAACTTCCGATGACTATTACGGGAACGGCTTCTTATTCACAGAACTTTGCAACAGGACTGGCAGACCTTCGTCTCCCGCAGATGAACGTAGCCATTAACCAGTTTTATCTTTTCAAATCTAGAACGGGAATCAGACAGGGACTTCTTGAAAATATCACGGTGAATACCGGATTTAACCTTACCAATTTCGTAAATACTCAGGAAAATGAGCTGTTTAAAAAAGAAATGTGGGATAAAATGCAGACCGGGCTTAAAAATAATATTGCATTGGCAACCAATACAACGGTGGCTAAATACTTTACATTCAGCTTAAGTGCCAATATTGACAATGCTCTGACTACAAAAACACTGAACAGGTATTACGATCCTGTAAAAAATGTAACTGTCGATGAGATTAAGAAAAATTTTAGCGGATACTCTACATTCTCTACTTCTGCCAGTCTTCAGACTACATTGTACGGAATGCTGAAATTCAAAAAAGGCTCAGCAGTGGAAGCGGTAAGACACATGATGACTCCAAGTGTAAGCTTCACATATTCTCCGGATTTCTCAAGTCCTAACTTCGGATATTACAGAAACTATTATAATGCCACCGGGGCATTGACACCTTACTCTATTTTTGAAAAAGGGATCATCGGAAGCCCGTCAAGCGGGATGCAGGGAGCTTTAGGCTTTAATATCGGTAACAATATCGAGATGAAAATAAAGTCTAAGAGTGATTCTACAGGAGTGAAGAAAATCAAGATTTTTGAATCCTTAAACCTTGCGGGAAGCTATAACTTCGCTGCTAAAGACCACCCTTGGTCTGTATTTTCAATCAACGGGCAGTCTTCTTTTTTCAATAACAAATTAACAGTTAATACCAGTCTTGCACTTGAACCTTATAAAATTGATTTCTTACCAGGACAGGATACAGGAATAAGAACTGAACAGTTCGGACATTTCAGTGTACAGGGATTCAACGTTCAGCTGTCTTATCCTTTAAGCAGCGAGATTTTTGGAGAAAAAACAGATTACGCCAAAAAGTATTCTTCCAAGGGAGAGGTCCGAAATGAAAATTATTATTTTGATGATGATCATTATGCTCACTTTGATCAGGCATGGACTTTAAATATCAGTGCCAATTACGCATATTCTAAAGGACTGAGCAGATTTGGTAATAAAATTGCATCCTTAGGATTAGATGGCAGTATCAAGCTGACACCTTACTGGAATATCAACGGAAGCACCCATTATGATATGGTGACCAAAGAACTGGCATACACAAGAATTGGTTTTTCAAGAGATCAGCGAAGTTTTACGATTAATTTCAACTGGGTTCCGTTCGGACAGTATAAAGTGTACGACTTCTTTATCGGCATCAAAGCCAATATCTTAAGTGATGCACTGAAGTACAAAGACAGAAGCTTTACCCAGCCTAATGCGCCTTTCTAATATCAGATTGGCATTTGTGAATATAAATTTTATATTTGCAACCAAAAGAAATTCTAATGCAACCACTGCTGGCAGATTTAAATATCAATGAATTTAACAGGCAGTGACAGTCTATGAACTTAGAAAAAAATTAAATATCCGCATATGAAACAAGTAATCAACACAGTTAATGCACCTGCAGCTATCGGACCTTATTCACAAGCTAATATGGCCAACGGAGTTTTGTATATCTCCGGACAGATTCCTGTAGATCCTGCAACTGGAAAATTGGTTGAAGGAATTGAAAAAGAAACGCACCAGGTAATGAAAAACCTTGAAGCGATCCTTACTGAAGCCGGCATGACTTTCAAAAACGTTGTAAAAGCTACAATCTTCTTAAAGAATATGGATGATTTCGCTGTAATGAATGATATCTATGCTTCTTACCTGGATTCTGAAAGCTATCCTGCCCGTGAAACAGTACAGGTTTCATGTTTGCCTAAAAATGTGGATATCGAAATTTCTATGATTGCACATCAGGATTAATGAACTTTATAAGAAATACAATTGCGGTTCTGATAGGCCTTGGTATTGCAGGGCTTATTATCACTCTTGGTATAAGGGCTTTTCCGCAATGGGTAACTTTTGAGGCTTTTGCTCCGTTTGAGCACTGGCAGAGGTTTCTTTTCAGTATGAAAGATGATAAGGCATTCTTCGGCTTCCTCTTGTTTATTTCCGGACTGGGAACTACTATCGGAGGAGTTGCAACTGCAATCATCGTTAAATATGCTAAAGTTGCCTATGCTATTCTGATCGGTTTTATTATGCTCTTTATCGCAATGCTGGATGTAATTATTTTTCCTTATCATCCTACGTTTTACAAGATTTCTATTTTCCTTACATTCTTTCCGTTTTCCTGGATCGGAGGTAAGATTGTAGAAGTGATCTACGAGCGCAATAAGAAGAAAAGAATTGCTGAAAAAATGAACAAGTAATAAATACAAAAACGCTGCAGATCTCTGCAGCGTTTTTTGTTGATATGAGAAAAAACTAATTTAATTTTTTGACTAAGGCATTTTGAATCCTCTCTGGTAATTTCTTCCGTAGTCATCCATATATTTTATTTGTGCGGTTCCGGAGAATTTATTCAATAAGCTTTCTACATCTTTCTGAGAGTTGACAGGTTTACCATTGATTTCTGTAATGATGTAACCGTCCACAATTCCTGCTTTGGCCATTTCACTTCCTTCTATGACGTTTTTGGCAACAACCCCGCTATTTAAGCCGTAATATGCTTTTGTTCTGTCATCAATGCTTTGGAATTCAGCTCCTATTTTTTCAGTTACGCTAAGATCTGCTTTTGTTCTTGTGGAAGTTCCACCTTTTTGGTCTCTAAGCGTTACGTTAGTTGTTCCTTCTTTGCCATTTCTCAGATAAGTTACCTGTACTTTATCACCCGGACGTTTGCTTCCGATAGACATAGAAAGGTCTGCGAAATCAGTAATGTCATAGGTATCTACTTTCGTAATAATGTCACCTTTTTTCAAGCCTGCATCTTCAGCACCACTGTTCTCGCCAAATCCTGTAATATAGATTCCGGACCCTACTTTTAGGTTCGTTTTATATTGCTGATTGTAAGAACTTACCAATTGATCATTCGAAAGATCCAGAGACTGAACTCCTAAGAATCCTCGCTGTACAATTCCGAATTTCTTGATATCCTCAACAATTTTTCTTGCTAAGTTGGAAGGAACAGCAAATCCGTATCCCTGGTAATATCCTGTAGTAGACTGAATTGCCGAATTGATTCCGATAAGTTCACCATTAGTGTTCACCAAAGCACCTCCAGAGTTACCCGGGTTGATGGCAGCATCCGTCTGGATGAAACTTTCGATAGGGTTAGCCGCTTTTCCCTGGCTTCCTAAAATTCCGATACCTCTTCCTTTAGCAGAAACAATACCGGCTGTTACTGTAGAGTTTAACCCAAGCGGGTTTCCTACTGCAAGCACCCATTGTCCTACATCAATATTGTCAGAGTTGGCAAAATTCAGATAAGGAAGACCTTTTTCTTCAATCTTTAATAAAGAGATATCCGTGTTAGGGTCTGTACCTACCAAAGTAGCAATATATGATTTTTTGTTGCTTAATACGACTTCCAGCTTATTAGCTCCGGCCACCACGTGGTTATTTGAAATAATATAACCATCCGGCGATATAATTACCCCTGAACCCATTCCTGATGGCATATTATCAGGAGCCTGCTGCTTCTGTCTCTGCTGGCCTCTTCCCCCGAAAGGATCTCCGAAGAAGAAATCAAACAAATCCTGCTCTGAAGCTCTGCTTGAAGTTCTGCTTTGATAATTTTTAATGGTAACTACAGCCGGAACAGTTGTTTTAGCTGCTTTTACAAAGTCATCACCTACGGCTGCCGTATTCATTCCCGCAAACGAAGTGTTGGGTGCGGCTGTTGTGAAATAAGATTGATCTCCATTGTTGGAACCAGGTCCGAAATATTGTAAAGCTCCAACGGTAGTAGCTCCGGAAATTACCCCAACTACTGCAAATGGTAATAGTTTTTTTAAAGTACTCTTCATTGTATATCTTTCTTGTTTATTAATTAATTTATTTTTATGTTTTTGAGTAAACAAATTTAATGTTAAATAAGTAAGCAATTAGTATGCTATGTTTCAATTTTAACTAAAATTTAACGGCTATTATATCATTTTGTGCCTTAAATCATAATTGTTAATGTCATAGTTAACAAAACTTAAAAAAAAATTAATGAAAATATGTCAGACTTTCTCAGGGTACAGCATTATTTAATTCATTGCTGATTACTTATTGGGTATAGCTGTGATTCTTATCATCAGTATATTTAATTCAAAAATGATTATCTTTGCAAAAATTTTATTCTCACTTAAAACGTTTATAGCATGCAACTGTATAACACCTTAAGCGCAGAAGAAAGAGCCAAACTTATTGATGAAGCCGGTAAAGACCGCCTTACCTTGTCTTTCTATGCGTATGCCAAAATTGAAGATCCCAAAAAATTTCGCGACGAATTATTTATAGCCTGGAATGCACTGGATGCCCTTGGCCGTATTTATGTTGCCACTGAAGGAATTAATGCTCAGATGAGTGTTCCTGCAGATCAGTTTGAGGCTTTTCGTGATACGCTGGAAGTTTATGACTTCATGAAAGGAATCCGTTTGAATGTAGCGGTAGATCAGGACAATTATTCTTTTTTAAAATTAACCATAAAAGTCAGAAACAAAATTGTTGCTGACGGTTTGAACGATGAAACTTTTGATGTTACCAATAAAGGAATTCATCTGAAAGCTCAGGAGTTCAATAATATGCTGGAAGATCCTAATACTATTGTAGTAGACTTCAGAAACCATTACGAGAGTGAAGTGGGGCACTTTGAAGGAGCTATTACACCGGATGTGGAAAATTTCAGAGAAAGTTTACCGATTATCAATGAACAGCTTCAGGATTTTAAAGAAGATAAAAACCTGTTGATGTATTGTACCGGCGGGATCCGTTGTGAAAAGGCCAGTGCCTATTTCAAACATCAGGGCTTCAAAAATGTTTACCAGCTGGAAGGTGGCATCATCGAGTACACACGCCAGATAAAAGAAGAAGGTATCAAAAGTAAGTTCATTGGTAAAAACTTTGTATTTGACCACCGCTTGGGGGAAAGAATTACAGACGATATTATTGCACAGTGCCACCAGTGTGGTAAACCTTGTGATAACCATACGAACTGTGCTAATGACGCTTGTCATTTATTATTTATCCAATGTGATGAATGTAAGGCTGCAATGGAAAACTGCTGCTCCACAGAATGTCTGGATACCATACATCTGCCTTGGGACGAGCAGGTGAAGCTGAGAAAAGGGCTGCAGGTTGGAAATAAAGTATTCAGAAAAGGAAAATCGGATGCTTTGAAGTTCAAAAAATCAGGTGATTTACCGGATAAGCCTCTGGCAAAAGCTGAAACTAAAAATATCCGCCAGAAGATTGCTGTTAAAAAAGAGCTGATCGGAAAAGCAGAACATTACTATTCAAAATCAAAAATTGCACAGTTCTTGATTGAAAACAAAGGCCTGTCAGTAGGAGATAAAATATTGATTTCAGGCCCTACAACGGGAGAACAGGAAGTTGCTGTTACTGAGATCTATGCCAACGGAGGTCCTTGTGAAACTGCAAAGCCGGGAGATCAGATTACTTTCGAGCTTCCGTTCAGAGTTCGCCTGTCTGATAAACTGTATAGAATTTTGGAGAACGCATAATCCAGAAACAATTATTTCAGTTAAAATAACCTGATAATTATGCTGAAAGCTGAGCTTAGAAAAAAATATACAAAAAAAAGAAAAGCCTTGTCTGATGATGAGGCTTTCTTGTTATCACAGAAGACTTTTGAAAATTTCATTAAGTATTTCGACCCGAAAGTGGGGGAGAAAGTACATATTTTCATCCCGATTCCGGAGAGGAAGGAAATTGATACCCAAATCTTCATAAAGTATTTTTTAGAGCAAAATATCCGGGTTTATGTCCCTAAGATTGTGGCTGATAAACTGATTAATATAGAAATCTCTGAAGATACTCTTTATGAAGCCAACAGCTGGGGGATTACAGAACCTGTTTCCAATGAAGATTCCGGTGAAAATTACTTTCATTACGTCATTACACCCCTGCTGTATTGTGATGGAAAAGGAAACCGGGTAGGGTATGGAAAAGGATTTTATGACGGCCTGTTTCAAAGTATTTCTCCTGAGACAAAAAAAATCGGAATCAATTATTTTGATCCCGATGAATATGTGGATGATGTCTGGGAAAACGATATTCCCCTGGACTATTTGGTTACTCCTACAGAAGTGCTGTCTTTCTTAAGTGGTTTGGAATAAAAATCTAAAAAGTAAAATTTAAATTCTTTCTTAAGTTTTGAAGTAGAGAGCAAGATGTACTGTGCATTCTTTTCAAAGCTTCCCAGAGACTTGTTTTTATTATCGAAGTACTCTACATTAAATTTGGCATAATCCAATGTGTCCTTTTTATAAAATTCTTTATAAACATTCAGGTTGCTTACCTTAGCAGTTTTCACTTTCATACTGTCCAGCTCTTTCAGCAGCCTTTTAAAGGTGAGGGAATCAGGCTTGTGGAAGTAGCTTTCCATCTGAGAATAGATGACCGTGTCTATTTCTGTATTTCTGTTTCCGCTCAGGTAAAGAGTCGACAGGTCGAGCAGCTCCTGAACTTTCTGTTTGGTGATGGAGTTAATGGCCTGCATACTGTCCATCTGTACAGCAGGATAGCTCTTTTCATTGTTGCTGTTTCGCAGTTTATCGAGGTCGCTTACCTCTGAAGTTTTATTATTGCAGGCAATAAATAAAGTCAGAAGCACGGTGAAAATTAAAAAATTATTTATTCTTTTCATCTGTGGTAGCAATTTTAAATTTAATGGATACAATCTTACCTTTGTTATCCTTTTTCATTTCTATTACATTCAGGTTTTTCAGAGAGGTGGTAGGGGTGGTTACCAATGTGATATATTTCTGCTTATTCAGGCTTTCTATACCATAAGTATCGTTATCATATACCTGGTAAATTACCGCATTGTTGCTGATCAGGTTTTCCAGCTGGTTTCTCTTCTGTTTAATAAGAGCAACCTGCTCATCAGGATTTCCCCCCTTGATGTCTTTTATAGAGAAATAATAGACAGCCATCTTATAATCATCCGGCTTTAACTCTATTTTTTCTTCTTCAGGAGCATTTTCAAGGTTTCTGTTTACTTCAAGAGGTTCGTAGAAAGGAGCGCTGATCCGCATTTTTAAATTTTTATCCTTGGTAGAATAGTAAAAGCATTCCCCCGGCTTTATTTTATACATCAGTGGAGATTCATTTTCTTTCACTACCATTATTTCTAAAGTGTTGATCACAGAAACTCCCCTGTCTTTATCGATGAAACAATATTTATATGTTTTCGAGAAAAGTACATCTTTAAATCCTAAAAGGCCGGTGATGGTAATTAAAACTGAAGTAACAAGTGCCCAGGCATTCTTTTTAAAGAAATTTTTCTTTGGCGGAACAGATGAAATCTCAACCTCATTTGTTGTAGTGTTATTTTGTTTAATTGTTTGATTGTCAGTAGCTGATTTTTGTAAATCAGTATTTTCCGGGGTGCGGATCTCGATTTTTTTAGGCTGAATTTCAGTTTTTGGAAGTTCAGGAGCTTCAGAAACCGTTTTCTCCGGTTCATCAATTTCTTCTTCATCAGGATTTTCATTTTCCTGCAATAATTCGCCGGCAAAAAGATGCTGCTTTTTGAATTCGTACCAGGAGTCATAACCCGCATAAATACTCAATAAATTGAGCATATCTATTCTGGGCAATTTGGTAACCGGTGAAGTTTTAAAGTAAGTGTAAAATGACTTTTCACTGATGTTTCCTTTTGCTTTTTTCCGCAGGTCTTCCTGAAAATATATAATATCTATACCCTTCCACTTGGAAATATCATCCTGTGATGGGGTATATTCTTTTAAGTATTGGCTCTGAACTTCCTTTTTCAGTTGCTCAAAGTGTAATAGATCTAAATCTGTCAATTTTTCAAAAAATAATTAAATTGTTGATTATCAGTTGCGTTTCTTTGTAAAACGATTTTACAAAGGTATTACAATTATTTTTCATAGACAAACTTTCTAACTGCTCTACCTTTGTCTTGTTCAAATAACAGAACAGAAGAAAATTTTATAAAACAATATTAACAAAATTAAATTTAATTTATTATGAAAAAGTCATTATTCGTAGCTGCTATCGCTGCAATCTCTCTAGTTGCTTGTAAAAAAACTGAAGCTACTTCTACTGAAGGTACTGCTGATTCTGCTGCTGCTACTGTAGCTGATTCTGCTGCTGTAGTTTCTGATTCTGCTGCTAAAGTTGTTGATTCTGCTGCAACTACTGCTGTAGAAGCTACTAAAGATGCTGCTGCTGCTACAACTGCTGCTGGTGCTGAAGTTGCTAAAGATGCTGCTAAAGGAGCTGGAGAAGCTGCTAAAGGAGCTGCTGATGCTGCTAAAGGAGCTGCTGACGCTGCTAAAGATGCTGCAAAAGACGCTGCTAAGAAATAATTCTAGCATACGCTTAACAATAAAAGAACCGTTTCACCCAGTGAAGCGGTTTTTTTATGCTTACCCATTGCGAGTCAAAGGCTGGGCAATCTCATTAATAGACAAAGTTCAACAAGGAATAGCCAAATATAGTTAGCCCTTCTTCTGTCTCAAAGATTCATAGCAGGTAATCGCTACAGCATTGCTCAGATTCAGAGAATCAATACTTCCGGCCATAGGAATCAGGGTATTTTTCCCTTTTCCGATCCAGAAATCACTTAATCCGGAATGTTCCGTACCGAATAACACGGCAGAACGCTGTCTGAAATCTCTCTTATAAAGATCTTCAGCACTTTCATCCATAAGCGTGGTATAGATATTGAAGTTATTTTTTTGCAAAAATTCCAATGTCTCTTTATTTTCAGCCTGATACACTTCCATTCCGAAAAGACATCCAACACTTGATCTGATGACATTGGGGTTATAGAAATCCGTTTTTCCGTCAGCAACAATCAGTGCATCAATTCCAAATGCTTCACAGCTTCTTAAAATTGCGCCAAGATTTCCTGGCTTTTCTACACCTTCAACAATAATTACTGTAGAATCTTTTTGGGGAACAAATGATGAAAGAAGAGTTTCCTTTGCATGGTAAACCCCGATAATTCCTTCTGAACTTCCTCTGTAAGCTATTTTTTCATATACTTTCTCGCTTACGTAATGGATTTTTCCATTGGGAATAGCTCCTTTGAATATACTTTCACAGATAAAGAACTCCTGGGGTTCAAAATCATACTGAATGGCCCTTTCATTTTCCTGCTGGCCTTCTACTACAAAAACTTTTGATTTTTTACGAAATCTGTTGTCAGTAAGGAGCTTAGTGACATTTTTTATTTTATCGTTCTGGAAACTTTCTATCAACATGCTGCAAAATTATGCAAAATTTATGATTGAACTTCCCTGGCTTTGATAAAAAGGTTTTCCAGGCTCGTTTTAAACAGCACTTTATTTGGAAATATGATTTTGCCCAGCGGATCTAATAAGAATAATATTCCCTGAAATCATTGAAATGCAGCTTGCTATCCATAAGTAATAAGCCGGGCCATAGCCTGTTATCGGATTCTGATGACCTGCTTCATCAACAGTGATTTCCTTCACGGTTAAAAAACATAAAGTGAGAAGCAACGCAAGAAGACTGATCACTAACGATGCTTTTGTCTTTTTCATCAAAAGCAAAAAAGCTGCTGTAACAAGAAGAGGATTGGCCATCCATGCGATGCCTCCACCGCTCATTTCTGCCCATCCTAATAACAGACAGGTCAACCCATCCACATTATGGGGTTCCGTATATACTGCTGTAAAAGGAAGAGAGAGTATAAAAATAAAAATACTTATAATGATGATGGCAAATGGCTTTTTCATGGAGTTTTAGCTTTCTGAAGGTTCAATAAGATTGCTGTTGTCAATAAGGCTCTGTGGCAGGTCTTTTTTATTTTTAATTCCCAATGATTTCAGCTTCTGAGTCTGAATGACAAGGTTGTCATTTCCGGTATGAAGCTGTTTGTATGCCTCATTATATACGTTCTTTGCCTGGTCAAGATTTCGGCCCACTTTTTCCAGGTTTTCTACAAAACCTACAAATTTGTCATAGAGCTTGGCGCCGCGCTCGGCAATTTCCATAGAGTTTCGGTTTTGATACTCCCGCTTCCAAAGATCGGCAATCAGCTTCAGGGAAGTGATCAGATTGCTTGGGTTGAGCAGAAGGATTCTTCTTTCATAAGCATAGTTCCAGAGATTCTGATCTGCCTGCATCGCAGCAATATAAGCGGGTTCGCTAGGAATAAACATCATCACGAAATCTAATGATTTTCCATAGTCATCGTACGCTTTTTGACTTAGCTGATTAATATGATTCTTGATAGATCCAAGGTGCTGGCTGAGCTTGATAGCATAAACATCGGCATCGGTTTCGTCCACCAGTTCTGTGAAAGCAGTAAGTGAAACCTTGGAATCTATAATAACATTTCTTTCATCAGGATATTTTACAACCGCATCCGGGCGCATTTTTTTTCCGGAAAACTCGGAAAATAAAGCATTATTATCTTCATCACGTAATTCATGTTCCAGGAAATACTCCCTTCCTTTTACCAGTCCTGATTTTTCAAGAATACTTTCAAGAATCATTTCTCCCCAGTTTCCCTGTGTTTTACTTTCTCCTTTCAGTGCGCGGGTGAGTTTTTTGGCATCTTCAGATATCTGCTGGTTCAGTTCTGCCAGCTCCTTCACTTTTTCTGCCAGGGAGAAACGTTCTTTGTTTTCCTTTTCGTAAGCTTCATTGACTTTATTCTTTAGATCAGCAATTTTCTCCTGAAAAGGCTCAAGGATATTTTTTAAGTTGTTTTGGTTTAAAACAGTAAACTTTTCTGTTTTTTCTTCCAGGATTTTATTGGCCAGGTTTTCAAACTGGAGCTTAGAATCTTCCTGGATTTTAATGATTTCTTCTTTCTGGGTATCAAGAGACTTTTGAAGGCCTTCATTTTTTGCCAGAAGTTCAGAATTTTTAGCAAAAAGGGTCTGCTTTTCAAGAATGTGGGTTTCTATCTGGGAAGTCTGTCTCTGATTGATTTGTTTTAACTCCTGAAACTGGATATGTAAAGAAGAATATTCGGCGGAGATTTTTGAAAACTCATTTTTCAGGTCATCCAGTAAATCCTGTTGCAGCATATTGGCTTCTTTTTCTTTACTGATGTTCTGTGTAAGTTCCTGAATTTTCAGGTTCGAGTTTTCAAGCTCAGACTGGGTTTTAATAGATAAGGCGTTCAGTGCATCATATGAACTTCTTGATACCGTTGATGATTTCAATGCAAGATACAGTATAATGGCTCCCAGTAAGCCGCCGGCAACAAACCCAATAATTAAATATATCATCTCCATCTTTCAAAATTATGAAAAAAGGCTGGAAGCTGTATGGGTAATAATAGTTGTTTGTTCTACTATTTTAAAAGATTGATGAAATGGCTGGGACGATTTATCAGAGCTCCATTGCTTCTCTCTTCCAGGCTCCAGCTTCTTTCTTAATTAGAATACCTATATTTATGGGAAATTTCAGAGACTTATGAATATTTTGTTGGTAGAAGATGATCAAAGAATCAGCAATTTTCTGATAAAAGGCCTTTCTGAGGCCGGTTACAATATAACCCTTGCCGATTCAGGTGAAAAAGCACGTGAATTTCTTCATACCTATGATTTTGATATTATTTTAATGGATATCATGCTTCCGGGGCTGGACGGAATGCAGCTTACACAGATTATAAGATTCAAAGGAAATTACACGCCTATTCTGGTTTTGAGCGCCCTGAACAGTCCTGATGATAAGATCAGAATGCTGGATATGGGAGCGGATGATTATTTATCAAAGCCTTTCCATTTTGAAGAACTGATTTCAAGAATTAAAGCTTTAACCAGAAGAAATAAACTGAGCTATCAGAAAGAAGATCAATATTTATCATGCGGCAATATCACTATTGATACAGATCTTCATAAAGTAACTCAAAACGGTAAAGAAATAGAGCTTTCTCCAACTGAATACAAACTTTTTACTTTCCTGATGGAGAATAAAAATAAGGTGCTGAGCAGAACCCAGATTTTGCATAAAGTCTGGGGAATTGATTTTGATAATACAACGAATGTAGTGGATGTTTATATTTCCTACATCCGTAATAAGATTGACGAGACAGAACAGAAGATTATCCATACGGTGAAAGGAACCGGCTATCTGATTAAAGACTGATCATGACACTCAGAAACAGGTTTACCCTTATTTCAAGCCTTTCATTCGGCATTGTTTCTATCATCACATCTGCGGTGATATTCTTTGCCTATTATGACAGTACCAAAATTTTTTATTTTGAAAAACTTCGCAATGCGGCTCTGATTTCTGCTATTTATTATCTCGAAAAAGATGAACTTCCGAAAGACCGCCATGCCCAGATCAAAAAAGAATACAATCATCTGATCCAGAATAACAGGGTGGCGGTGTATAATCAGAATAACGAGGTTACCTTTGGGCATAACCTTAATGATCAGAATATAAAGCCTTCCCATTTACAGGCTGTCCGGAATAATAAAGGAATACAGTTTATGTCTGATAACCAATTCTATTATGGGATTTTTTATCCGGATAACCAGGGGGATTTTGTTGTTTTTGTAAAATCTTCCAACGATTCATTTCAATCTCAGATATTAAGGCTTTCCATTATTATGCTTTCAGTGCTGGTCATTGGTTTGCTTGCAATTTATTTTCTGAGCCGGTATCTTTCGAAAGTGGTTTATAAACCTATTTCCAATGTTGTGGAACGCATTAATAAAGTGGATTATAATAATATTTCTACGGCCATTACTTCTACCAATACCAATGATGAAGTTGAAGATCTTATTAAATCCTACAATAAGCTGCTGGGCAGAATTTCTGAGAGTGTACTCTTGCAGCAGAATTTTATTAACTATGTCTCTCATGAATTTAAAACACCTCTGGCTGCCATTTCCGGAAATCTGGAAGTCTTTGCACAAAAAGACCGTACACCGGAAGAATATAAGAAAGTAGCAAAAGAGTCTCTGGAAAATGTATATGAGATTGAAAATATTCTCAACAACCTTTTACTGATGTCAGGAATGACCAAACTTGAATCTTCCCATAAGCCAATGAGGGTAGATGAGCTGGTGTGGAAAATCTACGAGAAATTGGAGCCTAAAGCGAAAGAAAATAATTCCTCCATTAAAATTCAGCTTCACGTAACCCAACCCGCTTTGCTTGAATTTCCCGGAAACGAAACGCTGCTGTATCTGGCTTTATATAATATTGTAGAAAATGCCATCAAGTATTCTTATGATAAACCTGTAATCATTACTTTATCAGAAAAAGATACTCAGCTGTATATTGAAGTAACAGATGAAGGAAGAGGGATTCCGTCGGATGATCTGATGAAAATATCTGAAACATTTTACAGAGGAAAAAATGTAGATACCATTAAAGGAAGCGGAATTGGCTTATCGCTTTCAAAAAGTATTTTTGACCATCATCATATTGTCATGAAAATTGATTCTACGGTTAATATGGGAACCAATGTTCTCCTGGAATTTCCTGCCCATTCTTGATTTTTTCTCCCACAGATTTCCCAGATCTAGCAAATTGATGATTTAAGATTCATTTTAAATCTTAAAAAAATCTGTATTATCCGTGAAATCTATGAGAGATTTGAATATTCAATAGGAGCGGGTTTTAACCCGCTTACAAAATGCATTCAAATCCTTTGGCTTTAGCCAAAACATAACTCTCTTCAACAAAAATTCGCAGGAATAAAATCATTCTAATCAAACTCTAATGTTGAACTAACCCAATTTTAATTTGCTTTAAAATTCCCTCTAATATTAGACAAATAGCTTTGTGGTCTTAAAATAAAAGATCTTGAAGAAGCTATTTTTAACCCTATTTTATATTCATTGTTTCAGTTTCTTTTCGGCGCAGATTTCAGATACTATGAAAATCAGCAGAAAGGAAGCTGAGACTATCTTTCTGGCTAAAAACCTTGACCTTATTGCGCAGAAACTTGAGATTTCACAAGCCGAAGCAAGAGCCGTTCAGGCTCAATACTGGCCCAATCCCAAATTAAGTATCAGCGAAGTCAATCTATGGAGAACTTATGATATTGAAGAGCAGCCTGCATTGATCGGAAATTGGGGAAAAAATACCCAGATTTCTGCTGAGATAGAACAGGTGATTCAGACTGCGGGTAAAAGACGAAAAAATATTGAACTTCAGAAAATAGAAGTGGAAGGAGAAAAGTATGAACTGCAGGAAGTTCTGCGTGAGCTTAAGAAAACACTCAGAAATACAATCACAGAGATTCTTTACAATCAGGAACAGCAGAAAATCTACCAGGGACAGATTGCTTCCATCGGGAAATTAACAAAATCCTATAATAATCAATTAAACCTTGGCAACATCAGTAAAGCTGAGTATGTCCGCCTAAAGGCACAGGAAATTGAATTTAAAAAGAAACTGATTTCATTAAAACAGGAAATCGAAGACCAGCAGATGGAGTTAAAAGCATTGTTAATGCTGCCGCCACAATCTTATCTGGTCATTTCTGATTCATTCACTATGCCTGAAAAACAAATTTCAGAGCTGGAAGTAAATCAATGGATGGAAAAGGCAAAAGAAAACCGTCCGGATATCATGATCGCAAAAAATAAAGAGAAGCATGCCGCCAAAAATCTGGAAATTCAAAATGCTATGAAAACTCCTGACGTTGCAGTTTCTATCGGATACGACCGCGGAGGAAATATCATGAAAGATTTCATAGGACTGGGGGTTTCTGTGGATCTGCCCATTTTCGACCGCAACAAAGGAAATATTCAGGAAGCTAAACTGGAAATTGAGAAAAGCAAACTTGAGACCCGTAAAAATGTGCAGAAATCTGAGAATGAAATTGTCTCTGTTTTCAGAAACTATATCAGGACACAGCAGGTATCAGAAGAAATTGATGACAATTACGAGGCTACGCTGGACGGTCTGCTGGCAAGCCATGAGAAAAATTTCAGATTAAGAAATATCAGCATGCTGGAATATATGGATTTTCTGGAAACCTATATCGGAAACAAAATGATCATCCTGGATACCAAAAAAGAACTTAATCAATACTATGAAAGCCTGCAGTATGTTGTAGGACAAGATTTATAAGATATGAACAAAAATATGACCAAGTACATAGCTGCGGCTTACCTGTCTGCCCTCATCATTTTTACAGGCTGTGCCGGAAAAGCAGAAAATAAAGAAACAGAAAAAAGCTATTGCATCAGTAAAGAGCTTAAGAAAGACCTTAAACTAGTAAAAGCAGAAATGCTTCCCATAGAAGAAAGCATTACACTTACCGGTGAAGTGGAAAGTAATTCTGATAAGACGGTTCCTTTTGTAAGTCTTGTGGACGGAGTGGTGATAGATACCTATTTCTCTCTTGGCGATTATGTGAAAAAGGGACAAACACTGGCCAGTGTAAAAAGTACAGCAGTCAATGAAATGCAGGATGACACCCAGACCTTGCAGGCTCAGCTGGCAGTAGCAAAAAGAAAGCTGTCTTCTGTAGAAGCGATGTATAAAGATGATATTGCCTCTCAGAAAGATCTGCAGGAAGCAAAATCAGAAGTAGCCATTTTACAATCTAATATTTCCAAGACGAAAAAAAATATGCAGCTTTATTCAGCGGGAGGGAATACTATTCAGATAAAGGCCCCTGCGGACGGGTATGTTATTTCAAAGAATATCTCTAAAGGAATGCCGGTTACGGCAGGAGGAGATCAGCTGTTTACCATCTCCAATCTGGATAAAGTGTGGGTGATGGCGAATGTGTATGCCACCAACATGAGGCATGTTTATGTTGATCAGCCGGTAGTGGTAAAAACGCTTGCTTATCCTGATGATAGTTTTTCCGGAAAGATTAATACGATTTCCCAGGTTTTCAATGAAAACGAAAGGGTGCTCAAAGCCAAAATCATTATGGATAATAATGGAATGAAACTGAAACCGGGAATGTCTGCAGATGTTGTATTACCCATTAATTCACAAAATAAATCTGCATTGGCTATTCCTGCAAAGGCTTTGATCTTTGATAATAACCAAAGTTATGTGGTGGTTTATAAAAAAGACTGTGAGCTTGAGATAAGACCGGTAACGGAAATTGCTTCCAACAGTCAATATATCTATGTAGAAGGAAATTTAAAGCCAGGTGAAAATGTTATTGCTTCCAATGGACTGCTGATCTATGAAAACCTGAAAAATCAATTAAATAATTCCAAGAAGTAATGCGAAAATTTGTACAGAATATAGTTTCCTTCTCTTTAAAAAACTCATTGATCGTTCTTTTGGGAACTTTTCTATTGCTGGCCGGAGGAATCTATTCCTATATACATACTCCCATTGAAGCATTTCCGGATGTGACCAATACAAGGGTGAGAGTCATTACCCAATGGCCGGGAAGAAGTGCTGAAGAAATAGAAAAGTTTGTCACATTACCTATTTCCAAAGAAATGAATGCTATTCCGAATAAAACTTCGGTACGCTCTATTTCCTTGTTCGGATTATCTGTGGTAACGGTGATTTTTGATGATCATGTGAATGATTTTTATGCACAGCAATATGCTTCCAATAAACTTGGAAATGTAGAACTTCCGGGAGGAGCAGAATACAGCATTGAGCCTCCATCCGGGGCAACCGGTGAAATTTACCGGTATATCATTAAAAGTAAACTTCCGATCAAAGAAGTTACCTCTATTCAGGATTGGGTAATAGAAAGAGAATTGCTTGCCGTTCCTGGTGTTGCCGATGTTGTGAGCTTTGGCGGCGAAGAAAAAATATATGAAATAAAAATTAATCCTACGGAATTACACAATTACGACCTTTCCCCCCTGGATGTGTATGAAGCGGTTTCGAAGAGTAATATCAATGTAGGCGGAGATGTAGTGGCAAAAGGTGATCAGGCTTATGTAGTGCGGGGGATCGGTCTTTTGGAGAAAAAAGAAGATATTGAGAATATTCAGATCGAAGTAAAAGGCTCTACGCCTATCCTGGTGAAACACGTTGCCGAAGTGAAAGTTTCTGCAAAGCCCAGATTGGGACAGGTAGGATATAATAAGGAAAATGATGTTGTAGAAGGGATTGTGATCATGCTCCGCGGTGAAAATCCAAGTGAAGTCATTGCAAGACTGAAAGACAGAATCGAGCAGCTGAATGGGGGAGAGCTTCCCGGTGATGTTCAGATTGTTCCGATCATTGACCGTACAGAGCTTGTGAACACTACCGTTCATACGGTTTCCAAAAACCTTATTGAAGGAGTCATTCTGGTTTCCATCATTGTATTTATTTTCCTTTACAACTGGAGAACAACTTTCATTGTAGCATCAGTAATTCCGCTAGCTTTTCTGTTTGCTATCATTATGCTTAAAATTCAGGGATTGCCTGCCAACCTGATTTCCATGGGAGCACTGGATTTCGGACTGATTCTGGAAGGGACATTGGTTATTGTGGAACATGTCTTTGTCGCCCTCGAGCTTAAAGCAAAAAAGATAGGACTGCGGAGATTCAACAAAATTTCAAAGCTGGGAATTATCAAGAAAAGCGCAGGAAGTGTCGCAAGTTATATTTTCTTTGCCTTATTGATCCTTATCGTTGCCCTGATGCCGATTTTCTCTTTCCAGAAAGTAGAAGGAAAAATGTTCTCTCCATTAGCATTTACGTTGGGATATGCATTGTTAGGATCTTTGATCTTAAGTTTGACGTATGTTCCGGCAATGTGTAAACTGCTCCTCACTAAGAATATTGAAGAGAAAGAAAATTTTATTTCCAGATTTTTCAGAGTTAATATTTACAGAATCTACGAATTCAGTGACCGCCATAAAAAAGGATTCATTATTGGTTTCATTGCTTTGCTTGCAGTATGTGGATGGAGATTCTCCAATTACGGATCAGAATTTTTACCTAAACTAAACGAGGGTGCAATTTATGTAAGAGCAACCCTTCCAAACAGTGTTAATCTCGATGAATCTGTACGGTTGACCAAAGAGATGAAAGAGATTTTAATGAAGTATGATGAAGTAAAATTTGTCATGACCCAAACAGGTCGTCCCAATGATGGTACTGACCCTACAGGATTCTTTAATATCGAATTTAATATTCAGCTGAAACCTGAGAACGAGTGGAAGAAAAAAATATCCAAAGAAGAACTCCTTGAAGAAATGAGAGTTTCTCTTGAGAAATATCCGGGAATCAATTTTGGATTCAGTCAGCCGATACAGGACAATGTGGAAGAATATGTAGCAGGAGTAAAAGCTCCGTTGGTTATTAAAATTTTTGGAAACGATCTTTTCGAACTTGAAAATTATGCCAATAAAGTAGCCAATTCCATCAGAACTGTTCCCGGAATATCAGATATAAACGTTTTCAAAAATATCGGACTTCCGGAATTAAGAATACAGCTTCATGACTCCAAAATGGCAAAGTATGGTGTTTCCACCGCAGATGCACAGGCTGTGATTGAAATGACGATCGGAGGGCAGGCCGCGACCAAATTTTATGAAGAAGAAAGGATGTTTGATGTGATGCTTAGATTTGAAAAAGATTACAGAGATACTCCTGAAAAGATGGGAAATATTCTGATCCCGACTCAGGACAATAAAAAAGTTCCGTTGAAAGAAATTGCCACCATTGATTATCATACCGGGCCATCATTTATTTACCGCGAAGGAAACAGCAGATATATCGGAGTTGGATTCAATATTGAAGGACGTGATCTCGGAAGTACCATCAAAGAAGCTAAAGCGAAAGTAGATAGAGAAGTAAAGCTTCCGAAAAATCATAAAATGACCTGGGCCGGAGAGTTTGAAAGCAAAGAAAGAGCGGGAAAACAGCTGGCTATGGTTGTACCGATTTCTCTAGTTTTAATTCTGATGCTGTTGTATTTTAACTTCGGAAATATAAAAGACACGCTGATTTCTTCCATTACATTGGCATTTGCGTTTATCGGAGGATTCTTATCTCTTTGGTTTACAGGAACTATATTCGGGATTTCTGCGGGAATCGGTTTCATTATCCTCTTCGGAGTGGCAACGATAGATGGAATTGTTCTGATTGGAGTGATGAAGGAAAATCTCCAAAACAGACTTTCTCTCAAAGAATCCATTGCACAGGGAGTGAAGAGTAGAATCCGTCCTGTGGTGATGATTGCTTTGATGGGATCTATGGGACTGCTTCCTGCAGCAATGTCAAACGGAATGGGCTCTGAAATTCAAAAGCCTTTAGCTATCATGATTGTAGGGGGATTAATCATCTGTATGCTGCTGTCATTTACAATACTGCCGATTATTTTTCATTATGCCTATCGTAAAAAGCATAAGGAAGCAATATAGTTTCTTTTATTTTGTTCATTATGAGGCCGGGATCCGTGAGGAAGATCCCGGCCTTTTTTATGAGTTCTTTGTAGATTCTAACATTTCAATATTCTTCACTACATCACTGCTTTCACATTTTTTTAATTCTTTTAAAAGGGAAGGAGTGAGAATTTTCGGATTCAGAATTTGTGTGGCGACTTTTGCTGCTGCATAATCTATAATACCGATTACAGATTCTCTTAAAAAATTAGGAGTATTGGATGCAATGACCGCGCTTGCCCATGATGTATCCCGTGCTTTGGATATGGCAAAATCAAGAACTGCATTATCATTTCCGTGAGAGAGTTTGTCAATAAGATCTACAGGATAACAGATTTTGTTTAAAGAGTCCTGTACGTTTTGATTGATGGATGCAATAACGTTATTAATATTTTCAAAATCTTTTTTCAAAGGATTAATTTTCCTGTAAGGCATAACAGCAGCAGCAGAAATACCCAAATCCAGATTGATGTGTGCATTCATTCCCAGCAATATGTGCTGTAAGATCAGCAGGTTTTTATTTTTAGCCGCTTCAAAGGCAATATACCAGGAGTGGGTACATTTCTCTCCTTTGCTGTAGCTGTCCCACGCCTGAAGATACCTCTGTGCAAAAGCAATATCAAGTGTTGTCATTCTGGGATTGTCTTCAAATTTTTTCTGCTGGATTCCTTTCAGTACCTGTGCGGTCATTATTCTATAGGTACATGCAAAATATCCTGCCGGACTTTGGTTTTCTTTACTCCAGATAATAATTTCATCCAGCTTTTTCAGAACTTCCTCAATGGTTTTCATGGTGAGTTTTGTTTATTTAAAGATACTAAAAAAGTGAGCCGGAAAGCTCACTTTATTATTCTTCAGATTATGGAGTGATGATAATCGGATCGGGAAAAGGTTCAAGAACCAATGGCTTGCACATTGCTGCCGGCTGGCAGGTTCCCCCTATGCATATAAAATTCGTCATCGTGGTGGTGCCGTCAGGACATCGGATCATCGCTTCCCCATGGCATCCTCCCGGACATTGTGCCGGATACAATGTTCCTCCGAATACATCTTTCAGTTCTGTTCTCGAAAGTTTTGTAAAATTCAATTTTTTCATGAGATTAATTTTTAGTTTGTATTGGTGATAACTTACTCACAATTAAACAAGTAAGCTGTGCTGCTCAATAGCTAAAGTAATTAAATTAATTCATTAAAACAAGAAATATTTACGTGTTTTTATTGGTAATTATTTGATATGTAGAAAGTTAAAAATAGGTTTTGTTTGTTTCCGTAAGAGAAGCTGATTCTTTTCTGCTTTATTTAATGATTTTCTTTGGCCACTTCATCATGATGCTTAAGATATAAAGGTAAAGCAGCGGATCCGTACCACGGGAAAATTTCATAACTGAAAACGCCGGCCTGAACTGCCGGATCTGTTTTTACCCACTGTTCAGCTTCTTCCTTAGATTTGGTGTTGAAGATAAACATGCCGCGGTAGTTCTCTTTATTTTTTTCAAGGAAAGGTCCAGCTACAACAATTTTACCTTCATTGGCCAGTTTGCCGATATTGCTCATGTGTCCTTTCATAAGTTCACTCATTTTGGCTTTATCTTCAATGTTGGCAGTACCTGTTGTCAGCATAACGATAGTATAAGGTTTCATGCCGTATTTATCTGCCCCTAAAGATGCTGCCAGTTCCTGATTGAATTTTGGCTTTTCTGTTTTCTGCTGGGCAAATGATAGCCCTGCAGCCAGAACAGTAATTGTGAGGGAAATTTTTAAATTCATACTTTAGTTTTTAATTCTTAAAAATTCTTTTGCCAGTTCAATCATCTTTGGGTCTCCAGTATATTTACCATGTTCATCAGAAAGCTTTACCGTAGGAATCCATTCTTTATTGGGAGCCTGGACGCCAATAAGCTTCATGACGATATTCATTGGTTTCAGTCCCACATCATTAGTAAGGTTGGTTCCAATTCCAAATGAAATACCAATCTTTCCTCTGCAGTAGTTGGTAATTTCTTCCACTTTCTCAAGATTTAAGGCATCAGAGAAAATGATATATTTAAACATTGGATTAATGCCATTTTTTTGATAGTGGGCAATTGTTTTGTCTGCAAATTCCAGAGCATCACCACTGTCATGACGTACGCCATCGAAAAGTTTTGCAAATTTTTTATCGAACTGCTGGAAGAAAACATCAGTAGTATAAGTGTCAGACAAAGCCACTCCAAGATCTCCTCTGTATACATCTACCCAATGTTCCAGAGCCATTTCGTTAGCCATCTTGAATCCATATTCTGCAGCATGGAACATAAACCATTCGTGGGCATGGGTTCCGATAGGCTTAACCCCATACTTCATGGCAAAGTGAACGTTTGAACTTCCGATAAAAGTAGAATCCTTTTTCTGGGTCAATGCTTCCATTACAAGATTCTGTACCTTATAAGAATGTCTTCTTCTGGTTCCGAACTCTGCAAAGGTTACCCCAAGTCTGCCTAATGAGTCCGCTTTTTCAATCGTTTTGCTCATGACCACTTCATTAGAATCTCTTTCCATGTGGTTCATTTCATAATGCAGTTCACTGATCAACGCAAGCAGCGGAACCTCCCAAAGGATGGTTCTGTACCAAAGCCCTTCAACAATAACGGAAAGGTCGCCCCCTTCCTGATGAATTTTCACTTCAGACGGGTCGTAATGATAGCCTTCTAAAAAATCAAGATAGGGTAGATCTATATAAGGACAAGTTCTTGCCATGAACTTTTTTTCCTCTTTCGTAAGTTTAAGTTCAGCCATCTTATGTACGGCTTCCCTTAAAGCAACGTCAAATCCTTCCGGAAAGTGGTGTTTTCCCCTGTTGATGAATTCATATTTTACAATAGAACTCGGGAATAATTTTACCACGGCATTCTGCATTGTTATTTTGTAAAAATCATTATCCAGAATAGAATTCAGTCTTACGTCATTCATAATATGTGTAATTTTAACGCAAATATAAAAATAAAAAATAAAATCGCCTAAATGTAAGACGATTTTTTTGAATTATTTCCATGCTTTTGCCGGAGTTATTTCCCAAGATAAGAATTGTACATCCAAACTTCTTTCTCCTGCTCTGTAATATAGTCGCTCATCTGAGAATTGGTACCTTCATCTCCTGCTTCATCCGTAATGTCCAAAAGTTCTCTTTGCAGGTCAATCACTACTTTGAATGAACTTAAAATCTGCTCAACGCTTTTCGTGCCGTCCGTTACTTCTTTACTTTCTTTAATGGTTGCTACCTTTAAATAATCTGAATAGTTATGGGCCGGTGTTGCTCCTAATGTCAGAATTCTTTCAGCAATTTCATCAATCTTTAAAACAAGACTGTTGTACAGTTCTTCGAATTTCGGATGAAGGGTAAAGAACTGCTCTCCTTTGATGTTCCAGTGTGAACCCCTTGTATTCTGATAAAATACGGAATAGTTGGCTAAGAGTACATTTAATTTTTCTGAGATCTTTTTGCAGTCGGCTTCTTTAAGGCCAATAATACTAGCATTTTTCATATGTATATATTTATTTTTAAGATTAAATTCAATCACCGGCTTCAGTTAAACAGTGAAAAGAGAATGGTGATTCAATGCGTTTATCATTTGTATTTCAAATTTACGAAATATCGTGCCGAACACAGTTGATTATTAATAGATGATAACTATAAGAAAGTTTTTTAAAAGAGTTTGGATGTATCGGATCCTATGTCCGGGCCTGTTTGGAAACTGAAAAATTATGGACAATCTTTGCTGGGTAAATTTCATAATTATTTAATATTCATTTTTTAAGCGTGAAAACAGATTTACTTCTGTGCATTTTCCGCTTGTATATTATGCTTCCCTGCTTGTCACACTGAAACGTGTTTCGTTTTTGATGTAAGTAATTGATTTTAATTTTTATATAAGTGTTTGCAGATTAAAAAAATATTCCTATTTTTGCACCCTAAAATAAAAAGCAATTAAATGCCTACTATTCAACAATTAGTAAGAAAAGGAAGAGCCACGCTTGCCAAGAAGAGCAAATCGGCTGCCCTTGATTCTTGTCCACAAAGACGTGGTGTATGTACGAGAGTATATACAACTACACCTAAGAAACCTAACTCTGCACTTAGAAAAGTAGCAAGGGTAAGACTTTCTAACGGTAAAGAAGTGAATGCCTATATCCCGGGCGAAGGACACAATCTTCAAGAGCACTCGATAGTATTGGTTAGAGGCGGAAGGGTGAAAGACCTACCGGGAGTACGTTACCACATCGTAAGAGGTGCATTAGACACAGCTGGTGTAAATGGAAGAACACAGAGAAGATCTAAGTACGGAGCTAAGAGACCTAAACCAGGACAAGCAGCTGCTGCTCCTGCAAAAGGAAAGAAAAAGTAATCATTAAATAAGGTACAAAAGCAATGAGAAAGACAAAAGCGAAAAAAAGACCGTTGTTACCAGATCCGAAATTTAATGATCAATTGGTAACGAGATTCGTAAACAACTTAATGCTTGACGGTAAGAAGTCAATCGCATTCAAAATTTTCTATGATGCATTAGATATCGTAGAAACTAAAAAAGGAGATAACGAGAAAACTGCACTTGAAATCTGGAAAGATGCACTTACAAATGTAATGCCTCACGTAGAAGTACGTTCTAGAAGAGTAGGTGGAGCTAACTTCCAGATCCCTATGCCAATCAGAGCTGACAGAAAAATTTCTATGGCAATGAAATGGTTAATCAAATATTCTAAAGCTAGAAATGATAAGTCTATGGCTTTGAAATTAGCTAACGAAGTTGTAGCTGCTTCAAGAGAAGAAGGTGCCGCTTTCAAAAAGAAAACTGATACTCACAAAATGGCGGAAGCTAACAAGGCTTTCTCACACTTCAAATTCTAATCTGAAATGGGAAGAGATCTTAAATTTACAAGAAATATTGGTATCGCTGCTCACATTGATGCAGGTAAGACTACCACTACAGAAAGGATTTTATTCTATACAGGTGTAAACCACAAAATTGGAGAGGTTCACGATGGTGCTTCTACAATGGACTGGATGGAACAGGAAGCAGAAAGAGGTATTACTATTACTTCTGCTGCAACTACTTGTAACTGGAATTTCCCAACAGATCAAGGTAAGAAATTGCCTGAAACAAAACCTTACCACTTCAACATCATCGATACACCGGGACACGTTGACTTCACTGTAGAAGTAAACAGATCTTTGAGAGTATTGGATGGATTGGTATTCCTTTTCTCTGCAGTAGATGGAGTAGAGCCTCAGTCTGAAACAAACTGGAGACTTGCAGACAACTACAAAGTTGCTAGAATGGGATTCGTAAACAAAATGGACAGACAAGGTGCTGACTTCTTGAACGTTGTAAAACAAGTAAAAGAAATGTTAGGATCTAACGCAGTTCCAATCGTTTTACCAATCGGTGCTGAAGAAGACTTCAAAGGTGTTGTAGACTTAATTAAAAACAGAGCGATCATCTGGGATGAAGCTGGACAGGGTGCTACTTATGAAGTAGTTCCAATTCCTGAGGACATGAAAGATGAAGTTCTTGAATATAGAGAGAAATTAGTAGAAGCTGTTGCTGATTACGATGAGACTTTGATGGAGAAATTCTTCGAAGATCCGGATTCAATTTCTGAAGAAGAAATCAACGAAGCTCTTAGAAAAGCTACTATAGACCTTTCTATCATTCCTATGACTTGTGGTTCTTCATTCAAGAACAAAGGAGTACAGTTCATGCTGGATGCTGTTTGTAAATATCTTCCTTCTCCACTGGATAAGGATAATATCAAAGGAACAGACCCAAGAACTGATGCTGACATCGAAAGAAAACCATCTGTAGAAGAGCCTTTCTCTGCATTAGCGTTTAAGATTGCTACTGACCCGTTCGTAGGTAGATTAGCATTCTTCAGAGCTTATTCAGGAAGACTTGATGCAGGTTCATATGTTCTTAACACAAGATCTGGAAACAAAGAAAGAATTTCCAGAATCTATCAGATGCACGCTAACAAGCAAAATCCAGTAGAATATATTGAAGCTGGAGATATCGGTGCAGCTGTAGGATTTAAAGATATCAAAACAGGAGATACATTATCTGATGAAAAGAACCCAATCGTTCTTGAATCTATGATCTTCCCGGATCCGGTAATCGGTATCGCTGTTGAGCCTAAAACTAAAGCTGACCAGGATAAAATGGGTAACGCTTTGGCTAAATTAGCTGAAGAAGATCCAACTTTCCAGGTTAAAACTGACGAGGCTTCAGGACAAACTATCATCTCTGGTATGGGTGAGCTTCACCTTGACATCATCGTTGACCGTATGAGAAGAGAGTTTAAAGTAGAAGTTAACCAAGGACAGCCGCAGGTAGAATACAAAGAAGCTCTTACTCAAAAAGCTAACCACAGAGAAGTGTACAAAAAGCAGTCTGGGGGTAGAGGTAAGTTCGCAGATATCGTATTCGAAATTGGTCCGGCTGACGAAGGTAAAGTAGGTCTTGAATTCATCAACGAAATTAAGGGTGGTAACATCCCTAAGGAATTCGTTCCTTCAGTTGAAAAAGGATTCAGAGAAGCAATGAAGAATGGTCCATTAGCTGGATTCGAGGTTGAATCAATGAAAGTTACATTGAAAGATGGATCTTTCCACGCAGTTGACTCTGACCAGTTATCATTCGAATTAGCTGCTAAATTAGGATTCAAAGAATCCGGTAGAGCTGCTAAAGCTGTTATCATGGAGCCAATCATGAAACTTGAGGTAGTAACTCCTGAAGAATACATGGGTGATATCGTAGGTGACCTTAACAGAAGAAGAGGTACTGTAAACGGTATGGATGACAGAAACAATGCTAAGGTGATCAAAGCTTTCGTTCCACTTTCTGAAATGTTTGGTTATGTAACTTCACTAAGAACATTATCTTCTGGTAGAGCTACATCTTCTATGGAGTTTGAAAGATATGAAGCTGCTCCGCAAAACGTTGCTGAAGAAGTAATCGCTAAAGCTAAAGGTTAATATTAAATTAGATTAAAATGTCACAAAGAATCAGAATAAAACTTAAGTCTTACGATTACAACTTAGTAGATAAATCTGCAGAGAAAATCGTAAAAACGGTAAAGGCTACTGGTGCTGTTGTAAACGGTCCTATTCCATTACCAACAAATAAGAGAATCTTCACAGTGTTGAGATCTCCGCACGTAAACAAGAAAGCAAGAGAGCAGTTCCAACTTTCAGCTCACAAGAGGCTAATGGATATCTACTCTTCTTCTTCTAAGACTGTTGATGCTCTAATGAAATTAGAACTTCCTTCAGGTGTAGACGTTGAAATTAAAGTGTGATAAATGCATACTTTGCAATGATTATACAGTCCGTCCCTTTTTCAGGGGCGGATTTTTTTTTGGATATTATCTGCAGAAAAATGCAGAGCGTAAAGCAGATTTGTGGCTGGCAAATCTGCTTTTTTTTGTATTGTACTTTCTTTAACCATAAAAAGTCTGAAGAATAATACTTCTAACAATTGAAGAGAACTGCTTTAAGGTTTTTAAGAGTCCTCATTGCTGGTTAATGATCTGATAACTGCAGTACTTTTTAGGTGACATAAGTCACGTTAATTTCTTTATTTAGAATTAATAAAAATAATATTTTTACAAAAAATTATCAAATGAATAAAGTAGTATCCTTTTCTCTGCTTGTATTGGGTGGGGTCTTTGTAAATGCACAGAAAATTAATGATTCTATTAAAAAGTCGAAGGAAATTGACGAAGTGGAACTATTCGGTGAAAGAAAAAAGCAGCCGCAAGGTTTGGAGGCCATCACAAGGCTGCCATTAAAAACCAGAGATCAGATTCAGAGTATTTCTGTGATCTCCCATAAAGCAATTGAAGAATTAGGAGCTCTTACCGTTACCGATGTTGCCAAAAATGTACCTGGTGTAACGCTATTCTCAAGTTATGGAGGAGGAAACGAGAGTATGTCTATCAGAGGATATCGTGGAGTTCCTGTATTGAAGAACGGGGTTCAGATGGATTCGGATTTCCGTACTGCAGGGATGATGACAGATATGCAGGGAGTAGAAAGTATCCAGGTCATTAAGGGTTCTGCAGCGGTAAGCCAGGGAATTGGAAACGGGTTAGGATCTGCAGGAGGAGTAATCAATGTAGTGACCAAAAGACCTCAGTTTATTGATCAGACCAATATTGGATTCCGATATGGAAGCTGGGATTTTTACAGGCCCACAGTAGACTTTCAGAGAGTACTGGATCACCAGGGGAAAGTCGCAGTTAGATTCAATGGAGCCTATCAGAACAACAATTCATTCAGGAGCCATGTAAAAGGAGAAAGAATTTATGTGAATCCCTCCATCGCTTTTCGTCCGGACGATAAAACCTACATTAATGTAGAAATGGATTACCTACATGATAAAAGAACTCCGGACAGAGGAACTATTAACCTGGCACCTGGAAATATAGAAGCATTATATCATATGCCAAAAGGCAAGTTCCTGGGATATACTTCTGATTATGCCATGACGGAAACCTATAATTTTGCCACTACTGCTATTCGCCAGCTGAATGACAAGTTTAAAGTGAGGGCTGCTTTTATAAATTCTGTGACGAATTCAGATAGCGAGGCGTCATCCATCTCATTACCAACCGGAGGTACAGACTATAATATCAGACAGCGTACCATTGGAAAGAGCGAGTCGTTAGACATCAACAGGGTCTTGCAGCTGGATTTTATTGGTGAAAATGTAAAAACAGGAATTATTAATCATACTTTCCAGGTTGGATTTGATTGGAGAGAAACTGAGACTTCTTCTGTAACGTATGAAGCATACAAAAACTCTATAGCACCCGGAAATTTAATTACAGCAAGACCTACAGAAATTGCTGGTGTGAAGTACGCCGCTAATCCGCTTGATATATTTGATGTAGTAAACGGATCTATTCCGAATACACTTCCTGTAAACGTTATTTATAAAAGCCTGGGACGCTCCAATGCTGTATTGACTCCAAGTATCGGAGCAATGGCTCAGGATGTCATGTCAATCGGTAAATATGTAAAAGCACATCTGGGAATCAGATACAGCAGACTGAACGGCTCTGCCAATGAATCTGTAGATACCTGGAATCCTAATTTCGGATTGATCATTTCTCCAATTGAAAATATTAATGTTTTCGGATCTTATACCACAACAACTTCATTAAGATCTTCCAATAACATTCTTCAGGCCGGAGGATTGGTAGGGCCATCCCATACAAAACAGTGGGAAGCAGGAATTAAGTCTGATTGGTTTAATGAACGTTTGAGATTTAATGTTACCTGGTTTGATATTAATACAGATAATCTTTCATTCCAGATTCTGGATGCCAACTATAATCCGATTAAAGATGCCAATAAAAATATCCTTTACGGATTAGCGGGTAATTTAAGAAGAAAAGGTGTAGAGGTAGAACTTATCGGAAGAATTTTACCAAACCTTCAGGTCATGTCCGGATGGGCATACCTGGATGCCCAGTATCAGGATAGCCCGGCATATATCAACGGTTCAAGGCCAATGAATGCTCCAAAGCACACCGCAAATGCATGGCTGAATTACAAATTTAACAAAGGGATATTAGACAGAGTAGATATTGGAGCAGGAATTTACTACGTGGGACAACGCCCTGTAGATGAGTGGACACAGAAGACCTTCAGTGCAGGCCACATTAACAGCGTAAAACCGGGAGATCAGCCTTTCGATATGCCACAGTATACAACGGTAGATGCCCAGGCTGGATACTCTATGAAAAACGGAATGGGAGTAAGAGTGTTCTTTAATAATATTTTTGATAGTGTTGGCTACAGCTCTTATTTCAGAGGGGGATATATCGATCAGATTCAACCAAGAAATTTTGCAGTACAGGTAAATTATAAATTCTAACTCAAAAAAATAGTATGAAAATTGCCAGAACAATACTCTTAGTATTGATTGCCGGAGCTGGTGTAGCTTCATGTTCCGAAGAACATTTGTCCGAAGAGGAACTGAAAACGGCCAGGGAAAATATTGAAAAACATTATAATAACCCTAAAAGCATATACTCCTGGGGTAATATTTCTCCCTGGAAAGATCACTGGAATAATACAATTTATCCAAAAGCTTTTTCACCTGCTCAAATCGGAAAGAGTATGATCGCAGAAGAAAAGCAGAACCTGGAAAACCGTTTCTCAGAAAAGATTAAATAATATATTTCAATCATTCATATCAATTTTAATTAAAAGCATTAAGACAGTAAGCATGGTCTTAATGTTTTTTTGTTTGTATTATTACTCCTTATTCCTGTTAATTTTATACATTTATTATGTAAAAAACCAAGATTATGGGACATACGGGAAATCATTTTTTTGAAAAGTTTTCAAACTGGGCTGTAAAATTTACAGGAAGTCCACATGCTTTTATGGGAGCTTTCCTTATCGTTGTGGTATGGGCGGTTACCGGTCCTTTCTTTGACTATTCTGAAACATGGCAGCTGGTTATCAATACCGGAACCACCATTATTACATTTCTGATGGTATTCCTTATTCAGAAGGCTCAGAATAAAGATTCAAAAGCAATACAAATTAAGCTTAATGAAATTATTGCTGCCCACGAAAAAGCCAGTAACAGAATTGTAGATATCGAAGATCTTACAGAAGCAGAGCTGGATCAGCTTCATTGCTATTATGAAAGACTTGCCCAACTGGCGAAAAAAGATTACGATATCCATACTTCCCATTCTATAGATGCTGCGCAGAGAAATCAGGATTACAAATACGAATTTTTCAAAAGAAAACATGAAGAATGGATGCAGAAGCAGGAACAAAAAAATAAATAAAGTTTCGGTTTAAAAAAATCTTTTAAATTAAATTATCGCAATATTTTTTTAATTTTATATTGTTGTAATTTATGTATTTTTGGCTTTTTTTGATTCTTTTCTTTGTTTTTTAGCGTTTTTTTTAGCAAGTGTTTAAATTTGTTAAAAATATTAAATGAAAACAAAATTATTTTGTTTGCCGGTATTATTTTTAGCAATATCAGCAAATGCACAATGGAGCAGAGGGCTGCCAGAACAAAAAATCATAAAGAAAAGTGATCATTCGGCTTATTATAAACTCGATATAGATCAGATAAGAACTCAACTTCTTAGAGCGCCTAAAATAGGTGAGGGTACTCCTATTACGATCAGTATTCCTACTCTTGAAGGAAAAATTGAGAAGTTTACAGTAAATAGCTTTCCGGTTATGGATGAGACCCTGGCTAACAAATATCAGTTAGGGTCGTATGTAGGAATCGGAACTGATGATCCTTCCAAATATATCAGATTTAGTGTCGCACCCAATGATTTCCAGTCTATGATCATTGGTACTGATGGTAAATATGAATTTATAGAACCAGCCACTGCTGACAAATCTTATTATTCTGTACACGGAAAAACCAATAAGAGCAGGCATTCATTTGTATGTAACACCAAAGAAGACAAAGAAGCTATTGCTAAAATGCAGAAGCTGATGAATTCAGGAACTGCTGCAAAATCAAACAACAAAACTTTCCATACCCTTAGACTGGCTATGTCCGTAACAGGAGAGTACACCGCTTTCTTTGGGGGAGTGGCGGGTGCTCTTACCCAAATTAATGCTACTTTGTCAAGAGTAAATGGGGTATTTGAAAAAGAATTTAATGTACATGTCAACGCAATCAATGCTCCGGCACTTATATTTCCGGATGATGCTAATGATCCTTACAGCACTTCCGATCTTATGTGTAAATGGAGTAATGAACTGATGAATACATTGCATGGAGGAGCGTATGGTGTTACAGATGCAGATTTTGATATTGGGCATTTGTTTGGAGCAACAGGCGGTGGCGGGCGTGCCGGTTGTATTGGGTGCATAGGAAGTAATGATATATCTACAAGTATCGATCCTCTTTGTGAAGATTCACCATATCCAAATAATTATAAGGGCAGCGGATTTACCTCCCCGGGAATTGATTATTATGTTAGTGGTACATGGGACGAAAACAGTACGGCTCAATTACCACCCAGCGGAGATACTTTTGATATTGACTTTGTAGCTCATGAGATGGGGCATCAGTTGGGAGATAATCATACTTATAGCAGTGATGAAGGTACCGGTTCTAATACTTATGTGGAACCAGGTTCAGGATCTACGATTATGGGATATGCGGGGATTATCGGCCCGGATAAAGATGTTCAGAAACATTCTGATGTTTATTTCCATAGTGTAAGTATTGATCAGGTACAGGCTAATCTTGCAACAGTAACAGCAGATGTAGAAACACCCATTGTTAACAATCAGCCTGTTGTAACTGCGATGAATACAACTTATACAATTCCAAAATCCACAGCTTTTGTGTTGACAGCTTCGGCAACGGATCCGGATGGAGATGTATTGACCTATTGCTGGGAACAAGTGAACTCAAGCAGTTTACCGGGCGGTATTACCAAAAGTAATATCGGAAATACATCCACGGGAGCAAATTTCAGATCATGGGCTCCTACTACTAGCCCTACAAGATATTTCCCTAAACTGACAACTGTTTTGGGAGGGGCTGTAAAAAATACAGCTGATTTTGAAGCAGCAAGTACGGTGGCCAGAACCACTGCTTTCAGAGTAACGGTAAGAGATAACAAACCTGGCGGACAGGCGCAGACTGCTTATGCAACACAAACTATTGTAGTAGGATCCGCAGCTGCATTTACTGTTAATACAACATCACTTACCTCGAATGTGAACTCTACTATTACATGGACGGTTTCCGGAACTGCAGTCGCTCCATACAATGCAGCCAATGTTAAAATTGATTATACAGAAGATGGCGGATTAACCTGGAATGATCTTGCAGCATCAGTTCCGAATAACGGCTCAGCCAGTGTCTTCATTCCTGCGTCATTGGCGGGTAAAACGATTCATTTGAGGGTGTCAGCTATTGGAAATGTATTTTATGCAGTGAAACAAGCTGTAGTATCCGGTACAATGGCTGTCTCTGAAGCAAAAAATGAGGTAAAATCAGTTAAGGTTTACCCAAATCCTGTAGAAGAGGTGTTGAATGTTCTGAATGTTTCTTCAAATGCATCGTATGAAATTTTCAATGCTCCAGGGCAGTTAATTTCAAAAGGAGCTATTGGAGACGGTAAAATTGATGTCAGTGCTCTTGTAAAAGGAATCTACTTTATTACAATTAATAATAAAGACGAAAAGAACACAATTAAGTTTGTTAAAAAATAGTTCAATAAAAGATAAAATAAAAACCTCTGAGTCATCAGAGGTTTTTTTATGAATAATATTATCTCATGAAATAGCTGAAATAACTACAGCTTCCCATCAGGTTTTTCGTTGTTTCAGTATCGGAATACTGCGCTTTCAGCTGGGCAAAATAGGTTCTGTACTTTTGATTTTTAAGTTGATCCATTTCCTTTTGGCGGGCATCTTCTTTCTCAGACCATTTCGGATCAGAATAATCAAAATCTTTTGGAGCCTTCGCTTCATACTGGTAATATTTACCTTGCTCGGCACTTGCCATCTGGAACAGGATCCTTGCTTTTTCTTCCTTGTTATTTGAAAGCTTAAGGGCTTTTTGATAATAATGGATAGACAGATCAAAATTATCAGGTTCAATATAGGAAGTATCGAGGAAGTTTTTATAATAATACTGGTAAGGATTTTTTCTGTCTGTATTCCAGAAGTCGTATTTACCTCCGTTGCTGTTGTCAATATCCATCACAAATAACTGACGGTAATATCCTAAAATAGAAGTATTGTACAACAGGTTTCCGATAAGCTGATTGGCTTTTGCAGCTTTTTCACCCGTACCGGATCCAATCTTTTTAAGTTGAATCAATGCATCTGCAAGCTCAAGTTTATCCATACTTGTTTTGATGAAAGGGAAATCTGTATAGTTTTCTGCTTCCATACTTTCGTTTTCAGGACTTCCAAAACTTTCCCATACATTATGCCCGAATACAAGATTTGAAATGTTTTTAAATCCATTGTATTCAGCAGGTGCATACTGTTTGGCCGTAACAGTCTGTCCTTCCTTTTCTGTCCATTCATAATTCTGTCTTGGAATACCGGCAAAGTTTTTTGCTTTTTCATAATAAGATTTTGCCTTTTCAAAGTCAGCAAGTCTCATGGCTCTGTCTCCATAAATGATATTGAAGAAAGCATCAATATTGCCTACGCTGTCCATGTTTTTGGCAATGATCTGCTGTTCAAACCGGGTTTTATTAGGTTTTCTGTAAAACGCTTCCACACTCTTCACAAGACTCGAGTTAGGGTTATATTGCAGATCCGAAAGCTTATTGTTCATCAGGAATGATTTTCCATCTTCACCCTGAAGGAAATAACGGTTGGCAAGAACATCTTTAAGGAAATCAGCCGTAGACGGCACTTCACCATAATAATCAAAATTATCAGTTGTGGCAGTATCCTTTTCTACCTTTTTCTCTACAAAATATTCCGAATAATCTTTCATCAGCCGGTCTTCATATGCTGCATCAATTCTTGGCTGTGAAACGATATCATTCAGAACCTGCATTCTTTTGATCTCTTCCAGATATTCAGGATTGGTCGTTTTAATTTCACTCAGGATTTCCGTACTTCCTTTGTAGTCTTTTTTAAGGAATTTAAGATAAGCATCTGCAATCTGCCAGAACTCATCCTTAGATTTTTCTTTGGTTTTGTCAGTGAACTTCTGAAGATCATCAAGATAATCCTTCATTTTATCATCATACCCATAACCGGAAGTCGTGTAGAACGGAATCCTGTTTGGATTGTCCAGTAACTCATCATCACTCTGATCTGTTTTACTCCCATCAGCGGATTCTTTTTTAGATCCCCCGAAGAGGTTTTTAAAGAATCTCACAATTTTTTGCCAGAAAGAAAGCTTTTCTTCCTTTACTTCAGTTGTGGCAGAAGGTTGGGCATCCTTTGAAGAGGCATTTTTATCTGCTTTTCCTCTTTGTACGTAAGGACTTTTAGCAGCATCAGAATTGTAATAATACACCGGAAGATAACTTCTTTCCAGTTCATTGATGCTCCTTGCAGCCATTACCTTCAGGATTTCAGAAACAGGATTGATCTCATACATCTTTTCCATGGTTGGAATCGGGTTGTTGAAATCCTCATATACTAAAAGAAAGTATGCCATATTCTTTTCCTCATTGGTGCTGGCTCTTTTCATGATATTGCTGAAAGAGGCAGTATCAGAAAGCTTCATAGAAACGAATGCAGATTCTTTGCGGTCTTTACTGTTCATGAATACCTGAAAGAAATTCCAGTTGGCATCACTGTTCATTTCAAGTCCTCTTTGTGCACCGGCAAGCTGGTCAAGGGACATGAAATATACTGTTCCTTTTAATTTGACAGGGGCAACATAAGTTTTGAAAGCCTGTACTGCAGAGTCGTAATTTCGGGTGTAATGATTCAGACGTACCAGCTGGTATCCATAGCGCTGCTTGATTTCAGGATTTCGCGCTGCATTATATAAAGACGTTAAAGCAGCAATGGTTTTATTGTAATCAAGAGCTGTTGCATTTTTCCTGTTGGCATCTCTGTCGTAGTAAAATGAATTTTCACTTTCGATATAATTGATGCTCATGTAAGGCTCAAGATATTTGGCTTCAATTAAATAATCAATGCCTTCCTTGTACTTCTGATAAAATCCGGATCCCAGCTTCTGTAAAAGAGGATTGGTCGGATTTCCGTTCTTTAAGGCATTCAGGTCATTCATGCTCACTTTATATACCAGATTCTGGGTTTCAGAATAGCTGAGCTGATTATTAAAGAACTTTCTCCATGTTTCAACATTGTCATCAGGAATCAGTGAAGGGTTGTATCCCCCATAAAACCTGCTTGAATAGTTGTGCAGAAAAGGAAGGTAAGCTTTGTCCTTAATGATTGTTTGCGTAAAAAGGTTGAAGTAATCATAATCAGGATCCGACCATGCGCAGGCCTCAGATTGGGTATAGGAAAGTGATATAACCGCAAGTGAAAGAATATACTTTTTCATAGGGTTTGTCGTGTTTTTTTTAGTTTATAATATGATATGATAGGGTTCAGGCAGGCTGATCTCCATCTGCTGGAGATTAAAATTTACGGTCTGACACAAATTTACTATCTAATTGATAATAAATAATATTAAAATGTGGTATTTTTTTCTGTAAAAACTTAATAACATCATTAAGCTGTTCTTCAGATATTTCCTCAACCTTTATTGTAAAGCCTTTGTTTAAATAGCTTCCAAAGTAGAAACCGTCTTTCAGAACTTCAGTTTCATGATCAGATATCCTCTTAAAATCAGGGTTCTCCAGATCTTGTTTTGATAAAGCATTAATCAGTTTGTGTTTGCCTAAATGGTTCGTGATAATTCCCCAGGAGTAAATAGGAAGTGCCACTTCAATTTTTTTGATCGGATAGTCTTCCATTTTTGAAAGATAGCTTTTCAGGATATTGACATCCAGAATTGAATTCTTATCAGATTTTTCCAATGGTGATGATGTAGAATAGCACATGAGATATACTTTCTCTACAGGAGGAATACCGGTTTGTTTTTTATCTTTAACCTGATGAAGGCGAAGTGTACAGGTTATTTCTTTTCCGGAAATCCTTTTCAGTTCCTTCAGAAATTTAAAATAATCATTTCTTGTCCCAGCGGTCCAGTCACAGTCGATCTGAATTTCATTATTGGTTTTCAGTTTATATTCTTCCGCTTTCTTTTGAATTAAAAGGTGAATACTTTCAGCCAGAAACTTGGTTTCTTCTGCAGAAATGCCCAGCAAAGCCTGATTGGTAATAAAAACCGTAGGAACGATCTGTTTTCCTGTCTGAAAACTCACGTCTTTGGTAATCACTGCTACCGGCTGAAATTTCCCATTGACTTTATCTACATCAAAGAATCTTGTATATAAATAAGGAACCGTTGCTTTCTCCAGTGCTTTCTTTTCTGCATGGTCAAGCTTTAGTTTGGTTTTCCAGTAATAAAATGTATAAGGATGATTCTCTTTCCTGCTGCATGATACCATAAGAAAGAGAAGGAATAGAAATAAAATTTTAAAATTTTTCATTGGTGCAAATGACCTTTCAAAATTAAAGATATTTTGGCAGAATATAAACCGTAAAATCCCGGTGATTGGCAATTATAGGTAGATAAGCAAAGAAATTTGTATTGTGATAGTATGATTTGTTCGAATGCAGTAGGTTGTATAACTATTCCCCTCCTGTGGAGGGGTGTCAAATTGATAATTTGACGGGGTGGTTTTGACAAATAATAATAAAACCACCCCAAAATAGAGTGGCTTTTTCTATAGATATTATTTCACTACTTAAAAAATTCACTTTCACAGGTGCAGGTTTCTTTAGTGATGCTCTCAGTAGATGAACAGCAGCCATCAAGATTCTTCACATTTCCCTTTTCATCGGTAAGGTAGATTTTTTCTTTGTCGAATTTCACGAAAAAGGTTTCCTCATATTTTTTAAAGACCACTTTCATTACTTTATTAGGTGCATATTTCCCTGCATTGATTTCTTCCGTTGTTTCTTCCCCGTTGGCCTGATTGATCTGAACATAGCCAAAATGTACATCACCATTACTTTTTACATCCAGATAATAATGAGGAGTACCGGTGCCGCTATATCCTTTCAAAATATCAAAATTCCTATATCCGATAAAAGGAACATCCGTCTGTTGTGCCCATGTAAAAATACTGATGCACAGAACCATTAAACTGAAAAACTTTTTCATATCTATTTTTTTCAAAAGTAAAAATTTTTAAGCAAAGCATTCACCGTAAAAACACTGTTGTTTAAAATTAAAAAATTGTAAAAGAAATCTCTTTGATAACATGAGTTGTGAATTTTGATTTGATGCATGTTTCTTATAAAAACAAACCACTCCTAAAAGAAGTGGCTTTTTATGATTGTGTTTAAATCCGTTTAAAAAACAGTTGCCGCAAGCTGAATTCTAGCAAATCTATTGGAAGGATTCCACATCGCCATCATGGATACGGGAAGGCTGTAATGATCAGTAATCTTTACTACTTTTCCTGCTTTTACTCCTACATTAACGATATCGAAACTGTTTTTACCGTTACCATACAAAAAGGTTTTATCATGGAGAGCAAACCCGGCTCCTACAAATGCGTCCAGATTTACTTTCTGCCCCTTAATAACAGGATAGCTTGCCTGAACATAAGTGGAGTATCTGTTTTTCTTATAGCTTCCGTCGGATTCCAGAATAACTTCTCCGGCATTGGCACCTCCGTACAGCATGATATCAGCCTCAATATTAATCGGGAATGAAGGCCCGAAAGTATAATTGGTTCTTAAATCAATAATATGGGCGGTTCTTCTCCGTGAATAACTGAAAATGTCATCTGCTGCCACTGCAGTATTGATATTCCTGGAATTATAAAGATCCCATAATCCGATATAAAAACGCCCGTCAGAATATTGGACATAATAGTTGATCTCTTTATAATGGGTGTTGTCCTTATCATCAGCTAATGCAGAGGCCCCCCAGATTCCTACCTTCCATTTCTTCTCTGCATCCAGGGCGTAGGAAAGATTCCCCATCACGACAGGTTTATCCGTAATAATTAGTCCTCTCCATAAGTGATTGTTCTGGATGTTGGCTGTAAAATCAAGTCTTCCTTCTTGGGTTTCCTTGGTTTCACCGCTTTCCTGTGAAAATAACCTTCCTGTGCCTAAAGCAAGAACGAAGATTCCCTTTAAGATTTTTCTCATCATTTGTTTTATTTTAAAAATCCATATAATACTGCTGCGATAATAGCTCCTGTAATCGGACCTACTATAGGAATCCACGCATACCCCCAGTCACTGCTTCCTTTTACGGGTAAGATGGAATGCATGATTCTTGGAGCAAGATCTCTCGCCGGGTTAATAGCATATCCTGTAGTTCCTCCCAGAGATAAACCGATAGCCCAAACGACAAAGGTAACAGGGATGGCTCCGATAGATCCGAGGCCTACTTTAGCTGCCGGATCTGCCTGTAAAGAAATACTGGGACCAGCAAAATAAAATACACAGAATACCAGTACAAATGTTCCGATGATCTCACTGATAAGATTGGAAGATGTTTTTCTGATCGCCGGACCAGTACTGAAGCATGCCAGTTTTGCACCCTCATCCTCTGTGATAGCAAAATGATCCTTATGAAACAGCCATACTAAAAATGCACCCAGCATTCCTCCGATCATTTGCGCTGCGATATAAGACGGAACAAGATCCCATGAGAATTTTCCTGCAACAGCAAGACCAATGGTTACTGCCGGGTTCAGGTGGGCCCCACTTATTGGCCCTGCAACGGTTACTCCCACAAAAACGGCCAGTGCCCATGCGGTAGTAATAACAATCCATCCGGAATTATTTCCTTTCGTATCTTTTAAGACAACATTGGCTACAACACCGTTGCCTAACAATATAAGAAGCATCGTGCCGATAACTTCTGCAATAAATGGGGTCATATAAGTTTTTTTTGATAAGTGAGTTAATCTTCAATCCAGCTTTGAGCGCTTTTTACAGCTTTCTTCCAGAAGTGGGTCATTTTATTTACCTTTTCTCTGTCCAGTTGAGGGTGGAAGTCCTTGTCTACAATCCATTGTTCCTGGATTTCGTCTATACTTTTCCAATATCCTACTGCAAGTCCTGCAAGGTAGGCTGCTCCAAGAGCAGTAGTTTCCAATGTTTTTGGTCTTGTAATTTTAAATCCGAAAAGATCAGATTGAATCTGCATCAGAAGATCACTTGCGGAGGCTCCCCCGTCTACTCTTAATTCAAGGCTGGCTCTTCCGGAATCTGCTTCCATTGCTTTTACAATTTCATAAACCTGAAATGCAATTCCCTCCAGGGTGGCTCTGGCGATATGGGCATCGGTAGTTCCACGGGTAATCCCTACAATCGTTCCGCGCGCATATTGATCCCAGTAAGGGGCACCAAGGCCGGTTAATGCAGGGACGAAATAAACACCGCCATTATCTTCTACGGAAGCAGCCAGTTCGTTCACCTGCTCGGAAGAATGAATAAGCTTAAGACCGTCTCTCAGCCATTGAATAGCCGCGCCTCCTACAAAAACACTTCCTTCCAGTGCATAGTTAACCTCTCCGTTAATTTTCCAGGCTACAGTGGTAAGAAGGTTGTTTTTAGAAGAAACAGCTTCTGTTCCTGTATTCATTAACAGGAAACACCCTGTTCCGTAGGTATTTTTTACCATTCCCGGAGTGGTACACATCTGTCCGAATAGGGCGGCCTGCTGGTCTCCGGCAATACCTGCGATCGGAATTTTGGTAGAGAACAGGGTAGTAGCGGTCTCTCCATATATTTCACTGCTTTGCTTTACTTCCGGGAGGATGTTTTTAGGAATATCAAATAGCTCTAATAAATGATTATCCCATTCCAGAGTGTGAATATTCAGAAGCATGGTTCTGCTGGCATTGGAAACGTCTGTGATGAACATTTTTCCGCGGGTAAGTTTCCACACAAGCCACGTGTCAACAGTTCCGAAACACAATTTTCCTTCTTCAGCTTTTTGTCTTGCTCCTTCTACATGATCAAGAATCCACTTTAATTTGGTTGCTGAAAAGTAAGCATCCAGAACAAGACCTGTTTTTTCTTTGATGGTTTCTGCATGTCCCTGTTCTTTCAGTTCGTCACAGTATTTTGAAGTTCTGCGGTCCTGCCATACAATGGCATTGTAGATCGGTTCACCGGTTTCTTTATCCCATACAATGGTGGTTTCACGCTGATTGGTAATTCCGATAGCGGCAACTTCCAGTCCGGAGATTCCTGCTTTTGCTATAACTTCTGCTGCTACGGAGATCTGTGAAGACCAGATTTCATTCGGATCGTGTTCTACCCATCCCGGAGTAGGGAATATCTGTCTGAAATCTTTCTGAGATACATATTTGATTTCTCCACTATGGTTGAAGAGAATCGCTCTGGAGGAAGTTGTCCCCTGGTCTAGAGCGAGGATAAGCTTTTCATTCATGTATATAGTGCTAATTTAGGTTGATAACTTTAGGTGAATAAGGAGTCAGTAAATACCCTTTTGCCAGTTCAATGAATTCATTTTCCTGCTGCTGGGCCCATTCTTCAGAATATCCTTTTTCTTCAGCAATAATTCTTGCTACATTATGAGCACTGTCTATTGCTGCTCTTGCATCCAGGAACAGCAAACGGACTCTTCTTGCCAGGATATCTTCAATCGTTTCTGCCATTTCTGCTCTCACTGCCCATATGATTTCTGCTACGGTGAAAGGATGATCCGGATGGACTTTTTGTGCATAACGGGGATTGCTTTCCTGTAATGCTTTTATGGCTGGTATATCTGATCCGTACACATACAGATGATTGGTTCTGTCTACCTGTTCAGGTTTTACATTTCCGTGAATGGACATATGCTCTGTTTTTGATGGGTTGTTTCCCAGCCTGTGAACTTTCATAGCTTCATCTACTGTGTCTTCCGCCATTTTACGGTATGTGGTCCACTTTCCTCCGATAATGGAAATCAATCCTGTTTCTGAAGTAATGACTTTATGGCTTCTGGAAACTTCTTTTGTGCTTTTGCTTCCGTCTTTAGGAGCAGCAAGGGGGCGTAGTCCTGCGAACACTGATTTTACGTCTTCACGTGTCGGCTTTTTAGCCAGATATTGTCTTGCTGTATTTAAAACAAAGCTTATTTCCTCTTCCAGTGCACGGGGCTCAAAGCTTTCATTTTCCAGTAGGGTGTCTGTAGTTCCTACCAAAGCCCGGTCATGCCATGGAACAACAAATAAAACCCTGCCGTCTGATGTTTTCGGAATCATGATCGCATCATCGCTTTTCAGGAAGGATTTATCCAGTACGAGATGAATTCCCTGGCTCGGTACTACAAGTTTACCATGCTTGGGATTGTTCATATTCAGGATGTCGTTGGTAAATACGCCGGTTGCATTGATAACTACTTTACCATGGATCTGGTATTGCTGTTTAGAAAACTGGTCTTCTGCAACAACACCGATTATTTTATCGGAAGCATCTTTTAAAAGATTGATTACTTTTACATAGTTAACTGCACTTCCGCCTTTTTCAATGATAGTTTGGGTAAGGTTGATCGCAAGTCTTGCATCGTCAAACTGTCCGTCCTGATAAACAACACCGCTCATTAAGTGGTTTTGTTCAATAGTAGGAAGCTTTTCCACTGTTTTTGATTTGCTGATATATTTTGTTTTACCTAAGCTTAATTTTCCGGCAAGGAAATCATAAACTGACAGTCCTATCTTATAATAGATTCCTCCCCACCATGTATAGTTGGGAATAATGAAAGACTGATTTTTTACGATATGTGCTGCATTTTTTGCCAGAAGTCCTCTTTCCTTCAATGCTTCTTTTACCAATCCGACATCTCCCTGGGCAAGATATCTTACTCCACCGTGTACCAATTTGGTACTTCTGCTGGAAGTTGCTTTTGCGAAATCATGAGATTCGAGCAATAAAGTTTTGAATCCCCTGCTTACCGCGTCTAATGCTGAACCTAAACCACTGGCTCCTCCTCCTATGACAATAAAGTCCCATTCTTTTACCTGGGTTAATGTACTGAGTTCTTCGTTTCGTTTCATAAATGTTTCGTTTATGTTTCGTTTTCAAATATATAAATTAAAAATGAAAGCAAAAAGAAAATAAATGAAATTTTAAGATGTCGGAAAAAATCGGTATTTTTGAGGAAACGAATAAAATGGAAAAGCTATTACCAAGGCAGGATGAAATACTTAAAGAGCTGGATGATAAAGGGCATGTGCTTGTGCAGGATTTGTGTGAAAAGCTCAATGTGTCTTCGGTTACGATCCGAAAGGATCTGAACTATCTCGAAAGTCTGGGGCTTCTTTTCAGAAATCATGGAGGGGCAAGTAAGCAGGTAAGGTATGCTTATGAAAAGAATGTAGGTGAGAAAGAAAGCATCAATGTGGAAGCAAAACAGGTTATTGCCAGGGCTGCGTTATCATTGATTCATGAAAATGACTGTATTATATTGGCATCCGGAACAACAATGCATTATCTGGCGAGAATGCTGGTGAATTTTGGTCCGCTTACAGTGCTAACATCCTCTTTACGGGTGGCAATTGAGCTTTGTAATAATCCTAACATTAATATTATACAACTGGGAGGCGAAGTGAGGAAAAGTTCTACGTCTATAGTAGGTTCTATTTCGGAAGGAATTCTGAAGCAGTTTTCCTGCAATAAGCTTTTTCTGGGAGTAGATGGAATTGATCCTGAATTCGGAATCAGTACCTCCAATGCAGCAGAGGCTCATTTGAACCAGATTATGATGGAGTGTGCAGACCAGACGGTAATCCTTGCGGATTCTTCAAAGTTAAATAAGAAGGGATTCGGAAAGATTGCAAGTTTAGATCAGGTGGATTATCTTATTACAGATGATGGGATTCTGGAGGAAGATAAAAACAACCTGGAAGAGATTGGGGTAACCGTAATTGTTTAAATGATTTTGTTTTAGTGTTTTTTAAGTTTATAATGAATTTCTGATAAGGATTTGTTTAACATAATAAAATAATTGCAATATTTTCCATAAAATATTTGGTATTTTATTTTTTGGTCTTTATTTTTGATACGTTTAATAAACAAAAACTAATAACAATGAAAAAACTGTTTTTTATCGCAGCGTTAGCTGTTGCGGGTATGGCAAGTGCAAATACCTCTGAAATTAAAGATGTTAATGCTGAAAATGCAAAAGAGAAAACCATCTTAGTGGAAAGCAAGAATCAGCAGGGAGTTACTCAAACTCTTAAAGTCACATTTAAGCCATATAACTGGGTTACAATTGTGACACCTTGCGGCGCTGTTTTTTACCTTGATTATAATGATTATGCTACAACTGATGAATTCTGGGATGATGTACATCATTTTGCCGAAATAAAGTGTTCGTAATCCGTTTAAAAAGAAAAAATATAGAATCGGTTGCTTCATGCTTCCGATTCTTTTGTTTATAATGTTATAAATATGAAATTTTATTTACTATTCTTTTTTTTGACAGCCTCGGTTTTTCATGCTCAGTTTCGCATTGATAATCCAAACTTTTCTATGAAAACATCTACTTACAAAGTTGAAAATTATGATACAAGTTTGTACAATGTTTATTACCGGTTAGAGTTTGTTCCTGATGTTGCTCGTAAAGAATTGAAAAAAGAAAGTGTCTGTATTCTTCAGGTAGGAAAGGATTACTCGAAATTCAGTGATGTGAAGCAGCTTAAATCCGATTCGCTGAGTGAAAAGTACAGTCACCAAAAAGAGATTAATGGAAAGGAGATGGAAGCACTGATGAATATAAATGTTGTCTTTCATCCGGTGATTTTAAAAGATATTTCGAAAAGAAAAATTACGTATCAGGGGAGAATAAAAGGAATATATCAATATCAGGAGGAACAGCCTGATTTTAAATGGAAGCTGGAGAAGGGTACCAAAACTATCTTAGGATATGCCTGTAAAAAAGCAACTGTGAAATATAAAGGAAGGGATTATGTTGCCTGGTTCACAGATTCAATATCTTCCAATAATGGGCCATATAAATTTGAAGGACTGCCGGGGCTTATACTTGAGCTGACAGATACAGGAAATGAATTTCATTTTGTTGCCATTGCCATTGACAAGAAAAATCTGCCTATTTATCTTAGAAGTGAAGACAGGATACTGAATGTCACTAAAGAAAAATACAGGGAGGTAGAAAAAAACTATCATGATAACCCGGGTATTTTTCATGGGAAGGCTTATAATGCAGACGGAAGCCCAATGATAGTTAAATCCAAACCCTTGCCTTATAATCCGATTGAGCTGGAATAATTTCAATGATGAATATTGCGATGAGATCAACCTGATTTTTTGTAAATGATTAAAAATCAAAATATTTTAGTCGAAATATTTGTCAGTTACAAAATTATTCGTAGATTTGCACACTCATTTTAGGGGCGTGGTATGCCTATATCAAAAGTAGAAATTACCTCAGACTCCCGGAAAATGGTGATAAATAAAGGATAAATTTTATTATAATATAAACAATGTCAGGTATTATTGGTAAAAAAATCGGTATGACATCTTTGTTTAACGAAGAAGGAAAAAACATTCCTTGTACAGTTATCCAAGCTGGTCCATGCTCGGTTTTACAGGTCAGAACCTTAGAAAAAGACGGTTATAAAGCTGTTCAGTTAGGTTTCGATGACAAGAGTGAGAAGAACGTTGGTAAAGCGTTAGCTGGTCATTTTAAAAAGGCTGGTTCTGCTCCTAAAGCTAAATTAGTTGAATTCTACAGAGAATTCGTTGATGAAGTAAAAGTAGGAGAAGAAGTAAAAGTTGATTTATTCGCAGAAGGTGAATATGTTGACGTAACAGGAACTTCAAAAGGTAAAGGCTTCCAGGGTGTTGTTAAAAGACACGGATTTGGAGGTGTAATGCAGGCAACTCATGGTCAGCACAACAGACTTAGAGCTCCAGGTTCTATCGGTGCTGGTTCAGACCCTTCAAGAGTATTCAAAGGGATGAGAATGGCTGGAAGAATGGGAGGTAAGCAGGTAACTGTTCAAAACCTTCAAGTGTTAAAAGTTGATCAAGAACAAAATCTTTTAGTAGTAAAAGGTGCTGTTCCGGGAGCTAAAAATTCTTATGTAATTATCAGAAAATGGAACTAGTAGTATTAAATACATCAGGAAAAGAGACCGGAAGAAAAGTAACTCTAGACGAAACAGTATTCGGAATTGAGCCAAATCAGCACGCGGTTTACTTAGAAGTTAAACAGTATCTTGCTGCTCAAAGACAAGGTACTCATAAAGCAAAAGAAAGAAGCGAAATTACGGCTTCTACTAAAAAGCTTAAGAAGCAAAAAGGATCAGGATCTGCCAGATACGGTGATATCAAATCTCCGGTATTCAGAGGTGGAGGTAGAGTATTCGGACCAAAACCAAGAGACTACAGATTCAAATTGAACAAAGCTCTTAAGAGATTAGCTAAAAAATCTGTATTATCTCAGAAAATGAGAGACAACAGCATTAAAGTTTTAGAAGATATGAGCTTTGCTGCTCCTAAGACTAAAGATTTCATCAATGTATTAAACGCATTGGAACTTAACGGTAAAAAATCTTTATTCGTTCTTCCTGAAGCTAACAAGAATGTATATTTATCTTCAAGAAACTTACCTAAAGCTAAAGTAATGAACTTCAACGAAATCAGTTCTTACGATTTAGTAAACGCTGGTGAGATCATTTTCTTCGAAGGTGCAGTTGAAAAATTCCAGGAAAATTTAAAGAAATAAATCATGTCAGTTATTATTAAACCAGTTATTTCAGAAAAGGCTAATTACCTTACAGATTTAAGAGGTTCTTATTCTTTCTTAGTGAATCCTAAGGCGAATAAAATCGAGATCAAAAAAGCTGTTGAAGCAGCTTACGGTGTAAAAGTAGCAGACGTTAACACAATGATTTATGCTCCGAAGGTTTCTTCAAAATACACTAAAAAAGGTCTTCAAGTAGGAAAGACAAACAAATTGAAAAAAGCGGTAATCAAGCTTGCTGAAGGTGAGGTTATCGATATTTTTGCTGTAAATTAATTATTAATTATAAATAATAGTAATGTCTGTTAGAAAATTAAAACCTATCACCCCGGGACAGAGATTCAGAATTGTAAACAATTTTGAGGAAATTACTACTAACAAGCCAGAGAAATCTCTAGTAGTTGGTATTAAAAAGTCAGGTGGACGTAACAATACAGGTAAAATGACCATGCGTTACACCGGAGGTGGACACAAAAAGAAATACAGAATTATTGACTTCAAAAGAAACAAAGCAAACGTTGAAGCTACTGTAAAATCTGTAGAATACGATCCAAACAGAACTGCATTTATCGCTTTATTAGAATACACAGACGGAGAGAAGAGATATATCATCGCTCCAAACGGTATCAAAGTAGATCAGAAAGTAGTATCAGGAGAAAGCGTTGAACCAAACGTAGGTAACGCAATGAAATTGAAAAACATTCCATTGGGTACTGTAATTTCTTGTGTTGAAATGAAACCTGGACAAGGGGCAATTTTAGCAAGAAGTGCTGGTTCTTCAGCTCAATTAACTTCAAGAGATGGTAAATATGCAATCATCAAGTTACCTTCAGGAGAATCAAGAATGATCCTTACTGAATGTATGGCAATGATTGGTTCTGTTTCCAACTCAGATCACCAATTAACTGTATCAGGTAAGGCTGGTAGAAGCAGATGGTTAGGTAGAAGACCAAGAACAAGAGCGGTTGTAATGAACCCTGTAGATCACCCAATGGGTGGTGGTGAAGGACGTTCTTCAGGAGGTCACCCAAGATCTAGAAACGGTAAACCGGCTAAAGGTTACAAAACTAGAAAGAAAAACAAAGTGTCTAACCGTTACATCGTATCTAAAAGAAAATAATTATGGCAAGATCACTTAAAAAAGGACCGTTCATTCATCATACTTTAGATAAGAAGGTTCAGGCAAATATAGAGTCTGGTAAGAAGACAGTTATCAAAACTTGGTCTAGAGCATCTATGATCTCTCCGGACTTCGTAGGACAAACTATTGCTGTACACAACGGGAAATCTTTTATCCCTGTATATGTTACAGAAAACATGGTTGGTCACAAGTTAGGCGAATTTTCTCCAACAAGATCTTTCAGAGGTCATGGTGGTAACAAAAACAAAGGAAGCAGATAATCATGGGATCAAGAAAACAAGATAGTTCAATCGCAAGAAAAGAAGCTAACAAAGACGTTGTAAAAGCTTCATTAAATAATTGCCCGTCTTCTCCGAGAAAAATGAGATTAGTTGCTGATATCATTAGAGGAGAGCAGGTAGACAAAGCACTTTATATCCTAAAATATTCTAAGAAAGATGCTTCTAACAAGTTAGAAAAATTACTTCTTTCTGCTATGGCTAACTGGCAAGTGAAAAACGAAGGTGCTGACATCGAGGAAGCAAACCTTATCGTTAAAGAAATATTTGTGGATAGTGCAAGACAATTGAAGAGACTAAGACCAGCTCCACAAGGTAGAGGGTATAGAATCAGAAAAAGATCTAACCACGTTACATTAATCTTAGGTAACAAAGAAAATTAATCAAGGTATGGGACAGAAGACAAATCCAATTGGTAACAGATTAGGTATCATCAGAGGATGGGATTCTAACTGGTTTGGTGGAAACGATTATGGAGACAGAATCGCTGAAGACTACAAAATCAGAAGATACCTTGAAGCTAGATTATCTAAAGGTGGTATTTCAAAAATTTATATTGAAAGAACTTTAAAATTAGTTACAGTAACTATTACTACTGCTAGACCGGGGCTTATCATCGGTAAAGGAGGTCAGGAAGTTGATAAACTGAAAGAAGAGTTGAAAAAATTGACTGGTAAGGATATTCAAATCAACATCTTCGAAATCAAAAGACCTGAATTAGATGCTGTATTGGTTGCTGATAGTATTTCTAAGCAAATTGAAAACAGAATTTCTTACAGAAGAGCTGTTAAAATGGCAATGGCAAGTACTATGAGAATGGGTGCTGAAGGTATCAAAGTTCAAATCTCTGGTAGATTAAACGGAGCTGAAATGGCAAGATCAGAATCTTTCAAAGAAGGAAGAATTCCATTGTCAACTTTCAGAGCTGATATCGATTACCACTGGGCAGAAGCTCACACTACTTATGGTAGACTAGGGGTAAAAGTTTGGATCATGAAAGGTGAAGTTTACGGTAAAAGAGAACTTTCTCCACTAGTGGGACAACAGAAAAAAGGAGGTCAGTCTGAAAGAGGAAACAGAGGAGGAGACAGAGACAACAGAAGACCTAGAAAAAACAACAACAATAACAATAATAATTAAAATTTTAGATTAGAGTTTTGAGTTTTAAATTACCGTTACTTTTTTAAAATAAAAAAAAATCTAAAATCTAAAATCTAAAATCTAAAATTTAGAAATTATGTTACAACCAAAAAGAACCAAATTCCGTAGAGTTCATAAGATGAAGATGAAGGGGAATGCCCAGAGAGGTAGTCAACTTGCTTACGGAACTTTCGGGATTAAAGCAACGGAAGGTGCTTGGATCACTGCCAGACAAATTGAAGCTGCGCGTATCGCTGCAACAAGATATATGAAGAGAGAAGGTCAGCTATGGATCAAAATCTTCCCAGATAAGCCAATTACTAAAAAACCAGCGGAAGTACGTATGGGTAAAGGTAAGGGTGCTGTTGAATATTGGGTAGCTGTAGTAAAACCAGGTAAAATTATGTTCGAAGTTGGAGGTGTTCCTTACGAAGTAGCGAAAGAAGCTCTTAGACTTGCTGCACAAAAATTACCGGTAGTTACTAAATTCATCGTTGCTAACGATTTTGTTAAACCTCTATAATCTTTGAATACAATGAAAAAAGCTGATATTAAAAATTTAAGCGCGGGTGATATTCAAGCTCAATTAACTGAAGCAAAAGCTCAATATTCTAAATTGAAATTGGCTCATGCTATCAGCCCAATTGAAAACCCGATTCAAATCAGAGATTTGAGAAAAACAATCGCAAGACTAAACACTGAGTTAACTAACAAACAATAATTTCATTTTACAATGGAAAGAAATTTAAGAAAAGAAAGAATCGGAGTTGTTTCCAGCAATAAAATGGAAAAGACCATTGTTGTTAGTGAAACGATGAGAATGAAGCACCCGATGTATGGTAAATTCGTATTAAAAACGAAAAAATATACTGCACACGACGAGAACAACGAATGCAACGAGGGAGATACAGTTTTAATCCAGGAAACTAGACCTTTGAGCAAGAACAAGAGATGGAGATTAGTAAGAATCATTGAAAAAGCTAAGTAATAATGTTACAAACAGAATCAAGATTAAAAGTTGCTGATAACACAGGTGCAAAAGAAGTACTAGTTATCAGAGTTCTGGGAGGAACCAGAAGAAGATATGCTTCAGTTGGTGATAAAATCGTTGTTACTATCAAGGATTCTACACCATCAGGAAACGCTAAAAAAGGTCAGGTATCTAAAGCTGTAGTAGTAAGAACTAAAAAAGCAGTAAGAAGAAAAGATGGTTCATACATCAAGTTCGACGACAATGCTTGTGTATTACTAAACGCAGCAGGAGAAATGAGAGGAACCCGTGTTTTCGGACCAGTTGCTCGTGAGTTGAGAGACAAAGAATATATGAAAATCATTTCATTAGCTCCTGAAGTACTTTAATTTTTAAAATTTTTTAAAGAAATGTCAAAGTTAAAAATAAAAAGAGGAGATAACGTAATCATTACTACTGGTAAGAAAGATATCAAAGGTAAGACTGGTGAAGTTATTGAAGTGATCAAGAAAGAAGGAAGAGACCCTAGAGTAGTTGTTGCAGGACTTAACATCATCAAAAAGCACGTTAAGCCTTCAGCTTCAAATCCTCAAGGAGGAATCGTTGAAAGAGAAGCTTCTATTCATATCTCAAACGTAGCTTTAGTTGGTAAAGACGGAAAAGCTATCAAAGTAGGTTACAAAATCGAAGGAGATAAGAAAGTAAGAATCAACAAAAAAACGGGTGAAACTTTATAATTTTAAATAACACATGGAATATATAGCAAGACCCAAAAAAGCATATAAAGAGACAATTGTTCCTGCAATGATGGAAGAATTCGGGTATAAGTCAGTAATGCAAGTACCTAAATTAGAGAAAATCGTTGTATCACAAGGTTTAGGTGATGCTACTGCAGACAAAAAAATCATTGATTATGCTGTAGAAGAGCTTACGAATATCACTGGTCAAAAGGCTGTTGGTACGATCTCTAAGAAAGACGAAGCTGCTTTCAAATTGAGAAAAGGGATGCCAGTAGGTGCAAAAGTTACCCTAAGAGGAAATCAGATGTATGAATTCTTAGACAGACTTACTTCTTCTGCTTTGCCTCGTATCAGAGATTTCTCTGGAATCAAAGCTGATGGTTTCGATGGTAGAGGTAACTACAACTTAGGTATTACTGAGCAGATTATCTTCCCTGAAATCGTAATTGACAAAGTGAAAAAAATCCAAGGGATGGACATCACTTTCGTTACTACTGCGAAAACAGATAAAGAAGCTAAAGCATTATTAACTCACTTCGGTTTACCATTTAAAAAGAACTAAGAAATGGCTAAAGAATCAATGAAAGCGCGTGAGCGCAAAAGAGAAGCACTAGTTGCTAAATACGCTGCTAAAAGACAGGCTCTTAAAGAAGCTGGTGATTACGAAGGACTTCAAAAATTGCCTAAAAATGCTTCTCCTGTAAGATTACACAACAGATGTAAACTGACAGGTAGACCAAGAGGATACATGAGAACGTTCGGAATTTCCAGAGTAACTTTCAGAGAAATGGCAAACAACGGTCTTATCCCAGGTGTAAGAAAAGCCAGTTGGTAATAATTACTAATTAAAACTCGGGACAATTAAGTTGTCAAGATACTAAAGAATAAATATCAGACTGAAGATTTCTGAAGTCTGATATTTTACTCTTCAAGTCTTTTCAAAACTGATTGTTCTTTAACCAATAATTTATAAAAGAAAAATGGTAACAGATCCAATTTCAGATTTCCTAACAAGAGTAAGGAACGCACAAAGCGCAGGCCACAAAGTGGTGGAAATTCCTGCATCGAAAATCAAAAAGGAGATTACTAAGATCTTATTTGATCAGGGCTATATCTTAAACTACAAGTTTGAAGATAACGCTGTTCAAGGAGTGATCAAAATCGCTTTAAAGTACGATAAGCAAACTAACAAACCAGCTATCAAGTCTATCCAAAGAGCTTCTAGACCAGGTTTGAGACAGTACAAAGGTTCAGCTGAGCTTCCAAGAGTACTAAACGGTTTGGGTATTTCTATCATCTCTACTTCAAAAGGAGTAATGACTGACAAGAAAGCTAGAGAAGAGAAAGTAGGCGGTGAAGTAATCTGCTATGTTTATTAATTTTTAATCACAGGAAAATGTCAAGAATTGGTAAAGCAATTATAACAATTCCAGCAGGAGTTACAATCACTGAAAACAATGGTGTAGTAACTGTAAAAGGAGCTAAAGGAGAACTTTCTCAGGAGCTTACAGCAGGAATTACTTTAGAACAAAAAGATGGTGAACTTAACGTAAACAGACCATCTGATTCTAAACAACACAAAGCGCTTCACGGTTTATACAGAGCGTTGATCGCTAACATGATCGTTGGTGTATCAGAAGGTTTCGAAAAGAAACTAGAACTAGTAGGGGTAGGATACAGAGCTTCTCACTCAGGTCAAAAACTTGAATTAGCTTTAGGATTCTCTCACGGTATCGTATTAGAACTTCCAAATGAAGTAAAAGTTGATACATTGACTGAAAAAGGTAAAAACCCAATTATTACTTTAACGTCTCATGACAAGCAACTTCTAGGAATGGTTACTGCAAAGATCCGTTCTTTCAGAAAGCCTGAGCCATACAAAGGAAAAGGTGTAAGATTCGTTGGTGAAAATGTTAGACGTAAAGCTGGTAAATCTGCTTAATAAATTATAAGTATTATGGCATTAAGTAAATTAGAAAAAAGAATAAGAATCAAAAGAAGAGTAAGAGGGAAAATCTCTGGATCTTCTGAATTGCCAAGATTATCTGTATATAAAAGTAATAAGGAAATTTACGCTCAGTTAATCGACGATAAAAATGGTAAAACTTTAGTATCTGCTTCTTCAAGAGAGAAAGGTGTAGACGCTAAAGGTACTAAGACTGAAGTTTCTGCTGCTGTTGGTAAAGCTATCGCTGCTAAAGCTATCGCTGCAGGAATCGAAAGTATTGTATTTGACAGAAACGGATTCGTATACCACGGTAGAGTAAAAGCTCTAGCTGATGGTGCAAGAGAAGGTGGACTTAAATTCTAATCATTAAATTTCGGAAAATATGTTAGGACTAGATAATATAGAAAGAGTAAAACCGGGAGGATTAGAATTAAAAGATCGTCTCGTAGCTGTTAACAGAGTAACAAAAGTAACAAAAGGGGGTAGAGCTTTCGGATTTTCTGCTATCGTTGTAGTAGGAAACGAAGAAGGTGTTATCGGTTTCGGTTTAGGAAAATCTAAAGAGGTTGCTTCTGCAATTGCTAAAGCAGTTGAAGACGCTAAGAAAAACCTTGTGAAAGTTCCTGTAATGAACCATACTATTCCTCACCAAACTACTGCTAGATACGGTGGTGCAGATATCTTCCTAAGACCTGCTTCTCACGGTACAGGACTTATCGCCGGAGGTGCGGTAAGAGCGGTATTGGAATCTGCTGGTATTCACGATATCCTTTCAAAATCTAAAGGATCTTCTAACCCTCACAACGTGGTGAAAGCTACTTTCAAAGCGTTATTAGACATCAGAAGACCTGAAGAAATCGCTAGAATGAGAGGAATTTCTCTAAGTAAAGTGTTTAACGGTTAATAATTAAAACAATGGCAACAATTAAAGTAAAGCAAGTAAGAAGCGCTATTGGTAGAACAAAAACCCAAAAGAGAACGCTTGAAGCATTAGGATTAAAAAAACTTCACCAAGTTGTAGAACATGAAGCTACTCCTTCTATCTTAGGAATGATCGCTGCAGTAAACCACTTACTTGAAGTTCAAAAATAATTTTATAAAAGAGAAATTAAAATGAATTTAAATAACATAAAACCTGCTGCAGGATCTACTTTCAACTCAAAGAGAATTGGTAGAGGTCAAGGTAGTGGAAAAGGAGGTACTTCAACAAAAGGACACAAAGGTCAGAAGTCTAGAGCTGGTTATTCTCAGAAAATCGGTTTCGAAGGTGGACAAATGCCTTTACAAAGAAGATTACCTAAATTCGGATTCAAAAACGTAAACAGAAAAGAGTTTAGAGGAGTAAACCTTGATACAATCCAAACTTTAATCGAGAACAAATCCATCACCGGAGATATCACGAAAGAAGTTTTAGTAGAAAACGGTTTAGTTTCTAAAAACGAATTAGTGAAAATTATGGGTAGAGGAGAATTGAAATCTGCGGTTTCAATCTCTGCTGACAAATTCACTAAATCTGCTGAAGAGCTTATTGCTAAGGCAGGTGGAAAAGCAATTACCTTATAATACTTACTAATGAAAGAATTTATACAAACACTTAAAAATATTTGGAGTCTTAAAGAACTTAGAGATAAAATTCTCTTTACTTTAGGTATTATCCTTGTGTATAGATTCGCATCTTATATCTCACTTCCGGCAATTAACCTTGCAGAGGTGGGAGATCTCTTAGAGCATTATAAAAATCAAGGCGGTAACAAGCAAGGAGCAGGTCTCCTTGGCTTGCTTTCGTCGTTTACGGGGGGAGCTTTCAGCCACGCTTCCGTAATGGCGTTAGGAATCATGCCTTATATTTCTGCTTCTATTATTGTTCAGTTGATGGGGATGGCTATTCCTTATCTTCAGAAGCTTCAGAAAGATGGAGAGTCAGGTAGAAATACATTGAACCAAATTACAAGATGGTTAACGATTGGAGTTTGTCTGGTACAGGCACCTTCTTACTTAACTTCTATTACTCAATTATTCTTACCGTATGCTCAGTTCCAGTCTGCATATTATGTAGAGCCAAATTCTATCATGTTCTGGCTGCCAAGTATTGTTATCCTGGTTGCCGGTTCAGTATTCGCAATGTGGTTAGGTGAAAAAATCACTGACAAAGGTATCGGAAACGGTATCTCTATCCTTATTATGGTGGGGATCCTTTCAAGATTACCTGAAGCATTCGTACAGGAGATGGCCGTGCAGAACGGTAAAGGAGGAATGGGATCTATCATGATCCTTATTGAAGTATTATTCTGGATGTTGGTAGTTCTTTTAGCAGTAATCTTATCAGTAGCTGTTAGAAAAATTCCGATTCAGTATGTAAGCAGAGCTCAAGCAAGAGGAGGTGTAAACAGAAATCTTATGCAGGGAGCAAGACAATGGATCCCATTGAAAGTAAATGCTGCTGGTGTAATGCCGATTATCTTTGCCCAGGCATTGATGTTCGTACCAGGATTATTAACAAAATTCGATGAGTCTAATACTTTTCTTGCAGGTTTCAAGAATGTTTTTAGCTGGCAGTACAACGTATTGTTTGCGCTATTAATTATTATCTTCTCATTTTTCTATACTGCGATTACAATTCCGGTAAACCAGATGGCTGATGACTTGAAGAGAAATGGAGGTTTAGTACCGAAAGTAAGACCCGGTAAAGAGACCGCTGATTATTTAGATGATATTTTATCAAAAATTACCTTGCCAGGTGCAATTTTTTTATCTATCTTTGCAGTCCTTCCGGCAATTGTGCATGGAAGCTTTGTTCAGACAGATGCGTTTGCCCTATTTTTCGGGGGAACGTCCCTATTAATTATGGTGGGTGTAATTTTAGATACAGTTCAACAGATTAATACTTATCTGCTGAACCATCATTATGATGGCTTAATGCAGTCTAAATTATCAAGAACGACTGGATATTAATTTATGGCAAAACAAAAACATATTGAACAAGATGGCGTGATCGTGGAAGCACTTTCTAACGCCATGTTCCGTGTAGAGCTGGAAAACGGGCATATCCTTATTGCTCATATCTCCGGCAAAATGAGAATGCATTATATTAAACTTTTACCTGGAGATAAGGTAAAACTAGAAATGTCTCCCTATGATTTGACAAAAGGGAGGATCACATTTAGATATTAAAACAATTAGCCAAATGGAATACCCATTCCATTTGGCATTTGTAAAAAATAAATACTATCAAAATGAAAGTAAGAGCATCAATTAAAAAAAGAAGCGCTGATTGCAAAATCGTACGCAGAAAAGGTGTACTGTTCGTAATCAACAAGAAGAACCCAAAATTTAAACAAAGACAAGGTTAACATTAAATTATGGCGAGAATTGCAGGTATTGATTTACCAAAAAACAAAAGAGGTGTTATCGGTTTAACTTACATCTATGGAGTAGGAAGAAGTACTTCTTCTGAAATCCTTAAAGCTGCCGGTATCAGCGAAGACAAGAAAGTCAACGAATGGAATGACGATGAATTGGCTGCAATCAGAACATATATCTCTGAAAACGTAAAAGTAGAAGGAGAATTGAGATCTGAAGTGCAATTGAACATCAAGAGATTGATGGACATAGGATGCCAACGAGGAATACGTCACAGACTTGGATTACCTTTAAGAGGCCAGAGAACGAAAAACAACTCTAGAACACGTAAAGGGAAGAGAAAAACTGTTGCTAACAAGAAAAAAGCTAGTAAATAATCGTTAGGAATTATGGCAAAACAAACTAAAGTAGTTAAGAAAAGAAAAGTAAAAGTTGAAGCTATTGGTGAAGCTCATATTCAGGCTTCTTTCAATAACATCATCATTTCTTTAACAAATAAAAACGGAGAGGTTATCTCTTGGGCTTCTGCCGGTAAAATGGGATTCAGAGGTTCTAAAAAGAATACTCCATTTGCTGCTCAGATGGCAGCTGAAAATTGCTCTGCTGTAGCTCACGAAGCTGGTTTAAGAAGAGTAAAGGTGTTTGTGAAAGGTCCAGGTGCAGGTAGAGAATCTGCTATCAGATCTATCCACAATTCAGGAATTGAAGTTAGCGAAATCATTGATGTGACTCCTATGCCACACAATGGATGTAGACCACCAAAAAGAAGAAGAGTTTAATTTTTAGAATTTACCCATTATGGCAAGATATATTGGACCTAAAACTAAGATTGCTAGAAAGTTTGGTGCTGCAATCTACGGAGATGATAAAAACTTCGAAAAAAGAAAAAACCAACCGCCAGGACAACACGGTCCTAACAAAAGAAGAGGTGCTAAAAAATCAGAATATGCAGTTCAGTTAGCTGAAAAACAAAAAGCTAAATATACTTACGGTATTTTAGAAAGACAGTTTGCTAACTTATTTGACAAAGCACACAGAAGTAAAGGTGTAACAGGGGAAGTTCTATTACAACTTTGTGAATCAAGATTGGATAACGTAGTATACAGATTCGGTTTTGCTAAAACAAGATCTGCTGCTAGACAATTGGTTTCTCACAGACACATTACTGTGAACGGAGAGATTCTTAATATCCCTTCTTACTTGGTAAAAGCTGGTGATGTAATCGCTGTAAGAGAAAAGTCTAAGTCTCTTGAAGTTGTTACCAATGCATTGGCTTCTAAGTCAAACTATGAGTGGTTACAATTCAACGATGAGAAAAAAGAAGGAACTTTCGTTTCTGCTCCTGAAAGAATCCAGATTCCGGAGGACATTAAGGAAAACCTTATCGTCGAACTTTACTCTAAATAATTTTTTAATCAAATTTTTGCTCAACCCAATAATATGGCAATTTTACAATTCATAAAACCCGATAAAGTAATTTTACTTAACTCTGATGAATTTAAAGGTCAATTTGAATTCAGACCTTTAGAACCAGGTTTCGGGCTTACAATCGGTAATGCTTTGAGAAGAGTGTTGCTTTCTTCTCTGGAAGGATACGCTATTTCATCTATCAAAATAGAAGGTGTAGAGCACGAATTTTCAACTATTCCAGGAGTAATCGAAGACGTTACCGAAATTATTCTTAACCTTAAGCAGGTAAGATTAAAAGCTGCAGCAGAAGGCCAGGCTAACGAGCAGGTTGTTGCTAAAGTTTCAGGTCAAACGGTTATTACTGCTGGTGATTTAGGAAAGTCTATCAACGGATTTGAGGTTCTGAACCCGGATTTGGTGATCTGCAACCTAAACACTGATGTAACTTTCGAAATTACTTTCAATATTGAAAAAGGTAGAGGATATGTTCCTTCAGAACAAAATAAGTCAAACAATGCACCTGTAGGTACTATTGCTATTGACTCTATTTTCACGCCAATCAAGAAAGTACAATACAGCATTGAAAATTATCGTGTAGAGCAAAAAACAGACTACGAAAAACTTGTATTAGATATAGAAACTGACGGGTCTATAAGCCCTCAGAATGCTTTAACAGAAGCTTCTAAGATATTAATTTATCACTTCATGTTATTCTCTGATGAGAGAATCACTCTTGAAACTGAAGCTGTAAAAGCATCTATCCAGTACGATGAAGAAACTCTTCACACAAGACAACTTCTTAAGTCTAAATTAGCAGATATGGATCTTTCTGTAAGAGCCCTTAACTGTCTGAAAGCAGCTGAAGTAGAAACTCTTGGAGAATTGGTTTCTTACAGTAAGTCTGATTTGATGAAATTCAGAAATTTTGGTAAAAAATCTTTGACAGAACTAGAAGAATTAGTGCATTCAAAAGGTCTTAACTTCGGTTTCGACGTTGCAAAATATAAGTTAGACGCTGATAAATAATTAATAATGAGACACGGTAAAAAATTCAATCACTTAGGAAGAACAGCTTCTCACAGAAGTGCTTTACTTTCTAATATGGCTTGTTCTCTAATTGAGCATAAAAGAATCAACACTACTGTAGCTAAAGCTAAAGCTTTAAGAGTATATGTTGAGCCTCTATTAACAAAAGCAAAAGAAGATACTACACACAACAGAAGAGTAGTATTCTCTTACCTTCAAAATAAATATGCGGTTGCTGAATTATTCAGAACTGTAGCTCCTAAAATCGCTGAAAGAAACGGTGGTTATACAAGAATCATCAAGACAGGATTCAGACCAGGTGATGCTGCTGATACTGCTCTTATCGAACTAGTAGATTTCAATGAGCTTTACAACCCTAATGCTGAAGAGAAAAAAGCTACAAGAAGAAGCAGAAGATCTACAACGGCTAAAAAAGCTGAAGCAGTAGTTGCTGAAGCTCCGGCAGTAGAAGAGAAAGTAGAAGAAGCTAAAGCTGATACTACTGAAGAAAAAACTGAAGAATAATATTCATTCAGATAGATAAAAAAAACCATCCGGATCCCGGATGGTTTTTTATTTAATGCTTATTCACTTCCCTCAACATTGGAGGGACATTTTTATTTTAGATTTTAGTTCTTTTCAGCTCAATAATATTGTTTCCTTGTTCCAGGTGAAGGCTGTCTCCTTTTACCCTTGCAGTCATATCATCTTTCTTGTAAATGGTTTCATCACCTTTGGTTTCTGATTTAGGCAAGGTGAATGTTTTTTTGTTGCTGGTGATGGCTACCGTACTTTCTTTCGGATCGTTTTTAAATACTACTTTCACCAGTGTTCCGTCAGTAGCTTTATAAACAAAATCTGTTTTCTCTGTTTTTTGTCCGTTGATGTCTACAGTAGAAGAGCTTTGTGTTACCGAATCTATCTTTCCGTTGTTGTCTGTAATTACAGTTTCTGAACTGTCTGTTTTAATAACACTTTTGTTCCCGCTTTCACTTTTTTTGCAGCTGATTACTGTCAGTGCCAATACAGCACCTAGTGCTAAAAGACTTTTTTTCATGATTATATTATTTGATATTCAATTGATTTTTATATTTTAAATTTTACAAAAATCATGCCTTACAATATGAGAAATTTCAGCCGTTATTTTAGCATAATCTTTTTATTTTTCTCTTTGAATACTGTGTTTTCTCAAAAAGGAAAATTTGAAATCAGAGATGGACATTTCTTCTTAAATGGAAAACCTTTTACCATATATTCAGGAGAAATGCATTACCCGAGAGTTCCGTCAGCATACTGGAAGCATCGTTTGGAGATGATGAAAGCAATGGGTTTAAATACGGTTACAACTTACGTTTTCTGGAATTATCATGAAGAAGCTCCGGGCATGTGGAATTTTTCTGGTGAAAAAGACCTGCAGAAGTTTATAAAAACAGCACAGGAAACAGGCTTATATGTCATTATCCGTCCCGGGCCTTATGTTTGTGCAGAGTGGGAATTTGGCGGATATCCGTGGTGGCTTCAAAAAAATAAAGAGCTTGAAATAAGAAGAGATAATACAGCCTTCTTAGAAGAATGCAGGAAATATATCAATCAACTGGCAAAACAGATTAAACCCATGCAGATTACGGACGGCGGTCCGGTGATTATGGTACAGGCGGAAAATGAATTTGGTTCTTATGTAGCTCAGAGAAAAGATATTTCTCTCGAAGAGCACAGGAAATACAGCCATAAGATCAAAGAAATGCTTCTGAAAAGCGGAATTTCGGTACCGTTATTTACTTCAGATGGAAGTTCACTTTTTAAAGGAGGTTCTGTTGAAGGTGCTTTACCAACAGCAAACGGAGAAAGTGATATTAATGTCTTAAAGAAAAGTATCAATGAATATAATGGAGGCAAAGGTCCCTACATGGTTGCAGAATATTACCCGGGATGGCTTGATCACTGGGCAGAACCTTTTGTTAAGGTGTCTACGGAAGAGGTCGTAAAGCAAACGAATCTGTATGTAGAAAATGGAGTTTCTTTCAATTACTATATGATCCATGGAGGAACCAACTTCGGATTTACAAGCGGTGCCAATTACGATAAAGACCATGACATTCAGCCGGATCTTACAAGTTATGATTATGACGCTCCCATCAGTGAGGCAGGATGGGCTACCCCAAAATATAATGCGTTGAGAGCAATTTTTCAGAAAATAAGTAAAAATAAGCTTCCGGAGGTTCCAAAGCCGGTAAAAGTTATCACAATTCCTGAAATTGAATTCTCAAAAGTAAGCAGCCTTTTTGATCTTACTGATCGTATGAAACCTGTTAAGAATGATAAGCCACTTACGTTCGAAGATCTGAATACCGGAAACGGCTATATACTCTACAGAAAAAAGTTCGATACAGACCAGAAGGGATTACTGGAGATAAAAGGATTGCGTGACTACGCGAATGTTTATATCAACGGAAGATGGAAAGGGGAGCTGAACAGGGTAAATAAGAAGTATGATCTGGATATTGAAATCAAATCCGGAGACCGCCTGGAAATTCTGGTTGAAAATATGGGGAGAATCAATTATGGAGCAGAGATCGTTCATAATCTGAAAGGAATTATCAGCCCTGTGAAAATAAACGGAACTGAAGTTTCCGGAAGCTGGGAAATGCTTCCGCTGCCTTTTGATACCTTTCCAAAACATCATTTTAAAAATAAAGATATTGAAGACCACTCACCTGTAATTCAGGAAGCAGAATTTACCCTTAATGAAACGGGAGATACTTTTCTTGATATGAGAAATTTTGGAAAAGGAATTGTTTTCATCAACGGAAGAAATGCAGGACGATACTGGAGTACAGCAGGCCCCCAGCAAACACTTTATATTCCCGGTGTATGGTTGAAAAAAGGCAGAAACAAGATTCAGATCTTCGAACAGATCAAATTTCATAATAAGATAAGTGGTATCGACCATCCAATTCTTGATCAGCTTGTGAAATAATAATTGATATTGTAATATTTATAACAACTTTTTTGAATTTATTTTGATTTGTTGTAAAATATTTATATAAATATTGTTTTTAAAATGAAAATTTGATTAAATTTAATAGCAGCTAAAAAACTGAACCATAACCACAAACTCAGCCCCTAATATTACCCAAAGGTGTAATTGATTTCAAATTGTTTTCTGTTGAAATTTGCTTCAAACAAACAAAGACATGAGCATTTCCATAGCCATAGTAGAAGACGAGAAAAACTACAACAATGCGTTGAAGAAGGTCATCAATTATCAGAAGGATATGAAGGTGATCGCTCAGTTCTTTGATGGAAATGACGCAATGATGCATCTGCCCGGCATTTCTCCTGACGTTGTCATGATGGATATCCAGTTACAGGATATGCTTGGAATCGAGATCATAGAAAAACTGCGAAAAGAAATGCCCGAGACACAGTTTATTATGTGTACCAGCTTTGATGATGACGAAAAGATTTTCAATTCTTTGAAAGCTGGTGCTATGGGATATCTTGTAAAAGGGGAAAGCATGGATAAGATTCTTTCTTCGATACGGGATGTATATAGCGGCGGTGCTCCGATGAGTTTTTCTATTGCGAGAAGAGTGCTGAAACATTTCGAAAATAAACTCCCGGAAATCAAAGGCTTTGATGAACTTACAGAACGTGAAAAGGAAATTCTTGAACTTCTTTCGCAGGGGCTTCTGTACAAAGAAATTGCAGACAAAAAATTCATCAGCATCGATACTGTGAAAAAGCATGTCGGAAATATCTACAGAAAACTTCACGTGAACAACAAAGTGGAGGCTGTCAATAAATTTAACCAATCAAAAAACTAAGAACCATGGAAAAAGAACTGTATGATTTTAAATGTGCATTGGAAGCAACCATCATTGCAATGCAAAAAGCTGGAACGATTAAAAGTTTCTATGAAATGACAGAGTTTACCGAGAAGGACCAATGGATAAAAGACTATATCACAAAAACAGGTGTGGATTTTCTTGTAAACCAGCCTATAGGTGATGAAGAATTCCGGGTAAATAATGGGTTATTTCAACAGCGGGCTCCAGGCCTCAGCCAGGAATTGTATATTGATTTCCGCTTATTTGAAACGCTTGTCCGAGGTCATTTGAATGATGGCTATACAATAATGAAGGTATCTTTTAGAGAAATTACAGACAGTACAATTAGTGACTTTTCCAGAATGATGCCTGAAGAAAACCAATTGTTGTTGAAAAGTATAAAAGGATATTTATATGCAACTCTTTCTTTTCATGAGGCAGCAGATACAACCAGATTGGATAAACATTATTTTGTTTTTAATCTGGATACCTATTATGAGGTTAATGTTAATCAACTTGGGGATTTCAACGGGACCAATTTAGGCAGAACCCTTACTGATGCATCCAGTGATGCTTATGTAGCCAACTCTATACGATATGATTTGATTCTGGTGAAACAATATATCGATAGGATACACATGTATTTGGAAGGCTGCCTCGGAAAAAATGTAATCAGAATCGATTTTATCCCGTGTATAGGAAAGAAGAAAACGGTAAGTTTTGGAGCAGGAAAAGAATCCGTATATCTTGCAACTATGCCGGCAGATTCTAATAAACAATTATTTAGCGCAGATTTTCCATATTACGATCAGGGAAGTTTGGAGCCATAAAATGCTTATTACAGTTTACTATATAATTTCTTTTATTGTTTTAATAAAAGGAATAATAGTTTTGAGAGGAAGAACAGTGTCCTCTCAAGACTATTTTTTGTTGTATTTATTCGTAAATTTTACGGTAGATTTTTTTTCAGAGATTAATCTTATTGTAACTAAATCCATTCAATATAATTATTTGAATGTTTTCAACAGTTTTTATTTTATTATCTTTTATTTCAGATACATTAAAAACAGGAATATAGCTGTTGCGCTGTCAGCAATCGTTTTAATAGTAATAATATTGGATATTGAGCTTTTTTATGTTGATAAATATAACTTAAATCTTGCTATTACGTATTGCGTCATCAATATACTGCAGGTGCTGTACTGGTGCAGCTATAAATTAAACAATATCAATCAATCAAAAATTACAGATGATCCCGTCTTTTGGATCTCAACATCGATACTTTTATGGAGCTGTTTTTTCTTATTTAGAATAACTCCTATGTATCTGCTGGACGAAATAGATAAACCGTTTCTAAAGCTTTTGAAACAACTCTTGAACATTATCAATATAATAAGCTGCGGTTTATTCTATGTTGCTTTGAATAAATATAATTTGCTGAATAAAAAATGAAGTCTTTACCTCCGGAAATAAAACTTATTTTTTTAATTGCATTACTTTTAGTCGTGCTTTTAGCTGCCTTTACAGTTTTCATTGTATTGATGTACAATAGAAAACAGCTTTTATACCTGAAAGAGAAACAGCTTAAAGAAGCAGAACATCAGAATCAGCTCCTTCAGAAAGAACTGGAAAAACAAAAAATTCTTGAACAGGAACGGGAGCGTATCTCCCACGATATGCATGATGACCTTGGGGCAGGAATCTCCGCATTGAAGCTTCAGGCAGAATTTTTGAAGCAGAAAGCAGAAAATGATGATCTGCAAAGCGATATCGAAGAGCTTCTGAAGACTTCTGAAGAAATGAATATCTCCATGCGCGAAATGCTCTGGAGCCTGAATGCCGGAAATGATACCCTGGGAAGCTTTATCGACTATGCTATTCATTATACCACAAATTTTTTAAAGAAAACAAAAATAATGGTGTACTCAGAAAGCGAAGATATCATAGCGGAAACACCCATTTCCACAGAAATGAGGCGTAATCTTTTTCTCTGTTTAAAAGAAGCCGTCAATAATGTATACAAACACAGCCATGCAGATACTTTGAAACTTTCTTTCTTACAGGAAAAAAATAGCTTCTCAATGAAAATATCCGACAATGGAACCGGTATTTCTGATGATCAGAAAGAAGGTAACGGACTTAGAAATATGAGAAGAAGAATGAATGAATTGTCCGGTGAATTTAGCGTGATACACGAACACCATGGAACCTGCCTGCTTTTCAGGCATAATACTGTAAATACCCCTTTTGTGTAATTGTCTGCTCTGCTTTTTAGAAGGAAATTTGGTGTATAAAATTAAAGCCATGAAAACTCTTATTAATGACAGTATTGGAGATTTGGAAGCCGCTTTAAAAAACGACACTGATCTTCAGGAAAAATTCAGGACCAATCCCATAGAAGCTATTAAAGAGGTAGAAATAAGAAGCCCGAAGGACACCGATTGCTGGATCTACAGAATTATAGTGCTTATGCTAGGCTTTGCCATTATTGCCATTATAACCGGTCTTATTCTTATATCTTTCCTGGGTAATGGGAAAACTCCCGATAGCCAGCTGGTCACTATTTTTGCAACCATTTCCTCGGGAGCAATAGGTGCTTTAGCCGGGCTGCTGTCACCTTCACCCAGAAAATAATGGTTTTTACATTATTCTGAAAACCAGACAGCCCTAAAATCAATCGTAAAGCTCCGGCATTTTAAGGTGCGGCACTTTCTCATATCAGCATTCTCCCGTTTTAACCCATTGAATTCCCACAAAGAAATTGACCAATTATCATAATATAAATTAACTAAAATTTAACTTGGAATTATCTCAAAAAAATCCCGTGAAATACCCCTAAAAGTTAAATTTTGATTAAATTTGTCTAAACTAAAAAAAATAAAAAATGAGTGCAATTTCTTACATAGAAGCAAGACAGATTTTAGATTCCAGAGGAAATCCTACCATTGAAGTAGATGTATTTACAGAAAGCGGGGCAATGGGCCGTGCAGCAGTTCCTTCAGGAGCATCTACAGGAGAACACGAAGCGGTAGAATTACGTGATGGCGGTTCAGAATATCAGGGGAAAGGAGTCCTGAAAGCTGTTGAAAATGTAAAAGAAGTAATTGCAGAGAATTTGGTTGGACAGCCGGTTTTCGAACAAAATTATATCGATCAGATTATGATTGATCTTGACGGAACGGCTAACAAAGGAAATCTTGGTGCTAATGCTATTCTTGGTGTTTCTCTGGCGGTGGCAAAAGCTGCAGCTGCAGAATTGGGGATGCCACTTTATAAATATGTTGGTGGGGTGAATGCCAACACGCTTCCTGTTCCAATGATGAATGTAATCAACGGTGGATCTCATTCAGATGCTCCTATCGCATTCCAGGAATTCATGATTATGCCGGTAAAAGCAGACTCTTTCTCTCATGCATTGAGAAAAGGAACTGAAATTTTCCACAACCTGAAATCAATTCTTAAAGGAAGAGGTCTTTCTACAGCAGTAGGAGATGAAGGAGGTTTTGCTCCTACTTTCAACGGAACTGAAGATGCTTTGGATACATTGCTTCAGGCGATCGAAAAAGCAGGATATAAGCCTGGAGATGATATTATGCTGGCATTAGACTGCGCTGCTTCAGAGTTTTACAAAGACGGAACTTACGATTACAGAAAATTTGAAGGAGATAAAGGAGCTCACAGATCAAGAGAAGAGCAGGTTTCTTACCTTGCTGAGCTGGCTGCTAAATATCCGATCATTTCTATCGAGGACGGTATGCAGGAAGATGACTGGGAAGGATGGAAAATGTTAACAGACAAAATCGGTGACAGAGTACAGCTGGTAGGTGACGATTTATTCGTAACCAATGTAGACAGATTGTCAAGAGGAGTAACAGAAGGTATTGCCAACTCAATCCTTGTAAAAGTAAACCAGATCGGTTCCCTTTCTGAAACAATGGCTGCTGTACAGATGGCTCAGAACAACAAGTTTACTTCAGTAATGTCTCACAGATCAGGAGAAACTGAGGATTCTACCATTGCTGATTTAGCAGTAGCAATGAACTGCGGACAGATCAAAACAGGTTCAGCTTCAAGATCAGACAGAATGGCAAAATACAACCAGCTGTTAAGAATTGAAGAAGCTCTTGGTGAGACTGCCATTTTCCCTGGTTTAGGCGCATTTAAAATCAAAAGATAATCGAATTTATAAATAACGGCAAGCGATAATTTTTGTTTGCCGTATTTTATGGAAAGTAGTATATTTAAAAAAAAATAAATAATGTCAGACAACAAAGTAATATTGAATTACGCAGGTAATTCATATGAATATCCAATTGTGGATAGTACTATCGGAGACAGAGGGATTGATATTTCAAAATTAAGAGACCAGACAGGTTTGATCACTCTGGATTTAGGTTACAAAAATACAGGAGCTACCATTAGCGACATCACTTACTTAGACGGAGATAAAGGAGAATTATTCTACAGAGGTTATCCAATCGAGCAGATTGCTGAAAAATCTAACTTCACTGAAGTAATGTATCTTTTATTACATGGAGAATTGCCTACTCAGGATCAGTATACTTCTTTCGAAAACAACATTAAAAAATATAACTTTATTGCAGACGAGATGAAAAAAATCATCGACGTTTTCCCTCGTTCTGCTCACCCTATGGGAGTTTTATCTTCTTTAACTTCTGCTTTGACAGCCTTCAACCCGAAAGCCGTTAATGTAAACTCTAAAGAAGAAATGGATCATGCTGCTGAGCTTATGATCGCGAAGTTCTCTCACCTTTGTGCATGGACTTACAGAAAAACTCAAGGTTTACCATTAAACCACGGGGATAACAACTTAAACTACGTAGAGAACTTCTACAAAATGGCATTCAGATTACCAAACGCTGATTTCGAAATCGATCCGGTTGTGGTAAATGCTTTAGATAAATTATTAATCCTTCACGCAGACCACGAGCAAAACTGTTCTACTTCTACAGTAAGAATGGTAGGTTCTGCTCACACAGGTCTTTTCGCTTCTATCTCTGCAGGGGTATCTGCACTTTGGGGACCACTTCACGGTGGTGCTAACCAGGCTGTAATCGAAATGCTTGAGCTTATCGAGAAAGATGGTGGTGACGTAGCTAAATATGTTGCTAAAGCTAAAGATAAGAATGATAATTTCCGTCTAATGGGATTCGGACACAGAGTGTACAAAAACTTCGACCCAAGAGCAAAAATTATCAAAAAAGCTGCTGACGATATCCTTAAAGCATTAGGAATCCAGGATAAAGCTCTTGACATTGCAATGCAGTTAGAAAGAGTAGCGCTGGAAGATGAGTACTTCGTAGAAAGAAAACTATATCCAAACGTAGACTTCTATTCAGGTATCATCTACAGAGCATTAGGAATTCCTACAGAAATGTTCACCGTAATGTTTGCATTAGGAAGACTTCCGGGATGGATTTCTCAATGGAAAGAAATGAGATTGAAAGGAGATCCGATCGGAAGACCAAGACAGGTTTACCAAGGTGCTCAGCAAAGAAATTACATCGATATTGCAAGCAGATAATATTTGCTTACATCATAAAAAAATCCCAAAGCGTGCTTTGGGATTTTTTTATTTAAAATGTTGTCTGAAAAAAATAAAATGATGTTCAATGGAATTTCTCCAGTATTCTGTATTATGATTTCCGGGTTGGGAAATAAAGGTAATGGGAATTTTCAGGCTATCGGCAATATCTCTGATTTCAATGGTGGAAGGATAAAGTATATCGTCCGAACCACAGTCTATTAAAAAAGGATTTCCTTTATTATAGGTTTTTAACAGTGTTGAAATATTATATTGCTTCCATTCGTCCGGTGAACCGAGTATTTTGTTCAGGTCATCAGTAATCCTTTCTGTATTAAAGAATTGCAAGCTCGCATTCCTCATAATATCAGGATCCAGGGAAAATGCGCCGCTTGTACTTCCCGCAGTATTAAAATAATCCTGATGAAGTAAAAAATATCGGATAGCACCATATCCTCCCATGCTCAGTCCGCTGATGAAAATATTCTTTTTGTCAATACTGAAATTTTTATGAACCTTGGGAACCAGCTCCTTAAAAAAGAAATTTTCAGCTCTTGCCCCTTTATCATAAGGACTGTTTACATACCATGTTGTAAATCCGTCCGGGCATACAATAATCATTTTATATTGATCAGAGAACTTCTGAAGGTCTGTTGTCCGGGACCATTGACCGTAATTTTCACTATACCCGTGTAATAAATAGACTAATGGATATTTCTCTGTCTTCTTATAGGCTTGGGGTTTAAAAATAAATACCGTATCCGGTTTTGACATAAACCCGGATTTTAAAATCCATCTTTCCTGTGCCTGGAACAGCTGCAGGCTTATTACAAGACCAATAATCGACAGAATGTTTTTTGTGTACATAATTTTGTAATTTTAATGTAAATTTCTGCAAGCTGTCTGTGAATTACAATAACGAACAAAATTGTGAGTGATTATTATGAGAAAAGAAACTTCAACCAATGCGGCAAACGAACAGTTTCTGTTCGGTATCTGTGAACTGAATTCGGCAGTAAGTATCATCAGCGGGCGCTGGAAATCACAGATTATTTATTCAATTTCGGAGGGAAATAACCGGTTTCATCTTTTGAAGAAAGAACTGCCTAATATTTCCGAACAGGTTTTGGGAAGGCAACTTAAAGAACTGGAAACTCACAAACTTATCATTAAAAAAGAAATTCCTGATACCATTCCTGTGGGGATAGAATATATACTGACTAACAAAGGGCAGGACCTTATTCCGATTCTGAAAAACTTATGTGAATGGGGCAAAGAATATGCGGATGGCAAAGAGATCATGATCTGCAATATTTCTTAGAAAAAATGTATATGTTGCTGAAATTGAATTCAATAATTTATTAATTTTACTTTTAGGAAATTATTGATATAATCAAAGCCGAATGGTGGATCGTTATAAAACAATAAATAAATTATTATGACTTTCGGACAACAGATGTTATTTTTCTTCAGCGCAGTAGGAGCATTCAACGGACTTCTGCTGGGTATTTATCTGCTGTTTGTTAAGAAACTGAAATACCTCCCGGATTTTTTTCTCGGACTTCTCTTGCTGATGCTGAGCACCAGAGTGGGCATTGCTGTATGCATTTACTTTTACCCGGATCTGCCGAGAATTATTCCGCATTTAGGACTCTCTGCTTTATTTTTTACAGGTCCGGCACTTTATTATTACGTGAAATCTTCCTTTCAACAGGAGCAGTTTGATTGGAAGAACTGCCGGAAATGGTTCGGAATATTAACATTAATTTTAGGGGCTGTCGGTTTATTGTATCTGCTTTTCCCTGTTACCTGGGAACATTATTTCGGAACCTTTATTTATACGGTCTGGTCTGCATTTGTATTCCTTGCGGTGTATCAGTACTACAACTTTTCCAGGCAGAACCTTAAAAGTCCAAACCAATTTGTTCTTCCGGTTCTGATCAGTAATATAATTATCTTTCTGACCTATCAGCTGATCTCAACAGGTTGGGTGCAGATCTACTGTGCGGGAGGGAGTCTTGTATTTTCATTTGTGCTGTATGCCAATTTTTTGATTTTATTCAATACAAAATATCAGCAGCTTCCGGTAAAGGAAACGGAAAGATATTCCAATAAAAAGATTTCTGAAAAACAGGCAGACAGCTTTTCGTCCAGATTGGAGCGCCTTATGAATACTGAAGAGCTTTATAAAAATCCCAATCTTAAATTAAGTGATGTGGCATTCAGAATGAATATTTCTGCCCATCAGCTTTCCCAGTTGCTCAATGATAATCTTGGTAAAAGCTTTTCTACCTATATCAATGAATATCGTATTAATGAAGCCTGTGAAAAGATAGAAAATGGCTCCTATTTAAAAATTGAAGAGATAGGATATGAAGTAGGTTTTAATTCCAAATCAACTTTCTTTTCTACGTTCAAGAAAATTAAAAATACAACACCTCTTTTGTATAAGCAGTCTCAAACCCTTACTGAATCAAGGTTTCAGAGTTCAAATTTATAATTCAGTACTGCGGAATTTTAATTTCAAAACCGCTTTTCTGCCCCAGGCCAATACTTTTGATGTCATAAAATTTAAAATCTATGATCTTCAAATTATGGCTCTTGCTGCTTCTGCTGTTCCTGTCAATTTTTGGAAAAGCTCAGGAAGCTGTCAAAGGAAAAACCACGGATTCTCTGGCTGAGGCAAAAACTTCAACAACGAATATTTCAGAAGTTATTATTCAGTCAGCGCCACGAAAAATGAAACTGAATGATGGTAATCTTGTACTGTCTGTTGCCGGAAATAAAGACTTTAAAACTTCCACGCATCTCCTTGATGTTTTAAGAAAAACACCCGGGGTTACAGTAGATCAGGAAGATGGAATTTTTATTGGAGGCAGAATCACTCCCGCTGTTTTTATTGATGGGAAACCCGTTGTTATGAGCAATCAGGAGCTGCAGGCCTATTTGCGGTCTTTATCTCCCGAAATGGTAGAATCGGTAGAAGTGAATACCAATCCATCTTCTAAATATGATGCAGAATTTAAAGGAATTATTGATATCAAACTAAAAAAGAATGTCAGCCTTGGCTTGAAAGCAAGCTATAATGGTAATATTTATGTTAATAAATTCAGCTATCGGGAAAATGCATTCAATATATCTTATCATACAGGGAGCGTGACATACAATCTGCAGACGGGTTATAATGAAGGAATTTCAACCTATCGTTATCACGCCCTGCAGCGATTGGGCAATACCAATATCATGCGTACCCAAACCTATCAGGAAGATGCTGGAAAAGTTTACAATTTTCAGGCGGGTGCAGATTTTAAGCTGAATGATAAAAACCGGCTTGGTATTAATCTGAGAAGTAATTTCCGGAATAATGACCGTATACGCAGCGGATCTCTTTATACAACTGATAAAAGCGAAGCCCAGGTGGTATTCAATACATCCAGTGAAAATCCCACAGATTATTCTCAGGGTAACTATGGGGTGACAGCCGATTATTCTTTTCAGAATAAGGGGTTTAAGCTTGCTTTTTTAGGGAATTATCTTTCAGTCAAAAATAAACAGAATGATGATTTTATCAATAGAGACCAGACAAATGCTGAGGTTTTGTCATACTGGAAATCTGATCTGGTGAACAAAATCGGCATTTATACGGCACAGATAGATGCATCTCAGGAAATAAAAGAGACCGATATTGAAGCAGGGCTTAAATACAGCCATTCAGATACGAATAACAATATCAGGTATGATACATTATCTGTTGGCAATCAATTCGTTTTTGATCCTTCGAGAAGCAATATATTTTCATACAAAGAAAAGATCTGGGCAGGTTATCTTGTATACAGGCAAAAGATAGGGGACTTTCAGATCAATGCAGGATTAAGATTCGAGAACACTAACAGTATTTCCAACGCCATTACTGTGGACTCCTTGGTTTCTAGAAACTATCTGAAATGGCTGCCGTCTTTAAGTGTAAGCTATACTTTTAATAAATCCAGTGAATTTTCTCTTTCCTATAGCAGAAAAATAACGAGGCCGGCATTTTCGCAGCTTAATCCGTTCAGATTTTATTTCAGTCCGTTAAATTACTGGATAGGGAATCCATACCTCTTACCTTCCTTTACCAGCCAGATTAAAGCAATGTATCGGTATAAAAACTGGGTCACAAGCTTTACCGCCGGAAAAGAAAAAGATGTGATGACACGGTATCCCCTTTACAATCCGGAAACAAATGTATTGGAATATTTAGGAACGAATCTTCCCTACCGGAACTTTGCTATGCTGGAAACAAGCTTTCCGGTACGAATTACAAAATGGTGGAATATCACCACTCAGATTGCCGGATATTATAATTATGAATTCAGACCTTATCTGGATGAGGTTTTTGCATTGAGCATTTATAATTACGAAGTGAGGATCAATCAGGTATTTTCGCTTCCGAAAGGATTTACTGTAAATGTATTTGGTGCTTATGAATCCAAAACAGGAAACAGCCTCTATACTATTAAACCACGATACACTGTAGATGTATCATTGCAAAAGGCATGGTTTGATAATAAACTGAACACAAAAATCGGGGTTAATAATCTGTTTGATTCTTATGATCAGCGACTGGAATTCCGGCATAAACAGATTATGGATAACCGTTTTACACATTGGTGGGACAGCAGCAGGCTTGTATTTTCGCTCAGTTATACCCTAGGAAGTTCAAAATATCAGGTGAGAGAAACCCAGAAGACGGAAGAAGAAAACAGAACAAGATAAGAAGACCTGCTTGAAAAGCAGGTCTTCGTTTTTTATTATGGACATACACATCTGTCACATGTCCAGATATAGCAATTTCCTGCATCATCCCATTCGCAGCATCTTCTGCCTGTTGAGATGGGAGCGCCTCCCATTACGGATTTTTGTTGATCTCTTCCTAATTTTTGTGCGTTTTTCAGCACCGGATTGTTCTTGTTCATGACTTTGATTTTTGGTGTTAATAGTTAAGTTTTTATTGTTTATAATTTCGCGAAAATTATATCACTAATATAGGAAATTAAATAATATGATTATCTGTTTTTCTTTTCTTATGCAGATGGAAAATAGTAAGTTGTAGATGTTTTTGGAACTATTCACTACAGTTGGCTAAAATGCAAGGAAATTTTGTGGAAGCGTGCTGGTTTTGGGAACCAAATTTAATGCATAAAATAATCCAAAAGTTTTACAGGTAGAGACCTTTACTTATATTTGTAGTATTGCATAAATCTTTATGAGACTAAACATTAAAAACGAAACGGGTAGGCTGAAGTCAGTAGTTCTAGGCCAGCCTAATTCATTGGGGCCGGTTCCCACACTAGAGGAAAGTTATGACGCAAAGTCATATTACTCAATCGAACACAACATTTATCCTAAAGAAGAGGATATTATTAAAGAAATGAACGCTTTTGAAGCGGTTTTAAAAAAGTATGATGTTGAAGTACTGCGCCCAAGCATCATCAAAGACTACAACCAGGTTTTTTCCAGAGATGTAGCTTTTGTAATTGATGACAAGATGATCATTTCCAATGTGATTGCTGACAGGGCAGATGAACAGGAGGCATACAAAAGTGTTTTTGAAAAAGTAGCATGGAGAAAGATCATCAACCTTCCCGAAACTGCACATATTGAAGGAGGAGATGTGATCGTATGGAATGATTTCCTTTTCATTGGAACCTGCTTCAGCGAAGATTACCGAAACTATAAGACGGCAAGAACCAATGAATATGCCATTGAAATCTTAAAAGAATATTTTCCGAAGAAAAGAATCATCGATCTGGAACTGAAGAAAAATGATAAAGTTCCTTTTGAAGGCATTCTGCATCTGGATTGTACATTTAATCCGGTAGGAGCAGACAAATGTATCATTTATAAAAACGGATTTGTAGATGAAAGCGATTACCGATTAATCATTGATATTTTCGGAGAAGAAAACTGTTTCCATATCAATGATGAAGAGATGTTTGAAATGTTCCCGAATATTTTCTCCATTTCTCCTGATGTAGTGGTTTCAGACAAAGCATTCACAAGAATGAATAACCACCTTAGAAACGAGTGGGGAATGACAGTAGAAGAAATCCCTTACAGAGAAATCTCCAAAATGGGTGGTTTATTGAGATGCTCTACAATGCCGCTTGTGAGAGAATAATTGAGTGGGAGAGTTTTAGTGTTTGGGAGCGGAGGAGTTTTAGAGTCTGAGCGTTAGAGTGTTGGTGGGTTTGAATATTTTTTTAATTTTAAAAAAATATTTGGGTATGTCGACAATTAAATTTCATCAGGACTTAAAAGTTTATCAACAATCATTTGAAACAGCACAGCTGATTTATGAACTCTCAAAATCCTTTCCAAAAGAAGAACTTTACTCACTTACAGATCAGATAAGAAGATCATCAAGATCTGTAACGGCAAATATTAGTGAGGCTTGGGGCAAAAGAAAATATGAAAAATCCTTCATTGCTAAGCTTACAGACTCAGAGGGTGAAGCAAGAGAAACCCAAACATGGCTCTAGTTTGCTTTTGCCTGCCATTATATGAATGACGAGCAATATAATAATTTGCACAACAAGTATAACCAAATAATAGGGATGTTAGTTAACATGATGAGCCAGTCAGAAAAGTGGTGTTCATTTTCTTCGGTGAATAAAGAAGATAATAATTTGTAAAACGCTGTTCAGACACTCAAACTCTCATACACTAACACCCTCAAACTTAAAAAAAATGCAAACAACAGATACAGTATTAATGATAGAGCCGATTGCATTCGGTTACAACGCAGAGACAGCTAAAAACAATTATTTTCAGGTAGAACAGACGGGATCTGACATCCAGTCAAAAGCTTTGGCAGAGTTCAATACCTTTGTAGGAAAGCTGAGAGGAAAAGGAATCAATGTAATTACCATAAAAGATACTCCGGATCCGCATACTCCGGATTCTATTTTCCCCAATAACTGGGTAAGTTTCCATAAAGACGGAAAAGTGGTTTTGTACCCGATGTTCGCTTCCAACAGAAGAGTGGAAAGAAGGGAAGATATTATTGAAAGTATCAAAGATCAGGGATTTGAAGTTACTGAAATTGATGACTGGTCTTTTCCTGAAACCCAGGGACATTTCCTGGAAGGAACAGGAAGTATGATTTTTGATCATGATCATAAAATTGCGTATGGTTCTGTTTCTTTGAGGCTGGATGAAAAACTGTTCAGAGAATTCTGCACAAAATATGGATTCACTCCCGTTGTATTCCATTCATTCCAGACCGTAGGAACAGAAAGGCTTCCGATCTATCACACCAACGTAATGATGTGTGTGGCGGATAAATTTGTCGTAATCTGCCTTGATTGTATTGACGACGAGCTGGAAAGGGAAAAAGTAATGGAAACCATTAAAGGCTCAGGAAAAGAAATCATCGAAATCTCAGAAGAACAGATGCAGCAGTTTGCGGGAAACATGCTTCAGGTTCAGAATAAAGAGGGTGAGAAATTTTTGGTGATGAGCCAGACCGCTTATCAGTCTCTCACTCCAGAACAGGTGGCAGCTATTGAAAAATACTGCGAAATTATCTATTCAGACCTGAATACCATTGAAGTAAATGGTGGAGGAAGTGCAAGATGTATGCTTGCTGAGGTTTTTCTTCCAAAAAAATAATATATTTACCAAAAAAATTAATTGAACCCATTATCAAGTAAAGGTTTACATATTCTTCTGACTTTGCAAACAGAGTCAGAAGATTTGTTATTAGACAGCAAAGGGTTTCTGATGTTTACAGAAGAAATTCTGAAAACCAGAGAGGTGGAAATTGTAGGAGTAACCAATCATATTTTTGAAAATGACAGCTTTACTTCCGCAGTGATCCTTAAAGAATCTCACCTTTGTATCCACACGTGGCCGGAATTTAAACAGCTTACCTTCGATGTATTCCTTTGTAATTATACTCAGGACAATACCGAGAAAGTAGAGCAGATAGCAGATGAGGTGGTTCAGTATTTTAAAGCTAATACCATTCAGAAACACAAAATTTACAGATAAAAATGCACTATGTCTGCCCAGCATGCGAATCAGAAAATACATTAGATCTCACCTTTCCTGTTGAAGAATATGTTTGCAGTACCTGCTCTTATCTCATTGATGTTGCCGGAAACAAAAAAATTAAACATCTGAAAGTCCCTACGGAAAATGTTGTTTTAGATGTCGGACAAAAAGGAAAAATCGGAGAGGTAGAATATACTGTTGCTGCCATTATCGTCAGGAAATATGGTTCCAGTATTTTCTGGCGCGAATATTATTTAAAAGACAGTAAAGGAAATGATGCTTTCCTGAGTGAAAGTGACGGGCATTGGGTTTTCCTGATTCCTATACATCCTGATGATTTTAAAAGTAAAGATTCAGCATTCCCAACCTATCTCGGGCGCACCTATCGATGGTACGAAAACTCTCAGTGCAGTATTGAAGCCGCAGCCGGTTTTTTTGATGAGCATCTGGATTTCAGTATTGCTACTTACAAAGAATATGTCAACGGAACCCGTATGATCTCTCAGGAGAAGACCAGCAGGAAAAGCCAGTATTTCTATGGAGTCCACATTTCAAAATATGAAGTAAAGAAAGCTTTTAAAATAGCTAATCTGCCGTATTATACAGGAATAGGGATCGTTCAGCCTTATTATTTCGATATCAGACAGGCTGTGAACATCTTTTGTGTGGCGGCATTAATGATTTGCCTGCTTCAGATGTATGTCTACACTTCAAGAACCAACGAAACCGTTTTTGCAGAAACCATCAATTTTGCAGATGTAAAAGATAAGGAATTGGTCAGCAAAAGCTTTACCCTTTCCGGAGGTTCGGCCCCATTAAAAGTGAGTGCATTTTCAGGTGTTGATAATTCCTGGGCTAATGTTCAGCTAAGCCTTGTGAATGAGAATACCAATGAAATTATCTACACTTCCAAAGATATCGAGCAGTATCATGGTTACGAAGGAGGGGAAAGCTGGACAGAAGGAAGTCAGTCTGAAGATTTTAACCTGTGTGGAGTAGGCTCCGGAAAATATCATTTCATTATTTCAGCTGAAAAAGAAGGAGGCTTGCCGTCATTTTCAGGCCTTACATCGCCTGATTCAAAGGTCATGGTATCACGGGATAAATCAGGAACAATTGAGGTTACTGATATATTCAAGGTGCAGACCAAAACTTTTACAGACGGACAGGCGCTGGAAAAAGATACATCGGAAGTAACCAGACTTGCCAAAGCATCGTTCGGAACTCAAAAACTGGACTCTCTGATTAATACTGAAGCACTTAGGCTTACTACAGATCCCATTTCAAGCAATACCTATGTACAGCTCAAAGCAACCTGGCTTCCCGTTTCATTCTGGAACTTTGGGATTATTTTATTCATAATGATTGCTGTGTTTGTGGCAATGTGGATAGGAAAACATTACTTTAATGTAAATAAATGGAAGAATAGTTCAAACTCACCTTATCCTGCAAATGATGATAACTAATATAACCAATTACATAAGAAAAAACTGGATACTCTGCCTGATCGGAGGATTCTGCCTGACCTGGTTTGTATACCTTACGTACCAGGGAAATCAGGTATGCGACTGTGCCAAGACGGAAACATACCGCGACGGAACCACAAGAAGCCATTCCAGAGTAGGATTCTACAGATACTATCACAAATAAAAATATAAAACTATGGACAACATCAATTTCTTACCCATATTAAACTCGGTTCTTTATTCATTTTTAGGAATCGCCATTTTGCTTGCATGTTATTTCATTATTGAAAAACTGACTCCTGAAAAAACATGGCATGAGATCGCCCAGAATAAAAATATAGCAATTGCTATTGTCTTCGGGGCATTTATCATCGGAATTTCAATGATTATAAGCGCGGCAATTCATGGATAAGAAGAGGATTCCTCTTGAGCTGCTTTTATTGTTTTCAGTATTCGTCATTGCTACATGTGGACTGATTTATGAGCTGGTGGCCGGAGCACTGGCAAGCTATCTTTTAGGAGACTCTGTAAAGCAGTTTTCTTTCATTATCGGAGTGTATCTCTTTTCAATGGGAGTGGGTTCCTACCTTGCAAAATTCATCAAAGGAAATCTTATTGATAAGTTCATTGAGATCGAAATCCTTGTGGGAATCGTAGGCGGAATCAGCTCTGTTGTGCTTTTTATTCTGTTTAATACACTCGCCCATTTTGAAAGTGTTCTCTATCTCTTTGTCTTCTTCACCGGATGTCTTGTAGGAGTGGAAATCCCGCTTCTGATGAATATTTTAAAAGACAGGGTACAGTTTAAAGATTTAGTTTCAAACGTTTTTGCATTCGACTATATCGGGGCTTTGCTGGCGTCGATTCTTTTCCCGTTGGTTTTGATTCCAAAATTAGGAATTGTCAAAACCCCTTTGTTTTTCGGATTGATTAATATCTCCATTGCGATATTCCTGTGCTATTATCTTACAAAGGAATTATCAAAACCCCTATCGCTCAAAGTAAAATCTCTTGCAGCATTTGCATTTCTTTTAGGGCTTTTCATTTTCTCAGATACTATTTTATCCTATTCAGAAGAAAAATTATATGGTGAAAATGTAGTGTATACCAAAAGCTCACCGTACCAAAGAATTGTGTTAACGAGAAATACGCACGAATTCCGTTTATATTTAAACAATAACTTACAGTTTTCATCCACAGACGAATACCGTTATCATGAGGCTTTGGTGCACCCTGCGATGTCTATGGCAAAAAATATAGATAATGTCCTGATTCTTGGAGGCGGTGATGGTTTTGCAGCAAGGGAAGTATTAAAATATAAAGACGTTAAAAAAATAACGCTTGTGGATCTTGACGGCGAGATGACCCGTTTTTTTAAAACCAATGAAACCATGCGCAGACTTAATCAAAGTTCTTTTTCCAATCCTAAAGTGGAAGTGATCAATAAAGATGCTTACATTTGGGTAAAAGAGAACAAAAAGAAGTTTGATGTCATTATCATAGACTTTCCGGATCCGTCCAATTACAGCCTGGGGAAACTCTATTCTTTACAGTTTTATAAAGAACTGGAAAGGTTAACAACTCTTGATACAAAGATTGTAGTTCAGACTACCTCTCCGTATTTTGCTCCGAAATCTTTCTGGTGTATTGAAAAAACAATCCATCAGATTTTTCCTTTCACAGCAGCATATCACACCTATGTTCCGTCTTTTGGGGAATGGGGATTTTCTATGGCTTCATTTGAACCCATCAACAACAGGATCTACAGAAAGCTGCCTGGATTAAAATATTATGATTACAATTTTTCACAGATGTCTTATTTCAATAAAGATATGAAGGTGAAAGACGTAGAAGTTAACCGTCTGGATAACCAGATATTAGTCCGTTATTTTGATGAAGAGTGGGGGAAAGTACAGTAGAAAAGATTTTCTTACAACTATATTTTTAGGTAGTCTTATGCTTCCCTTTTTGCAGTATTGCGGAAAGAAAGTAAAATCATTGCTGCTGAAAATTACAGGTACCGATCACATTCTCGGTCATAAGCTGTGGGCAAAAGATTTTCCACAGTTTTCAGAAGTTATCCACACTAAGTATCTTATTGTCGGGGGTGGAATTTCCGGACTGTCGGCTTGTAGGTCCTTCAGTCAGCATCATGAAAATGATTATCTTCTTCTGGAAATGGAAAACCATCTTGGTGGCAATTCTTCCAACGGAGAGACCCCTTTTTCAAAATTTCCTTTAGGAGCTCATTATTTACCGTTACCGAACAAAGAGAATACAGAAATCATCGAATTCCTGAAAGAATGTAAAATCTGCCTTGGAACAGAAGAAAACGGAGAACCCATCCTTGATGAATACCAAATGACATTTCCTCAGCAGGAAAGATTATTTTATAAAAATTCCTGGCAGAATGATATTGTTCCGCAAAGAGGAATTTCAGCACAAACTCAGCAAGAGCTTACCCGCTTTTTTAAACTGATGGATGAGTTCCGTGTAAAGAAAGATGCGGGGGGAAAATACTGGTTTGCCATTCCGTTACATGATTCCAGCAGAGAAGAAGAGGTAGTAAAGCTTGAAAAAATCATTTTTAAAGACTGGTTGAAAGAAAATAATTACCACTCGGAAGAACTTCTCTGGCTTTTGGATTATTCCTGCAGGGACGATTTCGGATTAGGAATAGATTATGTTTCTGCATGGGCAGGAATTCATTATTTTGCCGGAAGAAAGAATAACTGGAGTACAATATATAAAGATCAGGTATTCACATGGCCGGAAGGAAATGCAAGACTGGCAAAACATCTTTCAAAATACACGGAGGGAAAACATATGCCGGGAAATCTGGTTTTTGATATAAAAATCAATGATAAAGTTGAGGTATTAAGTTTTGACAATATTCAAAAGAAAACCAAAAAGGTTATTGCAGATAAAGTGTTATTTGCAACACCTCAATTTGTGAATGAAAGAATTTTTAATCATAAAAAAGCATCTTCCTTTCATTACGTGCCCTGGCTTTTAACCACCATTACGCTGAAAAATGAATTCGGGGGAGATGAAGCGCCGGCCTGGGATAATGTGATCTATGGTTCTTCGGGATTGGGTTATATTTTTGACCAACATCAGAATCTCAACCAGATTATTGGTGAAAAGGTGATTACTCACTATAAGAGCTTTTCAACTTCAGACTGTAGAAAAGCAAGGAAAAAGCTTTACGCCATGAAAGAGGCTGAACTGAAAGATTTAGTTTTAGATGATCTGAAGAAAGCACATCCGTTAATAGAAGATTTCATTCTGGAAATGCAGTTTCATAAAATAGGGCATGCGATGATCGCTCCGGTTCCCAACCAGATTTTTGGAGAAGAAACCGGAAAAGCAAAAGAACCGATAGGAGGTAAAATTTTCTTTGCCCATTCCGATCTTTCAGGAATATCTATTTTTGAAGAGGCCTTTTATCAGGGACTCCGGACTGCAGAACAAATGATGTAAAATAATATTATGAAACAGCCGTGGATACATAATGCAAAAACAGACTGGTGGTTTATTTTATCTCCGCCTTTTTTGGTGCTGCTGATTATCTTTCTTTTTCAGAAGCAGATTCAGGCACTGGAAAATCATTATTCCTTTTACACATGGCTTTTCCTGATTGTTTTTGTGGATGTTGCCCATGTTTATTCCACACTGTTTAAAACCTATTTTGTAAAAGGAGAAGTACAGAAAAATAAGCTGCTTTATCTGGGAATTCCTGTTCTGAGCTGGATATTGGGAATGATCCTGTTCCAGTTTGGAAGTCTGACCTTCTGGTCAGTACTGGCATTGATTGCCGTTTTTCATTTTATAAGACAGCAGTACGGCTTTATGAGAATCTATGCCCGTTTTGAACCGGACAACTGGAGTAAAAAAATAGATGAGATTGCTGTTTACTCCGCAACTATTTATCCGATGCTGTATTGGTTTAAAACTCCCCGGGCTTTTACATGGTTTGTAAACAATGAGTTTGACTGGCTTCAGAATCTCCCGGATTACGTTCCTTTACTTACCGTATTCTATTTTACAATTCTGATCATCTGGTTTATTAAAACTATTGTCGGAACTTTTAAAACAAAAAACATTAACATTCCCAAAACAGCACTGATCACCGGAACTTTTCTTTCCTGGTATTTCGGGATTGTTTATTTCAATAATGATCTTTTATTTACTTTTCTGAACGTGGTTTCTCATGGGGTTCCCTATATCGCATTGATTTATATCCGGGAAATACAGCAAAAAGAAAATCACCAGCTGAACCGGTTGCAGATTTTTAAATCTTTTTCCGGAATATTTCTATTTATCGGCGTTATTTTATTGTTCGCTTTTCTGGAAGAATTTTTATGGGAAACTTTGGTTTGGAATGAGCACTTTTCCCTGAATGTAATGCTCTCAGAAAATCTGTTTCAATTCCTGGTTCCCTTATTGGTTGTTCCGCAGCTTACTCATTATCTTCTGGACGGTTTTATTTGGAGAAAACCGAAAAAAGTTAATTAACTTTGTCCGGAACGTTTAAAATCTGAAAATGAGACAATATTTTCTGTCATTAGCAATCTTTCTTGGAATGATTGCGGGGGCCCAGCAGAAAACATTCTGTAATCCTATTAATATTGATTATGGCTATACTCCCTTCGAAGCTTTTTCCAAACAGGGAAAGCACCGTGCTACAGCAGATCCGGTGATTGTTAACTTTAAAAATAAACTCTTCCTTTTTTCCACCAACCAGGAAGGGTACTGGTACAGTGACGATATGCTGGACTGGAAGTTTGTAAAAAGGAAATTTCTAAGAGATAACAAATATATCCACGATCTTAATGCTCCGGCAGTTTGGGCCATGAAAGATACTTTATACGTGTATGGCTCTACCTGGGAACAGGATTTTCCGATCTGGAAAAGTACCAACCCTACCAAAGATGACTGGAAAATTGCTGTGGATACTTTAAAAGTAGGAGCGTGGGATCCAGCATTCCATTATGATGAAGACAAGAATAAACTGTATCTGTACTGGGGCTCAAGTAACGAATGGCCGTTGCTGGGGACCGAAGTAAAAGTGAAAAACCTTCAGTCCGAGGGTTTCGTAAAACCTATTATTAAGTTAAAACCTGAAGATCACGGATGGGAACGTTTCGGGGAATACAATGACAATGTCTTTCTTCAGCCTTTTGTAGAAGGAGCGTGGATGACAAAGCATAACGGTAAATATTATATGCAGTATGGTGCTCCGGCAACAGAATTCAGTGGGTATTCCGATGGAGTATATGTGAGTAAAAATCCTTTGGAAGGCTTCGAATATCAGCAGCATAATCCTTTTTCTTATAAACCGGGCGGTTTTGCCAGAGGCGCAGGCCACGGGGCAACGTTTGAAGACAATTACAAGAACTGGTGGCACGTTTCCACAATTTTTATTTCTACTAAAAATAATTTTGAAAGAAGGCTGGGAATATGGCCGGCAGGCTTTGATAAAGATGATGTGATGTACTGTAATACGGCATATGGCGATTATCCTACTTACCTTCCGCAATATGCACAGGGCAAAGATTTTACGAAAGGTCTTTTTGCCGGATGGATGCTGTTGAATTATAATAAACCGGTTCAGGTTTCATCTACTTTAGGTGGATATCAGCCTAACTATGCGGTAGATGAGGATATCAAAACGTATTGGAGTGCTAAGACCGGAAATTCCGGGGAATGGTTCCAGACGGATCTTGGGGAAGTTTCTACCATCAATGCCATTCAGATCAATTATGCGGATCAGGATGCAGAATTTATGGGGAAAACACTGGGGAAAATGCATCAGTATAAAATCTATGGCTCTAATGATGGCAAGAAATGGAATGTGATTGTGGATAAAAGTAAAAATACAAAGGATGTTCCTCATGACTATATTGAGATGGAAAAACCAGCGAAAGCCCGTTTCCTTAAAATGGAAAACCTGAAAATGCCTACCGGAAAATTTGCATTGAGCGGTTTCAGGGTATTTGGAAAAGGAGCAGGAAAACAGCCTGCTAAAGTGGAAGGTTTTGTGCCATTAAGAGCTGACCCTAAAAAATATGGGGAAAGAAGAAGTATCTGGATGAAATGGCAGCAGAATCCTGAAGCAGACGGCTATGTAATCTATTTTGGAAAGTCTCCGGATAAATTGTACGGAAGCATTATGGTATACGGAAAGAATGAATATTTCTTTACAGGAGCAGACAGAACGGATGCCTATTATTTTCAGATTGAAGCTTTCAATGCCAATGGGATCTCAGAAAGGACAGCCGTTGCAAAATCTGAATAAAATTCAATTTTAAAATAGAAAATAACACGTTTTGAAGAATCAGAGCGTGTTATTTTTTGTCAATTTTTTTAATGAAGGTTTCAATTTTATCAATAAGAAATACATCATGTGGCTGTTTGTCCCAATCCAGATGTCCTCCATTGAATTGATAAGACTCATGGATAACATGGTTGGCTGTCAAAGCTGAATCCAGTCTTTTTTCCTGTGTAGACGGAATGACACGGTCCAAACTTCCGTAATAAGATAAAGTAGGAGGGGAATCACTTTTTATCCATTTCACAGGGCTGGCAAAACCTATCTTTGATATTCCGGTTTCAATTGTTTCAGGATCCACAAGTCTGCTTTCCACAAAAGAATATTCCTGATAATTTTTGAAACCTGGATCAGACAGATCTGCCGGGCCCACAATATTAATCACAGCTTTAACTCTTTTATCAGCGTCAAATTTATAAGCATAAAGCATAGATAAATGACCTCCGGCGCTGTTACCTAATAAAATCACACCGGGATTGTAGCCCAGTTTATTTTTTAATAATTCAGTTACTTTTTTAATGTCATCAGTTTGATTTGGAAGCCCAAAGTCAGTAGATGAAGCCAGTCTGTAGTTCATATTAACAAAAATATGATCGGGAAATTTCTGCATCACAGAGAGCGTGAAAAAGGTTAATTGCGATTTATTCCCAGCTCTCCAGCCTCCGCCATGAATTATAATAAAAACATCCTTTTCTTTATTTGTTCGTGTAGATGGAATATAGAGATCCATAACCTGGTCAGCATTATTCCCATAATGAATATTTTCTTCTTTATCAAAATTGATATCATCTCTGAGCTTTATCTTTTTTTCTTTGCAACCTGTCCATAGAAAAAGGAGACTGAGGGATATCAAAATAATTTTTATATCTTTTTTCATAATGATTAAATATAAAAAATCCGCTGAAAAGAATCAGCGGATACCGTAAGAATAATTAAATATGAAGAAAGATAATCTTTATCTTGTTCTGCTTTTGATGGCATCTGAGGCCCCTTCGATGTCTCTTACCTTTTTCACTTTCTGGTTTCCGAAATTGTAGGTAAGGCTTACAATTAAACTTCTGTTGTAACGGTTTTGGTGGATATAATTGTAATTTCCGTTTTCCTGAAAATCTTCAATTTTCACGATGTTGGTATTCAGGACATCGTTTACATTCACTGCAAAAGTCCAGTCGTTCCACATTTTCTTAAGGCTGAGGTCTAAGCTCATTAAGTTTTTCAGTGAACCAAGCTCAATCTGCTGCTTGTCTACAAAGAAATAATTAACTCCGAAGAACCATGTTTTCTTTTTATCAAGACGAATGGTGTTGTTGGTCTGAATCAGAAGGCTGGTAGAATTCGTTTTATTGGTGTAGGTAATAAAATTTCCGTTAGGTCCTTTATCATTCTTAAACCGGTCTCCGGTAGTAGGATCGGTATCAAGACTTCCATTGTTGATGTTATGCTGCACCCCGATATTAAAGTTGGTCGTCCAGTATTGTTTGAAAAACGACTTCTGAATACCTACCATGGCAGACATTTCCTGCTTGTTCCCAAAATTGGTTCTGATATATCTCAATGCCGGATTATCTCCGATCTTACCATCCGGTGATACCGGATATCCCTGAAGTGGAACCTGTGTAATAACGTCCTGAATATAAGAATGGTTTAAAATCAGGAAATATGAATTTCTGTACATGTATGTAAGTTCCTGATTGTAGGTGGAGGAAGCTTTTACAAACGGGTCATTCTGAGTGTAATTATCTTCTGTCAGGATATTTCTTACAGGATTAAGTTCCCAGAAGCTCGGTCTTCTCATTCTGCTTGAAAAAGAGTATGAAATATTATTTTTATCATTAATCGCATAATTCAGGCTCAGATAAGGAAGTAAGTTATTGTAGTTTCTTTCAATCCTTTTAAGCGCTTCTGTAGGGGCATTGTCAGAAGTTCCCAAACTGTTTGTGATCTCGTATCGGGCTCCTATTTTTCCCGAAAGTTTGTCAGAAATCTTTTTTTCAACGGTAAGATACATTCCGTAGATGTTTTCATCATAAATAAAATGGTTGGGTCTTGAATCCGGGGATGCCAGGGGATCAAAAGAATAAGTAATGTTTTTAGAATCGTTGTCTGTTTTGGTTTTATTATAATTTCCTCCAACTGAAACGGTAAGATCATTTTTAAATTTCTGATTGTAATCTACCATTCCGGAGAAATTATTAATGATCTGCGGAAGATCCTGAAGCACCTGTGTTGTTCTTGCTCCCACATTTCTGTTGATGTCTGAAGCAAAGGTTTGATTATCTGTAAACTGGAATCTTCTATAGTTGAGGTAAGCTGCATTTACATTCAGTTTACTGCCTAATGAATCTGTTTTCAGTTCATAATTTAAATTCACAGAATTATTGTAGGACCTTGCATCTTCTCTGTTTTTGGACCATGTATATTCCGTATCTGTTTTTTTAATGGTATTAAATAAGTCTACCGTTGAGTTATAGCTTTTATTGGCCCAGGTATTCCATGATAGTGCAAGGTTGCTTTTATCATTAAGCTGATAATCAATATTGAGATACCCTCCGATATTTTTGTTCGGATCATCAATATCACCTGTAGATTCATTGGATGTTTTGGCTGTACCGTTTCTGAGGGTATACGTTTGTGCTTCAATATTTTCACCGCCACTAAGACTGGCGCTTACTCCCAGCTTGTCCTTTCTGTAGTTGGCCGAGAAACTCGCCTGGCTTCCGTTATACTTATTGGTTGTATTAGACATTCTCATATTTCCGTTGAGACCGTCGCTCATTTTTTTCTTTAAAACGATATTGATGATTCCATCTGAAGATTCAACCTGATATTCACTTCCGGGAACAGTGATCACTTCAATTTTCTGGATATTTTCAGCCGGAGTATTTTTCAGGAACTGAGCCAGAGATTCAGAATCCATATTGCTTTTTCTTCCGTTGATATAGATCAGCGCATTATTTTTCCCTGCGATTTTCAATGTTTTATCATCCGTAGAAGATAATAAAGGCGTCTGCTTCAGAAGGTCAAAAGTGGTATTTCCTTTGGCAGCAGGGGATGCTGCCACATCGTATACAAAACGGTCGCTTTGCTTTTTAAAAACCTGTTTTGTGATGGTTACACCTTCTATATTTTTTGTTTTTGCCGTATCAGATTTCTTCTCCTGAGCAAATGCACAGGTACCGAATACAATAGCCATTGACAAAATTATACGTTTCATGTTTGTTTTATTTAAGAGTGGATTTAGTGAAATAAGTTGTATAGTTTAGGTTCTTGATTTTACAGCATCATTAGCTGATTTCATTTCCCTTGCTTTTTTCAGTTTCTGATTTCCGAAATTGTAAGTAACCCCGATGCTCATCAACCTTGGATAATTGAAGTTGGTGATATTGTTAAATTTTCCGTTGGGCTGTACTCCTTTAACTCTGTAGAAGCTTTGGTTAAATAAGTCACTCACTTCTGCTACGATAGTCCAGTCCCCTGCAATTTTTTTCAGGCTGAAGTCAAAGCTCTGTCTTGCACCTATCATCCCGGCTTCCATAGCGGTCTGGCTGGCAAAGAAGTAATTCACTCCCAGGAACCAGTCTTTTTTAGAAGAGAGTCTTATAACATTATTGATGGTTACAGACATATTATAGTTTTTAACATCAATGATATAAGGATCTATCACTTCAGTTTCTCCCGGGGCAGGCATGGCAGTAGGATCTTCAAATACTCCGCCTTTGTAGGTAATATATCCTAAATTGACAGAATAATTGGTTGTCCATATGTCTTTGAACCAGGATTTGTTCATTCCAAGAGTGAGAGCAATTTCCCTGTTTTTACCATAATTGGTTCTGATATACCTTAAGAATCTGGTGGTTTCCATAATTGGATTACCTTCGCTGTCCTTTATGATTTTCCCTTGGGCATCTTTTTGAGGAGCCGTTACAGTTCCCTGCAATGGAATCAGGTCTGAAGCTGCTGCATCTTCCACCATATTGAAACTAAGGTTGGCATAGAATGCATTTTTGTACATATAATTTAACTCTTGATTATAATACTTTGATGCCAGTATAAATGGATTGTTCTGTGTATAATTGGTTGGAGTAAAGTAGGTTCTCGAAGGATTCAGCTCCCAGAATCTCGGTCTTCTGATTCTGCTGGAAAAAGTATAGCTTAGATTATGATCAGGATTGATAGCGTAATTTAAATTCAGATAAGGCAGGAGGTTATTGTAATTTCTTTCAAAGCCTGTTTTATCAACAATGTCTCCGGTGCTTCTGGTCATTTCGTAGCGGGCACCAATCTTTCCGGATATTTTTTCAGTCAGTTTTCTTTCATAGTTCAGATAAATTCCAAGTATATTTTCCTTATAAATAAAGTGGTTGGTCTGATTCGGATCTATTACAAACTCTCCGTTTTTCAGCTTATCCTGTCTGGTATCGTTATCTGTATTGGTGTGATTGTAACTGATTCCCATTAACCATGTAGCTCCTTTAGCTGTCTTTTTCAGATAATCGATATTGGCTGCATAGTTGTTGATGATCTGTGGTACCGCCTGATGCAATGCCGAGTATTTGTTAATTGTATCATTCGTTAACGGAAAACTCTCGTTGAAGCTTACTTTATCCCTGTTGAACCATAGGTAAGAAACGTTTGAGGTAAGTTTACTCCCCAAGGAATCTGTTTTCATCTCATAATTCAGATTGAAAGAGTGGTTTCTGGTCTGGGCGTCCTCGTTATTCACTGTTCTGTTATTTAATACTCCGTTTTGCAAGTTGGTAATATCCAGTACAGAATTGAAGCTTTTATTGTATCTCATGTTGTAGGAGAATCCAAGGCTGTGTTTTTTATTAATCTCGTAATCGATATTGAAACCTCCTCCAAAATTTTTGTTCGGATCATCATTAAATCCAAATGATTCATTTTTGAAAGTAGAATCTCCGTTGGACAGCGTATATCTTTGTCTGTCTGTCCAGCTTCCTGTTCTGAAATTGGAGTTCCCCGACCATTTGCCTTGTCTGAAGTTAAAAGAAGCTCCTGCATTGGGATTGTTGTAATAAGCCTGCTCGTTCTGCATTTTCAGCGTTCCGTTATAGCCGTTGTTTTTGCTTTTTTTCATCACAATATTGATGACTCCTTCTTTAGATTCGACCTGGAATTCGCTTCCGGGAACCGTAATCACTTCAATTTTCTGGATATCTTCAGATGGAGTAGACTTCAGCATTTCAATCAATGCCTCAGCGTCCATATTGGTTTTTTTATTGTTGATATAAATTACTGCATCATTTTTTCCCAGAATCTTCAGGGTTTTTCCGTCAATGCTGGAAATCATCGGAGTTTGTTTCAAAAGATTAAAAGTGTTGGTTCCTTTAGCGATAGATGAAGAAGCTACATCATATACCAAACGGTCACCTTGCTTTTTGAAAACCTGCTTCTTGAGAGTCACTGCATCAATGGCATTTACTTTCAAACTGTCTTTTTTCTGCTGGGCAGTTATAAGTCCGCCGAAAAATAGAGCTGCAATAAGAATCTGAGTTTTCATGATATTATTTTTTAATTAATAGCTTGTATGGTTTGTTATTTAACATTGCAAAGATATATAATAAATTTAGTATTATGCAATACAAAGTACTTAAAAATATTTTTAAATTATTGTAATCGTTTGATTATCAGTTAATAAAAATTTTATTTAAAATATTGATTGTTTGACCTTTCTGAATAATAAGACAAATGAAAGATGTTAAATGTTACATCAAATAAAAAAAATAATGAATAATTTTTTTTTTTAAAATGAAGAAATAAAATAAAATATGTTTGCAGTTGTCTTTTATTATTAATTTAGTGAAAATTAAAAACTAATACCATATGAGAAAATTTTACCTATTATTTTTATTACTTTCATTATTATTTTCATGTAAAAATGAATCTTTATTAGAAACAGGAGATGAAACAATAAATTCTCCATCTAATTATAATTTCGGAAATACTGCACAGCGAAATTTCCAGGGAATAATTCTTGATACAAGTGGAAATCCGGTTTCCGGAGCAACAGTTACCATCGGAACAAGTACCGTTACAACCGATCTTAAAGGTTTCTTCACATTTAAAAATGCTTCGGTAAAAGAAAATTTTGCCCATGTAAAAGTGACAAAGACCGGTTATATAAATGCATCCAGGGTTTTGGTTCCTACCAATGGAATAAACAGAGTGAACATCATGATGATTCCTGCAACAGTTACCTCTACAATTACGGCGGGCTCTGCATCTACAGTTTCACTACCCAACGGAACCAAAGTAAAATTTGATGGAAGCTTCAAAGATGCCAACGGAAATGTATACGCTGGAAGTGTAAGTGTCGGGGTTTTTCACCTGGCTCCGTCCAACCAGTATCTCAATGAATTAATGCCGGGATCCTTTTTGGCAGACAATTCAGGAGGGAATGCCAGAATAATGGAAACTTTTGGAATGCTCCATGTACAATTAACGGGAAGTTCCGGGCAAAATCTTCAGATTGCAAACGGTCATACTGCAGAAATTACAGTTCCGGTGGATGCAGCGCAAACTTCCAGCTCACCAGCTACAATACCATTATGGTCTTATAACGAAGAGACCGGAATGTGGAAGGAAGAAGGTGCTGCAACAAAGATTGGAAATACCTATGTAGGAACAGTAAGCCATTTTTCCTGGTGGAATTATGATGCGCAGTTTGCACAGGCAACCTTGAAAGTAACAGTAAAAAACGCGGCAGGACAGGTTTTACCTAATATTAGAGTCGCTTTAAAGAGAACTTCTCAAGCATATGAAACTTACGGAATGACAGATAATACAGGAATGGTCTCCGGAATTGTTCCGGCAGGTGAGGTCCTCGTTTTAAAAGTTTATGATGTTTGTAATAACGTATTATATACCTCTAATGTAGGTCCTCTCCCGGTTGGAATCATAACAACAATTCCTGAAATTACCATAAACCCGTCTACGTCTGTCAATTATACTATTCAGGGAAGTCTTAAAACATGTACAAATACTAATGTTACCGATGGCTATGTACTACTTAAACCAGTGGCGGGTATGTACTATTTCCAATATATGTCAGTACCAGTAAACAGTACCGGAGGCTTTACATTCAACACATATGCATGTACTGCAAATCCACAGTTTATCTACGAAGGGTTTGATGCCGCTAATTTACAAAGCACTCATGAAGTGACTTTCACGGCTCCGTCTGCCACAGTCAATTTGGGGAATATCATGGTTTGTAATTCTTTGAACGAATTGATCAGTTATAAAATTGATAATCAGCCAACCGTTAATATAGTGGGATTGTTTGATGTAAAGTGGGGAGGGCTGACGACGACGTCGCCTGTTGTATCGGCCAAGCAAATGATAATAAGCTCAACGAATTCTGCGGGGCCTTTTTTCTATATGAAACAAATCAATGTGCTGGGAGTTGCTGCAAGTTTTAACACAGGGTATGGGTTTGAATTTTCAGGAGGTTATATCACAACAAATAATGGAAATATGACTGTAAACATAACCTCTTTTGGAGCTGTAGGAGATTATATTGATTTTACAGTTAATGGAACGTACACCGATAGTTCAGGAAATCACACTTTCACTGCAACAGGACATGTAAAGAGAGATTTCTAATCATGTAAAAATAAAAGGATCGAAAAGGTCCTTTTTTATTTTATTTATTCTCTGTCGAATCGGGCGAGCTTTTTATCTACCCAAACCGTTGCAAAGGGGAAAAATGCAGATAATAAGGCAAAAACAAAATCTTCATCATCCCAGTTATAAATTTTTCTTGCGGGAAGGCAGAGCAAAAGGTAAAGCGTAAAAAATAATCCGTGTAAACTGCCAATAACGCTGATGAAAATGATAGAATATAAATTTTCATCATACCGGATCCAGATCATCGCAACACAATAGAGTAAAAGGCAGGAAACAGCTTCAGCAAGACAGATCTGTTTAAACCATCTGATGATTTTTTCCTGAGCATATTTTGAGAAAAATTTTTCGATGAAGTTCATTTCTTTAAATATAAATTAAGAGCTATAAAGAAGAATATTTCTCCCTTGATGCTTCTCTTTTCTGATTGGCAAAATTACTTATAAAAATTGCTACCATCCAAATATTCAAAAACTTCGGGCGGAAGCATAGGTCTTACATTTTTACCATCTCTAATCATATTGCGGATTTCAGTGGCAGAAAGTTCTATGACCGGTGCTTTGATCATGGAGATATTTTCATGCTGTAAATATTCAGAATCTTTTTTCTCCCCTTCAAATACCCTCGGATAAACAATAATATGATGATTTTTGATCAGGACATCAGAATTTTTCCATTTGTGCAGGCCCTTAAGATTATCTTCTCCCATGATCAGGCTGAAAGAATAATCAGGGTATTTTTCGTGAAGATAGGTGAGCGTATCAATCGTATAGCTTGGTTTCGGAAGAGAAAACTCCACATTGGAAGCTCTCATATTCGGATAATTCTTTACTGCCAGCTGTACCATATCCAGTCTGTTGTGATCATTCAGTAAAGATTTCTTGTCTTTAAACGGGTTTTGCGGGCTCACCACAAACCAGAGCTCATCCATATCAGAATTTTCCAGAATATAATTGGCCAGAATAAGATGTCCGATATGAATTGGATTGAATGATCCGAAAAATAAACCGATTTTTTTCATGTTTTGTTAGTAGGTAGCTGATAACAGTTGACAGTATTTTAGTGTAGGCAGCAAAAATCAAGTTTTTTAGGCTGACAGAATTTTATGATGGTTCTGCTTTTACCTGCAACTAAATTCTGCAACCCTTAGTTAATCCCTGAATTTCACATCCTTTATATTAAGATAGTGGGTTACATTGCCTTTCCAGTGGTTTTCTTCTAGGGTAAAAGCAAGATCGAAATTTTTATTTTTAAAATCTTCCACGAACTGCCCCAATTTAAATCCGACACATTCAATATTTCGTCCCGTAGATTCCTGTCTGATATAAAACTTAAGGTGATTGTTATCTTTTCCCATTGTTTTTACATATCCCGAAAGTTTTTGATTGGTTAATGTAAAGATAGGCTTCATATTATGAGGCCCGAAAGGAGCCAGCTTTCTGTGGAAATTGATAAACTCCCTGTTGATCTCATCAATTTTAATTTCCGTGTCGATGGTAATCGAAGGTTCTTTCTGATGTTCCTGGATTTTTTCAGAAACAATTCTTTCAAATTTTTCCTTGAAAGCATCAAACTTGTCTTTCTCCATTGAAAGTCCGGCAGCAGCATGATGGCCCCCGAATTTAAGGAAATATTCAGAACACATATCAAGAGCTTCATGTACATCAAAATCTGAAACAGATCTTGCAGAAGCTACCATTTCACCATTATTACCATCGGTAAATACAAGTGTCGGTTTATAATACGTTTCAATAAGCCTTGAGGCTACAATACCGATTACTCCTTTATTCCATTCAGGATGATACACGATAGTCGTATGCTTGGTTTCCTGCTGGGATTCTATAATCTGATTCAGGGCAGAAAGGGTGGAATTCATATCCAGTTCGCGCCTTTCATCGTTGAGGTTCATGATGTCATTGACTATCTGGTTGGCATGTTTCAGATTGTCAGAAACCATAAGCTCCACAGCTGCTTTACCATGGGAAATTCTTCCGGCAGCATTAATTTTAGGGGCTATTTCAAAAACGATATTGGAAATTTCAAAATGAGAAAGCTTGTCCTCAGGAATTAATAATCTTAAACCAAGATTTCTGGTTTTCCTTAGGGTTTTTAATCCCATTTTAGCCAGGACTCTGTTTTCTCCTGTCATGGAAACAATATCTGCTGCAATGGAGATCGCCAGAAGATCTGTAAGCTCAAATAGCTCAGCTTCCGGTAATTTATAAATGGTGTTAAGTCCCTGGCAAAGCTTAAAACCAACCCCGCATCCTGAAAGTTCCTTGAAAGGATAACGGCAGTCGCTTCTTTTAGGGTCAAGTACAGCTGCAGCATTAGGAATCTCTTCGCCAGGAAGGTGGTGATCACAGATAATAAAATCGATACCAAGATTAGTGGCATAATTGATCATATCGAGTGCCTTGATTCCACAGTCAAGAGCAATGATTAATGAAAAGCCATTTTCTTTGGCAAAATCAATTCCTTCTGTAGAAATTCCGTAGCCTTCAGAATTCCTGTCCGGAATGTAGTAGTCCAGGTATTTTTTCTCAACAATTTTGCTGAGATAAAGGTACATCAGGGCAACGGCTGTGGTTCCATCCACATCATAGTCACCATATACCAGTATTTTTTCACCATTTTCAATAGCGGTGGCGATACGCTCTACAGCTTTTTGCATATCTGCCATTAAAAACGGGTTGTGGATATCGTTAAGGTTCGGTTTGAAGAATTCTCTGGCCTTTTGATAATTGTCAATTCCCCTTAGAACGAGGATTTTAGATTCAAAAGTACCAAAACCAAGTGACGAACTTAGTCTGTCCACAACTTCCTCATCGGGTTCAGGCTTGTAAATCCATTTTTGACTCATTTCACAAAAATAAGGAAAAAAAATAGCATTCCGAACAGAACCGGAACGAAGTTTTGACTTTGTAAATGTTAAAAAAAAGGCTCTGCAATACTATCAAGTTGGATTATGAACTCAACTTTCCTGATCTCTTTTCAATAATTTCCACCATGAATGGGCTTTTCAACAAAACGATTTGAGCTTTCCAACAAAACCAGATCATGATGTGCTGTGTAATTTTGCTTTATCAAAAATACTGAATAAAGTAAAAATAGCTTTTTGCATAAGCTTTCAGTAAAAATTAAATAAGTAATTAAAACTAGTTCAAAATGGATTTACAATTAAAAGGAAAAAAGGCTCTCGTTACCGGCTCAAGCTCAGGTTTGGGTGAAGCAATTGCAAAAATGCTGGCAGATGAAGGAGCTTCTGTAATTATTCATGGCAGAGATAAAGAACGTGCAGAAAAAGTAATGCATTCTATATTGGAGAAAGGAGGCATTGCAGAAGTTGCCGTAGGTGATCTTTCAGCGGATGAAGGTGCGGATCAGGTTGCATCTGTAGCTTTGAAATCCGGACAGATTGATATTCTCGTTAATAATGCAGGCGCAACTTCTCACAAATCATGGGGAGAAGCAGGAGCCGACGATTGGCTGGATATTTACAATACTAATGTAGTTTCCTATGTCCGGATGATTCAACGTATTGTTCCTCAAATGAAAAAATTAGGCTGGGGAAGGGTAATACATATCGGTGGAGGACTTGGTATACAGCCCATAAAAGAGCAGCCACATTATAATGCGACTTTGGCGGCACGTCACAATATGTCAGTTTCTCTTGCCAGATCAGTTAAAGATACGGGAATCACCTCGAATGTGGTTTCGCCGGGAGCAATTATGAATCCAATGGTTGAAGAGTGGCTTACGAATGCAGCCCCGAAGTTTAACTGGGGTACCGATCCGGAGGAAATCAGATACAAGGCTGTACAGGAACTTATTCCTAATGATACGGGCAGATTCGGGGAGCCTGAAGAAATTGCAGGAGCTGTGGCCTATCTTTGCAGCCCCTTTGCTGATTATATCAGTGGTTCTGTCATTAGGGTTGATGGCGGTACCATTCGTTGCTTATAAAACAGATATGATTATATAAAGAAAGGCTGTCTTTCAGGACAGCCTTTGATTTTTATCTGATGTTTTTAAAAAATTAAGAATACATTTTCTCTCTTAATTCTTTTACCTTTTTATCAGCAAGATACTCGTCATAATTCATTTCTCTGTCAATGATTCCGTTAGGAGTCAGTTCAATGATTCTGTTACAGACTGTTGAAAGCATTTCGTGGTCATGAGACGACAACAGGATGTTCCCTTTGAAATTAGACAAAGAGTTGTTCAGGGTTGTAATACTCTCAAGGTCTAAGTGGTTGGTAGGTTCGTCCAGTAAAAGAACGTTCGCTTTCTGAAGCATCATTCTGCTGAACATACATCTCATTTTTTCACCCCCTGAAAGTACCTTACAAGATTTCAAAGCTTCATCACCGGAGAATAACATTCTGCCTAAGAATCCTCTTACGAATTCCTCATGACGTTCCTCATCGTTCTTTGTAAATTGTCTCAGCCAGTCAACCAGACTCAGGTCTTCCTGGAAGAAGTTCGTATTGTCTAGCGGCATATGAGATTGGGTAGTTGTAACTCCCCATGCAACTGTTCCTTTATCTGCTTCAACATTTCCGGCAAGAATTTCGAAAAATTCTGTGATTGCCAAGGAGTTTTTAGAAAGTACAGCTACTTTATCTCCTTTTTTAAGGTTTAAATCAATGTTAGAGAATAATAATTCCCCGTCTTTTGTTTTCTCAAGACCTTTTACGTCAAGGATCTGATCTCCTGCTTCTCTCTCCATTTCAAAAATGATTGCAGGATATCTTCTTGATGTTGGCTTGATATCATCGATATTTAATTTATCGATCATTTTCTTTCTTGCAGTAGCCTGTTTCGCTTTCGCTACGTTAGAACTGAATCTTGCGATGAAGTCCTGAAGTTCTTTCTTCTTCTCTTCAGCCTTTTTGTTTGCCTGGGCTCTCTGTTTGGTTGCCAGCTGGGATGCCTGATACCAGAAAGAATAGTTACCTGTATAAAGGTTAAGTTTAGAATAATCAAGGTCACCGATGTGTGTACAGACAGTGTCCAGGAAGTGACGGTCGTGAGATACAACGATTACGGTGTTTTCGTAATCAGCAAGGAAGTCTTCCAGCCATGAGATGGTATCAATGTCAAGGTCGTTGGTAGGCTCATCCAGAATCAATACATCAGGATTACCGAAAAGTGCCTGAGCCAAAAGAACCTTTACTTTGTCTTTGTTTTCAAGTTCACCCATTAGCTGCCAGTGCATGTCCTCAGTGATTCCTACGTTAGAAAGCATGGTTTGCGCATCAGATTCTGCAGTCCATCCACCCATTTCATCATAAATTACACCCAGTTCGCCGGCTTTGATACCGTCTTCGTCAGAGAAATCTTCTTTTGCGTACAGCGCATCCATTTCCTCTTTTATCTCAAATAATTTCTTATTACCTCTTAAAACTGCTTCAAGAACAGTAAACTGGTCATAAGCAAAGTGATCCTGTTCCAAAACTGACATTCTTTTCCCTGGTTCCAGAGATACGTGCCCTGTTGTAGGATCCTGCTTTCCTGTTAGTATTTTCAGGAATGTAGACTTTCCCGCACCGTTTGCTCCGATGATCCCGTAGCAGTTTCCTTTGGTAAACATAATATTTACCTCGTCAAAAAGAACTCTTTTCCCGAATTGTAAAGATAAGTTAGATACTGTTAACATATAGTTTTGTAAATTTGGCGCAAAAATACGAAAAGAATTTGGGTATTTTGTAATAATATAATAGTCAAGTTTTTAAATGTACGGTATTTTTTATACATTTCATTAACGAAATTTTAAAATGATGAAGATTGAGAAAACAGTTAATATATTAAACAGAAGAGCCCGTTTTGAATATGAAATTCTGGAAGAATACGAAGCCGGAATGGTTTTAACGGGTACAGAAATAAAATCTTTACGCTCATCCAAAGCATCTATCACAGAATCGTTCTGTCAGTTTATTGATGGGGAGTTGTACATCATCAACATGATGATTGATGAGTATAAATTAGGAACTTTTTACAACCATAAAACAAAAAGGGAACGGAAATTGCTCTTGCACAAAAAAGAATTACAAAAACTTGAAAAAAAGTTAAAGGATGCCGGGAACACTATCATACCTTTAAAATTATATATCACTGACCGAGGTAAAGCAAAGGTGCTGATAGCGCTGGGTAGAGGGAAAAAGCTTTTCGATAAAAGAGAGGCGATAAAAGATAGAGAAAATAAACGGAACCTGGACAGAATATTAAAGAAAAGTTAAAAATCATTTGAAAAACTTTGTATATAAAGAAAAATTATATTTATTTTGCATTATCAATTATTTAATCATTTAATTCTATGAAAAATCTAAAATTAGGAATTTCAGCATTGGCGCTTACTGTTGCCTCTACTGTTTTCGCGCAGACTACCAACAATCCGTGGTTAATCGGAGTTGGTGCTCACGCTGAAAACCACGTAGCAGCACGTACAAGCTTCAGTAATACGTTCTCTGCTAACAATTTGACAAAGAGTATGTTCAATGTGAACAACTTCTCTATTACACCTCCACTATCTAAGTTAACAGTTGCTAGAAACGTTGGTAAAGGTTTAGTAATTGACTGGCAAACTTCTGTTGGAAATGTTGAAAACAAAAGATTCAACATGGGGAAAGAATTTTTCCTAATGACAGGTCTTGGTTTCCAGGCTCACGCTGCAGGTCTTTTATGGAACGAAGAATCTTGGTTTGATCCATATTTAAGAGTTGGTGCTAACTACTTAAGACATGATTATACAGCTCTTACTTTCCCTAGAACATCTGTTGATGCTAACGGTAACGCAATCGAAACTGTAACTAACGGTAAGGATGGTAACGAAAACGGTAAAGCTAATCACTTTACTGTAGCTACAGGTGCTGGTGCTAACTTCTGGGTAACTAAGAACTTCGGTCTTGGTGTTCAGGGAGATTATGTATCAACTCCAGGTGACAAATCTACTGTTGCTAACTTCTGGCAAGCTTCTGCTTCCATCTTATTCAGATTCGGAAACAGAGATAGAGATAAGGATGGTATCCTAGATAAAGATGACCTTTGTCCAGATACTCCAGGTTTACCAGAATTCCAAGGATGTCCTGATACTGACGGTGACGGAGTTCCAGATAAAGATGATCAATGTCCAGAAGTGGCTGGTCCGGTTGAAAACAACGGATGCCCTTGGCCAGATACAGACGGTGACGGTGTAATCGACAAAGATGACGCTTGTCCTACAGTAGCAGGTCCTGCTGAAAACAACGGTTGTCCTTGGCCAGATACAGATGGTGACGGTATCCTAGATAAAGATGATGCTTGTCCTACTGTTCCAGGTCTTCCAGAATACAACGGATGTCCTAAACCAAAAGAAGTGATTGCTCAAGAAGCTACAGGTGCTCTTAAAGATATCTTATTTGATTTCAATAAGGCTACAATCAGACCTGAATCTAGCACTAAACTAGATCAAGCTGCTACAATCATTAAGCAATCTAACGATGGTACTTTCTTAGTAACTGGTCACACAGATAAGAAAGGTGCTGATGCTTACAACTTGAAACTTTCTAGACAAAGAGCTGCTGCAGTAGTAGGTGCACTAGAATCTAGAGGAGTTAGTGGAACTCAACTAAAATCTGTAGGAGTTGGAGAAAGAGACGCTACTGTTTCTGAAAAAGCTTCTGATGCAGAAAGAATGGTTGACAGAAAAGTAGTTGTTGAAGCTGTAAACGGCGCTGCTTGGGATGCACTTAAGAAATCTGATCTAGATGTTGTAGAGAAGAAGACTGTAGTGAAAAAAGCTAAAAAAGCTCCAGCTAAGAAAAAAGCTGCTGCTAAAAAGAAAAAATAATTAATTTTTCTAAATAATGAATACCTCCAATTTTTTGGAGGTATTTTTTTTTTGTTGACTTTTAAGTAATTTTGCTGTAAATTAAAAAATTAAAATGGGAAGAGCATTTGAATATAGAAAAGCTTCTAAAATGGCCAGATGGGATAAAATGGCCAAAACATTCTCTAAAATAGGAAAGGATATTGCACTGGCTGTAAAGGCTGGGGGACCTGATCCTGAATCCAATCCGGCATTGAGAAGATGCATCCAGAATGCAAAAGGTGCCAATATGCCTAAGGATAACGTAGAAAGAGCAATTAAGAAAGCAAGTGGGGCAGATGCGGAAAACTATGAAGAAATCACTTATGAAGGTTACGGACAGGGTGGTGTCGCTTTTTTTGTAGAATGTACTACAAACAATACAACAAGAACTGTAGCGAACGTAAGAGCGGTTTTCAATAAGTTTGATGGTAACCTTGGAAAAAATGGTGAGCTGGCATTTATCTTCGATAGAAAAGGAATTTTCACAATCGATCTTGCACAGATCAAAATGGATTGGGATGATTTTGAAATGGAAATGATTGACGGAGGTGCAGAAGATGTAGAAAAAGACGAAGAAGAAGTAATGATTACAACAGCTTTTGAAGATTTCGGCTCTCTGTCTCATAAACTGGATGAGCTTGGCATTGAAGCAAAAAGCGCAGAATTACAGAGAATTCCAAATAATACCAAAGAAGTGAATGCCGAACAGTTCAAAGCGAATATGAAAATGCTTGAGCGTTTCGAAGAGGATGATGACGTGCAAAACGTTTACCACAACATGGAAATCACTGAAGAGCTGATGAACTCTTTATAAAAAATAATATAGCATTCATATATAGTTAACTTTCAATTAGTTTCTTTGTATAAAACTATGAAAAGAAACGTTGAATTAGTTGTTATATCGGATGTTCATTTGGGAACTTATGGATGTAAGGCTAAAGAACTGTTGAGATACCTCAATTCTATACAGCCTAAAACTTTAGTTTTAAACGGTGATATTATTGATATCTGGCAGTTTAAAAAGTCTTACTTCCCTAAACCTCATTTGAAAGTAATCAGGAAGATACTTTCATTAGCTACCAAAAACACAGATGTCTATTACATTACAGGCAATCATGATGAGATGTTCCGTAAGTTCACAGATTTTGAACTGGGAAAGCTTAAAGTCTGTAACAAAATCTGTCTGAATATTGATCAGAAAAAAACCTGGATTTTTCACGGTGATGTTTTCGATGCATCAGTCCAGCATTCAAAGTGGATCGCCAAACTTGGCGGTAAAGGCTATGATCTATTAATTATTATCAATAATGTTGTAAATTGGTTCTTAGAGAAAATGGGGAAGGAGAAGTACTCATTTTCTAAAAAGATCAAGAACAATGTGAAAAAAGCAGTAAAATACATCGGCGATTTTGAACTCACAGCTTCCGAACTGGCTATTGATAATCATTATGACTATGTTGTATGCGGACATATTCATCAGCCGCAGATCCGGGAAGTTGTTACTAAAAAAGGCTCATGTACTTATCTGAATTCAGGTGACTGGATTGAAAATCTCTCTGCTTTGGAATACCATGATAAAGAATGGAAGATTTTTTATTATGACGAGCATAAACATTTGCTGAAAGATGATGAAGCGGAAGAAATTCCTGAAATGGATAATTCTGCCCTTTTAAAAATCGTAACGAATTTCTCTTAGATGAAGATTTTGTATGCATTCCAGGGTACCGGAAACGGGCATGTAGCCAGAGCGCAGGAAATAATTCCTCTTCTCAAAAAATATGCATCGGTTGATACCTTGATCAGTGGGCACCAATCGCAGTTAAAAGCTGATTTCGATATTAACTTCCAATACAGAGGTATTTCCCTTCTCTATAATAAAACAGGCGGCTTATCCTACCGGAAAACGTTTACAGAGAATAAATTTATTGAAGCTGCGAAAACAATCAGAGAATTGGAACTTTCACAATATGATTTAATCATCAATGATTATGAACCTTTAACAGGGTGGGCTTCCAAGCTGAAAAAACTTCCTATGATAGAACTCAGCCATCAGGCTTCCATGAGTTTTCCGGAAACACCAAAACCCCCAAAAAAAGACTTTCTGGGAGAAATGATTTTAAAATATTATGTTCCCAGTGAAAGGAAAATAGGCTTTCATTTTGAGAATTACCATCCTCAGATCAAAAAGCCTGTGATCAGAAGAAAAATCAGAAATCTTAATCCTTATAAACAGGGATATTATCTTGTCTATCTTCCCAGCTTTGCAGATGAAAATATTATCAGGGTTTTAAGAAAAATTCCTGTAGAATGGAAAGTCTTTTCAAAATACAGCACAGTACAGGTTAAAGTAAAAAATGTGGAGGTATTTCCAATTGATGAAATGCAGTATCTGAAATATTTTGAAGGCTGCGACGGAATTTTGTGTAATGCAGGTTTCGAGACACCTGCAGAAGCATTGTTTATGGATAAAAAATTGTTTGTAATTCCTATTCATAATCAATATGAACAGGAATGTAATGCATGTGCCTTAGACCAAATGGGTATCCCCAATTCCAAGGTTTTAAATCTTCACGAGATTATGGAATGGGTAGCATCTGATCATCATCTTAAAGTGGATTATCCTGATGATATTGAAGATATCCTGGTCAATGAAGTTTTAATTCTTTAAAAATATATCGTCCACATCACTCATTCTCATCATCACAGATCTTGCATAGGAACAATGCGGGTATACTTTCCAATTGTTTTCTCTGGCAAATCTTATAGCTTCTTCCACTAAAAATTTCCCCATTCCCCTGCCTTCAAATTCCGGATGTACCAATACAAAAGAGATAATCAGTTTGTGGTCTTCAGGGAAAATAGTATAGGTAAGTCTGCCGACTTCTTTTATTTCATTATTTAAAGTAAGAACTCCGCCGTTTCCGGATTTATTGTTTACAAATTTCATGATTCTGAACTTTCTGATTAAATATACAAAAATTGAACCGACCTTTGCATAAGCAATAAGCTCTGCTGTGAATTTTCAACATTTTTCAATTGGCCATTCACTCGCGAAGCAAAACGGGCTATTGGCCTGCTAACTGTCTTTCCCTGTATAGTAGTTGTAATCTTTGATGATTACGTTAATAAACTGTCTTTCCGTCATTTTTGTAGGATCTATTTCCAGCTTCAGAATACTTTTGATTTTATCAGACAGTTTACTGATGATCTGGCGGTCATCTGCTTTCAAGGCTTTGGTGTAATTATCTTTGATGATTCTCATATCATTATCACTCAGGGCAATCACCTGTGGGAAGGAAGGAATGTAATCTTGGTGGATATTTTCTAAAATGGTATGAGAGATATTAATGTTGTTTTTTAGAGAAATAACAGCTGTTCCGGAAGCAATGTCCCCTAAACGCTGGTTGTTTTTAGAAACAATCATAGAAATAAGTCCTATTACTCCAGCAAAGGAAACATCAACAATCCTGAATATCCAGCGGATCATGTAATCCGCAAAACTTGCCTGATAACCGTCAATCTTCACTACTTTGATTTTCATGAGCTTTTTGCCGGGAGTCTGGCCTTCCATAAGACTTTCCAGGACAAGAGGATAAATGTAGATAGGAAATGTAAGAATAAGATATACGGCTCTTACAGACCACTCATCAAGGCCATCTAATAAATACCCCAGATCAAAAATGCTGAAGAACAGATACAGGACGATCATTACATAAGCAATTCTGATCAGAAGATCAATAATGAAGGCGAGCATCCTTTCTCCTACACCTGCAATATTAAAATTAATATTTACATTTTGTGAGGTATTTATCGCGATTTGAGACATATTTTTTATTATTTTAGCCTTAACAATTATGAGAGAAGTTTATTTCATTAAACAAAATAAAGAAAAATGGTTGGGAATAGAACAGGTTATTCAAGGGAAAATTAAAAAAAATCCTGATGACCTGTCTTCGCTGTACATAAATCTGATCAATGATCTTTCTTTTGCCCAGACCTATTATCCCAAAAGCAACACGACAGTGTATCTGAACCATCTGTCTGCCCAGATTTTTCAGAAGATTTATAAAACCAAAAGGGTAGAGGAGAACAGGCTGGTTTACTTTTTCAAAACTGAAGTTCCGCTGCTGATATACCATTACCGGAGATATCTTATGTATGCTTTTCTCTTTTTCATATTATTTACTTTAATTGGTGTCCTTTCTGCAGTTTATGATAAAGACTTTGTCAATATCATTCTGGGCGAAGGATATGTGAATGAAACCATTGAAAATATTAAGAGTAATAATGCTGTAGGAGTCTATCAGAATGGAAGTACCTGGGGAAGTACCATCGGGATTATATTTAATAATATTCAGGTGGGTGCAAAATTATATATTTACGGAATTGCCGGTGGAGTAGGAACATTATATGCATTGCTGTCAAATAGTGTCATGCTGGGAGCTTTTCAATATTTTTTCTATGATTATGGAGCATTGAAAGACAGTGCAAGAGGAATATGGCTTCACGGGGTTTTTGAAATTTTTGCTATGGTGGTGGAAGCCATGTGCGGATTGATCCTGGGAGCCTCTATTTTATTTCCGAGAACCTTTTCAAGGTTTAATTCTTTTAAAAAAGGATTTAAAGATTCATTTAAAATATTTTTAAGTACGGTTCCTTTCACTATCTGTGCAGGAATTATAGAAGGTTATGTCACCAGACACGCATTGAAGATGCCTTTAATTCTGAACCTTATCATTATTTTTGGCTCACTGGCAATTATTGGATATTACTATTTTGTGTATCCGTCTGTTGTTTACAAAAAAACTAATAAACTGATCAATGATACAATTTTATAAAAAAAGGGATTTTGGAACTTTTATAAGTGATAGCTTCAATTTTTTCAAATTATACGGTAAGAATTACTTTAAAAACTACATCCTGATCAATGGTTTGCTTTTGATCTTAATGGTCACTGTTGTGGTTTTCGGATACAAAGAGCTTTTTTCCCAGATATTCGGATCCAATCTGGGCGGTGAAACCTATTATTTTGAACAGTATTTTTCAGAAAATTCCGGAATGCTGATTACCGTCGGATTACTGACTTTTCTGCTTTTCATGGTTTTAATGATCGTAAACTACCTGTATCCGGTTTTTTATTTAAAGAGAATTGCACAGGGCGCGGAAAAGATCAAGGCAGATGAAATTCTGAGTGATTTTAAAAACAATGCAGGGAGAATAGCTAAATTATGCCTTGGGATGATCTTTATCGTCACACCGGCGATTTTATTTGTGTTAGGCTTTTCTTATATCCTCATTTTTATTATAATCGGCTTTTTTTTGATACTGCTTCTTTATCCCACGATATTTAATTTCACTACATTTCTGATGTATGATTACTTTAATTCGGACAGGGGTTTTTGGGGAAGCTTAAGCTATGCTTTAAGATCGCAGTTTTCTTACCCGAATGGCAGTGAAAAATCTCCCTACTGGAAATATTGGGGAGCTGCATTTGTCATGTTCATTATTATTTACATGATCACGTCAATTTTTACATTCATTCCGATGATGTTTTTCTACGGATCCCTTCTTACCACTGCGCCGGATGGAAATTTTGAACAGAATCCTTTTACGGGAACTGCAGGCATCTTGTTTTTTGTATTATACGGAATTTCAATGCTGCTTTCGTTTTTCCTTTCAAACCTGATGTATGTTAATGCGGGATTAATGTATTATGACAGCAGAACAGATCTGCATCAAAAGGTAGAACTTGCGGAAATAGACACTATCGGAATCAATGAATAGAATTCTTTTTTTCTTACTGCTTTTCTTCTCTTCCGGGCTGGTTCATGCACAGGACGATACTCCCGCTTCTGATGATCTGGCAGATTCATTATATACAACAGGGCATTACAGAAATATGCTGCGTGCAGACTCTGTATTGATGAAAAATCCGGTATCGGAGAATAGGGTTTATCCGAAAACATTTAAAGAAAATATATCCTCAAGATATAAAGGAAATGAGTTCGATTATTCGGTGTCAAAACCGAGAGAATCTTTCTTTCAAAAACTGATGAGAAAAATCAACCAGATTATACGGGGGATTTTTGGTGAAACAGCTATGACTAAGTCTGCAGAATTCACCACTGTTCTTATCCGCCTTTTTGCAATTATTCTGGTAGGTTTCCTGTTGTATTTCATCATTAAATACATCATGGGAAAAGACGGGAATTTTATTTTCGGTAAAAAGAATAAAAAACTGGATATCAATGTGCAGGAACTCCATGAGAATATCCACGAGATCAATTTCCCCGAAAGTATTGCCCAATTTGAGCTGTCAGGAGATTACCGTTCTGCAATACGTTATCACTTCCTGTTTATCCTTAAAAAGCTGAGTGACAAAAAACTGATCAGCTGGAATCCTGAAAAAACAAATAAGGATTATTCTGCAGAGTTAAAAACTCCCCATCTGAAAAACGATTTTTCAAACCTCTCTTATATCTTTGATTATGTCTGGTATGGCGAATTCAGTATTGAAGAAGAGAGCTATCAGAAATTTAAAAACCAGTATCAGGCATTTAAACCATAACAACAGTAACCATGAATAAAACTTTCAAAACATATGCTGCAATTTTCATCATTGTGATGATTATTCTGGCATTGCTTGAAGTTAACAAAAAAGAAACGACAGACTGGCGGAAAAACTTCGATATCAATGAAAAGTCACCGTTCGGACTGTTTGTTTTTAATAATGAAGCCAAACATCTTTTTAAGAACAATCTGAAAAAGGTAGAACAGGCTCCTTATGAATATTACAGCCAGCATAAAAAAGACGCTCACAATATTATTGTTATTGAAAACAACCTTGATGGTGAATCGTGGAAAAAAATCCTGACCCAGGTATCCGAAGGTTCAGATGCCTTTCTGATGGTAACCCGAATGCCGAAAGAAGTTTCGGATAGTATCGGATATTATGATTCGGAAATCTCTTTCGAAGAGGAAAATGTTCTGAAACTTACGGATAAAAAATTCCAGAATGATTTCATCAGATTAGATAAATTTCCATCAGGAAGAGGGTTCTCCTTCATCAAACCTAAAGTAGAGGTACTTGGGAAAACAGTGGAAAAAAAGAATACGGATCAAGCCAACTTTATTAAGGTTAAGTTTGGAAAAGGGTATATTTATGCTCATACAGAACCCCTTTTTCTGACCAATTATTATCTGCTGAAACCGGGAAATGCAAAATATGCACAGGATGTATTTTCCTATCTTCCGGATAGAGAAACCCTTTGGTTCGTTTCAAATAAAAGCTCAACATCACGTTTCTTTATGCGGTTTGTATTGTCAAATCCGGCTTTAAAATATGCATGGTGGGTATTTTTAGGAGGGCTTGTGCTTTTTATTTTCTTTAATGCCAAAAGAAAACAGAGAATAGTACCTGTAACGGAGCCATTAAGAAATACTTCCCTGGATTTTGTAAAAAGTATTGGAAATCTTTATCTTCAGGAAGGTGATTTCCATGATATGATGGCGAAAAAAGCTCAGTATTTTCTGAATAAAGTAAGAATGGATCTGCTGATCGATACTCAGCATCTGGATGAGGAATTTGCTAAAAAATTACAGCTGAAAACCGGAAAAACCATGGAGATGATTAATGAGGCAATAATACTTATTAAAAAAGCTCAGGATCCCTATGCCAGCGTAATGAAGGAAGATCTTACCAGAATTAATAAGCTTCTTGATGAAATATTTAGATAATATAACAAAATAATAATACGACGAGATAGCAGTTCCCCAATAATTGTTATATTGATACATTGCTAGATTGGTAAATAAAAACTTATTATGGAAAACTTTGATAACCCCAATATAGAAAACCAAAGTTCTATAGACCTTAATAAACAGGAAGAGCAGTTTCAGTCGAGAATCGATATGATTGAACTTCGCGCAAGCTTAGAGAAAGTAAAATCTGAGATCGGAAAAGTAATCGTAGGACAGGAAAAGATGATTGAACATCTTTTGGCTGCTTTACTTTCAAACGGGCACGTCTTGATTGAGGGTGTTCCGGGAGTAGCCAAGACGATTACAGCAAAATTATTGGCTAAGACCATCGATGTAGGCTTCAGCAGAATCCAGTTTACGCCGGACCTGATGCCTTCTGATATCCTGGGAACATCTGTATTTAATGTAAAAAACTCGGAGTTTGAATTTAAAAAAGGTCCTGTCTTTTCCAACTTTATCCTGATTGATGAAATCAACAGATCGCCGGCAAAAACCCAGTCTGCATTATTTGAGGTAATGGAAGAAAGACAGATCACAATGGATGGCACGCGCTATACAATGGAAGAACCTTTTCTGGTGATAGCAACACAAAACCCAATTGAGCATGAAGGAACATACCGCCTTCCGGAAGCTCAGCTGGACCGTTTTCTGTTCAAAATTAATGTAGGCTACCCTAATCTCGAGCAGGAAATTGCCATCATTAAAAATCAGCACGAAAGTAAAAAAGAAGATAAAACAGAAGGCATACACCGTGTTATCACGGCTGAACAATTAAAAAATTACCAGCATCTGGTAAAAGAAATTATTGTGGAAGCCCAGCTGATGGAATATATTGCTAAAATTATCATTAACACCAGAGAAAACCAGTTTTTATATCTTGGAGCTTCTCCGAGAGCTTCCCTGGCGCTTCTTACAGCTTCAAAAGCATTTGCAGCCCTTAGAGGAAGAGATTTTGTGACTCCTGAGGATATCAAAGAGTCATGCTACGCTGTTCTGAGACATAGAGTAATTGTATCTCCTGAAAGAGAAATGGAAGGTCTTACAGCAGATGAAATTATCCGTCAGATTTTAGAAGGAATAGAAATACCTAGATAGACCAATAGGTAGTAGATGGTAGGTAGCTGGTAGCAGTTGATTGTGAGTGAATGTTTAAATATTTACAAAATTATTATGTATGGCAAATTTTAAAGAGCTTTTAGTCTGGCAGAGATCTATTGATTTTGTTACTGAAATTTACAGAAATACAGAAGCTTTTCCTAAGGATGAGATTTACGGCTTGACATCACAAATCAGAAAGGCTGCTGTTTCTATACCCTCCAATATTGCAGAGGGAAACTCAAGGAGAAGCAAACCTGATTACCTGCAATTTTTAAAAATATCAAGAGGCAGTTGTGCAGAAGTAGAAACACAATTAATTATTTCAAAAAATCTCAAATTTTTAAAGGAAAATGAGCATTTAAAATTAAATGAAAAGATTATAGAAATATCCAAAATGTTGAACGGACTCATTAACTCATTGCAATAATACAACTGTGAGATCTATTGTGAATTCACCTAATCCTCATAACCTGCCACCTATCATCTGCAACCTGCCACCTAACCAATGAAAAACTTATACATCAATACCCGTTTCTTTTTTACGCTCGTTGGAGTGGGAATACTGTATGTTCTGGCATTTTTCTTTCCGGTGCTGATGTGGGTAGCCCATATTACACTCTTGATGTGCTTTCTGGCAGCGATGGTAGATTTTCTGCTGCTTTTTAATCAAAAGAATGCCTTACAGGTGCAAAGGATTTTGCCGGAAAAACTGTCCAACGGAGATCAGAATTTTGTAAAAATTGACATCAAAAATAATTATAGTTTCACTATAAGTACAAAAATAATTGATGAAATCCCGTTCCAGTTTCAGAAAAGAGATTTTCTGATTGAAAAACAGATTGCTTCAGGAGCCAATACTTTTTTTCAGTATTCATTAGAACCTAAGGAAAGGGGAGAGTATCATTTCGGAGGTCTGAATGTCTATGCATCATCACCATTGGGCTTCATCTCAAAAAGATTTATTTTCCAGAAGGATGCTATGCTGCCTTCTTATCCGTCCTTTATCCATCTCAGAAAATATGAGCTGATGGCCATTCAGAGTGAATTTTTATTAGGCGGAATCAAGAGGGTGAGAAAGCTGGGACATACCATGGAATTTGAGCAGATCAAAGAATATGTGCCCGGAGATGATATCAGGACTATCAACTGGAAAGCCACTTCGAAAACGAATCGTTTAATGGTTAACCAGTTTCAGGATGAAAAATCCCAGCGTATCTTTATGCTGATTGATAAAGGAAGAACGATGAAAATGCCTTTCAACGGATTAAGCCTGCTGGATTATTCCATTAATGCAACCATGGCCCTGTCTCATATTATTTTGAGAAAAGGAGACAGAGCCGGAATGATGACATTTTCCAAAAAAGCTGAAAATAAAATTGCTGCCGATAATAAGTCCGGCCAGTTGAAAAAAATATCTGAAGCCCTTTATAATATTAAAACGGATTTCTTTGAAAGTGATTTCAACCGTTTGTATCAGGATGTAAAATATTCCATCAACCAAAGAAGCTTAATTCTGCTTTTTACCAATTTTGAGACGTTAGATGGATTGAACCGCCAGTTGAAATATCTCCGCGGAATTGCTAAAAACCATTTGCTGGTAGTTGTTTTCTTCAAAAATTCTGAACTGCAGACCCTGATCAACAAAAATCCGGAAAATATGCAGGAAATCTATGACGAAATCATTGCTGAAAAATTTGAGTTTGAAAAGAAACTGATCATCCAGGAACTCCGCAAATATGGAATTTATACCGTCTATACGCTTCCGGAAAATTTGAATATCGATGTTATCAATAAATATCTGGAGATAAAAGCGAGAGGAATTTTATAACTTTGCAGAAGCAATAAGCAATACAAAATGAAAATTACACTTAACAGAATAAACGACGATTTTTTATTTGAATGTACCAATGCTCAGGGAAATTCTATTCTTTTGGATAATACTTCCCAGCCGGGAGCAAAAGGTGTTTCCCCAATGGAAAGTGTGCTGATGGCAGTAGCAGGATGCAGCGGAATTGATGTAGTTTCTATTTTAAAGAAGCAGCGCCAGGAAATCAAAAGTTTTCAGGCAGAAGTAGAAGGAGAAAGAGTACAGGTAGAAGATGCAAAACCGTTTAAATCAATTAACGTTAAATTCCTTTTAGAAGGAGAAATTGATCCTAAAAAAGCATTAAAAGCTGCAGAACTTTCTTTTGAAAAATACTGTTCAGTATCAAAAACTCTAGAACCGAATGTAGAAATAGGATACGAAGTTTATGTGAACGGAGAAAAAATATAATTTTTTACCTAAAAATAAAAAGCCGGATGATTCATCCGGCTTTTTATTTACTCATTACCTATTATTCATTGCTTATTAAAAGGTAAGTCTTGGTTTTATCAGTTTCGCAACAGTGGCAGTCCATCCTGTTTGGTGGGAAGCTCCTACGCCCCGGCCGTTATCTCCGTGGAAATATTCAAAGAATGTAATATAATCTCTGAAATGTTCATCATAATTGAATTTTGGATTATCTCCATTGAACGCTCTTTTTCCATTTTCATCCTTTAAAAATATAGAACAAAGTCTTTTGCTGATGTTTTGAGCTACTTCATCAAGATTTCTCTTATCTCCGCTACCTGTTGGAAGCTCTACTTTCAGACTGTTTCCATAATAATAATGGAATCGCTGCAGACTTTCCACAATCAGGAAGTTGATAGGGAACCAGATGGGGCCACGCCAGTTACTGTTTCCGCCAAACATACGGCTGTCACTTTCTGCCGGGGTATAATAGACCATATTTTCCGTTCCATGCACAGAAAATACAAACGGATTTTCTTCGTATACCTTAGACATGGCCCGGATTCCGTAGGTACTTAAAAATTCTTTTTCATCAAGCATTCTGGTCAGAACTTTGGTAAGTCTGTTTTTGCGGAGAATACTCATAAGGTGTTTTCTCCCATGTCCTTCTTCATCCCAGTGAGAAACGAGTTTGGTAAGCTCCGGCTTATTTTTTAAGATCCATTCCATTCTGCTTCTGAAATTCGGCATCTTTTCCAGTAGACGGTGGTCTACAATCTCAACAGCAAACATGGGGATTAAGCCAACAATACTTCTTAATCTTAAAGAAACACTGTCTCCGTTTCCAAGCTGCAATACATCATAAAAAAATCCGTCTTCCTCATTCCACAGACCTTTCGTTCCTTCACCCAGATTTTCCATCGCTTCAGCGATGTAAAGATAATGTTCAAAAAACTTGATGGCCATATCCTCATACACCTGGTAATACTGGGCAAGTTCCATCGCAATACGCATCATATTCAATGCATACATGGCCATCCAGCTGGTTCCGTCTGCCTGTTCAAGATGCTGGCCGTCTTTTAAAACCATATTGCGGTCAAAAGCCCCGATATTATCAAGACCAAGGAAACCGCCTCCGAAAATATTTTTCCCGTTTTTATCCTTTCGGTTCACCCACCATGTAAAATTAAGGAGCAGCTTCTGGAAAACTTTCTCTAAGAATAATAAATCCGGTTTTCCGTTGTTCTTTTCATCAATCTTAAAAACACGGAAGCATGACCATGCATGCACAGGCGGATTCACATCACTCATATTCCACTCATAAGCGGGAAGCTGTCCGTTAGGGTGCATGTACCATTCTTTCGTAAGTAATAACAGCTGCCCTTTGGCAAACTCCGCATCAATGATGGAAAAAGGGACGCAGTGAAATGCCAGATCCCATGTGGCATACCACGGATATTCCCATTTATCAGGCATAGAAATAATATCTTTATTATGAAGATGATTCCATTCCGTATTTCTTACATATTCACTAAAGTTTCTTGGCGCTTCAAAGTTCGGATCACCTTTCAGCCATTTCCCGATATTATAATGATAGAACTGTTTGTTCCAGAGAAGTCCGGCAAATGCCTGTCGCTGCACATTTCTTTCATCTTCATTCACGGTATCGCTCTGAATCTCCTGATAAAACTCTTCAGCTTCAGCCTTTCGGGTATTGAAAATTTCATCAAATTTTTCAAAAGGTTCATCGTTTTCTTCAGGACATAACCTGAATTCAAAAACTTTTGATTCACCTGCAGCCACAACTTCATCAATGAGAAAAGATGCTTTGGTTCCTCTTTTTTCAGGATTTACAGTGTCTCGTCCGTGAATTATAAAATCATTGATTCCGTCTTTAAAATAAGAATTATCTGTTTTAGGAGTACCGTAAAGTTTTGGAGTATTTGTTTCGTTTTCACAGAATACACTTTGTGCATTTGTATTTCTGGAATACAGTTTTTTAATTGAAATACTGTCGTGGCCAATGGTAATACTTCCATCCTGAGAAGCACTCAGCTCTGCCTTGTAGGTATTATATCCCCATTTCCAATTGTTTCTGAACCATGCAGTTGGTGCCACCACAATAGGAGCTTCATGCTGGCTTCGGTTGCAGACTGTCACTCTGGTCAGAATATCATTGTGATCAGCTTTACAGTATTCAATAAAAATATCGAAATACTCATCATTATCAAAAATCCCGGTATCGAAAAGCTCATATTCCGGTTCTTTTTTACTGCGCTTTCCATTCTCAATAAGAATATCATCATACGGAAACTCATTGATCGGATATTTATACACCATCTTCATATAGCTGTGAGTAGGTGTATTATCCAGATAATAAAAGATTTCTTTAATGTCTTCTCCATGATTTCCCTGAGGGTTGCTCAATCCGAAGAACCTTTCTTTTACCATTTTATCTTTTTTGTTCCAGAATGAAAAAGCAAAGCATAAAAGCTGCTTTACATCAGAAATTCCGGCTATCCCTTCTTCACCCCAGCGGTAGGCATAGCTTTCTGCATTATTATGATTGGTAAAATTCCAGGCATTCCCGTTCGGGCTATAATCTTCGCGTACATTTCCCCACTGCCGGTTGCTTACATAAGGTCCCCAGTTTTTCCATTTGGTATCTTGTAATCTTTCTTTTTCGGCGGTCATATGTCATCATTTTTCCATACGAAGTTAGTTTTTTTGAGAAGTAATTCCAATTTTTTTCATCTGAATAATTATTAATATGGCGTTGAAATGCTTGTATTTAAGGGCTTTTTTAAATATTAAAATAATTTTTTTTTGAAATTAAAAGAAAAGAACTACCTTTGCACCATTCGTTCATTCAAATATTGAAAATGTTATCAAGAAAGGTTGAGGGATTAGACCCTGTGAAACCTTAGCAACCCTTTGCGCAAGTAAAGAAGGTGCTACGTTCTACCAAAATAATTTTGGACAGATAACTTACTGAAGTTCTTTTCAGCCATTTCCTGTGGCATTTTCAATTGTATTTAAATATAATAGAATTGAAAACAGAACTAAACTATATTAATCTTACGTATCAAACAAATTCCCAAAAGGAATACCATATCCCGTTAAGCTATCAGCTTTTTGGGAAAGATCTGTTTACAGCCCCTGTCATCTTAATCAACCATGCCCTTACCGGAAATTCAAATGTATCCGGAGAGAAAGGCTGGTGGAAGCAGCTGGTAGGAGAAAATCAGATTGTTGATACCGATCAATATACAGTTCTGTGTTTCAATATACCCGGAAACGGTTATGACAATTTTTTAATTAAAAACTATGAAGACTTTACTCCTTCAGATATCGCTGCGATATTTCTGAAAGGGCTTGAAGCTTTACAGATCAAAAAACTATATGCCATTATCGGGGGCTCTCTGGGGGGAGGAATCGCCTGGGAAATGCTTGCCCAGCAGCCGGATCTTGCAGAGATATTTATTCCCATTGCCTGCGATTACAGAACGCACGACTGGCTTCATGCGCAATGTCTGGTTCAGAAATTCCTATTAAATGATAAAGAAGAACCATTACAGAAAGCAAGAATTCATGCCATGTTGTGTTACAGAACACCGCAGTCACTCAATGAAAGATTTCAAAACCAATATAACCAGGAAAAACAACGCCTGGAATCAGAAGACTGGTTGGTTTATCATGGTAATGCTCTAAACGAAAGGTTTAGTTTACAAGCTTACAAACTGATGAACCATCTCCTGATGAATATAAATGCTGATGAACCATCTCTGGAAACCATACAGACACGAATGCACATGATCTCCGTAGATTCAGACTTATTTTTTCCGGCTTCTGAGATCCGGATGTGTTTTGAAAACTTGAAAGAGAAAAATAAGAATGTTTCTTATCACGAGATCCAATCTATACACGGGCATGATGCCTTCCTAATGGAATATCAACAATTAAATAATATCATAAAAAACATTTTACAGGAGAAATGAAAAATGCTAACGAAATAAAATTTTTGAAGAACAGATCAATCGTCAAGTTTGAAGGAGAAGATTTTCTGGGAGAAATCGGGATTGACGGACGAATTTTTAAAGCGCTTACCTTAGCGCGTATCAGTGTAGGAGTAATCTCTCAACAAGCGGTAGAAAACGGAATTTCTATCCTGGTTCATGAAAATGATGCAGAGAAAGCAGTCGCTTGTCTTATCGATGAATTCGAAGCGGAAAGAAAATCAGGAAAAGTTTCCCAGATCTATAGTATTAATAATGTTTCCGTGATCGGTTTTGTAGCGGAAGATTTCAATAAGGTCTTTGCTGAGCTGGCAAGAAACAATGTTTTCCCGTTGCTTTTAAACCAGGTGGCAGGAGAAAACAGAGTTAATATCGTAGTGACTTCTTCCCAGGATGAAAAAACAAGAAATATCATAGAATCTGAAATTTTCAAAAAGCCAAAGACGGTTCACCTGGCAATCATTGGTCACGGAAACGTAGGAAAGACCCTGATAGAGCAGGTACTTGAATCTGCAGAAGAAATTAAAAAGCGTAAAAAAATAGACCTTAAAGTAGTTGCAGTAGCCAATTCAAAGAAAATTGCCTTCAACAAAAAAGGATTTGATGCCAATTGGGGTGATGAGGTTTTAACCGCTGAACATCCATCGAATGTAGAAGAGTTAATCAATTTCTCCAACGAAAACCAACTCGAGAACCTGATCGTTGTGGATAACACGGCAAGCAAAGACTTTGTCAAGAATTATCATGCCCTGGCAGAAAACGGTTTCGATCTGGTTTCTTCCAACAAAATTTTCAATACCCTTCCGATAGAAGAATACAGAAAACTAAGATATACGTTGAACAAAAATAACAGACGTTATCTGTATGAAACTAATGTTGGTGCAGGATTACCGTTAATTGATACCATCAAATTATTACACCTTTCAGGAGAAAACATCACCAGAATCAAAGGAGTATTCTCCGGAACATTAAGCTATGTTTTCAACAATTTTTCTTTGAGAGACGATAAATTTTCAACCATTATTAACGAAGCTTTGGAAAAAGGATATACAGAACCGGATCCAAGAGAAGATCTGTCAGGAAATGATGTTGCAAGAAAATTACTGATCCTCGCCAGAGAATTAGACCTGATCAATGAATTTGAAGATATCAGAATTCAAAATCTTGTTCCGGAAAGCTTACTTGAGGTTTCAAAATCAGAATTCCTTTCCAGACTTGAAGAGCTGGACGAAGAATACCAGAAAATAAAAGAGAACCAGGAACCTGGACATGTCTTGAGATATGTAGGCGATTTGCACGGTGATTTGCAGAAAGATAAAGGTGAGCTGGATGTAAAACTGGTTTCTGTTCCTGCAACTTCTGCATTAGGGCAGCTGAAAGGTTCCGATTCAATCTTTGAAATTTATACAGAAAGTTACGGAGAAAATCCGATCGTTATTATGGGAGCCGGAGCCGGAGCACAGGTAACAGCAAGAGGAGTATTCGGGGATATCTTAAGAGTAAGTGAAACTAAATAATATTTAATGTAACAATCTATCAATCTAACAGTGTAACAATTACTGCAATTGCCATTCTGAACATAGCGAAGAACCTTATTGGTAAACTGTTACATTGATACACTGCTAAATTAATTAAAACTATATGGAAAATTTTGAAACATCAGCAATAAGAACCCAGACTGAAAGAACCCAGTTTGATGAACATTCTACGCCATTATATCTGACCTCCAGCTTTATATTTCAGGATGCGGAAGATATGAGGGCAAGCTTTGCAGAAGAAAAACCTAAAAACTTATACAGCCGTTTTTCCAATCCGAATGTAACAGAGTTTACAGATAAGATTGCTAAAATGGAAGGGGCAGAAGCAGGATATGCCTTTGCAACAGGAATGGCAGCCATCTATTCTACATTTGCAGCCTTGTTGAATGCGGGGGATCATATTGTAAGCTGCCAGTCGGTTTTCGGGTCTACACACACTTTGTTTACCAAATATTTCCCTAAATGGAATATTGAGACTTCTTATTTCAAGGCAGAAGATGCAAAGAATGTTGAACAGTATATCCAACCCAATACAAAGATCTTATACCTTGAAACTCCTACCAATCCTGCTATTGAAATTCTGGATCTTGAGTTCTTTGGAAAGATTGCCAAAAAACATAATCTTATCTTTATTGTAGATAACTGTTTTGCAACACCTTATCTTCAGCAGCCTATCAAATATGGTGCAGATATTGTTGTACATTCAGCAACGAAACTGATTGACGGACAGGGAAGAGTATTAGGAGGAATAGCAGTAGGAAAAGAAGACCTGATCAGGGAAATTTATCTTTTCGCAAGAAATACAGGGCCTGCATTGTCTCCTTTTAATGCCTGGGTATTATCAAAAAGCCTGGAAACATTGGCAATCCGTGTAGAAAAGCATTGCGAGAATGCCTTGAAGGTAGCAGCGTTTTTAGAAAACCATCCGAATGTAGAACTGGTAAAATACCCATTCCTGAAATCCCATCCGAGTTATGAAGTAGCCAAAAAACAGATGAAACTCGGTGGAAATATCGTGGCATTTGAAATAAAAGGCGGAATAGAAGGCGGAAGAAACTTTTTGGATAAGATACAGATGTGTTCGCTGTCTGCCAACTTAGGTGATACAAGAACAATCGTTACACACCCGGCATCCACAACACACTCCAAGCTATCGGATGAAGAAAGGAATGAAGTAGGGATTACCGCAGGATTGGTACGTTGCTCTGTAGGATTGGAAAATGTAGAGGATATCATTGCGGATCTGAAACAGGCTTTAGATTAATTCAAACAATTATCGGCCTTACTCAAAATAGATAAAAATGAAAAATTCAGAACAATTATATAAAGCTCTGTCAGAAAGAATTTTAATTCTTGACGGTGCCATGGGAACGATGCTTCAGAGGTATAAGTTTGAAGAAGAAGATTACCGTGGAGAGCGTTTCAAAGACTGGGAACATCCGGTAAAAGGAAATAATGACCTGCTTTCTCTGACACAGCCTCAGGCTATTGAGGAGGTTCACAAGAAATATCTTGAAGCAGGGGCAGACATCATTGAAACCAATACATTTTCGGGAACTACCATTGCCATGGCAGATTATCATATGGAGGATCTGGTATATGAACTGAACTATGAGTCAGCAAAGATTGCCAGAAAAGCCTGTGATGAATACACTGCAAAAAATCCGGACAAGCCGAGATTTGTAGCGGGATCTATAGGACCTACCAACAGAACGGCAAGTTTAAGTCCGGATGTTAATGATCCGGGATACAGGGCTATTACTTTTGAAGAATTGAGAGTCGCATACAAGCAGCAGTGTGAAGCGTTGTTGGATGGCGGTTCGGATATTCTTCTGGTAGAAACCATATTTGATACTTTGAATGCAAAAGCTGCCTTATTTGCTATTGATGAACTGCAGGATGAAAGAGGAATTAAAATTCCAATTATGGTTTCAGGAACCATTACCGATGCTTCGGGAAGAACATTGAGCGGACAGACAGCGGAAGCTTTTCTGATTTCTGTTTCACACCTGAATTTATTAAGTGTGGGGTTCAACTGTGCATTGGGCGCAGATCAGCTGACTCCTTATCTTGAAACACTGGCTCATAATTCAGAATTCTATGTTTCAGCATATCCTAATGCCGGCTTACCGAATGCTTTCGGAAAATATGATGAAACCCCCGAAGATATGGCGAGACAGATTAAAGAATATGTTGAGAAAGGACTGATCAATATTATCGGAGGATGCTGCGGAACAACACCTGAACATATCAAAGCAATTGCAGAGCTGGTGAAAGATTATCCACCGAGAGAATTGAAGGAATTTGTGTGATTTGATAGATTTTTTTAATTAAAATCAAGAAGGAAGGCTGGATTATAAATGTTAACTTTAAGTAAACCACAAAGTTAAATATATGGAAAAGCCAATTTATTTGAAAGATTCGGAGGATGTCAGATTATTTAATGAGCTTAGAAAGAAAGTGAACAAAAGGGTAGAAGCCATTTCTGAGAACAGGGATATTTATATCCAGGTCAAAGCGGTAATACTCCCACTGGTTTATATTGGCTTATATTTTCTGGCTGTTTTAAATGCTGAAAAGCATTGGATCTATATTCTGAGCTTTATATTGATGGGAATTTCTCTGGTTTTAATTTATTTAAACTTAATCCACGAAGCTGCCCATAATAACATCTATAAAAGTAAGCGACTGAATGGGCTGGTTCTTCACATTTTTGATTTTATAGGAGCCAATTCCTATATCTGGAAAAAAAGACATATTGCAAGCCACCATGCTTACCCAAATGTAGATGGATGGGATACGGATATCGAACAGAGCGGATTGCTCCTGATCGTTCCATGGATCAAGGCAAAAGGGATTCAGAAGTATCAGCATAAGTTCTTTTTTTTAGTATATCCGCTGTATTTGTTCAACTGGATGTTTATAAGAGACTTCCGGGACTTTTTTGATAAGGAAAGAGTGATTTTAAAAACCCAGGGAAGAATACCGGTTGTTGAAAAAGTGAAAATGGTGAGTTATAAGCTGTTCTATTTCTTTTATCAGATTGTAGTGCCTGTTGTGTTCTTTAAAGTATCAATAGGACTGGCCTTAGGAGCGTGGTTTTTACAGGTAATTTCAGCAAGTATTTTTGCATTGTTTGTACTGCTGCCTTTGCATCCGCTTCCTGATAATGCCTTTCCGAGGTTAAATAAAGAGAACGGCCTTCCGTTCAGCTGGCTTCGCCACCAATTGGAGGTGACCAATGATTTAACAGAAAATAACTGGTTTGTAAGAAATGTATTGGGAAACTTTAATTTTCATGTAGCCCATCATTTGTTTCCAAACTACAGTTATATGTATTACAACGAAATTACTGAGGAAATTGAGGAATTTGCTAAAGAACACAATTTAGCTTACAAAAGATTTCCGTTGATTACAGCTTTAAGTAAGCATAGGGATTTATTGAGGCAGAATGCCAATAATGCCTACTATATTTTAGAAGAATAAAATGAAGTATTTAAGATTATCAGGCCTTGAGCCTCTTATCATAACACCGGAGAGTAATTTCATCAATGTTGGTGAAAGGACCAACGTTGCCGGTTCCAAAAAATTTTTAAGACTGATTAAAGAGGAGAAATTCTCCGAAGCATTAGATATTGCCCGCCATCAGGTAGAAGGAGGTGCCCAGATTCTGGATGTGAACTTCGATGATGGGTTGATCGATGGGAAAGCTTCCATGATCAAATTCCTTAACTTAATTGCCTCTGAACCGGATATTGCAAGAATCCCGATTATGGTAGACTCTTCCAAATGGGAAATCCTTGAAGCCGGACTTCAGGTAGCTCAGGGAAAGTGCGTAGTAAATTCTATCAGTTTAAAGGAAGGAGAGGAAGAATTTATCAAACATGCCAAAGCCATTAAAAGATACGGAGCGGCAGTTATTGTAATGGCATTTGATGAGGTGGGACAAGCGGACAACCTTGAACGAAGAATTGAGATTTCAAAAAGATCCTATGACATTCTGGTAAATCAAATTGGTTTTCCTGCTGAAGATATCATTTTCGACTTAAATATCTTCCCGGTGGCAACAGGAATGGAAGAACACAGGAGAAATGCCATCGACTTTATTGAGGCCACACGCTGGGTAAGACAAAATCTTCCTTATGCCTCTGTAAGCGGGGGAGTGAGCAATGTTTCCTTCTCCTTCCGCGGAAATGATACCGTAAGAGAAGCAATGCACTCCGTATTCCTTTACCATGCAATTCAGGCAGGAATGAATATTGGTATTGTAAACCCGGCTATGCTGGAGGTTTATGATGAAATCAATAAAGAATTACTGGAGCTGGTGGAAGATGTAATCCTGGATAGAAGAGATGACGCTACAGAAAGGCTTCTGGACTATTCCGAAAAGCATAAATCTGTAAAAAAAGAAAAGACTGAAGACTTGGAATGGAGAAATAATCCATTGCAGGAAAGAATTACCCATGCCTTGGTAAAAGGAATCGACCGTTTTATTGAGGAAGATGTTGAAGAAGCAAGGCTATTGGCTGAAAGACCCCTCCACGTTATTGAAGTGAATCTGATGACAGGAATGGGAGTGGTAGGAGATTTATTCGGAAGCGGAAAAATGTTTCTTCCACAGGTGGTAAAGTCAGCAAGGGTAATGAAAAAAGCGGTGGCTTATTTACAGCCTTTTATTGAAGCAGAAAAAGACGGAACAAAACCCGCCAATGGAAAAATATTAATGGCAACAGTAAAAGGAGACGTTCATGATATCGGTAAAAATATTGTGAGCGTTGTTTTGGGTTGCAACAACTATGAGATCGTTGACCTTGGAGTAATGGTGCCTGCCGAAAAGATTATTCAGACTGCCATTGAAGAAAAAGTAGATGTTATAGGATTAAGCGGACTGATTACCCCAAGTCTGGATGAAATGGTGTATATCGCATCAGAATTAGAAAGACAAAATTTAGATTTCCCTTTATTGATCGGTGGTGCTACCACTTCAAAAGCACATACCGCAGTGAAAATCGATTTAAAATATAAGAATGCCGTTGTTCATGTTAATGATGCTTCAAGAGCTGTAAATGTTGTAAGTGCATTGCTAGGGGACAGAAATAAAGAATATGTTTCGGATTTAAAGAATGATTACTCTGAATTCAGAGAGAAGTTCCTGAACAGACAGGTAGATAAAGATTATGTCTCCATCGGAGAGGCAAGAGAGAACCGTTTTAAAATTGATTGGGAAAACGAAGAAATTTTTACTCCGAATAATTTGGGAATACAAATAATCGAAAACCAGGACCTGAATGAACTGGTTCCTTTTATCGACTGGTCTCCGTTTTTCAGAAGCTGGGACCTCCATGGGAAATATCCGGATATTCTGAAAGATGAGGTTGTGGGTGTTCAGGCCAAAGAATTATTTAAAGATGCTCAGGTTATTCTGAATAGGATTCTGGATGAAAAACTGTTGACGGCAAAGGCTATTTTCGGAATATTTAAAGCCAATTCCAATGACTCTGATGATATTCTGATTTTTGATGAAAATAATAATGAAAAAGCAAGATTTTTAACGCTTAGGCAGCAGGCTCAGAGATCAAAAGGAAAAGATTATCTGGCATTAAGTGATTTCATTGCTCCTCAAAGCTCGGGAAAAACTGATTATATGGGAGCATTCTGTGTAACAACAGGTTTTGGAACCGATGAACTGTCCGCTGAATATGAAAAAGCCAATGATGATTACAATTCCATCATGGTAAAAGCATTGGCTGACCGTTTTGCGGAAGCCTATGCCGAATTCCTGCATAAAAAAGTCAGAACAGAATACTGGGGATATGCCAATCAGGAAAATTTAAGCAACGAAGAACTTATTGCTGAAAAATACAAAGGAATCCGCCCGGCGCCGGGATATCCGGCCTGTCCGGACCATCTGGAGAAGAAAACAATCTGGGAACTTTTAAAAGTAGAAGAAAATACAGGCGTTTTCCTTACAGAAAGCCTTGCGATGTTCCCGACGGCATCTGTTTCCGGATACTATTTTGGAAGCCCGCATGCCAAATATTTCGGATTAGGAAAAATTACGGAAGACCAGCTTGAAGATTATGCAGCAAGAAGAGGCTGTAGCATTCAGGAAGCGAAAAAATGGTTGTCACCAAATTTAGCAGATTAACATTGACATGAAGATAACAGAACACATTAAAAATGCAAATGGAAAAACTTTATTCTCTTTAGAAGTTGTTCCGCCACAGAAAGGAATCGGGATTGAAGATCTGTATACAAATATAGATCCGTTAATGGAATTCAAACCCCCTTTCATTGACGTTACAACATCCAGAGAAGAATATATATACATCGACAAAGGAAATGGCCTTATGGAACGCCGTATTACAAGAATGCGTCCTGGAACCTTAGGAATTTGTGCGGCCATTCAGCATAAATACAATGTGGATACAGTTCCACACCTTCTTTGCGGAGGATTCACAAAAGAAGAGACAGAATATCTGCTGGTAGACTGTATGTACCTTGGGATAGACAATGTAATGGCCTTAAGAGGAGATGCGATGAAAGGACATCAGTATTTTGAGCCTACCCAGGGAGGTCATGCCAGTGCAATGGATCTTGTCAATCAGATTAATGATCTCGGAAGAGGAAAATATCTTCATAACGAAGAACAGGTCAGTGATGAATTAAATAAATTCTGCATTGGTGTTGCCGGTTATCCGGAAAAACATATGGAAGCCCCTTCTATGAATTATGATCTTAAATGGCTGAAACAAAAAGTAGATGCCGGAGCAGATTATATTGTAACCCAGATGTTCTTTGACAATAAAAAGTACATCGAATTCGTTCAGAAAGCAAGAGAAATGGGCATTACTGTTCCAATTATTCCGGGAATCAAACCTATTGCAACAAAGAAACACCTGAAAATCCTGCCACAGGTTTTCAAAATAGATCTGCCCGAAGAACTGATTAATGAAGTGGAAAACGCAAAAAATAATGAAGCGGTAAAACAGATCGGAATAGAATGGGCCATTACCCAATGCAAAGAGCTGCTGGACTTTGGAGTTCCTGTTCTGCACTTTTACTCAATGGGGAAAAGTGATAATATTAAAAAAGTAGCCGGTGAGCTATTCTAATAAAAGTACCAAAATGAAGGAACCCTGCTTTAAAAAGCAGGGTTTTATTTTAATTATAACTTCCACAGAAATGTAATAGAAGCAAATTGAAACTTTGCGGTAAATATCCTAAAGCATCCGGAAAAAACTTCCAGCTTCCTTACTCAAAGACTAGGATGCCTTTCAAACTCCTTATTCCTGTCAAACAAATACCGGTAAGTTGCCAGCTTTCGGGTAACTGTTGTATCAAGAGTTTCCGCAATCTTGATCATTTTAGGATTAAAATCACCAATCCACTGTAATTCTGTAGTCGTAAAATCCGTATGTTTTCTCAAATGTTGGGTTCCTTCCCAGATCATATACCCGTCAATCCCTTTCTTCTGCCATTCAGGAACAACGCCAAAAACAAGTCCCACCATTTTCTCATTCTTCTTAAAACTCTTTAAAAACAGAAATTTTAGCTTTTCAAAAATACCAAACCTTCCATTCAAATACTTAAACCACTGGTTGAGGTCCGGAATATTGATCCACATCGCGATAGGTTTCTCGTTTTCATAGACAAACCAGGAAATATGTTCATTGATGATAGGTTTCATCGTGTTAAACATTTTCAGAACTTTTGCTTCTTCCAGATGCTTTCCCTCTCCATGAGACGCCCATGCTTTATTATAAATCTCTGTAAAATCCTTTGCAAACTTCTGCAGATTATTTTTTTTCATAGGTTGTGCAGAAATTGCAGGATTCCTTCTGTTCTTTTCATGAGCAATCGTAAAAATCCGTGAAACTTCTGCAAAAACAGGTCTGGTAAAACAAAGCTGTTCAAAATAAATCTTAAATCCGTAATTTTCAAAAAGATCTTTGTAATAAGGGAAATTGTAATTCATCCCAAACAGAGGCTCAATAAATCCTTCAATTAAAAGTCCCCAGAACTTATCTCTTTCTCCAAAATTGATAGGGCCGTCCATTGCTTCCATCCCTTTTTCCTGAAGCCAGCTTTTGCAGTAGTCAAAAATGAAATCTGCTGTTACCTGATCATTGATGCAGTCGAAAAAACCAATTCCTCCGGTACGTTGTTTTTGCTCATAACAGCCATTGATGAAAACAGCTACTTTACCAACCGTTTTATCATTCCTTTTAAACAGAAACCTCTTGCATTCCCCGTTTTTAAAGAATTTATTCTTTTCAGGATCAAAAATTTCCTCAATATACTTATCTAAAGGCCGGATATAATTTTTGTCATCCCGGTAAAGGCGGGCCGGGAATTCCAGAAATTCCCTTTTATGGAGGTGGTTTTGTACTTCTTCGGCAATAATCATATGCTTTTAATCAGAACTGGTTATAAAAGATAAGGTTTTTCATCCTAATTGAATAGAGATGAACAGATATTATCCGTATTTTTGCTGCAAATTAAATAAAAATGGTTGATTTTACTGATAACGACGATGATATTTTCACAGGAAAAGAACATACGCCTATAAGGGAAGATGCTTTTGATAAATCGCCACAGGAAAAAATTGAAAAAATTACTGAGCTTTTTGGCGAGATTATGGAAACGCTGGGGTTAGATATGACGGATGATTCCCTGAAAGACTCCCCAAGACGTGTTGCCAAAATGTATGTAAACGAGATTTTCGGAGGTCTTCTTCCTGAAAATAAACCGGGAATCTCCACCTTCTCCAATAAATATAAATACCGCCAGATGTTGGTGGAAAAAGATATCACTGTATATTCTTTTTGTGAACACCACTTTCTGCCCATTATAGGAAGAGCCCATGTTGCTTATATTTCCAATGGAGAAGTAATTGGTCTTTCAAAAATTAACAGGATTGTTGATTACTATGCAAAAAGGCCTCAGGTTCAGGAAAGGCTTACCATGCAGATTGTAGACGCTTTGAAAGAAGCTTTAGGAACAAAAGATGTAGCCTGTATCATTGATGCCAAACATCTTTGTGTTAACTGCAGAGGAATAAAAGATACGGCGAGTTCTACAATTACGGCAGAATTAAGTGGTATTTTCAGAACAAACCCTATTACCAGACAGGAATTCTTACATTACGTAGGAAGTCACGCAAAACTAGATTAATAAAATGAACTACCAGATCCTCAAAAATATTATTGACAATGAGCTTCAGAGATTTCAAAATATATCTGAAGAAGAATGGTCGTATAAAAGTTCTCCGGAAAAATGGTCCAAAAAAGAAATTATTGGCCATCTTTGTGACAGTGCTTTAACAAATATCCGTAGATTTGTCGTTACCCAATACAAAGAGAATGAGAATATCGTTTATGATCAGAATTTTTGGGTAAAAGCACAGAACTATCAGAATGTTCCTACTTCAGATCTTATTGGCCTGTGGAAATCTTTGAACTATCAGATTGTTCATGTTGTAGAAAATATTCCGGATGAAGCATTGCAAAGAACCTGCGATACCACCAAAACAGAACTTCAAAGGTTTACCCTGGAGTTTATTATTAAGGATTATGTAGATCATTTGCAGCATCATTTAAAAGCGATTTAATAATGATAAAATTTAAAAAAGTTTCATATAAAATTTTTATCACGACAATTATTTGTTGTGACAAAGGTATTTTTTAACTAATTTTTGAATCTTTAAAATCATTAAATCTTTAACTTAAAATAAATGCAATTAAAAATATATAACTCCCTTACAGCGGAAAAAGAAATATTCAAACCTATCTTGGAAGGAAATGTCGGAATGTATGTCTGCGGACCTACAGTGTACAGCAATGTGCATTTAGGAAATGTAAGAACTTTCCTTTCCTTCGATTTTATCTACCGTACCCTGATGCATTTGGGGTATAAAGTAAGATATGTAAGAAATATTACTGATGCTGGCCACCTTACCGATGATGGAAATGTAGATAATGACAGGTTCGTTAAGCAGACCAGACTTGAAAAGCTGGAGCCTATGGAAATTGTACAGAAATATACAGTAGATTTCCATAAAGTACTGGATATGTTCAATCTGCTGCCTCCAAACATCGAACCTACCGCTACAGGACATATTGTAGAACAGATAGAATTGACTCAAAAGCTGATTGAAAGGGGTTTTGCTTACGAGAGCAACGGTTCGGTATACTTCGATGTATTAGAATATAACAAAAGAGGATTGAACTATGGTGAACTTTCAAAACGCAATATAGAAGAGCTTTTCGCCAATACCAGAGATCTGGACGGACAAGGAGAAAAGAAAAACCCACAGGATTTTGCATTGTGGAAAAAAGCCTCTCCCGCTCACATTATGAGATGGAATTCCCCTTGGGGAGAAGGTTTCCCGGGATGGCACCTTGAATGTACTGCCATGAGTACAAAATATCTGGGCGAAACATTCGATATCCATGGAGGAGGAATGGATCTTAAGTTCCCTCACCATGAATGTGAAATTGCACAAGGTAAAGCTTGCAACGATGCCGCACCGGTAAATTACTGGATGCATGCCAATATGCTGACCATGAATTCTCAGCGCATGAGCAAATCTACAGGAAACTATATCCTTCCGATGCAGCTGGTTACAGGAGACAATGACTTCTTTGAAAAGCCATTCCATCCTTCAATAGTGCGTTTCTGCTTCCTGCAGGCACACTACAGAAGTGTTCTGGATATTTCAAACGATGCCATGATAGCGAGCGAAAAAGGATTCATCAGATTAATGGAAGCTGTAAAAGTATTAAACTCTATGACTGCTGATGATACAAAACAATCCGGTTTCAATCTGCAGGAATGGAAAAATAAAGCATATGACGCTTTAACAGATGATTTCAATTCACCAATCCTGATTGCCCACCTGTTTGAAGCGGTGAAATACATCTTTGCTTTGAATGATGGTAAAGAAACGATCTCAACTGCTGATCTTGAAGATTTAAAAACTACGCTCAACGCCTTTATCTTTGATGTTTTAGGGTTACAGACCGTAGAAGAAAATAATAACGAAAAACTTGATCAGACCCTAAAAGTTTTAATCGAACTGAGAAATCAGGCAAGAAAATCCAAAAACTTCGAGCTTTCAGACCAGATCAGAGACAAGCTGCTTGCAGAAGGCATAGAATTAAAAGATGGAAGAGACGGAACATCATACGTCCTGAACTAAAATATAACTTCGTTTTATCCCCATTCCGTAGGAGTCCATTATATAAGGCTCTTACGGAATGTTTTTTTTAGATACAGCAGAAAATCCATCAAAATTTCATATTCCTCTTTTTATCCTCACTTTTTCCAATTCTCTTATACTCTCCCTCTCTGACTCTCCGGCCCTCCAACCCTCCAACTTTTTCAGGAGCTTCATCCTGCTATCCATTTCTACTCCTCGCGCCGGGGCTTCCCATCTCAAGCCCTCTCGCTCCAGCTTCTGCTGCGGGGTAACCATTGCTATCAGGGCTAGGGTAGGAGTTGTTAATGATGAATGATGAATGATGAATGATGAATTTCATGGTAGGAGAATATAGTGGTCCGGGTTATTGTGTTGCGAGCTTCGGGTTAGTGAATACAAGCCTTTATTTCCATTGTGTCATTCCGTAGGAATCCAAACCTCTTGACCAGAGTAAAGGATGTAAGTTAGCAGGATAATGTCTAAAATCTTTTT